>JBFWWG010000010.1:0-167087 GCA_050246315.1 Nitrospiraceae bacterium | reverse complement strand
GAGGTGTTCTACAACCAAGAACGGTTACATCAAGCACTGGGCTATCGCAGTCCAGAGGAGTTCGAACGGCAGGAGAGTGGTGCGTAATTCACGTGTCTGTTATTCCGGGGCCACCTCAACCTGACCCCATCTCAGACATCTCAGAGTGACCCCATCTCAGAGACCCTGACCCCATCTCAGAGACCCGTTTTGTGGAGGACTTTGAAGGTAGCAGCGCTGCTCTGCGGGACGGTCGTGTGGGTGCTGTTGTCTCCCGTGAAGGCTGAGGCTGAAGACAGTGACACATCACGCTGGTATTTCGCCCTGCGTGTTGCTGAAAGCGCCCCATTTTCGGATGCGCATGATGCCGTCGGCTTCACGTTGGGGAAGAACCTGAACCGCTACTTGGGCGTCGAGATGGCGGTGGATTCGTATGAGCTCTTCGTCGCGCTCCCTCAGCTCGGGGATATCGGTGAACTCGGGATCATGCCCCTCATTCCACAGGTTCGGCTTCGATATCCGCTCCTGAACGACCGGCTGGTGCCGTACGCGCTGGCGGGATTCGGAGCAGCCCTGACACAGTTCAACGATCCCAAAGAGGATGGACTGTCCCTGACGATCAACGGCAACATTTCCGCTGTATGGGCCGGGTCCGTTGGGGTCGGTGTCGAATACTTTATCGCCGACAATATCGCAGTGGGGTTTGAAGGAAAATACTTCTATTCCGGCCAGACGTCAGTGGAAATCCAGGGTTATGCTCCGTATGGAATGAATCTTATCCCACCCAGAAACAGCCGTTCGGCGGCATTCAATATATGGCCGGAACATCTGCCTACTTCGACACCCTCAACCCCTATTTCGGCGCCTCCGCCGGGTATAACTTCACCCGCTTTTTCGGGCTGGAGTTGTCCGGAGAAGGGTACGAAATGCGGCTGGCGCTCCCGCCCGGGAATCAGGGGCAGCTCGGCGAGTATGCGATCCATGCGTTCACGCTGCAAGCCCGGCTTCGCTATCCGGTGCTGAATGGACGTGTGGAACCCTACGTGGTCGGCGGGGCCGGAGTGGGGTTTGCTCAATTTAACGATACCAGCCCGAGCGGGAGCGCCTTAAAGATCCAGGCCGAAAACTTCGCCCCGGTGGGAACCGTCGGGGTGGGGGTGGATTACTTTGTGACCAGCAACATCTGTGCAACCCTCGAGGCAAAGTACCTGATCGCGCGGGGTTTTACGGCTCAGATTAACAACGGCCCGACCATGACCGGGAACCTCGATACGGTGTTTCTCTCGTTCGGGCTCCGGATGTTCCTCTTCTAACCCGCATTATTCACGAAAAATCCTGACGAAAGTGCGGAGACGCCCCGGGTTGGACCCATTGCACGTCTCCGTGCAATGGGTCCAACCCGGGCGACGGCCGGGTACCCGTTGCTTCTTTAATGCAGCGGGTGCAACGCGACGAATCGTCATGAATCAGCGGGGATATGGAAAATGAACATGTTTCAACCGTCGAATGAACATGTACATACCTAAACGTAGAGTACATATTCTCCGCGCCACGGTGATCTGATTCTGCTGCGGCTACAGGCCTCATGTCCTCGGTGTTCGGTCTGGCGGGCAGGATCTTGCCGGAATGCGAAGGTCGATGGAGGTGATGCCGCGATCCTCGATGGTCTCGATCGCCGTTGGGATCGAAAGGATTGCGCGGCAGCGGCGAGCCTGCTCCGTCCGTTCGCGCCACGCGGGCCACAAGGCACCGGGCGCCAGGAACGATGCCTGGTGGCTCATCGTAGAAGCAGAGTACGCGAATGGAAACGGAAAGAAGAACCAGACTGGAAGCGGATCCACTCGTTTACACTCTGTCTTCCACTGTCGTTCCAGAAAGAGACCGTACCGGCATACAGGCCTACAGGTGAGAGGGGAATCGGCCGCAGCACACGACGCAGCAAGATCTGATCCGGAAATTGCGAATTGGCTGGAATTCCAAATCGATGCACGAGAAGATGCGCGGGCTCTACAAATAAGTATCTGAGGTGCGCCTCTTGCGGCCTGGGCGGACGGAGCGGGCTGTGACGCCCGGGCACCAAACCCCTTCGCCACAGGGTGCGCGAGACTACGCGGTGATACGCATCATAGCGGCCCGCACCAGCCGTAGACTGTCTTGGCGCGCCTCAGGTACCAACATCAACGATAGGGGGGATCATGAATAAGCGTCAGTTGCCTTGGGCGTTGATGGGCATGGCAGGATTACTCTGTGTCGGCGACTTGATGGAGGCGTCGCTCGCATTGGGCCAAGAGAGAGGTCGCGACAGCGGAGATAGCAGAGGAGGCGAGAGCCTGTTCTTTTTTAGTCGGCCAAGGCCGACGCAACCGGACGATACCTTCACCCGCATGTTTCCCGGCTTATCCGCCTTCGCATCGGCCAGCGATGAGATGCGGGACAAGGTGAAGAAGCTCGGGGAGAAGGGCGGATTGATCGACGCGGCGGACAATCTGACCGACCCTGTTCAATCGATTACGAACCCCACCGTGTTCAGTCCGAATAATCCGGATAACCCGAACATGACGGCCGGGGTGACTTTCTTCGGGCAGTTCCTGGACCATGACCTGACGCTGGATTTGAAGTCTCCTTTATTGGAGCGGGCCGACCCCAGAAGAACGACGAATTTCCGGACGGCCGCCTTCGATCTGGACAGTGTGTATGGGGAAGGGCCCGATAACTCGCCCGAACTCTACGATCGGAGTTCGGGGGACATCAAATTCCGCGTGGACGCGCTGCTCGGATCGCAAGCGGTTTCACGCAAAGGCGCGTTGAGGTACGACCTGCCTCGGGATGGGAATCTCAATGCCATTATCGGCGATAGCCGGAACGACGAAAATGTGGTGATCGCTCAGTTCCACCTGGCGATGCTGCGGTTTCACAACGCGGTCGTCGACCACCTGCGCGCTACCCCGAGGTATGCGGGGGAAGCGCCGGATCGCGTGTTCCAACAGGCACAGCGGCTGGTGCGATGGCATTACCAGTGGATTGTCGTGCACGAGTTTTTGCCGATGACCATCGGGCAGGATCGCGTCGATTCGATCATGAGGAGAGGACCGCGCTTTTACAACGTGGACGATAGCTCGCGTTCCCGGGAATTTCGCAACGGCCGGAACGAGCCGTTGATCCCCATTGAATTCTCGGTCGCCGCCTATCGATTCGGCCATTCGCAGGTTCGGCCGAGCTATCGCCTCAACTTCGGCGTAGACAACGCATCTCAGGTCTTCGTCTTTGCCTTCGATGACACGATCGATCCGAACGAGACGGATCCTAACGATTTGAGAGGCGGAAAGCGCGCACCCCGCCGGTTTGTGGATTGGCAAACCTTCTTCGACTTCGGCGACGGCAGCGTGCGCAACAATAAGAAGATCGACACCAAACTCTCCAGCGTGCTCATGCATCTGCTGGGATCTCGCGGCCCGGCCCCGGGGATGCCCTCCGACGGGGTGCAATCGCTCGCATCACGGAACTTGATGCGTCATGTGAACTTTGGCATTCCTTCGGGCCAGGCCATCGCACGGGCCATGGGGGTGCCAGCCCTTACGCCGGCGCAATTGTCCGAACTGTCCTCCTTTGGCATGGACCGAAGCACACCCCTCTGGTACTACATCCTGAAGGAGGCGGCGGTGATGGAGAACGGACTCAGGTTGGGACCGGTTGGAGGCGGCATTGTCGGCGAGGTATTTGTCGGTCTCCTGAGGGCTGATTCCTCGTCGTACCTGAGTGCCAATCGAGGGTGGAGACCGGAGTTGCCTTCGGCGACGCCGGGGCAATTCCGCATGACCGATCTGCTGAAATTTGCCGGCGTCGTGCCTCCGTTGAATTGACCCGCACGGGCGCCGAGGCATCCGCCTCGGCGCCCTTCAGCACTCTCTTCCATTATCCAACAGGAGCGGGTTGGGTTTTGACTGTGACAATGACTCTGCCGGCTGTCTGGGTCACAATGTGCCTTGTATCTACTCAGCCGCACTGATCGAGAAGGCTGTTGAGAAATCGTTCGAGTACCCGTGAAAGGCGACACAGCGACCGATCACGGATGATATCAGAATCCCGTGCAGGATGGTCGAAAGGCCGCCATCTCACCCGCCCATCCCGGCGCCAAGACGCGCCTCTCCGCAGTCGCGACCGCAGGGAGCGAAGCGGCGAGGAGGTACATACCACATCTCGTGTGAACCAGCGGCTCATCGGACGAAGCCCCTGCATAGGTGAACTTCCGACTCAGGACACTAGCCCACATTATTCATGAACGCTTCTACTGCAACCGGGCATTCGCCGTTACGACAAGTCTGGCCGTGGTTTTCACACGGCCAGGCGGGCGGGCTCGCTGCTCGGTCGGTCAACATACAGTTTCAAGTATGCCTCCCTCCCTCGCATCTCCACGCGCCCGTCTCGCGTGGCGACTTCGCGGTTTCGTGACGAACCGTCATGAATAATGTGGGCTAGAAGCCTGTCCGACAGTGACCTTTCCACTGCGGCGAACGATTTGTGGTCACCTGCGTCGTTCTCGGCCAGGAACAATCCTCAACGGATTCCAGCGAATACGCCTCCGACTTTTCCGGGCCTGTGGCCTCGCATCTGACCACACCTCCTTCGCCTCGTCACGAACGGCAATATCAGGCAGGCTCCGAGCTCGCGGCTGGCGTGTTATTGAACCGTGTTCGCCTTGCGAGGTCCTGAACGATGACACGTCTATTATCCGACCGAAGTCTGTCTTGAATAGCCGACTGGCCGCCACGCGGTCATGGGCCCACGGCTCCGCAGTAGGCCCACTTGCGCCGCATTCTTCGCCGATAGCCCGCCCGCAAAGCCCAACGCATTGATCGAAAGCCCTTCGAAACATTCCGCCGATCGAGGAATCACCATTATCCATTGCCGATATCCATTGCCGAGTGACGAGCAGATTGTAGGGACCGGCCCGCAGACCTCCCGGCGTCCGGTGAGTGGGCACCTGCACGTGCCGTAGGAGTGCCTGATACTGTACGAGCAACAAAGGCGCTGACTCCATGGGGCTATCGAACCAACGAGGGTCCATCGGCGCATAGGCGTGGAGAAACGGCAAGGCCGGCATGATGCCGGTCGGACCTGTTACTCGCGCCTGATGCAACAGCGGTTCGGTCTGCAGGGTCGGTCCGATCCGGCTCAGCGGGAGCGGTACGAGCTGCAGGTGCTTGTGTCTCTGACTAGGGAAGGTCTGAATAATTCCCAATTTCGATTGCTAGGTGTACAAGAGACGGGGAATCTGGCTGATCGCGGCCTAGAATTTTGAATTGATCAGACCTTCCCTAGCTTCAGCGACCGGGCCTGCATTGTAGAATGCCAAGCCGTCAATCTCGGCCGGACAGGCCAAGAGCGCCAGGCAATCCTGCTCCGTCAGGAGTCGCTCCTGCACTTCGAGTGATCAGGTCACGATCAACAGGTGTCGGTCCACCACGTTGATCTTGTTGAGCAAGGCGATATGGGTGGGCGAAAGGTCGGCGACAAACGGATCAGGATCGTAAGGGAGGAACGGATTTGCAGGAGGCGGAGTGTTTCGTGAATGGACCGATCGCGAGGTATCGTCGCTGCATCGGCTCTCTTCGCCAGTGCCGCGATGCTGCGAGTGATGAAGGCGATGCCGTCATCCTTGATGGCCTCAAGCACCGTTGGGATCGAAAGGATTGCGCCGTTGCGGTGTGCCTCGTCCGACCATCCACCCAGTGCCGGCTACAAGGTACTGGGTGTCAGAATCCGCGGTTGACGACTCATCGTGGACAGCAGGGTACGTGAAATGCGGATAGACGAAAAGAAGGCGCGCAAGATGACAGACGGAACGGCCGGGAACAATCTCACCCTCTCGTGAAATCAGAGGCACGGTATTCCCGCGCTCACTCGTCTTTGAGGTGGAAACTCGGCCATTGACAGATCGCTCTCAGCTCTTCACGTCCAATTCTTCACGTCGCGCGTGATGTGACCTCATCGAGATACAAGCCTACAGGTGCAGTGATAATCAACCGCAGTCGGCGATGCAGGAACACCTGCTCCTAAAATTGCGAATCGTCTGGAATTCCAAATTGATGCGCGAGAAGAAGCGCGGGTTCTACAGAACAGCCCTAGTGGCACACCTATTGCGTATTGTGATGCCAGGGCTGGTTTTCTCACCGACACGCTGAGCTCAAACCGGCTCGAACGAAGTTCCGCGGACTACGTGTTCATATCAATGTTGTGGCCTGTTTGCGCCACAGCGTTCCGGTCACAACCTTAACAGTCTAACCAGGAGGGAGAGGAGTATGTCGTATCCTCATGGAAAGCTGCGCTCAGTTGCCCTGATCGGATTCTGCTGTTCGCTTAGCATCGGATCTTTGAGTTCGTCCCTTGCGTTTGCGCAGGGGCGAGACAGCCTGCGCGTCGACCGTCCGAGACAGCCTTCACAGCCTGACGAAACCTTCACCCGCATGTTTCCCGGCCTATCCGCCTTCGCGCCTGCCAGCGATGAGGTGCGCGATAAGGTAAAAAAGCTCGGGGAGAAGGGTGGATTGCTCGACGCGGCGGACAATCTGACCGATCCCGTTCAATCGATTGCGAACCCGACCGTGTTTAGCCCGAACAATCCGGACAATCCCAACATGACGGCCGGAGTCACCTTCTTCGGCCAATTTCTGGATCACGATCTGACGCTGGATTTGAAGTCCCCGCTGTTGCAACCGGCCGATCCGGGAAAAACAACCAACTTTCGGACAGCGGCGTTCGATCTGGACACCGTGTACGGAGCCGGGCCTGATCAGTCGCCGGAGATGTACGATCGGAGTTCCGGCGACATCAAATTTCGTGTGGACCCGCTTCCCGGATCGGAAGCGGTCTCACGGAAAGGAGCGCTGCGGCATGATTTGCCGCGTGATGAGAATCTGAACGCGCTCATCGGCGATAGCCGGAACGATGAGAATGTGATCATCGCCCAGCTCCATCTGGCGATGTTGAAGTTTCACAACGCGGTGATCGACCATCTGCGCGCCGATCAGGCTTTTGCCCGGCAACCGGCGGATCGTGTCTTTCAGCAGGCCCAACGGCTGGTCCGCTGGCACTACCAGTGGATCATCGTCCACGAGTATCTGCCGTTGACGATCGGGCAGGAGCGCGTCGACACGATTCTGAGCAAGGGACCGGCGTTCTATAATGTGGACGATCCAGCACGTGCCCAGAACCTGCGTAATCGACGCAACGCGCCGTTGATCCCAATCGAATTCTCGGTGGCCGCCTTTCGGTTCGGTCATTCGCAGGTGCGGCCGAGCTATCGTCTCAACTTCGGCGTGGACAACGCATCTCAGGTCTTTGTCTTTGTCTTCGACGATACCATCGATCCGAACGAGACGGACCCGAACGACCTACGAGGTGGAAAGCGCGCGGCCCGTCGGTTTGTGGACTGGCAAACCTTTTTCGACTTCGGCGACAGCAATGTGCGCAACAACAAGAAGATCGATACCAAATTGTCCAGTGTGCTTATGCTCCTTCCGGGTTCGCGAGGTCCAGCCCCCGGCTTGCCGGTCGACGGGGTGCAATCGCTCGCGTCCCGGAATTTGATGCGTCACGTCAACTTCGGTCTTCCGTCGGGCCAGGCTATCGCTCAGACCATGAAGGTGCCTGCCCTCACGCCCGCGCAACTCTCCGAGCTGACGCCCTACGGCATGGACCGAAGCACACCCCTCTGGTACTACATCCTGAAGGAGGCGGCAGTGATGGAGAACGGGCTCAGGTTAGGACCGGTTGGAGGCGGCATTGTGGGAGAGGTATTTATCGGTCTCTTGAGGGCTGATTCGTCGTCGTACCTGAGTGCCAATCGAGGGTGGAGACCGGAGTTGCCTTCGGCGACGCCGGGACAATTCCGTATGACCGATTTGTTGAAGTTTGCCGGCGTCGTGCCTCCGTTGAATTGAACCGCACGGGCGCCGAGGCATCCGCCTCGGCGCCCTTCAGCACTCTCCTCCATCATCAACGATCCTTGCGCCCCCTCATTGACCAATTTGCTCCGGTTTGCGGGATATTCAGGGTAGAATCTGCTGCTGCGCTTGCGCCGAATGGCCATCGGTGTCCGAGCGATTGTGTTCATCGTGATCCAACGGGACGGAGCGATTCACCCGCGCCGTGTGAGTGCCATCATTGAGACCGTCCCTCCGGCTGTGCGAAAGTAGATACAAGAGGGAGTGATACAACGCGCTCGTCGATTGGCGAGGCAGTACCTAGGCCATAGTATTCATGACGGTGCTCGACATTCCACTCGTGGCATCGACAGAGCAACGGGTATCCGTAAACGCCATGCGTTGGCCCCATTGCCTCGACCCTTTACATAAGGGAGGGCATGGGGCACCCCGTCGCAATGGGTATCCCCACGAGGTGCCTGAGGACCGACACCCTTCCGCGCGCCTGCCCGCCCGCAACCTCGGAGGCGGGTGCATGGATGATGCAGCGTTCGGTAAAGAAGCACGGGAGAGCTCTCCCGCTTTCTCGGAATAGCGCGGGCGGAGCCGATCAGATCGGAAAGGGAAGGAATCGAGGTGATGGTGGAACGCATGGCTGCGCCGTTAGGAGAACAAGCCGTTGATCCGCATACCTTCGTCATCCTCGGCGCAACCGGCGACCTGACACGGCGCAAACTGCTGCCCGCGCTCTATCGCTTGGGCGATCACGGTGTCTTGGACAGGCGGAAGATGCTGATCGTCGGCGCCGCACTGCCCGAGATGAGCGAAGAGGCCTTTCGCCTCTGGGCCTATGAGGGATTGCACAATTCCGGTCTACGCAATGAACAAGAGGTGCGCGCCTGGTGCGACGTCGGTCTCCACTACCAATCTCTCCGCCAGGGGGAGCCGGAGGATTTTGCGACGCTGGCCGGATTCATCCGCCGGCTGGAACGGTCCCGCAGCATGCCGGAGAACCGTGTGTTCTACCTGGCGCTCCCGCCTGACACCGTCCCCGCTGCCATCGAGCGGCTGGACCAGGTGGGGCTCCTCAAGAGCCTCGGGTGGGTCCGTGTCGTGTTCGAAAAGCCCTTTGGCCATGATTTCCATTCGGCGCGAACCCTCAATACGCGGCTGCATCGCTATCTCGACGAATCCCAGATCTATCGGATCGATCACTATCTGGGCAAAGAGACGGTGCAGAACCTGCTGGCGTTTCGCTTTGCCAACCCGATCTTCGAATCCCTTTGGAGGCGCGACATTGTTGAGAGTGTTCAAATCACGGTTGCGGAGGATCTCGGCGTGGAGCATCGCGGCGCGTATTATCAGCAGGCGGGCGCGCTGCGCGACATGGTACAGAACCACCTGACGCAGCTCATGACGGTCGTGGCGATGGAAGTGCCGGTGTCCTTCGACGCCGGCGCGATCCAAGGCGAGAAGCTGAAGGCCCTGCATTCGATCGCGCCGATTGCGCTGCAGGACGTGGTCTTCGGCCAATACACCGCCTGGCGGATCGCGGACACGACGATTCCAGGCTATCGCGAGGAAAAGGGCGTGCCGAGGGATTCGACGACGGAGACCTACGTGGCCCTGAAGGCGGAGATCCACAACTGGCGATGGAAAGGGGTGCCGTTTTATCTCAGGACCGGCAAGCGGCTGCCCCGCAAACTGACCCAGATCACGGTGACCTTTCGCGAGGCGCCCACCCAAGTTTTCCGTTCTCTGGAGCCGGGCAGCATGCCGCCCAACAAGTTGCTCATCACGTTGCAGCCCAGTGAAGGGTTCTCCCTCTGTTTCTCCGTCAAGACGCCGGGCCGGCCGTTTCGCTTTACGGACCGCGCCTTGCAGTTTGATTACGAGGACGCCTTCGGCCAATTGCCGGAAGCCTACGAGACGTTGCTTCGAGACGTAATGATCGGCGACCAGACACTGTTCGTCAGCGCGGACTTCACTGAAACCGCCTGGCAATTGTACGATCCGCTGCTGGCCGTCGAGCGACCCGTGCACTTCTACACGGCCGGGACTTGGGGGCCGCGAGAAGCGGACGCACTGCTGGAGAAGAACGGACATGGGTGGCAGTTGGGGTGGTAGGGGGGCCGGCCCGATCGGCGTCCTGTGCTCGCACAACGCGCGCCCTCGGAAGGGCCTCGTTGAATGCGCGCAGTGGGACACCAATCAGGCTGGCCCCTCAGGATGGATAGATCAACGAGCAAGCTTTGAAGGAACATCGTAATATCCGCTCGACGGCCGCAAGAGGACCAGCGCGAGTGCCCTTCCACTGTGAAGAGAATCGGCAAGCTTGGAGGGAGCATCGGAGGTTGTGCGCGGTTTTCCCATAAAGGAGCACGGCCATGCCTCAACCCGCCGTACGTCCCGATCGGATCATGCAGCTCGGGTTTGCTTTCTGGGGATCGAAGACCCTGCTCAGCGCCGTTGAGCTGGGCCTGTTCACGGAACTGGCGAGAAGCCCGCTGGATGCGGAGGCCTTGACCAAGCGCCTGAATCTCCATCCACGGAGCGCCAGAGATTTCTTCGACGCGCTCGTGGCGCTGGGTATGCTCAAGCGGACCGGCAGCCGCTACGGCAATACCCCGGAAACGGCGTTGTTCTTGGATCGAGCCAAGCCTTCCTACGCCGGCGGCATGCTGGAGATGTCCAATGCGAGGCTCTACCGGTTCTGGGGCTCACTCACCGAAGCCCTGCGCACCGGCAAGCCGCAGAACGAGGCAAAGACTGGCGAGGATTTCTTCGGGACGCTCTATGCGGACCCGAAGCGTTTGGAAGGGTTTCTCAGGGCTATGACCAGTCTTAGCCAGGGGACGGCACGGGCCATCGCAAAAAAGTTTTCTTGGAAGCGCTATCACTCTTTCATGGATATCGGCTGCGCACAAGGCGGGGTGGCGGTTGAAATCGCGCTCGCGCATCGGCACCTCATGGGCGGCGGGATGGATTTGCCGGTGGTGCAGCCGGTGTTCGAACACTATGCCAAGGCGAAGGGAGTGGACAAACGGCTGCGTTTCCACTCAGGGGACTTTTTCAAAGAACCGCTTCCAAAGACGGATGTCTTGATCATGGGCCATATCCTGCACGACTGGAATCTTGATGAAAAGATGATGCTCCTGCGCAAGGCCTATGAGGCGCTGCCTGCCGGTGGCGCGCTGATCGTGCATGAGGCCATCATCGACGACGGGCGCAAGCGGCACGCGTTCGGGTTGCTCATGAGCCTGAACATGCTCATCGAGACGCCCGGCGGCTTCGACTTCACCGGCACGGACTGCACACGGTGGATGAAGGAAGCGGGGTTCAAGCGGACGAAGGTCGAGAAGCTGGTGGGGCCGGATGCGATGGTGGTGGGGATAAAATGAGAGACGGTCACTCGTACTGATCCAGTGCTCCCAGAGCCCGCGCGCTGGGAAGCACGCTCGCTCCATGGCCGCAGTGGGACCAGTACGAGTGCCCGTCCAGGAAAAGAGACAACGAGCGAGCTTGGAAGGAGCATCGTAATGCTCGCACAACGCGCAAAGAGGGGGCGAGGCGGCTGGTATGGTTTCTGTGCTCGCAGAGGCCGCGCCCTCGGAAGTGGCCGGGGGACCCGTTGCTCTGCCGATGCAACGGGTCGTGATGCGCGCAATTAGGGACCAATCAGGCCACCTTTCCTGAGAAGAGATAGCAAGCAAGCTCGGTAGGAGTATTCGAGAGTACGCTCGCTCCATGGCCGCAGTGGGACCGGGTGCAAGAGACTCTTCGGGTGAGAACAACCGAGTCATCCGGATGATCGATTCAACAGCAACGGACGTTTTTCTTGACCCTGCAAGCGCGGTCAGCGTTCTCGTAAACTGGAACGTGGCTGTCTCCCCGATTACTGCGATGTCTTCGGCTGCGCGATCTTTTTCTGGGCCCGCTTCTCCATGAGCTTCGAGCAATCTTGCGACAAGTCTTTCGCATGTTCTTCGAGGCATTGCACGATGCGCCCTCCGCCCGGCTTCACTTCCTGACAGAACCGTTTGACATCGTCGCCGCAGGCCTGCTTGATCATCTCTCTTCCACGTTTGTGCGCGTCGGACGCTGCCGGGGGCGGGGAGGTTGATGGCGGAGTCTGGTCATCTGCCCATGTGGGATGTGCGAATCCTGCTGACAGGAGGACCCCCAACAAGAATACCGCGAAGCCGGCTCTGATCACATGGTGCATCGCACACCTCCTCGGATGGTTAGAAGTCATTTCAAGCCCTCCGTTCACTCGGTTCGATAAATCCGCCACTGGCTTCGACAAGCCTCTCCTGAGAAAGCCAACCGTCTCCTTCGAGAGCCTCAGGATCAACGGTTGGTTCATCGAAGGGCTCAACACGAACGCAGAAACATCATCTGTTCATGACACGTCCGTTCGCCCTGAGCCGGTCGAAGGGTGAATGGAGGGTTTAGAAATCACTTCTACTAGCACGCGGCTGGATCTCGATCATTCGAAACCGACGGCCGTCGCGAGTGCGTTGGGATGTCGGAGGCTGTGTGACGGCCTGGTCTGCTCAAGCTGATTCATCGCCATCTTGCCCGGAGGCTCTCGCGTATTTGCTATGCAGCTTGACCGGTGTCCGCCGCTTCTTTCGCATGCGGATGTTCAGCATCTCGACTCCGACGGAAAACGCCATGGCGAAATAGATGTAACCCTTGGGCACGTGCACGTCGAACCCTTCGACCATGAGGGTGACGCCGACGAGAATTAAGAACGACAAGGCCAGGATCTTGATCGTCGGATGGGCCTCTACGAAATCGCCGATTGCCTTGGCGGCCATGAGCATCACGGCCACAGCCAGGATGATGGCGATGGCCATGATCGAGACATGCTCGGCGAGGCCGACGGCGGTAATCACGGAATCCAGGGAGAACACGATATCCAACAGCGCGATCTGCAGCAAGACCATCCCCAGCCCCGCGGCCATGATCTCGGGATCGCCCTCTTCGATGCCCTCAAGACTATTGTGGATTTCATGTGTGGCCTTCGCCAGCAAAAACAAGCCGCCTCCAATGAGAATCAGGTCGCGTCCGGAAATTTCTTGGGCCAGGACGGTAAACCAAGGCTGAGTGAGGCTCATCACCCAGGAGATGGAGAACAACAGACCGAGACGGGCGATCATGGCAAGACCGAGCCCCGCCCGCCTGGCCAGAGCGCGTTGCGGTTCGGGGAGCCGGCCGACCAGAATGGAGATGAAAATAATGTTGTCGATGCCGAGGACGATCTCCAGCGCCGTCAAGGTCCCCAAGGCGATCCAGGATTCGGGATGAGTCAACCATTCAAACATCAGGCTCTCCACTGTGTGATCTCCGCGACGGGCATCCGCCCGCACTCTCAGCAGTCCGCGCCGAGTTGAGGGTTGGGAGTGAATGCGGGATTGTATCGGACAGTGGGCATTCTACTGCGGCCCGCACTGGACGAGCATCAGCTTTGTGCTTTTTGAACCGCTTGGTGCGGCCGGAGCGAGCGATGCCATCGGCGGGTGAGATGGCGAAGTCCCGGCCGGGGGATGGACTGACCGTGCGTGAGGAGCCTGTCTGACATGGGCGTTCGTGACGAGGCGAGGGAGGTGCGGTCAGATGCAGGGCCGCAGGCCCGGGAAAAACAGGAAGCGTATTCACTGGAATACATTGAGGATTTGTTCGGGCCGAGAACGACGCAGGTGGCCGCGCATCGTTCGCCGCAGTAGAAAGGTCAAAGTCAGACAGGTTCAGAGAACGCCCGCACCGATGGTTGACGTGGATCATCGCGTTGGGAGTATGATGACGCATCCATCGACATCGGGAGAGTCCCCTCCGAGCCCATGCCTGATGAGTCGATGGGGATTCCTGCCTTGGAGGCGCCATGCGCACCGTGGTCGCCGTAGATTGGTCGGACCAGGCCTTTAATGCGGTGCGGGTGGTCTCTCGCCTCTTTGTCCACGAAGAGCTGACGTTGATCCACGCCGTGGATCTCCGCCCGATCGAAAATCCGATCTTTGCTCAGCCGATCGGGCGCAGAACCTCTGAAGAAGTTCGGCACTCGATGATGGAGGCAGCCGAACGGCTGCTTGATCAGACCGGCGCCATGGTACCCCCCACGGTCCCCTCAGCCAAACGGGTCTACCGGACGGGGAGTCCCGCCAAGGTCATACTCGAGACGGTCCGCTCGACCCAGTGTGAGTTGGTGGCGGTGGGTTCTCAAGGGCGGGGACGTGTCGCGGAATTGATCCTCGGCAGCGTGTCGCACCGAGTGGTTCTGCACGCGCCTTGCGCATCGTTGCTGGTGAGGGGCGATCCGGGGAAGGTGCAATCTGTCCTGCTGGCCGTTGAAGGGCAGGAAGATTCGCAGCGGCTGGTCGCCTGGCTGCATCGCCATCGCTTCGCTCAGCGGGTTTCCCTCTCCTTGCTCAGTGTGGCACCAAGTCTCCATACCGGCGACGACATCCTCGGGGCTCGACATGAAAAGTGGATCGGGGAGATCGAGCAGTATGCCGAACAGCTTGTGAAGGATACCGCGGCCTCGCTACGGGATCTCTTCCCCGCTGTGATGCCGTGGGTCGAGCGCGGCGATCCGGCCCGTTGTATCGCGCAGGCGGCGCGCCAGGCCGATCTGGTCGTCCTCGGCTCTCATGGGTGGAAGGGGATGGGGCACTTCCTGCTCGGCAGCGTCTCCCATGCGGTGTTGCATCAGGTCGCCTGCCCGGTCCTGATCGTTCGGTAGCTGGTTCTCATTCTTCTTCGTGCGAGGGTGGTGTCACGGGCGGCTTGGGTATCGGCCGTGCCTTGAGGCAGAAAGGAGGGGACCAACATGGAATGGAACATTGAGCCGAAGATTGTCCGCAAAGTCGTGGTGCTCGACGAGGGTCATACTGTCCTCGACGCTGCGATTCTGATGGCCGAGGAGTTCGTGGGGTCGGTGGTCATCACCAGCGCCTCAAAGATCACCGGCATCTTCACCGAGCGTGATTTAATGATGCGGGTGGTCGGAAAGAGCCGGGATCCTGAACGGGTGAGGATCAAGGATGTCATGACCAGCGAAGTGGTTCGGGTCAGCCCTAAAGAGACGGCCAGCTCGTGCTTGAACCTAATGAAGGAGCATCGCTGTCGCTATCTGCTCGTCTTCGATGGGGACGAATTTGTGGGACTGGTCTCGCTCCGCGATCTGGTGGCCTTGATGATGGAGGAGAAGGAGGAGCTGATCGGCTGCCTCAATCGGTATATCAGCTCATGAATCAGGCGTGCTCGGAAAGGTCCCCGGTTCTGTGGTCGAGTTCATGTTGAAACAGGACGGCCTGGGCCTCTTGCAAGAAATCAGGGATCGCGACCGCGATGACGGCTCTGCCGTACGCCTGGGATGCCGGCACATTGGTCGGTTCCCGGCCGAGGAGGTCGGACAGCTCGTCCCAGAGACTGAGACAATAATCCTTCTTGTGGTCAAAGCCGCTGAGGATCGGCAAGAACGTATCCTTGAAGAGCTGCCTGGCATCGTCCGACAGGGGTTGAAGCCAGCCCTCTCTGGTCCCGACCTCGCGATAGATCCGTTTCAGCAGCACGTCCTTGGAACCCGCACTATCGATCCCGAGTTCCCGGCCAATCTCCGCCAAAATATCTTCAGGGTACTTGCTGAGGTAAAAGATGGTCTGGCGGGGGAAACTTTCGGCCGACAGCACCAGCGAGTCGGCCTGTTGGCGTAGGCGGGCGAGTTTTTCCTGCGTTGTTCCGGTCGAAGGGAGCCCGAGGTCATTCAGCCAGTCGGAGAGTTCCTTGGAAATAGAGAAACTCAAATAACAGTCGATCAGTTGGTCGCGCCACTCCGCGAGCATCTGTGGAGAGAGGACAGGTTCCTGGGACACTGCCCCGCCGCCTTGCCCGGTCGGCGAAGCCGGCTCGGCGCCTGCCGATTGCTCCTGTGGCCTCAATGAAACGCCACAGGTGGGACAAAAGCGCGCCATCGGTGGGAGTGCGCCCTGACAAGCGAGGCACTCCATCGCGACCTCCCTCTCCGACATTCTCGACACTCGGCAGAGAACCTCGCCGACGAGCCGCAGTCTCTCGGCGCGTCCGGACGAGGGTTCGGATGCATCGAGAGGGCAACACGCGCCATCTACCCCAGTACCCAGACCGCGATTCCGGAGGACTCCCGCAATAGGTGATCGGTGATGCCGTTCCCGAAGAGTCGTTTCGCACCGGACGCGCCGTGGCGGCTCACCACGATCGTGCCGTACCCTCCGGCGCGCGCTTCATCGAGAATGGTGTCGGCGATATCGCGTTCGTGGCCGAACTTGAGCGTCACGTGATCGATCGGGAAGCCGGTCTGCCCCAGACCCTGTAAGGCCTTCAGGAGGATCGGATATTCGATGGTTCCCTCCTCCTTGACCCATTCCTCCTGATCTTTCCGCAATTGTCGCCCCAACTGATCCTCCACCGTCGGATTTTCGGAGCCTCCGTGCTCCAACAATTCACGAGGCATCGGCTTCAACACGTGGAACAACGTCACCGCCACGTCTTGCGTGTCACGGAGCAGTGATCCGACGTAGTGGACCGCGCGGGCCGACTCCTCAGAATCGTCCACGGCGACCAGAATCCTTTTGGAGATGGTTCGACTCGTCACATCGTGCGCTTCCCTAGAAAGGAGTTTGTCATTCGTCGGAGTAGCCATCGGATCACCCCGGTGGAACAGCGAAACCGGTGACACAACTGACTGCATTGATCTCTTCTCGCAGCAGGCCTTCGAAACCGGACCCGTTCGGTGGGCCATCGTGATGTGGTGGAGTATGGTCTTCCATTGAACCCCTCCTGTGAAGATGAGCGCTGATGCGAGAACAGTAGGCGAGAAGAGTAGGATGGAGGGTCGCCCCCGCCCACCTACGCGATCAGAGTTCCTTCAGACTATTCCTGTGTGGTGGGTAAGTCAACGGGCCCCTCGCAGAAGGGCAAAGGGCCGCTAGGTTGGTAGGAGGCCTCTCAGTCATTCTCGATATTGATTTCCGACGGCTCGTATTCCGGAATGTTGGAATGGGTCTTCATCGGCCGGCCGGGAGTTAGAAGCCGAGGGCTTTTTCGAGATCCTCCTGCCCCTTCTTGAATTGCTTCTTTTCCGCCGCGTCTTTCTTCTTGGTCAGCGCTTCGAGTTCTGCTTGTTTTTTCTTCAGCGCTTCGTGTTCAGCCTTGTTCGCCAATTCCTCTTTCTCTTCCACCAGCGACGTGGCTTGTGCGGTCTTGATCGCGCTATCCGGCACCGTCATCCAACTCAAGCGGTATCCCGGCCTCTTAAGGGCCAGCTCCTGATAGAGCACGACATAGCGTGTCGGATAGCTTCGCTGGCCGATTTGGCGCTCTTCCAAGACATAGACCGTCGGCGCGCCGAATAGTTTCGGATCATACAGATCGAGGGCCATTCTTGTGCCTTGTCCTGCCGACACGGATTGCATCTTTTGCATGTACTGCAAGAATGCTTGTGTATCGGTGGGGTCCGGCGGCTTCACCTGTTGCATCTCTTCCGCCGCCGCCGCTTGAGCCTGATTGAGGGCTTCCTGTTCGTCGTGGAGCTGAAAGCGGTATTGCTCTCGAAACTGCTCCCATTTCAAGGGACCTTTCTTGGCCTTCGCCCGATAGAAATGCGTAGGATCGCTCTTGCCTTTCACGATGTACGATACGCGACCGACCGCTGCATCGCTGAAATCGAAGAGGTAGACACTATCTGGGGCGACCGGCAGGGAATGTGTTGCGACATCTACAGGAGTCTCCGGCGTGCGCCCCGTGCGGTGAGGCATCATGCGCTGCCTGAGCAACATGATGGCGGTTCCCTTCCCGTGAGAGATCATATTCGAAACGGCGAGTCTGACGTCTGGGACGGGATCGTTGGTCAGCGGGATGATCGCGTCCACGTCCTGATCCTGCGGTCCGATCATGCCGATCGCGTCCGCTGCGGCGATCCGTAAGTCGATCTCATCGCTGTGGAACACCGGGAGAATGGACAGAAAATAAGCATGGTCGGCCGACGAGCCTAGCGTATGCAGATCATCTTTCAGGATGTCGACCGCATCCTTTCGGAGTTTGTCGCAATCCGCGTCTTTAGAGGGTGTTTGACGACAGTCATCGATATACTTCTTGACCAGAACGGTCTTGGGAGAGGAACTGGAGCCGGTCGCCGGCGGTGCCGCTGGTGCGGGCGATGGCAGCAACGCGAGCCCGAGGAGTGCGCTTCCGGCGACGCCTGCAATCGAGATGCTCGAAGTCTTCATCATGAGTGTTCCTCCTGTCTCGAAAAAAGACTCTCGCTCACCGTGCTAATTGAGGACGGCTTGAGAATTGCCATACATACGAAGACGATGTTCCGCCTCGTTGAGCCGCTGACGCTGCGCGTATGCCTGCTCCAATATCTTCTTGGTGCTGTTGTCCAGCTTGGCGACGCACTTCAGTTTGAGCTCCGATAATTTCTTCTCGAGGAAGGTCTTATGGGCGCGGTAGGATTCGACCTCCGATTCGGCGCGCAGCCGGAGGAGCCGAGAACTCATGCCAGCATCGAAGATTTTGGGGAAGCTCAAATAGAAATCCTTATGCGCTCGTTCATGGACATGCTCGGCCTCAATCACGTCGTCGCAGTTGTTCTTCTTGAAGTCATCGTCGATAATCGGTTCCCCCTCTTGACTCAGACCGGCGACCTTTTTCAGTTCTTTCTTTTCTTTGACAGGCCCTTGCTTGATCAGAGTCCGCCATTGAGATTGTGAGGAGCTTGTCAATTGGACAAACTTCTGGTTGAGATCGTCATTGGATTGAGGCGGATCCACGTCGGGATAGAGTTCACGGGCCCAGGCAAAGATCTCTTTCCAGGCCTCTTCCGCTTTCGTGACTCTGTCCAGGTGTGCCTGCAATTTGTCGATGTCCTTGCATGTGCAGGGCCCTTCGCCGTACGCGAGCCCGGTGAAGAGAGTCAGAAGTAGGGAGATGCCTGCCACACACAATACGAACGAGTGAGACCTGGCTTGCCGGTTGCATGCCTGACGGAGGGTTTCAGGCGCACCACGGCGGCTCGTGGCATCGCGTCGATCAAATGGCATGTCTGCGTCTCCTTTCGCTATACTCCTGTCCTGCAAGAGAGTAATCTTGATCCGATCGTGAACAGTGTGACTGCCACACGAAACCGGCAGAGCGTCTGCCTGATGGTGGTCGCAGTTGTGGCCTACGCAAACGCGTTCTCGGGCACTTTCCAGTACGACGACTTCTCAACCATACTGGAGAATCCACATCTCAATAGCTGGCGAACTTTTATCGGCCATCTCGATCACATGGTCCGGCCGGTGTTGTATGCGACGTTCCTCGCCGATCGGACAATCTTCGGAACCAGCCCGACCGGCTACCATCTGTTGAATCTGCTGCTCCATCTGGGCTCCGGGATCCTTGTCTATCTCGTGCTGACTCGCGCCGTCTCGGAGGAAACCCGGGAAGTTCCGTTCTGGACTGCGCTGTTGTTTCTCGTTCATCCCCTTCAAACCGAAACCGTCACCTACATTTCCGGTCGGGCCTCCGGCCTCATGACGTTGTTCTACCTTCTCGCCCTTGCTCTTTATATTGAAGGTGCTGCGCGTCAGCGTGACGGGCTCTCTCATGGACGGTATGTCTCCGGCGCCCTCTTGTCGTTTGTCTTGGCCCTTGGATCGAAAGAAACCGCGGCCACGTTGCCGCTCGCTCTCTTGCTCTGGGATGCGTTGATACGCCGATTGGATCCTGCCGCATTGCGTAAGACGTTCCTCTCAACTCATCTCCCATTTTGGTTCGTGCTGCTTGTCGTGGCCGCATGGGCCTGGTGGCACCCTCGCTATTCCGAGCTCGCCCAATACAGCCTGGAGATGCGTCCACTCTGGGACAATCTTGTGAGCGAACTCCATGCCGTCATCTACGCGCTCTTGCTGTTCGTCTGTCCCTGGAACCAAAACTTCGATCACGACCTGCCCGCGTTGCACTCCCTGTTTCAATGGCCGCTCCCTGTCGATCTGTTGATCCTGGGCGCAGTGGTCGGTGTGGCCTTGACGGCATATCGGCGGTTCCCCTTGGTGACGTTCGGAGTCGGCTGGTTCTTCCTTCAGCTCCTCCCCACAAGTCTGATTCCTCGCGTCGACCTGTTGAGCGAACGTAACCTCTATCTGCCGTCAATCGGCATTCTGCTGGCCTTCGTCCTCCTCTGCTCACAACTGGCCGGCTGGCTGTCCGAGACCCTTCATCGACCAAGGCTCGTCCGCGTCGGCGCGGTCGGCCTCGGGCTCACGTTGGTCCTCGTGCTCAGTTTCACGACGATCGAACGCAATGCTCTGTATCGCGACCCGGTCCTGCTCTGGTCCGACGCCGTGGAGAAAGCCCCAAAAAAGGCAAGGCCGCACAACAACCTCGGCCATGCCTACGCCATGCGAGGCGACTGGGAGAACGCCATCGACAAATTCAGAACCGCGGCAAGGCTTGACCCGGACTATGCCCTTGCTCAGAAGAACCTTCGAGACGCATACCTCCACAGTGTTGGACGGCAGTAGGGTTCCCGCCTCAATTGTTCGAATTCAGCATGACTGCCTGCCCGTATCGGAGCATCTTGGCGGCCTGTTCCCATCGATCCGTGATGTTCATGCCCACCAGTAATAGGCGATGGCCCTCCTTGAACATGCTGGCGATCAGGCAGCGCCCGGCTTTGCTCGTGTATCCGGTTTTCACACCTGTGATATCGGGGTCGATGAGCAATTCGTTCGTGCTATGGAGCGCGACCGTCCGCTCACCGTCGACGCTGGAGATCTCGCGTACGACGGTCCGTACCATCATTGAAAAATTGGGTGTTTGCAGAGCCGCATCGGTCAACCTGGCCAGATCCGCGGCGCTTGAGTAGTGCCCCGGCGCATCGAATCCACAAGGATTGACGAAATGCGTGTTCTCCAACCCCAGCCTGCGGACCCGTTCGTTCATCATGGCGACGAACCGCTTGTCATCCCCCCCGATGTGCCAGGCGACCGCCTCGCAGGCATCATTGGCACTGGTTACCAGCATGGCCGTCACCAGATCACGCAAGAGGAATGCTTCGCCGGGCCGGAAATTGTACGAGGAATGATGCACCACCGCGCGTCCGTCGATCTTCACCACCTCCTGAAGCGGTGCGGACTCTAGCGCAATCAGCGCCGTCATAATTTTCGTGAGGCTGGCCGGAGGAAGGCGGCGGGTGGAGTTTTGTTCCAACAATACCCGCCCGGATTGGAGTTCGACCATATACAAGGCAGAGGCGTTGATGACCGGCCTATCAGGTAGGGTTGAAGGACTCCTCTCGTTCGCTTGAGCGGCGCACGGCAGGGCCGTGGCCGTCATCATCAATGCGGCGACCAACAGCGATGTGCCTTTCAGCCGCCGCTTCATGCTGCCGTTCGCCTATCGGCCAAACAGACCCTTCATGAAGTTGCCGGCCTTTTCCATATCTGAAGGCTCTTCTTGTGTGGGCGGGGTTTCAGGTGCCGTCGGCTGCTCGTGCGGTGCCGGCATGGTTCGCTGCGGTCTTCCGGTCTGCGGTCTCGGATTCGGCATGCCGCGCTGTCCCATGCTCTCGTGTCCCATCATCCCCATCATGCCACCCATGTCGAATTTCGTGAACCCTTCCGGGATTTCGAACAACCTGGGTTCCTGCTTGCCGATCGTGAGGTTGCTGAGCTCGGTCAGCATCCGCTTCTTGTCGTTCCCTTCTTTGTAGAGCAGATCCTGCTTAAGGGTGATGCCTTCTTTCGTTCGCCAAGAGAATCCTCCGAATTTTTTGCCATCCGTGCTGGTGGCGATGGTTTTGTACTTGGTCACCGTCACGCCGTTGAGCGTCTCTTCGCCCATCGCCGTGTCCTCATAGGTCCATTGCGAAGGATCATTTCCCTGTCCCTGGCCGCCAGCCAGAGGATATTCCATATACATCTTTTCCGACGGCATGAGGGTCCACATGACCTTGGTGTCGTACCGGAAGATCATGACCGCTCCCTCGCCTGTGCCCGTCAACGTTTCCCTCCGCTCCTTGCTCGGCGTAACGAAAATTTTCTGCTGCAAAGTGCCTTCTTCGTTTTGAATCGTCGCATCGGCCGAATACTCCGCTTGCGGGCGGGTTGGTTGACCGGCGTCCGCAGGCAACCAGGCCGAGAGAATCGCAAGCGCGATCAAGGCGACAACGATGAATGGCATGACAGTCTCCTTCCGAAACGTGAGAGGTTGACTGCGATGGGTTGACCGGCCTGAATCCTGAGCCATCGAGGGACAGCGCCACAGACAGACGAAACGTTGACGTGACAGGGTATCGCTAGGGTATCGCTGCGCCCATAGGAAGTAAAGTGAGTATTCGTAAGCGGATGAGCGACATGCTGATCAGAATTCCGTACAAGATAAGCAGGAAGGTACAAGGCTTGGCTCTCGATAGTGTAATGAGTGAGTTCTCCCTAATTCTGGCAGGCGCCGTGACATGACGCCTGGGTTGCCGCGACGGCACAACGTGACGAAGAGATGCCCGTGCGCGTGCAACTGCCACTGGAAGCCTGAATAGGGTGGACTATCCACAGCGAAGAGGGGCTCTCGCCGTGGCGCTCGGACGAGATTCACCGATGAAGGTTCTCCACCAGAGCGGCGATGTCCACGAAATCAACGCTGGGACGTACCCCGTAGAGACCGGTTACTTTCTCGATGAGTTCATCGGTGAAGAACGCTCTGGCCGCCTCTTCGGAGTCCCATACATAGAAATTGCGCGCTTCCCGTGCGCCGGGGTTGAGGGTGAAGGCTTTGGAGCGCAGTCCCGGCATTCCTTCAAACCGTCCTCGCGCCGTCTCGGCAATCTTTCGGATGACGTTCTCATCGAAGGGCTCCCCATAGCGAAAAGTTACGAACACGCCGATCATGTCGCACTCCTTTCATCTCTCACGAGATTATTGAATGTCCGCAATCGGACACGCCCCTCCGGCGGATGCCGCCAGTTGCTGAGCACGCCGGGTGACTCCTTGCATGAGAGGCCGGCGAGAGTCCGGATTGGCGAGAATGGTTCCGGAGAGTGATACCTGAACCACCTCCCGAATCTGTCGGGTTCGACGCAGGTCTTTGGTCAGCGCTGCTCGTTCATGCCTCGCCGTGCCCGAATGGCCGCGTGCCCCATTCGTCATGGCCAGCGTCAAGTTAGCTCCGACGGCGGTTGCGGTTTCGCGACGGCGTGCGGCGTCCTGGGGCGCGTTTTTGTCGGGGCCGATACCGGTCGCAGGCACAGTCGCGGCAGGAGCTGCGGCTTGCGGCCAATACGCGATGCTGCCGTTTGTTGTGGCCGCAGCGGCAAACACGGTCTGCTTTGCTCCTTGCGCTCATGCCAGTGGCCACTGGATGGCAACCATTCTCTCTCTGAGACAGTCGCGCTTGCAGCACCGGCGGCCATGTCCGGTGGAACGGCCTTCCCGGATATGACCGGATATGATAGGGTCGCATCCCATGGATCTCCTGCGGTCGGCCTCGCCGGTGCCCCATTGTCTGAGGGGCGACCATCACAGATCTGGTGGGATGAAAGACCAGACCAGTTTGGACAGACCATGGTAAGTCCGATGACGCGTGGGCGCAAGGCCGTGGTTCGTTGCGCATGGGTGGGCGACAAGCCCCACATGATCCGGTATCACGATGACGAATGGGGCAGGCCGGTCCACGATGACCGACGCCATTTCGAGATGCTGGTGTTGGAGGGGGCGCAGGCTGGCTTGTCCTGGGATACGATCCTGCGCCGGCGCGAGGGCTATCGGCGGGCCTTTGCCGAATTCGATCCGGTGAAGGTGGCGAAGTTCGATGCGAGGAAGACTGCGGCGTTGCTCAAGGACGCCGGCATCATCCGTAATCGATTGAAGATTGATGCGGCCGTGACGAACGCGCAGGCATTCATCGAGATCCAAGAAGAGTTCGGCTCGTTCGATCGATATGTGTGGCCCTTCGTCGGGGGGAGACCGAAAGTCAATCGCTGGACGAGTATTGCTCAGGTGCCGGCCACCAGTCCGGAGAGCGACGCGCTGTCCAAAGACCTCAAGAAACGCGGCTTCCGCTTTGTCGGGAGTACCATCATCTATGCCCATATGCAGGCCGTCGGCATGGTGAACGATCACCTGTGTGGTTGTTTCGTGCGGGTAGTACGGTCTGGAACGTCGAACTCGAAAGGCTAAGCGATACAGAGGAGCAGGCGGATGCGAATTGTCGTGATCGGTGCGACCGGGACGATCGGACGGGCCGTGTGTCGGGCGCTGGGGCCTCGGCATGACGTGATCACGGTCGGGAATAAGAGCGGAGACTTTCAGGTTGACCTTGCCAATTCCGAATCGATTCGGACTCTCTACCGGGCCATCGGTTCGGTGGATGCCGTGGTCTCGACGGCCGGACGCGCCGTCTTTGGCGATTTGGCGAAACTCACGGATGAAGATTTTGCTTTCAGCCTGTCCCATAAACTGATGGGGCAGGTGAATCTGGTCCGGATCGGAGCTTCGTTGCTGTCAGATCGCGGCTCATTCACGCTGACGAGCGGCGTGCTGAGTCAGGAGCCGATGAAGGGCAGCGCCGCGATCAGCCTGGTCAACGGCGGGCTCGACGGGTTTGTGCGGGCGGCGGCGCTGGAACTGCCGAGAGGCCTTCGCATCAATGTGGTCAGCCCCACCTGGGTGACTGAAACGTTGAAGGCCCGTGGAATGGACCTGGCCGGCGGCATGCCGGCGGACGAGGTCGCCCTCGCCTATGTGGAAAGCGTCGAGGGGGCGCAAACGGGCCAGGTGCTCAATACAAGAATGTTCAGACGATAATCGACCGCCCTCATCGCCACCTCAAGACATCGCTCCTTCCCTTTTACCGGCCCTTCCGCCCATTCGCTTTTCCGGTTTTCCATTTGTTTGATGCTCGGCCGGTCTGACCTTGACGGATACAGCCGCGTATTGGAAGAGATACACCTGCCAGTCCCCTCCTGAGCGGCTCCTCTGCATTTCAACAGCTTACGCGTAATGCGTCCAAATTGTGATCCGGCGCGCCCTTTGCTCAATTATGTGGTGTGAGTAAATAGGGACAATACCCTGAGTGGTCCTATGGTCTATCGGAGACGCGAGGGCAAGGTGAACTGCTCCGCATCTCTCCAAGAGGAGGTTGGCCATGAAACGCGTAATGGTCATGATCGCGTGTCTCAGTATGCTGGTTCTATCTGTCTCCTGTGTCGCCCACCGCACCTGTAGCAGCGAAGAAATGGTCAAGATGAAAGAAGGCGGCTTCAGCATGGAGGACATCAACAGGACCTGTGTGAGCTATAAGCTCTCGGACGAAGTGGTGCAGGCAACTGGGCAACTGCTGCAAAGTGAGCTTGCGAGGCAATTTCCAAAACGAGGTCAGCCGGTGGCCGTGGCCTCGACCTGCACGACTCAACTCGGACAATGTCCGTTGATGCAACCCGGTGCGAGCGGCGCGCCATGTTCTTGTCCTTCCTGGTATGGACAGATCCCGGGAGTGATAAGGTGATCCGGCTTATCCGATACGGGGGATCGAGATACGAGGCCTCGAATTGTGGCGTCAGAGGCCGCCGGGAGCCGTGCGGGACGGAGCAGAGGATATAGGATCGTAGAAGTCGTCCAATCCGCATTGCTCGCGCAGACCGCAGTACAGGAGGTCGGCCAGCGGTTCGAGGTTGATGCAATCGGCGGCGTTGTAGGCCAAGAGTCGATCGAGTGCCGTCGGATCATGCCCGTGTCGCCACTGATTCCAGAGACGCACGGCATCCCAGCCGTCCAACCCGTCGATCCCCGCCGGACGTTCGATCCCGGCTTGCCGTTCGACCTGTTTGAGCCCGCCTCTCCATTGAAGCGCTCGGCCCGCGAAGCGGAGATCCAGATGCGCGTGATCCAGGAGGAGTCTTGGAAATTGGGCTCGTAGGCATGGCAGGTCGAAGCCGGCGCCATTGAAGGTCACGAGCAGGCTATATTGCGAGAGATGCTCGCTGAGCCGCGCCTCAGTCAAGGTCTCACCGCGGACAAGTTGAGTCATCCGGCCCTGTCCAAACAGGCCGACGACGGTGATCTCGCCGAAGGGCCCGGTGGTTTCAATATCAAGGAAGACGGTCCGCGGACGGAGCCATTCGTATAGCCGCCAGTGCGCGCGCGGCTTGAGGCGCGGCGCAAACCAACGGGGATTGTCATTTTCATACTGGTCCCGCGCGGTTTTCACCACTTCATCGTAGTGCGTCTTCCAGGCCTCGCTGATCCGAGGAATCCGGCGGGCTTCAAGGAAGGTCTGCCAGGTGGAGATGCCGCTCGACCACAATTGCCGCTCGCGCACCGCGGCGATGCCGGGGAGGAAGAGAAAGGTCGACTCGATCATGGTGTCTCCGCCATCGTACCATGACCATTCCAGAATTGGCGCAGTCTCCATGATCTCGGCTGGGCAGCGGATTGCCGGTTGATGAGGCCGATGAGTGCAGGCACAATGGGAAAGCATGCGGAAGCATGTGACGCTCGGACTTCGCGCCGATGCAGTGCGGCCGAAGGTACTGGTTCCACCGTCTGCGGGATGCCTGGTCTCGTCTGTATGTAGGAGCGAGAGAACCAAGGAGTGGACATGCTGTCAGATCGATTGAAGCAGGCGTCAGGGACGAACCAGCCAATGCGGGTGAGCCATCTCGTGCTCTGCCTGGTGCTTGGGGTGTTTGCCTCCGGCTGCGTGGCGCTCGCCGTGGGCGCGGCGGGTGGGGTTGCCGGGGCCGTGTACGTGATGGGCAAGCTCAAGGATGAGGTGGATCACGATGTGCCCGCGGTCCATGCGGCAACCGTTGCGGCAATGAAGGATCTGGGGTTGAATCCGTCAGAAAACAAAGCCGACAAGATGTCGGCCCATCTCGAATCGGAATTCGCCGACGGAAAACACGTCTGGATTGATCTGGAATCCCTCTCGGAGGGTCGAACCGGTCTGACCATTCGTGTCGGGTTCACTGGAGACGAGGTACGGGCGAGAAAGATTCACGAAGCGATCAAGCGCTACCTGCCGTCGTCCGCGTGAACCCGTTCTGTTCCCGCCCTGCCGCCTACGGGGCCGACCCGAATTCTCCTCCAAGTCCAGCCGGCACATTCATGATCGCGTTGGGGTCCGTTGAAATCTCCCACGCGTTGTCATGGCTTTTGCCGTCGGTGGTCCACCCCTTGGCATAGACGAGGAAGAGGACCGGTTCGCCGACGGAGACGGCCCCGCTCGAGGCGGACCAGGTTCCGACGACACGACCCACGACCGTGATGCGGGCCCAGTGCCGATACTGACCGGAAAACTGGCTCCGGCTCGACGCCGTCACCCAGTAATGGCCGGCCTCGGGACCGTCCTGTGTCACCGGTCGGTGAGGACGGTAGATATCATCCAGCGGGCGATTCTTCAGCCTGACCCAGAGTTGATCCTGCTCCAGCCGTTCCTCGACGACCACCCCGCCCATAATCACGACCTTGTCCCGGTACCGATCAGGATTGGTCACGAGTGTTGTCAAGGTGACGTCGCGTTCCGCCCGTGCCAGGTATCGCGGAGGGATCGTCGGCTTAATGGCTTCCATTGCAGAGCAGGCGGTGAGCCACAGTACCATGAAGACGGTCAAGCGGACCGCTCGCATCGCATGGGATTTGTTTCGTGCGTTCGAGGGCTTACGTCTTTTCATGGCTTGCGGAGAAGTCCCCGAAGCGGGTGGCGGACAGGAGCATGATCGATCAGCGGTTCCATCATGCGTGTTAATACATGGACCGGCGAACGGATGCAACCATGAAACACTTCAGACTCCGGAGGAATGAGATGTTTAGCCCGCATTCCTCATGACGCTTCATGACGATCCAGCCGTTGTATGACGCAACCCGTAACGGGTCGCACGGAGTTTGCAGGAGAAGCGTTCATGAATCATGTGGGCGAGGGACGGCATTGGGGTGGTTGGAGGTCGCGTCTTGAGCAGGGGTATGAACGAAGGGTAAGCTGTGAAGCCACCTGGGAGGTTGTTCATGTCCGAAAATGGCGGCAGACAGGTTGCCGGCGACAGAGCGGCCGAGGACTCGCAGGATCTGCAGGAGCGGCGAGACGGAAACGGAAGCCGAACACCCGACCGAGAGCCGGAGCTGCTGGTCAAGAGACTCCTCGAACAACAGCCGGAGTTCTTGGGATTCCTGCGACGGCGGCTCGGCAGCGAGGCGGTTGCCGAGGATCTGTTGCAGCAGAGTCTGGCCCGGGCGGTCGAGCGCTACCATTCGGTCAAGAACGACGACAGTGTCGTGCCCTGGTTTTATCGGATTCTGCGCCATGCGGTGATCGACTACTATCGATCCCACGATGCGGAAACGCGCCGTGATGATGCCTATCTGCGTGACCTGGTGCAGGCCGGTGAAGACCAGGAGCCGGCGTTCGACGAGCTGCAGCCCTCCGTGTGCGCCTGCCTCTCCCGGCTGTTGCCGGCGCTCCGGCCGAACTACGCCGAATTGATTCGTCGCATCGACCTCGACGGCGAATCTCCTCAGCGGGTCGCCGAGGAGCTGAACATTTCACAGAATAATCTCACGGTCCGGCTCCATCGCGCCCGGCAGGCTCTGAGAGAAAGCTTGGAAGAGACCTGCGGGATCTGTACGACCCACGGCTGTCTCCATTGCACCTGCGAGTAACTTGCCGTCCGAGCCTCCGACACCGTCCTCCTTTTTCCTCTTCTCTCGAGGTCGTGGCATCGCACTGTAATCATGGAACCCCTCCTCCGTCTGAATCGGTGTGCGGACGCGATCCTTCACCGACTGATGATAAGGAGGGTGGACGATGATGACGGCAGAACAGGCACCGGCCGGGACGGCTCACCATCAGCATGAACGTCCTCAATATGATCACCAGGGGCATGTTCCCCCACAGGAACATGGGCGCGGGCACTGCCACCACCGGAGGACCGAGGGCGACAGCCCCACGTCGTTGAATCGGCTGACCTTCTTCGCGACGGTCCATTGCTTGACCGGCTGCGCCGTCGGAGAGGTTGCGGGGATGGTGATCGGGACCGCCTTGGGCTGGGGTAATGGGGAGACCGTCGCCCTGGCCGTCGCTGGCCTTCGCAACCGGATATGCCATGACCCTCTGGCCGTTGCTCCGTGCCGGGTTTGCGCCGGCTATGGCATTGGGGCTCGCCTTGGCGTCGGATACCTTGTCCATCGCGACGATGGAGATCGTGGATAACGGGCTGATGCTGGTAATCCCCGGCGCCATGCAGGCGGGATTGAGCGAGCCCCTGTTCTGGGGCAGCCTCATGCTGTCCTTGATTCTCGCAGGTGCTGCCGCCTTTCCCGTCAACCGCTGGCTGATCGCCCGCGGCCGAGGGCATGCGTTGGTCCATGCCCATCACGGGCATTCATGATGTGGAGATATGAAGCTCGCACGAGCCCGCCCAGTGTGCCACAGGACGGACCATTGAGGAGACGTATGAACTGGCTTCGCCGAACGGCGTTCAAGGGAGTGGCCGGCATGCATTTGCTACTCTCGCTCCTGTGGTTGGTCGCGGCGCTCGCCGGTTGCTCCGAGTTCGAACCGAGAGACAAACGATTCTACTACCGCGCCCTCTGGAACTTTGCGCTCCGCGAGGATCTGGCTGAGTTGGACAGCGAGTTCAACGGTGTGGACTTCGGACATGCCAATCTCTACGAGAACCTTTTGTTGACCGGCGGCCACGACGTTGAAGCCATCGAATCTCGGGCCCGCAAGGAGACGCTGGCATTCATCGCGACCAAGCCCAGGCTGAATCCCAACGAGGAGGCGATTGCCCCGACTTACATGAAGCTGGCCTGGCGCGCCCAGAATACCTTTGATGAGGCGCATGCCTTACACCGGGCGACGTACGACATCGTCGTGTCCAATCTGTCCGATTCCGATGAAGACGCGGCGATCCGCAAGGTTCTGGCCTATTATCAAGACAGCCGTTATGCGCTCACGGCGCACCGCTTGGACCACCGACGTCTGGATGCGTTCCCATACTCACGAGAATTTCGGCAACGCTTCCCGCTCTTCAATGCCACCATCTGGTCCTATCACTACTTGCAAGTGGCGGTCTATGACCCGCTGCAGGCGGCTGCCGATCTTGAGGCGAAAACGCGCGCGGTCCGGCCGATTCTGGCCACCTATCGTGGGTATTTGGAGCGGCCGCCGGTGCAGTGGACCTTCATGCCCTTGACCGCCGAGTACAGCCCGTCGTTCGCCGCCCGCTATCCGGAGCTGGCCAACATTTTCGACAACCTTCATATGTTGCACGACAACATCAGCGACATCCTGGCGAGCGGCTTGCTCCCGACCTGGGAGGCGAAGAGGGCCGAGATTTATCGTGTCTTGGATTCATACTATCTGGCCTCGGCCGATGCGAACAATCCCATGATGATTCGAGATGGGCACGAGCCCCACCTCGGATCTCAGTCCGAGCGTCCTTCAGATGAAGACCCCGTGTCACCGAGCCTCATGGCACCGGCCACGAATCACCAGCATGGGGAGTCCAGGTGACGATGGCGCGGTGGTTCGGTGGACTCGTCCTCGCCGCAGCCGGGTTTGCGGTTGCGGCACATCTGACAGGTCCGGTTGCGCTGGCCCTGGACCATGACAACCTCGATCCGAATCGGCCGATCGCGGTGGAGGACGCGTACGCCATTCCGCAGGGGGAGATGGGGGTGGAAGCCGGCGTGCGGTTCAACGATCGCCGCCAGGGTCGGACCCAGGCCGCCTTCCAGCCGCAGATCATCTACGGCGCATTCCGAAACACGCAGATCGAGATCCAGAGTGATCTGTTCACGGACCCGCAAACCGTGGTCGGCGCCAACAAATCCGGCGACCTCCATCTAGCCCTGCTCTATAACTTCAACACCGAGACGCTAAGGCTCCCGGCCTTCGCAGTGCGAGTGGAGGCGGACCTGCCGACGGGCGTCAACTCACGCGGGGTGGATACCCAGATGACCGGAATCATGACGCGCTCGTTCGACCGCTGGCGCGTCCATGTCAATGCCGGTTACGCGGTACTGGGTTCACCGCAAGGCCAGGAGCGACCGGGGACCTATCGTGCCATCGTGGCCGTCAGCTATCCGCTCGGCTATCCCATGCGATTTCGCGAAACGGTGATCGCCAGCCTCTACACGCGCCAATCCGATCTCCGCGGCCAGACCAACTACACCGGGATTGAAATGGGGGTGCGCCACCAATTTACCTCTCGTGTCGTGCTGGATGCTGGAATTGGAACGGAGTTCTTCGGCCCTTCAGATCGGGCTGCCGTGCAAGGGACGGTCGGGGTGTCGGTGGGCTTCTAGCGGATCGTCAGGCGACAACCATGAAGATTCGATCGTCAAACGAGGACGCCTGGTCGAAAGAGTGAAATGGATATCAAGCGAACTTCACTTCCGATAGACTGATGCCAACTCTACGCTCCTCGTCCGCGAGAAGGGATGGCGGTGATGACCCAGCCGGTGCACCGGAATTCCGCGCCTGCCGCGAAAGCGGAACAAAAAGAGCGGCGTGGCCGGCGAGTGCCGATCGCCTGTCGCCTCTTTCTCTTCGGCAAGAACGATTTTGAGGCTGAGGCTCGTGTCTTGGATCTCTCCGTCGGCGGCTGCCGCGCCGAATCGATCAGCCCGGTGGAAATGGGGGTGGAGCTGAAGCTCTCGCTCTTCCTGACCGATCATCCTTGGCCGATCAGAATTGACGGCGCCATCGTGCGTTGGGTTTCCGGAGACACGTTCGGGCTTGAATTCTTTTCAATCCGACCGACCGTGCAGGACCGCATCAGGAAGTTCGTGCGCGAGCATCCCGCCGGCAAGCTGTAAGACACTCAGTGTTTCCCGCCGTCCTCGACGCACCACTCGTTCGTGCTCCCTCACCGCTGTTCGCCAAGCGCCACGCGTCAATCGACAACCGTGAAAATCGTGGCCGCTCTTGAAACAGATGGCTTCGGAGCCGTAAGGTTCGGTTCGGTATGAAGCCGGTGGTGCAGGAAGAACGGACCGGATGTGGGATCGCAGCCGTGGCGACCTTGGCTGGGGTCACCTATCGAGAAGCTAGACGGACGGCGTACCGACTCGGCATCGTTGCCACAGATCCCCGGCTGTGGTCGGAGACCGCTCATGTTCGCCGGTTGCTGGTCCAGTATCGCATCCGCCCGGCCAAGAGTGAAACGCCGTTTCGTTCCTGGAAGGCGCTGCCGCCTCTCGCGTTGCTCGCCATCAAGTGGCATCGTGTGAAGGGAACGGCCTTCTGGCATTGGGTCGTGTTCCACCGCGGGCCGGATGGTCCGGTTGTCTTGGACCCCAAGCGTTCGCTGCGTGTCCATTGCCGCACGGACTTCGGTCGCATGAAGCCGAAATGGTTTCTCCTCGTCATGCTGCCTTGACTGCGTCACAGCCAGCCCACCGGATTGATGACGATTCGTGATGTTTCATCCGTTGCGCTTTTGATGGCAACGGGTCGCACGGTGGTTGCCGAGAAACCGGGCATGACGACCGTGGGCTCGGATCAACGCTGTCAGCCAGATTGCTCCGACAGGGCAATCGCCTCGTCCGTTTCGAGCGCGAATCGACCACAGCCCTGTGAGACGAGCCGGGTGTCGGAACACTTCTGTTCCATCCCTTGCGCAACAGAATCAGCCGGCTTTCGAGATTATCCTTCCATGCCGCGGGGTCCGCGCTTGCCACCGCCAGTACGCCCATGAGGCGCCCGCGGACCTGCGTTGTCTGGTCGTGATCTGCGGCCGGCCTGCACGTACCCGCCTGCCGGCCGCTCTTGTGCCTCAGCGCCTGCCTGTGCTAGGTAACTAGCCTACCTTCCTCGATCCGGAAGAATCCAACAACTTGCCCTGGGTCCTGTGTTGATTGGCTTGGTATCGCCCATCGATCACTGGAGGAGTCATGATGATGCAACCACCTGGCGGCGCACGGCGGATGTGGGTGTTCGCGCTCGTGGCACTGTGCGCGCTCTCTGGAACCGGCTACTCGGCCGATCGGCCGCTCCGTACGACTGACAAGCCCGATACGACAACTCCGGCCCCTCCGGTTGTCGGCAAGAGTCACACACCGTTATTCGACAATCTCGGCACGCTCCACCATCCCATCACGACCGCGTCACCGAAGGCGCAGCAGTACTTCGACCAGGGATTGCGCCTGGTCTTCGCCTTCAATCACGAGGAAGCCGTCAATTCGTTTGAGGAAGCCGCCAAACTCGATCCCAAGGCGGCGATGCCCCACTGGGGCATCGCGTTGGCGCTCGGCCCGAACATCAACTTGCCGATGGATCGGGAGGCCGAGAAGCGGGCCTACGGAGCGATTCAGCAGGCCCGAGCCCGTGCCGCAGGCGCAAGTCCGAAAGAGCGGACCTACATCGAGGCGCTCGCCGAGCGCTATGAGATCGGAGCCGATGCGAAGCGCGACGTGTTGGATGAAGTCTATGTGGATGTGATGGGCAAATTGTGGGCGCAATACATGGACGATGCCGATGCCGCCACCCTCTACGCCGAAGCGATGATGGTTCGCCAGCCCTGGGACTATTGGACGCCGGAGGGACAGCCCAAAGGCCATGCCAACGAAATTGTTTCGACGTTGGAGCGGGCGTTGACGCTGAATCCCGACCATCCGGGCGCCTGTCACTATTACATTCATGCGGTCGAGGCTTCGTTGAAGCCGGAACGAGCGCTCTCCTGCGCCAAGCGCTTGCCGTCGTTGATGCCCGGGGCCGGGCATCTGGTCCACATGCCGGGACACATCTACCTTCGGCTGGGCATGTACAAGGAAGCGGCGGAGCAGAATGTCCACGCGGTGTCTGTGGATCACGATTATCTCGCGCATCGCCATCTCACCGGCATCTATCCGATGGGCTACTATCCTCACAACGTGCACTTTCTCTGGTCGGCCTTGACGATGGAGGGGCGCAGCAAGGAGGCGATCAAGGCCGCGCGCGACCTTCACACCTTGGTGCCGTATGAGGCGGCGAAACAAGTGCCGGCGCTGGAAGAGTTCACTCCCTCGCTGTTGTTCTCGCTGGTGCGGTTCGGACAGTGGGAGGAGATCCTGACGATGCCCAAACCACCGGCCGAGCTTACCTATACGACGGCGATTGCGCACTATGCCCGCGGCATGGCATTCGCAGCCACGGGACTCTTCGACGAGGCGCAAAAGGAGAATCAGGCTCTGGTCGACTTGGCCGGCTCGTTGCCGGAGGACCGGACGATCGGCATCAGCCGGGTGGTGGATTTGACCCGAATCGCCGAGGGGGTTCTGGCGGGCGAAATCGCGGCGCGCCAGGGGCAATATGATGAGGCTGTCACGATCTTGAGCGGCGCGGCGAAACTGGAGGATGCCCTGCGTTACTATGAGCCGCCCCTGTGGCACATTCCGGTGCGTCATTCGCTGGGCGCCGTCCTTTTGCAGGCGAAGCGGCCGGCAGAAGCGGAGCAGGTCTATCGTCTCGATCTCACGCAGCACCCGCATAACGGCTGGGCCCTGTTCGGGTTGAAGCAAAGCCTCGATGCTCAACGGAAAACGAAGGAGGCCGCGGCAGCGGAGGCGGAGTTCCAGAAGGCCTGGGTGCGGGCGGATATCTCCCTCTCGGCGTCGCGCTTCTAGCTTCTCATCGAGCCATGGCAGCCAAGATGGACAACCTCGGCTTTGTCACGGTGGAATCGCTGTTGGCCTACGGCGAAACCCTGAGCCGCCTGCCTCGTATCGGTGAGGCTGCGCTTCCAGGCCCGCTCTCAGGGGTTCCCGATCGTGCCGGCCTCGTTTCGGCCGCGGAACAGGGCATCCTGTCTTTCGTGGAGCTTGCCGTAACCGGGATGGCCGATGCCGGTGCCTATCGTGCGGCCAGGCAGGCCCTCATTCATAACGGCTGCGCCGGCGATGAACTGGTCTTTTACGCGGCCTGGAACAAGCTGGTCTCAGAGGGCCGCCTGACGCCGCTCTACCGGGCCGCCATCGGGCGTGTGCAAAAGCCGCCGATCCGGCGTCCAGTCGCGATCGTGGCCCGCGCGCAACTCACCCCGCAACTGGCGGAAGGACGGATCGTTCTCGATCTCGGAGACGACCGTTTCTGGCTCCTCCCGCGCAACCTGACCGAACGCACCTTGCTCTTTGCGATGCGGCACGGCATCTCGCAGGTCGAGAGCAAGACCCATCGTGTCGGCTGCCGCCTCGCGAACGTGTTGGACCCGGGGCGCGGCGTGGACAAGGCGGATGCGGTCGGATTGGCCTTGGCGAAAATTCTCGGGGTCGTCGGGCAGCAGTTCGATTACTTACACGTCCACAATTACCTGGACCCGCCTTCGTTCGTGCATCTGGTGAGCCGAAGCCCGAACACGACGCAGTTGTATCAGCGAGTGTCCGCGGCGCTGGCGGCGGGACGGGGCGAATCGGCCGCTCCCATGACGGCGGATGCCTTGGAGTCGCAGGACTTCGGCTGGGCGACCGGCGTTGAAAAGGCGGCGGAAACGGAGGCGGCGGCACAGGCGTTCGGGGTCGAAGCGAAGGTTGCGAAGACGTTGCTCAAGCATCCGCTCTACTGTTATCCGGGCGGCAACTCCTTTTTTGACACCTATGTGAACGTGGTCGACGGCATTCATCGGCTGGCGGAGGCTCATCGTGGCACCGTGGCCTGTCTCTATACCCACAGCTCGACTTTGCGGGCCTTGATGATCTTTCTGGACCCGCGTCCGTTCGCGGAGGCCTTCACCGAGTTCGGCGAATACAAAGAAGGTCAGGACAACGTCGTGTTGTTGACCTATGAGAACCGCCAGATCTCCGGCTACTCCACGGCCGTGGGCCTGTCGCAGCGCGATCGGGCGGAGCGGGAAGCCTGGATGTCGGTGGAACGCACGAGACGGGATCGGGTCACACTCAAGCCGCAGCAGGTGAAACGGATCGTGGCGCTGGTGTCGGGCGGAGACTTCGCGGGTGCGGGCGCGGCGCTGAAAGAACTGCGGGTGACCGGCAATCGGTTCGGACTGGAAGTGTACTTCGTGCGGCACGGCTTTCTCGGACTGGCCAACAACTGGATCGAGAAGATCTCCGAGCAGGATACGCGCATGTTGGGCAGCCGGCCGAGCAGCCCGATCGGCAGTAGCCGGTTCGAGGACTTTAAGGATGAACAGGTGCAGCAGGCGGCGGTGCGGCATCTGGAGCCGTTCCTACGGGATGGCGCTCTGGTCGTACTCGGCGGCGACGGCAGCCTGCGCGGGGCGCGCGCCGTCTATGAGACCTTCGGGGTACAGGTCGTCGGGATTCCGGGGACGATCGACAATAATCTGGCCGGTACCACGTCGCTGGGCTTTCACTCGGCTATTCGATTGGCGGATCAATCGATTGAATCGTTGAAGGCGACGAGTTCGGCGATGGGGAGCGTGTTTTTCGTGGAGGTCATGGGAGCCGGGTCCGGGCATCTGGCCCTGGCCTGTGCCTATCAGGCCAGAGCGGAAGGCGTCCTGGTCAATGAACATCCCGATCCTGACGCCTACATCGACGAGGTGATTCTCGGCACCTTGAAGCGCTCGTTAGGCGTGCCGAACAAGAGCCATCTGTTCATCGTCGCCGAGCGGACGCCGCATCGCCACCATCCGGACGGCGGTGTGCACGGCTTGCCTGAGTTTGTCGCGCGCGAGGTCGCCGGCTGGCCGCAGGTGCACTCGCATGATGGGCACTATCCGCTCACGCCCGCCACGAAGGCCACGATCCTCGGCCATACGTTGCGCGGCGCCCCGCCGACGCCGGAGGACAAAACTATCGCGCAGCAGTTGGCCTATGAGACGATCCGCAGGCTGGTCGAACGGCCGGGTGATGTCATCGGCTGCATGCTGGCCTATCGCGACCATGCTGTGGTTGAAGCCATTCCGCTGCACGCGCTCGCGCCCAAGTCGTTTGATTGGGAGTTGTTCATGCGGATGCATGGACGGGAGAGGGAATAGGAGAGCAGCCTGGTTGGTCCCCCGTGCTCACAGAACGCGCACACCTGACCGATTAGATTTGTGAATCAAGGGCGGTGCTCGTTCGATGTGCGCAGTTGAGGACCAAACCAGGCTACTCTTAGGTGATAAGACAACGAGCAAGCTTGGAAGGAGCATTTGTAGCTGCTCGCACAATGCACGGCCGCAGACGAAGGGGAGGGGGCAGCCAGGTCATCCTTCTTGCTCGCAGAGCCCCCACGATGAAACGGTGGTCGCTCGATGCGCGCAGTAAAGGACAACCTGGCTGCCCCTTCTAGCAGGCTGTTGACAAAGTCCGCCAGCGGCGTTCTCGCGTCGCTTAGAGGCTCAACGTACGGCAGAGAGTACGATTCGCCACTTCGCTCGCTGCGGCCTTGCTGGACGGCCTTTCTGAACAGCCTGCGATGCACACAGACTGCGTGTGTGATCTGAGACGTCGTTCCCTTTCGAGTCTCATCATATGGTTTGTCAACACACTGCTAGTAACCGAGCGAGTAAAACAGACATAGCAATACGGCCTTGTTGAAGGATGGCCGCTCGTACGAGAAAAGGCGACGAACAAGTTTGGAAGGAGCATTGGAGTTGCCGAAGCGGCTGGCATGGTCTCTGTGCTCGCAGAGGGCGCACGATAGGAAAGTGGAAGGTGGCCTGTTGATCTCCTGTGCTCGCGCAACGCGCACACAAGGGCGATCAGATTGTTATGTGGCGGGCGGTGCCGGAGGACCCGTTGCTTTCTCGGTTGCAACGGGTCGCGACGCGCGCAGTGGAAGATCAATCAGGCCACCTTTCTGTGAAGAGAGGACCAACAAGTTTGGAAGGATCATTGACAGCGCGCAATGGAGACCACGCCAGCCGCTCCGCTGCGGAAGAATCAGCAGTCGACGAGGAGTATCGAAGCGAACGGGCAATGGACTAGGCGGGTCGCTAAGGATGCCTTAGTGGAGATAAGACAACGAACAAGCTTGCATCGCGCATTCTCGATTTCAACGGTTGCGGTTGCAGCAGCACATTGCCATTCCAGGAGATTGATGAAGCGACTGGTTTTGAAGGTTTGGGTAGGTGGTTGCGCGATCCGTTCAGTAATGAACAACGTGGCTGTCTTCGCTTGAATCGATGGGGGGGCCAGTCGCTCGTGGACAAGACCGATGACAGTTATCATCTACTATTGGCATGAGGCTCCCGCTCGCCGCAGGTCACCCGGTCGCGTTCGGTTGCCTCGCCTGAGGTATGGACATGTTTCTCTGGCGATACAGGACGATGGCTCGACTCGGGCTTACTGGGGTTGGTGGCCTCGCTCTTTTACAACCGTCAGAGATGCCGTAAAGAGCAAGAAGTCATTTTGGGAGAAGGTGAAGAGAACAGCACGCGAATGGATGTGCTTTGAGCCAGGACGCCGGACGTTGTCTTATGGTTTGGCAGAGGCCGCCATTGTGCCAGGGTACATGCCAGGGGAGTTTCCTCGACCTGATCAGATAGACACCGTTCTTGTGACGAATGATCCCATGGGTACGTCCGCGCAGAGTTGGAAAAGTACCCGATGGAAGGAGTCACAGGCAACCATGGCATACAAGTGGGTGCCAAAATATCCAGAGGAGGCCTTGCGGGAAATTGAACGACTAATTAACGACGCAGAAAGCAATAGAGAATCCTATCACTTCCTGTGTAACAATTGTGCAACCACGATCGCCAAGATCTTGGCGGCCGGAGGTTTGCCAATCCGGTTCGTTATCTGGTCTCCATCGCTAATTAAGCTCGTTTGCATGATCGGCCGCTTTGAGAGAATTGCCACATAACTGGCCGCTCACTTCCGTTGCCTTTCCTTTTCATAATACAGCTTGAATAGCCACTTCTGGTGATCAAGGTAGGTGTCGATCACTTCCTTGATCGTTCGGTCGGTTGTCGAGTTTGTTTTGGCGTCCGTCTTGTCAGTGGAGACTGAGCTAGAAGGACTCTGTTTGGCCAATGCCTCCAGCGCGACAATGGTAACGACGAAATCATCGTACATATATATGACTTCCTCATAGAGCTCCTTGTCTACAAGCCCATTCATGTATGCCTCGCAGACTCTATAGAGGCCGTCTCGAAGAAGTTGAATCATTTGGGTGCGCTGACCAAGTTGAGCCAGCGCCTCGGTCATTGATCCGGAAAGTTCCGCGACCGGCTGGTTGGGTGCCATGGCTTTTGCCGTCGCCGATGCAGTGATACCCACGACCGCATCCGGGCTGGGCTCCGCGCAGACAATGCGCTCATCATGCCGAGGGCCGCCTTTGTCAGTAACAAGAATGACTCGCTGCTTCGCGTCGAGACTGACGCTACCGGCCGGCCGGTTGTCGATGGTGAATGTCTTGTGAATGGTCGAGGTGCATCCACCTACAGAGAGCGCTATCGCCAGAATCAGCGCAAGATTAAGGTTCATGTTGTCCCTCCATCAGTATGAACTAATGGCCAATCTTGGGCCACGCACTTACGCTATTGAAATCGTGTCTTGCGATGGTACAGCTAGTAGATAGGAATTACTACAGCCATTCATTCCACTAACATATCCGGCATGTCTCCTCAACTGCTGTGACCAACCGGTGGGCGATTATCTTCGCCTACTCTGCTGAAACAAAGGGGCGCGCCCTTAAGAGTCTCCGATCTTAGAGACTCGGTTTCTCCATCGGCGCATCTCGAAGATTTTCACAGGATTCGTCATGTGGTCAAGCGCTCCGTTGCCAAGAAGGTGGCCGGGCATGGCTAGCCCGTTCGCGTGTGAAATAATCGAGCAGGGGCTCTCGCAGACTCTCACCTACGATCACAAGGACTTTCCCCGTATCCCGTGGGTTCAGATCGAAGAGTTCTGAACAATCAATCCCCGACATACGCGTCGGCCTCGATCTCGACCAGCATCTTGGGGGAGATGAGGCGACGCACCTCGATCATGCTCGTGGCCGGTCGGATATCGCGAAACACTTCGCCATGGGCGCGACCGATTGTCTCCCAGTCGTCGATATGGACCACATAGATTCTCGTCCTCACGACATGGGAGAGCCCGACGCCTGCCTTTTCTAGAGCGGCCTTGATATTGCGGAGACACTGAACGGTTTGACCATAGGGATCATGCGGGGCGGCAATCTCGCCGTTCTCATCGGTGGCCGTTGTGCCCGACACGTGAATGTACGGACCGACCCGCACCGCCCGGGAATATCCCACGATGGGTTCCCATGGGGTGCCGGACGAAAAAGTCTGTCTCGGCATCGTTGTCTCCTCACTCTCTGGGTATCTCATGCACGTGGTTATTCGCGGCCTGTCTGTGCATCGGAGGCAGGATCAAAAGATGTGGAAAGAGGAATAAGGCGGCGGCAAATTTCGGGTGATCAAACCCACCGAGCCAAGGCCCGGCTACAAAAGGATGTGCCACCATGCGGGAGCAGAGCATAGGAACGGGAGTCGAGTCAACGTCTGGACTCGAACTCTATTGAGGATGCGTGGAGCTGTTCAGACGTCTCTGGTCTTGCAGATTGCAATCAGCGGCGATCTGATCCATGAGCCCGCGAAGGTCCTTCGGTGAAGCAGTGGCGCATGCGTAAAGTGGCGGGTGAAATACGTATATATAGGGCGCCCTAGCCTTGACACAAGTTTGCCCGTGTTCTAGCCTGGTCTTCTCCAATGCGGCTGGACGTCGCCATGGGCCGAGGGTGACGGCGGCGAGCCCCGGTTTTTGGGCGGAGCGGTCAGGACGGGATGAGATGAAGATTTCGGTTGTGATCCCTGTGTTTAACGAACTCGCCACTATCGACGAGATTGTCTCGCGCGTGCAGCAAGTGCCCTTTGAGAAGGAAATCATCATCGTCGATGACGGATCCACCGATGGCACGAGAGCGCATCTTGAGGTGCTCAAGCGGCGCTCGGAAGTCCGTGTCCTCTTGCACGAATGCAATCGAGGGAAGGGGGCGGCCTTGCGTACCGGATTTGAAGCCGCCAGCGGGGATGTGGTCATCGTCCAAGATGCCGATCTGGAGTATGATCCCGCGGACTATCCGATCCTCCTGCGGCCCATTCAAGATGGTCATGCCGATGTCGTCTATGGGTCGCGATTTCTCGGTGGGCCTCACCGGGTGTTGTTCTTCTGGCATTACGTTGGAAATAAGATGCTGACGTTGCTCTCTAACGCGCTCAGTAACCTGAACTTGTCCGATATGGAAGTCTGCTACAAAGTGTTCAAGCGGGAGGTGTTGAAGGGGCTGCCGCTCAGGTCCAATCGATTCGGATTCGAGCCGGAGTTTACGATGAAGGTCGCGAAACGAGGCTATAGGATCTATGAAGTGCCCGTCAGTTATCGAGGCCGCACGTATCAAGAAGGCAAGAAGATCACCTGGAAAGATGGCTTGGCTGCCATCTACACCATCATCCGATTTCGCCTCTTCGATTAAGGTCTCCGTCGGCCTACTCGATGCCTTGTCCAGTCGTCATCTCGTTATCACGCGCTCGATCAACCGGCTCCATAAACGGCATCTTGCCTCTATGATACAGCAGGGGTAAGATCGGCCTCCTCGCCACTTAAGACAGCAGGAGGTGCCAGGGCCATGAGGTGCACCGATCCTCTGTGTGTCTCAAGTCCCCCTCGATTGTCACATCCAACCGCTAGGCGGAATCTGGATCGTCCGCGAAACGAGGCTCGGTCCTCTGGCAGACGGCCACTGGCGCTCGTTCGAGACGTATCGCACTCACGCATCAACGCCCTATTCGAGATTGGGAGGTGGAATATGGGGCCGACCAAGACGATCGTGAAGGGACAGGCGCTTTACGAGGCGGTGGGAGGGAAGCTCATCCGTGACGGGTTCACGAGCCAGCGCGACATCCAGGACTATGTGAATCATCACTATCTCGCGTTGCCCGTCGTCGATAATGCGGGCCGGCCGTGGCTGCTCGATGGAACACCGATCTACTGTCTCCGGGGTGTTCAATATGAGACGGTGGACGGTCGCAAGGTCCACCTGGCCCGCTGTTCGGATTGCGGCGGGATGGGCATCAGGTCCGATGAGTTTACGGTCGAGTCGGACTGCATCCGCTGCACCGCCTGCGGCCATGAGTTCGATGCGAGGCTGGAGATGATGGAGACGTAAGGGGAGAGGAGCGGCCTGGTTGGTGTCCTGTGCTCGCACAACGCGCGGCCTGAGAAGGCCCTCGTTGGATGCGCGCAATGGGGCACCAACCAGGCCGCTCCCCAAGAATGAGATACGGAGAAACGGGGCAGGAGGCATCTTTGGAATTAGCCACCGGGTGGATGGTCGTGAGAGTAACCGCGGGTTACCTCGTTGAGGAGTCCGAACGATCAGGCTTCTCGACTGTGCTGTGCAGATTGAAGGACGACCTCCTAGCCTAGTTCTGACTTCCTCTTTCTGGTTCGGAGGAATGATGGGCCTGTGTGCACTGGATATCTCAACGAGCGTCGCGCACAAGACCCATCCCTGAGCGGTTGCTGGCGATCTGGATTTTCGGCAAACCATACCCTCCAACCCGTGAAAAGCCAAGGAGCCTCCGGGTTTTCGGCTCAGCGCTGCGCGTCAATCCCGCCAGTGACAACGATTTCCAGGGGATATCCTTCTATCGCGGCAGGCACACGCTGGCGCACCGATTCATCACGCAGGTAGATTACTACGGCGTCGTCCCCGCTGGCAGTCCGGCCAATCCCAATTCCAACAACTCCTTCAATGGCCATCAGACTACCTTCGTTGCGAGCTCGGACGGCCTCGATCGTGGCTTTGGGACGGCCGACTTCCTGTGACTGATCCGGCATCGCGGTTTCCTCCTTGGATGGCTCTCCTCCCTCCGACGCAATTCCCTCTGTCAGCCCGAGAGAGGCGAGGAGCGTAAGGAACGCTGCGCGAACCCATGCACATCCCATGGTAGATTCCATCAACAAGAATTCGACGCTTGGAGGACAGCATCAGGCCAGTCCCCCAAGCCTCGATCAACTCTCTTGTATCCTACCACTCTCATTCCTAGGGCCGCCAGGGTCCTGATCATGCGATGTGCAATGCCATGCCGCCTTGTCAGGCAAACATCAGCCCGACCGAGTCCATTCAGGCAGGCCACTCACCTGCACGACCTTGTATCTCCCCCGGCACGGAACGTACCGCAGCTCGCCTCATTTACTAGGAGTCTGCCTGACCTTGACCTTTCTACTGCGGCGAACGATGTGCAACCATCTGCGTCGTTCTCGGCCCGGAAAACTCCTCAACGTATTCCAGCGAATACGCCTCCGGTTTTTCCGGGCCTGCGGCCTTGCATCTGACCGCACCTCCCTCGCCTCGTCACGAACGGCAATGTCAGACAGGCTCCTAGGCAACCGCTCTGTCTGCTCGAGTTCTCACGCTATTGTTTCTGCCACCTCCACCCGCAGCAGCGCGCGCACGTTTTCAATCTGGTTGAGGATGGTTGCTGCCGTAGAACCCGCATATAGTAACCCCACTGCCACATCGTCCAGTGTGGTTACCAACGACCCCGAGTCACCGCCAGCTGAGATGTTAGTCGTCACGATCTGGTCTTTGAACCGCCCGATCCTCCCACCACCATAGTTGACATCGACAGTGGCGTTGATTGCTGTGATGCGCCCGGTTGTGTAGTTCGTGGTACGCCCAGTCTTTTGCACAATCGTCCCGACCGTCACGTGTGCTTTCGGTCGCCAACCTCGGACATAACCGGTCCAATAGATTTCCCTGTCCAGATCGTGGAACTCCCCTGCGGCCACAGCGGCATCGACCAGGTTGTTGTGGTGAGCGAGGGGGACCGCAGGAGTTAGGTCGATGGGAATGAACCGGCTTAGGCGGGCGATGAGATCCGCCGGGAATGTGCCGCCGTCGAAGGGGCCGGGCTGCAGGATGGGGTCGCCAATAGAAGCCGCATTGCTGTTCGCCAGAACATGGTTGTTGCTGAGAATGTAGTAGTGGTGTGGGACGCCAATCCCATGCGCTGGTGGGCTGATGGAGCCTCCTGGCAAGATATCGTAAACACAAGTGGCGATCGTCCCCGCCGTGATCTTAAAATGTCCCACACTGTAGCCGCCTTCCGCCGGTCGGATGCGTTTAGCCAGCGTCTGGGCACCGACCTCCAGCGAGTCGTTCCCGCCGCCAGCGAAGGGGTATCCGACGGTGAGCACATCGGTTTGCATCTCTGCCAATTTGGCTGGCACGAGGTCAGCGGCTCTCACCTGACTCTTTTCCAACTTCTGGGTTACCAGTACCACAAGGGCGGGCTCTCCTGTGGGCTGCCCATTTTTCCACTTGACGCCCACTCCCATGCCAACGACATTGCCCCGAGCCCTCTCGGGGTCCAGGAACTCGGTTTCGGCGGCCCTCTGTGCTTTTTTTGCCTCCGCGTTGGCCGACTCCGACAACACCATCTTCGTCTCATCTAGCTTCATGGCATTTGCTCCTTTCTTCTGTGGAGGTGTCCTGATTATCGATGCTTTCTTCGTAATTGGTTTCTTCACGGTGTGTTCTCCATCCTCTCCCGTGGATGAAACGCTGGCTCACTGCTCTTCCATACGGCTCAGACGCTGGAGGCCCGAACGTGCTGCTTCTGCAGCGGGTCGTCCTCACCCGATCAATTCGGAATGACGGGGCCCCATTCGCCGTGTCTTCCTGGCGGTGCAGATGGCCCTCCCATCCTTATCTCGATGCGTCCCTCTCTCTATCGCTCGTTGGGTGCACTCCCCGCATCGGTGTCCATGCCCGAACCCGCCGTGGAAGGTTGCGCTGAGCCCTGGATAGCTTTCAACAACCATTCAGGCGGGGAGCCAGCACTCATTCCTTCTCTCTCCATTGCCATTGGTAGAGGTAGTGTCTCCTCGACGGTTTGTGTAAGCGTATGAGATGGAGCCCCGCCATCGACTGTTTCCACATGGACGGGGTGTGTCGGCTCGTATGAGGGAGTTGCCGTGCGTCCTTGCTCGGCGGGTTCAATAATGATGCGCATCGAGGCCTCCTTTCAATTGAATATGGCATAACGGGCTTCGATATTGACGGGTGTCGAGGTGAGGTTCTTAATCGTGATCCAGTATGTGATATGGGTGCTGGAAGCCCGCTCCACCGCCGTGCTCCATTCGATCTGCGGTGCGCCGACCCTCGGCGAGGTGGGCACGACGTACCACGCAACATGCCATGCCTGCGGCCAGCTGTGGGTGAACCAGCGGCTAGTAGCTCCTGCTGGAATGGTTCCCGTAAATTGCACTCCGACTCTCATGACAGTGCTCCTTTCAAAAGATTGATCGCACGCTGCGCTACCAGCCGAGCACGGCGAAACGTGCTTCGATGGTGACCGGAACCGGTGTCAGGTTTGTAATACTGATCCAGTAAGTGATGAACGGATCGGACGCACGCTCGACCTGCACTTTCCACTCAATTTGTGGTGCGCCAAGTCGCGGGCTAGTTGGGACAACTGTCCACACCACGTGCCAATGCGCTGGCCAGTTGAAGGTGAACCAACGCTGAGTTTGATTAGCCGGGATCGTGCCGGTGAACTGAACGCCGACCCACATCCTTGTATCCAAGGCGCGGGCGATCAGTTGTCGCAGGTTGGGACGATTGCCGATGCGCTGGGTGTTTGGACGGACCGGATGGTTCTGTGGATATCCAGTGCCCGTCATGTTGGGGATGAAAGTAAATGCCGGACCGTCCTGTTGAGGTGAGCCGGTAGCCCGCAGTAATTCGATGGCTCTGGCAGGACTCAGGGGAATTCTGCCATGGGTTCGCAGGACCCCTTGCACAGAAGCCAACGTCCCCACCACGATAGGTGAGGCGCTGGAGGTGCCGCTGAACTGATCAGTGTACCATTCGTTCCGATTAGATCCTCCTTGAAGGTCGCCATAACCAGTTGTCGTCACCTCCCATCCCCACCCCTGGGCGTCAACCCTCGCACCATGGTTGGAAAAGAAGCAGCGCCCCCGGTCAGCGTAAACGTCTCCCCAACCGGGGTGGCGATTCCTACCATGTGTACCAGTAGGAGGCATGCCCGCTCCAGCGACCACGGCTCCGGAACTGGGATTGGCCGGGTTGAAAGGGTTTCTCCAAGTGGCAGGGAATCCAGCTGGACGAGTGTTGTAAACGGGGTCGTCGAGGTTTTGGCCGCCATTACCAGCCGCCTCGACGACAATGATGCCCTTACTCACCGCGTAGCGAATCGCATCGAAGTCATCGGGCCACCATTCGATAGCGATGAAACCGAATTGGCCGCTCCCACTCGGCGCCCGAGGGCCTGGTCGGTGTACTTCCAGCAGGATGATGTCTCCCGGCCGCAACCGGTCAGCCGCAATGCGAATGGCTTGCGCTGTGCTGTGCGTAACCAGGGACACCGCGCTTGCGTGGGCGTCCGGGGCGATACCCGTGATGCCGAATGCGTTGCGGTCGCCGCTGAATTCACCGAGTACGGCAGTTCCATGGTTGTCATCAGGTGAGTTGGTTCCTGAGACCACGCCCCCTTGATTTTGGGTCAAATCTTCGTGGGTAAACCGCCAGCCCCACTCAATGTCGATGATATTGACCCCAGGGCCACGTCCACCAGGCACGGTCCAAGCATACTGGGCTTCGATCCCCACCGGACTCGCGCCAAGATAACCCTGACGTGCTGTGAAATCAGGAGAGTGTGTCGGCGGCTCTCCCGTTTGTGGAGCCATATCATTGAATCTAAACTCCGCCGGTTCCGCCGCCGGCTTCACATATGCGGCCTCGATCCCCTCTAGCCGCTGAAATCGCTCTGCGAGGGCATCGAGACGGTCATCGGGGGCTTCAACATGGTAGTAAACCGATAGATCGGGTACATCCGCTCCCGTTTCTGCGGCCAGCGCGGCGGCCTGGGCTTGAAGCCGCTCCTCGCTCATCCCAAACAACGGCTCCAAGGTGACTCCTTCGGATGTCAGTAATTCTGCTAGGCGACTAACATCCGCTCCGGTAACGGAAGCCACAGCCTCCCTACTTGCATGCAGGCCGAGTTCACGCTTTCCCACGATCACGAGTTCACGTTTTCCCATCAGGTCTTCAGGGGGCGGTGAAGTCCCGGCTGATACGGGATTTCCTGTCCTTGGGGACTTAGCCATAGTCAGCACTCCTTTTGATTAATCGACTACTCGTTAAGGGGACTCATCTTGCGGCTTAACATATGCCGCTTCGACCGCTTGCACTTGCCTGAGACGGTCCATCACTTGCTGGGCGGTTGCATGGTCCAGCACCTCCACAATGAAATAGCGCTGGAGATTAGGATCATTCGTATGAGGGTGCATTGGTTGCAGGGTGAGACCCAATGCCACGATCACCCGCAGGAGCGACTCTGTTTCTGAAGCAGGCGGCGCGCGTTGGTGAAGTTTAAGCGCCACATCCGTGGAAACCTGAATGATCACTTGCACTATCACCACCTCCTTCTCGTGATTCGGCTACGTCGCAACTTGGCGCTCTTGCCGGCTTGTTCTCGCAACATCAGGCGCAATGGTGGGCACCGTGATCGAGAACACATCACCGATTCTTCCTCTCCCACCGTATTTAGCGAAGGGTGAAGGAGCATGCGTATCTGAGCGATGTGACAAATACGAGATGGGACACACCAGATCATCTGCGAGCCATCGGTGCACCAGTGAGTGAGATGCGCGTGCTGCTGGAGTGAGCAAGCATCTTGCCATTGTCGATCCTCTAATATGGCAATCAGAAATCGCGAAATGCATACATATGGAACTGACTGATTTGTCGAGACTTGGGAAACCGTGTGAAGGGGAGTGAGTACACCTCGGCACACCTCTGCAATGCGTAACCGTATCGGATGCAATACACGTTCGTATCTGATCCGATACGGCCTCGTATCGGATCAGATACGAAGAAACGCGCTCGTTGGCTCGGATGAAGAAATCAACGGAAGGTTCATTCATCGTTCCATCCCAACAGGTCGGCTCAACAGTTCGCATGGTGTCCGCGCGACGATGCGGTATGCTCCTAATCCGCATTATTCACGATGACTTCTACTGCAACCGTGCATTCGCCGCTACGACAAGCCTGGCCGTGGTTTTCACACGGCCAGGCGGGAGGGCTCGCTGCTCGGTCGGTCAACATGCTGTTTCACGTATGCCTTGTATCTTGAAAGTGTGATACATGAGACCCACGGAACGTGATAGATCGATATGCCTCCGGTCCGCAGAGACCGTGGCCGAGCCGGGTCGTCACGTTCCTCCTACCACAAGCCCGAACAGTTGCCTGGGCCATCGAGCCCGCATCAGGACAAGGACGGGCTTCACCAAGGAGGCGGCGATGCAGACTCCGTCGGTGTGTGTCGGAATTGATGTGTCGAAAACGCGCCTGGACGTCGCCATGCGGCCGACCAGCGAGTCGCTGAGTGTGCCGTACGATGACCCAGGCATCAGCACGGTCCTCGCCAGGCTGAACCAGGTGCGTCCGATCCGCATTGTGCTGGAAGCGACCGGGGGGTGGAACGGCCTCTGTTGCGCGCGCTGGTGGACGCGGCCTTGCCGGTGATCGTGGCCAATCCGCGCCAGGTCCGGGACTTTGCCAAGGCGACCGGGCAGTTGGCGAAAACGGATGCGCTCGATGCGCAAGTGTTGGCCCATTGTGCAGAGGTCATTCGGCCGGGGCTGCGGACGCTGCCCGATCCGCAGACCGAGGAATTGGCGGCCTTGTTGGCGCGGCGCCGCCAAGTGCTGGAGATGCAACAAGCCGAGCAGAACCGTCGAGACCGGGATCTGGTGCGAGTGCAGAAGCGCATTCAGCTTCATCTGCGCTGGTTGCACGCCGAACTGGCCCGACTCGACGACGATCTCGATGACATGATTCAGCAGAGTCCCGTCTGGCGCGACCGAGAAGATCTGGTGCAAAGCGTACCGGGCATCGGGCCCGTGATGAGCCGCACGGTATTGGCCGAGTTGCCGGAGTTGGGTCTGCTGAATCGCAAACAAATTGTGGCCTTGGTGGGCGTGGCGCCCTGCAATCGCGACAGCGGGCGGCTGCGGGGTCGCCGGACCATCTGGGGCGGCCGCGCACCGGTCCGCACGGCCCTGTATATGGCCACCTTGGTGGCGACGCGCTGGAACCCGGTGATCCGGCAGTGCTATCAGCGCGTGCGCACCGCCGGCAAAGCGCCCAAGGTCGCACTGGTGGCCGCGATGCGCAAGCTGCTGACCATTCTCAATGCGATGGTGCGTCATGGGACTCGCTGGCGTTCCACCGTTCAGGTGGCCACTTGACAATCAAGACAGGTGCTCGGGTTCTCACGGCTCCGCGTGCCCGTCTCGCGTGGCGTCTTGGCGGTTTCGTCACGAATCCTCGTGAATAATGCAGGCTAAGTCCTTCTGAAGGGAAGTCGAACCATGCGCAAGCCGGTGCATGATGTCGGATCACGATGGGCGCTTCCGCCCGACGACTACTGGTCCACTCCATTCGCCGAGCTGTTGCTCTACCATCTGGATCTCTTCCCTGGCGCGACGGTCCTCGACATTGCCTCCGGTGATGGAATTCCGGCCTTCCATGTGGCCGAGCAGGTCGGTCCGACGGGAGCCGTTCTCGGCATCGATTTGAGCGAGCGGCAAGTCGCGGGCGCACGGGCAATTCAACGGTCGCATCTGCCCTGGCTCCGCTTCGAGTGTCTGGATATGCGAGCCTTGCCCAGAGACCTGCCCGCATTCGATCGCATTACCGGCAACCTCTCGGTGATGTTCTTTCGTCCGGACCGCCCTGCGGTCGTCTCCGGTCTGGTTTCCCATCTCAAGCCGGGTGGCCAACTGGTGTTGACCTTTCCCTCGCTCGGCACGTTCGATTCACTCTGGCGCCGGATCGATCGGGAAATGACCGAGAGGGGATTGAAGGCCGAGCGGCAACGGCTGGCGGACTATGTCGCGGAGCGACCCTCCGCACAGGAGGGGCGGAAGTGGCTGGAGGCGGCGAAGCTTGAACGCATCACTGTGGCCGAGTGGCCGCTTGAAGTCCCCACCGGCTCGGGTCCAGCGTTCCTCCATCATCCATTGCTGCGCGGTGGCTTTCTCGACGATGTCTACGAATGTTTCGAGGATGCGCGACTGGCAGAGGCGGTGATGAAGCCGGTATCCGACGATTTATCCAGCTTTGCCCCTTTGATCGCCCAACGTTGCGTGTTGTCCGGATGGAGGAGAACGGAGGATGATGAGCAGAGGACGATCGGAGTACGTCTTTCTACAGGCGAAGGATCAGAGGGAGCTGGAGCGACTCCGCGTCATCGAGCAGGTGATTGATCCGGCGAGCCGACGGCGGCTCTCGGACACGGGGCTGAGCGCCGGCTGGCGTTGTTTGGAAGTCGGTCCCGGAGCCGGGTCGATCATGACCTGGATGAGTCAGGTGGTCGGTCCGACAGGACAGGTCGTAGCCGTGGATCTCTCGACCAAGTTTCTGGCGGATCAGCATGGCGCGAACGTGGAGATTCGGCAGGACGATATTCGCACGGCTGCCCTGCCGCAGGAGTCGTTCGACTTGGTTCATGCGCGCTATGTGTTGATCCATCTGCCGGACTACGAAACCGTCTTCGGTCGAATGGTGGATTGCCTGAAACCGGGCGGCTGGATTGTCCTTGAGGAGCCGGACTTCTCGGCGTCGCGCGGAATTACGGGAACGGAAGACGCATTGCGCTCCGTAGAAAAGGTCAACCAGGCGATCGAGCGGATGTACAACGGCCTCGGGATGGATTTCATGCTGGGGGTGAAACTGCCATCGCTGGTGCAGCGTCGCGGACTACAATCCTTGACGGTGGAGCACGATGCGCCGTTGTCCGCCGGCGGGTCCGGTATGGCGACGATCATGAAATTGTCCGCGGTGCAACTGCGGGAAAAATATCTGGCGACCGGCGTCGTCACCGAATCGGATCTCGATCGGTACGGCCGATTTGCGGATGATCCGGAGACCTGGGCCATCTACTACGCCACGGTGGCGGCGAGCGGCCGGAAAGCGAGATGACGGGCGTTCAGGCGCCATCTTCCCGACTGACTCGCCTTGCAGCCGATACGCCTGCGTGACACAATCATCACCCATCGGTCGTGTGAGTCGAGGCATCGGCAGTATGACAGGGAGACGTGTCGGCAAACCTATCAAGATATCGAGTTTCTGAACGTGGCGATCTTCCGCCGGGCGGATGCCAGGATGGCAGACGCGTGCCACGTCCTGCCAGCCATTGTCACGGAAAGGAATGAACATGACAGAGAGAAAAATCATTGCGGTTGTCGGGGCGACTGGTGCTCAAGGCGGCGGACTGGTCCGCGCGATCATGAGCGAGCCGAAAAGCGGCTTCACGGTTCGCGCCCTCACGCGGGACGTCAATGGAGAAAAGGCCAAGGAGCTCGCTCGAATGGGGGCCGAGGTCGTTCAGGCCGATGTGCATGATCCGGACAGCATCCAACGAGCCTTCCGAGGCGCCTACGGGGCCTTTTGCGTCACCTTCTTCTGGGCGCATATGTCGCCGGAGAAGGAATATGCCGAGGCAGCGAGCCTGGCGAAGGCGGCGAAACAAGCCGGCCTTCAACATGTCATCTGGTCCACTTTGGAAGACACGCGCCGGTGGGTGCCGTTGGGCGACAACCGGATGCCGACGCTGATGGGGAAGTACAAGGTGCCGCACTTCGACGCCAAGGGAGAGGCCGATGGTGAATTTACGAAGCTCGACGTGCCGACGACGTTTCTGCTGACCTCATTTTATTGGGACAACCTGATCTATTTTGGCATGGGGCCGAAGAAAGGACCGGACGGCAAGCTCGTGTTCACGCTGCCGATGGGCGAGAAGAAGCTGCCCGGCATTGCCGCCGAGGATATCGGCAAATGCGCGATGGGTCTGTATCGGAAAGGCCGGGAGTCCATCGGCAAGACCGTCGGCATCGCCGGCGAGCATCTCACCGGCGCTCAGATGGCCGCCTCATTGAGCCGAGCGCTGGGCCAGCCGGTGATCTATCAGTCGGTGCCCTTTGACGTCTACCGGTCCTTCGGGTTCCCCGGCGCCGACGATATCGGCAACATGTTCCAGTTCAAGCATGATTTCAACGACGTCTTCCGCAGCGCCCGCAGCCTGGAAGTCTCGCGAGCCTTGAATCCGTCGCTCCGGACGTTTGATCAATGGTTGGAACAGCACAAGTCCCGCATCCCAATCGCCTAACGGTAGATTGTTTTGGGTCTCTCTTTATCCACCCTCTTGTCCGTGGTCTTCCTGTTCTCCAGCACGTCTCTTGCCGAGGTTTCCAAGAGGACTGCGGCGGTTCTCGAAGGTCCGACGGAGGCCGACCTGGAGGCGGAATTCCGCCGAACCCGCGACCTGCTTCGCGCGTCCCCCGCGTTCAGCGGAACCGATGCGCAGACTCGGTATCGGCTGGCCGAGGAATTGGCGCGCCGCGGCGACATGAACGGGGCGGCGGAGGAATATCGCGCCGCCATCGGGCTCGATCCGGAATTTGGCGAAGCCTACCGCGGGCTTGGGCAGGTGCTTCTGGATTACCACGACTATGTCGGGGCAGCGGAGGCGTTGGAAGCGGCGGTCCGTCTGCACCGGAATGACGGAGAGGTCTACTATTGGCTGGGACGGGCATGGATGGGAGTCGGCCGATGGCCGGACGCCGCGCGAGCCATGGAAACGGCAGTCCAGCTTCGGCCGGACGACGCGGAGGCCTACGCCGATCTAGGCTTGCTGCGCATGGTGCAAGGCGATGCGGACGAGGCTCGCACGGCGCTGGACCGCGCCATCCGGCTGAAACCGGATGGCGCGGAGGCCCACCGGTTGCGCGAGCTGTTGTCGCAGCATCAGGAGGATCGGCAGCAACTGATAGCGGCGGCGCGGAAAGTGCTCAAGGATCTCTTCGAACGGGAATGACCTCGGCGGTCTTTTTCAACACCCTCCTAGTGTTGCGTCCCAGAAGTTCGTTCGTGGTGAGCCTGTCGAACCATGAACGGAACTCCTTGAAAGTGGGCGCCCTTCGACACGCTCAGTGCGAACGGATAATTACCGGAACTTACGGGACACAACACTAGCCCACATTATTCATGAACGCTTCTACTGCAACCGCCGATACGCCGCTGCGACGAGCCAGCATGCGGCTTGGAACGCATGCTGACGGGTAGGCTCGCCCCTCATGGTCTCAACATACTGTTTCAAGTATGCTTCGCCCCCTCGGGGCTCCGCGTGGGGGTACCCATTGCGCTTCTCCATGCAATGGGTCCGACGCGTGGCGTCTTGTCGGTTTCGTCACGAACCGTCATGAATAATGTGGGCTAGGGTACCCACTCGGGTGGACCTTCGTGGGCGGACAACACCATCGCATGGAGGCGAAGCGTGTGCCCATAGGGCACTTCCTTGGTGCGGATGAAGATCATCTGAAGATCCCGGACTTCGATCGGTCCGAACGAGACCCATTCGGGCTTGCCCGGGAGCTCTCCAATGACACAGGTCTTTCCACAGATGTGAAGCCAAGGGTGGCCGGGATCGCCGGACCCGAAGACCCAGAGGTGATAGGTGCCGCCGGAGATCTCGACTCTGGCCCGAAGGGGCGCGACGCCAGGAAGCGGTTGGCGCACCAGCACGACTTGCTCGGCTTGTTCGCGTGGCACTCCGCAAGCGGCCGCGGTGGCATAGACCCAGAGCGTGTATTCCCCCGAATTGGCCGCGCAGCCCTCCAACCCGACGTCCGACGCTCCCTTGAGGTCGCGCGCCCGGAAGACTTGCCCCGTTCCCTCTGCTTCCGCCGGGGCCTCCGTGCCCTGAGTCTTGGCCGTCGAATTGTCGTCGGCGATTGCCGGCCCTGCAAGAGCCGAGAGCAACGAGAGGATCGTCGCCCATCGGGACAGGCTGTGCGACTGGGTGGCGACAGGCGGAATCACCGGTGACAAGGTCCGCAATGCCCGCAAGAACCCGGGCGGGCGCCGTCCAGATCAGCGCGACCTATTCGATCGCCTTGAGGAATGAAAAGATGGCAATGGCGCACACCAACAGGGTGCCGCCCATGAACCCGTACGCAACCAGTTCAAGCATGGCGTTCTCTGTCCTCCGTATGAAAGATGGACCCCAGTCCTCTCAGTCGCGTGGGCTACGGCGCGATCGAGAGGAAGATGGTGGCGTTCCCTCGATTGAGCAGCAGGAGCACCGGCGTCTTGGCGCTCAGTTGGCCGGTGAGTTTATCAAAATCCGCAACCGTTCGTACCGGCTTTCTGTTGATCTCCATGATCACGTCGCCGGGTCGGACCCCGGCCCGTTCGGCGGCGCTTTCCGACTCCACGTCCGTGATCACGACGCCGCCGCGATGGCGGCTCTTTCCCGACCGATCCTTATTCTCCTCCACGGTGATGCCGGCCAGCGCATGCTCGCCCTTGGAGCTGTCCGGCCCTTCTTGGGAGGCCTTGGCCAGGTCCTTGGGTAGCTCCGTGATGGTCACCTTGACGTCTCTCTTGTCCTTGTCGCGCAGGACCGTAACCGTACTGGTCGAGTCCGGCGAGGCCTCCGCCACCATGCTGCGCAGGTGAGACGGGTCCTTGACCGGAACTCCGTTGAACGCGATGATGACGTCCCCGCGTTGCAGCTTGGCCTTGGCGGCGGGACTGTCGTCGAGCACATCGGCCACCAGGGCCCCTTGCCCATCGGCGACGCCGAACTCCTTGGCTAGATCCGGCGTCAGTTCCTGGATGGACACGCCGAGCCAGCCGCGCACGACCTTCCCGTGTTTGACGAGACTGTTCATCACGTTCCGGACCATGTTGCTGGGGATGGCGAACCCGATCCCCATGTACCCGCCGCTCCGTGAGAAAATGGCCGTGTTGATGCCGATCAACTCGCCCCTCAGGTTGACCAACGCACCGCCCGAATTGCCGGGATTGATCGCGGCGTCGGTCTGGATGAAGTCTTCGTAATCGACGATGCCCATGTTGGCCCGGCCGACGGCACTGATGATGCCCATGGTCACGGTTTGATTGAGTCCGAAGGGATTGCCGACCGCCAGGACCAATTCCCCGACCTGCAACTGCCCCGAATCGGCCCACTTGAGCGTCGGCAGGTCGGCTGCATCGATCTTGATCACCGCCAGATCGGTCTTGGGGTCGGTGCCGACGACCTTACCCTTGAAGCTGCGCTTGTCGCCCAACAACACCTTGATTTCCTCCGCCTGCTCGACGACGTGGTTGTTCGTGACGATGTACCCGTCCGTGCTCACGATCACGCCGGACCCGAGGCCCTGCTCCTGACGCTCGCGTTCGCGCGGAGCCTTGAAGCGTTTTTCGAACTCGTCCCCGAAGAACCGGCGGAAGAACGGATCGTCGAACGGGCTCCCGAACGGTTGAGTGTCCTGCTTGATCTTGCGCGAAGAGGAAATATTGACGACCGAGGCGCGGGCCGCTTTGGCGATGTTGATGAACGTTTCATTGGCCGGCAACGTCCCGGCTCCCGTGGTCGCCACCGACACCGGAATCGTCCCCGCCTGCGAGACCTGGGCTGCGACGATGTCCGATTGCTGATTCGCGTTCGAGGGAGGCGGGGATTCAGTGCAGCCGGCTCCGATGAGGACGCCGATCGCCAGCAGGCCGGCGGTTCGAAGGATGATAGAAGTCATCGTGTGTGCCAATTCTCCTCACCTTGATCAGGGGGTCCCTGCCTTTCTTGATCGAGACGCACAAGACAACCACCAAACGATGCACAATTCGCTAGTGGCCCGGTCCTTCCATTGGTATGGTGAGAGTAATGTAAAACACTCTTCAGGACTGTCAAGAGAAACGTGGCGATGACAGGCAGGTTGCCCGTGGAGCCGCACGCTCTTTTTTCCGCCCGGGCGTTCCCGTATTCTAGGAGCCTGTCCGACAGGACGCATTCTGCTATGGCGAACGATCCACGAGCATCGGCTTTGTTCTCGGTCTCGAAAAATCCGGGTCACCCATTGCATTCTGCGGAGCAATGGTTCTCGATTCCAGTGAAGACGCCTCCGGATTTTCAAGGCCTGTGGCCGCAGATCTGCTCATGCCTCCGTTGTCTCGCTACGAACGGTCATGTCGGACAGGCTCCTAACCGGTAATCCTCCGTTCGCGATACCTGATGCCCCGACTCGCACGCTGGACGACACGCAGCCTTACGGCCGTCCTCTATGGGATCGCATTGGTGACTTCGATGCTCCTGTTGTCCGGCGGCTATCTCGCCACCACCCTGACCTTACCAAAGGGAGAAGAACGACCGCCACTGTTGATTTACGGGGCGGCCTTCCCGCTCCGGGTGGATCGGGATATTCGGGAGGCTCGCGTGATCGAGCGACTGGGGCGCCTCGGCTACCATGTGGTCGCGCATGAACCGCGCCAGCCCGGCGAATTTCGCCCGACTCCCGCCGCGTTGGATGTCTTTCTGCGCGAGCAGCCGGACCTGCACGTCAGTCCGACGCTGGTTCGTCTGGTGCTCGATCAGACTCGCATCAGCGACGTGCGGCTCATGCCGCAGGACGTGCCCTCTTTTCCTGTGGCGCTCGAGCCGCAACTGATCAGCGGTCTGCGCGGCGAATCCCGCCAGGTGCGCTCGTGGGTTCCCATCCGTGACATGCCGCCGCGCTTGATCGAGACGGTCCTCGCAGTGGAAGACCACCGGTTCTATTGGCATCCGGGCATCGATCCCATCGCGGTGGGGCGCGCACTGTGGCGCAATCTGCTGAAAGGTGGAGTCGTCCAGGGCGGGAGCACGATCACCCAACAATTGGCCAAGAACCTCTTCTACAGTCCGAAGCGCACGTTCGGGCGCAAGGTCCAGGAAGCGATGGCGGCGCTGGTCCTGGAGGCCAAGTATCAAAAGGACGAAATCCTGGAGAGCTACCTGAACGAAATCTACTTGGGGCAGGCTGGATCGGTCGGCATCTACGGGGTGGAGGCGGCCGCGAACAGCTATTTCAGCAAGACCCTGCAGGATTTGTCGATCGATGAAATGGCCCTGATCGCCGGCCTGATCAAGGGTCCCAATACCTACTCACCGCTCAGGGATCGGGACCTGGCCCGGCAACGACGGGATATTGTGTTGCGCCGGTTGCGGGAGGAAGGAAAACTCTCCGAGGCGGAATGGACGCAGGCCGTGAACCGTCCGCTGTCGGTCCATCCGCCCCAGGACATGGTCGCCGACGCGCCCTATTTCGTGGACTATGTCATGGGACGCATCGAAGAATTGAGCGGTCAACCCTTGCCGCCGGGGGCCAGGATCTACACGACGCTCGACCCGATCTTGCAGCGGACAGCGGCCGAGGCCCTCTCGCGTGGGCTTGGGCGTTTGGAGCAGGCGCATGCGCATTTGACGAAACACGGCGAACCTCTGCAAGGCGCCCTGGTCGCACTTGATCCCCGCAGCGGAGAGATCCTCGCGATGGTCGGCGGGCGCGACTACCGGGCGAGCCAGTTCAATCGTGCGGTCCAGGCCAAGCGGCAGCCTGGCTCGCTGTTTAAGCCGCTGGTTTATCTGACCGCGTTCGAGTCCAGGCAAACGGACGGTGGTCAACCCATCACGGCGGCCAGTCTGTTGCTCGATGAACCGGTCTCTTTCGAATCGCCGGCAGGAACCTGGTCGCCGCAGAATTACGATAAGCAGTTTCGGGGCAAGGTCACAGTCCGGGCGGCCATTGAACACTCATTGAATGTGCCGGTGGTGCGGGTGGCCCAAGCTGTCGGGGTAAGGCGCATCGCGCAAGTGGCGCGCGGGCTCGGCGTCAAGAGCCCGCTGGACGAGAACCTGACACTGGCGTTGGGCGGCTCCGCCGTCTCGCTGTTGGAAATGACCGGCAGTTACGGCGCCTTGGCCCATGATGGAATCGTGATGGGGCCAACGGGGCTCCGGCAGGTGATCGCACAGGACGGCGATCCCCTGTGGCAGCCGGTCACGGACCGCCGACAGGCCGTCTCGCCTCAGGCCGCCTATCTGGTCACCTCGCTGCTGAAGGGGGTGGTCGAGCGGGGCACCGCCGCCCGGGCCAAGTCCCTCGGACTCACGCATCCAGCAGCCGGCAAGACCGGCACCACGGACGGGTTTCGGGATGCCTGGTTCATCGGCTATACGCCGGAACTGGTGGTCGGCGTCTGGGTCGGGTTTGACGACGGACGAGAGGTCAAGCTCAGCGGAGCCCAAGCCGCGCTCCCGATCTGGACGGACTTCATGAAAGACGTGCTTCCTGCCGACTCGCCTGATTTCCTCGTGCCATCCGGGATCGTGACCAAGGCGATCGATCCTCAGACCGGGCAGTTGGCTACGTCTCGATGCCCGGAATCCGTGAGCGAAGTCTTTATTGAAGGAACCGAGCCAACCCTGTACTGTGAATTGCACGGCGAAGGGTTCTGGGATCGTTTCAAACGGATCTTCGGCATATGACAACCGCGACTCATCGACCGGCTGGTCGTCAGGAAGTCTGGTTACCGGCTCTGGTTCGGGCGCGATGGCTCCGTGTCGTGCTGTGGTTCCCCCTCTTGGTGATCCTCTTCCGATCCGCCGGTCTGGCCGATGAGCCGGCGGAGAGAAAAGAGAACCGGCGTGCCGGTCCAACCAAGAGCTGGAATTTCGACGACGATGTGCCGGGACGGCTGCCGTCCGGATTCACGCTGGGAACGTTGTTCGATGGACGCCCGGCCGGCGAATGGAAAGTCTTTCACAGCGAACGGGCTAGAAGCTCAATGCAGGTGCTGGCGCAGGTCCAATCCAAAGGCGCCGACCATGCCTACAAGATGTTGCTGATTAACGATACCGAAGCGGCGAACGTGGAGGTGGAGGTAGCGTTTCTCCCGGTCGGCGGCAAGGCGGAGCTGGGGGCCGGGGTGATCTGGCGCGCGGCCGACGACCGAAACTATTACCTTTTGCGTGCCAGCGCGGTCGAACAGAACATCCGCCTCTACCGGGTAGTGAAGGGGGTGCAGCAATTAGTGGAGAGCCGGAGCCAGACGATCTCGCTCAAGAGTTGGCATCGGCTCCGCGTGCGGACAGAGGGCTGCGAAATCGCGATCTCGTACGACGGCCGCGAGTTGCTGCATCTCTGCGACCGCACGTTTCAATCCGGCCGCATCGGCCTCTGGACCAGATCGGATGCGGTCACCTACTTCGACGATCTGATCTACACCCGCCTGTCTTAACGCGACGCTGAAGACCGCCGGCTTTGTGCTTGCCGATGGGCTTGACCGCGATGCGTCAACCGCCGATCGTCATTCGGTCAAAGCTGAACAAGTCAGGCCACCAGGACGCGACACTCCAGTACGATTGACCAATGACGAGTGACGGAAATCCTACGTCCTGCCCGCTGTCGCCTTCCTCCTTGCCGTCGCGTCCGCCCGCCGCGGCGTCGGCTGGACGGGGAATCTGTCTCTTGCGTGACAACACGTGCGGTACTCTGCTATCTACATGACGCCTTGGACAAGCCCCTGTCGTTCCTCACACGCCAGCAAGTCTTTGGGCTCGCGTTCTTCGCGATCCTGCTGTTCCTCGTGTATCAACTCGCGTTGATGTTCCAGCCTTTTCTGCTGGCGATGGTCTGGGCCACAGTGCTCGCCCATCTGCTCTATCCTCTCCACAGCCGTTTGACGGGCCGGCTGGGAGGGAGAAGGTCATTGGCGGCCGGTATTCTCACCGTCGGCATCATGTTGCTGGGCGTTCTGCCCCTGATCTGGATGGGCGGGGTGATCGTGCGAGAAGCGGTGGTGTTGGAAAAGGCGATCCGGATCTGGGTGGCGGAGGGAGGGCTCGCACGGCTGCCCGAGCAGTTGTCGCAGTTGCCCCTGGGGGGCGAGTATCTGCGTGGCTGGTACGATCGCCTGGAGGCCGGACCCGACAACCTCGAGGAGATCCTCATTTCGAGCGCCAAGTCGCTCAGCCAGTTTCTGGTCGGCGGGTTGACCGGGTTCGTCAAGAACGTTTTCGCGTTTTTTGCCAACGCGCTGGTCATGATCGTAACGTTGTTCTTTTTCTTTCGGGACGGGCGCGACTTGGTTGCCAAACTGTATGAGCTGATCCCGCTCGACTCGTCGCACAAGTCGAAAATCTTTTCCCGGCTGGATTTGACCATGCGGGCCGTCGTCAAGGGCGTGGTGGTGACGGCGATCGTGCAGGGACTGTTGGCCGGGGTGGCCTATGCGGTGCTCGGCGTACCGGTTCCAGTCGTGTTGATGGCGGTGACGACGATCCTCGCGCCGATCCCGTTCGGCGGGACCGCCCTCGTCTGGGTGCCGGTCGCCCTGTGGTTGCTCTGGGCCGGGCCGGCGTGGAAAGGCGTGGCTCTACTGGTCTGGGGGGGCGGCGTCGTGTCCACGGTCGATCAGGTGCTCCGTCCGCTCCTGATCGGGCAGGGCGCTCAGATTCCCGTGTTTCTCCTGATATTCAGCGTGCTGGGCGGGCTCTCGGTCTATGGCGTGATCGGGATCTTCGTGGGGCCGATCGTGGTCGCGCTCTTGTTAACGGCTCTGCAAATCTACCGCGAGGAGTATCATCAGCCGACGGCCCCCGCCGTCCACTCGCCGTAGCAGAATGTTGAAAAAGCCCGCCAGCTTTGTTCTCGCGGCACTCAAGCGCTCCACGTACCGAAGAAAGTACGGCCTCACCCCTCTCGCTTGCTGCGGCCTCGCTGGACGGCCTTTTTGATCATTCTGCGGGTAACAGTTTCTCTCCGCCCATCCTGCTAAGTGCCAGTGGACGGCCTCACTCGACCGGGATGGTGATGGCGATCCCCCCCATGATGTCGCTCATCCTGAAATCCCGCTTGGGGCTCAAGGGATGCTGATTGTGACAACTGACGCAGGCCGCTGAGACCGCTCGATCGGCATAGATGGCTTGGAAATACCGTTTCTTCCCGCTGGCGACGAAGCCGCGATAGGGTTCCGCCGGGTTCTCCGCCAACGTTTCGAGCGCCTTGCGTTCGAATGGGGTAGCGGGACTGTTTTGTTGGTTGATGGGCCAGAGGCTGATCAGCCTGTACCGGATGCCGCTGCCGTTTTCGGCGACGACCTGCCCGGAATATTTGAGGAACTGAGCCGGAAGCGGGAGCGTGCCTTCGTTTTCCCAATGCTCGGTCGCCTTGACGATGCCGCGCTCCTGCATCCGGTTGACCACCTGCGCCGAATAGAATTTGCGATCCGCCTCGATGATCGCGTGGATGTAGCCGGCGACTTTCTCGTGAGAGAGTAGAGGCGGAGGCGATTCGTCTCTGTTCTTGGGAGGGGCCGACGTTGCACCGGCAGCGAAGACTCCGAGCAGCGCCAGGCAACCCCCTAGCGTGAATATGGTGATCTTCGTCATCCTGTTCCCTCCGTTTGAGCCGTGTCCTGGGGGATCGGAAAGGTGATCATGCAGGACGCGCCCTGTCCGGGCGTGCTCTCCATCCGGATGTGGCCGCCGTTCTTCATGAGCAACCGGCGCGCGATCGTGAGCCCCAGTCCGCTGCCCTGTCCCTGTTGTTTGGTCGTGAAGAAAGGATCGAAAATCTTCAAGAGGTGCGGTTTCGAAATGCCCGGTCCCGAGTCCTGGATCGTGACCTGGATGAGAACCGGCCCCTGCTCGGCGATGATCGTCAGGCGCCCCGTGCCTTTCATGGCTTGGGCGGCGTTCAGGATGACGTTGACGAAGGCTTGTAACAGCTCTTCGCCCACCGCGTTGATAGGCGGGAGCGATCCGTACCGCTTTTCGACCTCGATCTCCCACTCTCCCATGGATTGCTGAACGAGCCGGAGCGCGCTTTCGAGCAGTCGAGTCAGATCGACCAGCCCACGCCGGTCCCCTGTGTCCGCCCGCGTCACTCCGGCAAAATCGCGAATGATGCCGGCCATCCGCTTGCCGTGTTGGACGATGTCCTTGGCATATTGCTTGACCTGTTCCGAGTTGGGCTCGTGTTGGATCGCTTCCCCCAACCCGAGAATGCCGAAGAGCGGATTGTTCAATTCATGTCCGATGCCGGCCGTCAGCACGCCCAGGCTGCCCTTTTTCTCCGCCTCGATAAGCTGTTCCTGTAGGCGGCTTTCGTCGGTGGCGTTTCTCAAGACCAGGCCCAGCCGGTCTGCTTCCCCGGGCCTGGCCGGTAAAGAGAACCATTCGTAGCGGTAGACGGCGTTTCCGACCTGGAGTTCCCGGCGGTCCGCCTCCTCCTCGCCGCCGCCGGGGGCAAGCGGGTCTCGCGCCAATGCCGTCCGAGTCGCCGATGTCAGGCGTTCGCGGCCATGACCGTTGCCGAGGATCGCGAGTTCTCGCTGCAATCGGTCGCGCGCGCCGGTCGGGAGGTGCAACAGGTCGTAGAGAGTACCGGCCTCCGGATTGGCTTCCTGGAGATCGAAGGCCTCGCGGGAGGCGCGGTTCATGTAGTGAACCGCGGCTTCGTGGTCCACCATGAAAATCGGCGAGGGGACGGCGTCCAGGATCCGGTCGGTGGATTGTTCCAGAATACGGACTTCCTGACTCTTGAGTTCGACCTGGCTGGTGAGGCCGGCAAAGGCCCGTTCGAGTTGACTGTTCATGCGGTTGATTTCCTCGGCCAACTCCTCCAACTCGTCTCCGGTCTTGACGGCAATCGGTTCCCGCAACTCGCCGTGGCCGATCGCACGGGCGGCCAATTGCAGCTTGCGGACGGGAGTGACGATACGGCCTGCGGCGAACGAGCCGAGCGCGGCGAGCAGGACCACGGCCAAGGACCCAAAGACGGACATCCAGGTGAGGAGATGCTGGATCGGCGCGAACAGTTCCTCCGAGGACTGCCAGACGAAGGTGTGCCAGGCGCCTTCGTCGGTGGTGCCGTTGGTCGCCCGGCTCGTCTCGGGCAGCGGAGAGAAGCCGATGATCGATTTGGATGTGCCGCCGTGCCCGTCGCTCGAGGCCTGCACCCAGCCGGGCTCATGCGGGGTGACGAGGGGGATCAGGTCGAGATCGGCGATCCGTACGCCGGTCGGAAGAATCGGGCAGCTCATCACGATGCCTCGGCTGTCGATAAGCATGACATGACCGGTCTTGCCGAACCGAATCGGATGGGTGGAGGGGGAAAAGAAGGCTTTGGCGTCGATCACCCGATGGAGCACACCCACGGTCTCGTACCGGAGGCTGTCCATGATGGGAATCGAAATGCTGAACACATAGGTGTCGGATCGCTCGTCGAAGTAGAGATCCTGGATGAAGAGCAGACCGGCCCCGTTGTTGTACGCGCCCTTCCACCAGGCGAAGGTCCCGTTGTCAAAAGGCGGTTTGACGGTGAGGGCGGCGACCAACTGTCCGTCGAGGTCGGTGATGTAGAGCATCTGGGTCGCGGCTCGGACGACGTGTGGCAACATCTGATCCAGTTCGGTGCTGGAGCCGCTGTAGTAATCCCGTAACAGGCGTGCGATCGGACTGTCGGTGATGGCTTTGACGGTGGCCGGGTCTTGCGCTTCCCACTTCTCGCGCTTCTGAGCCGTGCGGCGCAGGCGTTCCTCTTCGGACAGGTCTTGCCGCTCGTCGCGCTGCCGCTCCATTTCGAGGACGATGAGCGGATCGACGGCGATCCGGGACGTGCGTGCGACCTCTTCACCCACGAGCAGATCGAGTTTTCTCGCCGCTTCAATGGCCAGGGCCTTGAAGCTTTCGCCGCTGACTTCGCGGATTTCCCGCGAGCCCTGGAAAAAAGCCAACAGCAGGCCGGTGAGCAGTGGGACCACGCCCACCAACAACATGGAGACGATGAGCTTGCCCTTCAACCCCCACCGAGCGGGGCGAACAGGCGGGGAGCCGGCGGTCGTCATGGGGCGCTAGCCGACTGGTTTGGCGATCGGCAGCCGGAGTAGGAAGGTCGTGCCCTTTCCGACTTCGCTTTCGACCGCGATCGTGCCTTCCAGCTTCATGAGTATGGCCTTGACATTGTACAAGCCAAGGCCGGTTCCTTTCCCAGGCGCCTTGGTCGTATAGAACGGCTCGAAAATCCGCTCCAGCACGTCGCGAGGGATGCCGCAGCCGGTGTCGGTCACTCTGACTTCCAGCCAGGCGTCGCGCTCGCTGGTTTGGAGGGTCAGGGTGCCCCGACCGTCCATTGCCTGAATGGCGTTGGTGATGAGATTGACGAACATGTGCAGGAGGTCGTCGGGGTTGCCCTGGACGGTGGCGTGGACGGCTCCGTAGGCTTTCTGCACGACGATGTCCTGGAAAAGCAGGGCGTAACGGCCGATCTTGACCGCGTCGTCGAGCTTGGCATGCACGTCCACGCCGACCACACCATGGTCATCCGCCCGCCGCGCGTAGCGCGTGAGGTCCGAACAGATGCGGCTGGTGCGTTTGACGGCGTCGATGATGTCCCGGGCATGGTGCTGAATGATCGTCGGGTCGGTTTGCTCCATCAGGTCTTCCGCAAGCCCCAAGATGAGGTAGAGCGGATTGTTGATGTCGTGGGCGATGCCGGCGGCAAATGAGCCGATGGCCGCGAGCTTGTCGGTGTGCGACACCTCGGCTTGGAGCTGCGACTCGTGCTGCATCAGGTGCCAGAGCAGCTTGGAGGCGGCCCCCGTCAGCGTTTCCGCTTCCGGTGATTTGTGTTGAGCGATGATCCGCGGCAGGGCCGGGTCGCCTGTCACGTCGATGATCAAGTTGATACCGTGGTTGCCGATGAAGTCCGTGATGTGCTGGCTGACGGGAATGTTCAGATCGAGCGCCCGACGCAGCCCCGGTGCGCTCGGGTTCTTGTCCGCTACGCCGCAGATCTCTACCCCTGGAAGCTGGCTCAGTACCTCCAGCAGCCGCGATCCACCCTTCCCTGCGCCGAGAATGGCGATCTTCATCTGTTCGTAGTTCAGGCTACCCATAGACACCCCCTGTGACCGCCCGATGTTCAAAAAGTCCGGGACGGGGTCCGCCCCGTGCGAGGAGCGTCATACGCTCCTCGCAGGAGGGGAATCCGAAGAGGGAGTGCCCACATTACAGTGAAGCGACTTCGCGTTGCTCCATCGCACGCGCCACGGCGGCTTTGAGTTTTTCGCCTTCTACCGGTTTCACGAGGTAGTCCACGATCCCGCCGTCGCGTAGGAAGGTCGCGGCCATCTCGGTGTCCGGGAACCCGGTCAGGACGATGATCGGGACGCGGGTATAGTTCTTCCGGAAATAGGCGATGGCCTCCACGCCGTTGATCTTCGGCATGCGGATGTCGCAGACCAGGACATCGAGCATGAGACGGTTCTCGCCCGTGTTGATGACCTCGATGGCCTTCTCGCCGTTCTCGGCTTCGAGCACGTCGTAGCCGGCTTTCTGCAAGGTCATCCGGACGACCTTTCTGATGTCCGGCTCATCGTCGACGATCAATACGCGACCATTTCCTGTTGACGCTCCGAACAATGCATCTGACATGGTTCCCCTCCTTGTGTGAGTGACATCAATGGCATCCTGCCCTCGAGCGTTGTTGTCTTCGGCTCGTCTGCGCCGAGGCTTCAAGACCAGTTCCTTGAGCAACATCAGTGCCGAGTCCAGTTCAGCGCGACGTGCTTGAAATCCATTGGAGTTATAAAGCGCGCTGGCCCCCATGTTTCGTCGCATGGTTGAAATCCACCAAAAGGAGTTGAGATCCACCACCAACTTGGTGTGCGTGGAGTCGCCTCCCATATCATGGACGCGGTTACCAGAGTTTGGTGACGACCCAGTAGGTCGCGAGTCCGATTAACATGGCGGTCATCGGCACTGTGTAGGTCATGAGCATCATCGGCGTATCCTTTTCGGGTGATTATGTTGGTATTGACACCTTCTACTGATTTTGGTATGTTGCTCCTATTCGTAGAGGAGAACAGACCATGCAAACACTCGACGCCTTTGACAAGCAATTCACCACTGAAGAAGCCTGCAAAGCCTTTCTGGTCGAAGCAAGATGGCCTAATGGCGTCACCTGTCCACGCTGTCAGAGACTTGAGAAAATCTATCGACTGAAATCAAAGTCATTTCATTGGGTCTGCAAGAACATAGACTGTGGCGGGAAGAGCGGGTATCGCTTCTCCATACTGACTCGCACCATTTTTCAAGATACTAAGACCCCCTTAAAGCTATGGTTTAAGGTGGGCTATCTCATGCTCACTGCGAAAAAGGGCGTTAGCGCCTTGCAGTTGCATCGCGTTATCTTCGGTGAAGACTCTGGCTCCGATTACCGCACCACTTGGTATATGTGCCATCGTTGGCGTTCGGCCATGAAGGGCGATGTCTCGCCATTGTCTGGGGAAGTCGAAGTGGATGAAACCTATGTCGGCGGCAAAGACAAAAATCGGCATCGGTCGAAGAGATTTGGAGTATCTGGGGGATGGGGGAAGGTGGCGGTCATTGGCGCCATTGCCCGAAAAGGCATGGTCGTGGCTCAGGCCATTGAACGGACTGATGCAGCGACCCTCCAACGCTTTGTCCGTGAAACTGTAGCGGAGGACGTATCGTTGGTGGCGACCGACGACTATTCCGGATATCGTGGATTGAAGAGGCAAGGGATTCCACATGAATCGGTGTCCCATTTTAAAGGGGAATACGTCAGAGGGCGTGTCCATACTGCCAATCTCGATAGCTTTTGGTCCCTGTTTAAGCGTGGGATTATGGGGTCGTTCCATCATGTATCCAAAGATTATTTGCCTTTATATATCAATGAATTTTCCTATCGCCACAACATGCGTAAGAACCCGAATGCCTTCATGGAACTTTTAACGACGAGCGGCAAGTAGACACGTTCGGGTAGAATCGCTAAAATACTTGGGTGGCTATCACCCGCGCTACAAAAGACGCCGACGACAAACTCAGAAAAGAGCTAGAACACGCCGACATTGAGAAATTCAAAAAGGCCGTGAAGCGTGTTCTAGCTCCCTCGCAACAACCTGCCAGGAAAAAATAAAAAGCTTTATCCTCGAAGCCTTAGCCGTTCCAACCCAATAAATCAATACTGCACACACGCATCAGTGAGTTAATCCCATCTAGATTTTGTGGCGTGAAATTGTTCAATGATCCAGGCACACTATGTTCTTCGAGTTCTTCCAAGACCCATCGAATGCTTTCCTTATCGCCCCAATCATCTCTGCCTTGGATTAAAAACTTCTGTGCCAGAAATGTGATGTAGGCGAGAACATCTGCGGCTTGAAACGGGATAAGCCCATGCTCTACTAGGGTTCCGTTCCTGTATAGGTCACGTTTCGGCTTGAATATTGGTTCTCCGAAACCATCATCCATTAATCTCTCCCTTAGTTCTGGCTGCCAGTTATCGCCACGTTCAAAGAAAAATTGAATGCGAGAGAGTGGTGGTGCCCCATCACGCTCGCACCATTGACGGACTTTGGCGGCACAGGCTCTACCGGCCAAAACGTAGGCCTTAAATTTGAATTGCTCTACCAGTTCTAGATCCAGCCTTTCTCTGTATGTCTTGAGTGGGACCGTGCAGCCGAACTTTCTACTTAGCGGCTTAATTATTTCAAGCAGGTCTCGAAGTAGTCTCTGGCGGTCGGGTTCTCTCGCTCGCCACTGTTGGAAGTCGTATTCACAATTGGCGCATTCAGACATGTGAAAGACTGTTAAGCCATCTTTGGCTAAGCGGTCCTTCCACTTAACTTCAAAGTCGTTCCAGACATCCGGTGGAGCAATAAAACCGGCTACAGAAACTAACGGCATTTGAGGGTCTTCCTGGTGCCCGCTCGCATCAAAGTATGCCGTGAATGCAGCCATGAAGCCTTGCCGCCAATTGTTAAGCCAAATAGCCTTGCCTAAGTGCTCGGACAGAGAGTACAGATCATTAACTGCCGGATATTGAATCATCGTATCCTTTCGGGTGATTAGTGTCAACAGCAACATAATCGCCCCTTTTCGATACGATCTCCCAATAGTGGCGTCGGAGGCGCAAGCTGCATGCCAGAGGTGCGCTGCCAGCAGAACAATGGTTCCATTTCGCCGGAACGATTGATGTCTCAATGACATATAAGATCGATGCATCCTATGATTCAAGGCGGGAGGGATTCGAAGGATTCTAGAGTGTATCGACTTCGATACAGTGCTGGGACGAATGGATAAACCGATGGGATAAACATCAGACGGCCGGAACGCCGATGGAGCATCTCGGTGGAGGCGTTGAGATTCAGGGACTGGTTACGGTAAGGTCAGTGCTGCAACTCTGTGGGAACGTTGAAGGAACCAGATGATTACGACACAGACCCTGACCGAGTACGTGAGGAAGACGATGCCGGACGCGACCGTGACGGTCACGGATAAGACCGGTACGATGGACCACCTGATCGTGCGCATCGTCTCCCGGCATTTTTCTGGGAAGAATTTGTTGGATCGGCACCGGATGATCTATCAGGCGCTGGATGCGCCGCTCAAGGACGGCCGTATCCATGCACTGGAATTGAGCGCCACTACACCGGATGAGGTTTAGCAGGATGTTGAAAATGTCCGCCAGCTTTGTTGGGGCACCCATTGCGGCCCGTTCTTGGTGCGGTGGGTCAAACGCGAAGAGGCTCAACCCTGAAGGGGCTTCTCCAGCGGCGTTAATACGGAGGGGCTTCACCCGATGAGCCGCTGGTTCACACGAAGTGGGGTATGTACCTCCTCGCCTTTTCCCTTGCTGCGGCCTCGCTGGACTGCCATTTTAAACGCTCTGCGAGGTCGCCTTCTCTCATTTCGCACTGTTGAGCTACTGCGCTTCGAAGCACTCCGAAGAGAGGTTGTACCAGCCCACTAGCAGCCAGGAGGATAGATGATGCCAGACCCCATTCAAGACGAGATCGATCGCGAGATCAAAGCCCATAAAATCTTGGTGTACGGGAAGGGCACCAAGCAGTTTCCCATGTGCGGGTTCACGCGGGAGACGATGCAGTTCTTTGATAAGTATGGCTACCCCTATGAAGTGGTCGATGTGCTGCAAAATCCCGCCAAGCGAGAGGCCCTGAACAAGATGACCAATTGGCCGACGCTCCCTAAGGTGTTCATCGACGGGCAGTTCTATGGGGATACGGATATTTTGGATCCGATGGCCAAGAAGGGCGAGATCGAGCCGCTGCTGAAGAAGGCATTCGGCAAATAAACGATCGCGGATCGGACCAAGGGCGCCTGCCGTGTTCTCGTGCTCGCAGATCCCGCGCTTCAGAGAGCGCTCGATCGATGCGCGCAGTGAGAACACAACAGGCGCCCTTGTTTTATGGAGACAGCCAGCGGCTCGATCGGGTGAGGACAACGGCGGGGCTGTGAGCGCTCGAAGCTCACAGCCCCGTCATGATTGTCGCGTGCGAGACTTGAGAACGAAGCGAGGCTCTTGTCTCGTTAGACGCGCGCAATCGAGAGTTCGGCAGACGCCCTCCTTATTTATCCGGCGCATCGATCTTGGGGATGAGGACGTTGGGGCCTGCCGTGTTCTTGTGCTCGCAGATCCTGCGCTTCAGAAAGCGCTCGATCGATGCGCGCAGTCAGAACACGACAGGCGCCCTTGGTGTGTCACACCCCACAGCGGCCACATTGGAGAGTTGTAGACGATATGATCACAACACGCCTACCACTGACCTTCGCGGCATTGATCATCGCATGGGCGGTTGACTGCCTTGCGACCGGTCCAGCCTTCGGGTGGGTCTACCCGGAGCACCGAGATATCTCGCTCCTGGCGGTGCAGAACCTCGATCCGCCGCGCAGAGCTATATTCGACCGCTTATGGCGAGAGGCTCGGAGGACGCACGAATCCCGGCTCTGCGAGCAGGGTGCGGATGTCGAGCAAGGTCTGAAGCCAGCCTGCATCGACTGGGCCGCCCTGGCAGCGATTGCCGGAGATCATTCCTGTTCGAGTCGGGAACTGACCGATATTGTGCTCAACTCAAACTGGATCTTTGCGGTTGCCGCCGTTGCGGCACAACTGAAGGTCGATCTCTCACAAATCGAGATCCTTCCGCCGGCGAGCCAGGTCTCCAGCGATCAGGACCCGATCGCTGAATTACGCCTTCGGATGGAGAGCGAGACCGCGCGGGCCGCCCGCATCAACTCGCTGCGTGCCGCCGATGTGGGGCTGCAACGTGCTGATCGTGACTATGCCACCAGGGCGGGGTCTAACAATGCGCACTTTATGCTGGCTCGTCCGCGGACTGATATTTCCCCGAAGGAGTATGGGGAGCTGACATTGCGCGCTGGGTCAGAGATCAACGCGATGGGAGTGTGGGAATGGTATCACCTGAGGGCTCTGCAGAAGGCGACCCGCCTTGCGAAGGAGAAACTGGCACAAGAGGAACGGCAGGCGCTCGCGCGTTCCATGCTGTTCGATGAAGCCTTCGCGCTACATTTCTTGGAGGATATTTTCGCCGCCGGGCATATTGCGGGTGCCTGGGGCAATTCCGCTCAGCGTCAGGGCACTCACGATCTTTACAACGGGGCCGGCCTCGAGGTCTTTCTCTGGCTGGCCGATCGGAAGTCGGTGGTGGTGATGGGAGACGCCCACATGCGTCCGGAGGATGCCGAGCGTGCGGCTGTCGCGATACGCACCAGCCTTGAGCAGGTGCTTGATGCAGCCGCCGGCTCCTCCGGTCCTACCGCCATGCTGTACACACCGGCTGCGCCGATCGAGGCCGAAGCGTTCGATGTGTGTCACCACAACACTCTGGAAGAACAGCCGGAAGGGTTGCGACCGCCACCCCAGGCCTCTCAATTGGTTCTTGAAGTTCTGAGGTGGACTCCCATGCCGGGCCTGGGGCCAGGGTTCGGTGCGATGCCACGGTTCCGGAGCGAACTCGGACGCTTCGTGGGGCTTGCAGGTATGGTTGATGGCCGAAGTATCAGCAGCGGATTCACCGGCTCAGAAGGCAGCGGGTTCATGGGAGGACTCGATCTTTCCATCCGAGTCGGCATGGGGTTGGAGGGCGTGCTCGACGAATCGGGTGATGGCCTGATCTTCCTTGCGGTCGGATTGCGCGCCGATACGTCGTCAACCAATCAGTACTCCGAGAGCGCTCTCGCGCAGCAAGGCGGCAGCTTGGGCGCGGCGATTCCCTCGCATGCTGGGATTTCCACGCGCGTACGGATGCCCTTCTTCCTCGTCCCAGGAGACCTCCTCTTGCTTTCGCCGTTATACCTCTTCGCGCCGGACCGGTATAAGCAAATGGCTGTGATTGCGGGTAATGGGGGTCTTATCCCTTGGCAGTCCGGATGGGCGACCCCGATCGGACGCTTTCAGTTCGTGCTCGGCCGGGAGCTCGGTGTGACCCTCTTTGGCATTGACGGAGCGGATCGCCTGCTCACGCCGAGCGCGACCCCGGACGGCGTGTCTCGAGTGGTCTCCTATAGGTCCTTGTATTTCGATATGCCGGTCCTGGAATATCGCCCCTTCCGGTCGTTCTCCACCAACCAGAGCGCGACGTTACTGATGCAGCTTTTCACCGGGGTGACTGTTCCCTATTCCGCGAGTGTCGTCCTGCCCGCGGGCGCACCCGAGCCGGATCTCCATCCAATCTGGTCGGTCGGTCTGCGGATCATCCTGGATTGGAGATACTATCCATGAGGGCGTTTACGGCAGGCATGATGCGCGCTCCTGCACGACGACGTTGCTGAGACCGGAGTCGGCCGACACCCCTTCGTTCGTGATGCCGCCCGTCAGAGAAGCGGGACTTCAAGACACGCGGCGCGCTTCCGCGAGATCGTCTGCGCCGTGAATGTTGCCGAGCAGTCTCAGACGGAGCCACTCCGCCGTCTCCCCACGGCCGACCATTGGGCGATCGTTCTGTCGGTCTCGCGCAAACATTCGGGAGCACAGGACCGCTAGCAGGGTGCGGAAAACTCCTCCGTTCATCCTTCGAGAGCCTCAGGACGAACGGAGCAGTCGTTGGATATACCGGTGTTTTCCGATCATGCTGAGACCTGTCGAAGCGCACAAATCGAGTTTTTCCGCAGCCTGCAAGGGGTACCGGTCTTCTGTTCGGGCCTGCCGGTCAAGCTGCTTCTTTCAAAGGTCTTCTCAGGCAGGGTGCGTAGGGCTGTCTCGACTGCGCGCATGGGCCGCTTCCCCACGGTATCAATTTAAAGAACGGGCCTCCCTCGTGGTCCAACTGCGGCCGTCGAGCGAGGCCCTTCCGAGGGCGCGCGCTTCGGGAGCACAGGACCACGAGGGGATACCGTTCTCCCTCCTATATTCCCCATGCCCCACTGATCTGAATATTCGCCCCGTTCACGTAGCGGGCTTCATCTGAGAGGAGGTAGCGCACGGCGCTCGTGATGTCGCCGACTTGGCCGATGTAGCCGGCGGGAATCCGCTTGGTCATGCCGGCCAATTCCTCCGGCGGGGCGCTGCCGGAGTCGATGAAGCCCGGCGAGATGGCGTTGACGGTGATGCCATGCGGCGCCAGCAGCTTGGCAAGAGTGCGGGTGAGGACCAGCACGCCGGCTTTGGCGATATAGTGGGCCGTCACGTCCGGCTGCGACACCATCTGATCGGCGTTGGCCATGCCGAAGGTGACGATCCGCCCGGTCTTGCGCTGGATCATGCCGGGGGCCGCTGCCTGCGCCATGTAGAATAGGGAGTGGAGGTTGCCGGCGAACATCTCTTCCCACCCCTCCGGTGTTTCGTCGAACAATTTAATCCGGTGGTAAGGCCCGGCGCAGTGAATCAATGCATCGATGTGTCCCCACCGGCGCTCCACCTCTTGCACGAACTTCCGCGCCGCTTCGACCTGGGCCACATCGGCTTGGAGCGCGAAGGCTTGCCCGCCGCACTTGACGATCTCCTCGCACGTGCGCTGTGCCGCTCCCTCGTTCGTGCGATAGCAGATGGCCACCTGCCAGCCCTGTGAGGCCAGCTCCAGTGCGATGTCTTTCCCGATGCCCTTGGCTCCTCCCGGAATCGCTGCGACTTTAGCAGGCATAACCATTCCTCGCGGATTCGTTAAATGCGGGTCTGCAGCCGTTGGTCGATCAACTGCAACGTGCCGGCCGTCCGTGCCGAAAACCGACGTTGCGGTTTGGGCTGTCGCTCATCTTGCTTGGCTTCTTGGATGATGGATCGAAGATCCTCGATCGTATCGACGTCTCGCCAGGGTTGAAGCTGCCCTACCGAGAGACCGGCTGCGTCGGCACGGGCGATCGTGGCCGTCAGCACCTCGCCGGTAGACCAAGGGATCTGATCGAACATTTCAGGTACTGCCCGCGTGAGGCCCAGCAGATAGTACCCTCCGTCCAGGGCCGGGCCGATCACGACCGGATGGCGGTCCAGTTGCGCCAAGGCATCGCGGTAGATCGAAAGCGGCAGTGACGGGAGGTCCGTACCGACAATCAACAGGCGGCGATATCCTTCGCCGAACAGGGTTGACGCGGCTTGGTGCATCTTGGCTCCGAGATCGTCCCCGATCTGATCGATCAATCGAACGCCGTGCCGCTCGCCGAGAATTTTGAAAAACACATGGTCTGCGGCGGGCGCACAGGCCAGGATGCGATCGAGGGCGAGTTTCTGTTGGAGGGTAGCCGCCTTGCTCCGCTCCAGACTGTCGAGGACAAAACTGCCGTGCAAGCTCGCTGCCTCGTCCGGGGTGAGGGGCGGACAGAGCCTCGTTTTGACCTGCCCGGGGATGGGCGCTTTGGCGAAGAGGACCAACGCCGCCTCCGCGCGGCGCGATGGAGCGACTGGGCGCGATGACCTGGGCGTTGATGCGGGTGGAGATGGTGTCATCGAATGTGCGGGTTAACGAATCGGCCGGTAATAGCGGGCGAGCCGCTCCGGACTCACGCCGAGCCAGTACAGGAAGCGTATGCTCCACATCCTTACAATAGTCCTGATCGGACCGCAATGGGCCCAGCGACGATAGGAGGTCACGACCTGGGCGCGGAGGGCCGTCACCTCTCCTTCTTGTTTCAAACGGCGGCTGAGTTGAAGATCCTCCATGAGCGGGATGGATGCAAATCCGCCGAGGGCCCGGAAGGTACTGGTTCGGACGAAGAGCGCCTGATCGCCCGTTATCATGCCGGTCTGGCGGGAACGTACATTCATCAACTGAGCGATGATGCGGCTGAGCGGCGTATCGCGATCGAACCGGACGTCGAACCGCCCGGCGACGACGGCAGGATCGTCGAGGGTCTTCGTGATCTGTAGCCGGGCGTCGCTAGGAAGGAGCGTGTCTGCGTGCAGAAACAGTAGGACCTCGCCCTGGGCCACAGTGGCACCGGCGTTCATCTGAGTCGCACGGCCGGCCGGCGCGGTGATGAGCGCCACAGAAGACACATCCTGGTGGGGCGAGCGCTGCCCGGCAGCCGCTCGGGCCTGCTCCACGGTGCCGTCGGCGCTGCCGCCGTCTACGATGATCAGTTGGTCGAAGCCGAGCGAAAGGGTGTGGGGGAGGGTGACAGCCAATGCCCGCGATTCGTTCAGTACGGGCATAACCACGGAGATGGTCATGGGGTGAGGCGGGCTATTCTCCCGGCGCGCTCGTCTTGAACATGAAATACGAGACGAGGATGACGGTCCCCCAGAAGATGACCTGTTTGTGCCAGAACAGCACCTCGCCGAAGTGGAAGAAGGCCAGGCCGGCGATGATGGAGCCGCCCATGACCAGGTAGCGCACGGTGACGTTCTCGACGGTGGCGTTGGCCCAAATCGCCAGCCCGCCAAAATAGAGCAGGATGGGTTTCACATCGATTTCGAATCCACCGCTGATGGAGAGCAGGACGGTCAGGAAGCCGAGAAACATCAAGGCCGTGCCGATCATCAGCCCGATCACGTGTTGGTGCTCGGGCACGCGCCGTGGTTTTCTGGGGCTGGCAGTCTGCTGCCCGTCATCCGGTGGTGAATCGTCGCTCATCGGGTTCACTAAACTTTGAAATGTTTGCTCAGGGTCAGGGATTGGCGTTGATAGGAAGAGCCCAAGGCCATGCCGTAGACGTGACTGGGGGCATCGAGCATCCTGTCATATACAACCTTGAAAAAGGTTTGTCCATCGTAGATCAGGAAGGGCACGTCGTGGGGCCGGACTTCGAGCACCACCTGGGTGCCGTGCACCTCACCCTTGCCGCCGTAGCCGAATCCCGGGTCGAAGAACCCGGCGTAATGTGTTCGGAGTTCTCCGCAGGCAGCTTCATAAGCGACCATCTCCGCCGCGTAGCCGGGGGGGACTCGGACTCGTTCTTTTGAGGCCAGGATGTAAAATTCCTCCGGTTCCAGCAACAGGCTGCCTTCCCGCCGCCGCTTGATCGGCTCCCAAAAATCGATTGCGCGGTAGTGGCCGACCTTGGAGAGGTCGATCACGTGGCTGTTTTTCTTGGCGCGATAGCCGATGATGGGCTGCTCGTCCCGCTCCACGCCTTTCAAGTCGATCCGCAGAAACAATCCACGGTCCAGCCGCAGCTCGCGCGAGCCCAGCGGTTTGGCAGTCGCCAGGTTGTGGTAGACCAGCGGGTCGTTCCGGTGCTGGGCCAACAGCCTCGCGTCGGACATCGCGACCTGCCCTTGTACGAAACGGATTTGATTGAGTGATTGGCCGGTCTTGACCTTGATCGTGAACGAGCGCGGCACGACTTCGAGGTACAGTGGGCCGCGATAGCCGGCGCGGATCTCGTCGTATCCGGTATTCAGGTCGGTGACGACTCGGGTGAAAATATCGAGACGGCCGGTCGTGCTCTTCGGGTTGGCCCTGGCCCGCAAGGTGGACGGCAGGTTGAGTCGCTCCAGCAGCGGAACGAGATACACGTGCCCCTTCTCCAGGATTGCGCCCTCCGTGAGGTCCATCTCGTACATCACGAGGTCGGATTGGTAGAAGTCCAGCACGTTCAAACGGCTGGTGATTTCCGTTTGCTCGGGAAGAAAGCTGGCCAGCAGGCGGTAGGCCTTGGTGCCCAAGCGAAGGTCCAAACTCGCCGGCTGGATCTGCCGGTCCTCGATCGGCTGGGCGGCGGTGATGGCGCCCTTCGCCATAAGCTGCCTGAGCTGCTGGTAGGGAAAAATCCCGGACTGGCGTGCTCGTGTCGTCACAGGTCGTCGTAATCCCCCCCGCAACTGTTCCCCCAGGCGGCAAAACCGTCGAGCTTGCCGGCAAAGCTGTCTCCGCAGACGGCGTAGCCGTCTCGTGCGGGCGAGGAGGCGGCATAGACGCCGGCCATTGGAAGCTCTCGCTTCCCCCCGACAGAGGGTTGCGGGTAACGGAAGGTCTTCTGCTCGTAGTTCTGCAAGACGACCGCCTCCTCGTCCATGTGTACGAGATAGTCGGGTGGGAGCACGGGAATCTTGCCGCCGCCGCCCGGCGCGTCGATGACGAAGTGCGGAACCCCCATACCGCTCGTATGTCCCTGCAGGGCCTTGATGATCTGCATACCGGTTTCCACCGTGGTCCTGAAATGATTGGTCCCCTTGGTCAGGTCGGCCTGATAGAGGTAATAGGGTTTCACTCGGGCGAGCAGCAATTGATGCATGAGTCGTTTCATGACCTCGGGATCGTCATTCACCCCTTTGAGCAACACCGTTTGGGAGCCCAGGGGAATCCCGGCATCCGCCAACATCCCGCAGGCGTGTTTGACCTCGGGGGTCAACTCGTCCGGGTGGTTAAAGTGGAGGTTCATGTAAAACGGATGATACCTCTTGAGCATCTCGCAGAGTTTCGTCGTGATCCGTTCCGGTAAGGTGCCAGGGACGCGCGAGCCGATCCGGATCAGCTCCAAATGCGGAATCGTTCGTAGCGCCTTGAGGATACGCTCCAGCAGATGGTCCGGCAGCAGGAGCGGGTCGCCGCCTGAGAGAATGACGTCCCGCACTTCCGTGTGATCCCGCAGGTAGGCGATGGCTCGGTCCAGCTCGCCTTTTTTCAGAAATCCGGGTTTGCCCACGAGCCGCTTGCGTGTGCAGAAGCGGCAATAGATCGGGCACTGATTGGTCACCATCAGGAGCACACGGTCCGGATACCGGTGGACCAAGTGCGGCACGGGACTCATCAGATCTTCTTCGAGGGGATCGTCCTCCGCGTCCGCGTCGGCCAGCTCGTCCGCCTGGGGGACGACTTGTTTCCAGATCGCGTCCCCTTTCTCCTTCATCGTGGCCAGGACCGTCGGTGTGATCCGCATCGGGTAGGGGCCAACCACGGCTTCGAGCTCCTCGGCATCCAGACCGAATCGTTCGGCAAGCTGCTTCGGCTTGACCAGGCTGTCAGCGAGAATGCGTCTCCACTCTTCCACGACGGCTCCTTTGGTTCAGATGCATCGCGTGCTTGCGCAGGGGGCAGCAAGCAGGATACCGACAAGGCCCGCCGGCCTTGTTTTTGCGTCGGTCTTCTTGAACATCATCAGGCCTATTCGATCCCGGTCGCCGTGCGCAGCCGATCCAGGTGGGCCACAATCTCATCCGTCTCGGTCAACACGGTCTCCCCATCCTGAAGGACGGGCACGAAATACTGTCCGGAGACCTCGAACACCTGCTTTCGCATCGGCCGGAAATCCGGCACCACGACGCTCTCGTAGGGCAGCCCCAGGGAGTCGAGTTTGTCCCGAACCTCGATACAGTCCGGACACCAGTGGACGTGATAGAGCGTCAGAGCCATCGAATATCCTCTCTCACGTAACGGGGGCGACGGCGCAGGGTACCATGACGGCATCCTGCATCCCGTGAATGACCTTTTTCTCCACCGGGGTGACGGTCGCGAGGATTCCGCCCAGCTCGGCGCGCCCCTCCACCACGAAGTAGTAGGGGCACAGGCGAGCCCGTCCCGTCATGGATCGGATCTCACCGCTGTCGGGGTCGTGATACGTGACGTGTCCGGACCGACTCTTGTGAAACACCTGAAGGACGTGGGGAGTCTGTGGAAACGAGGCCAGGGCGCGATCGAGCGCCGCTTCCCATTCGGCCGACGGCAGATCATGCCCCACTGAGACACCGCGGCTGCCCCACGCCTGTTCGGAAAATCCCGAAGGCTTCAGGACATACCGGCGTTCCTTTTGGCCTGCCTTGGCGAGCGATCGCCAATCGGACACCGGCCTTCCACCGAGCGTGAGGTTGGGAATCACGGCGGTCGGTGGGATCGGACTGGGGTCCAGAACCCAGGTCTGGGGCATCAGCGATTTCAGCGATTCATACAGGTCTTCCCCCAGTTCCCGCTCCCAGAATGGAGTCAGCAGAGGGTGGTGCAACAGCGCGAAGGCCAGTTTTTCCTCCAAGGCCGGTTTGAACGGAGGCGTCACCTCCACCAGGTCCTTCTTCGCGCCGTACATGAGCAGTTCGACCTTGGGGATGTTTTTCAGATCGAACAATTCAAAGAAGCGATAGACGGCGGCCACCGGGCGCTCCTCCGTCCCGACCTGCGCGCGAAACCCCTCCTCGGTAAAGCGAAGGTCGCGCGGATGGATACAGGCTGTGTCCAATCCTCCCGCGCGCAGCCGATCGGCCGCCCACTCCATTTCCGGGCGGTACTCTTTCGCTTCGTCCGAGACGACGATGGCGACGATCCCGGTTCGCGATCCGATCTGATGCCGCAGCATCTCGCCGAACCGCCCCATCATGCCGGATGCGCCGCCGATCCAATTCCACTCGCACGACCTCGCCTCCTCATAGAAATGCGTGAGCGCTGCGGTCACGCCGATGCCGCCGGGGACCGAGTCGAGTTCCGTAATGACCATGCCGTGGTCGGTCGGCAACACATCCGGCCTGATGACGGCGGGCAGGGCTTGTCGGAACCGATTCATCCGGCTGTAGGTCAGCAGGGATTCAGGCTTGCCCTGATCCAGATAGGATGCCGCCCACGGAGGCTGCGAACCCTTCACGCTCTCGAGGTACAGACGGTTGAGGGCTCGATAGAACGACAGCAGGCGTCCGCCGAGATCGGAGAAAAACGCCAGGTCGTCCGGGGTCAGCCAAAACGGCGTCGTCGCAATTCTCCAGTGCGAGGTGAAACCCGTCGCCTCTCCGTTCGAGGATGAGACGGACCACAAACCTGCGCGGATCAGTTGGCGGCGAATTGTGGAGCAGCGATGAGAGGCAGCGTCTGTGGCTGGCTGCTCCTGCCAATGGTGCACGAGTGCCAATGCGAGGTCTCCCGCGGAGTCTCCCGTTGGGTTCGGGTTCTGAGGTCCCGGCGAATCATACGAATCAACCTGCCGCACTGAGAAGCCGATTCGAAAGTCATCGTAGCATGGCACCGATGGGCACTCAAGGGGACGGGCAGAGAAGTGGTGCAACACAACGTAGCTGGGCGCGAGGTTTCCGAAGCGGAGGACCGCCGCCGGCGCGTGGTCCATCGTTCCGCTACCTCTCATGTTGGTGGGCAAGCTGACGCTTCTCTGTGACACGGACTCAATTCTTCCCGGCCGATTTCGCCTCGTAGACGGCCGCGTCCGCCGCCAATAAATCGCCGGTGCAGATCGCATGGATCGGCGCGGTGGCGACGGCTTCGGGCATTGGGCGGAACGAGCAAGGAGCCGCGCAGTTGGCGATCGATTCGTCACAGGTGCGCGCGCAGCGGTCAGCGAATTTGTTTCAGGCGGTCTTGTTCTGGGGCTCTTCCGGAAATCGGGTGGGTTGCTTGTAAAACCCACACCCTCGGCGCGGGCGAGGGGATGCCCGCTCTCGCGCCTCCCGGATCGACCCTTCCGGGGCTCCGCAGGCGGAACCCTTCTGGAATTCGCTCCGCCACGGTCTGGCGACCGTGGGGCATCGGCCAGGTCCAGCTTTCCTTCCTGCCGTGCCCTCGGTGGGGCCCCGATCCTCCGGCAATGCGAGCGGGCCTCCCTCGCTCTGCTCCCCGGGACAGGCGTGAGGCGAGGCTGGAAGGGCGGCGCGCGGAGGGCCGCGGCCCGGGCGGGCGCAAGCCAGTCAGGTGCCGGGCTCGGGTGTCGTCGCGCCGGCTTCGCGCTCCGGCGCGGCCTCAGAGGCGCGGCGACCACCAGGACGACATGAGAAGAGGGCGGCGACACCATCGCATCAGGGCAAGGCCCGGAGACGCCCGGCCTTCGTCAGCCGAGGCGATAAGGGCTATCCTCGCTCCCCACACGAAAGCCGGAAGAACCTGTTCTGGAATATGAGCTGATACGAGGTCGGGGCGATCACAGAGATGATGGTCGGATGGGGATCGAATAGACCGCCATGATCGTACTGATGCCTAGGTGATTGGCGGCCGTCCATGCCCATTCTTCTGAGGGGGCCGTCGCTGACAGCAGGAGTTGGGCCGTCAACCCCGCGGTCAAGGGAACCCCCGTTGAGAGTGGAGTTCAAGCGGTTGCGCGAAACATTAGGAGCTTCTTGGAAACGGTGTTACAATTGGCCTCCGCTTCAGGGATGCTTCTGATGGTTGCCTCATCCAGCGTGGAACCACGGGCCGGCGAGCTGATTCAGATTGAACGGGTCGGCCACTATGTGCCGAGCGAGACCTGTCTGGCCTGCGAGGTCTGCTGCCGCTTCCCGGACGCCGATAGTTTCCTGAGGCCCTATTTCACCGGCGAAGAGATTCAGGTTGCTCTCAGTCGGGGCCTCTCGTCCTCATCCTTCCGTGATCCCGCCGGGTGCCAGATCGAGGTGCAACCCCATGCGGCCGGTCAGGGCTACCTCTGTCCGGCGTTCGATGTCGAGACGCACCATTGTCGGATCTATGACGTCCGGCCGCTGGATTGCCGGCTGTATCCGCTGGCCGTGATGTGGGACCGAACTCATCGGGAAGTTCTGTTGGGTTGGGACATGAAGTGTCCCTTTCTCTTCGACAATCAAACGGGTCTGTCGAACCAATCGGCGTTCCGCGAGTACGTAGCCGAGACCGCCCGCTACCTTGAACAGGATTCGGTGCTGACACTGGTCGAGCGGCATCCGTCCCTAGTGACGCGGTTTCAAGAGGACGTGGTCGTGCTGCAATCGCTGCCGGCCTTGACGGTCCGATTGACGACCGGGGTGACCGGTCCGTGGAGTGATCTGTTGCCCAGGCCCTTGGAATTGGCCGATCGTGTTCGGTTCGAAACTGCGGCCGCGGCAAGCCCGCTGTTGCCCGAGATCGTGCCCTCCGCCTGGTCGTTTGCGAACCATTACCTCTGGCGCCAGGTGTTGTCCTATTCCTGGGCGGACCTGGACGGATACCTCTGTCTGTTCGCCGAATCGCCCGACGGGATCTTCATGCCGGTGCCGCCGCTTGGACCGGGCTCCGTTCCGACCGAAGCGCGGATCGCGAGCCTTTTCGCCTGGATGAATCGGCGCAACGGTCGCTCCTTGGCGGCGCGCATCGAATCGGTTCCGGCGACCTGGAAGGCTGAGCTGGAGGCTTGGGGCTATCGAGTCGTCCCGAAAGAGCCGGAGTATCTCTATCGAGCCAACGATCTAGCGGAGCTCCGTGGCGACGACTACAAGTCGCAGCGCGCGTCCTATAACCACTTCTGCCGTACGCATCGGGCCACGATCACTCGCTACCAGTCCGCTGACGCGCCGGCCTGCGCGGCACTTTATGAAGAGTGGCAGGACCGCAAGTTGCGCCAAGACCAAAATGAAGCGGCCCGCTATTGCCTCGAGGACAGTCGCTCGTTTCATCTGGAGTTACTGGCCAATGCGGAACCGCTCGGTCTGGCCGGGCAGGTTGTGCGGGTCGATGGCCGTATCCGGGCCTATACCTTCGGCGGCGCCCTGACCAGAGAAGTCTGGTGCATGCTGGCTGAAATCACCGACCGATCCATGTCCGGATTGGCGGAATATGTGTTCCGGGAGGGCGTCCGCTCGGCCCTCGCTTGGGGCTATCGATTCATCAATACGATGGACGCCTTTGGTCTGCCGAGCCTCGCGCAATCCAAGCAGGCCTATCATCCGGTGCATCAGGTTCGAACCTACGTTGCGCAAGAACCGTAAATGTCGCCGCCCAAACGATCAGACGCCGCTCCGCCCAAGCCCTACCAGTGGCTCCTGTTCCTCATCATCGCGTTGACCGTCGTGGCCTTTACGACCGTCATGTTGGGACTCCGTTATGTGGAGGTACGGTTGGTCGAGACCGCGGGGGAAAGCCTTGCCTTGGCAGCCTCTGAGATCACTGAAAAACTGGATCGTCTGTTGTCCGAGCGATACGCCGATGTCGGCATTACGGCGCGAGTGTTCAGCACGAAAATGGCGGATCGTGCCTATATGAATGACTATCTCGAATGGATCAGGAAAAGCTACGGCCCGGTCTATACGTGGCTGGGCGTGACCGATGCGCATGGACGGGTCATTGTCGCCACCGATCCCAAGATGGTCGGGTTGGAGTATGAGCAGGCGGACTGGTTCCGGATCAGCCGGGAGCGAAAGGCCTTTCACATCACGGAGGCGTCGGTCCATCGGGAGGCCGGTGGACAGGAAGCGATCTCCTTCACCGCACCCATCATCAGCCCTAAAGGGGAGTTTCTAGGGGTCACAACCGGCCGAATCGGGATCAGCACGTTGGATAACCTGCTGACCCGCACGCTTCGAACCATGGAGGCGAGCGAGGATTTCTCCGGGACGCTTGAATATCAATTCATGTCCCGTTCCGGGGACGTGTTCATCGATGCGGCGACCCACCATGCCCCCATCAATCTCCTGGAGAGGGGACTCCCTTCTGCGCTCCTGAGCCTGATGGGAAAGCCTGGCTATGTCGAGGAGGAGCACCTACGACGGCATGTGCCGGTTGTGACCGGCTATGCGCAGACCCAGGGGTTCGGAGAATTCAATGACTACGGCTGGTCCATTCTGTTGCGCAGAGATCGCAGCGACATTTTGACGCCGATTCACGGCATGCTATGGAGGCTGGGTTTGGCGAGCGCGGCGGTCGGATTGCCGGCGCTCGGCCTGCTCTTCTGGTCCGCCCGTCGCCTTCAGCGGGAGTGTGTCCAGGCGCGGTACGAGAGTCAATGTGCCCGCGCGGCCGAGTCCGCCCTCCTGCAGGGCCAACAGCGCGTCAAAGCCGTCGTGGACACGTCGTTGGATGCCGTCATCAGCATGGACGCCGACGGCCTGGTGACGGAGTGGAATACCCAGGCAGTCCGCCTATTCGGTTGGACTCGAGCCGAGGCGATAGGACGCCAGCTCGCCGAGACGATCATCCCTCAGCAGTATCGAGAGTTGTATCAACAGGGCCTCCATCGCTTTCTCACGACAGGAGAGGGCGCGTTTTTGAACAAGCGCGTGGAAACCACGGCCTGTCGCAAGGACGGACGGGAGTTGCCCGTCGAGCTGACGGTCTCTCCGTCCCTGATCGGACATACGCACATCTTCAGCGTGTTTGTGCGCGACATCACCGAGCGCCGGCGAACCGAACAACGACTGGCCGCGCAGTTTGCCATCACGCAGATTCTGGCGGAATCCAAGTCGATCCAGGATATTTGTCCGAAAATTCTTCAAGCGATCTGCGATCACCTGGGGTGGTCGGTCGGAGTGTGGTGGATGTTGGATAAGCCGCACCAGCGACTCAATTGTTTCGACATTCGGGTCTCCGCGCCGGGTGTGGCGGAGGAATTTGTCGGGGAGACGTGGCGACTGTGTTTCACGGTGGGCAACGGACTTCCGGGAAGGATTTGGGCTGCCGGCAAGCCCGCGTGGATCTCCGACGTCACCACGGACCCCAATTTCCCACGCCGCTCCTCGGCCTTTCAGGCCGGTCTGCACGGCGCCTTCGGGTTTCCTATCCGGGTCGGCCAGGAGGTGCACGGCGTCATCGAGCTCTATGTTATGGAGGTACGCGAGCCGGACGAGGAGCTGTTGAAAATGGCGGCGGACTTCGGATTCCGCATCGGGCAATTGATTGAACGGCTGCGCGCGGAGGAGGCGCTCCGACAAACGGAAGAGCAATTGCGGCAGAGCCAGAAGATGGAAGCGGTGGGCCGGCTCGCGGGAGGCATCGCCCATGACTTCAACAACCTGCTGACGGTCATCCGGGGATACTGCGAACTGATCATGGGGCGTTTGCGGTCGGACGATCCGATGAGAAAAGAGGTCGAGGAGGTAAAAAAGGCCGGAGATCGAGCCGCCGGATTGACGAATCAGTTGCTGGCCTTCAGCCGGCGCCAATTTGTCTCCACCAAGACTCTGGACCTGAACGAAGTGATCTCCGGCATGGACGGCATGTTGCGCCGCTTGATCGGAGAGGACCTCGTCGAACTAGGTACCGTGCTCGCTCCTTCGCTGGGCAAGATCAAGGCTGATCCGACGCAGATCGAACAGGTCATTATGAACCTGGCGGTCAACTCACATGACGCCATGCCGGACGGAGGCAAACTGACCGTTTCCACCGCCAATGTGATGATCGACAAGCGGCACCGGCTCGCGCCCGTGATGCTGGAGCCGGGCGCCTATGTGCTCTTGACCATCCAGGACACCGGATGCGGCATGGACCCTGAGATCCGGTCGCATATCTTTGAGCCCTTCTTTACGACCAAGGAAAAGGGGAAAGGCACCGGGCTTGGCCTCTCCACCGTGTACGGCATCGTGAAACAGACCGGGGGGCATATCGAGGTGGACAGCATGCCCGGTGAGGGCGCAACCTTCAGAATCTATTTTCCATGCGTGGAAGAGGCGGATCTTGTCGCCGAATCAAACGGCGGCATGCAATCTGAGGTGCGCGGCAAGGAAACGGTGTTGGTCGTCGAGGACGAACCGGCCGTCCGCTACCTCGTCCAGGAGACGTTGCGGATGCACGGCTATTCGGTCTTGTTGGCACGGCACGGCATCGAGGCCCTGCTGACGGGCGCCAAGCATCTCGGGCCGATTCACTTGCTGCTGACCGATGTCGTCATGCCGCAGATGAGTGGTCCCGAAGTCGCAGAGAAACTCTGTCTGGCTCGACCGGAACTGAAGGTCCTCTATATGTCCGGCTATCCCGACCATCCGGTGTTCGCCAAGGGAGGCATCCGCGTGAACGCCGCGCTGCTCCAAAAACCGTTCTCCCCTCAGGAACTTGCGCAGAAGGTCCGAGAGGTGCTGGACCGACCCGCTCCCGCCGCCAAGGCCATCGCCTGAGCGCCGGCGTATTCCCATCCGCTTGTTGGCCGCGCCGCCGCCGCTCCCTTGATCTTCACGCTGTCTTCCGTTTAAGGTGCTGACCATCGGCAGCCTGATTTCTCGCGATCCATAGTCGATTGATGACGACATGACCGACAAAGGCCACGAGTTCGAGATCGAGCGATACCGCATCGAGCAGGAGCCCTTCTATCTTGAGTCGCAGGGTGAGGTGGGGCTCTTTGCGACGGCGGCACAGAACCACATGCCGGTTATGCTCAAGGGACCGACCGGCTGTGGAAAGACCCGGTTCGTGCAGCACATGGCTCACCGTTTGGGACGGCCGCTCATCACCGTCGCCTGTCACGAAGACCTCACGGCCTCCGATCTTGTGGGCCGCTATCTTCTGCGCGGGCAAGAAACGGTGTGGAGGGACGGTCCGTTGACCTTGGGCGTGAAACACGGTGCGATCGTCTACCTCGACGAAATTGTCGAGGCGCGGAAGGATACCACCGTTATCATTCATCCCTTGACCGACGACCGGCGCCTCCTGCCGATTGAAAAGAAGGGACAGATCGTTGAAGCCGTCGACGACTTCCACCTGGTGATCTCCTACAATCCCGGTTATCAAAGCGTCCTCAAGGATTTGAAGCAGAGCACCAAGCAGCGGTTTGTCGCGATCGAATTCACCTATCCTGTGGCAGCCGTCGAGGCCCGCATCATCGAGCGAGAGGCCGGGGTCACGGGCGAGATGGCGCGTGCACTCGTGAAACTGGGTGAAAAAGTGCGTAACCTGAAGCATCATGGGCTTGAGGAAGGCGTCAGCACCCGGCTGCTGGTCTACGCCGGCACGTTGATCCGGCAGGGCGTCGAGCCGAGTCGCGCCTGCGACGTCGCGATCGCCCGTCCCATCACCGACGATGCGGACATGCAGCGCACGATCGGCGAGCTGATCAAAGCGGTGTTCTGACCTGACATCGGGGCCGCCATGCGTCGACCGATTCATCTGCCAACCGCTCTCCTCGCGCCGAGCATCCAGGTTCAACTACCCACTCTATCTCGAAGCCGGCCATTATCTGATCCAGTACCTGACCCAGGCCAAGGCGGCCATCGGCGTCCACACGGTTGAGAATTTCACGACCATGCTGGAGGTCAGTTCCAAGGCCGCTCTTGATCCCCCCACGACCCTGAAGCAGGAAATCTGGACTATCTTCAAACGTCTGTGGAAGCAGTGACACGGCTCAAGCAGGTGGGTCGCGCACCTCGATGTATTCGTCAAGCGCCTCCAGGAACTTCGCGAGATCGTGCGGCTCCTCTGAATGTCTTCACCGGTTTTCATGAGCACCGGCTTCATTCACGAGACCGCTCAAGGGGCGGTGTTGACGGTCCATGTGCAGCCGAATGCATCACGTACGGAATGTGTCGGGCCTCACGGCGACGCGCTGAAGATAAGAGTCGCGGCGCCGCCGGTGGATGGTGCGGCCAACGAGGCACTGATTCGTTTTTTGGCCAAGACTTGCGGGATCTCATCAGGGTCGATCGTCATTCGCTCCGGATCTACCGCGAGGCGAAAACAGATCCTGCTCAAAGGGTTACCGGCTCACTCGCTGATCGAAAAATTGCGACTATGACGCATACAACATATCCATGGTCGCAGGCTGTGAGTGTCCTCTGCCTCTGCTCGATTCTCAACGGCTTGCTCGGTTGTTCCGGTCCAAGACCGATTCTCTATCCGAACGCCCATTTGCAGTCAGCGGGGGAAGAGACGGCCGAAAAGGACATTCAGGACTGCCGCGTCGTCGCCGAAAAGGCTGGAGCCGAGGAAGGAACTGGCGCGGCGGGCCGCACGGCGGGCAGCGCGGTGATCGGCGCCGGGGCCGGGGCGGCAGGCGGGGCCGTAGGCGGCGCGATCTCCGGCTCCCCGGGCATCGGGGCAGCGGTGGGAGCCGTGTCGGGGTTTGTCTGGGGGCTGTTGAGTGGATTATTCGGATGGATGTTCGGCTCATCCGCGCCCAACCAAGCCTACGTGAACGTCGTCAATCGCTGTTTGGCGGAGAAGGGGTATGAGGTGTCAGGGTGGCAGTAAGTCGAAGGCGGGTCAGCCCGTGATGGTCTCGGGTGCTCCCGGAGCCCGCGCGATCAGAGGGGGAAGGCACTCGTACCGATCCCTTGCTCCCGGAGGCCGCGCTTCAGAAAGCGCCGGGGGATCCGTTGCGTTTTCTCTTATGTGCAACGGGTCGTGACGGCCGCAGTAGGACCAGTACGAGTGCCCTTCCAGGGAAGTAGCACGAGCAAGCTTTGAGTGAACATTTATGGCACGGCTCGATGCGCGCAGTGGAAGCCACTCAGACCATCTCGGTTCGAGAGCTGAGCGTCAATAAGGTGGGAATCTCCTAGTGAGGCACTGCTCGTTGCAGGCGCGTACCTGGGCCGGCCCTTCCGCCTCATTGTAACTGTTGGGATGTGACCTGCGAGAAAATCCTGCAATGCGCTGCAGGACGCAGGGTACTTTTCATGTGGACGGGCCGCACCGACCGTGGCTAGGAATGCAACACGCCTGATTGTTCTACAGCCGCTGGGATGGGTGTCGATTGCTGCGTCTTGTGTTTTAGCGCGCGGCCTTTGGTCGGGGCGGGATCGGGGATGAGGCCGTAGACCTGGCGTCCTTCGTGATCCTCCGGCAGGTACTCCGTGATCGGCATGCCTTCCTCGTTCACGAACAGCAGACAGTGGCAGTATTTATAGATCTGCATTTCGTCGCAGGCGCAGATCCAGCGCCGAAGCTTCACCTCGGCCTGCTTGTCCTGGTAGAAGTTGCAGGGACAGAGGGGCCTGCCGAGTTCATCGACATGGGCTGCCAAGCCCTTGATGACGGCTTCCGTGACGGCCGGCGTTGGATGGAATGTCGTCCCGCTCTTTTCCGCGAAGCCCTTCGCGAATTTCCACATCTTGTCGAGACTGGTCTGGGTCGGTCCTGCCATGGTCTGCGGCCTCATTGTTGATGCGACACGGCGCCGTGGGACGCGATCCTTGAAGTTTACAAGCGGAATGCCCTCCTTTACAATCATTTCCTTCCCCTTCCGGTGCAAGCCCACAGGAGTAAGGAGACCCAGGCCACATGGCAGTTTCAGGGAGCTCATGGCGAGATCGGCTGACGCAATCCCTGGCTGTTTGCCTGGATGGAGCACTCATCGCCACGTTGGAAGCTGAGATCGAGCGGCTGGGGCTGGCGTCGGCCGCCACGGCGTTGCTTCAGGAATTGGAGGACGCATCTCCGAAAGTGGCCCGTGCGGCGACCGAGGCGCTGCCTGAGCTTCACCGTCGAGTCGGCCTGGACGATCTTGGCCCCTGGCTCGACTTGGCAGTCGGCATGGCGGAATCCTCAGGCGCTTCGGCACTCAAGTATGCCAAAGAGAGTCCCTTACTCTTGGGGTTGATGTCGTCCAGAGACGATCGCCTGCGCGTCCTGACGATGGGCCTGGAGCTGGTCGAACGAGATCCCGGGATGACCTTGGAGTTTCTACGAGTGGCGCCGGAATTGATGGGGGCTCTGTCTCACGAACAACTCGTGCAATGGGTCGATCAGGGGTTGGAACTGAGCGACGTGAACTATGTGCTCGGCGGCGAGTTTTTCCGGGAGAGTCCGAAAATCGTCAAAGTCATCGAGTTGGAAGATCTGCGAAGCTGGACCAGTTTGGCCCTCAAGCTGATCACGATCAATCAGTTCGGCAAGCCGGATTACATGGCGACGCTGGAGTTCTTCCGTACGACCCCCGCACTGCTGGAAGATCTTCCGGAAGCGACCGCACGGCGATTGATCATCCGGATCGCCGGGACGTTGGCCGAGCAGGATCCGCAACTGGCGTTGGAGGTCCTGGCCGAGGCCCCGGCATTGTTGCAACCGATTCCGGCCGGCTGGCAGCCACGTATGTTGCAGTACGGTCTGCTGGTGGCGGAACGGGATGCGAGCGTTGCGCAGGCCTACCTGCGTCGCTGCTCCGGCATGGCGGGGCTGGTTGGAACGGACGATCATGCATGGCAGGTGTTCGAAGCTTGGTTCAAGAGCGGGATGGAGGTGTTGGCCTACAGTGTGGAGGGAGCCAGGGCGTATTTTGCGTTGGAGACGAGCAAGGCTCTCGCCTCCTTGGAGGAAGCGCAGAGTGGAGTGCCGCTTCGCCAGGTGGCGCGATCGCTCACCCTGTTTGCGCAGGCGCTCTGTGGACGGAATGTCAGGGTTGAGCCATTGCCCGACGGTGCGGCAGGGACCAGCGGCAGAGGGCAGCCTGCAATGCCCCGTGCTCGGGCTACCGTCAGTGCTGACGGTCGAACCATCTACCTCCCGTCCGTGATGCGTCGGGAGTCAGATCGCGAGGCCAATCGGCGCGCCTATCTTGTCATGGTGGCGCATGAAGCGGGACATCTCGAATTCGGTACCTATGATCTGGCCATGGCGGAATTGGGCGACCTTGCCGAGACCGTTGCGGCACGGTATGGCCGTTCGGCGCAGGAGGCGAAGTCGACCCCGCGCACCCTGGTCGATTTCTTCGCCCTGTATCCCCAGCCGGGCGTGATCCGGGACCTGTGGACGATTCTTGAAGATGCCCGGATCGAAGGGCGTCTGCGCGTCGAATATCCAGGCTTGCGCGCCGATCTCGACGCGGCGACCAAGGCTGCGCTGTCCTTGCGTTCGTTGACGCACGGGATGTCGATGCGCGAGATGGTGCTTGATGCCATCCTGCTCGCATCGAGCGGGATATCCGATGTATCGATTTCAGACGCGATACGGCAGGTTGTGGCGGACTGTTGGGGGCTTGGTCGTGCGGTGCTTGCCGAGCAGGTCACGGCCGGCGATGTCATACGAATTATCGACCAGGTTTACGTGAGAATGGACGAGCTCCTCAGGACGGCCGCTGCAGCATCGGAGGAGGCGCCGGACCATCGTCCCCAGGAGAGTGCGGTAGAGCCGATGGTCGGAGGGCAACAGGCCTCGGAGACCATCACCGATGCCTATCAACCGATCGACAATTGGTCCTATCGCGGAGGGATGCGACCGGAGTTCATCGGGGCAGATGAGCAGCGGGCCGAGGCGGGCGGGGGCGACCAACCCGACCGGGGGAAGAGTGAATCGAATGGGAAGGAGGTCGCGAGTTCAAGGCAACGTGCAACCGAGCATCAGACGCGCGACCTGACACGGACCGAGCGGGGGCTGGCTGACTCGCATGCGGCGCCCGATCACTCAGCCGACGAGGTAACTGCCATCGAAGACAAGCGACAGCCTCGCTGGGAGCAGGGAGCAATCGACGCCGGGACCTATCACTATGACGAATGGGACGGCACGATCAGGGATTATCGTTCGCGCTGGTGTTGCCTCCGCGAGCGACGACAGGCCTCGGAAGATGCGGACTTCGTGGAAACGGTCTTGAGTGAGCATGGCGCGGCCATTCGCGTCCTCAGGCGCTATTTTGAAGGCATCCGTCCGCCGGCGTTTCGCCAGGTTCGGGGGCAGACCTATGGCGACGATGTGGATCTGGATGCTGCGGTTTCCGTGCGCGCCGACCTTGCTGCAGGCGCCGATCCGACGGATCGTCTGTACATCCGGCGGGATCGGCAAGATCGCAGCGTGGCGGTGGCCTTTCTTGTGGACCTGAGCGGGTCTACCGGGCGGACCATCGCAGAGGATGGACGTCGTGTCATCGATGTCGAGAAGGCCGGGCTGGTCTTGCTCTGTGAGGCGTTGGAGGCCATCGGAGACGAGTATGCGCTGTACGGATTCTCCGGACGGGGCCGGCAGGACGTCGATTTCGTGGTGCTCAAGAACTTTGATGAGCAGAATCGGTCCCGGGTCGCGGGTCGCATCGGAGCGGTGCAGCCGATGTATCAGAATCGCGATGGAGCGGCTATTCGGCATGCGGCGGCCAAGCTCAAGCTCACGGAGGCGCGGGTGCAGTTGCTCGTGCTGCTCAGCGACGGACGCCCGTTGGACGATCACTATGCCGAGGAGTACGCTCTTGAGGATACCAAGATGGCCCTCCGCGAAGCGACCGCAAAGGGGATCGTGCCCTTTTGCATCACGGTGGACCGAGAGGCGGAGGGGTATCTGCGCCGCATGTACGGAGAGGTGAGGTATGTGGTCATTGACGATGTCCAGGGCTTGCCGGAACGGTTGCCGCGGGTGTATCACCGATTGACGTCGTAACGTCTGCGTGGACATCAAGATGGTAATAGGACGACTCTATCGGATCATGCGGCAAGTCGATTGGATCAGTAATCCACGGTCGGCACGCGCCCGGAGATCGAATGACCGCTGATACGACCAAACGGGATGTGCCGCAGTGGATCTATAAGCTGTTCACCGGCCAGCAGTATCCCTATGTCAGGCGATTGGCTAAATTTGCCAACCGCGATGTGAAGCCGGGAGAAGAACGGCGCGAGCCAACCCGCGAAGAGATCGATGCCAAATTCTGGGAAGTCTACCCGCGTTGTTGGGCCAAGATTCTTCAGGAAGTGAAAAGCGGGATGATCGTCACCTTTGTCGAATTGGGCAGTTATGAGCCGGGCCTGTATCAAGGCTTAATCGACGCGCCGGAGGAGTTTCTGGCCGAGCGCTACGGCAAGAAAAAGATCAAGGTGAATTTCTACGACGGTGAGAACTTCGTGTGCACCATCAATTTCAAGGTGGCTGGCTGGACGGAGCACGAGGCGCACTAACCCGCATGATTCACGATTCCTTCGACTGCAACTGTCGTGCGACCCATTGCTCTGCGCTGCAACGGGAGAAACGTCACGAACGCTCGTGAATCATGAGGGTTCACGCGAACGCGTCCATGGTCAACTCGTCGATCGTCAGCCGGGTAAACCACAGCTTCACTGAATGACGGGCGATGCCTGACAGAGAGGTTCATATGAGACCGAAAATCACGGTAGTGGGAGCGGGGAATGTCGGAGGGACGGTCGCTCAGCGGCTGGCCGAACGGAATGCCTACGACGTGGTGTTGGTGGATGTTGTCGAGGGCATGCCGCAGGGCAAGGCGCTCGATTTGATGCAGGCCGGCGCCATGTATGGTCACGATGCAGTCGTGACGGGCGCGAACAACTATGAGGCCACCAATGGATCGGCCGTCGCCGTTATCACGTCCGGCATCGCGAGGAAGCCCGGCATGAGTCGGGACGAACTTCTTTCGACCAACGCCAGGATCGTCAAGGGCGTGGTTGAGCAGATCGTTGCCCGGTCGCCGCAGACCTATCTGGTCATGGTCACCAACCCACTGGATGCGATGGTTCATGTGGCCTTGAACGTGAGCCGGTTTCCAAGGCAACGCGTGCTGGGTATGGCCGGCGTCTTAGACTCGGCCCGATTCCGTCGGTTCATTTCAATGGAAGTGGGCGTCTCGCCCGCTGAGATCCATGCCATGGTGTTGGGAGGGCATGGAGATACGATGGTGCCGCTCCTGCGCCATACGACGGTGGCTGGGCGGCCGATCACCGAATTGCTCCCGAAAGACCGGCTTGAAGCCTTGGTGAAACGCACGCAGGACGGCGGCGCCGAGATCGTCAATTTGCTGAAAACCGGCAGCGCGTTCTACGCCCCTTCGGCCGCGGCCGTCGAGATGGTGGAAGCCATCGTGAAGGACCAGAAGCGGATCTTGCCCTGTTCGGTCAAGTGCGAGGGGGAATATGGGCTGCGGGACATCGTGGGGGTTCCGGTGCAACTCGGCCGGGGCGGGGCCGAACGGGTCGTCGAATTCGATCTTGCGCCAGACGAGCGCGCGGCGTTGAGCACGTCCGCCCGTGCCGTCCGCGAATTGTGCGACGCGGTCGATCGCCTGATGGCCTGACGCCGCCGATCCTTGGGAGGCAGCGGCTTGACATTGTTGATGAGCATGGAGTACAGACTGCGATGAAGTACTTAACCTGAAAGGCGGTGGCGTTATGAAGTTTCTCGAAGATCCCTATCAGACCCTGTGGGCCGGCGTCGGCCTCTCGGTCGTCCTCATAGTCGTGTTCCTAGGCATGGCCGGCGTGGGAGCGGGGGATGCCGATTGGTTGGGCATCGTGTTTCGCTGGATCCATTTTCTGGCCGGTATCACCTGGATCGGTCTGTTGTATTTTTTCAACCTGATCAACGCGGCATTTCTGAAGAGCCTGGACGGACCGACGAAGAACATTGTGATCCCGAAGCTCATGCCAGCCGCGTTGAACTGGTTTCGACATGGTGCGACCGTTACGGTCTTGGCCGGGCTGGTGCTCTACTTCTGGCTCTACTCTAAGGGCGGGACAGGAGCCTACGCACTGGGCATCGGCGGGTTGCTCGGGATCATCATGATGGCCAATGTACACGCCATCATCTGGCCGAATCAGAAGAGGATCATTGCCGCGGTGTCCCAAGCTGCGGCCGGTGGTCCGCCACCGCCGCCGGAGATGGCCGCCTGGGGCCGGACGGCGTTGCTCGCTTCCCGGGTGAACTTCATGCTCTCGATCCCTATGTTGTTCTTTATGGGAGCCGGCAGTCACATCAAGTAGAGTTTCAATAACCCCTCAGTCGGGTCGTTCCCTGAAAGGCCCAGTGCGCACACGGTTTATTGGGGCGACTGGGCCACCTCGGCCGGAATTGAGCCCCACAGCAAGTCGGTTGCTTGACGGCTTCGCGCGTAGAACCGTATAGTTACGCGTCGGGTCCGAGGCGAATCTCACAACTGAACGCCATGAGCAGCAACCAGAATGAAGGGCGAGTGCTCCGGCCGCTCGATGGGCCTGCGTGGGATCTGTCCGCCTATGCCAAGACTGGCGGGTATGAAGCCTGGAAGCGTTGCGTGACGGACTCGAGGCCTCAGGACATTGTTGAAGAGATCAAGCGCTCGGGCTTGCGCGGTCGAGGCGGGGCAGGATTCCCAACCGGCGTCAAGTGGGACAAGGTACTCAACCACCGGGTCAAGGAGCGGTATTTCGTCTGCAATGCCGGCGAACACGAGCCGGGGACCTTTAAGGACCGGCATCTTCTCAAGTACGCGCCTCACCAGTTGATTGAAGGATGCCTGATTGCGTCCTACACGGTTGGGGCGAAAGCCTCTTTTCTGTATGTCAACCATGAATATCACGAGGAGCAGGAAAACCTCCACAATGCTTTGGCACAGGCACGCGAGAAGGGGTATGTCGGAAAGAATGTGCTCGGCTCCGGACGCGACATTGATCTCGAGGTCTTTTCCGGGCAAGGCAGCTACGTAGCCGGCGAAGAAACTGCGATGCTGGAGTCCATGCAGGGCCGTCCGGCGATGCCAAGACAGAAGCCGCCATTTTATCCGACCGATTTCGGACTCTATGGGAAGCCCACGCTCGTCAATAACGTGGAGACGCTGTGCAATATTCCGCTCATCCTCCGGAAAGGAGCCGGCTGGTTCAATGAAGTGGGAACCGAGAAATGTCCGGGGACCATGCTGTTCTCGTTGAGTGGTGCAGTCGCTCGCCCCGGGATTTATGAGTTACCCCTCGGCACACCCCTCCGGGACCTGGTTGAGCGCTGTGGCGGCGGAGTTCCCAATGGTCGGAAGGTCAAAGCCGTGTTTCCGGGAGGACCGGCCTTTCCGATGGTGACGGCCGATCAGTTGGATCTGGCGATGGATTTCGACTCTCTGAAGAAAGCCGGTACGGGCTTGGGATCGGCCGGGGTTATTGTGGTTGATGACGCCACCTGCATGGTGGCGAAGACGCTGCACTTTTCCAATTTCTTCAAGGGAGAAAGCTGCGGTCAATGTCCCTCCTGTCGAATGGGCACGATCAACCTGGCATCACTCATGACCAAAATCGAGACGGGTGAAGGCACTCAAAAGGACTTGGAGACGTTGTTGCAGATTGCCGGTTTTGTGAAGGGGACGGGGTATTGCACGCTCGTGACGGGCGCGGCCGTGCTCGTGCAAAGCGCCTTGAAGTTGTTTCAAGGTGAATTTGAAGCCCATATTCGACTTCAGCGTTGTCCGTATCAATCAACCTCGGTCACAGCGGGATCGGCGTAACAGCCGGTCAATGGTCGAGTTCGATGCCGCGGATCACCTTTCTCCACCCCGACGGAAAAAGCGGAGAGGTTCCGTCCAACGTGACCGTCCTGGAGGCGGCTGAATTGCTCGGGTTTCCCCTCACCCATGATTGCGGCGGCAACGCCTCCTGTACGACCTGTCGGGTGGAAGTCCGATCGGGAGGCGACCAGTTGTCAGAGATCGATTTCGACGAGCAGGACCTGCTGGATCGCGAAGCACTCAGTGAACCCTGGCATCGGCTGGGTTGTCAGGCCCGTGTGATGGGCGATGTTGTCGTGCGGGTGCCGTTGCATAAGTGGGAGCGCTCGCCGGACGGGGCGAGCGCGCAAACCGTCGATCAGTCGTGTAATCTTATTTGACTGCCTGTGTGAAACAACGTGCCAATCTGGAAAGGAGGAAACGAGATGATTACCGTGACGGACGTGGCCGCGGATAAGATCAAGGAGCTCATGCTGGAGGAGAAGGATGTGGTGGGCCTTCGGGTGTATGTACGTGGAGGCGGCTGCCATGGCTATCAGTATGGGATGGCGTTCGAGAACAAAATCGGGGAAGACGACACGGTGATCGAAAAGAACGGGATTCAGGTGATCCTTGATCCTCAGAGCGCGCCGCTCTTGTCCGGCGCCGAAGTGGATTATGTTGACAGCCTCCAGGGCTCCGGCTTTGCCGTAAAGAATCCGCAGGCGAAGACGACCTGTGGGTGCGGCAGCTCGTTTAGCGCGTAAGCGCTGGAGTGTGCCAGCCGGATTTGTGCCTGACGTTTGGGGGTTCGTGGCCGGTCTCACTCTCTATGAGGGGACCGGCCTTTTTCATCTCGTGGAGCATCACATGGAACAGGTGGCCAGTGTGACGCGACGATATCGTTTCAGCGCAGCGCATCGGTTACATACGGACCAGCTCTCTGTGGAGGAGAATCGGCGGGTGTTCGGCAAATGCAACAATCCCAATGGGCATGGGCATAACTATGTCTTGTATGTGACGGTGCGTGGCCCCATTGACTCTGCCACGGGGCAGAGCCTGGATCTGGACCGACTGGATCGCGTCGTGATCGAACGGGTGGTCAGGCGCTTCGATCATCAGGATTTGAACGGCGATCCCGCATTTGCCGCCACGACGACGACGGGGGAAAACCTGGCACGACTGATTTGGGAACTTCTTCACGACGCGATTTCCGACGGGAAGCTGGCCAAAGTGGGCGTGGTTGAAACGCGGGACAATTATTTCGAATATGCCGGCGCCTCATCGTCCCGATGAGCGAGCCGGTTCCCTGATCTGAAAAAGGAGTGGGCATGCCTCGAGGAAAAGCCGCCCGGAAGCGTGTTGGGTCCCGAGTCAGGGACGGACAGGCAGAGGAGCTGGAAGGATTGGTGAGACGCCTGTTGGTCGAGATCGGTGAAACCCCGACGAGGAACGGGTTGATTGAGACACCGCGGCGTGTCGCGAAAGCCCTGCAATTCATGACCCGCGGTTATCATCAGAATATCGATCAACTCGTCAATCAGGCCTTGTTTCCGATCGAGTACGACGAGATGGTGATCGTCAAGGACATCGATTTTTTCAGCATGTGCGAACATCACTTGCTGCCGTTCTTCGGCCGATGCCATGTCGGCTATATCCCCAACAAGAAAGTGGTCGGGCTCAGCAAGATTCCGCGGATTGTCGATGCCTTCAGCCGGCGACTGCAAGTGCAGGAGCGGTTGACTGTTCAAATTGCCGAAACCTTGCAGTCCAAGCTCAATGCTCATGGCGTTGGGGTGGTCATGGAGGCCCGCCATCTCTGCATGATGATGCGCGGAGTCGAAAAACAGAACACCGTTGCGGTGACCAGCCATATGCTCGGCGCCTTTCGGACGCAGGAACAGACACGCCTTGAGTTCCTCAAGTTGATCCGGCAGGGCAGTGTGGGCGACGGCGACTGATTGTCTCAGACTGTCGGTCAGTCGTCCGTTCGCGCACGGCCGTCAATTGCCAAATCGACCCGGTGAGCCATGCTGTCGTCTCCCGCCCGCCCGTAGTTGGATCGGACGGCCTGTGTCGAGCTACCCGGGTTTCCTCTGATCAGACGAGTGAGGAATGGAATCGCCACAGAGCGTCATTGAACAGCTCTGGTTGTTCGAGATTGGGCAAGTGCCCCGCGTCCGGGATGATCTCCAGCCGTGCGCCGGGAATACGGTCCGCCATGAGGCGCGCGTCCGGGACCGGTGTCGGTTGGTCCTGCTCTCCGACGATGACGAGGGTGGGACAGCGGATCGACGGGAGGCGTGGAACGGAGTCGGGACGTCCTGCCATGGCCATCAGGTCTCCGGCTAGACCGCTGAGCTCCATCCTCAGGATCATTGCCTCCACCTGTTCAACTACCGCCCGATTGGATTGGAGTGTCTTCGGACACAACAGTTTGGGAACCATGATGTCTCGAATGGCCGGCGGCCCCTTCCGATATGCAGTTTGAGCCATCTGGAAACGACCCTCCCTTCCATTCTCCGTATCGGCCTGAGCCCGCGTATCCGTCAACACGAGCGCCTTCAACCGATGAGAATGGTTGGCGGAGAACGTGAGCGCCACGTAGCCGCCCATCGACAGTCCAACCAACACCACCTGGAGCAGGCCGAGGTGATCGAGCAGGCCTGCCACGTCGTCGGCGAACTGCTCCATCGTGTACTGCCAGAGGGGGGCGTCGGACTCGCCGTGTCCCCGCAGATCAACCGAGATGATACGAGCCCGATCTCCGAGCCCCTGTATTTGAGGTGTCCACATGTCCCGATTGAGGGGAAACCCATGCAGGAAGACCAGGGGGAGGCCCGTTCCTTGGTCGGAATAGGCGAGTTTGATGCCGTTCACGGTCGCAGAGGGCATGGACAGTACCTCAGGCTGCTAGGTCCGTAGGGGCTGTCCTCTATCATCTTCCCGCCTCATCGGTCAATGAAGCACGTATCAGGTGGGTCGGCCGCTGATTGCGGGGGCTGTCGGTTCCGTATAGAATGGGGCCAATCCACCTCGACTCGCCTATGTCCGTCCAACGGGACGCGCAAACTGATCTCTATCGGGCCGAGCCCGGCTTGGAAGGGCCTCGTGCGCCGCTGGCCGAGCGAATGCGGCCGCGTGATTTCTCCGAGTTTCTTGGGCAGGAGGAGTTGATCAGGCCTGATCGTCCGTTGCGGCGTGCGATCGAGGCGGATACCCTGTCCTCGGTGATCTTATGGGGGCCGCCCGGCTCGGGGAAAACCACGCTAGCGCAACTCATCGCCAAGCACACCAAGGCCGCATTTATCCCCTTCTCCGCGGTTACCAGTGGAATTGCCGAATTGCGGGCGATCGTCAAGGCGGCAGAACAGCGTCGCCACCTCTCCGGGCAGCGCACCATCCTGTTTGTCGATGAAATCCATCGATTTAACAGGGCACAGCAGGATGCGTTTCTCCCACATGTCGAGAAGGGCACGATTGTGCTCCTGGGGGCCACGACCGAGAATCCGTCTTTTGAGGTCATCGCGCCGCTGCTCTCGCGCTCACTGGTGGTGATGCTGCAAGCTCTGACCGATGAGGCTCTGGGTCAGATTCTGGATCGGGCGTTGACGGATGCCAGTCGGGGATTCGGCGACTTGTCGGTGACGATGACTCCCTTGGCACGCCGGCGCCTGATCGCGTTCGGGAATGGTGATGCTCGGTCGGCCCTGACGGCCTTGGAGCACGTGGTGGAGCATATGCCCCGGCAAGCTGACGGCGAACTGGTCCTCGATGAACAGGCGATGTCGGTGGCGCTCTCGAAGAAAGCGCTCCGGTACGACCGTGCAGGCGAGGAACATTACAACCTCGTGTCAGCCTTCATAAAGAGCTTGCGGGACTCGGATGCGGATGGGGCGCTCTATTGGATGGCTCGCATGCTGGAAGGCGGAGAGGACCCGCTCTTCATCGCCCGGCGGATGGTGATTTTTGCCTCGGAGGATATCGGAAACGCGGAACCCCAGGCACTGCTCCTCGCCATGGCGGTCTCGCAGGCCGTGCAATTCATCGGGATGCCCGAGGCACAGATTACGCTCGCGCAAGGGACGACCTACCTGGCAACCTGTCCCAAGGACAATGCGTCATACGCCGGGATTGGGAAGGCCATGACCGATGCCCGAGCCCATGGAAACTTGCCGGTGCCCGTTCATCTGCGCAATGCAGTGACGCCGCTCGTGAAGAAATTGGGCTATGGAGAAGGTTACCGGTATGTTCACGACGACCCGGCTGCGCAACGGGAACAGTGTCATCTACCTCCCGAGCTGAAAGGGGTTCGATATTACTCGCCGAAGAAAAACTAGCGCACAGACGAAACGCACGTCTGCCCGTTCCGCCACGCGGCGTGATGGACAATCCTTGCCCGTTCGCTATACTCAGAGCCAGGAGGGCCGGATGACTCGACCAACAGCCGCACAGGCCAATGATCGTCGTCGCTTTGTCCGGGCGACACTCGTGGGCTCTGCGCTGCTTGAGCCGAGGAGCGGCGGCGCCTCGGTGACGGCCGTGCTGGATAACGTCAACCGCATCGGCGCGGGGCTGCATACCAAGGCCAGACTGGCCGCCAAAGACGAAGTCATCGTGGTATTGGCGTTCTTGGATCAACAGGGGCAGGAGCAGCAGGAGAAACTCGCGGGGACGGTGGCTTGGGTCAAGGCGTGGGATAAAGGATTCTTGATCGGCGTGGTGTGGGACGAGGTTGTGACGGTCGACAAGAATCGCTGGCTGTACTATTACCTGGAAGAAACCCTAAGAATTCAAAATTAGCCGAGACTCGCCAGCGAACCACGGACACGTTCCAGTTCCTGTGACAGTTCCTCCCACTTCGCTGTGGCCCGTTCAAGATCGTGCTTCCACACCGCGTGCTCTCGCTGCATCCCCTTCCATCGGTCAAAGTCCTCGTAGAGCTGGGGGTCGGCGAGTTCTCCGTCGCGGGCTTTGAGCTTGGCCTCGCACTCGATCACCGCGGCTTCTGCCCGCGCGACTTGTTTCTCCAGACGGGCCTCCGCCTTGATCAACTCGCGTCGTTCCGTTGCTTTCCCCTTGGGAGAGTCGGATCCTGGATCTGGGCCGTTCCCACGATCATTGTCGGCGATGCCGACCGCTCGACGAGTGTCCGCTTGATCTTTCGCCGCTTCCTCCAGCTCTTGGCTGCGCTTCCAAAGATAGTATTCGTAGTCGCCGAGGTAGTCCTTCGCCTGCCCATCGTCGATTTCGACCATGCGATTCGCGATCCGCGATAGGAAGGTCGGATCGTGCGAAATGAAGATGAGGGTCCCGGGGAAGGCGACAAGCGCGTCCGTCAGCACGTCTACCGAGGCGGGGTCGAGATGGTTGGTCGGTTCGTCCAAGAGCAGGGTGTTTGCAGGCTCAACCAGCATACGAGCTAGGGCGACACGGTTTCGTTCCCCCCCGCTCAAGGCCTTGATGGGTTTCTTCTGGTCTGGCCCTGAAAACAGAAAAGCGCCGGCGATGCCCCTGAGGAAATTCGTCTCCACCTGCTTGGCCACCTCGTGAAGCGAATCCAAGATCGTATGTTCTGGGTTGAGCGTTTCAGCCTGATGCTGGGCAAAATAATGCAACGTCACCCCGTGCCCCACCGTCCTCGCACCCTTATCCAGCGGTGCCACGCCCGCCAACATTTTGAGGAGCGTACTTTTCCCCGCACCGTTTTCTCCAACCAAGGCAATCCGCTGCCCGCGCTCTACGATGAAGTCCAACGACTCGTACACTACCTTATGCCCATAGGCTTTGGCTGCGCCCCGCAAGTCCAATACGTGCCGACCGCTCGGGCTTGGTTCGGGAAAGGTAAACCGAACCCGCCGCGGATCGCGCTGCCGTTCGATGACCTTGACCTTCTCCAACTGTTTGATGCGGGACTGGACCTGGCGGGCCTTGTTGGCCTGATAACGAAAGCGATCGACAAACTTCTGTACCCGGGCGATTTCCTTCTCTTGACGGACGGCGGCGGATTCTAACTGTGCGTCCTGTTCAGCCTTTAGGACAAGGAACTGCGAGTAGTTGCCGCGGTACTCCCGAATTTGCTGGTGTCGGATTTCCCACATATGGGTGGCGACCTGATCCAGGAACTTCGTGTCGTGGCTGACGATGAGTAGCGTCATCTTGGAGGCAGTAAGAAACTCTTCGAACCAACGCTGCGTCCCCTTATCCAGATGGTTGGTCGGCTCATCCAATAGCAAGACATCAGGATTGGACAAGAGCAGATGCGCCAGCGCCACGCGCATGCGGTATCCGCCGGACAGGGTATCGACTACGCGCGGGAAGTCGTGGACCGTGAACCCCAACCCCATCAGGATGCGTTTGGCTTCGTGCTCCGGATAGAGGTCCCGATGGGTGGCTTCCAGCACGCTCTTTCCGAGAAGGGGTTCGAGTTCCTGCGCCAAATATCCCATGGTCAGTCGCGAACGCTTTCGGATCGTCCCCTTGTCGGGAGATTGTTCGCCCATGATCATACGCAACAATGTCGTCTTGCCACACCCGTTCGGTCCTACCAACCCCACGCGGGTGTTTGGGCGCAGGTGGGCCGACGCTTCCTTGAGCAGGACGCGAGTGGCGAATTGTTTCCACACTTCTTCGATTTGCAGCATAGCGAGGCTAGCGATTACGCAGGGTGATCAGAATCAGAAACCCGTGATGTTTCAACTTGAATGAGGGCGATGAGAACGTGGATCTAACGTGTGGGGAGTCGAGGAGGTCGAGACAAAGTGGTGGAGCTGGCCGGGATTGAACCGGCGACCTCGTGAATGCCATTCACGCGCGCTCCCAACTGCGCCACAGCCCCACTTTGCACGATCAATAAATTCCTCAATTCGTGAGAAAGTGCTGAATTTTCAGCATGCTACCATGTGAACCTCAGGCAGTCAAGGAAGCCGACTCCGAACGATCCGGTGGGTTGTTGCGCGCAACACTTTTTCCGGAACGTCTCGGAGGAGCATTGCTGGGCGATCTCCGCTCTTAGCCCACCTGTACGATTCCACGGGTGCGCCTGAGAGCATGCAGTTTGGCTGCGTGCCGGTCTAGGCTACGCAGGTTCTATTACGGGGGAGGCGAAGCATGAGACCTAGCTGTCAGAATCTGTGCGCCGCCCCGTCCAATAAATGATTCCAACGATGAAATAGCCGTCCCAATCCAACGATTTCGCCCCCACGTCGTGGGAACCTGAGGCAGGAACCTCTGCTTGACAATGACGTAACCTCGGCATAGCATGCGCGAGCCAGAGGCTCTGGCCATACTTGGGTCAGGGCCATTTTTTTGAAACCGCCACAAAAAGGCTATCGGCAAACAGCTTTGGTGAGTCGATTGGAAGACTGATGAATCTGGTTATCGTCGGATCACAATGGGGTGACGAGGGGAAAGGCAAGATGGTGGACGTGCTCGCCCGCGACGCCGACGTGGTCGTGCGTTACCAAGGAGGATCGAACGCGGGCCATACGGTTGTAACGACCAAGGGCACCTATGTGTTCCATTTGCTGCCATCGGGTGTGTTGTATCGAGGGAAGCTGTGTCTCGTCGGCAACGGGGTGGTAGTTGATCCGGAAGCGTTGATCGAGGAGATCGATAGTTTGCAGAAATCCGGTGTGAAAATCGGTAGGAACTTGTTGATCAGCGATCGGGCGCACGTGATCATGCCCTACCACAAGGTTGTGGAAAAGGCGAGTGAGGAATCCAAGGGTCCGCACCGTATCGGCACGACCGGTCGTGGGATCGGTCCGACTTACGCTGACAAGATGGCTCGTATCGGCGTGCGCATGAGTGATCTGTTGAACCCCGATCTCCTCCGCGCCAAGCTTGAAGTCAATGTGGCGGAAATCAACATATTCTTGGAGCGACTGTACCAGGTCAACGGCGTCGAGCTTGAAAAAGTCTTTCTTCAATACCGAGCTTACGGAGAGCGGTTGGCTCAGCATATCGTCGATGTCTCGCTTCAGCTTGAGCGGGCCATCGCCAAGAAGAAGACCATTCTCTTTGAGGGAGCGCAAGGGACCCACCTTGATGTGGATTTCGGCACCTATCCGTATGTAACGTCCTCAAGCGCCTCCGCTGGAGGAGCCTGCACCGGGACCGGCGTGGGGCCGACCATGATTGATGCGGTCTTGGGCATCACGAAAGCCTATACCACACGGGTTGGCAGCGGACCATTTCCGACGGAGCTAAATGATGAGGTAGGAGCGCGGCTGCAGGAGCGAGGACGGGAGTTTGGCGCCACCACCGGTCGCCCGCGACGGTGCGGCTGGTTCGACGCCGTGGCGGTGCGATATGCCAAGAGGGTGAATGGGCTCACCTCGCAAGCCATTACCAAGCTTGATGTCTTGGATGAATGCGCCGAGATCAACATCTGCACAGCATATCGCTATCAGGGAAAGACCTACACTGAAGTCCCAGCCGATCTTGATAGATTGTCGCATTGCGAACCCGTTTACGAAACTCTGTCGGGCTGGCAATCGTCGACGACGGGCATCACCTCACGGTCCGCGTTACCGAAGCTGGCGCGACGCTATCTCGATCGGATCGACGAGTTGACCGGTTGTCAGATTGATCTGGTCTCGACAGGAACCAAACGCCACGAAACGATCGTGATAAAGCACCCGCTCCAGAAGCGATCATCTCAGCGGGCGGGTTCCAGCCGACGGGGTTGACAGCGGTCCTTCTCCGGTGACAGCATCTCGCTTATACCTTCCCACCTTCTGTTGAGCCGGTAGCTCAGTCGGTAGAGCATCGCCCTTTTAAGGCGAGGGCCCTGGGTTCGAGTCCCAGCCGGCTCACCACTTCCCGATCGTCTAGAATCTCATGCCACTCCTGTAGCCGGTCGATAGAATGGACCGAAGGCCCGCTGAAGGCAAGCGACCCCGTCGCCGACACTGTCCATCTGGTCGGACCGCCATCTCCGTATGTCGCCGTCGTCCGCTACCCACGAGTTTTGAGGATTGTAAGGTATGGGTACGTACATGCTCGATGTCTCGACTTCGCGGATTCAGAAGAGCCCTAGTCCACATCATTCTGTGCACCAGTCAGGGCAGTTCATCAGGTGTGTCCGGAAGCCATGGTTGACTCGGCGACAAGCCCGGTGCTACCGATCACACCCTATCAGACTCTGACCGAAAGGAGTGGCGCCGCTCGCACGCTTGTCTTGAGTAGTGCTGCATTGATTCGCCCCAACTCTCAGGACTGCTCAAGTAGGATAGGACGTCGATTCAGTAACAGGAATTTCGGTCGGTCGGTGCTCGGTGGTCTGTTGGACCGCGCATGGTACCCAACGGCTGCATCATGTAAGACGTGCCCCCTCCTAAGAGGTTTCTGGGAGGAAAGCGGGTGCAGGAGGGAATCTCCTCGTTGCTCAGGAGGGACAGCGGAAGGGGTGTACGGATTTAAATGGACAACCAATTCGACCTCGTGGCAGAGGTATAAGTAGCGCAATCCTTGACTCAAAATCCTTGAACATCGCCGCATCGCTCGAAGTCCACGGAGTTGCTTCGGTATCCTAATTGTACCAGTTCCCTCCTTTCGAGCTACCTTCAACGGGTCTACCCATCTGAATCTTGGCCATTATCCTTGAAACATACGCCTACAGAATCGGGTAAGGATGATAGGACCAGGAGGTGAGAGATGAACTGTCCGCGATGTCAAGGGTTCATGGTCGAAGACTATTTCATCGATCTTCAGGAGACGATGGGGCCGCACTGGGTTATGGCAATGCGCTGCATGAACTGTGGGAACGTGATGGAATCGCAGATGGACGCCAACCGCCGGCAGCATGAAGCGAGTCTGGTGACGGTCGCGAGTGAGTTGACGAACGACGTACCCGTATCGGTCGAACCGTCAAACGCGGTGCATTTCGAACGTGCCGCCTAACGAGGGTCTGAGATTGTGAGGATATCATGCTGACTCGCTTAGCTTGGAGTGCGAAGGTTCGGGTGGAGGAGAATCAAATGGAACAGGATCGGGAGGTCGCTCAGGTTCTCGAACGAGGTCGGCAGATTATTCGAGCCATCCTCCGGCGTGTGCAGGATGAAAATGGACCGTGGTATGTGGAAAATGGGGATGGACTCGCCGGTGGCAGGGAAGCAATCACACCGTACCTTGCAGCGCTCGTGAACTTGGGGTATGTAGACGCGCACGATGACGGAATGCACTTTCGGTTGACCGAAGCCGGCCGCCAACGGCTTAGCGCGTTGGAGGCTACCGGCGGGATGCTGCCGCAATAATCGGCTGTCGTGCGGGCGATCTCCTTCCCACGACAAATCCTGTGCCTGCGTCGGAGGCAACCATCCCGCTATCTCATGAGTCGCCAAGGGAGGACAGCTCGACTCAGAAGTCCAGACAAGGGAGGGATAGAGACGGTCGCACGGTTCATCATACGGGAGTATCAGCGGTTTTCGGTCCAGGTGCCAGCCTTCTATTGGGGCAAGGACCGTGCAGGCCAGGCGACGGTCACTGATTTTTCGTTGGGCGGGTGGCGGTTGGTCGGGACCTATCCTGTTCGGCAAGGAGCGCGGCTTAGCTTGCGCATTCAGATGCCAGAGGACCCAAATCCCCTCCAGATCCACCAAGCACTGGTGCAATGGAATCGGGGGCATGAATTTGGGATCGAAGCGGTGAATCCCCAACCCGAGATCCAACACCGTTTGAGGAACTGGCCCTGTCTCATGGCGTCGAGGCTATAAGCGATTCTCCGAGAGGACGGGCGTTCAAAGAAGCTGATTGAGCGGGCCCACCCGCTAGAAAGTTCGACAATAGCGAGATTTGCACCAGCCATGACATCGCTTCTACGACCTTGACGATCTGGCGATCCGAAGGTGAGGGGTTGCCCAGCTATGAGGCAGACGAACGATACACCATCTGACCAACGATCTCACCAGCGGACTCCTCTCCGGTGAGGCCCGCTTGATGTTTCCACTCTCAGTCAGGTCGGTAGTGCTGCCCAACTTTATCGATTCGTACACATTTCTCACTAACCAATTCGAACATATCTCGATCGAGCCGAACGAGGCCCGAATCGATCTCCCTCCAATCCTCGTGCCCCCATGTCCCGCTTCGGTCCTGCAAGTGTCTTAGTATCTTTCGCATTGTCCGACTGTTGGAATCCGGAAGGATTGGCTGCTCCTTGTTGGCGTTCGGGACCACCTCGCCGCAGGAGCCCTGTGATCGGAGCGGAGCTTACGCTATTAACCTGTCGCCAAGTCCTCTCGGACTCGACGCTGCGCACGAACGACTCGTAAGCAGATGTCATACGCAAGTACACGCTACACAACTGTCGCCGTGTCTTGTAGATTCGCCAGGGAAGGTCTGATCAATTCGAAATTCTAGACCGCGAGCGGCCAGATTCTCCGTCTTTTGTGCGTCGACCAATTATGATTGGGAATTATTCAGACCTTCCCTAGCGAGGAGTTTGTCTTGGCAAGCTCGTGGGATCTGTGCCGAAGGCACGGAGCGATGAGTTGATCCTTTCAATTGTCACAGCCGAAGCGATCCTCATTCAACCAGCTCACAATGGTGAAAGAGGGAGATGAGAGATCAAGGTCAGACGCGCCAGAGTCGACCGCTAGCAGAGCACTGTTTTCATGACGCAAGTAGGCACAAATGGGTACAGATCGACATCGCCTCGCCTGTTCTTGTGGATGCGCTACACTTGGGGAATCCGAATGGGCTCCCCTGGCGGATCTGCCCGTAGCTGTCATCACACATAAGGAGCGCTCCATGGCACGTAAAGTTTCGAGAGACATGGCCATCTATGCGGGGATGTGCCTGCTTATTTTGCCCGGGTGCAGCGGTGGGAAATGGTTTTCGTCCAGTTCGGATGCTGAGTACGCTCAGCACGATCGTCCGACCCAAATCACCGGTCTAGGAGAAAGTGTCCAATCGACCGGATCAGCCAGCGACGATGGAGGATCGTCACGCGAGATGGTTACCGGCGATGGCTTCAAGCATGACACGCCTGTCTTATCAATGGTGGGTCCGGGCGTGTCCCCTGAAACAGTGGACGGAGGAATATTGCGTGGATTGGATCGACTGGGTCCAGGCCAGGAGCTCTCAGAGGAGCGCGTGAGGGAAGGCGCGATTTCTTCCCGCATGCTCACGACGGCTGGAGAACAATCTGATCGGCGATTGGCCGAACTTCGCCGAGAGGAGGAGGCCGCCATCGAGGCTGGGTTGAGAGATGCCTTCTTCGGCTTCGATCTCTGGAGCATTTCCAATGAGACGATGATGGGGTTGTCAGCCAATGCCGACTGGATCAAACGTAACCCACGCGCCCAGGTTCGCATATCCGGCCATTGTGATGAGCGCGGTACAAACGATTACAACGTGGTGCTCGGGGAGAAGCGGGCGAAGGCCGTCAAGCGGGTGCTGAGTGATCTGGGAGTGAACCCTACGCAAGTCTCCATCCTCTCGTTTGGAAAGAACCGCCCGTTCTGCTCGGAGCACAATGAATCATGCTATCAACAAAACCGTCGCGGCCATTTCTTCTTGAGCATGAAGTAACCGCACCTTGCCGCGACCTTGCCGGCTGGATCATTTGATGATCGAGCCGGCGGGTCGCCCTGCCCTGACCTCCTCTAATCTTTCACGGAACGACCGGCTCCACACTCCCGTGAACTGGTTCTCAATCGCTGACGACGGCGAAATGCATTGCGCTGGGCGCTCTGGTGCGGCGACCGGCCGGTGGCCGACGGCGCACAGATGGAGAAGTCGGTTTGTCTCGATCGGGTCGAGGGAGATGGATGACGGCGGCGGATAGTCTGTTGTATGATGCGCCCCTCCTCCAACTGAGAACGCTCAATACGGTGGGACTGTGAAACCGCGAAGAGCGGAGTCGTTGGGCCATGCTGATCGAAGGCCTCTGTTGTCACAAAGGAGTGTCCGGTGAGCCAACGTTATGGAGTTATTGTCAAATTTATCGTGAGTGCCGATTCACCTGAAGAGGCCGAGGAGTTCGTGGATTCCATGAGTGAGAAAGCCGCCGCCTCCTTTTCGTTGAGCGAGGCGAGCTACGAGGGAATTGAGGATATCGAAGAGGAAGAGGAAACAGACGAGGAATAGTGGAGCCAGCCGTGCTGCGCCAACGCCTCCTCCGCCGTCACGACCTTGTTTGCGCCGTGCTCGCCCATGGGTGTCACCCATTCATGGCCTCGCCTCTGCAGCGTCGGTTGATGGGCATGGTGAATCCGGTACGAGCGGATGTCGCTACTGAGGCAGGACGGACATGTGAGTTGGCCAAGGAGGCGATCGGGTGAATAGCGGGCAGCCTTTTCTTCGACGCATCCATCAGCCGATCAAGCACTTCCTGCCCAACTCGCTGGAGGTTCCGGCGCATGTCCACCATGTGGCTCACCGAATGGCCAATCCTCCCGTGGATCGTCCGCAGAGTCGGCAAGAGTTCCTGAACATTCTCGACTGCCTCGACATTCCACCGGATCAGGCGGATGTAGGGGAACGTCTTGGATTTGGCGCCAAACTGACCGAGCACGGCGACCGCCTAATCGTTGCGTGGGAGGCGCACACGGAGTACTACAGTTATCAGACTTGGCACCTTTCGGCTGACAAGAGCAAGCCGCTCACTTTCGGTCCAATCACCTATCCGGGATATGTCTTCCCCGTCTGTCCGCTCGGAATTCGCGTCAACGCGCTCGATATCCTCCTTCAGGTCGAGGGATCGGTCACCGCAGAATCCTTGAAGCCGATGATGCCTGGACCGCACCTCTACGCCAGCCGGGTGTTCGGCGAGGACATTGTGGTGGCGACCAGCTTCACGCCGGATGAGGATACGCGGGAGCGCTACCATGTCAGTGGGCGCTCCGGAGAGACGCTCAAGCAATACGCGGCCAAATTGGTAGACACCATTGTCGCCATCGAGAATTACTACCACTTAGTGATGTTGCCGATGCAGGCTTTTTCACGGGCGGTCGATCAGATTCACGACTACGAGCAACGCCACCTCTACCAGCGCGCCGTAGTCATGGAACAGATGGGAACGGCCACGCCGGCCTCGCTTCAGAAATGGCTGAATGCGCTGACGCAGGACCTGCTCCAGGTCAGTCGACTCGCCGAATCTATGCGGTATCGACTGTCAGGAGCATTCCCCTACGATAAAATTGTCCGTGGAAATCTTGAGGCCTTGCAGGAACAGCCGGTGCCGTCGATTCGACCGATCTCGGAGTACATTCGCTGGCGGATTACCGGCGTCGCAGACGGCTACCAACAGCTCCTGCGGCGGATTGATGCCATGCAGGCGGATTTCGAGGCCACGGTCGCCGTGATCCGGACACAAATTGAGCTACGACTGCAAGAACAGAATCTAGAAGCTCAGGATCAGAATCTCAAGTTACTCGCAAGCGTGGATAAGACCACGCGTAGTCAGGCCATCCTGCAACATACGGTCGAAAGTCTCTCGGTCATCGTCATCACGTATTATCTCAGCGGACTTGGGAACTATATGTTCAAGGCATTACACGAGATAGGATGGCTGGGAAATGCCACGTTAGCTTCGGCCATTTTCGTCCCGATAGCGTTCGCCACGTCGTTTGGGTTGATGCTGATCGGGAGAAAGGTTATTTATAAACGGATGGGCTCCGGCGCGTCGCACTTCGACAGGGATTCGGGATAATGAACGATCCAAGGGACACCCATCGTGTCGAAGCTCTGCCGGATATCGCCAGTTCCGCTGGATTCGGATCGATCAGCTCCGATGAGTGGCTGGGCGGAGAAGCCATGGTGGGGCCCGGGTACAGCCGGTCGGGGCACGAGTCCGGTCTCAAGGGATGGTCTCACGGTGAAGCCCTTGTCTTGGTGCTAGCCGGGCTAACGCTAGGGACTGCGTTGAGCATGCTCTTCGGGCGACGACGGTCTTAGCCACGTACTCGAGAGGATTCCATCTCTATCGTAGGGAAGTCGCCTCGAAAACGGCGAACGATTCACCAAGGGAACGCCCGCCGCTTGTCGAATTGAACCGGATGCGGGTCAGTTGGACATCTGGTTGCGATCAGGACTTGAGGAAGGTGCGGGGGGGATAGAAGCGGAACTGCCGGCCCGGTCAATCCGAGTACGAGGATGACTCCGAGTATGCGGAACCGCTATGTGGACCTCAAGGTGCGGATCCACGATCTCCGATGGAAACGGGGGAAAGGGGTGTGCCTCTACGACCGCCTTCATGGTCGCCTCATCAACGGCCGCATTGCCGGAACTCTGTTCAACCTGGATGAGTTGAGCGTCCCCATTGGCATAGAGACGAAAATGTACGGTCACCGCCTGTGCAGAGCCTGTTTGAATCCGAGATGGAAGATGTTCGCGGACACTCTGAACGATACGACCCTTGACCGTGCTCCAATAACTCGGACTCAGCATAGAGGCGGTCTCCGGAAGCAGGGACTGCTCCTGCACCGCACCCTCGGACCTCGCGAAGGGAAGCGGGGCAACACCAGGTTGTACCTCGCCGTTTGGGGCAGACGGGCCGGACGTGGCCTTCTGCGCGGAACCGGCCTCAGGGCTCCCACGGAGAGCGGCCCCAGGTGGTTGTGTTGTGATATAAAGCAAACGATGGGCCAAAGGAGTCAATCTGGTACCTCGCCGGGAGGCCACGACCAGCTTCACGGGCATGGCCTTCGGAAGCGCTCCACCCGCACTGAGCATCGGGGCCTCGACCTCCACGTTTCCGATCAGGGTGCGGGTGCCCTGGTCAAACGTCAGTGGCAACAGTCGTGTAGCGAGGAAGGGACTTTCCAGGATAGCGACCACATCCTCCTCATGGAGGCGGGGAGGTGAATCGACGGAGAGGACGAGCTGAGCGTGTTCTCCCGGACCCAGCGAGCCTTTAGTCCCGTCGCGATCCAACGATACCTCGATCACCGGGGTGAAGGCGGCTGCGAGTTCCGCCCAGAGCAGGAAGGCAGCAACTCCCAACCACGGCGAATACAAAAGCTCCAACAGGATCAATGGCCCGCGACTCAGCCAAGGCCCGCCTCTCTTCATGGATCGGTTGTGCATGCGGTGATGAGGAGTTCTTGTCGGATCGGGGGACAGTATAGGGAGAGGAGCAGGCAGATCAAGTAGATTCTGTCGAGGATGGTCATCGCACCCTGTCTCGTATTTCATCGGTGAGCGACACCTGACGGGGGTTCTGTCTGGCCGTCCTGCACAGTCTCTACTGGACTGAACGGAAGAGGATAAGCAAACCGATGCTTCTCAACAGCATGACATGGTGGTGCCGTGAGCGATGGGGACATACGGTAAGGCGCGGCTACAGGGAGCCGCGCGAGGTACAAGCCTGGATTGGAATCGGCGTGGCGCTGCTTGTGATATTGGCACTTGACGGTCCGGTCAGCGCCTACGAGGAGACCAGTATCGCACGTCCGGCCTCGATCGTCGGAGTGGTGAAATTCAGCGGGACTATCCCACCGCCTCAACGGTACAAGGTGACGATGGGGGCGAATCCCGAGTATTGCCGCACCCTGGCCGATGCCGAAGGAAACATTGTGACCCCGCAGGCCCGAGTTTCGGCGGCGCAGGAACTGGCGGACGTGGTCGTGTTTCTGCAGGAGGTGGAAAAGGGCAAGCCGGTGCCTAAGGCGGGGCCGCTGGTCACGGTGGAGCAGTGCCGCTTTGGTCCGAGGGTTGTGACGGGAACCATCGGACAACTGTTAGGAGTGATGATGAAGGATACGATCGTGCACCAAATTCGCGGATGGGAGATGGTGGACAAGAGCCGCATCCCATCGTTTTTCTCAAACGGATTGAATCCCGGCTCGGAACAGAGCTTTCCTCTGCACATCAAGCGAAGCAGCATCCTTCAGTTGAGCTGCGATCAGCATCGGTTCATGGAAGGGTGGGTGTTGATCACCGCCAACCCCTATGCTACCGTCACCGACGATCAAGGACGATTCGAATTGACGGATATCCCTCCCGGTACGCACACAATCGGCGCCTGGCATCCTGTGTTGGGATATCAGGAGGGAACCGTCACCCTTACGGCCGGACATCAGACGACCATGACCTTGACCCTGACTCCTTCTCCTGCCACCAAGTAAACGTCTCCTGGGCGCCTCCCTTCCGCGGTTCGGCGGATCGTGCCTCGAATCAACGGGCCTGCAGAAAGTGCGAGTCAGCTTGCCACGGCGTCGTGCTCGCGAGACAATCAGCCTGTCGAAACCGAAGCTCCAACTCCTCGGCCCGAGACCCGGACAGGCGTCGGTCTATGTATCACGAATCCAGTGAAGCGCCTGATCTCTTTTCGAACACGAGGGCCGCAACTCCGTCGTTATCCGAACCGGAGCCGCAGACCATAGATCGCGCGCGCATTTCGGTCGGCGACCGGGTTCGTTCGCTCAACTATCGCGTCCGGTACGAGCTGAGCCGAATCATCGGTTGGTCACGAGGTGCGGTTCGCGAAACACCGGCGGAGAACCTTCCCGAACTTTCGCCCATCCAGCGCAGACGCGTGATCAGCCTGATCGCCCGCTACCACGTTCGCTTTGAGCACCGTTACCAAAAGGACACCGCAGTCCGGAACTACGCCTATTTGGATGTGCTGGATCGGGCGCGTGAGGAATTGGATTGGAGAGTCCCACAAGGAAATACCGTCTATGATTTAGGGTCGGCGACCTTTTCCTACGCGCCGTCACTCCAAGCCTTTTTCAAGCCAAGACGATTAGTCGGAGTCGAGATTGACGCCTATCGGCTGTACCATCATTGGAGGAGTCGGCTTGATCTGGCCAGAGGCTACGCCAAGGACTTACCTCACACTGAATATCTCGTCGCGGACTATCGTGCCCTTCGTTTCACGGCGGATGTCATCCTGGCTTGGTATCCCTTCGTGACGCCGAAGCGGCTGCTGGCCTGGCGATTGCCTCTGGCATTGTTCGAGCCGGCGAAACTCTTCGAGCAGGTGTTCAGGAATTTGGCGACCGACGGCACCTTCGTGATGGTGAACTGTAGTGCCGATGAGATGCAGGTCGCCCGGCAAGGGGCGATACGAGCCGGTCTACACTGTCTTGGACAGTATCTGCATCGAGAGCCGCTCAAGGCCCGAAGCCAGCCAGCGATCTTGACGATCTGGAAGCGAGCGGACCGCCAGACGCCGCCGGTCCTATCCTCCGTGTGATGGTGCGTATCCGTCCCATGGCTTACCGTTCGATCGACCGGGCATCCGTCTGCTGACTCAGCGCCCAGACTCGGCACATGTCGTCCGGCGGGCTGATTGACACCTCGCCGGTACGTCAGTACCCTTCCCTGCTAGTCCCTCGACTACATGACGGCGCCGCTGTCCGTCATCAGAAACGCTCACCGCGGTACCCAGGAATGAAGCACGAACCCATGCCGCGCCTCCACAACCGTGTTGCGATCGTCACCGGGAGCAGCAGCGGCATCGGCAAGGCCATTGCGCTTCGGTTCGGCGAGGAGGGTGCCAAGGTGGTGGTGGCGGCGCGACGGGGAGATTTATGTCGACGCACGGCGGACCAAATTTGCGCGCACGAGGGCCAGGCCATTGCCATTTCCACCGACGTGACGGACGTGGACCAAGTTGAGGCGTTGGTCCAGGAAACCGTGCGGCAGTTCGGGCGCCTCGATATTCTTGTGAACAATGCCGGCATCTTCGGGGGTGGCCGAGTTGCCGATACGACGACCGAGGCGTTCGACGAAGTGATGAGGACGAACGTGCGGGGAACGTTCTTCTGCTGCCGAGCGGGGTTCAACCAGATGAAACGGCAAGGCGGCGGGTTGATCATCAATATGTCGAGCGTGGCGGGGATCCAGGCCTGGACAGGCACAGGGACCTACAGCGCATCGAAGCACGCGATAATGGCTTTGACAAAAGCGCTGGCCGATGAAGGACGGCCCCATCGCATCAAGGTGAGCGCCATTTGCCCCGGTGGGGTAGCCGACGAGTTGGTGGATGCCAGGCCGGCAGAAATTCTGCGCAGTGAGCGAATCAGTCCCTACGATATTGCGGAAACTGCACTGTATTTGGCAACGTTGGGGCCCTTTGCCGTTGTCCATCAGATCGTGGTCGATCGGCTCGGCGCGGATTGGTGAAGACGCCGCTGCTGAATGGTCATGATGCGTGCATCACCGAGCGGAAACGGGCCGAAGCATCATTGCAGCAATTGACGGAAGGGTTGGAAATTCGGGTCACGGAGAGGACCGAGGAGTTGACGCGATCGCAACAACGGTTGTATATCGCCGAGATCGACCAGGGACGGGTGGAAGAGTTCACTGAGCGGGCTATCTACGGGACGATGCCGTTACGGTTCGGACCCTGCAGTATTGGCGAGTGGATGACGGGCATGGGTGGCACGTCGGTGATCGATTCCAATACTGGGTAGGGAAGGGGCGTGACGTGTGTCACTCCGAACACGCGGCCACTGTGGTGTCCCAAGAACAGAGGATGCCGGTCGCGAAATCGGCTCACCCTTCGGCGTCTCATGAGACGCTTCACCAGGGCCCCGTACCTCGCGGTTCCTACAAGAGCAAGGTGATTCGCGTCCCGCTGGTCGATGACCATGCGATGGTGTGGCATGGGCTGCGGAGCAGGTTAGCCCGCATTATTCATGACGGTTCGTGACGAAACCGCCAAGACGCTACGCGAGACGGGCACGCGGGGCCGCGAGGAAGGAAGGCATACTTGAAACCGTATGTCGACCGACCGAGCGGCGAGCCTGCCCGCTTGGGTGCGGGAGACCGGCAGCCAAGCCTGTCGCAGCGGCGTATCGGCGGTTGCAGTAGCAGCGGTCATGAATAATGCGGGTTAGAAGGGTACGAGGATGTCTGCATCTTCAGCGAAGCCGGCAACGGCATCGAAGCGATCGAACTGGCGCACAGCCTGTCGCCGGATGTGGTTGTCATGGATGTGAGTATGCCTTGCATGGACAGCATCGATGCCACGCGCGTGATCAACCGGGCCAATATCAGGTCGTTGGTCCTCGGCGTGCCCGTCCGCAACGATTGAGAAACCGAACAGGTCACGAGGGTGACCGCCACCACGGGCTCCTTGACCAAGGAGTCCGCCACCGAGCAGTGGAGAGCACTCATCCGATCCACAATCATCGACGAAGTCGCCAATTGAACTCGGCCTGCGATCCATGGCCTGTCCTGCGATTCTCCGGCACGCGCCTGTCGTGAACAGCCTCTTGGCGGGCATCTTTATCCTCGCCAGTTTCGCGTAGCGGAGGATCGGACTGGAGCTTGAACTGCTCGTCCCCCGTTCCGGCTTCATTATCGGTTCCCCGAACCCTGTAGAACGCTCGCGGATGTCGGCGAGCTCATCATGATTCCACCGGGATCTTCTGGATAGGCCAGAATCTTGTAGCCGAGTCTCCGCACGTCGCTGTGCGGACCCGAGTGAGCAAACGTCGATCTGTCATGGACTGTGCGACCTCTCGCTCTCGGAACGTCGATTCGTCCCGCCGTAGATGAGCCGAGCCCCTGGCTTGAAGGTAAAATAATACCAGATCCACTCGGACATGACTCGAAAGCGGTTGCGCAGGCTGATCAGAAAGAAGATATGGACGATGCACCAGATCAGCCAGGCAGGAAGGCCGGACAATTGCCAGGAGCCGAACTGTGCGACCGCCTTCGCGCGTCCGATGGTGGCGAGCAGACCTCGGTTCGTATAGGCAAAGGGAGGCCGTTGGTCCGGTTCCAATTGCCGGCGGACCAGGTCCGCGACGTATTGGCCCTGCTGCATTGCCACTGGCGCGAGTCCCGGGAGCGCCTGATCATCGATCCCGCGACAGTGGGCCGCATCGCCGATCACGAAGATCCACGGATCGCCTGGGATCGACAGGTCGGGTCGCACCAGGACCCGCCCTGTTCCGTCCAGGAGGCTCCCAAGACTTTCCACGAGGAGGGAGGCTCGGTTGCCCGCCGCCCAGATCACAGAGGCCGGTTCGATGAATCGATCACCGACCATGACGCCGGAATCGCGTATATCATGAACCGTTGACTTGAGTATGACCGTGACACCCATGCGTTGGAGCGCGATCGTAGCCTTGTCAGACAGGTTCGGACTGAATCCCGGCAACAGTCGCTCCCCGCCTTCGACCAGAAGAATGCGGACCTCGTCCCATCGCAAGGTCGGGAAGTCTGGTGCCATCGCTCGGCGTCCGATCTCGGCGAGTGCGCCAGCCAGTTCAACGCCGGTCGGTCCTCCTCCGACAATGACGAAGGTGAGTGGGTGGGGGGCTGCAAACATTCGGCGGTGATCCGCCTCTTCGAAGGCCAACAGCAGCCGCTCACGGAGCGCCAAGGCATCGGGCAACGTCTTCAGACCCGGGGCATGAACAGCCCACTCGTCATGTCCGAAGTAAGAGGGCTGGGACCCTGGAGCCAGAATCAACGTATCAAAAGGAATCGCAGGACCGTTCCTGACGATGACTTGGTGTGCCGTGCGGTCGATCGTTTCGACCTCATCCATCACCAGCCGGAGATTTTGTTGGCCACGCAGGGCGGTCCGTAGCGGCCAGGCGATGTCCCCAGGGGATAATGCGGCTGTGGCGACCTGGTACAACAACGGTTGAAACACGTGGTGGTTGGTCCGGTCGATCATCAGGATCTCGACCGGTGTCCGTGCCAATCCTTGTGCCGCCGCGAGGCCACCGAAGCCGCCCCCGACAATGACGATGCGTGAAGGCATGGACCTGGTTGACGCCATCGGGCGAGCTCCTTTTCCGGCAGCGCTCATGTGCCGGACGCACTTGAACCAAGCAAGAAGGTGCGGCCTCCGGCTTCACGATATCCCGTCATCCCGTATCTGTGCAACGCCGGATGAGAGGTCAGAGGCTTATGCTGGTGCGACTGGTATCAATGAACACGTCGGAGCCGTCGTCGAGCGCCCGACTCTGCAGGCCTTGGGTGCGGTGAATGAAGAGCAAGACACCCTGCGTATGTGACGGGAGCCCGGGGAGTGGTGGCATCTGATAGCGAACCGGTCTCCCATGGTCGGCCGGTTGCGGCTTGGGGCTATACACACGGTCGAATTTCCAGTGCACTCTGATGAAGGTGCTCTGACCGTGGAGAAGCTGTCCGGCGGCGACCCACGCTCTGGATTACAACGCCGACCAATCGAGACGCTTGAGCTGGCCGCTGCGTGCCGCTGGTGATTGTGGACAGGGTACGCCAAAACCACCGGATCCGTACGATTCCTGCCAGCCACTCGGTCAGATTCGGTCCTGAATTGCTTCAGGGTCCAAGAGCCGGCCGTAGCGATGACAAGATTCCGAGACCGTCGAGGTCCGCCGATTCTTGCGATAATCGACCACGCGTCATTCACCTCATGACAACGAAAGCCTGTTGCGCGGAAGAGGATTCGTTCATCTCGGTCGAGGAAGCGGTATCTTCCGAAGAAGGGTCGTGGTACCGTTCCTGGTGAACTTCTGGAGGCCGTGTGGTCATGAAGGTGGAGATGAGGGCGGGAGGGTCAGCGTCGACTCAGCCGACAGGAATCGTAATCACGGGGGCTTCCAGCGGAATCGGAGAGGCTTGCGCGATTCACCTTGATCGGCTCGGGTTCCGACTTTTTGCGGGAGTGAGAGACGAGCGAGATGGGGTGGCCTTGCAGGCCAAGGCCTCTCCACGGCTCACAGCTCTGCGGCTCGATGTGACGGATCGAGATTCGATCGCGGCCGCGGTACGGACGGTCTCTGAGGCGATCGGGGACCTCGGTTTGGCTGGACTGATCAACAACGCGGGGATCGCTGTGCCTGGCCCAATCGAAACGGTGCCGTTGAATTTCGTCCGCAAACAGTTCGAAGTGAATGTCATCGGACAGATCGCGGTCATACAGGCATTTCTTCCCTTGTTGCGCAAAGGACGGGGCCGTATCGTCAATATGTCGTCGATTGCCGGCTTGGAAACCCTGCCGTTTCTGGGGCTCTATGGAGCCTCCAAATTCGCCCTGGAGGCCATGACGGATGCGCTTCGCCTTGAGCTCAGGGCCTGGGGGATCCTGGTCTCCCTGGTGGAGCCGGGTTCTATTGCTACTCCGATCTGGAGCAAGTCAACTGCCTTGGCCGAATCCATTCGAGCCTCGGCCGATCACGATCTGGTCGCACTCTACGATCCATTGACCCAGGGTTTGGCCGGCCACGCCAAGGATGCGGAGAGGCGCGCCATCCCGGCCGAGGCAGTTGCAAAGGTTGTGGCCCATGCACTGACTGCGGTTCGTCCTCGCGTTCGCTATCTTGTCGGGACGGATGCCAAGATCAGGGCCGCGGTCAAGCGCCTGCTCGGAGACCGGGTCCATGATTGGTTGGTAGCCACTGTCCTCGGTCTGCCGAAGCCGTGACCACGTGTGCCAGGATCTGACGATTCAAGTACATTAATAGTGTCATGGAAGTCCGCGGATCGTCGTGCAGCCGGCAAACCCGTTCACTCCGGTTTCTGCCCTGTCGGACTGGATTCGGGTGGAGACGACGCGAGCTTTTGACCAGGAATTCGGTACTGCCCGGAGGCCCATCGGCCCAGGTCGATGAGTTTGCACCGTTTGGAACAGAAGGGCCGAGCGGGGTTGTCCTGCCAGGTGACAGGAGTTTTGCAAATCGGGCAGGGCATGGTGGCAAATTCTAACATTTGACTTGAGGCAAAATGAGGCTGTTGCTGCCAGGATCTAGTTTGTCTAAGACTGGTGCATCGGCTGTCCGCTGGCCGATTGTGTGTCGGAGCCTACAGGGTGAGGCGAGGCGGTCATGCCCATTTTCGTTTTCTCTCGTGAGTGCCTGGACTTGTGTCAATCGCGAACATATGGCGAACAGTATCGAGGCTGCTCCTCTCATGTGGGCATGATGCCGAGGAGGCTGTTCTGGGAGCGACTTCCACGGAATGGGGTGTGGGGAATGTTCCTCTCGCCCTCGGTACGACGAAGGTCTCGAGGTTGTGGACGTTTCCGCCACGGGGCCTTTTGTTTCGACCGATGCCTATCACCCCTGCACGAATGATCGTCAAGCCGCGCCGATCGCGTTCCACGACGCCTTGGGGTTAAAGATCCGGCAATCGAGGTCCCTGCCCTCAACCGCCACAAGGACCCGATCGCCTGCGTTTCACCTTGGCACGCTTCCCTTGCGCAATCCCTGATTTCATGATTGTAGTGTCCTGTCAATCTATCCGAGCAGACCGGGACGAGTTCTGGGTAGGAGCCGAGCAAGATCCGAAATGGGGATTGCGCGCGAGATTGCTCAAAACCTGCTGATGGGGATTGCACCCCTGGCCCGGGCCGCTCAGCGCCTTCACTCGACCGGATTGAACGGCGACCTGAGGGAGGCTCGTCGTGTCTACGACTTCTACCGGTCGTTTGCATCGGTGGAGGGACGCGACATCCTTGAAATCGGCCCGGGCCACACGTTGGAAGTTCTGCACCTGGCGAAGACGGCCGGGGCTCGAAGCTGTACGGCGCTTGACGTGGTCGCCTATTGTTCGATGGAGGAGGCCTCGAGGAGTGGACTTGACTACGTGCTGTACGAGGGGCGAGAGATCCCCTTGCCTTCCGCACGGTACGACCTGATCTGGTCACACAATGCGTTTGAGCATTTGCGATATCCAGCGCTGGTGCTCCGCGAATGCGCGCGAGTGTTGCGTCCGGGAGGCCTCTTGATTGCGCAGATCGACTTGGCCGATCATGGCGTCTATCCCTCCGGGGACAGGAGCCGCCTTTTTGATTGTTTGCGATATCCAGACTGGCTATGGAACCTGATGAAATGGAATCGAAGTTCGTACGTGAACCGTCTGCGATCGTCCGACTGGCGGGCGATCCTGAGCGAGGCGGGATTCGCGATTCGTGAATGGCGAGGGGTGGAAAGCCCGGACATCGAGCAGGTCCTTTCCGAACTGTCGTATCTTCATCGCTATTCCCGTGAGGATGCGTTGACTGCGGTGCTGATTGTCTGCGCAGAGAAACCGATCACGCCATGATCTTGTTGCCTCAGAGCTGCGAACGTGCCTTGTTGGAGCGGTTCCTTCGGGCCGAAGCCATGGCGATGTGGGCGGTCCAGGCCGCGCAGAGGCAAACGCTGTCCACCTCCGTCATGAATTTCCTTAAGCGACATGAGCAGGATGAGCGACGGCACCTGCGGCAGTTCGAGGAGCTGGTGGGCGCTCAGTCATCGAAACGGGAGCGCCTGCCGAGGGTGCCTGAGCAGTGGTGCGCCTTGGCTGTCCACTTGTACGGGTATGAGGCATTGGGTCTTGAGTTCGCAACCTTGCTGGTCACAATCCGGCCGGACATGGCCGAAATCCTCACGGACGAGGAGGCGCACGTCGGATTTTTTGAGCGGCAGGTCAGAGCGCTCCTCTCCGGTGGAGAGGGGGGCGCCCGCTGCGCGAGGAATGCGGCCCAAGCGTGGTGGAAGCGTCTCCCGCGAACCCTCGACCGGTACCTCGGAGATGAGTCATTCGCGCGCTATCGCGATGGGCTTCGTAGCGCCATTCTCGCCTCGCTGAAACAGAGGTTCGAAACGCTCGGACTCTCCCCGGAGTCCGGCGAACCTGTTCCGAAGGGTCAGTCGGTAGCGGGGTGAGGCTGGTTAGGTTTCGCTGGGCAGAGCGATGGGACCGGCCCATTGCCCATCGGTCTGTCTGACATCCTCGAACGCTCCATCGGGCCACTGGAAATACCCGGCTTCATCCACTAGCACGATCAAGGGATCGGCTTCATCAATCAGGCCCCGATACCAATACCAACCTGGTTGGATCGGCTTCCCGCTGGTCCATCTTAGCTGGCTGAGCTGGCTGACTCGGCTAGTCTGTTTTCTCGACGGCATGGAGCGAATTATACCCTGATTCGCCTCCGGCATCGACGGGGTCGCCGTCTTTCTGTCCTATCAATTGGCGGTCTCTCTCTGTCGGTTTCCACAATCTGTTTCTGATACAGTCATCGGACCAACCCGGCATGCGGCGTGCGAGTCATGACCAACCTTCCGATCGAACAGATCCTGCCCGAACTCTGCAACACGCTCGAACGTCGGAGGTCCGTGCTCTTGACGGCCGAGCCAGGGGTCGGGAAGACGACCCGCGTCCCGTTGGCCTTGCTGAAGACCGGTTGGATGGAAGGACAGAAGCTGCTGCTGCTGGAGCACCGCCGCCTCGCCGCTAGGGCGGCGGCTCATTACATGGCGCGGCTTCTTGGAGAGGCCGTTGGCATGACGGTCGGGTATCGCACCCGTCTTGATACGAACGTCGGAGGGACAACCAGGATCGAAGTCGTGACGGAGGGCATTCTGACCAGGCTGCTCCAGCACGATCCCTCGCTCGCCGGATACGGAGCCGTGCTCTTCGACGAGTTCCACGAGCGGAGTCTTCAGGCCGATCTCGGGTTGGCCTTGACATTGGAATCGCAACGGTTGTTCCGACCGGACCTCCGTCTAGTCGTCATGTCGGCGACGTTGGACTTTGCGGCGCTGTCCGATCTGTTGGGCCAAGCACCGATCATTTCCTGCAAAGGACGGGGTTATCCGGTTGAAACCTGCTATCTCGATCAACGGATCTCGATTCCGCTGGACCAAGTGGTGGCACAGACCGTCCGGCGCGCGCTCCGACAGGACAGCGGCAGCGTCCTGGTGTTTCTTCCCGGCATGGCAGAGATCCGTCGCGTCGAGCGTCGCTTGCAGGAGACACCCCTCGACCAGTCGATCACCATTACACCGTTGCATGGCGATTTGCCGCAGGAGGCGCAGGATCTGGCGATCGCCCCGCCCCGCCCCGGTAGGCGCAAGGTCGTGTTGACCACCTCGATCGCCGAGACCAGTTTGACGATCGAAGGGGTGCGGGTTGTGGTCGATGCGGGACTCTTGAGAATCCCGCGGTACGACCCCCGCTCCGGACTGACACGTCTGGATACGATCCGTGTGACCCAAGACTCGGCCGAACAACGGCGCGGCCGAGCCGGGCGATTGGAGCCCGGGGTCTGTTATCGCTTATGGACCGAAGCGGATCAACAGCTGCTCCTGCCGCGGCGTCCCCCGGAAATACTCGAATCGGACTTGGCTCCGCTGGTCCTCGAATTGGCCCTGTGGGGGACAGACGATCCGGGAGAACTGTCATGGCTCGATCCACCTCCAACGGGGGCGACGACCCAGGCTCGCAGCCTGTTGATCCAACTGGGCGGGCTCGATGGGAAGGGGAAAGTGACGCAGCATGGCCGGCGCATGGCGGAGTTGCCGCTGCATCCACGGCTGGCTCACATGGTACAACGCGCCTGGGAGCAGGGGGCCGGGAGTCTGGCTTGCGACGTGGCGGCCTTGCTCAGCGAGCGCGACCTTCTGCGAGGGCCAAGCGGCTGGCGCAATGCCGATTTGCGTCTTCGGTTGGACGCGCTGGAACAGGACCACGATCCAGCTGGCCCTGCCCGGTATGATCGGACACTCGGCCATCGGATTCATCGAGCCGCCGTGTCGCTGCGGCGACAACTGGCGGAGGCACATGAGTCCAGGGCACGCACGGTATCCAAGGCATCGCAGATCGGCTCGCTTGGTGCGCTGGTGGCGCTCGCCTATCCGGACCGGATCGCACAGCGTCAGGCTGGCGGCGATGGCCGATATCTCCTGGCCAACGGCCGGGGTGCTCAGTTTTCCTCTCCGGATGGGCTCGCGACCGAGGAGTACTTGGTGATCGCCGGTCTCGACGGGACCGGCCAATGGGCGCGCATCGACTTGGCCGCGCCGGTCCGGTTGGATGAGCTTGAATCGTCCTGCGCTCCGCTCATTCAGACCGCCGATTTCATCCGATGGGACGAACGGCGAAAGGTCGTTCAGGCACGCCGCCAACGACAGTTGGGTTCCTTGGTGCTCTCCGATCAGGGGTTGCCTGATCCAGATCCGGAACAGGTTAGTCAGGCGCTGGTCGACGCCATCCGTCGAGCCGGCGTGTCGAGCCTGCCCTGGACCAAGGACCTCCATCAATGGCGTGCGCGCGTGGCGTTGCTCCGTCGGATCTCTGGGCCGAAATCCGACTGGCCGGATGTCTCCGACGAAGCCCTGTCTGATCGATTGGCTATCTGGCTAGGGCCATGGCTGGACGGGCTCACGCGATGGGATCAGGTGCAACGACTCGATCTTGCCGGGCCGCTCCATAGCCTGCTCACCAGGGAGCAACAGCGACGGTTGGATCGGCTCGCGCCGACCCATATGGCGGTCCCCACCGGCTCGCGCGTGCGCCTGGACTATGAATCAAACGAGCGGCCTGTGTTGGCGGTGCGGTTGCAGGAACTATTCGGCTGCCGAGAGACGCCCAGAGTCGCCGATGGGAAAGTCTCCATCACGATTCATCTCTTGTCGCCGGCCGGTCGGCCGGTTCAGGTCACCAACGATCTCGCCGGCTTTTGGACGACATCTTATGTCGAGGTCCGAAAAGAACTGCGTGGGCGCTATCCGAAGCACCATTGGCCCGAAGACCCGCTGAGCGCGGTGCCGACCAGCCGAGCCAAACGTCCCGGCGAACGAGAGCCCCGTCCGTAATGAAGTCTGCACGCCCTGTTCGGGAGGAGCCCTGTACATCTCGCTCCACGGTCGTGTAAGGTTCCCGTCGAAACTCCGCAGTGCTGAGACGGAGGGCCATCAGGCAAGCCGAGGGAAACAGACGGAACACCGGAACGGATCATGTCCACAGCAAGCCAAGAAGTTGCGACGCTCGCCGGCGGTTGTTTCTGGTGCCTGGAGGCCGTCTATGACCGAGTGAAAGGCGTTTCCTCGGTCGAGTCCGGCTACATGGGCGGGCAAGTCGAACGTCCAACCTATGAAGCGGTCTGTCTGGGACGGACCGGCCATGCGGAGGTCGTGCAGATCCGGTTCGATCCCTCCGTTGTTTCCTTCCGCGAATTGCTGGAGATCTTCTTCGTGCTCCACGACCCCACGACCCTCAACCGGCAGGGCAATGACGTCGGGACTCAATACCGATCGGTGATCTTCTATCACTCGCCCGAGCAGAAGTCCGTCGCGTCGGAGGTGATCGCAGCCCTGACCGCCGAACGGCTCTATAACGATCCGATTGTCACCGAGGTGGTCCCGGCCGGCCCCTTCTACCTGGCCGAGGCCTATCACCAGGAATACTTTGCCCGGAATCCCTCTCAACCCTACTGCACCTACGTGGTTGGGCCGAAGATCGCCAAGTTCCGAACGAAATTCGCCGACCGACTGAAGACTGGAGCCTAGCCGGCGCCGCTTCGATCGGGGCTTGCCTTTTGGGGGTTAGTTGCGATATAGACGCCGGTTGCCGAGAGGGGTGCTCGTCTGCGTTCATGGACACGCGATGAATCGGCGTGGTCGATCATGATCATCTTGTGGTTGCGAATTATTGAAAGGGGTAATCGAAAGGAGGATTGCATGGGAAAGCGGATGTTTGGCCAGGCAGGGATGATCTTGGCGGTGGTGATGGCTTCTACCGTCTGGATGGGTGCCACGGTCAGTTGGGCGGATTCGATCAACGTGGAAGGGCTTCCGAAGGATCCAGCCGCCTACAAGGCCAAGGTCGATGAAATTCTTGCCAAGGTCGACCAGGTGATCGGCAAGCTGAAAGGGGATCAAAAGAACTTCGCCGTCGTTTCGGACCTCATCATGACGCGAGATAACGTTGCCCGCGAAATCTACAAGGTGCAAAACAAACCGGATGGCTCGAAGTGGGGCGCGGAGATGCGGGAGAGCGTAGACGACATGTTGAAGCTCCTGGCCGTTCAGTACGAAAAAGCGACCTCGATGTAACCGGTTCTGACCCAGAAGTCGGCTGGGCCGTCCGTGCGGGCGCTGTTTCTCCCTGCTCAGGGAGGGACAGCGCCCGCGTCGTCTTGATGACCCGGTCATCGGGCCAGAGTTAACGCATCGATGACTTCAACGATAGGAGCGAGGGTGGGTGAATCGCCCCGGACGGCCGGCCTGGGTCATGCTCAGGTTCCAGCGTCTGAAAATCGTACAGGGCGCGATCCATGAGGTGCGAGGGGACGACATTGCCTAGCGCCGCAAGCATGCTGTCCAAGCAGCCGGGCGACTCCTGGTTCCAGGTCCGCAACATGGCCTTCACGACTTTCCGCTTGAGATGCTCTTGGGAACCGCAGAGGTCGCAGGGGATTATGGGGAATTTTCGGGTTTCGGCATAGGCGGCGAGGTCTGATTCCAGGACATAAGCCAACGGTCGAATCACGACGTGACGTCCGTCGTCCGAGCGGAGCTTGGGCGGCATGGTCTTGAGCGTGCCGTTGTACAGCATATTCAGGATGAACGTTTCCAGGAGGTCGTCCCGATGGTGGCCGAGGGCAATCTTCGTCGCCCCAATCTCCGTGGCGACCTGATAAAGAATGGCACGCCGCAGTCGCGAGCAGAGAGAACACATCGTGTCGCCTTCGGGGATCACGCGTTTGACCGTCGAATAGGTGTCGCGTGTCTCGATGCGAAAGGGAACGCCTAGTTTGGTCAGGTACTCGGGCAAGACATGAGCGGGAAACCCAGGCTGTTTCTGATCTAGATTCACCGCGACGATGCTGTAGCGGATCGGCGCCCGGCTTTGTAGGAGCAGGAGGATGTCCAGCAACCCGTAACTGTCCTTGCCGCCGGACAGGCAGACCATGATAGTGTCGCCCTCGTCGATCATGCCGTAATCGGCGATGGCTTGCCCGGTCAGCCGGCACAGGCGGGTTTGGAGTTTTCGAGCTTCGCCGGTCAAGGCGAGAACGTGATCGGACGGGCGCGATTGCGGTTTGGTTGAATCAATCATGGGCGGTATTCTACCTCTCGATACAATCAAAAGGGGAGAGGTGGATTGATCGGCTCGTGAAATCGGCCTGTGAGTCGTGGCATGTCATCGATCCTCTTTATCTGTACCGGCAATATCTTCCGCAGCCTGGTCGCCGAGCACGCGCTGAAGGCCTACCTGGGGAAAGACGCCCGCTACCTCGTGGGCTCCGCAGGGATCGATGCCAGCCCTCAAGCGATCCACCCGTTCGTGCGAGGACTCTTGCTCGCCAAGGAGGCTGATGTGACAGGTCATGTTCAGCGCCGGCTCACTCAGACGCTGCTGGATAAAGCGGTGTTGCCGGTGGCGATGAGTTTAGATCACCGGGATGTCAGTCGACAGCGGTTTGGTCGAGAGGTCCGGTTGTTCAACGAGGTCAGCTACGGTCGAGAGTCCGCGATTCTCGATCTGCACGAGGCCCTGCCGCAGTGGCAGGAGTCTCCCGAGGCCGCCAAGGCCTATGTTACCGGCATCATTGACTACATCTGGGCGGCAATCCCGTCGTTGGTCGAACGACTTCCTCGATATATTGCCCGCTGACCGGAGGTTGAATCGATATTGAGCGCCGGCTGTGCCTTCTTGTCAGCGAACCGCCGGCCTCAATGAGATACCATTCACGACCGGCGCTTCACGATGTCCGCTGGCAGGCTTCCGGGCTATGACTGTCCCAGCGTGACTTTCAGCACCTGTTCGGTCTGTCCCCGGAGGACCTTCACCGAGATCTGCTGCCCCGGGGCGGTATGTTCGATGAGATAGTTCTTGAGTTGCACGCCGTCCGTCAGTTCGGTGTTGTCGATGGCCAGAATGATATCGCCCTTTTGGATACCTCCGTCGCGGGCCGGTCCTGTCACGTCGGAGGCGGCGATACGCCATCGGCCTTCCATTCGCATCAGGGTGAGCCCGACGCCGAGACGTGAAAACCGAGGCTGCTCGCCGTTGAGGATCGCTGCTACGATTTTGTGCGCGAGTGAACCGGGGACGGCAAAGCCGAAGCGACTGCAACGCTGCTCGCCTTGGACGGTTTCGGTTTGAATGATGGCGTGCATGAGGCCGACGAGTTCCCCTTGTTCGTTGAACACTCCTCCGCCTGAATTGCCGCTGCAGGCGGAGAGGTCGAGTTGGAGCAATCTGGTTTCGGCGGTTGGGAGAAAGGTGTTGGGATTGCCCACTCGCCCGAATCCCATGGCCGGTCCCCAACCGAGCGGGTATCCGATCGTGTAGACCGGTTGGCCCGGTGATGCCTCGCCCTCCGCGAACCGCGTGGGTGGCAGGCGCGCGGCTACGTCGCCGTTGATGCGAAAGACGGCTAAATCGAGAAAGGCACTGCCACCGACCAACGAGGCGTCGGTTTCCTCCAGTTCGGCAGTCATCACGGTGATCTGATGCGGAACAACCTTTCTCCCGTTGTCGTCCTTCTCCACGACGTGGCGCGCTGTCACGATGAATCCGTCCCGAAGATGCACGGCGGTCCCCCGCATCGTGAAATGTGTCTTGCTGGCTGGACTTGTGAGATCCTCCCCTGGTTGCAGCACGCCGACCGTGGCCAGTTTGCTGGTTTCGATGTGCTCTGAGACCAATGGCCCGGCTTCGGCAGAGCCGACGCAGAGCGACCAAGATAATAGGGTGCCGACTGGGCAAGCGAGAGAACGTAGGACGGATAGGATCATGGTCAAGGCCTCGTCATAAGTGGAGACGTGTGAATGTCGGTGAGCATACTGAACCGGCAGACATCGTACAAGGGTAGACCCCGGCAGCTCGTCCGATTCTGGCGCCACAGAAGTAGGAGCGATCGTTCGCGTCCGGTTCCGTGCCGATGATTGACTCTCTTCTGGCGCATCCGGTACTATCGCTCCACAATTCCTCTACGTTCTCGCGCGTCCCCATCGTCTAGCCTGGCCTAGGACGCCGGCCTTTCAAGCCGGCAACACGGGTTCGAATCCCGTTGGGGACACCATCCTCTTCTCTCTCCAGGTCGAATCTCAACAATTGTCACGAGAGGCAGGTTCTGGTCATGGCGCTGATTGGCGCTTTTCCCTGTCTGGGTTCCCGCAATCAGCCGTTGAGTTTGAGTGAGGCCGACGGTACACTGCCACCGATTATCCCGATAATACGCGGCGCTTGATCTCTGGATGGGGGGACTCATGAACCGACGACGAGCGGGTGTAGGGGCGGGCGTGATGACTATGGGCGTGATGACTATGGGAATGGTGATCCTTGTCGGAGGCCTATCGTTCGGCGCCGAGCCGGTTAAGAGCAAGGATGGCCCCATGATACAAATTCCGGAGGGGCCCTTTACCATGGGCAGCGACGACGGGTTGCCCAATGAGCGTCCCCAGCATCAGGTAACGCTGGACGCCTTCTATATCGATCAGTATGAAGTGACGATCGGCCAATACGCCGCGTTTCTAGAAGCGGCCAAGCGCCGTGCTCCCCCGACCTGGGATGAAGAAGCTGTAACCGCGGCAGGGGACCGGCCGGCTGTCGGGGTCAGTTGGAGCGACGCGGAGGCCTATTGTAAGTGGGCAGGGAAACGGCTTCCGACTGAAGCGGAGTGGGAGAAGGCCGCGCGCGGCACCGACGGTCGGCGGTATCCGTGGGGCCACATGCAGCCCTTCGTTGACATCGCCAATTACAATCGCGGGCAGTGGGTCAGCGAAGCCATCACGCTGGCGGCGGTGACGAGCGGTGGCGAAGGCATGAGCGTGCGCCATGGGCTCAAGGAAGGGGGAAAGAGTCCGTATGGAGTGACTCACATGTCTGGGAATGCGGCTGAATGGGTGGCGGACTGGTATGATCGCGAGTATTACCCGAAGAGTCCCGCGAAAAATCCCGTTGGCCCGGGCGAGGGGGAGAAACGAGTCATTCGGGGTGGGTCTTGGGCGGATCTGCCGGTGGCGTTGCGTGTGACCTCCCGGGTGGCAGCAGAGCCGGAATTCAGGGATCGGACGATCGGATTCCGCTGTGCGGCGACAACCGTTCCTCAATGATTGGGAGCGGGCTGAGAGCCTCCTCGGCGTTGGTGGTAGACTCTCTCACCCATGAGGCGCGCATCCGATGCAGGGCTGAGAGGTCGATAAGCTCGAATCGGTCGGCCGGATTCGAGCCGAGACCTTAAAGCGTACATCAGATGGAAGAGCCGGGGCGGGAGGAGCTTTGTCAGATTCACCACCGACATCGTCGTCAGACAGGGACGCCACATCCGACAGCAGGAAGACCGCTAACCGACGACGGGAGCGAAGCATCACGGCCTGGGTCGTCGGGGCCGTCCTGTTGTTTGCTTTGTACACGATCAACCGGACCCCGACGGTTTCGGAACCGCCGAATGGCGGAGGCATCACTGGGCCGCAGTTGACACAGGAGATGGTGCCGCTGGTCAGCGGCAATGAGCCGCTGCAGGTCATGTTTATCAAGGCGGGTTGTCCGGTCTGTCACACGATCCCTGGCATCGATGGAGCGCAGGGGCGTGAAGGTCCGGCTCTCAGGCTTGGAACGACGGGACCCCAGCGGTTGACCGATCCCAAGTACAAGGGAACGGCACAAACGGTGCGGGAGTATATTGTGGAGTCCATACTGAATCCCGGCGTGTACATCGTGCCGGGGTATCCGACCCATGCCATGCCGCGTTGGTATGGACAGAAGTTAAGTGCGGAAGCGCTCGATCAGATGGCCGCGTACCTGGAGCAATTGACGGATTCATCCGCTGCTATGCCTTGAGCGGCCGATCCGATCCGCGGCGTTACTTCCTCCGGAGGGTCGGGTCGTTGCCGACAATTTGGAAGGTCGGTTTTCGGTCGCGGCTCTTGTCCTTATGGTCTGCTTCCAATAGTTTCGACAGCTGTTCATCGCCCGTCCGTACACCCTCCAGCTTGATCTTGAGGCGGAGGTTGTTTGCGCTGTCGGCGTTGATCAAGGCCTGCTCCAGGCTGATCTTTCCTTCCTTGTACAGAGTAAATAAGACGTAGTCGAAAGTCTGACATCCTTCCTCGACGCCCTGTTCCATCGCTTCCTTTAGCGTGTCGATCTCGGACTTCTTGATCAGGTCCTTGATGCGAGGAGTATCCAGCAAGATTTCGATCGCTGGCGCCCGCCGTCCGTCCAAGGAGGGGACGAGTCGTTGGGATAGAATGGCGCGCAGATTCAGTGACAATTGCAGGTAGATCTGCTGATGCCGCTCGACCGGAAAGAAATTCATGATGCGCTCGATAGCCTGGTTGGCGTTGTTGGAGTGGAGTGTCCCCAGGCAGAGATGGCCGGTTTCCGCGAATGTGATGGCCGCCTCCATGGTTTCCGTGTCCCGGATCTCGCCGATGAGGATCACATCGGGCGCCTGTCGCAGGGTGTTCTTGAGCGCGTTGTGGAAAGACAGAGTGTCGAAGCCGACTTCACGTTGCGTGATAAGGCATTTCTTGTGTGGATGCACGAATTCGATCGGATCCTCGACCGAGATGATGTGTCCGGGCGAAACCGCGTTGCGGTGGTCGATCATGGCCGCCAAGGTGGTCGATTTCCCGGACCCCGTGGCACCGACTACGAGGATGAGACCGCGCTTGGTCATGGCGAGGTCCTTGATGATCGGAGGCAGTCCGAGCTGTTCCACACTCTGAATCTCGGCTTTGATGTGTCGGAACACGAGGCCGACGTTGCCCCGCTGGCGAAAGACGTTCACGCGAAACCGACCCAGGTCTTTGTAGTACAAGGCCAGATTCATCTCCATCTTTTCTTCGAACTCGCTCCGCTGCGGTCCTCGCATCAACGCCAGCGAGAGGGCCTCCAGTTGTTCGTTGGTGAAGGGCGGGTCCGCCGTGGGGTGTGTTATGCCATGGATGCGGTAGATGGGCGGTGCATCTACGGTGAGGTACAGATCCGATCCTTCCCGGTCGACCATGATCTTGAGCAACTCGCGAATTTCCATGACTCTCTCCGTCTGAGGTAGGGCTGTCTTCGAAGCGACGTGCCCGATAGTCGATGGTCTACACGGCGTTGGCGAATAGATTCGGGTTCATGCTGCGCGATTGGGCCTCAGCTTTGGTAATCATGCCCCGCGTGGCCAGATCGAGCAGTGCCATGTCCATGGTCTGCATCCCTTCCTTCTGACTGGCCTGCATCAGGCCGGGGATTTGGTGGAGCTTCTGCTCTCGGATGAGATTGCGGATGGCGGTGGTGGCGACCAAAATCTCCACGGCGGCGGCGCGTCCTCCTGCCTTCTTCTTGACCAGGGTCTGCGTCAGCACCGCCTCGAGGGCTTCGGCAAGCTGGGTTCGTACCTGTGCCTGCTGATTGGGCGGAAAGGCGTCGATGATCCGATCCACCGTCTTTGGCGCACTGGACGTATGCAGGGTGGCGAAGACCAGGTGGCCTGTTTCCGCCGCGGTGAGCGCCAATTGAATGGTTTCGAGATCTCGCATTTCACCGACCAGGACGATATCAGGATCTTCCCGCAGTGCGGATCGGAGCGCGTTGGCAAAGGACTTGGTGTGCACGCCGAGTTCTCGCTGGTTGACGAGACATTTCTTCGACTTGTGCACAAACTCGATCGGATCTTCGATGGTAATGACGTGCCCTTCGTACAAATTATTCAGATAGTCGATCATCCCGGCCAGCGTGGTGGACTTGCCCGATCCAGTTGGTCCGGTCACGAGAATGAGGCCCTTTTCACGGTCGCAGAGCTGGCGGACGATCGGGGGCATCCCTAATTTCTCCAGTGGAAGTATCTCCGTCGGAATGGTTCGAAACACCGCCGCTAATCCACGGTTCTGAAGAAACACATTCACGCGGAATCGGGAGATATCACCTAGCGCGAAAGAGAAATCACATTCCAGATTCTCTTCAAAGTTCTTTCTTTGGGCGTCGCTCATGATGTCGTAGACAAGTGAATGGACCTGCTCCTGTGTCATGGGAGGCATGTCCACTTTTTTCATGTCGCCGTGGAGCCGCAGCATTGGCGGTTCGCCCGCGCTGAGATGGCAGTCCGATGCGCCCTCCTTCACGCCGAAACTGAGCAGTTGGGAAATATCCATTGCGCGTCGCCCCCCTGGAAAAATGCGGATTAGGTATAGATGATGCCGGTCCGGCCTCGCATGTCGAAAGAAAGGCGTCGTTTCCGGCTGGTCGCATCATGCCATAGTGAGGTCGGAACGCAAGAAAATCGCACCAAGATGCAAAGGTTTACGAACGGCAAAGCCCACGGACTGCGAGGCTGTAGTGGGCAGGAGGACGGAAAGCGCGGATTTACTGAAAATGACTAGCCCACAATATTCATGACGGTTCGTCGCGCTGAACCCATGGCATCGAAAGAGCAATGGGTACCGCCGCGGAGCCGCGAGGAGGGAGCCACTGCCTTGAATGTCAAGTCCCCTGAGGCACCACGGAGCGCCACGGCGTACAATGCTTCATCATCGCGTTGAGAATCTCAGGAACTTTCGCATGCACGCCACGAGGGCCACTTTGGGCGCCTTGTCGGTGGCCCGCAGCCTGCGATAGAAATTGCGAATCACCGGAAGTACACTTCGTCGCCACCAAGGTGGCCCTATACAGGGCTGCCCGGACGGGAGCCCGGCCACCCCACACCCGGCGCGGACCTCGCAAGGTGCCGCTATCGCAAGTCAAGGTAGCCACGGCCACCAGGGCGGCCATCGGCTTGCCGGTCAGGGTCGCCAGGCCAGGCAGGTGAGTCAGCAAGGTCCGGCTCACCACGGGACCAATCCCGGGGGCACTCCACAGCAAATCCTCCTGCTCTCGCCAAACTGGGCGCTGCTGGATGGCATGATCAAGCTCCTCATCGAGCAGCGCCAGCTTGGTCGTGAGCCAGGGCACAGGCGCGTGGATCCAGCGGCGCATCGGCTTGGGGGCAGGACTCAGCCGGTTCTTTTCGGTGGTGAGCATCTCGATCACCTGGCGGCGGCGCGCCAGCAGCGCCGCCAACGCCTCCGTGGCGGCCTCGGGATACGGCCGGCGCACGGGCTGGCCGGCCTCGGCAAAGCGTGCCAGCACCCCGGCATCCAGGCGATGGATCTTGGCCAATTGCCCGGTCGCTTTGGCACAGTCTCGGACCTGTCGCGGATTCGCGACAATCAGCGGCAACCTGGCTGCGACCAGCGCCCGTACCAGGGGTCGCTCCAGCCCACCCGTGGCTGCCAGTACCATCAAGATCGGCGGGACCTGACTGAAATGGGTGACCACCGTGTCAATCCCCACCGCTCATGGACTAGCGTGTCCCGCGCGTCCGAGGGGCGCACGGCCAGGTCCAACTGCGTCTTGGAAACATCAATATTCGACAAAGATCGGCATGTCTGGCATCGGTCCTCCTTGAGATGGGACGCCCAACCTTGCGATAGATACGGGCTCGGGGCTCAGACAACTGTTCGGGCTTGGGTGGATGAGGACGTGACGATCGGGCTCCCTTCCGGTCTTGGACGACCCGAGGCAGATCGATCTATCACGTCCTATCGAAGAATCGGCAAGCATCTATATGCTCCAAGATGATGATACAAGGCAGACTTGAACCGGTCTGTTGACCGACCGGGTGGCGAGTCTGGCCGTGTGACTACCGCGGCCGAACTCGCCGTCCCAAGCGCTTGCGAGGTCGAGCGCCAGTTAATTGATGTTGCGCGAGAGTAGACACCTCAAGCGAGTCTTGCCTTACTGACCGCGACTGCAACGGAAGCGTTCATGAAAACTGTGGGCTACGGCAGCGGATGCGATAGGAGAATGTTTTGAAACGCGTGCAGCACACGGTCCAGATGCTCCCGGGTGTGGTCGGCTGTCACCGTCAGTCTGATTCGGCTGCTACCCTGAGGAACGGTCGGGGGGCGGACAGCCGGCGCATAAATCCCCCGGTCCAGCAGGGCCTGGGCCATCTCCAGCGCGCGTGCTTCATCCCCGACGATAACCGGAAGTATTGGACTGGCGGTGGGCGTCAGAGAGAGGCCCAATCTGGTGAGACCTTCGAACAGCCTGTCGCGATTCGCCCATAATCGGTCGCGACGGGTTGGCTCTTGTTGGAGCACCTTGAGTGCGGCGGTCGTGGCCGCCGCCATGGCGGCGGGAGGGGCCGTGGTGAACAGGAAGGTCCGAGCGCGATTCAGAAGAAATCGGACGAAGGTTTCGGAGCCGACGATGTAGGCGCCGCTTGTTCCGAGTGCCTTCCCAAGGGTTCCCATGTGAAAGGGAACGGTTTCCTCGACACCGCAGGCTTCCAATGACCCTCGCCCATGCGCGCCCATCACGCCGGTGCCGTGCGCATCGTCCACGATTAGAAGACAGTCATACTGATTGGCGAGTCGGGCTAGATCCGAGAGGGGCGCTAGATCTCCATCCATGCTGAACAGGCCATCAGTGACGATGAGCGTCCGGCGAACGGTGGGGCGCTTCTTGAGCAGCTGTTCCAGATGGCCGATATCGGCGTGGTGGAACACGCGCAGCCGTGAGCGGGCAAGGCGGCAGCCGTCGATCAGGCTTGCGTGACAGAGGCGGTCGGCCAGGATGAGGTCTTGGGGACCGGCCAGACTTGAAATAAGGCCGAGGTTCGCTAAATAGCCGGAACTGAAACAAAGTGCAGCCTCAGCGTCCTTCCATTTTGCCAAGGCGGATTCCAAGTCATAGTGCGGCGATTGTGTTCCCGATATCAGGCGTGCGGCTCCGGCACCAACCCCATAGTGCCGAATAGCCTGAGCCGCTGCCTCCTTGACAGCAGGATGGTTGGCCAGGCCGAGGTAGTCATTGGACGCCATGAGGATGAGGGGGCGTCCTTGATATACGACTTCGGGCGCACAGGCGGACTCGATGACGTGGCACTGCCTGAGTAAGTGCTTTGCGCCAAGTCGGAACAAGTCTGGCTCGAAGAGGGGATCGAGCGCGCTCACGGCAACCCTGCCAATTTGGCAGTGATGGGCGTTAGGCAGACCAACGGCAGGAAGCGCATGGAGCCTATACAAGCATGGAGTCTATGCAAAATGGAAGCGGCGAACAGCCACGTGTGCGGTCTCCCCGCCTCTCGGTTCGTTGACAACTTGTTGGAACCTTAGTATAAGCAACCGTTTATGGTCGCCGACGGCTGGTGCGGTTGATCGGCTTGTATCGGAGGATGTCTCCCGATGTCGTATCGAATCAAGGTCCCGCCGAAATCTATCCCGCTCGATGAAGCCCACCTCGGAACCTGGGGGGATCGTCTATTGAACGTTCTGGAGGATAATCGGCGTGCGGTGTTGACAGGCGTCGGCGTGATCGTTGCGGCGGCCGGGATTATCTGGGGGATTTTGTGGTATGACGGCCAGCGCACGGAAGCCGCGTCCCATTTGCTGCAACGGGCAACCAGCCTGTCCCTCGCGCGTGTATCGGACACGTCGAAGGAAACTGGCGACAATGTGAAGCAGGCCATTGCGCTCTACCGACAGCTTGTCGAGACTTACCCGCGCACGCCGTTTGCCGCCATAGGGCTCTACAACCTCGGCAACCTGTTGAGCCAACAGAATGACCTCCCAGCCGCCATTGAGGTCTATCAAAAGGCCCTCGTGGCCTATGCCAGCAATCCGCTGATGGCTGGACTGGTCCACCAACGGCTTGCTTATGCTCATCTCGTGAAAGGCGATCGGGAGTTGGCAGCCAAAGCCTTCAGCGCGATCATCGAGATTCCCGGAGCTCTGAACCGGGACCATGCCTTGTTTGAATTGGGAAAACTAGAAGAAGCACAGTCGAGACCAGAAGGCGCGTTGGCTCATTATCAAGAACTGATGAAGTCCTATCCGGATTCTCCGTTGGCCGGCGAAGCCGGTGTCAGGCTGAAGGTGCTAGACGTGAAAAAATCTTCAGGTGGAAACGTTTCTCCCGGCAATCCGTCCCAGCCGGCCGCAGCTCAGCCAGCGAAGGAGCCATCGCGCTCTTCTTCAAAATAAATCACCAACAGGCAGACGATGGAGTGTGTCAGCGGATCGCGAGTAGCTCGCCGGCCCGCAACGGCCGTGTGGAGATGCGGTTTCGATGCTTGAGCGCTTCAACAGAAAGGCCGAAGCGTTTGGCAATCAAGATGAGGGTATCTCCTCCACGCACCCGATACCATTTGTGGCTCGTGTGGGAAGGCGGCTTAGTCTTAATGGAGCGGAAAGAGCGGGGCTCGGGGGTGGCTTTCCAGGTCGGGACGCGATCCAGAATAGACTCAATCTTGGCTTTGGCGCCGAGCGGCACCTTAAGATGGTAGGATGCTTCACCCGGTGGTGTGGCGTACCGACGCAACTCGGGATTGAGATTCTTTAGGACCTCGAATGGCACGCTGCTGGCGGCCGCCAACGATTGTAGATGAATTGGGCGTTGAACAATCACTTCATCGAAGTCGTGGGGTGCCACATCCGCCAATCGAAATCCAAACCGTTCTGGATCTTTGGCAATAATTGTGGCGGCCATGAAGCGTGGCACATATTCCTTGGTTTCCCGTCGAATGAAACGGGTTTGTGAAATCTCAACGAAGCTCTCCGACCGGCTTTTTTGAAGGGCGCGCAAGACCTTCCCTTCACCCGCATTATATGCGGCCATGGCCAAGGGCCAGGTTCCAAAGAGATCGTACAGATCGCGTAAATAGCGGGCCGCGGCCACTGTTGATTTGATCGGATCGCGCCGCTCATCCACGTAACTATCAACCCGAAGTCCATAGACCTTGGCCGTGCCTTTCATAAACTGCCAGGGGCCGGTAGCGCGCGCCCGAGAGTAGGCATAGGGGTTGAATCCACTCTCCACTAGCGACAAATACACGAGGTCGGTGGGCAGCTCGAACTCGGAGAATATACGCTCGACCAGCGGTCGGTAATGGCTGAGGCGAAGCAACCATTTTTCAAATCGGTCTCGGATCGCAGTGTTGAAGTAACGGATATGTGATTCGACCTCAGAGTCGATCACAATCGGCACGTTGTAGTTGTCGACCTTTCTATACTCAGCCGGTGGCGTTGCTGTAGCGGATTGCAGCGACTGGGCTGCCGAATTCGGTGACGCTGTAGCTTGCGGGAAGTTTGTATTCGTCAGAGAGGGATCGGAGGCCGGTTGGCCGACAGGGCTGTCACCGGCCGCTATTGGAAGCGATGCCTCCGATGGTTGATCGAGGCTGGATGTGCCGGCACTTTCGCTAGCTGGCGGACCCAACCCATTGGAGCCATCCGCACCTGTGTGAGCGGGAATCGTTTCCGCATGAATGCTTTGCTGGATAGCCGGAACGATCTCGAATCCCGGTTGATCGGCCTTGGCCGGATTCCACGTGGACAGGGTCAACAAAGGAATGACGAGAATCACGGACTGGCGGAGTGAGCGCATTCGCATGGACCGGCCGAAAAACGCGTGTCGGGCGGGAGTCCTCTCCGAGCAAGCACAGTCAGTCCGCATGATGGGGTTAAAGGTATCTGTGTCGCTCGATGATGTCAAGAAATTGTAGGCATTCACCAATAGGTTAGGGGGCCGGTGGTCTGCACACCAACGCTCCATCGTTTGGACGCAACCCTCATGAAGGACCCATGAAAGGGCTTTTGCTGGTGAGCATGATCCAACTCGTTGAAATCATGTCCTTACCTTGACTCGTACTGAGCGGTGTGGTAGCGTGCGCCCTCCGCAACCCGCAAGCCAGGATCATCAATCTTTACGGTAGCGTTCCCCCGGAGGCTAGACCAATGCTAAAGCGTTATTTGCTCGCGCCCGGACCGACCCCAGTTCCGCCTGAGGTGCTGCTCGCCATGGCTCGTCCGATGATTCATCATCGGGCCCCGGAATTTGACCCTATTTTCGCAGAGGTCCGGGACAACCTGAAGTGGTTGTTCCAGACCAGGAACGACGTCCTTCAGCTTGCCTGTTCGGGAACGGGCGGGATGGAGGGAGCGGTCTCAAACTTCCTGTCACCTGGCGATAAGGCGATCTGTATCAATGGGGGAAAGTTCGGCGAGCGTTGGACCAAGATTTGTAAGACGTTCGGAGTCCAGGTTCACGAGATCAAAGTCGAGTGGGGCCGCGCCGTCGATCCTCAGATGGTCGCCGAAGTGTTGAAAAGAGACCCATCCATCAAAGCGGTGTACGTCCAGGCGAGCGAGACCTCGACAGGAGTGGCGCACAATTGTAAAGCTCTTGCCGACATCGTGCGCCCGCTCGATGAAACCATCTTGGTGGTGGATGCCATTACCGCACTTGGCGTGTTCGATCTAAGGACGGATGAGTGGGGGCTTGATGTCGTGGTAACCGGTTCCCAGAAGGCCCTGATGCTGCCGCCTGGCATGGCGTTCGTGAGCGTCAGCGACAAAGCCTGGCGGCTGGCAGACAAGGCGAAGAATGCCGCGTTCTATTTCAACTTCAAGCGCGAGCGGGAAAATCAGCAGAAAAATCAAACCGCCTACACGCCGGCGGTTTCGATGATTCTTGGTCTGCAGGAAGTACTGCGCATGCTCAAGGCCGAGGGATTGGCCAATGTCTTTTCGCGACATGCCATCCTTGCGTGTGCCATGAGAGAGGGCGTCAAGGCCGCTGGCCTGACACTGTTTCCGAAAGAGTCCCCCAGCGATGCCCTCACTACGGTGTCGGCTCCCGAAGGGATCGATGGGCAACAGATCTATAAGAACCTCCGGGTTCAGTACGGGATTACCGCGGCCGGTGGACAGGATCATCTCAAGGGGAAGGTCTTTCGTATCTCCCATATGGGCTACGCCGATCGGTTCGATGTCATCACGGCTCTCGCGGCGACCGAAATGGTTGTCAAGGGGCTCGGCCATCCGCTTCAGCTGGGGCGCGGGGTAGGACGCGCCCAAGAGTTGTTGATGCCGAAGACCTAACTCACGCACCTGGCGACCAAAATTCTACTATGGCAGGACACATGAAAATTCTTGTGAGCGATAGTTTGTCGAAGCAGGGGGTTGAGCTTCTTGAGAAGGCCGGGTTCGAGGTCGTGGTCAAGACCAAGCTATCCAAAGAAGAACTACTGAAGGAAATCCGGGATTGTGACGGATTGATCGTCCGTTCTGGCACGAAGGTGACCGCCGAAGTGATTGCGGCGGCTGAGCGGCTCAAAGTCGTTGGCCGTGCTGGTTCGGGGCTGGACAATGTGGATAGCCAGGCGGCCACTCGTCGGGGAATCGTGGTGATGAACACGCCCGGCGGGAACACAGTGACAACGGCCGAACTCACCATGGCCATGATCTTTGCCATGACGCGGCGAATTCCTCAAGCGACCGCATCAATGCGCGTTGGCAAGTGGGAAAAAGAAAAATTCATGGGCATGGAGTTGTACAACAAGACCCTTGGGATCGTCGGAGTCGGGCAGATCGGTGGTTATTTGGCGAAACTTGCCCAGGGCATCGCCATGACCGTCATTGCCTATGATCCATACCTTGCCGAAGAGCGGGCGAAAAAGATGGGGATCGAGATCGTCGATCTCGACGAATTGTATCGGCGAGCCGACATCATTTCTGTGCATACACCGTTGACACCGGAAACTAAATCGCTCATCAATGCGCAAGCGATTGCGAAGATGAAGCCTGGGGTCATGCTTGTGAATTGTGCGCGTGGCGGCATTGTCAACGAGGCGGATCTGTTCGACGCGCTGAAAACGAAGCGGGTCGCGGCCGCCGCGTTCGATGTATTTGAGGAGGAGCCGGCCAAGCCGGATCACCCGCTGCTGACGCTGGACAATTTCATTTCAACTCCGCATATCGGTGCGTCCACCACCGAGGCTCAGGAAAATGTGGCCGTCGGGATCGCCGAGCAAATCGTCGACTACTTCAGCAAGGGGATCGCCCGGGGGGCCGTCAACATTCCTTCGGTGCCGCCGGAGTTGTTGCCGCGGCTCCAGCCCTATCTATCGCTCGCCGAGAAAGTCGGGTTGACCCAGGCGCAGCTCTACGAAGGCGGCCTTGAGCGGGTGACGGTGGAGTACAACGGCGAGGTGTCTGGACTCTCCGTCGCACCCCTCACCATTGCGGTGCTCAGGGGGCTTCTGACGCCGATTCTGGGCAACGACGTGAACTATGTAAATGCGCCTGTCCTCGCCAAAGAACGTGGCATAGAGGTCAAAGAAGTCAAGAGCAGCGATGCCGGCGACTTCACGAGTGTGATCCGGGTGCGGGTCGAATCGGGGAAAAAGGTTCATCACGTGGCCGGGACCTTGTTCAACAAGAAAGACCCTCGGATCATCGAAATTGACCGCTTCCAGGTCGAGATCTTTCCCGAGGGCCACATGCTGTTGATCCAAAATGTGGATCGCCCCGGCGTCATTGGAGCGGTGTCGTCGGCGTTGGGTGATCATCAGATCAATATTGCGCGCATGCAATGTTCGCGGGAAGAACGGGGGGGCAATGCGCTCTTGATCATCGGACTCGACGCACCGATTGCTTCGGCCATCGTCGAGCGTATTCGAACCTCGCCGAATATTCTTTCCGTCAAGGTCGTCGATCTGTCCCCCGGACTCTAACACGAGTTCCGCCCGACCGATGCCAGTTTGTCTTTCCAGGCACAGACCGGTCGTCGATGCACCAGGCCCGACAACCGGTCGGTCGCTGCTTCCAGTCGGCATCACCACGATTCTGCCCGAGACCGCTCGGCGGGTTCGCCAATTGGAAGATGTCCTGTTGGCGATGCTCGGTCGATGGGGTTATCACGAGATCATCCTCCCGACGTTCGAATACCTCGATGTCTTGTCACCAGGCCTCCAGTCGCGAGCAATCGAGAAAGGCTATCAACTCACGGATCGGACGACTGGTCGGACGCTCGTGCTGCGACCTGACGCGACGGCCCAGATTGCTCGAACCGTGGCGATGGGGATGCTGGGCGAGCGGTTTCCGTTGCGGCTGGCCTATCGTACCACGGTCTTTCGCTACGAGCCCGAACATTTGGGACGGGACCGAGAACTGCTCCAGGTCGGGGCAGAGCTCATTGGCCTTTCGGATATGGAGGCGGACACCGAGATCATCGCCTTGATGAGCGAGTGCTTGCGCCGCATTGGGATCAAATCGTTCAAGATCTCGCTGGGGCATGCCGGGTTTTTGCAAGGCCTGCTGCGACGGGCGGGCATGGGGCCGGCAGCTCGAAAAGAAGCCGAACAGGCGGCGGCTCGAAAAGACATTCCGAAGCTCGAAGAACTGCTCGACAAGGAGCGAGTCGCCTCGCGCCGCGGCAAGGCCGTCATCGAGGCTCTGGGGCTCTATGGCCGGGAGGAGATCTTGGAGCGAGGGCGAGCGTTAGCAGGTCGCGATCAACTGGTCTGCGCAGCCCTCGACCGCCTTGGCTCGGTCTATCGGGCGCTTGAAGAGAGTGGGTTTCGTGAACATCTCTATTTGGATCTCGGAGAGTTGCGGGGATTGGACTATTACGACGGCATCATTTTCGATGTGTTCGCCGAGGGGGTGGGGTATGAACTTGGCGGCGGGGGCCGCTACGACCACCTTCTGGGGCGATTCGGGCGGATGTCCCCGTCCACGGGTTTCGCCTTCGATGTTGATCGGCTCTTTCAAGTTTCCGAACGAGTTGAGATCAATACGACGGCGCCCGAGACCGTGGCGCTTGTGGTCGCGCCACGGTCTCGGGCGTCCTCTATGCGGCGCGTGGCACAACTTCTGCGGACGCGCGGGATCTGTGCGATTCTCGGCACGCCATTGGGGACCGGTTCTCGATCGATCGGCCATGCGTTTGACGAAGCCAGACGTCTCCATGTCACCAGTCTAATCTTCTTGGGTGTACCCCCGGCAGGTGCCGAGCAAGGAATATTAGTCGAGGCAGGTTCGTTGCCGTCGAGGATCGCCGGTACCCCTGCCGCGGTGCTCACCGCCACCGGGGCGCGAGTGCTCTCCGTTGAAGCCTTGGCGGATGTTCTGGCCAAGGCTGCTCGCTGATGATGAAGAGAACGAGGTCAAGGCGATGAGTTCCACCGATATTCTCAATCCGAAGGTGCCCCCGCAGAATATCGAAGCCGAACAGTGCATCCTTGGCGCCATCCTGCTGGATAAAGATGCGCTGAACAAAGCCGTCGAGATGCTCACAGAGGAAGATTTCTACCGATTCGCCCATCGGAAGATCTTTGCTGCGATGATGGAGCTTTCAGAGGCGAATGAGGAAATTGACTCCATTACGCTCGCAGAACGGCTAAAGGCCAGGGGAGATCTCGAAGCGGTAGGTGGCGTCGCGTATCTGGCGGAACTGGTCCACGTTGTTCCGAGTGCGGCGAATGTTCGATATCATTGCAAGATCATTCATGAAAAAGCTTTGGTGCGAGGGCTGATCACGGTTTCGACCGAGATCATCACGCGTGGCTACGAGGGGGAGACGCCCGTCGGTGATCTGCTGGATTCCGCGGAACAGGCGGTTTTCCGTCTGGCTGAGGGCAAGTTGGGGCGGTCCTTCACGCCGCTCAAGGATGTGATCAAGGAGAGCCTGGACCTCGTCGATCGACTGTCGAAGAGAAAAGAGCACGTGACAGGCGTGCCGACCGGGTACCTCGATCTTGATGACAAGCTGGCGGGCCTTCAACCATCCGATCTCATCGTTGTCGCAGGGCGGCCCAGCATGGGAAAAACAAGCCTGGCGCTCGGCATGGCCCAGTACGCGGCGATTTCAAGCCATCACACCATTGGAATCTTCAGCCTGGAAATGTCGAAGCCGCAATTGGTTTTGCGAATGCTCAGCTCGGAGGCGCGCGTCGACTCCCACTCCCTGCGAATCGGTCGCTTGGCGAAGGAGGACTGGTGGCGATTGGCGGAGGCGGCTGGGCGTCTGGAACAGGCGCCCATTTATATTGATGATTCGGGCTCCATGACCGTGCAACAGATGCGTGCCAAAGCGCGCCGTCTCAAGGCCGAACGCGGATTGGACCTGATCGTCGTGGACTATCTGCAGTTGATCCAAGGCCGAAGTGATGCAGAGTCGCGCCAACAGGAAATCTCTGACATCTCACGCTCGCTGAAGGGGTTGGCCAAGGAACTGAATGTACCCGTGATCGCTCTCTCGCAATTGAGTCGAGCCGTTGAGGCGAGGAAACCTCCAATCCCGGTCCTGGCTGATCTGCGCGAGAGCGGCGCGATCGAACAGGATGCCGACGTGGTGATGTTCATATATCGAGAGGAAATGTACGAGCCAGAATCGGAGAAGAAAGGGATTGCCGAGATTCTGATTCGGAAACATCGAAATGGTCCGGTTGGGGAATGTCAATTGTTCTTTCACGATCGATACGCCAAGTTTGAGAACCTTGAGAATCGCGAAGGCCTTTGACCCTTGTTTCTCCCTCTCGTTATAATTTCCCTACGTGCTGGCGCGTTCGTGATAGAGTAGGATCAAGTTTCATGACACACAATCTTCCCATATTCTCCGGTTTGATCGATTCCCGCTTTCTTTCGAGGAGGCTACGGCTGGATCTCCTGGCGCTCTCGATGGTGCTCGCGTCGATCGCCATTACCGCCTGTGCCGCGAGTTCTTCATCGAGCAGAGGGGCTGATGATCTGGCGGGACAGGCAACCGCAGTTGCCCGCGCAACAGAGCCGATGGATCCGCGCGCTTCGTACCATTTCATGCGCGGAACCCTCGCGGAAATACAACAGGATTACGAGGTTGCCATCCGGGAATACCAGGCGGCACTTGCTGCTGATTCCACCTCGAATCTTCTTAAGACAAAAGTCGCAAGCCTGTATTTCTCGATGGGCGATATCAATAATGCGTTGCTGTATGCCGACCAGGTACAGGTCGTGGACATGATGGACGCGCAAACGTTGGCACATCTGGCTGGGATCTACACGGGTGCTGGCCAAGCGGAGAAGGCACTCCGGCTGTACTCGCATGCGACTGCGGCTGATCCTGGAAAAGCGGAGTTGTATTTTGCAAAGGGGCTTCTTCTGGTCAATCTGAAGCGCTATCCCGAAGCCGAAGAATCATTTCGCCAGGGACTCAAGATTACTCCCGATGCCCCAATAGGGCACTATTATCTGGGACGACTTGCGCTCGAGGCTAAGAGACCGGATCAGGCGATGGTCGAGTTTGAGCGCGCCATCGATCTTAATCCCTCTTTCGAGCAGGCCTACCTTGCACTGGGCGCCCTGCACGAATCTCGGCAAGACACAGACAAGGCTGTAGCGATTTACCGCCGATACCTTCGCGGCAATTACCCTCACAGCCGGGAAATGCGTCAACAATTAGTTCGTGTCTTTCTTCAAGAGCGGGATTATCAAGAGGCGCTTCGTGAGCTGCAAGACCTAATTGCCCAAGATCCCACCGATCTCGATGCGCAACTCAGGATCAGCCTGGTCTATGGCGAGATGAAGGACTATCCAAAAGCGATCGAGAAGCTAAAGGATATTCTGCGTGAAAGGCCAGGCGAACTACGTGTGCGCGATTATCTCGCCATGGTATACGAGGAGAACAAGCAGGTTGATCAAGCGGCGTTGGCGTATGAGGAGAATCTTCGCATTGATCCAACCTACTATGACAGCCATTTGCACTATGGCTTCTTGCTCTATCGCCAAAAGCGCTGGAGTGATGCAACCCCTCATCTTGTTGAAGCGGTCCGGTTGAATCCGAAGCAACCGGATGGGCATCTCCTGCTGGGATTAACCTATCTTCAAGCAGAGCGATATGAGTTGGCATCACAGGCTTTTGAACAAGGCATCCGATTTCATCCGGCGAATGCCGATCTCCATTTCAATCTTGGGACTGTCTACGACAAAATGGATCGATTTGAGGATGTAGTGCGGGCGATGGAAAAAACGCTTCAGCTTGATCCCAAACACGCGGATGCTCTCAATTACCTGGGCTATAGCTATGCGGAGCGAGGTATCAAGATCGAAGAAGCGGTTTCTCTCACGCAACAAGCAGTCGCACTCAAGCCCAACAACGGGTACTATATTGATAGCTTGGGATGGGCATTTTTCAAGAAGGGAGAAGTGGCAGAAGCATTGATCGAGATCAAGAAGGCGGCAGCGCTTGTCGGAGATGATCCGGTAATCTATGAACATCTCGGAGAAATCTATGTCAAGCAGGGGCGTCCGGCGGAGGCTCGTGAAGCATGGCTCAAGTCCCTTGAGCTAGACCCCAACAACGTCAAACTCATGGAGCGTTTCCGCGAAGCCGGTTTCGGTGACCCTTCCCACGAGGAGCGAATCCAGCAGGCCAAACGCCGCGTGGCAGAACAGATTTCCTCTCAGCATTCTCCTCGGTAGACAACTCGAAACCTCCTCCTCCGCTTAACCGGATTCCCGGCTTACTAGCCGAGATTCACCGGCGTAATCGGTCTTGTCGTGCAAAATATTGTCGCTGCAGATCCCAAAGACCGGCGCATGAAACTGCTCGGTCATCTCCTACTCGTCGGAAAAATGAATAGATTTCTGCTGTTCGCCTGTCTGGCATATCATGTGCTTGCTGGATTGTGTCGATGGCAGGTGAGGCGAATGTAGGGGGATAACATGAAATTCATCCATCGATCACGGGATGGATTCACGCTGATTGAGATGATGGTGGTGGTGGCCATCATCGGAATTCTTGTGGCGATTGCTGCCCCTGCGTACATGGCTTGGCGCGCGAAAAGTATTCAATCAGAAGCAAAAAGCAACCTGGCAGGCGTGTACGTAAGTGAAATTACATTTTACGGAGAGCATACGCGTTACAGCGGGTTTACGGAAACCGGATATCAGGTCGCAGGAACAACGCAGCGGTACACCTATCGGGCTCAGGCAACGGATGCAACGGCAACCCCCGGCGCAATCGAGATGCTTGTGCCTACCTCAGGACCTTCGGCAGAGAATACCGTAGTGGGCGCAGCGTCCATGACCGCGGCAACACCCGGCTTTACTGCGACGGCAACGGGGAACATTGATTCGGAAGCCGTCACCATCGACCAGTGGCATGTGAACGATGTCAAGCAGAATCTCCAAGCTCCGGACGTGAATGATGTCAACCTATGACCGAGCCAGTTTCGTTAGTGGCCAGGATTGTCGAGCTTTCATGTCAAAAAACGTCGAGAATCAGGCAGCAGCGTTCATTCATGCTGATGAGGATTGAGGAATGCGTCGAAAATTCGAGCACTTCCTTGGTGACCCGTCCGATGGCATGAGATCTGCTCTTTCGAGTTGGCGGAAGGTTGCTAAGCAGAACGGCGTAGGGACAGAGGTTGCGGTTGTCACAGGTCGTGAGAGAAGGGGCGGGGTTCATTAACAACAAGGAGGAGTACATGTTACCGAAATGTCACAGCCAGAAAGGTTTTACCCTGATTGAGTTGATGATCGTCGTCGCGATTATCGGAATTCTCGCGGCAATCGCGATCCCCAACTTCCTCAAGTACCAAGCAAAGTCGCGACAGTCGGAGGCCAAGACAAACCTGGGTGGAATCTTCGTAGCCGAAACCTCGTTCTTCGGGGAGAGGGCCGGGTATGGAAACTTCCAGGATATCGGGTTCGCCTTGGCAGGTTCGTCCAACCGCTATACCTATCGTATCGGCGGAGCCTTTGGAACCTATGGTGCCTCTGGGAATAGCAATGGTGTCGACCGAATTCCCCAGGGCGTCGGAACGTGCTGCGATGCCGAGGGAACCCCGGCCGCGACGACGAGCGTCAATGGATTTACTGCCACTGCCGCGGCGAATCTGGATACGGATGCGGCTCTTGACCAATGGCATGTGAACGATGTGAAGCAGAACTTGCAGACGCCAGACAACAACGACGTGTAAGTCCATCTGTTGGGTCTGCTGCTGAGGGGCGGAGGGGGCACAATCCCCTCCGCCTTTGTCCTTCTCAGGTGTCTTCCACTCCATAATCGCATTCGGCTGACAATAACCCTCATCTGAGTGGTTCTACTGGAAAGAACCTGGCCGAAGCCGATACTGGGTCACCTTCCGTGCCCCTTCAAGCGACGATGAGAGTGATCCTCATATCATCTACCCTCTCGCCAGCCTTGTCCTGGCGAGGTGAAACGCAGATTCGTCCCTGCTGGGAGTACCCCATGTGCAAGTATCCTTCGCCTCGCACACATGATGGGGCCCAGGATCGCAGTGTGCCGAGAGGTACATCTGTGATGCTGTCCGGTCTATGCGTCTTGATACTGTTTGCCCCCCTGCTAGAGGGAGGGACGACACAGCTCGCAGTCATGATTATACGCTTACTTGTCTGTGGACTCATTGCTTGCCGCTATGCTGTGGCGGTGAAGGAAGGGACGTTTCAGCTGCCCCGTACGTCGTTGGACATTCCCGTTTTGGTGTTTCTCGTGCTCTCGGTTATGTCCGTAGTGCTGTCAGCATATACGAACCACAGTGTGCAATGGCTCGTTGTTCTTGTGAGCTATGCTGGATTCCTATATTTCGTTGTCATATTTCTTGACAGATGGGAACATTTATTCGTTCCGTTCCTGGTTCTCACGGGAACGGCGGCATTCGAAGCGGTGTGGGGCCTCGCACAAGTCTTCGCTCTGGACCAGCCCCGCGCGACGGGAACCTTTTTTAATCCTAACTTTCTCGCAGGATATCTCGTGCTTGTGTGGATGCCAGTCCTAGCCTATTGCGGGTTCTTTCCCTATCGGCGGCTCAAACGATTGTGGAGCACAGATCGGGATAGATTTTGGCCTTCAGCAGGCCGATTCTGTGTGCCGATGGGGTTGTGTGCGCTGTTGTTGTTGGGAATTGTGGCAACTGGCTCGCGGGCGGGGATACTCCTGGTCATCCTTGGCTCTTCGTTGGTCATTGGCGCGAGAATAGGGCGCCTCACGATAGGGATTCTCCTGGGCCTTATTCTGGTTTTGGGGGTAGTCCCGAATCCTGCTCGTGATCGTCTGATAACGGAACATACTGCCAATCCATTTGCCTATACACGGCTACAAATGTGGCAAGCCGCCGGTCGTATGATGCAGGATCATCCCTTTGGAATTGGATTGGGACTTTATCAGTATGTGTCGCCTCGCTATGCCTTCCCGGTCGAAGGGCAGGTGGCACGCCACGAACGAGTTGCACAGACGCCGCACAATGAATTCCTACAGATCGGAGCTGAATTAGGGATCGCGGCGGTCGTCGTCTTTGCCTTTGGTATTGGTCGAGTGTGCAGAGAGGTCCATCGGCAGTGGGTGCGTCGGCTGAGCAGATGGGAACGGATGGTGTTGGTGGGCTTGAGCGGGAGCGTGCTGACGGTCCTGGTTCATGCTCTATTGGACTCGAACCTTCATGAACCTGGGATCGCTATCCAATTTGTCCTCCTCCTCGGATCCTTACTGTCCTTCTCACGCCTGAGTGGGAGGGCAGGCGAACATTCCCTCATGATCTCCATCCGCTCACAATGGAAATGGCAGGTAGTGGGGATTCTCCTTTTGACCGCAGTTGTTAGCCTGGTGTTATCAATCGGCATGGCTTGGTTGGAGCATGCGGGCGGAATGCAACTGGCTGCTCAAGGTGACTTGTCGGCTGCGATCAACAAGCATCAACGCTCCGTGAATTGGGATCCAGGCAAAGCGCTGTACCGTAATTCGCTCGCCGCTACATATTACCAACTGTATCAGACTACGGGTAATGGGGACGAACTAAAAAAAGCGCTACATGAGCTAGGCGAGGCGATCAGGTTGAACCCACTTGATCATCGCCTCCAGGCCCTACGGGGCTTTGTCCATTTTTCGCTGGCCAAGGACGCCAGGAAAGGTGAGAAGATCGCCACGGAGCGCGTACATCTTATGGAGGCACTCGAGTCGTATCAGGTGGCCTATAACTTGGCTCCTTTCAATGCTGAACATGTCTATCATGCCGGCCTTGTCACCGATGCGCTCGGTGAGTCCGGAAGAGCCCAAACCTATGTTCGGCAAGCCATCGATTTGGAGCCCAATTTTCTGGTCGCACGCGAATGGCTCGTAAATCACCATTTAGCAAACAAGGATCCCATTTCAGCCAGGGCGGAATACCGTGAAATAGTTGATCGCCATCAGCGCCTAGCGGCCCGCGCGCAGACCGACCTCGATCGGCGCTTTCTTTCGGTTGCACCCGCGACGTTAGAGTCCAGAATCAGTTTGGTTGAGGGAAAGGTGTGATGCTTAACAGGTTGGGTGGCGAAACGAGGAGAGGGGTAATTCTTGTCGGCCTCTGTCTGTGTCTCGGCGCAGGGTCGGGAATTGTGCTCGACGCACTGGAGTACGAACGGCCAGCCGAGACAAGGGCTGGCGAACTGTCATACCTCCCCAAGGGAGACTATCTCAAGGTTGCGGTACTGGGGTATCGCCAAGCGGCCGGTGATCTCATTTGGCTGAAGGCCGTTCAGCATCTAGGAGATATGCAACCAACGGAGCAAGGGTACCGGTGGGCCTATCATGCCATTGATGTGGTCACGGATTTAGACCCACAATTCTGGTTTGCGTATCTAGCAGGCGGTGCGGTGCTTAGCGTCTGGGGGGGAATGGTGTCCGAAGGCCTTAGTTTACTCACAAAGGGTATGCGACACAATCCCGATGTATGGCAGCTGCCGTTCTACGCTGGGTACGATTACTTTTATGAACTGTGTGATGCAGCATCTGGAGCCAAGTACTTCAAGATTGCCGCTTCCCTCCCTGGTGCTCCCGCCTACCTCCCCAAATTAGTCGCTCGATTATCTGTCGAGGCAGGTGATCCTGGCGCTGCTGTGGAGTTTCTCGAAAATGTCATTCAGCAAACTCAGGAGGAAGGATTGCGCGAGGCTCTGACTGTCCGTCTCAGAGAGGTCGTGCTCGAACGCGAGGTCCAAATCCTCGAAACCGCGGTCAGACGATTTATGCAGGACCATGGACGGTATCCATCTCGAATCGAAGAATTAGTTGATGCTCGCATTATAGCCAGGATACCCAATGAGCCGTTCGGAGGAAGCTACCTGGTCAGCCAGCGTGATGGAAGCGTACAGACCACCGTGCGGCGAGAACGGTTACGTGTGCACCGGAATAAGACCTGTCTGACGCCCAGAGGCTCTCAGACGGTAAACCTACCTAACTGAGAGTAAGCCACAATGGACGCCATAGTAATTGAAGATCTCACCAAGACCTTTCCGCCGGGATGGCCGGGGCTTCCCCCTGTCAGAGCGCTATCGGGTTTGAGCCTGCGTGTCGAACGGGGAGAGATATTCGGATTCCTAGGACCAAATGGTGCGGGGAAAACTACGACACTTAAGATTCTGTTGGGGCTCATTAAACCAACGGGAGGGTATACGGAGATCCTCGGAGCACCCACCGGCGATGTGGAAATCAAGCGGCGTATCGGATTTCTTCCGGAAGCTCCCTACTTCTATGACTATCTGACAGCAGAGGAATTTCTGGGCTTTTATGGAAGTCTTGCTGGGATTGACCGTGCCGTGCTGGGCAAACGCATCAGAGAATTACTGGATACCGTAGGATTGAGCCATGCGCATTCCCGGCAGCTTCGGAAGTTCTCCAAAGGTATGTTGCAACGGATTGGCCTGGCTCAAGCACTCATACATGACCCCGAGTTGATTGTTCTAGATGAGCCCATGTCAGGTCTTGACCCCATCGGCAGAAAGCAAGTGAGGGACATCATTCTGCAGCTTCGCGATCGAGGAAAGACAGTGTTCTTTAGCTCTCATATTCTTCCTGACGTAGAGATGATTTGTGATCGTGTCGCGATCGTGATTCAGGGCAAACTGCGTGCGGGCGGTCGTGTTGACGAGCTTGCGAATCATGGACATACCCGCTCAGTGGAGATCGTCTGCGAGGGAATTCAGGCAGACAAGGTTCCGGCCATCAAAGAGAAGGCTGGGCGAATCTGGCAGCGCGGGAATCAGAGCCTCATAGTGCTGGAGCAACCGCACCATGTCGAATCGGTTCTTGATGCGATCCGAAGGCAGCGAGGCACACTCATTTCAGTCATCCCTCAAAAGGGTTCCTTGGAAGAATTATTCACCCAGGAAGGACATCAGGCCAGCCAGAGAGAGGAACCGCGTTCATGCGAGCGATTGGCATCATAGCCCTCAATACTGTTCGCGAAACGTTGCGCGATAAGATTTTGTACAACCTGTTGTTTTTTGCCCTTTCCCTAATCGGCGGATCTGTCCTGCTGGGTGAGCTCACCATCATGGAACATCACAAGATCGTGACGGACATGGGATTGGCCGCCATCAATGGGGTGGGTGTCGTCCTCGGCATGTTTGTTGGGATAGGCCTCGTCAGCAAAGAGATCGAACGACGAACCATCTACACAATCATGGCGCGCCCAATAACACGGACGCAATTCATCCTTGGTAAGTACGCCGGTTTGATCATCACGCTCATCGCCAATATGTTGGTCATGCTCGGTGTGTACGTGCTGACTTTGTGGGCGAGTGAAGCGCCCGTCTCGCTCGCATTGTTGCAAGCAGTCCAATTGATGGTGGTTGAGGTGTTGCTCGTCACGGCGTTAGCGTTGTTCTTTTCGACGTTCACCTCGGCCACGCTCAGCGCAATTCTCACCGTGGGAGTCTTTATAATCGGCCACCTCACGACCGATCTCAAAGGAATTGCGGAGAAGAGTAAAGACGGGATCGTGAAGGACCTAATGACGGGTCTCTACTATATGTGTCCCAATCTAGAGGTACTGAACATCAAGGGGCAAGCTGCCATCGGACGGCTCGTACCGATGTCCTATCAATTGCTCACAAGCGCCTATGGTCTGCTCTACGCAGCCCTCTTGATCGCTGTTGCCTGCCTCATATTTGAACGACGAGAATTCAGATAGGCTGTCTCGTAAGTATCGGTCCTCCAATGAGGGCACTAGCCGTACTTCCTCCCGATCGATGGATGGAGATCAATCTCCTTGCGACGCTCCGTCGCTATTATTGTGACGATCTACAGGTGTTTCATTACTCTGGGGGCATGGGACGCCTGGGATCTAAGACTTGGAGGGCGGAGCGCGATGAGTTGAACGAACGTCTCGTGCAGGCGGCGAGTGCGCTGAAGGCCAGTGGCTGCCTGGACTTGATCTTCTGCCTAGTATATGACGATTTTCTACGTACGGATACGGCAGCACGACTTCGGGCACTGGGCGTTCCGATGATTAATTACCATGTAGATATGGCGTTCCAATGGTATCGCGTGATTCGAACAGCGCCATACTTTGATGTGTTGGCCGTCGCGCAACGGACGAATGCCGACCAGCTCAAACCCTACAATGCCAATATCGAATGGATGCCCATGGCTGCAAATCCCAATTTCTACAAGCCCCGTGGACCGTCGGCGCCGGGGTATCAGCGCTCCGTATGCTTCGTAGGAAGTTTCAACCCGTATCGACGGGCATTGCTCAGTACGTGCGTCGAGCACGGTATCAAGCCGGTTGTCTTCGGTCGTGGGTGGCGTCGCGATGCTCCCACCGGGTGGGAATATGACTGGGATTGGCACAAGGTGCTACATGATATTCGGTTTTATGCGTGGCCGCGTTGGCGTGCAGAAGGTATGCAAAGTCTGACAGGGCCTATCCGGCGAAAGCTGGCGAGACTGCAGGTGGTTCAGGATCTTGTAGGCTCAGAATTGCACTTGCCCTGCCAGGATGAAGAAGTGCCATACATTTTCCGATCCAGCCTAGTAAATCTGGGGTTTTCTGACACCGGCTGGCATGCTGACGATAGGGTGGTGGGGTCAAATAGCCTTCAGTGTCGTTTGCGGGATTTTGAGGTGCCGATGTCCGGTGGGTTTTATCTGGTGCAGCAGGCTCCGGATCATGGGGAGTACTATCGGTTGGGTCAGGAAATTGAGACGTGGTCCCAACCTGAGGAGCTGATCGATAAGGCCTTGTACTATTTAGGTCATCCCAAAGCAGCAGAACGGATTCGAGACGCCGGTCATAAACGGGTTCTCGAATCCCACACCTGGCGGCATCGATTGGATCGTTTGTTCCGAAGGGTGGAGGCTGTGCGGAAGGTGGCGTAGTCCCTACCGGAGGCGCGGGCTCGGTCATGGTCATGTATGAAAAGGGGGTCTATATCCGACTCGATCCAGCGGCCAACCAATGGCAGCACTTCATCGGTCTGATCTGGGCGATCTCTGCCCGTGAGATCAAAGGCCGATATCGACGCTCAGCTCTGGGAATTGTGTGGGCCATGCTGCCACCGGTGTTCTATGCCGGCATGTTTACGATCATTCAAGGGATCCTGCACATTGCCACGGACGATGTGCCGTACGTGCTGTTCGCCTACGTCGGGCTGGTACCTTGGGCATTTTTCGTGAACGCCGTGAATCGCTGCGGGTCGAGCATCGGAGCCAATTCCGGGATTCTGAAGAAGGTGGCCATACCTCGCGAAGTATTCCCCGTGAGCGCAACGCTTACGGCGTTTGTGGACTTTTGTGTCTCCGGCGCGCTTCTTGTCGGGCTGCTTGTGTGGTTTCGGATCCCCGTCGATGCTGAGATGGCATGGCTCCTCCCGCTCATCGTGCTCGCCACCTTGTTTGCTTTGGGAGTTGGTCTGGTCGTCGGAGCGCTTGGTATGTTCATCCAGGACGTGTTGTTTGGCTTGCCGTTACTGATGCAACTGTGGCTGTTGGCAACGCCGATTATGTATCCCTTGAGCCAAGTGCCAGCGCAATGGATGCCGCTCTATATTCTGAATCCGATGGTGGGGATTATCGAGGGATTCAGGCAGGTAGTGATTCGACAACAAGCGCCGGACCTCCAACTGCTCGGGGTGTCCGTTGGCGCCACCGTTGTGGTGTGGGCTATCGGTTGGCCGTTGTTCAGAACCCTATCCCAGCATTTCGCGGACGCCGCCTAGAGCATGACTGGTCCAGTCAGTATTAGAGTCGAGGGTCTCTGGAAACAGTACGGACTCTCATCTCAGCCGGGCGTCGGACAGCTGCTTCGTACGGTGATGTCCCACTGTCGATCCCATGGGCAGACGAGTGAAACAGATAATGGTTCGTGGGCTTTACGCGACGTCTCGTTCGAGGTGAAAAGAGGGGAGACCGTTGGGATTATCGGGCGCAACGGAGCTGGCAAGAGTACCCTACTGAAAGTCTTGGCCGGAGTCACTCCGCCGAGTCGAGGACGAGTCGAAGTTCATGGGCGTGTGTTTCCTATGATTGAGCTTAACGCCGGCGTGCATCCGGAATTAACGGGCCGTGAGAATAGTGTTCTGCTGGGGGCCATCATGGGCGTAGCGCGGAAGCAGATGGAAGCCCTACTGCCGCAGATCGAAGAGTTCGTGGAGCTTGGTGAATGGTTTGACCGCCCTGTACGAACCTATTCCAGTGGCATGGTCGCGCGTCTGGGATTTGGCGTTGCGACCAGAATTCAGAGCGACATCCTCTTGATCGATGAAACCTTTGCCGTCGGCGACCTCAGATTTCAGAATAAGAGTCTGGCTCGCATTAAGGAAATGCGCGAGAGCGGAGCGACCGTCATTCTGGTAACTCATAGTCTCGACATGCTCCAGTTCATTGCCGAGCGTGGGATGGTGTTGGATGGGGGGATAATCGTAGCGGAAGGTTCTGTACGCGAAGGGTTGAGGGCGTATGAGCAGCTCGTGTTTGGAAAAGAGCGATTGCGACTGCAACAAGGGAGGCACCTCGGCCGTACAGAGAAGGATGTGACGATCCTGGATACTCGGATCTTTGATGCGGATGGGGAGACGCTGACAGAAGTCCAGGCCCGAACGCCGTTTGGAATTGAGATCAAACTCACGATCCATCGTCCGCTGGAGCACCCGGTGTTTTCGGTGAGCATTCTTAATGCGACCGGAACGGTATGCATCTGGAATGTGTCTGCGGAGGATGGATTTCAGTGCCAAGGGGTGGAGGGGCCCATGTACCTTCGTGTCTGGTACCCGGAGCACAGACTTTCAAAGGGTGTGTATGAAGTGAACTTCGCTCTCCGAGAACAGACATCGTATGAGACGCTGGAACGTCTTGGTGGCATTGCGAGTTTTACTGTGTCCGGTTCGGGCCGCGCGCGCGGCATCATGGCCCTTCAAGCTCAATGGTACCTCGGGGGTGAGGAGAACAGATGATGAATCATCGAATCGTGTCGGCACTCCATACGATGCGTGGACAGCATGGGGCGGCGGGAAGGATGAGTCAGGGCGTAACACCTCCTCAGTTGCCGAAACGGAGTGAACATCCGTTGCTTCAATATGACGACGAAGAGGCTGCTCGTGCAGCGATCGCGACCGTGGAAGAGTGCACGATGGTGTCCTCCCAGCGTTTCGCTACGCTCTGGCAACAGGTACAGTATCTCGACGGAGCCGGGGTTTCGGGATCCCTAATCGAATGCGGAAGGTAGAAAGGAGGCGCCTCGGCCCTGATGGCGTTGGCGCACCGACGATCAGGCCATACGTCTCGTGCGCCGCATCTGTTCGATTCGTTTCAAGGGTTGCCGGAGCCGGATCAAGCGAGTGATGGTGAGATGGCTGCAAGCTATGTGCCGGCCAAAGAGCGTCGGGGGTGCTACGGAGCATCGGTAAGTGCGTCGACACCCTCGAAGAAAATAAATATGTATTGACAGATCTTGTGCAGTATCCCCGCTCACTCATCCACTATCATGTCGGTTGGTTTCAGGACACCCTTCGAGTCGTTCCAGAATCCATCGAATCCATTGCCCTGTTGCGGGTCGACGGTGATTGGTACGAATCGACGAAGATCTGCCTTGCGAGGTTGGTCCCGCTCGTCAGTCCGGGAGGAATTGTCGTGATCGATGACTATGGGAAATGGCCTGGATGTCGGAAAGCGTTGGATGAGTTCATGAGGACGTTGGTTCGGCCATTGTTTCTGAAGCACATCGATGCTGCCGGCCGGTATTTCATCGTCCCGTGATCGGACAAACCGCCTGAATTGCAGGAGGAGTGCCTGTCCACGGAGGGACACCATAACTGGCGAGCGGCCTGGCCAGCTGACGACAGCGAGCGAGCGTCCATTTCATCTCTCATGTTTGAGGCTGTGATGCCGTGACGGGTTGGTCCCTTGCGGCTGGCTGGCGGATGCTTAGACAGGTGGCTGCCGCACTCTCCGTCCCGGCCGAACGGCAACTGTCCTCTCGGGTCGTCGGAGGGGTAGGACACAGAGTCGTCTTTAGGGGGATGGGAAACGCGATGCATGTGAACCTGCAGCTTCTGCAAGGCGATCGCCTTGACTGCTCCCTCCGCCGGTTTTGTGTGGACGAATTTTATATGCATCATGCTGCGCAGCTCAAGCCTGAAAGCCGGGTGCTTGACCTCGACGGACAAAACGCTCCCAAGCGAGGGCGATTTGATATCGAGCGGTACGATGTCAGAGTCCGCTACGCCAATTTGTCAGCCGCGCATCGGGCTGACGTGCAGACCGATGCGTCTGTATTGCCGTTCAAAGAAGAGAGTTTTGACGCGGTGAATTGTGCGGAGATGGTGGAACACGTCGCGGATCCTATTCGAGTCATGCACGAGGTGCATCGGGTGCTCCGGCGTCGGGGTTTCCTTCTCATGACCGTTCCGTTTCTGTTCCCGATCCATGAAGACCCGTACGACTATTGTCGATACACCGATCAATACTGGCGGGAGAATCTCGAACGAATCGGGTTCGAGGACATGGCGATTGAACCGCAAGGTCTGTTTTGGAGTGTTGTTGTCGACATGACGCGCGCATGGTTCAATGAGCAGGTGAGACGAGGTCGTCCACGGGCGGTGCTGTTGCAGCGCCTGATCACCGGGCTGGTGACGAAGGGGAAGCGTCTCGCCGTGGATCGCGAGCGACGGATTGATGCAGGCGATCATGCATTTATCAAACGGTACACCACCGGCTATGGCATTCGTGTGGTGCGATCATGAACAAGCCGAAGGTGTTCTTAACGGGCGGAGACGGTATCGGGTGGGCACTAGATGAAGACGTCAGGCTGACACGGAAGGCGTTGGAGGAATTCGCCGAGCTGACGGAACTGGCGCAGTGTGAAGTTGTGCATTCGGTATGGTGGGAACCGCTTTTGGCTATGTCACCGGACGATCTCGCAGGCAAACGTATTTTCTGTCACATGTCCGGTGAGCCATTTCGGTATTTGAGTCTTCCCCGTCACCGCCATGCCGCCGATGTGGTCGATTCGTGGATCACTCAAACGAAACAAGCGACACGCCAGTGCTCGACCGTCGGGCTCCCTCACGCGTTTATCCCATACACCACAGATGTAGAGGTGTTCCATCGTCTTCCTGACCGGCACGAATCACTTCAAGAGTTTTGCAGACAATGGAAGATCCCGAACGGTCGATATTTGATCGGTAGCTTCCATCGAGATTCCGCCGGGTTCGATCTGAGCATTCCTAAGAGAGTAAAGGGGCCCGATATTCTGGCGGAAGTCATCGGGGCACTGCATCGTCGCGGGTGTCCCGTCCACCTCGTGCTCGCTGGTCCGCGTCGGCACTGGATTCGACAACGGCTCGAACAATGGGGAATCCCCTACACGTTTGTGGGCCACATCACTCAGGAAGATGACTACGCCAGGAATTTCCTCCCGCGGGAGACCCTCAATGTCCTTTACAACGTCCTCGATTTGTATCTTGTCTCGAGCCGTTCTGAAGGCGGGCCTCGCTCACTGATGGAGGCGGCCGCGGCACAGTGCAAGCTCCTCAGCACCCCTGTCGGGTTGGCTGAGGACCTGCTCGATCCGGCCTGTATCTATACATCGCCGGTCGAAGCTGTGGCGCTGATTGAACAGGACATCGAGAGGAATCTCCTGGCTGGGACGCTCCACCGCCATTATGAGCGGGTGATGACGCATCATCGCCCTCAGGCGGCAGTTCCATTGTTCCTCGACTTGTACAATGCCAGCGTCGAGCGGCCGAGGGTGCCAAAACTGATTCAGGCTGCGTGGGTGCCACAGCCCATACCAACACCGTCCGCTCCAATCTTTCTGCGCTGTGTGCGGTCTCTGTGGGGTCGCAAGCGATTCCGGGTGGGACTTTGGCACCGGTTTTTTGCTCCGCCGTACGGCGGAGGCAATCAGTTCATGTTGGCGCTCCGGAAAGCACTGGAGCGGCGAGGAATGGCCGTGGTGGTGAACCAGCTTCGCAAAGATGTCGATGCGTATCTGCTTAACTCGATTCATTTTGATGTCGAACGATTTCTCGAATACACGAAGCGACATCGACTCCGCGCGGTGCACCGTATCGACGGACCGATTCATCTCATCAGAGGATACGACCGCGAAAAGGACGAACTCTGTTTCGAGCTGAACAAGCAGTTCGCCGTTGCCACGGTCCTCCAGTCGACGTGGACGTACCAACGCATCGCGGAAATGTGCTATCACCCAGTTAAACCGGTGATCATCAGAAACGCCGTCGATCCTGATGTCTTTCATTCGCGTGGCCGAATCCGGTTCAATCCCGCCAGGAAAATCCGTGTTATTGCCACAAGTTGGTCCAACAATGCTCGGAAGGGAGGGCCGATCTACAAGTGGCTGGAGGAACAGCTCGACTGGGGGCGGTTTGAATTCACGTTCGTGGGCAATTCGTCAGCTCCGTTTGATCGCATCCGTGCCATTCCAGCCGTGCCCTCCGAGCAGTTAGCGGAGATGCTGCGGCAACACGACATTTATATAACAGCCAGCCAGAATGATTCGTGTTCGAACGCGGTGATCGAAGCGCTAGCCTGCGGGCTGCCTGTGCTCTATCGGAATGACGGCGGCCACCCAGAACTCGTGGGTTACGGAGGGTTACCCTTTACGGAGCGAGAGGAAATTGTCCCTCAGTTGGAAAAAGTCGTAGAGAATTATGAGATGTTCCAGAGGCTGATAGCCGTGCCCACGATGGATGAGGTTGCGGACAAGTACCTCACCCTCTTGAGAGAGGCGGCGGCGTAAACACTGATCTTTTCGGGGGTCAGGCGTCCTCTGATCCAGGTGACCCGTGGTTCGATTCGAGGCGACTGGCGACGTTGCTCGCTGACGCGATTCTCCCCAATTTCATGGGAATAGGAAAGGGAATAGAAGCTCGCGGTTATGTCGGGGGGTTCCGCGAGGAAATTACGCGCCGCGAGCGCGAGTGAGGGCACTTTTTCCGCTGGTTCGACAACGCCCAGGATAAGCAGGCGTCGTTTGTCAGGGGGAGTTGGGAATGTATGTTTCACATCGCACAACCGATTGCGCCCTACCAAGCGCGGTCCGAAGACAAAGCGGCCCTAGAAATTGGGCACGGAGAATGGAGAATACTAGCGGCTGCAAGTCGATGCTTCAATCAGGTGATCAGAGTCGATATTCACGACCACAATGATTGGGTGGAGGTAGCGCTTAGGGTGCGAGCGGTAAATTACGTGCAGCTTATCAGGACAGAAGGAGCCGTACTCCCTGTCGGATCGGACCATCAACAGATCTTCTCGCCTTCTCTACGCGCTGGGGCGACTTACGGAGTCGGTGCTGATCAGGTATGGATTCGAAGAAGTGCCTGCCCCAGTGACCAGCACCAGCCCGAGAGTGTCTCTCGTCCACGCAAGAGGGTGGGCCAAGTCCATAGGTTTCACCATCCTCCGCACTCTCGTGTCTCGCCGAAGAGTGCCGGACGGCGTTTCGCGCTATGGAGGACAACACGGACTTGTCCTCATGAAAACATAGAGTGTCGACTCCGATTCATAATCCCGAGAGCCGGTGGGATGACGCCTTCGGTAAGGCTATGATGTACGAGACGGACTTTCGATACATCGACCGCAAGACGAAGGCGCGGTATGTCTGGCTCAAATACCGAGGGATTCTTCAGGGACGTATCCTGGACGTGGGGGCTGATGCCTGTTATCTCAGAGAGCACGTCTCGCCCGGCACCGACTACTTGGGGATCGGATTGGGTGGCGGTGTCGATCAGGTCGTGAATCTTGAAAAGGAACTGATCCCTTTTCCCGCCAGAGCCTTCGATTGTGTGCTCTGTTTGGACGTACTCGAACATATCGAAAATATCCACGCGGTCTTTGACGACGTGTGTCGTGTGACTAAGCATTACGCCGTGATCTCGCTGCCCAACGCCTGGCTCGACTTTTACAACATGCTGCGGCATGGGGAGTATCAGCAGGGGCAGCCGATGAAGTTTTACGGTTTGCCCGTCGAGCCTCCGACGGATCGACACAAATGGTTCTTTTCAGCTGACGAGGCAAAGGCCTTCGTAACCTATCGGGCGTCCGCGAACAAAATGCGCATCCTCCAGATGGACCATGAGGCCTGGAGTGTGGAGGGGTACGGGTGGAAGAACGCCGTGCGCACTTGGGCCAGGAACATTCTGCTGCGGTCGTCGCTCAACGTTGAGAATCTCTATGCCGGAACGCTGTGGGTGGTTCTGGAGAAAGAATCGCGTGGCTAATGATGTGAATCGGGTGCGGCTGGCGCTGTTTTTTACGCGAGGCGTCTCTCTGCGTACCTGGGACGGTATTGGGTTGTTGGATCGAGAGGTGGCGTTGTATCGCAAGTTGGCCGCCCGGCTTCGTCGGATCACATTTGTGACCTATGGAGACCGGCAGGATCGCACCTATCACGGTCGTTGGGGGGGAATTGGGGTGCAATGCAATCGGTGGGGTATGCCGGCACAAACATATCAACGATTCCTGACGACGGTTGTCCCGTGGTCTTGGCGTGGGCCGGTGGTGGTCAAGAGCAACCAGATTGAGGGTGCGGATATCGCACTAAGAGCTGCACGTCGGGGAAATAAACCGTTCATTGCGCGGTGCGGCTATCTGCTATCCGATAACATGGAGAGAACCTACGGTGCGGGTTCGCCGCAGGCGGAAAGAGCGCATGCGCTGGAACGCGATGTATTTGCCGGAGCAGATCGTGTCGTGGTCACGACCTCGGCCATCATGAAAAAGGTGATCCGACAATATCGGCTGAAGCCAGACCGGGTGCGAGTGATTCCGAATCATGTCGATATGGTGCTGTTCTCTCCCGCCCCAGGCGAGGATCGTCGCCTCAATCGCCTATGCTATGTCGGACGCTTAGAGCAAGAAAAGAATCCTAGAGCGCTGATCGAGGCGATCCAAGGGATGGACGTGGAATTGATCATGGTCGGGAGCGGATCCCTTGAGGAGTCGTTGCGCCATGAGGTGCGTGATCGGCGTCTCCGAGTTACCTTCATGGGCAATGTACCGAACTCTGCATTGCCCCGGCTCTTGAACAGTGCGGCGGCGTTTGTCATGCCGTCATTCATTGAGGGGCATCCTAAGGCATTGCTGGAGGCGATGGCGTGCGGTCTTCCCGTTATCGGAGCCAACGTGTTGGGGATTCGCGAACTCATCAGCGATGGGAGAACCGGAGTGCTATGTGACCCTGATCCCGAAAGCCTGCGAGCTGCCGTAAGGACCGTGCTCGCCGATCGCGACCTGGGCGCCAAGATGGGAGCCGCCGCACGCTCATACGTAGGGGAGCGCTTCTCACTCGACAGGGTCGCGGAGATGGAATTAGAGCTGCTCGATGAGTTGGACGCCGACTTTCGGACTCCGCAGGGCGTAGCTGGTGAGGGAGCCCCGAAGCCATTGTCCATTGCGAGAGAGGCAAATCTGCCGCATGAACAAGTTTGACGATGTGAAATTGGATGTCCCGCGCCTGTTGGCCGAGCAGCGCCTGAAGCATCAAGGCGGTTGTATGCCGTCCAGCAGCGCCGACGGCCTCACCCTGCTGGCGCCATTGAAGATTCGACTCGCGCGACAAGTGATGGCCGCGTTGCTTGATTGGCGACTCTGGGAACGCATGGTATACGCGAATGCCGCGTTGGGTTGGTTTCAGGAATTCGAGCGATACTGGGTGGGAGAATTAGGACTTCGTCCCATTACGCCTCCTGACTTTCATTTTCTCAAGGGAGTGTATCGCCAGCGGTTTCAGACATGACCGGATGTATCGGACGCTAGCGCTCTAGAAGAAGGTTGGCGCGATACCAGAAGCCTATATCTCTTGTTTCACATGGCGTACAGAAATGCTCTGCGTCCGTTAGCGGCCCGAGAATTCATCAAATGGATCCCTCGTCATGGAGCGCTTCTCGAGTTCGGCTGCGGATTGGCGCCGATCGCCAGCAGCCTGGCGCGGTTCTATCGTGAGCGCGGGCTCCGCATCACCTGTGCAGACATCGAGCACGTGCTGTTCCACTATGTGCGGTGGAAATTCAGCGAGGAGCCCTGTGTGCGGACGTTGGCGGTGGATCCAGGCGCCGACGATCTGCTGGATCAGGTCGCCTATGACATCATTTTCTGTATGACCGTACTCGAGCACGTTCCAAGGCCGGTGCAAACGCTGAGATGCCTCCGTGCGCATCTCAAGCCCGGGGGGCATCTCATTCTTGAGTAGATCAATTCTGAAGAGAATGGCCTCGATAGCGAAGGCGGGGCGAGAGAACGGAGCCGGATGCTGCAGTATGTCCGCAACTATTTCGATGTTGTCGAAGGAGAACTTCATCTTGATGGCCGAGATGTGAGCCGCGTGGTGTGTCGCCTCAAGAGAGACAAGTCCTAACGCATATGGTTCGCACCAAACGATCTGCGGCAAGGCTCCGTTGGAAATCATGCCCGAGGGTGAGGATCGGCGCGGGAGCCTCTTGACGGGAAGGAAGCCGGAACCGGGAGCATGAGACGGCGATTGACCCAATGGCTGGCAGCGGTCTTGGCGAATGCGGCGCAATGGCTGCGTGGCGAGCAACTGGAATCGTTCTTTGTCGAGATGATCACCAAGCGGATCAATACGCTCTCTCCGGACGAAGCACTGCGCCTGCTCTTTCGTCTGCAGGCGGCGCTCTATCCAACACTCGGGAGGAAGGCGGTCGAATACGGTGGGGGGACACACACCAAGCATCGACACACCCGCTATCATGACTTTTTCACGAGCCGGATACAGGCTGGCGAACGGGTGATCGATATTGGATGCGGCATCGGCGCCGTCGCCTTCGATATCGCGGAACGATCAGGCGCTTGGATCGTCGGAGTCGATCTCAGCGCGGAAAACATCGACATGGCGCGCAAGCGGTTTCAGCATCCAAGGGTTGAATATCGCGTTCAGGACGGTCTGGGAACGAGCCCGGATGGCCAATTCGACGTCGTCGTCTTATCCAACATTCTGGAGCATCTCCCCGACCGACCTGCCTTTCTCAGGCAGGTGCAGCGTGCTGCGCGACCCTCCAGAATCTTGATCCGTGTGCCGTTGTTTGAGCGGGACTGGCAAGTGCCACTGAAACGGGAATTGGGAGTGGAGTGGCGACTGGACCCGACACACGAAACGGAATACACGCTGGAATCTTTTGCGGAGGAGATCAGACAGGCTGGTTGTCGGATTCTTCACCAAGAGATCCGATGGGGTGAAATCTGGGCTGAAGTATGCACGGCATGAACCCCGTCATCACCGTCGTCATGTCAGTCTACAACGGAGAACGCTTCCTGGGGGAGGCGATCGAGAGCATTCTTGGCCAGTCGTGCGCGGAGTTGGAATTCATCATCCTCGACGACGGATCAACGGACGCCAGTGCGAGGATCAGCACTTCCTTCGACGATCCTCGGATTCGTGTCGTTCGGCACAACAGGAACCTCGGGTTAGCGGCTTCGTTGAACGTTGGGTTCTCCCTCGCCGCTGGCCGGTATATCGCCCGCATGGATGCGGATGACATCAGTTTGCCTACAAGGTTGGCCCGCCAGGTCGCCTTTATGGATGCGCATCCTCACGTGGGCGTTTGCGGCTCGTGGATCGAGGTGCGCGGCGAGGGCATCCAGCAGGTATGGGAGTATCCCACGGATTCCGACACGATACACGCTCGGCTCCTCTTCGATTGTGCCTTGGCACATCCCTCGGTCATGCTGAATCGGGTGACGATGCAAAAAGCGAGATTATTCTATGATTCTTCCTATCCTTGTGCGCAGGATTATGATCTCTGGACACGGGCGGCACCTTGTGTGCCTCTGGCGAACATCCCGGAGGTTCTGTTGATGCGACGATTACACGCTGCACAGGCAGGGCAGCATCGGGCAGAGACACAGCGGGTCTGGGCTAGAAAGATCAGAGAGGGACAGTTGGAGCGCCTGGGGCTCTCCCCAACCTTCACACAGGGCCGAATGCACGAGGCGATCAGTACATGGTCGTGGTCCGCAACCGATGGTTTCGTGATGGAAGCGGAGTCGTGGCTTCAACTGCTGTGTCGGGCGAACAGAGAGAAGCGGATCTACCCGGAGCCTGCCTTTGCACGAGTCGTCGGAGAACGCTGGAAGGCGATTTGCCAGTCGGTTGAGCCGACACTAGGACGACGGTTTTGGAGTTCTTCATTGAGCGTTGCGGTAGATTTGGGATGGAAGCAGAATCTGGTCGGACGCGTACGGCGACGACTGGCCATGATGGCCAATTGAAGGCATCCATGCTTCCCACTCCTGAAGTCGACTCTCAGCAGTTCTCAGGAGGTGGTGACAGCCAGGGCGGTCTGAGAATGTCTGTCGTCATCTGCACTCACAATCGAGCGGCCCTATTGCCGCAAGCCTTGGACAGTCTCCTCTGTCAGACGCTTGACCGGCGACAGTATGAAATTGCGGTGGTGGATAACCGTTCGACGGACGAGACCGGGAGCGTGGTTGCGGAGTATCAGGCACGACACTCGTTATGCGCTTTGCGGCTGCTCTATGAGGCGGAACTCGGATTGGGACACGCAAGGAACAAGGGCTGGCGCTGCGCGAAGGGGACCTATGTGGCCTTCATGGATGATGATGCCAAGGCCGACCCTCATTGGCTCGAACAGGCGCTCGAAGTGTTTGAACGGAGTCGTCCAACCCCTGTTGCAGTGGGCGGGCAGATCCTCCCCTTTTATCCCTTTCCGAAACCTGCTTGGTACAAAGACGAATACGAAGTAAGGTCTTGGGGCGGCGTGCCGCGTCGTTTATGCTCCGGTGAATCATTCTCCGGTTCCAATATGATCGTTTCCAAGGCGGTACTTCAACAACTGGATGGGTTCGATACACGGGTGGGGATGCGGGGCGACTATATGTCTGTGGGCGAGGAAACGCTCTTCTTCCAGAAGGTCTGGAGCCTGTTCGGCGAGGAAGCCATGGTGATGTATTCGCCCCACCTCATTGTATACCACAGGGTCGGCAAGCATAAGCTACGTACGAGCTATCATCTATCTCGGTGGTTTGTCTCAGGGCAGGTGGCCTCTCGGCTGAATGCTGCCGGTACATGGCGAGAACGCCTACACCAACTGCGAGCAGGGCTGGCTGCCATCCGAGCGTTAAGTCGTAAGGCCATCACCCAGTGGAGGCAATGTTCCGATCACCGAGCGTGGACAATCGAACAACTCGGACCGATTGCCCTCGAGGTCGGCCGATTGCTGGCCGGGCTGGGTCTCTGCCTGCCGGTGAAGCGGGCGAAAGTATAGCGCGAAGGGACCTTCCGAAGGTCGTCGTCGGTGAAGAGCCGCTCGTACCTTTTTGAGACGGTTCGATGGTTCATATCCTGATTCCCGCCCACAACAATAGACTGGAGGTCATGGCCCTCCTTCAATGTCTCGAGCGACAACAGGGGGTCGAACAACAGGTGGTGTTGATCGACGATGGCTCGGTGGACGAGACAGTCGAGACGGTGAGCGGCCGTTTTCCAACGGTCAGTGTGCTACGAGGGAACGGCAACTTGTGGTGGACCGGGGCGAATGTGCTTGGCGTGGCACATATCCGCAATGGCGCGAGGGAGCGCGATTTCATCCTTCTCCTGAATAATGATGTGACGGTGGACGAGGGTTATGTGGCTGAATTGGTGCGGTGCAGCGAGAAACTGGGACGGGCCATCGTCGGTTCGACGGTGGTGGACCATGAGCATCCTGAACGGATCGTAGCCGGGTTACGGATGGATCGACGCCTTCGAGTCACGGAGAACGCTGATGCCGTCGTGATCGAGCAGACTGAATACGATGATCAGGTCGATGTGCTTCCAGGCCGAGGAACGTTGGTGCCCATCGAGGTGTTCGAACGGATCGGCACCTTTGATCACCGCCGGCTGCCCCACTATGGGGCCGATTATGAGTTCTCGATCAGAGCGAAACGCGCCGGCTTCACTCTCGCGGTTTCCCATAGAGCGAAGGCCTATGCCAATTGCCGGATTACCGGATGGCATCTTCCCGATCGGGCAACCCTCTCGACAAAGGAGTGTCTACAGCTCCTCTTCTCGAGAAAGTCGACGGCCAATCCTCGGTATTATCTACGATATGTGTGGCTGTGTTCGGAGCCGGATTGCAAGGTGTGGAATACGGTCTCGCATGGACTGGGACTGTTGCTGAATACGATCGGGAAGACCACCCTCGGTGTCCCGCTCGCGGCCTGTGTCAGATTCTGTTTGAAAAGTGCTCGAATGCTCAAAGCATCATGAAAGTACTCATCGTCAACACCGACTATTCGGAATTCTTGGGAGCGCTTTACCGCAGCCATCCCGGGCTGGAAGGGGAGTCGTATGAACGGCAACTTCGTGTACGCTATGCGAGTCTCTTCGGTGTGGCGGACTTCTATTCGCGCAATCTGAGGGATCTGGGGCATGAGGCGTATGATCTCTACGTCAACAATCTTTCCTTGCAGCGTGCATGGGAACACGAGCATCGAGCGAATGCGCGGAAGCCAGAATCCGCGCGGGTGCTGACCAGGGGCGTCAAGCATGCCATGGATTGGGTTGAGCGAGCGTGTCACCCACGAATCAGATCGTTGGCGCACTCGGCATGGCGGCGGATCGTATCCCAGAACGACGACGGACGTCGCATCCTCAAAGAGCAAATCAAGGAATACCGGCCGGATGTTCTGCTGAATCAGGCGATGGATGGGGTGGAGAGTGAATGGCTCGTGACGGTCAAGCCATGGGTCCGGCTATTGGTAGGGCAACATGCGGCCACGCCTCTCGCCGATGATGAGGACTACCGCTGCTATGATCTCGTCGTGTCTTCCTTCCAACCGACCGTCGAATTCTTCCAACGGAAAGGCATTCCGGCGGTGCTTCACCGGCTGGCCTTCGATTCCGCCGCACTCCTCCAAGAGGGGAACCTCGAAATCGTCTATCCCGTGACTTTTGTCGGTAGTCTCTCGACGGTTCACCAAAGCCGCATCGATTGGCTGGAGCGGCTGTGTGAGACCGTTCCGGAATTGCGAGTCTGGGGGCCCGGGGTGGAGCGGATTCCGACGCAATCGCCGCTCCGCCGTCGCCACATGGGCATTGTCTGGGGGCGGGACATGTATCGCATCTTGCGGCGGTCCAGCATCACGCTTAATCACCATGGTGACGTGCCGCCATTCGCTAATAACTGTCGATTGTTCGAGGCCACGGGAATGGGGGCGATGCTGATAACGGACTGGAAGGCGAACTTGCAGGAGATCTTTCAAGACGGCAAAGAGGTCGTGACCTATCGTTCGACTGAGGAGTGTGCGGAGCGGATTCGCTATTACCTGGAACACGACGGGCAGCGTGTGGTCATCGCCGAGGCCGGGAAGGCGCGAACCCTTCGCGACCATACCTATCGGAAGCGGATGCAGGAGTTTGTGGATATCGTTCAGGACCGGTTGGCGGCCTAACAGATGCGAGCCGTGCTCAAGACCCTGATTCCGCCGCGTATGCATCCTGCTCTGCGCCGCATCGAACGCGGGTTGAGCGATTGGAAAGCTCAAAGGCATGTGGATCGGATGAGGGTTATCTCATTCGACGCCAAGGCGGGAGCGCTGATGTCCTGCGGCTCGTACCAAGTGCGTATCAACGACGGCCAGAATTTTTTCATGCAGTACAAGGACATCTTCATCAATCGGATCTACCATTTTGATTCGACCATCCCTGATCCGATGATTGTGGATTGTGGCGGAAACATCGGGATGTCGGTCCTCTACTATAAGCA
>JBFWWG010000009.1:0-181811 GCA_050246315.1 Nitrospiraceae bacterium | reverse complement strand
GGCCGTGTGCCGTGCCACGCATAGCAGCCAGTCTCTCTTTGGCCTGAAAGGACACGCAGCTGACAACCGAAAGAGGATTCTTGTGTCCATCCACTTGACATCCACATAGCAGCCTGTCGAAGCACACGAATCGAGTTTTCCCGCAGCCTGCTAGAGACTTCGTCCACGCGATCTGAACGAAGGTCGATGCGTTTCAAGGCTTCGGCGATGGCGAGGTGGCCGAGCCCTGTGGCAGACACGGGACTGAAGACCCCGTTGAAGCTCCCGCTCGGAGTCTTCACCACGCTCACGATCACGGCTTGCGATCGATGCGTCATAGCCGCTTCTCCCAGTCATGCTGTTCCATCTCGTGCTTGATCTTGGCCATGAAGCGATCCGCCGTTGCGCCGTCGATCACCCGATGATCGAACGAGAGGCTGAGGTAACACATAGGCCTGATCGCGATCGCGTCGTTGATGACGATGGCGCGCTTCTGTACGGCGCCGACCCCGAGGATCGCAATCTGGGGTTGGTTGATGATCGGAGTGCTGAAGAGGCTCCCGAATCCGCCGTGATTCGTGATCGTGAAGGTGCCGCCTTGGACTTCTTCCGGGGTCAGCTTCCTGCTCCTCGCGCGCTCGGCGAGGTCGGCCACCTCTTTGGACAGTGCCAGCAACCCCTTACGGTCGGCATGGCGGATCACCGGCACCAACAGTCCATCATCGAGCGAGACAGCGATGCCCATGTGAATCGCCTGCTTGAGCAGGATGCCCGTATCGCTCCAGGAGGCGTTGAGGACCGGCACATCTCTGAGCGCGAGACTCACGGCGCAGATGACGAACGGCAGATAGGTCAATGATCGTCCCTGGCGAACTCTGGCGATTTCGGAGCAGTCGACTTCGAAGAAGGTGGCCACGTGGGCGGCGGTCTGTGTGCTATTCACCATTCGCTCGGCGATGGTCCGACGCATCTGAGTGAGAGGGAGTATTTCGTCTTGACCTCGCAGCTCGTCCGGCGTTTCGCATTTCACTCCAACCGGGGTCGATTGCGTCACTGTGGGTTCGCGCTTAGCGACAAAGGCCAGCACGTCCTTTTTCGTCACACGTCCTCCCTCACCCGTCCCGATGACCAGATGCAAATCCACTCCCTGTTCCTTCGCCAGTTGACGGACGGCAGGAGAATAATGTTCACCGGTGTCGGACTTCGATTCTGCCGGACGCACCACCACTCCACCGACCCGGTTGATAACTCCAGGTTCGGACGGGGCGCCTCCATCGAGCCGGGCGAGCAACGTACCGACGGGAACCGTGTTCCCGGCAGCGACCAGCACCTCGGTAAGCAGACCGCTCGCCGGCGAAGGAATTTCCAACGCGACCTTGTCGGTCTCCACCTCGAGCAACGGCTGATCCTTCTCGATTCTGCCGCCTTTCGGGACCAGCCACTTCACCACTGTCCCTTCCGCGATGCTTTCGCCCAATTGAGGCATAACGATGTCGGTCGCCATAACACTCCCTTATGCGTCAATCGTCATTCGTCAATTGTCACTCGGCTCAGGGGTGAACATACGGTTATCGGCTTCCGCGATTGACGCATGCCGCTTGACCATTGACGATCTTCAATAGGCTGCCAACTTCTTCGCTGCGGCCACCACGTCGGCGGCCTTGGGAAGGAAAAACTCCTCCAGCGGTGGACTGAACGGCACCGGCGTATCCGGCGCCGCAATCCGCATCACCGGTCCATCCAAACAATCGAAACAGTCCTCCGCCAGCAACGCCGCGATTTCGGCGCCGATGCCGCCGGTCTTGTTGTCCTCGTGCAGGAGAATGGCCTTGCTGGTCTTCCGCACGGATTCGTAGATCGTGTCCTTGTCGAGCGGAATCAGGGTTCGCAGGTCAACCACCTCGAGATCGATCCCCTCCCGGCTCAACAGCTCCGCCGCCTCCAGCGCGACGTGCACCATCGCGCCGTAGGTCATGACCGAGATATCGTTCCCCCGCCGCTTGATGTCTGCCTGCCCGATCGGCACAACGAAATCCTCCTTGGGCAACTGGCCCTTGATGCGCCGGTAGAGAAACTTGTGCTCGAAATAGATGACCGGATTGGGATCGCGGATGGCGGCCTTCAGCAGCCCCTTGGCGTCGTAGGGGGTGGAGGGCGCCACGAGCTTGAGCCCGGGTGAATGAAAGAACCAACCCTCGGGACATTCGGAGTGAAAGGGCCCGCCATGCACACCGCCGCCGAACGGCGCCCGAATGACCATCGGCACCGGCGCACCCCAACGATAATGATTCTTGGCCGCCACCTCGGTAATCTGATCGAAGGCGCAAGAGATGAAGTCCGCAAACTGCATTTCAACAACCGGCCGCAGTCCCATCATCGCCGCTCCGATCGCCGCACCGACGAAACCAGATTCGGCCAGCGGCGTGTCAAGCACACGCCATTCCCCGTACTTCTGAATAAACCCCTCCGTGATCTTGAACGCGCCTCCGTAAATCCCGATGTCTTCCCCCATCAGGAACACCCGGCTGTCGCGTGCCATCTCCTCGTCCAACGCCTGGGAGATCGCCTCCAGATACGTGACTTCCGTGCGGGCTTCGACGCTCGTCATGGTCGTGCTCATGATGCGACCTCCCGTTGGGTGGCGAAGACCCCCTCCAAGGCTTCAGGCCCCTCCGGTAAGGGACTCTGTTCCCCAAACTCCACGGCGGACTCGATCTCCTTCTTGACGCGCTCCCCGACCTCGTGGAAATAGGCGCCGTCTCCATAGCCGAGTTGCGTCAGGAGCCGCTCCGCGTTCAGGATCGGATCCTTTCGTTTCCATTCCTCCAACAACTCGCGCGGCACATACTTGGCTGGGTCGTGTTCTGAATGACCGTGCATCCGCATCGTTTTGAATTCCAGGAACGTCGGTCCCGCCCCGGACCTGGCACGGGCGATTGCCCGCTTGGAAGACAGATACACGGCCGCTACGTCGTTGCCGTCGACGATCTCGCCCGGCATCCCATAGGCCTTGGCCCGCTCGACGACATCCTGAATCGCCATTTGATACCGAATCGGCGTGGAGTAGGCATATTGGTTGTTGTTGCAGAAGATGACGACCGGCAGTTTGCGGACGGCCGCGAAGTTCATCGCTTCATGAAAATCGCCCCGGCTGGTTCCGCCGTCGCCCGTACCGGTAAACACGACCCGGGCTTCGCCTCGCATTTTGAAGGCCAGCGCCACACCGGTCGCGACCGGAAGGTTGTCTGCCAAGTGGCTGACAAACCCGATGATGCCCCGTTTCAGATCGCCCATATGGACGTTGCCGTCCTTACCTTTGGCAGGGCCGGCACGTTTGCCCAGGTACTGGGCGATCACTTCGCCCGGCGTGATGCCCCGGATCAGGAAGGCGCCCATATCTCGGTGGAAGGGCGCGATGACGTCGTCTCGCTCCAGGGCCGAGGCATAACCGACGGCGATAGCCTCCATCCCATGGCTGGTGTAACAGCCGCCGACGATGCGTCCCTGCCGGTAGAGGGCGCTGATACGATCCTCGATGGCTCTGGTGAGCCGAAGGTAGTAGTACATCTGCAGCAGGTCGGCCCGCTTGATATCCCGTTTCACCTCCGCCTGGTCCATGAGCTACCTCCTGCCGATGTGTGAGGGTGACGTCGCCTACAATTCTGGCATGTCTCTCCAAGACAGCAAGGGCTGCCGGTCTCGACAGAGCGGGCAACGATCCGGCTCCCATTGCGGCATGTCCAGATCCGTCGTGCAGTAGAAGGGATAGGTGGCGATCAGTTCGTCCATGAGTGGGAATTGACCGCTGTCCCGGCGGGCGAAGACCATCATGCCGGCCAGACGGCCCCCGTGATCCGTAATCACCTTGCCGAGCTTGCTCACACAATTCCCGCGGGTGGTCACATCGTTGAGCGCCACGAACCGTTCGCCGAGCGTAATGCACCGCTCGGCGATCTCGGTGCCGATCCGTCCCGTCTCACAGTTGTACGGCGTCAAGATCACGCGCAGTTCCATGCGGTTCTGCTGGTCATGGAGCAGCTTCACCACTCCCTCCGCCAGTTGCGCGGCTGCCGAAGTAGTCGCCACGATGCCGGCAATCGGTTCCTTGTCGAACGTGCGTGCCAACCATGTCGCCATGTCACGAACGATCAAGCCGATGAGTTCCTGGTACCGCGCGATCGATTCAAATCGCAGGTAGGTCGCCGTGTGATGGCCGGACACGACCTCGACATGGGTATCGAACAACACCGCCTGCGCGGTGCGCAGAATGCGATGGATGTCCCACTCCGACAGATCCGAGTACGGCCCCTTTCGAATGAGCCGTTCCAGCTTCGCGTCGATCTCCGTGCTCACGTAGAGTTTGCGGTGCCGTTCCATCAATTCAGAAAGGGGCGATTCCTGCGTGAGCTTGACGCTCATCATCTTTCCTCCATACCGAGCTTCGCTAGAACCGGCGGCTCACTGGGCGACGCCCCTCTCTACCAACCTTCGGTTGAGCCCGGGCCCTTTATCGTTTCACGGAACTGACGCCCGCGGAGAAACATCGCACGGGATTCTCTGCGTGCCCTCTCATTTCACCGCCTGTGTTCTCTATTCCCCCTTCTTCACCACGCGGTTTCTCAAGATTCCGATCGGCTGGATCTCCAGTTCCACAACATCGCCCGGCTGCAGAAAGCGATCGAGCTCCAAACCGCAGCCTCCTCTCACCGTTCCTGATCCGAACAGGTCGCCTGGATAGAGACTCTCACCCCGCGACACGTGTGCGATCATCTGAGGGAAGCTCCAGTAGATCGATCCGAATCGCCCACGCGACCACTCCTCACCGTTGACCCGCGCGATCATCGTCAGGTCGTTGAGATTCGGTACGTCATCGGCGGTCACCAGATAGGGTCCGATGGCCGTGGCGAAATCCTTTCCCTTCGCGGGCCCCAACCGGCAGGCCATCTCCTGGAATTGAACATCCCGCGCGCTGAAATCGTTCATGATCGTATAGCCCGCGATGGACTCGGCGGCGCTCTGCTCTGAGAGATCCTTGCCCTGTCGTCCGATAACGCAGGCCAGTTCGAGTTCGTAATCCAACTTTGTGGTGGCCAGCGGCCAAGGCAAATCCTGATCGGGGCCGATAATCGTCCGGTGGTTGCCCTTGTAATACACCGGCGCCTTGTACCATTCGGGAGGGATGGGTTGACCCCGTCGCTTAGACGTGGCGGCAATGTGGTCCTCGAACGCAATGAAATCACGGAGGGACGAGGGGTTGGGTAAGGGAGCGATCACCCGCACGTGTGCGTGCTCGTAAAAGATCGTCTCGCCGGCCGGTCCCTTCACTTCACTCCCCGAAGACACGGCATGTTCCAAAGCCCGACGGGCCGCGTCCATCGCTGAGAAGCCTCCCTCCAAAAATTCCAGCATCGTCGCCGGCATCTGGGCGGCGGCCAACCGGTACGGTTGCGCCTCCTTATGATCCGCCAGCCAACGCGTATAGGCCATGTTGAGATCTATCAGGTGGGCGCCGAGGACAACTCCGATCTTGGTGAATACTCCCACAGGTGTGCGAACCTGAAAGCTCGCGAGTTTCATGGCCGACTCCAACTGAGGGCATAATCCTTTTGTTCGACCGTTTCGAGTTCGGATGAGACAGCAAAAGGCCGGCGGGATTCGATCATCACGGCCACCTCATCGGTGTGCGTTCTCCCCTTGCTAGCCTCGACTGCCTGCGGTTGAGGGCCGTGATGGATGCCTTGCGGATGCACCGTGAGCATACCGGGCTGTATGCCGGCGCGGCTGAAGAAGTCCCCTCGGTGGTAAAACAATACCTCGTCGTAGTCCATGTTCCGATGGTAAAAGGGGACCCTGAGCGCTTCGGGATCGCTTTCCAGCGGCCGTGGCACGAAGGTCGAAATCAAGAGCCCTCCGGCCTGAAAGGTCGCATGGACGGACGGAGGTAGATGATATCGCGGGCTGGTCACGGGACGAAAATCCCGCACGTTGAGCTTGGCCACCCAGAGGTCGCCCTTCCAACCCACGACATCCAATGGGTCGAACGGATACCAGACGCGAGTGTACTCTCCATGACGCTTGATCCGAACCTCCCATTCGCGTGTCTCTGCGGAGTGTTTGTCGGACGGGAACGAACCGCCATCCACCTCCGGAGCGGCCAAGAGTCCACGATCGAAGAGCGCATGCTGCCCAAGCAGTCCCCGATCGGGCAAGCGGACGGCTTCCTCGGATTCGACGATCAGGAACAACGAGGGCGAGGAATCCACCATGACGCGATAGGTCGTGCCTTTGGGAATCACAATGTAGTCGCCTGGCTCGTAGGGCAGAGAACCGTAATCTGTTTCAAACCGTCCTCGCCCTGCGTGGATGAACTGCACCTCGTCTCCATCCGCGTTTCGAACAAGATGGGACATCGAGCCGGTGCGCCGCGAGATGAAGACGACGCTGTCCGGGCTGCGGAGGATTTCGGTTGGCCGACCGTCCGACGATCGTAGATCCGGTGTCGCAAGGTCGGAGCACGCAAATGCGCGGGGACGAAGAGGACCTTCAATGCGAACCCATCCGGTGGGTGGATGAGTGCGGTATAAATGAGAAACGGGACCGCTAAACCCCTGTCGGCCGTGCTCTTCCTCGTATTGCCCCACGGGGATGGCCACATGCGCTTGAACCGGCACCTTACCCTTTTTCAGCAAGTACATGACGGACCTCCGTCACACGCGGCAATCTCATCTCTACCAGATATCCCGAGACAAGGCCATCACGATGCCCGTTTGTGACTCGTCTTCCGCCTTCGATGGATCGACGCCGGACTCGATTTGTACTCGATGATCGTCTGTTCGACTCCATTGATCTGGTCCCGCTCGATGTCTTTGTAGAGAGACTCGACCGTGCTCCGGACGAAGGTCTTAGATGCCTCCCCACCGTGTTCCCGTTGCGTCAGTTCAAGGAACACACCGGCCCCCGAGAACAGCGGGTAGGTGAACCTTTGCTTGAGGGGACCGAACCCGTCACGCCCATCCTTGAGTGGACCGCTGAATTTCACACCGTGAGCCTCCCACTCTCGGCAGACGGCCTCGATGTCGTCCACTTCAACCGCCACGTGCTGTACGCCCTGCCCATATTTTTCGATGAATTCATTGATTTGAGACTTAACCACCTTATCCCGTCCCTGCATCAGCGCGATCTTGGCGTCTCCCCGCTGGACGACGACGGTATCCATGCTGGACTTGTCGCTGCCCACGTCCCGGGCCGACCAGATCACCTCAAATCCGAGCACCTTGGTGAAGAGGTATTCCGCTGAGTCCAGGTCTTCCACGCAGAGTGTGATGTGATCGATGCCCATTGAGCCGCGCATGATGTGACCTCCTATTGCCGCTGGAGTCTTGCTGCTCCCGGTGAATCGTCGTGCAGGCATGTGAGAGGCGATGCATACTCAACGCTTGGTTGAGTATAACAACATGTGTCGCAATATAACAATGGTATTCATATTGCCCAATATATTTTTGCTATTATACCTGCATCCCTGAATTTTGCACACCAAAGCCGCTTCGTAGGACTTTTCCTACGCCATCGGCGGCAGCATCTCCATTACAAGAAGTTCGTTCTTGTTTTGGCGATATGAAAGTAATATCATTCATGCAGCTTAGGCAATACGGCGTCAGGAGGCACCCATGACCTTCCACGGAGAAATGCGGGAATCCGTCCTTCGCCACGGCGCGATCAACAATCCCTACCTGGACCGATTCAAGACCGGCGAGATCACCGACCAGGAATTGTGCGAGTTCGCCGTTGAGTTTTACAATTTCGCCCGTTTTTTCCCCCGCATCCTTGCCGCTCAACTGGTGAACACGGAAGATGAGCAAGTGGCGGACGAATTGACAAAGGTGCTGTATTCCGAACTGGGCGACGGCGAAACCCGAAATCGGCATGAGTTGCTCTATCGCGACTTTCTCCGTTCGGTCGGCATCTCGGTCCACGATGCCATGGCTCGCCCGATGCTGCCTTCCACCCGCGCCTACATCGACGGCATGGATCGGCTCTACAGCGACGGTAACCACGCCAAGGCCCTGGGCGCGTCCTTCGGTCTGGAGAACATGGCCATCACCATGTGGGACCACCTAATCCCCGGGCTCACTCGCCTGAGAGCGACCCGGCACCCTCAAATGGACATCACCTATTTCACGTTTCACCGCCAGCTCGAATCCACACATGAGGAGGCGATGGAACACGCGGTGGCAGCCGTGCATGACACAACCCATGGAGGCATGTCCGATCAGGACAAGGCCGACTTTCGGTCCGGGGTCACTACCGTCCTGAATTATCTGGAGGGCTTCTGGATGGGACTGGCAAACCGATCGGCAACCTCGGCAAAGACGTGGGAGCATCTGGCTCGACGGCGGGCCGGTTAGGTTCAGTTCATATGTGCGCTGGATCTCCTCACCGGCAGATGAGTATGCGACCAGACTGCCCGGCTATACGCTCCGCAGACCGCTGGCGCATGATTTGCTCGAGACTCACTTCGACGATCCTGCGTGCCTTCACCTCTTTGTCCATTTTGTCCATCAAGCGCCCGCCCGATATGGGTTGCATCCGCACATCCGCAACTGGAGACTCTGCCGGAGTCTCTCCGATTGGAGTTCGGATTCGGATGGAGAGGTGGAGTACCTGATCGGCGGACCCTCGAAAGGATGAAGGCGTGGCCAGCATGACAGAGATCGCAGGCTATTTTGACGCGGTGAAGGAGCGATATGGGCTGACCAGCGATTATGCGCTGGCCGATAAGCTCGGCATCGCCCAGCCCGAGGCCAACCTGATGCGTCGCGGGCTCAAGATTCCCAAACCGGAACTGTGCATCAAGATTGCCAAGCTCCTCGATCGCAATCCGGTGGAACTGTTGCTGGTGGCTCAGAAGGACAAGGCTCCCGCCTCCGCCAAACAATATTGGACGCTGGCCCGGACCGCGGTTGACGTGATGCTCCATGTCCCGAAACAGCCCAAATACCTCCCGAAGAAGGTTGAGGCGATCGGACGAGAGCTGCGGCAGCTCGAATCGCAGACGCTTGTCTATGAAGGCGCGGCCGCCAATGCCGAGGCCGTTCGTCTGGTGGAGACGGCTGAACGCTCGATCGATGCGGTCATGGAACGATGGAACATCTGGAAAAAGGGCGAAGCGCTCTATCCCAATTATCTCCTGGCCAACCAAGCCGCAGCCAAACGAGGAGTCGTCATTCGCCGACTCTTAGTGCTATCGAGTGAGCAGATGCGCGACGAGTCGCTTGTATCGGACGCCATTGAAGTGATGGACAATCAGCAGCGCGCCGGGATCAAGATCTTTTTCTCGTTCCGGGAGGAATTGGATCGCTCCCCGGCCTTTTGTCGGTTCGAAGAGGATTATCGGAAACAGGGGGCGGCCCATGATATCAACGCGGCCATGTTCGACGGCGAGATCCTGATCTTTTCCCAATCATACGGACAGGTGCCGCTGGGAATGGTCGGCAAACCGACGCCGATCACGATGATCAGCCAACTCGAAATCACGTGGAAGCCGGAGGCCATCCGCGACTTGAATCCCGCTCCGCTGTTCGACATGACGCGGTACGTGTTCGAATATGCAGGACGTCAGGCTTTCAAAGCCGAACTGGCGCGCTTCCAGAAAGCCTTCCCATGAAGTTTCCTTCCGAGCCGTTCAAGATCAAGGTCGTCGAGCCCATCCGCAGGACCACCCGCGAAGAACGTGACAGCCTGTTGCGGGAGGCCGGCTACAACCTCTTCCAGGTTCCGGCCGACAGCGTCTATGTTGATCTACTTACGGACAGCGGCACCGCGGCCATGAGCGACAACCAGTGGGCGGGCATGATGCTCGGCGACGAGTCTTATGCGGGCAGCAAGAACTACTATCACTTTGAAGAGACCGTGCGCTCGATCTTCGGGTACCGGCATGTCATCCCGACCCACCAAGGACGGATGGCAGAAAACCTGCTCTTCTCGACGGTCGTGAAGCCCGGTATGTGCGTGCCGAACAACATCCACTTCGACACCACCCGCGCCAACGTCGAACACCAGCAGGCCGAGGCCCTGGATCTGGTCATCAAGGAGGCCTACGACCCGCATTGCGACCTCCCATTCAAGGGCAATATGGATCTCTCTCGCCTGGAAGAGGCGATCAACCGGATCGGGCGTGAACGCATCCCGCTGGTGCTGCTCACGATCACCAACAACAGCGGGGGCGGCCAACCGGTCTCGATGGCGAATATCCGCGACACGAGAAGGTTGCTCACGCGCTACGGCATTCCGTTGTTCTTCGACGCCTGCCGCTTTGCGGAGAACTGCTACTTCATTAAGGAGCGGGAGCCGGGCTATGAAGACCGGTCGATACTCGACATCGCCCGGGAGCTGTTCAGTTATGGAGACGGCTGTACCATGTCGGCCAAAAAAGACGGGTTGGTAAACATCGGCGGGTTTTTGAGCTTGAACCATGACCAATGGACCCAAGACATTACCAACATGTTGATCCTGGTCGAAGGGTTTCCGACCTATGGAGGATTGGCCGGACGCGACCTGGAAGCGATGGCCCGCGGACTGCGAGAGGTGCTCGACGAGGACTATTTGAGCTTCCGCATCGGACAGGTCCGATACCTGGGCGAGCTGCTCGACCAGGCCGGCGTTCCGATCGTCAAGCCCGTCGGCGGCCATGCCGTGTACCTGAACGCCAAGGAGTTCCTACCGCAGCTCTCCCAGGCTCAGTTTCCGGCTCAAGCGCTGGCCGCGGCGCTCTATCGAGAATACGGCATCCGCGGAGTCGAGATCGGGACGGTGATGTTTGGAAAGAAGGACCCGGCGACTGGGCAGGCGCTGCATCCGCAGCTTGAGCTGGTCCGGCTCGCGATCCCTCGGCGCGTGTACACGAACATGCAGATCACCTATGTGGCGGAATCGATCGTGGCGCTGCACCGGCGCAGAGAAAATATTCGCGGATTAAAAATGATCTATGAAGCGCCGGTGCTCCGGCATTTCACGGCGCGGTTTGAAGAACTGCCTGCGGAGGCGTAGCCAGGGCGATCTCAACGAGCGTGCGTTCGTCTGCCAGTCCGCAACTAGTCAAGAAACCGGACCGAGCAGCACAATCATAACCGCTCCGAGTCAATACTCATGCCTGACCCTGACTCCATGCGAGCGCTTGATGGAGGCGCTGGCGATTGTAGAACACTTCGATATATTCCGCGATGGCATCGCGGGCTTCCGCGTGGTGCGCGAAGCGCCGATGCCGCACCAACTCGTTCTTCAAGGAGCTGAAGAAGCTCTCCACCGGCGCATTGTCATAGCCATTGCCCTTGCGACTCATGCTGGGCACGACCCCGCGACGTGCGAGCATTCGTTGATACACGCAGGCCCGATACTGGTTGCCTTGATCCCTATGATGGATGAGTCCCGGCGCGGGGCGGCGACGGTGCCAAGCCATGAGCCAGACGTCGATCACCACCACGGAACTTTGGCGTGGGCTCATCGCCCACCCCACGACCCGCCGGGAATACAAATCCAGCACCACGGCCACATACAACCACCCGGTCCGGGTCGGCACGAAGGTGAAATCCGCGGCCCAGACGCGGTTCCTGGTCGAGATCGTCAACTGCTGGTTCAGGCGATTGGGGATCGCGGCCGCGTCCTGATGCCGGGCCTGCGTCGTGCGGACAAACCGCTGACGGCGGCGCGCGACGATCCCAGCCATGCGCCGCCGTCGCGCCACCCGATGCCGACCACACTGAAGCCCGTCGCGCTTCAACAGCTGCCACATCTTGCGCGCCCCGTAGGCTTCCCGCGTCTGGTGATGCAACACCTGCATCCGCTCCATCAGCCGCTGGTTGGCCTGCGTCCGAATACTCGGCTGTCGCCGTCGCCAGCCGTAGAAGCCACGGCGACTCGCCTGGAGGACTCGACACATCCGAGCCAGGCGAAACTCCTGCCGGTGGGCGCGGATAAAGGCGTACTTCACTGGGACGCTCTGGCGAAGTACGCCGCCGCTTTTTTTAAAATATCTCGCTCTTCGGTGACGCGGGTCAACTCGCGTTTCAAGCGAGCGATCTCGGTCGTCCGTTCCTTGCGGGCCCCGCACCCCGGGAAGGCGCCCACCCCGCGGGCCCGCAGTTCCGTCTGCCATTTATAGAGTTGATTGCGGGCGATCTGCGAGGCGGGGCGAGTCCCGCTCTCGAGCAACTGGACGGCTTCGCGCTTGAACTCGGGCGTGAACTGTTTGCGTGCACCCATCGGACACCTCCTCGGGGATCGTGTCCCCATTCAAAGGTGTCTGTCAAATCAGGGCCATCTCAGGCTTTTACATCTTAACTACCTTCCTCACCTGCTCTACGGTCCTCCAACTCCTTGCCTCTCAGTTGACACGATCCGCGACGCGCGAGAGTATGCCGCTCGGTGCGGTATCTCGTCGCGCCCGAGCTGTGCCGCGACCGCCCCGCGCATCGCACATCCACCGCGCTACGATCGCCACGGTGAGTGACCACTGTCATTTGCCCCTTCAGCTCCGATCACGATTCTCAGGGCACATTCTCTGATCGTGGCAGATTGTCAAGATATCCCGGCCTGACCCCATTCCCCGTGGCTGCAAGGTTTCATGCGTCAGCTTCGGTTTCATCGCCTCCTGTCCGTCTATCGTTCCGGCTGTGCGGCGCCGGCCGATGACATGCCAGGAACCAGGGCCACTGTCACCGGCGTCCGAGCGGGCCGGTGGTTAGGCGACGTGCTGCATCTTGTTGGCGAAGTCGCGACCCGAGGTGGACGGCGGTAGTGCCTTGCCATCTTTGCGGTAGAGCACGATCGCTTCCTCGACGATCTGACAAAGCTCTTCGAAGACCTCTTTCTCGTCATCGCCATGACAACCTCCAAGGATCAGCCCAGGTGCGCTCCCGACGTAGCACTGGTCCTCCTCAGACCACTCCACAATCTTTGCGTATTTGGCGGTGTCTTTCATTTCTTCGACTCCTCCAAGGCCAAGCGTACCGCTCGGACCTGATAATGTTTGGCGTCATCCCCGAGTTTACCTGAAATGGTCACGGGTTTCTGGGCCCTCTGGTGAACGAAGTTCCGATGGCTGCCTTTGCCGCCGCGATTCACGAACCCAGCCTGTTCCAATTCGGCAATCAAGTCCCTTATCTTGAGCGGCATCAACCTAGTCCCACGTTGTCGGTCGCCTAACTATCGAGTGAACCACTGGATCACCAAAACGGGTTTGCGGGATATCCCGTTTGGTCTCTTGGCTGTTGTGACGAAAGTGGCCCCAATATCCCCACGTTGCGCGCTGGTGTCAAGCCTCGCTCGCCCGGATAACACGCCTGACCTCGCGATGCATCCAGATATCGGCCCGGAACCTATCGAGCCATGACCTCGCTACGCACGGAGTCGGTTGGGAGTGGGGAACAGTGCAGCGGTCGAAGGATCGAGGACTTGGTGAAGATGCGGTGCGTTGGGTTGGTGGTACCGCCCGCTAGTGAAGCGTCCAGGATGTTCGTTCGTGGTGAGCCCGTCGAACCATGAACGAAGCTTCTTGAAATCGAGCGCCCTTCGACACGCTCAGGGCGAACGGACTATGAACGGAGTTCAAGGGGCACAACTCTAGCAAGCTGGTGAAAAACCATTCGAGTATCCCCTGAAGTCGGAACGGCAGGCGATCACGAACGATGGCAGAGGTACGTGCATCCGTCACTCGTGGAACGAATCGAGGCGGCAGGTTTTTTCACCCTGTATGATGTTTCATCGTCGGTCGAATGACGACTGACGTTTGACGTATGACGGCCAAACCAAAAAGCGAGAACCAGGCCGGCGGACTTTTTCAACATCCTGCTACACGTTGAAGCGGAAGAAGACGATATCGCCTTCCTTCATCACGTAGTCTTTTCCCTCCAGCCGGAACAGTCCCTTTTCCTTGACCTTGACTTCCGAGCCGCAGGCGAGCAGATCGTCATAGTGGTAGACCTCGGCGCGGATAAACCCTCGCTCCATGTCGGAGTGGATCTTCCCTGCCGCTTGAGGGGCTTTGGTACCTTGTAGGATGGGCCAGGCCCTGGATTCCTGTTCGCCCGCCGTGAAAAACGTGATCAGGTGCAGGAGGGTATAGGCTTCGCGCGTCAGACGCACAAGCCCAGATTCCTTCAGGCCCATTTCTTTCAGATAGTCGGCCCGTTCGCTCTCGGGTAGGGACGCCAACTCTGATTCCAACTGGCCGCAGATCGTCACGACCCTCGCTCCGCGCTGATCCGCAAATTCCCGCACCTTGGCGACCAATGCCTCGTCTGACCCAGTCCCTTCGGTCACGTTCGCGACGAACAGCACCGGCTTGGCCGCCAGGAGCTGGCACTCGGTCAGAATCGCCCGCTCGTCCGCCGTGTAGGAGAGGTTTCCGAGCCACTCGCCCTTGTCGAGCCGCTCCATCAACCGCCCGAGGAATTCCAGCTCCATGGCGGCCTTCTTGTCCCCGGACCGGACCTTTTTCTCGACTCGTTGCTTCCGCCGATCAAGCGTCTCCAGATCGGCCAGCATCAGTTCCGTTTCGATCGTCCCGATATCCCTCAGTGGATCGACCTTGCCGCTGACGTGCACCACGTCCGTCCCCTGAAAGCAACGGACGACATGAAGAAGCGCATCGACTTCACGAATGTGTCCCAGGAATTGATTCCCTAGGCCTTCCCCTTTGCTGGCCCCTTCCACGAGACCCGCGATATCGCGGACTTCGAGTGTGCTGGGCGTAGTCTTCTTGGATGTAAAGATCTCGGTCAGTTTGACCAAACGGGGATCTGGCACCGGGGCGATCCCGATGTTGGGATCGACCGTGGCGAAGGGATAGTTAGCCGCGAGAGCGCCGCCTCCAACCAACGCGTTGAAAACCGTGGTCTTGCCGACGTTCGGGAGTCCGATCATACCGCAGCACAGTCCCATCGTTCAGACCTCCGACGCTAACGGGTTGAACCGGTTCATGGCCACCTCGATCCCTTCCGCCATCACACATTCCACCGAACGGACCGCACGTTCCAGGAGGTCCGGCAGGCGCTCCTCCTCCTCGTCCGCGAAGGGCTCCAACACGTAGTCGGCCGAGTCTTGTCCCGGCGCCGGACGGCCGATGCCGATCTTGATGCGGCAAAAATCCGGTGTCCCAAGCGATTCGAGAATCGACTTGAGGCCGTTGTGTCCGCCCGACCCTCCGGAACGGCGGAGACGCAGCCGCCCGAACTCCAAGTCGAGATCGTCATGGATCACGATCAGCCTGTCAGGAGAGACCTGATGGTCGTTCAGCAATGCACGGAGAGGTGGGCCGGACTCGTTCATCCATCCGAGCGGACCGGCCAGCAGCACGCGGTTGGACCCGATCGACCCTTCGCCGAACATTCGGGCTCCCGCCTGTCGGACCGGGATGCTCCACGACGCGGCGGCGCGCTTGAGAGTAAGCGCGCCGACATTGTGGCGGGTCATGGCATACCGCGAACCGGGGTTGCCAAGACCGACGAGAATCCACAAGGCTATTTCTTAGCTTCTTTCTTCTCGGCCTTTGGGGCTTCTTTCTTTTCAGCACCGGCCGCCGGAGCCGCAGCCGCGCCGGCCTTTTCACCCGCCGCTGCAGGAGCAGCCCCTTCCTTCGCCGCGGCCGCTTCCTTGCCCTTGGCTATCACCTCCGGTTCTTTGCCCGGCTCCGCAGCAGCTCCGGTGGTGAGTAAGGCTTCAAGTTTGGCCTCGGACATCGGCACGGCCACACTGACCACCATTTGATCCGGATCATCCAGGATCCGCACACCCTCGACGGCCTGAAGTTCCTTGACGTGAATGCCCTGTCCGATGTTCAGCGCCGATGCATCCACCTGGATGGCATCCGGAATCTGTGACGGCAAACACTCCACATGGAGTTCGCGCAGGTTATGGTGCAACACACCGCCTTCCTTCAACCCGGCCGGTGTCCCTCCGACGAGGGTAAGCGGCACCTTGATACGAATCACCTTATCCATGGATACTTCAAATAGGTCCGCATGCAAGACTTCACCCGTCACGGGATCGACCTGAAAATCACGGAGCAGAGCCGTGCGAGTCTTGGCCCCGGAGACGGTCCCCGCAAGGGTCACGGAAATCAAGGCCGTGGTGGCCGCATGCGATTTCACAATGTTGACCAGCGCGTCCGGCGACATGGTCAGCAGAAGACACTCACCCTGCCCATAGAGGACGGCCGGAATCTTCCCGCTGCGCCGTAATTGCCTCGCCACACCCTTCCCCCCCCGATCTCTGATATCCGCCGCCACCTCGAACTTCATGACCTATTCCTCCATACCACGCTTTGCTAGAACCGGCGGCTCACTGGGCGAAGCCCCTCTTCAATAACGCCGCCGGAGAAAATACATCCGGAATGAGAACCTTTCCTTGGTCCTGCACGCTAGTGCACATCATTCATGATACTTCGTCGAGAAATCGCGGAGTCGAAAAGCGGACTGTTTTCAAAATCCTGCCCGTGTTGTATCCCTAAAGTCCGTTCGTGCGGAGCTTGTCGAAGCACGGTCATGGGGTTTTGAAATGACTTCTAGGCAAACAGCGAACTCACCGACTCCTCCGAATGAATCCTCGCGATCGCTTCTCCGAGTAACGACGCCACCGATAACACATGCAACTTCGGACACGTCAGTTCCTTGCCCTTGAGCGGAATGGTGTTGGTCACCACCACTTCCGTGAGGCAGGACTGCTGTAACCGATCGAGGGCGGGACCGGACAAGACGGCATGTGTGCAGGCTGTCCAGACCTGGCTGGCGCCCTTTTCGGCACAGGCCTGCGCACCCTGCACAATGGTGCCGGCGGTATCGATCATGTCGTCGAGCAGCAGCGCGCTGCGGCCTTCAACGTCCCCGATGATGTTCATGATCTGAGCCTGGTTAGGCCCCTCCCGGCGTTTGTCAATAATTGCCAAATTGGCCTGCATCCGTTTCGCGATGGCCCTGGCACGTTCCACACCGCCCGCGTCGGGCGAAACCACGACCAGATCCGAAATCTGCTTCTTCATGATGTAATCCAACAGGACCGGCGCCGCGTATAGGTGATCGACGGGGATATTGAAAAACCCCTGGATTTGTCCGGCGTGCAAGTCCATGGTCAGGACGCGGTCGGTCCCTGCGGTCGTAATGAGATCCGCAACCAACTTGGCCGAGATCGGGACGCGCGGCTGGTCCTTGCGATCTTGTCTGGCATAGCCGAAATAGGGGATGACCGCGGTAATGCGCGACGCCGACGATCGCTTCAACGCATCGATCATGATCAACAACTCCATAATGGAGTCATTGACCGGTTGACAACAGGATTGCACAACAAAAACATCCGCACCCCGCACGTTCTCTTCGATCTTGACCCGGATCTCTCCGTCGCTGAATGAAGAGACGGTCGCCTCCCCCACGGGAATATCCAAATATTGGCCCATCTCTCGGGCCAGCGCAGGGTTCGCCGATCCGGAAAACAGCTTCAGATCACGGTTCATGGTGCCCTGGTAGCTCCTTGCCATGGCCCTGTCCTCCGTCAGTTCCGATCCAATCCGTTGATCCGTAGTCGTCAGAACCCACCGGGTAGGGAGCCTCAAAAACAGGACACTCTAGCGAAGAGCGACGAGAACTGTCAATCGCCGGCCCATATTATCTATAACGGTTCGTGACGTTTCACCCGTTCCTGAGTCCATTGTCGCTGGCGGAGCCGAGGTGCCCCGAGAAAGAGGTCGCACGGTGGTAGCAGGAGAAGCCATCATCAATCATGTCGGCTTGGGACCGCTCTAACGGCTGCCGGTACCGGCTTTCCACCAAGCAACTCCGATCACGCACTGTCCAGAGCGACGCTCAACGGCCTCGCTTCCGTTTCGGCCGCCACGGTGCGCCATCCCGGCCTCTCGGCGAATACCCGTCCAGCCTGAGTCGCCGCGGAGATGGACTTAAAAATTCCAAAGACGGTTGCACCTGTCCCGGACAGGAAGGCCGATTCGGCCCCGTGAGAGAACAACGCTTCTTTGATCGCCAGCAGGACCGGATGGTGCGGAAAGACCACGTCTTCGAAGTCATTCCCCATCAACGGCCGTAATTCCTCCCACGATGTCGATGCCTGCCGATCCAGCTCCATGACGGCGCTTCCCAACACCGGCGTCGACGTACGGGTTGCCGCCAATGTCCGATAGGCCCACTTCGTTTCGACGCCGAAGCCGGGATTGACCAGCAGCACCGCCCGGCGCCCGATCAGCTCCAGCGGACTGACACGATCGCCTCGCCCACTCACCTTGGCGCAGGGGGCAAAGAAAAAGAAGGGGACGTCGCTGCCCAGCAACCCACCAACCTCGGCCATCTCCCGAGGAGACCAACCGAGGTCGAAGAGTCGATTCAATCCCAGGATCGTAGCCGCCGCATCGCTGCTCCCTCCCCCGAGTCCGGCTCCCATAGGAATGCGCTTCCGCAGCTCGATGGCGAGGCCGTGAGCGAGACGCGCGCGCTCCAACACCAGTGCGGCGGCTCGGCACACAAGGTTGTCGAGACCTGAGGGAACGTCCGCCTGATCACAGGTCAGGTCGATCCGTCCTGGTCGGGAACCGACGCCCAAGACGATCTCGTCCTTTAAATCCACCGTCTGCATGACGGACCAAAGATCGTGGTACTCGTCGGGACGCCGGTCGAGGATTCTAAGGATCAGGTTGATCTTGGCAGGCGCGGCGACCGACACCCGGCGCGAAGACGATGGGATGGTTTCCGAAGTTCCAGGGGAGATTGGCCTGAAGTTAGTCGCGCCCTCCTTTGATGGCATACTTTTCGAGCCGATACCGGAATGAGCGCGTGTTGAGCTGCAACAGGCGGGCGGCCTTTTTCTTGACCCAGCCCGATCGTTCCAGCGCCTTCATCAGCAGGTCTTTTTCTATCTTACAGATCAGGCCTTCCAAATCCAACCCTTCGGGCGGGAGATCCGTGGGATACGCCTGCGTCGCAGCCGGCTTGTGCAACCACGCCCGTACATCGTCGGCCGTAATCGGTCCCCCGGTCGAAAAGGCCACGGCCCGCTCGATGAGGTTTTCCAACTCCCGCACATTGCCCCTGAATTCGTGCGAGACCAGCGCCTCGACGGCATCTGGAGTCACGGCCAGACTCGGCTTGCCCGATTCCTTCGAGAATCGTTCCAGAAAATGTTGCACGAGCAGCGGAATATCACCCGTGCGCATCCGCAAGGGAGGAAGTCGAATAGGGATCACGTCCAGCCGATAGTAGAGATCCTCCCGAAAGATACCTTCGGCCACCGCCCGCTCCAGATCGCGGTTGGTCGCCGCCACAATCCGCACGTCCACCTTGACATCCTGGGTTCCCCCGACCCGGCGAAACTCCCGTTCCTGGATCACGCGCAAGAGCTTGACCTGCGTGGCCATGGTCATATCGCCGATCTCATCCAGGAAGATCGTGCCGCCGTTCGCAATCTCGAACAGACCGGCCTTGTTCGCCATCGCGCCGGTGAAGGATCCTTTCATGTGGCCGAACAATTCGCTTTCCAGCAGGGTCTCGGGCATCGCGCTGCAATTCACGGCCACGAACGGCATTTGGCTTCTGGCGCTGTTGTAGTGAATCGCCCGAGCGACCAGTTCCTTTCCGGTCCCGCTCTCTCCGCAGATCAACACATTACTCCGCGTATCGGCCACCTTGCAGATGACGTCGAAGACCTGTTGCATCGCGTCGCTTTGCCCGATGATGTTGGAGAGGGAGGAATGGCTCGCCATCGCCCGCTTGAGCAGCATGTTTTCGGCCGAGAGCCGGCGCTTTTCGAGCGCATTCCTGATGATGAGCTGGACTTCATCGACCTGAAAGGGCTTCGTCAGATAGTCATACGCCCCGAGTTTCATCGCCTCAACAGCCGTGTCGGGAGAACCGAACGCCGTGATGACCAAGACCACCGTGTCCGGGGAGGCGGACTTCACGGCCTTCAGGACCTCCATCCCTCCGACTCCTGGCATCTTGAGATCGGTAATGACCAGATCGTAAATCTCCTTGTTGAGCTGCGAGACGGCTTCTTCTCCGTCGGCCGCCAACGTGGTCGTATAGCCGGCCTTCTTGAGCATGATGCCCAACACATCCCGCAAACTCGGCTCATCATCGACGACTAAGATTTTTTCCACGGTTCCCGTCCTTCGTGCCACAATCGCGGACCGGCCCCCGCCGTCCGCGGCAGACACACGACAAACTGCGAGCCCTGTCCCGCCTGACTCTCTACCCTGATCCACCCACCGTGCTGGTCGACGATTCGATGCACAGCCGCCAACCCCAATCCGGATCCATGGTGTTTGGTCGTGAAGAACGGGAGAAAGATCTTGTCCAGTTGTTCTTTTGCGATCCCGGCCCCCGTATCGCGAAACGCGATCTCGACGACCTCTCCGCGCCGTTCTCCCGCATCGATCCGTCGCCGTTCAGTCGTGATCAGCAATCGCCCTCCTCCCGGCATGGCATCAAACGCGTTCACCGCCAGGTTCCAAAACACCTGATTCATCTGATTCGGATCGACCTGCGCCATTACCTTGCCCGGCAGAAACCGCGTCTCAATGGACAGGCCAGGGCGCTTGTTCGCTTCGTGACCGATCAGCTCCAACGTGTCTTCCAAAATTGCATTGATGTCCTGTTCGGTCAGATTCAACGCGGGGGGTTTGGCATAGTGCAAGAACGCCGTGATGATACCGTCCAGCCGCCGCGCTTCACGCACAGCAATGTCCATAAGGTGGCGGTTGGCCTGATCGTGAGACGGCTCCTTACTGAGCATCTGCATGGCTCCCGCCAACGCCCCGAGCGGATTCCTGATCTCATGGGCCATGCCGGCAGACATTTCTCCCAGCTTGGCCAGCCACTCCTTGCGTCGCATCTCTTCTTCGAGATCGCGGATTTCGGTCAGGTCCTTGAAGACGCCGACAAGACCCGTCTGCACCCCCCGCTCGTGCAAGGGAGAAACCGTCATACCGAGCACCAAACGGGCTCCGTTCGAACGCTTGCATTCCACCTCGAAGCGCGCCGGTCCGGCAGCGACGGCGCCGCCGACTTCGTGGTCGTCCGGCCGCCAATTGAAGACGTCCAGCCATGAACGTTGATGGATGTCTCCCCATTCATAGCCGGTAATCTCGCAGGCCGCTCGATTGAACGCGGTCAGCCGGCCCTGTTCGTCCGTTGTAAAGACACCGCTGCTGATGCTCTGCACCACGCTTTCGTGGAAGACCTGCAGCCTCGCAAACCCTTCTTCCTTCTCGTGCAGCGTTTCGTCGGCGCGCCGAAGCTGCTCCGCCAATGCCCCGCTCAGCAGCCCGACGAGAAGCACGGCCAGACCGTTGACGCCGAAGGTCCAGAGCGCTTCTTGAGTCGCCACACGGGCTGGCCCGGTCCAGTCCGACGCCGCACCGACCTCCCCCAACTGACCGAACACCACAGCGGCAAAGAGCAGGACGGCGCTCGTCCCCGTGACCTGCGCTACTCGCTGGCCAGGCACGAGGCTCGCCAAACTGACCGTAATCACGTACAGCACGACGAACGGGCTCTCCACCCCGCCGGTTTTCGCGATCAACACCGTTTCCAGTAACAGATCGACAGCGATCTGGCTGTACGAGAGGCCGGCGATCCACCGCTCGTTCCGCAGGCGGGGCAAGATCCAGAGATAAGGTACGGTAATCAGGTAGGAGCAGCCGATGAGGCCATAGGACATCCGAACAGGCTGCCCCCCGGAGATCTGTAGGCCGAGCGAAAATCCCAGGAGCAGCGTCACCACGATGACGCGAATCCCCATCAGCCACTGGAGTCGTGCGCGAAGGCTGTCCATGCACAGTGTCAGGACCAGTGCGGCAAACCGGGGCTGGCCCGTTACCCGATAGCCGACGCCATCTGAAAGATCGGCAAATACATCGCAATTACGATAAACCCGATGATGGTTCCGAGAAACACCATCATCACAGGCTCCAGGAGCGAAGTCAGCGCCGCAACCGCTTGGTCGACTTCATCATCGTAGAAATCCGCGATCTTGCCCAACATGTTGTCGAGCGCACCGGTGGACTCACCAACCGCGATCATGTGCGTCACCATTTTCGGAAAGACATTGCTTTTGGAGAGGGGCTCGGCGATCGTCTTCCCGCCGCTGATGCTGACACGTGCTTCCATAATGGCGAGTTCAATAATCTTGTTCCCGGCAGTCTTTGCACAAATCGCCAGACCTTCCAGCAGCGGTACTCCGCTCGTGATCAGCGTGCCCAGCGTCCGCGTGAACTTGGCCACCGCGGCCTTCCGGATCAGGTCGCCGAAAATCGGCGTTCTCAACAAGAAGCGGTCGATTCTCAGTTTGCCGTTGGACGTCTTGTAATACCGCTTGAGCGCCACGATCGCCGCAATGGCGCCCGCGATCATGAAGAGAATATAGTTTTTCATGAAGTTGCTGAGATCGATCACGATCTGGGTCGGCGTCGGAAGCCCCATCTTCCCACCGGACATTTCGGCGAACATCTTGGCGAAAATTGGAATGACCCAGATCATCAGGATGGTGATGACGACGACCGCCACGCCGACGATGGCCGAGGGGTAGACCATGGCCGATTTGATCTGCCCCTTCAGTTTCATGGCCTTTTCGATGTGTTTGGCCAGACGACCGAGAATCGTGTCGAGCAATCCGCCGACCTCTCCCGCGTGGATCATGTTCACGTAGAGTTCGTCGAAGACTTTGGGATGTTTGCGCAGCGCATCGGCCAACGTGCTGCCGCTTTCGACCGAGGTTTTTACCTCCGTCACCGCCCGGCCCAGCACCTTGTTTTCCGACTGCGTACCGAGAATGTCCAGGCATTGCACCAGCGGAAGGCCAGCGTTGATCATCGTGCCGAACTGCCGGGTAAACACCACGATGTCCTTGTCCTTGATGCCCGATCCGAGAGACAGCTTGCGGAGACCTTCGCCACCCTGCCTCTCCTCCAAGCTGGTGACGATCACGTTCTGCTTGCGCAACTGGTCCACCGCCTCATCGCGGGTCTTTGCGGTGAGTTCCCCTTTTTTAACCGCTCCTTGCCGCGTTTTCCCGACATAGGCGAATGTAGCCATGGACGTCCTCGGGTGGGTGGACTGAACGATTCCGTCCGGCTCGCGCCAGCGAGACGGACTCAGTAGAAACCTGGGTTGAGTGACCTTCAGGCAGTCTAGTGGTGGGGCGAAACCCTGTCAAAGAAAACGCGTTTTCCCCGCGGCTCTGGCATCTGTCAGCGCACCGGATCAGCGGCCACGGACCAGCACCGAACCAGATCAGATATCTCGTGTGCTGACCCGCAGAAAGCCGCGGTACAGGTAATGAAGCCCGGAGGCGAGGGTCACCGCAGCGGTCGTATAGAGGAGAGGGTCGAGCAGCGCGACATCCCGGCTCGTGGCTCGAAACAGCAGGACCAGGACCAGGTAGGAGAGTTGAAACACTGTGGTGCCCTTGCCCAGCACGGTGGGCGTGATGTCGAGTGGCGATTCAGTCAACCGGGCGACGAGCGTCCCCACAATCAGAATAAAGTCGCGGCTGACGACCAAAATCGCCACCCAGGATGGAATCAGATGCAACGCCGCCAGGGCAACAAAGCCAGACACCATGAGGAGCTTGTCCGCCAGCGGATCCAAGATCGCGCCAAGGCGCGTCCGCTGGTTGATGATCCGCGCCACCGTGCCATCCAGCGCGTCCGTCAATCCCGCGATCACAAGCACGAGCAGGGCTCGATCGACCTGTTCATAGACGAGAAAACCGACAAAGACGGGAATGAGCAAAATCCGCAGCGTGGTCAGACTGTTGGGGATATTCATCCGCTTCTACGATCCGGCGGGCCAACTCATATTATCCGTGAACGCTTCTGCCGCAACCACTGTGCAACCTGTTGCCGGTCAAGGGCAACGAGTGTCCAGGCTGCGACAGATCTGGCCGCCGGTCTTCCGCACCCAAGCGGACAGGCTCGCTGCTCGGTCGGTCAACATCCAGCTTCAAGTACGCCTCCCTTGCTCGCGGCTTCGCGTGGAGGTACCCGTGCCCTGGATAGGAACCGGGTGAACCGTCACGAACCGTTATGAATCATGCGGGCTACGACGCCTGCGGGCGTCCGTCGAAAACGCGGCATGATAGGAATGGCGTTCCGGCCTTGTCAACCGCGGTTGCACACCCATTCGCGCCCTCTTATAATGCACTTCGTTGCCAAGGTCCGCAGCGGAACACCGGAGGAGCACATGAGCACGCTTCCGCTCTCGTTGAAGAAAGAAGGTCTCGTCGAGCGTCACCAGATCGAAGGGACCGACCCGAGCGATCGCTATTTCAATCGTTCGATCGCCATCAGCCGCACAGGGGCCGGTTACAAAGCCCAGGTGATGTATGAGGCGCTCGTGGTAGAAGGGCAGGTCCACCGAACCGTCGCCGAGGCTGTCACAGACGTGATCGACCGGCTGCGGCGTCTGGGCTTTCAAAAGATGCGGACCCGATTGAACTTCAAAGGCAAGCGTTACTTGGCGGAAAAAGAAACATGGATCGACTACGCAGACTGACTCACAGACCTCCACGGCACGCGTCCCAAATCACATCGTGAATTTTCGGCCGGAAGCGCTTGATACCCTCATTATCTCTGGTCGGATGCACACGGTTGGATAACAGCACAACAACCATCTGCTCGGTCGGATTGATCCACATCGACGTCCCTGTGAAACCCAGGTGGCCGAACGACTCGGGTGAGACATGGACCCCGGCCGATGAGGCGGAGACCGACGGCGTATCCCAACCCATGGCCCACGTCGAAGAAGGGATCAACGTCTGCCGGGCGACGAACCGACGTACCAGATCGGGCGCCAAGAGACCGGGCATTCCATTCCACGCATCCAACCAGGCCTGTCCCACGCAGGCTACGGCCTGAGCCGTCCCGAACAACCCGGCATGCCCCGCAACGCCTCCCAGCGCCGCGGCATTCTCGTCATGCACCTCCCCCTCGAGCAGCCGGCCACGCCAAGGATCCTGCTCTGTCGGCGCCACCACGGATCCCGGCCCAAAGATGTCGGCGACCGTCCGGCTACGGGGGATAAAGGCAAGGGGCCAGGCCCCGATCGGATGATAGAGCCGGTTCTGGCAAAACACGTCGAGCGTGTATCCGGAAAGCCGCTCCACGGTCCAGCCCAGCAACATGTACCCCAGGTCGCTGTAAAGGCTGCGTTCGCCCGTCACAAACTCCAATCGTTCGGAACGAATGAGTTGCAACACCCGCTCGGCGTTGGAACGATCTCCCGTCACGGATCCGGCTGTCGCTGCATCCTGAGTCAACATTTGGTAGAACGGCCGCCAACCCGGCAAGCCTGAGCTGTGCGTCAGCAGATGCCAGATCGTGGCTTCTCCGATCGCCGTGCCGTGCAGTTCGTGAAGGTGTCGCGCGAGCGGATCGTCAAGTCGCAGCGTTTCATCTTGAACCAGGTGCAGGATCGCAGCAGTCGTTGCAAGAGGCTTGGTGAGGGAAGCCAAATCGTAGATGGTCTGCGGAGTCACCGACGTGCCGAGAGGGGGATACGCTGAGCGCCCGACCGCCGCCTCACACCACACCATCCCCCGTCGCCGCACATGAAGCACGGCGCCGGGGAACACCCCGGCATCTACCGCGGTACGTAGGATCGTGCGGACCTGATCGTGGGATAATTCAGAAAACCGCACGATTGCGGGCACGAGCTTATTGATACCGGGTGGACTCGCCGGTAAGCTTGTTGCTCGGCGCTGCCGGTTCGGAGGAATCTTCGTCCTCTTCTTCGACTTCAAGCATCCGCTCGAATGTGCGGATCGTCGCCCGCAACCGTTCGATCATGAGCAACCGCTGCTTGCGGAGTTCCGAAATGTCCCGCTGAGTCTCCGCCAACTCGACCCGCGCTTCTCTCAGCAGTTCGGACGCCTTCAATTCGGCCTCCTTCATGGCCAGTTCGGCGTCGCGGTGGGCGGTCCGCTTCACGTCATCTGCCAGGGATTGCGCAGAGAGCAGCGTATTGGACAGCGTGGCTTCGTTCCGCTTCATATCGGCCAATTGCTGCTCCATGTAGGACGTCCGTTCCCGGAGCGAGGCATTTTCGCGGTTGGCGGTTTCAAGGGTCTGTGCCACCTCTTCCAGAAAACGGTTGACCTCCTCTCTGTCGTAGCCCCGCATGCGCACCTGAAAAACCATCTGCTGAATTTCGAGCGGTGTCAGTTTCATGGATCTACCTCGTGCCGGTGATCAACGAAGTCGGACGGCCACATCCTGAAGCGTCGCAACCAGTGCATATTGTAGGAAGATAATCGCGAAGATCGCAACCAGCGGAGAAATATCGATCCCCATGCGCCAACCCAGCAGGCTGCGAATCGGGGCCAGGACCGGCTCGGTCGCCCGTTCCAAGAACTGGACGATGGGATTCCACGGATCGGGATTCACCCAGGAGATCAACGCGCGCGCGATGATGATCCATTGATACATCGTCAGCACCCAGCTCAGAATCGTCGCCAACCCCTGCAGGACATTGCCGAGGACGAACATCAGACCCCCAATTCTCGCGAGCGGCTCGTCGCGGCCTCGACCGCATGGCTCAACGCCGATCCCGCCTGAGCTCGCCTCAACACCTCGATCCCTCGCGACGCAGGAGGACAATCGGCAAGGACGGTTTCCTGCCAACAGGATTCCGCCGGATCGGAGGTGAGCATCAGCGCCGCCGCTCCCATGGCAGCCTGTGCGGCCCACCGTTGTGCCGACTCCCTCGGCAAGCCCATCTTGACTCCTCCGTCGGACAGCGCCTCCAGCGCCACGCAGACATAGGCCGGCCCGCTGCCGCTCAACCCCGTCACCGCGTCCAAAAGGTCTTCTTGAAGGACAACCGCGCGACCCACTGATTCGAACAAGCCAAAAGCCAGTCGTTCGTCCTCCCTCGTCGCGCTCTCATGCAAGGCCAGAACCGACATGCCCGCGCCCACCAATGCCGGCGCATTGGGCATCACGCGGATGAGCCGGACACCGGCCGGCATCCGTTCTCTGAGCCAAGCGAGCCGGATGCCGGCTGCAATGGAAATCACAAGCTGGTTGTCCCATCCCGACCGAAGCTCCTCCAGCACGTCCGCCAGGACCTGAGGCTTGACAGCCAGAATCACCGCCCGTGCGCCTGCGACTGCCTCCCGATTGTCCGTCCCGACCGTCACGCCGAACCGGTTATGAAGAACTTCACGGCGCGCTCGACTGGGATCAGTGGCTATGATTCGGTCCGGCTTCCACGTCCCGGCCGCCAACAATCCACCGATCAAGGCTTCGGCCATCTGGCCGCCTCCAATCAGCGCAAGGCGCTCATGCCGGTCGGGTTGAATCACTGTGGCTGTGCCCTCATCCCAAAAAGAGCGGCCCCAATCCGCACCAGGGTCGCTCCTGCCTCGATCGCGACGTCATAGTCATGGGACATACCCATAGAAAGCTCCGCCATGCTCACAGTCGGCCATTCAGAGCGGGTCAGCGAATGCGAGAGCTCCCGCAATCTCAGAAAATAGGGACGGGCCCGTTCCGAATCATCCTCGAACGGTGGGATCGTCATGAGCCCCCTGATGCGCAATCGCCGCATCACCAGCAACTCCGGGATGGCCTGCTCAAGTGCACCGGGCTCGAAGCCTCCCTTGCTGGCTTCGCTCGCGATGTTGACCTCGAGGAGAACCGGCTGATCGACTCCGGCCTCTTCGCTGCGCCGTTGAATCTCTTCCGCCAATTCGAGACTTTCGACCGACTGGATCAGGCTGAATCGCCCGACGACGCTCTTGACCTTCCGCCGCTGCAACCGCCCGATAAAATGCCATTCGATAGGCAGCCCCCGGAGCGATTCCATTTTCGGCAGCGCTTCCTGAACCCGATTTTCTCCGCAGAGTGTGAGCCCCGCGTGGATGGCCGCTCGGATTCTGGCAATGTCCACTGATTTGGTCGCGCCGAGCAAGCGAATCGTCCCCGGGTTCCGTCCGACCCGCGTCGCCGCTGCCTCCATCGTCCGTCTGATGCGATGGAGTGCGTCGGCTATCGCCGGCTCGCTAGCACCGGACTCAGCGGTGACCACGGCCTCTCTCAGGTGAATCCATCATCGGCTTGCGAACGCAGGACGCGTCCCTTTCCGAATCTCCTCTTACCGCGCCCGCAGGGCAATGCCGCTGATCATCGTACCCCGGACACTCCCCTCTCGTCGATATGAATAGAAGCGGTCCGGCTCGCAAATCGTGCAGTGGTCGGCCGCGGAAATAGACTCCGTCCCCACGCCGGCTCTTTCGGCCTGGCGGCGGATCACTCGGCGCAAATCAAGCGTCGCTCGGTTGACGCCGGTCGGTCGTACAACCGAAGACCAGTCGGGAAAGACGTCGCGAAGGCGACTCAACACCGGCTCATCGACTTCGTAACAGCAGGAGGCGGCCGACGGCCCGATCGCCACCCGCAGGGTCTGAGCCCGACTTCCGTACCGCTCGCACATGGTGTCGATGGTTTTGGGAACAACGGCTGCGAGGGTTCCGCGCCAGCCCGCATGAATGGCGCCGATGACGCGGCGGACGGGATCGAATAACAGAACCGGCACGCAGTCGGCCGTCTTGATCGTGAGGCAGAGCCGCGGTTCGTCCGTGATTAGGGCATCCCACCCCTGCTCCAGCAGCTCGCGGTTTGGCGCCTGTTCATCAACTGCGAGGACATCCGTCCCATGGACCTGTTTGACGGCCACGAATCGGCACTCATGGATGAGCTCGGCCAACGATCCGTCCTGCCGCGACACCACGTCCTGCGTGATGCGGTGGGCCAGGATCTCCACCTCACGATCGCCGTGCTCACCGGGAAGAAGCTGCGCCGTGTGGCGCGTCCCGAAGAAATGATGCAGACGGTCTCCGTTCGAGGCGAAGGCGGACAGGGTGATCATCGATGTGCGGCTCACCGGCTCATTGTGCCACGCTGAAGCACGCCCGCCAACCCAATCCTAATCCGCCTGCTTCCGCAAGAACGTCGGCACATCCCACTCGTCATCCGGCAGTAACCCCACTCGTTCCTTGAGATCCCGCTGTTCGCTCAGCTTTCGGAGAAACGCCGGACGATCCAAATCCCTAACAGGCTTCTCATTCCCTCCGGTAGAGACCGCCGCCAGCACCTGCTGTCCCGTCCGAACCGGACGCGTCGCGGCCCGATCTGACGAAACGGGAATCTTGGCTCCGTCCTCCCCGTGCTCGAAGCCCGTCGCGATCACCGTCACCACCAGCTCATCCCCTATCTCCTGATTGATCACCTGTCCGACGATGATGTTGGCTTCCGCGTCTGCCGCCTCCTTGATGATCGACGCCGCTTCGTCCACCTCGTGCAGCGAGAGGTCGGCACCGCCGGTGATGTTCAGCAGCACGCCCTTGGCTCCCTCCACCGTTCCGTCTTCCAGCAGCGGGCTGTTGATCGCCTTATGGGCGGCTTCGACCGCACGATTGGCGCCACAGGCCCGTCCCATCCCCATGACCGCCCGTCCGGTGTGGGCCATCACGGTGCGCACGTCCGCAAAGTCCACGTTGACATGGCCGGTGGTCGTAATCACGTCCGCGATGCCTTGAATCGCCTGCCGCAGGACATCGTCCGCCACCTTGAACGCATCCAAAAGCGGCGTCGCCTTATCCACGATAGCCAGCAACCGCTGATTGGGAATAATCAGCAGCGTGTCCACGTGGCGGCGCAGGTCCCGCAACCCTTCTTCCGCATGACTCATCCGCCGATGCCCTTCGAACTGGAAGGGTTTCGTGACGACGCCGACGGTCAGGATACCCAGTTCCCGGGCCACACTCGCCACGATGGGCGCCGCCCCTGTGCCGGTGCCGCCGCCCATGCCGGCCGTGACGAAGACCATATCCGCCCCTTGCATCGCTTCGCGGATCTGGTCCTTGCTTTCCAAGGCTGCGTCTTTGCCGATTTCCGGTCTTGCCCCGGCGCCGAGCCCGCGCGTCCGCTCCGGTCCCAATTGGATCTTGAAGGCCGCCTGCGACCGTTCCAGCGCCTGCACGTCCGTGTTGGCGGCGATGAACTCCACCCGGCTCAGGCCGGAGTGAATCATCGTATTGACCGCGTTGCACCCGGCTCCGCCGACGCCGAAGACCTTGATGTGCACGGGGGACAGAAGATCCTCTTGAAATGAAAACATGTGGCTCCCTCCCTCTCGGAAGTATCCCGGGCTTCCGTTCCCACTGATGGCTAGGTTAGAAAGATGTCGGTCAGCTTCCCCACGAGTCTGCTGAGCGCCCCCTTGATCGGCCCTCCGCTACCAATCCCGGCGAGTTCCTGCGCTTCCGCATGTTGGCGAGCATGCAGCAACAGCCCCACACCGGTCGAATAGATTGGATTGCTGACGATATCCCGGAGCCCTCCGACGCCGCCCGGGACCCCGCGCCGAGCCGGCAGATTGAGCAGTTTTTCCGCTGCATCCAGCATCCCTTCCAGCAAAGACGTTCCCCCGGTGAGCACGACGCCGGCGCCGAGCATGCCTTCATAGCCCGCGCGGGCGATTTCACGCCGAACCAGCTCGAACATCTCCTCGACGCGCGGCTCAAGGATGTCGGCGATGTCGCGGCGCGTGAACATGCGCGCCGGGCGCTCGCCGACCGACGGCACCTCGACCATCTGGTGCCCCTGAAGCAGATCCGCCCTGGCGATGCCGTATTGGAGCTTGATCTTCTCCGCTTCGCTCTGTGAAGTCAGCAGACCGATCGCCAGATCCTTGGTCAGATTCTGTCCGCCGAGCGGCAGCACCGCCGTGTGGCGCACGCTCCCGTCCAGGAAGATGGCCAAGTCGGTCGTCCCGCCGCCGAAGTCCACCATCGCCACGCCCAGTTCCTTCTCCTCGGGGCTCAACACCGCTTCACTGGAGGCCAGCGGCTGGAGCACGATGTCCACGACATCCAAGCCCGCCCGATTGACGCCCTTGATGAGATTCTGCGCGGAGGTGACAGCGCCCGTGATGATGTGCACATTGACCTCCAGGCGGGTTCCCAGAAGGCCGACGGGGTCGCGGATCCCGTCTTGATCGTCCACCATGAATTCGCGCGGCAAGACATGGAGCACGCGCCGCTCCTGGGGGATCACCGCCATGGTCCTGGCGCTATCGATCGCCCGTTGCACGTCCTCGCGCGTCACTTCCTGTTTCTTCAGCACGACGACGCCCTTACAGTTCTCGCCGGCAATGTGACCGCCCGCGATGCCGGTATAGACCGAATGGATCTCGACTCCCGCCATCAACTCGGCATCGTCCACAGCCTTCTTGATCGATTCCACCGTGCTCTCGATATTGACCACCACCCCTTTGCGAAGGCCGCGCGACGGGCTCGACCCCACCCCGATGACATTCAGCGAGCCGGTTTCCGTGATCTCGGCCACGATCGCGCAGATCTTGGTGGTGCCGATATCAAGCCCCACTAGGATTTGTTCTCGTTTGGGCACGCGCTACCCCCTTTCTCGCACGATCACGCGGCCGGCGAACCGAAGATCCACATCGACGGGCGACGGGTCGCCAACGGCGCGATGTTCGAAGGCCAAATTCGGCCTGAGCCGGGCGTACAGACTCCATTTTTCTTGAAAACCGGCGTTGCCGAACGACAGGCGCAAATCCTTGACCGTCGCGACCAGATTGGCCGGATTCGTCGCATCGATGACGATCCGATCACTCGTGGTCTCGGCCAAGATCCCCGCAAGCGTCACCGCCGCCTTGACCGTCCGCCGTTCGCGGCCCGCGCCCTGTGCGAGGTTTCTGGGCTCGACACCGACGCACAGGGGGAGCGAGGGCTCATCGACGCGACCCAGCCATTTGAGGATGTGCCCTTCCTCATCCACCAACACGTTGACCTCGGACCGTTGCACGACGGCGGCCGGCCGACGCTCCACAATCGTGACCTGCACCTGGTGAAGCGGCAATCTGGTCACCTCCGCATGTCGAATCCAGGGATGTGTGCGCAATCGATCGACGAGCTTCTCCGGCTCGATCTCGTAGAGGACCGCCTGGTTGTCCAGCCTGAGCCTCGTCACAACTTCGGCGCGCGTGATCTGGTGGAGACCGACGACGACAATCTCGCGGACGCGGAATAGCTCAGCCATCCAGGGGCCGGCATGGCGCCACAGGAGCGAGCCGCACCAACCGGCCAACACAAGCAATCCGAGCACGGCCACGAGTTTCGTCGTCCCAAGTAGGAGCCGGACCAATGAACGAGTGCCTGCTCGCAGGGAGCCGGCTTGACCGCCCAAACCCCGCTTCTGGTTCTCCCGCGGTTCCGTCGGTCGCTTGGATTTACGATGCCTGAACACGGTGGTGTGCTCCGTTCGCGTCACGCCCGCTTGCAGCGGGCAAGCGCCGACTCCAGAATCCGCTCCGTCAACCGATCGTAGTCGATGCCGGCCTGCGCCGCCGCCATCGGCAACAGGCTGGTTTCCGTCATCCCCGGAACCGTGTTGATCTCCAATACATAAGGTTTGCCTTTCGGGGTCACACGAAAATCCACCCGCGCGGCGCCCTCGCAGCCGATCGTCTCGTACGATCGAACGGCCAGGTCGCGCACCTCGCGTGCGATCTTACCGGTCAACGGGGCCGGGCAGAGGTACCGAGTCTGCCCCTTTTGATACTTGGCCGAGAAATCGTAGAAGCCCTCCGGCGCGGCGATCTCAACCGCCGGCAAGGCTTGAAGGGTTGCGGCGGAGCGAAGCACGCCGACCGTGATCTCATGGCCGTCGATAAAGGCCTCTACCACCGCCTCGTCGTCGTACCGATGGGCCAGTTCCAAGGCTTCCATCCATGCGGCCGGCTGGCGGACGATACTCACGCCGATCGTAGATCCCTGCGTGGCCGGCTTCACGACCACGGGCCATTTCAACCCGTGCGGTAGAGGAGGTCGTTTTCCCTTGGCCCTTCCTTTGACCACGACCGCTCCAGGCGGAACCGGAATGTCCTGCGAGGCCAGGACCACCTTTGTCAGCACCTTATGCATGGCGACCGCACTCGCGCGCACCCCAGAGCCCGTGTAGGGAATGGCGAGCGTTTCGAGCAACCCCTGCATGGTACCGTCCTCGCCTCCCGGTCCATGGAGAGCGATGAAAGCCAACCCTACCTTCAGCTCATGCAAATCCCTCACAACGTTTGGGCCGACGTCGATGGCGACCACGTCATAGCCCAGACGGACCAGAGCCTGCTGGACGGCCTGTCCAGTGCGCAGGGAGACGTCCCGCTCCGCGGACTGGCCTCCCATGAGCACGCCGACTCGCGCTGTGGTCAACGGCATGAAGTCCCTCTCATGTCAGACGATGGTTGAGGCGGCATCATGAGCCTTCCCCGACAACCTTCAGCTCAAGTTGCAACTCCACGCCGCTGGCTTTCTTGACCCGCTCCTGGACCAACCGGATCAACGCCAGCACATCCGACGCGGAGGCCCGACCGGTGTTGACGATGAAGTTCGCGTGTTTGGTTGAGACCTGCGCCCCTCCCACTTTCTCTCCCTTGAGGCCGGCCGCCTCGACCAATTGGCCGGCCGTCCGGGGGCCCGGATTCTTGAACACGCAGCCGGCATTGGGCTCGGTCAGCGGCTGCGTGGCTTTCCGGTACCGCAAGTAGTCTTTCACGACACGCTCGATCTCCCCCTTCGAAGCCGGTTTCAACTGAAGTCGGGCTCCCACCACGATCCCCTCCGGCAAGAGTGCGCGCCGGTACTCAAATCCGATCTCCGCTCTGACCAAATCGCGGAGACTGCCGTCCGGAAACGCCATCCGTACGCCGGACAGGACATCCTTCATCTCACCAAGCCTGGTGCCGGCATTCATCACGACACAACCTCCGACGGTTCCGGGAATCCCCGCGGCCCACTCCAACCCGCTCAATCCCAGCGTGATGGCCCGCTTGATCAGAGTCGGCATGCCGACTCCGGCCTCCGCATAGAGCACATGGCCGGCTTCGAGCCGGACGGTCTTGAGCTGCGAAAGCCCGACAACGATGCCGCGAACCCCTCCGTCGCGAATCAACACGTTCGTGCCGCCCAGCACGAACACCGGAATCCGCAGGCAATGGGCCTGACGAGAGAGCCGCGCGACATCCTCCTCGTCCGCTGGTGTCACGAATGCGTCGGCCGGACCTCCGATCTTGAAAGAGGTGAACGTCTTGAGCGGAACATTGAACCGAATCTCTCCTCGCACCCCATCGAGCGCCGATTTCAAGTCCAATCCCGACGGAGTCAGTCCCGTCGTTTTTCGCGATCGCACCCTTCCGGGGCCGTGGCTCATGACGGCAGCTCACGACGGCAAACGGTCCAGGATACCCAGGCCGGCCTTCCAGATGTCGCCTGCGCCCAGCGTCAGCACCATGTCGCCCGGTTGGAGCAACGGCACGGTTCGGTCCGGCAAGTCCTGTTTGACCGGCACATAGGTGACGTTCGGATGGCCGGCTGCCCGGGTCGCTTCCACCAGGCATTCGCCGCTCACTCCCGGGATCGGTTGCTCGCTCGCCGCATAAATCTCTGTGACGAGCAGCACATCGGCGTCGGTGAACGCGCCGGCGAACTCACTTAACAGATCGCGCGTTCTTGTATAACGATGCGGCTGGAACAGCACGACCAGACGCCGGTTCCATCCCTGCTTGGCCGCCGCAAGCGTGGCCTTGATCTCGGTCGGATGGTGTCCGTAGTCGTCCACCACGGTCACACCATGTTTCTCGCCTCGAAGGTGAAAGCGTCGTTCGACGCCTGTGAAGGCGGCCAACCCCCGTCGGATCAAGTCCACCGGCACGTCCAACTCAATCCCAATCGCGATGGCGGCGAGCGCGTTCGACACGTTGTGAATGCCCGGGATACACAGGCGGAACGGCCCGAGATTCTTGGACCGGAAGTGGGCTCGGAATTCAGCCCCCCATTGTTTCAGTACGATGTCGGTCGCACGGTAATCGGGCGGCGCCACGCCTTCATGCTCTTTCAGGCCGTAGGTCAGATAACGTTTGACCACACCGCCGAGTAAGCCGCGGAGGCGGTCATCGTCCAAACACAGCACCGCCAATCCATAGAAGGGGATGCGGTTGATGAATTCCAGAAAACTCTCGGTGATCCGTTCCATCGACCCGTAGTGATCAAGATGTTCACGATCGAGATTGGTCACAGCGACGATCGACGGTGAGAGCCGTAGAAATGACCCGTCACTTTCGTCGGCCTCCGCCACCAGCAATTCGCCTCGCCCGAGCCTGGCATGGCTGCCCAAGGCATTGACCTTGCCGCCGATCACCACCGTCGGATCGAGTCCGCCCTCGGCCAGCACGCTCGCCACCATCGAGGTGGTGGTGGTCTTGCCGTGCGCGCCCGCGATGGCGATCCCGTACTTGAGCCGCATCAATTCGGCAAGCATCTCGGCCCGCGGAATCACCGGGATCGGCCTCGCCTTGGCGGCCAAGACTTCCGGATTGACCGGAGAGACCGCCGAGGACACGACCACCACTTGTGCCTGCCCGATGTTGGATTCTTGGTGGCCGATGAAGATCCGTCCGCCAAGTTCCTCCAACCGCCTGGTCGTGTCCGATGCGTTCAGGTCCGACCCGGTCACCTGGTACCCGAGCGTCAAGAGGACTTCGGCAATCCCGCTCATCCCGGAGCCGCCGATTCCGACAAGGTGAATATGTTGGATCTTACGAAACATCGATGTTCTGACTCCCCGTCTCAGCGGCCGGCCGTTGCCCGGCTCGCGCATCTCGACTCCATCACGATCCCGTGACTCCAATAGACTCATCGGCTTCATGAGACCTCCCTAGCAGAGACAGGCATTCCTCCACGATACGCCCGGCTGCGTCCACACGCCGTAAGGCCAGACTCCGGGCTCGCATGTCCTGGAGGCGCTGTGAATTGGTGAGGATGCTGCGAATGGTGGATGCCGTCCGCTCTCCGGATAATTCGTACTGCGGCAGGACGATTGCGGCGCCCGCCGTTTCCATCACCGCAGCGTTCTTCGCCTGATGGTTGTAAATGGCCTGGGGCAGCGGCACAAGAATGGCCGGACAGCCGCAGGCGGCCAGCTCCGCGATCGTCATCGCGCCGGCCCGCGACACCACCAGGTCGGCCGACCGAAGCACCATCGGCATGTCGTAGAGAAACGGCCGAACGTCCGCACGGAATCGGTACTTCGCATAGCCCTGAGCCACGGATTCCCGGTCCGCCTCACCGGTCTGGTGAGTGATCAATAGACGGTCCCGCAGATCCGACAAATAGGGGAGCGCTTCGACCATCGCGGCGTTAATGGCCTTGGCGCCCTGACTGCCTCCGAAAATCACCAGATGCATACGCCCATCCTCACTTCCTGGTGTCTGTGCATGAAGCGGTTCGACAAATTCTCGGCGAAGGGGCGTCCCGACGACCCGCACCTTGGCCTGAGGAAAAAACTCGGCGGCTGAGCCGAAGGCCAGAAATATCCGCTGGACCAACGGACCCAACAGCTTGTTGGCCAATCCCGGATAGGAATTGGGTTCCAGGATCACGGTGGGGCGCCGCAAAAGCGCCGCCGCCAGCAACACCGCCGGAGAGGTATACCCTCCCACTCCGATAACCAGATCGGTGCGCTGCTCTCTGAGCAACTGCACCGACTCCCGGACGCCCACAGGCAGCGCCACCAGTGCCTTCAGCGCACCGAGGCGCCCCATCCCCATGAAGGGCTTGGCGGTGATCATTCGGAGCGGAAACCCTTCGTGCGGCACCACACGCGATTCCATTCCTCTGGTCGTTCCAACAAAGAGCACGGAGGCGCCGGGTTTGACCCGCTGAAACTCCCTGGCGAGGGCGATCGCCGGATACAGATGCCCGCCGGTCCCCCCTGCCGCAATGACGATATTCATTCACCGGCTCGCTCACCCCGTAACCCGGATCATTCGTTGCGTTCCTGCCCACCGCACCGGTCGCGCGAAATGCTCAATAAGATGCCCACCCCGATCAAACTGATCACCAGCGACGAGCCCCCGTAACTCACGAATGGCAGCGTCAATCCTTTCGTCGGCAGCAACCCGGTGACCACGCCGGCATTGATCAGCGTCTGGGTCGCAATCAACAAGGTGATGCCCATGCCCAAGAAGTAACCGAATGGCATGCGTGCGCGGGCGGCGATCGAGAAACCGCGGACCACAAAGGCCAGAAACAGCATCAGCAGGGCGGCCGTCCCCAGAAAGCCGAGCTCCTCTCCGACCAGCGCGAGCACGAAATCCGTGTGCGCCTCCGGCAGGAAGAACAGCTTCTGCTTGCCTTCCCCGAGCCCGACTCCGAACGGCCCTCCGCTGCCGAACGCGAGGAACGATTGCGTGACCTGAAACCCAGCCCCCGACACGTCCTTTTCCGGGAAGAGAAAGGTCATCACTCGCTTCCACCGATAGGGCGAGCTGACGACCAGTGCCAAGACCGCCGGTACGGCACAGAGCACCAACCCGAAGAGATGACTCAGCTTAGCTCCCGCCAAGAACAACAGGCCGAAGGTCACCAACCCGATGACGACCACGCTCCCCAAGTCAGGCTGGAGAAAAATCAGGGCGCAGATGGCACCGACTAAAATGAGCGGCGGAAGGACCCCTTTCTGGAACGACAGGAGACGCGCTTCCTTGGCCGCGAGATACGCCGCAAGATAGATCACGGCCACCACCTTCGCGATTTCCGTCGGCTGAACCAGGAGAGGTCCTGCTCGCAACCAGCGACGGGCGCCCTTCGCCAACACGCCCACAGAGGGAATCAGCACCAACAGCAACAGGCCCCCGGTCACGGCCAACAGCGGGACGGCCAGCTTCTTCCACACCGCATAGTCGATGCGCGACGTGAGATGCATCAGGGCGAGGCCCAAGGCCAGCCACGCGAGCTGCCGCTTGAGGAAATACCAGGGGTCCTGGAACCGGTTGCCGGCCACCACCGCGCTGGCGCTGAAGACCATCACCAGCCCCGCCAATGACAGGGCGAGTGTCAGCACGACGAGCGTGTGATCCAAGGCCACGAGCTTGCGGGCGCGCCGGCCCGCACTCGGCCACGGAAAGGCCAGGGTTCCGGCTGTTTTGTCGGCCATGATTCTCCCGTCAATCGATCCAGGAACGCCCATTACGGCAGCGCCGCCACTGCCGCCTTGAATTGGCGTCCTCGATCCTGATAATCCGCGAACATGTCGAAACTGGCGCAGGCCGGAGACAGGAGCACGATATCGCCCGCCTCCGCCTGTTCGGCTGCGAGCCGCACGGCCTCTTGTAACGAGGCTGCCTGTCTGATGCGATCATAGGGTCGAATGGCTGCCGTGATGAGCGGCGCAGCTTCTCCGATTAAGACGACGCCCTTTGCCTTGCGCGCGATCGGCTCTCTGAGGCGAGCGAGATCTCCGCCCTTGTCCTTTCCCCCGGCGATCAGCCAGATCGGCTGATCCAGGCTCTCCAAGGCCTTCACCGTGGCATCGACGTTCGTGCCTTTGGAATCGTTCACGAATCGGACGCCGTTGATTTCCCGGACGAGCTCCAGCGCATGTTCGAGCCCGGAAAACGAGCGGAGGACGCGCCGCATGGCGTCCACCTCGCAGCCGCACAATAGACCGATGGTGGCGGCCGCCAGGACGTTTTCCACGTTATGCGTCCCCAGCAACCGGATCTCCGAGCGAGATGCGATCGTCCGTCGCTGTCCTTCAAGCAACACGATCACCTCCTCACCGTCGAGAAAGGCCCCCCCGGTTGAAGCGGTCGGAATGGTCTGGCGGCGCGTAAAGCCCATCCCGTGAGCCCGAACCGTACGGCCGATCGCCGCGACTCTGGGATCGTCCAGATTGATCACGGCATAATCCGTGGCATTCTGATTCTCGAAGATCCGACACTTTGCCCGTACGTAGTCGTCGATCGAATCGTAACGATCCATGTGATCGGTCGTAATGTTGAGCAGCGCCGCGATCCAAGGTTGGAACCGCTCGATCGTTTCCAACTGAAAACTCGATACTTCCGCGACGATGACTTCATAGGGTGATCGACCGACGCCCCTCTGCTCGTCCGCCTCAAGACCGGCCAAGGCCGCTTCGGAGACGGCTGTGCCCAGGTTGCCGCCCACAAACGCCCGTTTTCCGCTTTCCTGGAGAAACTTTCCGATCAGCGTCACGGTTGTGCTCTTGCCGTTGGTCCCGGTGACGGCGACGACGGGGACGGACAACAAGCGAGAGGCCAGCTCCAGCTCCCCGATCACTCGGATGCCGCGACGGCGAACGGCTTCCAGTACGGGCGCGCGTGTCGGCACACCGGGACTGATGACTACGAGGTCGGCCTGCTGAAATGCCCGCTCGTATTGCGCTCCCAAGGCAAGCGCAACCTGTTCCCGATCGAGTTGGCCCAGAACCTCGTGCAACTCCCGTTCGTCCTTGCGATCGGCCAGGGTCACGCGGGCACCGATCCGCGCGAGCAGCCTTGCCGCCGCCACTCCGCTTCGGGCCAATCCGACTACCACAACGGCCTTCCCGGCCAATTCGGCTCCTCTGTGCGAACGGCCCGGTATCGGCATCATCGCAGTTTCAAGGTGCTCAGGCTCAAAAGCGCGAGCAGGATCGCGATGATCCACAATCGGACCACCACTTTAGGCTCCTCCCAGCCCTTCATCTCGAAATGGTGATGGATCGGGGCCATCAGAAAGATCCGTTTGCCGCGCGACTTGAAGGACAAGACCTGGAAAATCACGGACACCGCCTCGATCACGAACACGCCCCCGACCAGCATGAGCAGCAACTCATGCTTGCTGATGACCGCGACGGTGCCAAGCGCGGCGCCCAAGGGGAGCGAGCCCACATCGCCCATGAAGACCGTCGCCGGATAGGTATTGAACCAGAGGAAACCGAGACTCGCCCCGAAGATCGCCGCGGTAAAGACCCCGACTTCCCCGGCGCCCTCGATATGGGGGATCAACAGATAGTCGGCAAACAGACGATGCCCCGCCGCATAGGCCACGATCGTATAGGCCATCGAGGCGATCATGACCGGTCCAACGGCCAGTCCGTCCAGACCGTCCGTCAGATTGACCGCATTGGAGCTGCCGACGATCACGAGGATGACGAATGGGATATAGAGCCATCCCAGCTCCGGAGTGAAATTCTTGAAGAACGGCACGCTCAGTTTGGTGGAGTACCCCGGAAGGAAGAAATACAGAATCAGACCGATCGCCAGCGCAATCGCCACCTGTCCAGCAAATTTTTGTGACGCCGAAAGGCCCTTCGATTGAGCCTTGACAAATTTCAGATAGTCGTCCACAAATCCGATCAATCCGAACCCCAAGGTCGAGAGGATGACCAGCCAGACGTACTTGTTCGTGAGGTCCGCCCAGAGGAGGGTGGTCAACACCACCGCAAAAATGATCAGCATTCCGCCCATCGTCGGGGTGCCGCTCTTGGCCAGATGCCGCTTCGGCCCGTCGTCCCTGACCTGTTGCCCCAGCTTGATCGCCTGAAGTTTCTTGATCAACCACGGAGCCAGGACGAAGGCGATCAGAAAGGCCGTGACAGAGGCGTAGATGATCCGAAAGCTCAGGTATCGGAAGACATTGAGAATGGAGAACTCGGTGTGGAGAGGATACAACCAGTTGTAGAGCATACCGATTCAACCCGCCCAATTCCCTGCGAGAATCGTTCGTTCAGCTAACCCAGATGATTCATGACCGCCTCTACTGGAACCACCGATACGCCGCGGACACCCGTTGATCACAGATTGCAACGGGTGAACCGTCTCGAACCGTCATGACCCATGTGGACTAGGCGCCGGCCGCCATCCGGGCCCGCCCCTGTAAGGCGTCGAGCACTCGTTCCAGTTTCATTCCGCGCGAGGCCTTGACCAACACCGTATCCCCCGCCTGGAGCAGATTCTTTAAGACCGCCGCCGCTTCCCCCGCGTCGTTGACCGCCAGCACACAATCCTGGGTCATCCCGGCCCGTCTTGCGCCCGCCGCGATCCGTTGCCCGAGCGGTCCGCAGGTAATCAGTCGCTGAATGCCGAGTTCAGCCGCCAAGGCGCCGACCTCCCGGTGAAACTCTTCCGCCTTTGCTCCCAATTCCAACATGTCGCCCACCACGGCGATCGTCCGCCCCCCCCGGCCGATTTGGGCCAGGAGCCGCAGGGCCGCCTTCATCGACGAGGGGTTCGCGTTGTAGCAGTCGTTGATCACCCGCGCGCCGCGCACCGTCACGACCTGGGACCGCAGGTGAGCCGGTCGGAATACCGCCAATCCCTTACCGATCAATATGCCGCTGAATCCCAGCGCATACCCGACCGCCGCGGCGGCCAGAGCATTCAGAACATTGTGGTCACCATGTACCCGTATGGCGATCACCGGGGCACGATGGCGGCCCGGCAAATGCAACTTGAACGTCGTCCCAAGTTTGCCGTGATGGTTGATGTCCGTCGCCCGCACATCCGCGCGCTCCGAGAGTCCGAACGACACCACGCGACAGGTCGCACGCGCCGCCAGGTAATCGAAATACGGATCGTCGCCGTTCAGCGCGACCACCCCCTCGGCCGGCATCTGGTCCAACAGCTCCGCTTTGGCTTGAGCGGACCCTTCCAGGTCCCCGAAAAATTCCAAATGATCGGCGCCGATATTGGTGATGATCCCGACCGTCGGGCGGACGACCTCGCAGAGGCGCGTCGTCTGTCCCCGCGCGTCCACGCCCATCTCGATCACGGCAGCCTTGTGCCGAGCGGTCAATCGCAATAACGTCTGCGGCACACCGATTCGGTTGTTGAGATTACCTTCGGTCTTGAACGTCGTCCAGCGCATGGCCAAGACACCGGCAACCATGTCTTTCGTCGTCGTCTTCCCGTTGCTCCCGGTCACCGCCACCACCGGAATTGCGAACCGGTTGCGATGGTGCGTGGCCAATTGCTGAAAGGCGAGGAGCGAATCGCGCACCGCTAAAATAATGGCCGGCCGACGCGCGGGGCCGCGCAGGAGGGGATCGGCCGGCACTCGGTAGGAATCTTCGACCAACGCCGCCACCGCCCCCTTCCGGAAGGTTTCCGGAACAAAGGCGTGGCCGTCGAACCGATCACCCCGCAATGCGACAAAACAGTCGCCCGGGCGCACGGTCCGGGAGTCGGTCCACAGGCGCTTGATCGTTGCTTTCGACGCTATCGACGTGTCACCAGTCAAAAGCCTGGCGCCGACGACCTCGAGGACTTCTTCTACCGTGTAGAGGGACCCTGCCATCACCTGACCCACATATGGTGCTTGCACAGGTTTCGGGAACAGACTTTCGAGTTTGCCTTCAAAGCGCTTTCGCGTTGAGGATGGCCTCCCGGGCCACCTCGCGGTCGTCAAAATGGTGCTTGGTCGTGCCGACGATTTGATAGTCCTCGTGCCCCTTACCCGCGATCAGGACCAGTTCGCCGGACCTCGCCTCCTGCACCGCGCACTTGATGGCTTCGCGGCGATCAGCGATCAGGTGATAGCGCACCTGAGGTCGCCGGCGAAGCGCTTCCTTCACGCCGACCTCCACATCCCGCAGGATAGCCTGCGGGTCTTCGGTCCTGGGGTTGTCGGAGGTCAACATCACGACATCGCTGTGCTCCACCGCCACCCGCCCCATCTTGGGACGTTTTGTCCGATCTCGATCGCCGCCGCATCCGAAGACTGTGATGATCCGACCAGGCCGAAGCGCGCGCGCCGCGGACAGCAGCCGCACCAACGCATCTTCGGTGTGGGCATAATCTACGACGACGGTAAAGGGTTGCCCGGCCTCCACCCGTTCGAACCGCCCAGGCACGTTGCGCACGGACGCGATCCCCTCACAGACTCGGTCGAGCGCGAGCCCTTCCTGCAACCCCACGCCGATCGCGGCCAGCGCGTTATAGACATTGTGTTCGCCGACCAGACGGCTCTCCACCTTCGCCCGACCATGAGGAGTGGCCACGGCAAACGTGGTGCCCGATGCCGACAGCCGCAGACCCTCCGCGCGGAGATCTGCCGCCTCCTTGATCCCATAGGTCCAGAGCGGGACGGCGGTAGCCTGGCGGATGCGCTCGCTCCACGGATCGTCCGCGTTCACGATCGCGCGCTTGGACGACTTCAGCTTCCCGTCGGCCAATCCAGTGAACAGCCGCAACTTGGCGGAGAAGTAGTCTTCCATATCCCGATGGAAGTCGAGATGATCTTGCGTCAGATTGGTGAAGACCGCCACATCGTATTCGCACCCAACGGTCCGATCCAGCGCCAGCGCATGGGAGGAGACTTCCATGACGGCCGCATCCATACCGGCCGAAACCATCCGACTCAACAACGCTTGGAGTTCCAGCGCCCCAGGCGTCGTGTGCGAGGCGGACACCACTTCCTCACCGATCTGATAGGCTACGGTTCCGATCAATCCAACCTTCCGTCCGGCCGATTCAAGGACCGCTTTTGTTAGATACGTAATGGTCGTTTTCCCGTTGGTGCCCGTTACCCCCACCATTCGGAGTCGAGAGGAGGGGGCGCCGTAGAAGCGGCTGCCGAGGAGCCCCAAGGCTCTGCGTGAGTCTTTGACCCGGATCACGGGAACAGTCTCCGGCGACTGCGGTTGTTGGACGATCAAAGCCGCAGCTCCCGACTGAAGGGCCTGAGGAAGGAACCGATGGCCATCCACTCGCTCGCCCCGGACGGCGACAAACACGGTTCCCGGCATGACCCGGCGTGAATCGTCGGTAACGCCTGTCACGTTTGGCGTCAAATTGCCGTGCTGTTCCAGGATTTCCGATCGGATGACCGGGGAGTCGAGCATGTCGGCCAAGGTCACCTGCACACCATACTGCCAGGGTCGGGTCGAGGCGCTACTCCACGACCATTGCCAGATTGACTGCTGAATTCGGTGTCACGCCGAGGTACGGCAGTACCTGCTCTGCGATCCGGCGGAACGCCGGCGCCGCCACCGCTCCGCCCCACGCATCGATCTGCGGCTCGTCCACCATCACGGCGATCACGATTTTGGGGTCATCGGCAGGGAGAAACCCGACGAAGGATCCCACGACGAGGGTGGAGGAATAGGCTCCGGTTCGCGGATCGACCTTCTGGGCGGTTCCGGTTTTGCCCGCGACCCGGATGCCGGAGACGGCCGCCTTGCCCCCCGTGCCGTTGGCCACTACTTTCTCGAGCATCTCGCTGACGGCCCTCGCCGTCTCCCGAGAAACGACTTGACGACGTTGCTGCGGACCCATCTCGGCCAACACGCGTCCCTTCGCATCCTGCACTTCGGCGACGACATAGGGTTTCATTAGGACCCCGCCGTTCGCGATGGCCGAAACCGCACTCGCCAGTTGTACTCCGGTCACCCCGATCTCCTGCCCCATGGCGATGGAGGCCAACGTCCTCCTCCCCCACTCGCGGGGCGACTTCAGCAGGCCGGCAACCTCTCCCGGAAGGTCCACGTCGGTGCGCTCGCCGAATCCGAATCGTTTTAGATAATCATACGAGCGACGCTCGCCGAGCCGAGCGGCCGCTTTCGCCGCCCCGATATTGCTTGATTTCTGAATCACCTCGGAGAAAGTCATCCATCCCATCTTCTCATGGTCATGAATCACGGTGTTCGCCACCGTCATCTGCCCATTCTCGCCGTACAGCATGGTCGTGGGCGTCATGATCTGTTCCTCCAGCGCCGCCGCCGCGATGAACAGCTTCATTGTACTGCCCGGCTCGAACACATCGGCAATGGCCCGGTTGCGCCACCGGTCCGGGGTGAGCGACTTGAGGATGTTGGGATCGAACCGTGGATTCACCGCCATGCCCAGAACGGCACCGGTGTGAGGATCCATGACGATGGCCATGCCACCTTTGGCTCGCGTGGTGGCCACCGCCTCCTCCAGTTCTTTCTCCGCGATATACTGCACGACTTCGTCGATCGTCAGGACGACATGCCGGCCGCCATCGGGACCCTGCTCCCGCAAACCGCGTGGAAACACCGTCCGCCCGAGCGCATCGCGTTCCAGCATCATGACCTGCTTCTCGCCGTGCAGATACCGGTCATACCGGCGCTCGATGCCTTCCAACCCCTCCCCGTCCATGCCCGCAAACCCCAGCACATGAGAGAGCAGGGCACCCTTTGGATAGAAGCGCCGCCCTTCCATCACCACCCCGATGCCATCAAGCGAGAGGGCCTTCAATCGCCGCCCCTGTTCCGGATCCAATTTCCTGGCCAGCCAGACAAACGACCGGTCCTGCCGTAATTTCTTTTCCAACTCCGTCTGCCGCACATTCAATACGGGGGCCAGCCGCTTTGCCGCCCCGCGGAGATCCTCCAGCGCCGTGGGCACACCGAACGCCGACGGCACCTCAACGTTGATTGCCAGGACCTTCCCGTTTCGATCATAAATGGTGCCGCGCGGCCCTTCCAGTGAGACGGATTTCCAATGTTGCCGATCCGCACGCTGGGTCAGCTCCGCGGCCTGCAAGACCTGAAGATGAAGCAGGCGGATCAAGACGACGACAAAGCCTGCCAACAGCCCCACCAGGGTAGCAGTTCGCCGGATGGCGTAATGAGGCCGCACCTGCTTCACCTAGCGCACCTCGCGCTTCGCAACGCGCACCGCTTCAATGGAAGGACGATCGGGCGGCTGCCTCGGTTCCACGCGATGCACGACAACGACCTGCCCCGGCTGCGCCGGCATCATCCCTAGTTTTTCCTTCGCCAGCCGGGCCACTCGGTCCGGCGCGCTGAGCGAGGCCAGCTTCACACTCAATTCGTCCCGCTCCCGTTCCAGCAACACCTTCTGGCCTTTCAACTGCTCGACTCGATAGCCGACCCGCACGACATCAACCCGCTCCCAGACATACCCGAGTAAAAAGAGGAGCACGCCGAGAATCAGCAAAGGCTTCATATCATCTTCTCCTAGGCCGCTCGCTCCAGAACGCGCAGCTTGGCGCTCCGCGCTCTCGGATTCCTCTCCACTTCCTGCGCCGTTGCGACTTGCGGCTTCTTGGTCAAAATCCTCACGTCCGAATCCGCGCTCGCCGCCCGAGAGCGAAAGGCCTGCTTGACAATCCGATCCTCAAGGGAGTGGAACGAGATCACACACAGTCGCCCTCCGACGGTCAGGGCGTCGATCACTTGCGGCAGCGCCGCTTCGAGCGCATCGAGTTCACGGTTCACCGCAATTCTGATCGCCTGAAACGTTCGCGTTGCAAAGTGGATTCTGCCGTGCCGGGAGTGGGCCGGAACGGCATGCCGGATCACCTCGACCAGATCGAAGGTGGTACGAAGTGGAGTTTCCTTCCTGGCGATCGCGATAGCCCGTGCGATCCGCCTTGCATAACGTTCCTCTCCATAGTGAGATATCGCCCAGGCCAGATCGGGCTCGTTCCAGCGATTTACAACGTCCGCCGCTGTCAGAGAACCGGCTTGATCCATCCGCATATCGAGTGGCCCGCTCTCGGAGAAACTGAAGCCCCGCTCCGGACTCGCTAACTGAGGAGTCGAGACGCCCAAGTCCAATACCACCCCATCAACGTTCACAACCCCGACCTGGGCCAAGTGCTGTTTCACATCTCGAAAATTTCCATGGATCAATTGGACGCGCTCGCTGAAGGGACGGAGACGGGTCCGGCTGGCCTCAAGAGCCTTGGCATCATGGTCGAGGCCAATCAACATGGAATCACCAGGCACTCTGGACAACAGCCGCTCGGCCAATCCTCCATATCCCACGGTGCAATCAAGGTAGCGGCCGCCGCTCCTGGGTTGCAGCCACGTGATGACCTCGTCGGCAAGAACCGGAGCATGCGATTCCTCAGCACTTGCCTCTCCCCACCATTTCCCACCACTTTCTCCCACTTGGTGGCGAAGTATACACCCACAGAATGGACAGTCAACAGATTTTTCAATGTTTCATCAAATTCTTAGGACGACCAGCCGGAGCGAGGATTCATGGGGCTAAGAGACCCCAAATTGGACCAATTCAGGAGGTAGTTTCACAACGAGGAGGAGCGACACGGAGGTTGTTCGGAGAGGATCTGATTTAAACCCGCCGGGCTGTCGCCCGGTCCTATCCGCCCGCGGTCTGTCACGGATAGAGTTTATAGAGCATCCGAGGGAACGGAATTGTCTCGCGCACATGTTCAAGCCCGCAAATCCAGGCCACAGCCCGTTCGATGCCCATCCCAAAGCCGGCGTGCGGCACCGAACCAAATCGGCGAAGGTCCAGGTACCACCGGAAGGCCTCCTCCGGCAGATGATGCTCTTTGATCCGTCCTAGCAGCTTATCGTGCTCATGGATGCGCTGGCCTCCACCGATGATCTCTCCATAGCCTTCCGGTGCGAGCACGTCCATGCAGAGGGCCAGTTCCGGATGAACCGGATCGCTCTGCATGTAAAACGCCTTAAGTGTAGAGGGGTAACGATGTACGATCAGCGGCCGATCAACCTCGTTCGACAAGAGCGTTTCTTCGTCACCTCCGAAGTCATCACCCCGCTGGATGGCATTGCCTTTCCGCTGCAGCGCCGCCACCGCCTCATAATAGGTCATTCGGGGAAATGGCGGGTGAATCCGCTCCAGCTTGGCAATATCGCGTTCGAGCACCAGAAGATCCGCACGCCGATTCTCCAGCACCCGCTCGACGATGGAGCAAATGAACTCTTCGGCCAGATCCATCATATCAGCCAATTCCGCCCAGGCGACCTCGGGCTCCACCATCCAGAATTCCATCAGGTGGCGGCGCGTCTTTGATTTTTCTGCGCGAAAGGTGGGTCCAAAACAGTAGACCTTACCGAAGGCGGCAGCCGTGGCCTCACTATAGAGTTGTCCACTTTGGGTCAGATAGGCCGTCTCGTCGAAGTATTGAGTCTGGAACAGGGTGGTCGTGCCTTCACAGGCGTTCGGGGTAAAAATCGGCGCATCCACCAAGACGAATCCACGATCATCGAAGAAGTTCCGACAGGCGCGGATGATTTCATGCCGAATGCGCAGAATGGCATGTTGCCGGTGCGAGCGCAGCCACAGATGCCGATGTTCCATTAAAAACCCGACCCCGTGTTCTTTCGGTTGAATCGGGAACGGCTCGGCCAGTTGCACCAACTCGATGGCGGCCACCTCCAATTCGTATCCGCCGGGTGCCCGCTTCTCCGCACGAACCTTGCCCCGAACCTTAAGCGAAGATTCCTGCGTCAGGCGGGCCGACAGGGCGAACTGTTCATCTCCCACTGCCGCCTTGCTGATCACGGCTTGGAGATCGGCCGTTCCATCCCGCAGGGTGAGAAAGTGGAGCTTGCCGCTGTCGCGTCGGCTCCGTAACCACCCCTGAACCGTGATCTCTTGGCCAACGTACTGGCCGATGTTCTCGATAGAGACAGTCGTCATAACGCAGGTACTCCTATCGTGATCGGTCTCGACACCGCCTTATCACACCATCACCTGACGGGCAGGTGCGGCGGATGATGGTCGCACCTGTTCAGACATTTCGGCTGCTCAAAATAGGATCAATCTTGACGGATCGTGGCCTCGACTGGACAATCATTCCATGACACATCAAGGATTCGCTCGATCCTTACTCAAAGGCTTCGGTTTTCCATTGACGACTCGGCTCTTCATCGGCTCGGCGGTGCTCATGAGCATCTCGGCCCAGCCGGCGCAACCGGCAGGACAGAAAGGCTCCCTCGCAAACCGCACCTCCGTTATCTACTGGTGCCCCGATAGACCGGATGGCCAGCAAATCATCGCTAACCCGGAGGCCGGATGCAATCCCTTGGTGTCGCCGAATCGGAAGGCCGCCGGAACCGCATCGCCGTCACCCGGCCGGCCGGCGATCAAAAGCGAGGACATCGAATCGACGGCCGCACGCTTCCTAAGCGATTACCGCGCCTTTCTTGTCTGCTGTGCCGCAAACGTCGGCCAACTCGGAGAGGTCATCGATCTGGAGGAGCAGGCGTCCCATCTCTTGAGCGAGATTCAACGATCCGGAGCGCTGAACGTCGCCACCTCCACCAGGCCTCAGTTGATCAACGGGATAATCGTCCAAGTCGCGATCGCGCAACGAAATCTTCAAACGATCCGACAACGGTTGGGCAAAATCGGGGATGCCCAGATCCAAGTCGATCGGCTCGACTACGAGGAGGCCGGCGTCAGAACCAGAGCGCTCGATGAAGACCGGGAGAGCCTTCAACAAGAGTTTCGGCCTCCTGACGCGTCGCAACGGGCTCGCACCGGAAAGGACATCTCCGATAGTTCTCTCCCCAATCGCATCGGGCCGACGATTGAATCCTCCGACCTGCCGAATGCCACGGGGTCCGAAATCGGCGAGGTCGTCTCGCCCTATAGCGATCTATCACGCGCTCTGCGACCCAAAGCCGGTCTGAATACGCAAGACAGCACGCTCCCCATCAGACCGGGCCAAGACCTCCAGGACACCAGCCTCGACCCACGCTACGGCGACCAAATAGGCGGAGGAAACAGACCGTCCTCCTCATTGCCGGCACGAGTGGGCGGAGAGATCGGCGACTCCGACCTGAATCGTTGACGACGTCTCTGCCCCATACGTCGAACCACTGAGCGACATAGGAACAACGCTCGCGGGCTCTTCCACCATCCTGTTCAGGTTTTGGCTTTCACCGGCGGCATCGCATGCCACGTTGCCCCCGCATCCTCGCTCCGATACATGCCGCTGCCGTTCGTGCCGAGATAATATAGGTTCGAATTGATCGGGCTCTGCACGAGCGAGCGCACATTCAATGTGGCCAACCCCTGATTGACTGGCTGCCAGGTGTCACCTCCGTCCTCGCTACGCAGCACACCAAACCGCCCGGCAATATAGAGAACGCCCCTTCGGGTTCGATCCAGCACCATCACGGGAATAATGGGGTCCGTCAGCTTCTCCCCGATCCGCTTCCACATCGCGCCCTTGTCCACCGATTTGTAGAGGCCGTTGAGCGTTGCCGCATAGACCGTGTCAGGCTCGAAACGGTCAACCTCGATCATCGTCACGCCCAGGGCACGGCTCGATTTCACCAATTCGGCCGGGACGAGTCCCTCGTTGGTCTTCTCCCAAATCTCGGCCCCGGAGAAACTGCGGTACACGCCGCCGCTCGTGCCTGCATACATGATGTTCGGCCTGGTAGGGTCCAAACAGAGCGTGACGACCATCAACACTTCCTTCATTCCCTCCATCCGTTTGCGCCAAATATCGCCACCGTCCTTCGATTCGGAGACCCCCATGGTCGTCGCAACATAGACGTGGTTGGCGTCCTGGGGATCGAACACGAATTGATTCACGACGGAGCTGATCGTCACGTCGTCCAACCCGGCCCGTTTCGATACCCATGACTGGCCGCCATTGTGACTCTTGAAGATCGCATCGCCCTTGGTGCCGGCGTAGACCGTGGCCGGGTAGGCCGGATCAATGGCCAGCGCAATGACGCGCGAATGCGTCATTCCCCTCGAAATATTCTCCCAGGTCTGCCCCGAGTCGCGTGTCTTATAGATATAGTCGTTGGTCGCCACGTAGAGGATGTTGGGGTTCTGCGGGTGGGCGGCGATCACGACAATGGCGTCACTGCCGCCGCACCCCGTCAGCAGAAGCAGGAAGAACAGCACTAAGCAGGGGCCGGCTGCCCAAGGCAAGCCGCGTGATAGGTCGCGCATTACCGGTAGTTCGTGAACTGGAGATCGATCCCGAAGTCTTGCTGTTTCAAGAAGGCGATGGCGGATTGGAGTTCATCCTTGCTCTTGCTCACGATGCGGACTTGCTCGCCTTGGATCTGCGCCTGCACTTTCAGCTTCGAGTCCTTTACGGACCTGGTGATCTCCTTAGCCTTGTCCGCCACGATGCCGCTCTGAATCTTGACGACCTGCCGGACCGTTCCCCCTAACGCCGGCTCGATCGCGCCGTAGTTCAGGGCCTTGAGCGAGACGCCGCGCTTGACGCATTTCGCCTTGATAATCTCGTTCACCGCATTCAACTTATAGTCGTCATCGGAGATCACGACCAGTTCCTTTTCCTTCTCCTTCAGCGTGATCTCCGTCTTGGAGTCCTTGAAGTCGAATCGCTGCTTGATCTCCTTCGTCGCCTGATCGACGACGTTCTTCATCTCCTGCATGTTCACTTCCGATACGACATCGAATGAAAATTGATCCGCCATGGTGATCTCCTAGCAACAGCCTCCGCCTGGAATATGGAAACCCTCCGACTCATCCCGCATGGTCGGTTGCATGCGCCCGGCCGATCCCGCCCCGGCCATGGCGACCACTTCGCTGCTGGTAAAGGGCCGCTTTAAGATGATGTAGCCATACCACTGTCTCAAACCGTCCACCAGAACGATCACGCCCAAGATCGCTACCGCCGCCACAAGCACAGCATCCAGGTAAAGAGCAAAGGCCTGGCCGCTTGCTCCGAGCGTCGCCGCTTTTGACAGGAACAGGCCGAACATCTCATAGGAGCCGGTCAATGTGATCGCCCCCACGAACAGCATCGGCACCGCCGTCACCCAGAGATACTGCGACTTCCACATTTTGATCAAGACTGTAGTCCCGATGCAAAGAGCCAAAGTGCCGAGCAATTGATTCGCCGCGCCGAACATCGGCCAGATTGTCGAAATGCTCCCGGTCCCAATGAGGTAACCCCACCCTCCTACCACCAAGCCGCTGCTCAACAGAACGCCGGGCCACCAATTCATGCGGCGAAAGGGAGGATAGAGCCGTCCAGCCATTTCTTGAATCAGATAGCGAGCCACCCTCGTGCCGGTATCGATCGTGGTCAGGATGAACAGTGCCTCGAACACCAGCGCAAACTGATACCAATAGGCCATCAAGCCGGCCATGCCAGGGAGCGCCGCAAAAATGGACGCCATGCCGACCGCGAGCGAGACCGCCCCGCCCGGCCGACCGACCACATCCACCTCCACCAACTGAGACAGTTCCTGAACTCGCGAGACAGGGAAACCCATCGAGGCCAGTGATTCGAACGACAACATCGTGTTGATCGCCAGGTAATCGCCCGGGATCAGCACCGACGCGGCAATCAGCGCCATGACGCCCACGAAACTTTCCAGCAACATTGCGCCGTAGCCGACCGTCGCCTGGGATTCCTGTTCGATCATCTTCGGCGTGGTGCCGGAGGAGACGAGCGCATGAAAGCCGGACACGGCCCCGCAGGCGATCGTGATAAAGAGGAACGGGAAGAGCGTGCCCGGAATAATTGGCCCGCCGCCGCGAGCAAAGATGGTCACACGCGGCATTTCGATCGTCGGAGCCATCAGGATCACACCGACGCCCAGGAGGAACACCACGCCCAGCTTCATAAAGGTGGAGAGGTAGCCACGCGGCACCAGCAACATCCAGCCGGGCAGTACCGAGGCAAGAAAGCCATAGCCGGCCAGCAACCAAACCAGGGTCGGTCGCTCGAATTCAAACAGCCAAGCAAGAGACGACTGCGCGACGAGGCGGCCGGACAGCACCGCGGCAACCAGCAGGACGATGCCGAGCAGCGACACCTCGACGATCCGGCCGGGGCGCAATCGCTGGAGATACAACCCCATGACGAAGCCGATAGGGATCGTCATCGCAATGGTGAAGGTACCCCAAGCATTCCGATACAGTGCATTGACAACCGCGAACCCTAAACCGGCCAGCGCCACCACGACAATGAATAACACCGCGACGGCGGTGGCTGTCCCGGTGACCAACCCCAACTCGTCACGCGCGATCTCCGGAAGCGACCGGCCATTGCGACGCATCGAGGCAACCAAGATGATGAAATCCTGCACCGCGCCAGCCAGCACCGCGCCGATCACCAGCCAGAGAAAGCCCGGCAGGAAGCCGAACTGCGCTGCCAGCACCGGACCGAGTAACGGACCGGCACCGGCGATGGCCGCGAAGTGATGGCCGAACAGCACGGCCTTGTTGGTGGGGTGGTAATTGACCCCGTCGTTCAGTCGGACCGCGGGGGTGATCCGCCGATCGTCAAGCTCGACCACGCGCCGGGCGATCCACCGGCCATAAAACCGGAAGGCCAGCACATAGATGCACGCCGCCGCCACGACCAGCCAGAGTCCGTTCACTTTTTCGTGGGGATTGACGAGGCCGGTGACGTGGGCGAGCGCGATTGCACCAAGGATCGAAAGGGAACCCCAAAGGAAGGCCCTCATCATAAATCGCCAAAGGATGCTAACAAAATGGAGAACGGGTTAAAAGGCGAGGCATTATTCATCTCCGCGTTGCGCGAGCAGTAGTGTTCTCAGTTCCTCATAGACATTGCGGCGAGGTCCGACAAAGATGATATCAAGACAAGACTCGTCATCATGAACGCGATAGATAATTCGATAGGTCCGAACGCGATAGGATCGAAGCCCGGCTAACTCAAACTGGAGAAGACGCCCTGCAAGGGGAGAAACAAGGAGTTCTCTGATCCCTTCCCGAATTTCACGCTTGACCTGTGGGTGCAGCTTCCGAATTCGCTCGGCGGCATCTGTGGTATACCGCGCCCGATACCCTTTCACAGATCCTCGCGGCCAAACACGGCCTCATGGCGAACCCACTTCCCTTTCTCAGCCTGTTTCAAGGACCGTCTCAGGATCCGCATCGATTTCTGATCGCTCAGAATCTCGATTGTCTCCATGAGGCCCTCAAACTGATCCATGCTCAGAAGCACGGCGGACGGGACGCCGTCCCGCGTAATGGCCACGACCTCCTGCTTGTGCTTCATCCTCCGGATCAAATCCAACAGCTTATTCTTGGCCTCGCTGACAGAGACAAACTCATCCACTTGCGGCATGGCCACCTCGTATAGCTTTATTAGTGGCCATTATAATGGCCGATAGTGACCCTGGCAAGCCGGAGGATCCTTCAGCCCACCACGACGACCGGCCTGGCCCCCTCACTTTTTCATGGGGATTGATGAGACCGGTAACGAGGGCGAGGGCGCCCGATTCGAGAACAGCCAGCGCGGCCCAGATCAGGACGACAAGGTGTTTCACGCGACGCATCCTAGCAACCCGCCGGTTGCTTGTAAATCAACCAAGACGGGTTTGCTCGGGACCCGGAATGTGATTACAATGTAGGCTCATAGGAGATACGGATGAAAGCGCAAATCGTTCGGATCGGCAACTCCAAAGGAATCCGCATCCCCAAGCCGTTGCTTCAGGAAGCCCAGCTTGAGGGTGAAGTCGATCTCCAAGCGGAGCCTGGCCGAATTCTGATTTCCAAGGCGGCGAAACCACGGGCTGGTTGGGCTGAAGCCGCCCGGCGCATGCGAGAGCGGGGCGAGGACCAGCTCCTCGACCAGCCAACGCCGACTCGATTCGATAAGGAAGAGTGGAAGTGGCGGTAGAGCACGCTCCACCAACACGTGGTGAAGTCTACCTGATCGAGCTCGATCCCATCCGAGGCAGCGAAATCCGAAAACCAAGGCCCTGCCTGGTCATTTCTCCCGATGAGATCAATCACCACCTGCAAACGGTGATCGTGGCACCCATGACCACCGGAGGGCACGCCTATCCCTGGCGTGTACGCTGTCGCTTCCGCGACCGTACGGGATTCGTCGGACTAGATCAATTGCGCGCGGTCGATCCTGAGCGCTTCGTCAGGCGGCTCGGACGCGTGACCCCTGGAACCCTTACCGCAGTCCTTGGAGTCTTACAGGAAATGTTTGCACCATAAAAAGGTGTTCAAGGGACACGTCATCGATCATGAGCAAGGTCAAACACTTCTCCGTCACACACCCTCTCCCCCTCTCAACCTGCTTCATTGATCGCCCAATCGAACGCATCGCCCTCCGGTCGCTGAGGATCTCGACCGTCTCAATGAGCCCCTCGTACTGATCCGTTACCGAGCAGAACAGCGGACGGACCTCCTTGGTCAGTGAGCGTCACGATTTCGTTTTCCTTCCCACCACGTCAACCAGTCCAGCAAGCGTGATCATGGCATCTAGGATGGGATATGAAACGTTTTTTCTCAATCTTGAGACCGACAGCGCCGCATCGTAACACAAGGAGCAAAGGGACGACCTGATCCATCTCTTGTGCTCGCGCAATGCGCGGCCTCAGAAGGATTGGACGGGAGCAGGCTATTGAATCGGAGGCCCTCGTTGGACGCGCGAAGTTTGAGATGCACTAAGTCGCCCTACCCCTATTTCTCACGCACGACCATGTCGACAGAGTCGTCATTTGGCATGCCATTTGACGACGGAGGCGACATCCCGCACAAGTCTCCACGCCGGCCTTCTCAGTTTGATTCAGATTCTATAAATGTAGACAATACCCCTCCATGCGCTGGCTGATTCGGCTGCTTGGCGGATTGTTTCTGCTCGCGCTGATCGGCGTGGGGTATCAGGCCGTCGGTACGGCGATCGATCAAGCGCGCCATCCGCCTCCCGGCGATCTCATCGACGTCGGCGGGCATCAGCTCCATCTCTACTGCACGGGCGAGGGCAGTCCCACCGTGATCTTGGAGGCATCGGGTCTGGGTTGGTCGGTCTATTGGAGCAACGTCCAACCGGCTCTCGCGAAGGTCACGCGGGTCTGTTCGTATGATCGGGCGGGATTCGGCTGGAGTGAATCGGGGCCTTCGCCGAGAACCGGCCGGCGCATTGCCAACGAGCTCCATACCCTGCTCACTCGCTCCGGTATCGCCGGCCCCTATGTCCTCGTCGGCCATTCGCTCGGCGGTTTCATTGTCCGGCTCTATCGGCAGATTCATCCAAAGGACGTGCTGGGAATCGTCCTGGTCGATGCGGGACACGAGCGTCAATTTGCACAGGAAGAGTTCCGCAAATTTGTCGCGCCCGGCAAGATCGCGTTCCCGATCATCGGCGCCGTGACATCACTGGGCGTCACGCGACTGTTGACAGCGTTCGATCTCCTGCCGCCGCTCTTCGCCGAGCATGAAGAAAAGGTGCCTCCCGAGATTCGTCCCATGCTCCGAGCCGGATGGACGCAAACACGCTATTTCGCGACCATGGCCGACGAAGGCTCCGCGTTGGAGGAGACCTGCATTCAAGTCCAGCGCACAGACCCGCTCGGTGATCTGCCGTTGACCATTCTCACCGCCACCGGACCAACCTGGTGGCCCGACATGCCGCCCACCGTGGACATGGCGCGGTTCCGGCAGATGTGGCTTCAACTACAGGCGGACCTCATGAAGCTCTCCACCAACAGCCGGCAAGTCTTCGCCGACCGGAGCAGCCACTTCATTCAATTCGATCAGCCGGAGCTCGTCATCGAGGCCGTTCGAGCGGTCCTCGAAACCGCCGGCCTTAACACGCAGAGGACGTCTCCAGGATGAGGATCGGTCCTGGATCGTGTCACTCACACTCGGCGCCGCCGCACTTGAATTCTGTCCCCGCTTGCGCCATATAACGTCTCATCCTCATGCTCACGCTGATTCAATTTCCCTGGTCGCCGTTCTGTATCGCGGTGCGGCATATGCTTGAACGGAACGGCATCCCGTTCCGTCTGCGCAACATTCCCTATCACGAGCGGGCCTCAATAATCAGCGCCACCAACGGTCGCGGCCACACGGTGCCTTGTGTACTCGATGGCAGGCACGCAGTGTGTGATGTCACGGATTTCGGGCAAGAGGTGGCACGGTATCTCGATCGCCGCTTCAACCTGAATCTGTTTCCAAAAGCACTCGAAGGCTTGCAGCTCATCCTATCCCGCTACATTGAAAATGATCTTGAAATGGTCGGGTTCAAGGTGAACGACACCTACGTGATCCCGTCTCGTCCCCTTGTCGAGCGCGTCATGGTGGTTCGGCACAAGGAGCGGAAATTCGGACGAGGCTGTCTCCAGGAATGGACGAGCCACCGCACATATCTCTGTGCTCAATTCGAGGAACTGTTGAAACCGCTCGACAACCTGTTGGCATCGTCACCGTTCCTGATTGCCGATCGCCCCCTCTTCGTGGATTACAGTCTCTTTGGTGTGGTCGAAAACTATCTCTTCAACCGAAAGACGAGGCTGCCGACCTTGCCTCACTTACGCCGGTGGCACCGCGGGCTGGCGAAGCCTTCCTCTCCCGCCCATCGCCAAATTCGCTGATCTTGCGCGACGGCCCCCGCGCGAGGGTGCACGATCGAGCCTCCAGCGCGGTGATTCGTTATGACAATTCGCAGGAACTGTTCGGAAGGTCGGAACGACGAGGATCGCGAACACGATTCAGCAGCACCTAACGTCACTACCGGAGCGGCACAAGGCAAGATGCCAACCGGTGCATCAGTTGGTCATGAAACTCTTTCCGAAGACTCGTTATGATTTCGGCCACAGGATGCCGACCTATCACGTCGGCGAGCGGTTTTTCTCCCGGGCCAACAAGAAGCACTACCTCTCGGTTCATACCTGCTCGTCGGTTCGGATCGTCGCGTTTAATCCGAACATTCCATCCGGCGTCGGCTGCATCAACGTCCGGGACCGTGATCCCTTTCCCCTCCGTGATCTCAGCGGTCTTCTTCGCAATGCGCTGGCTCCATTGCACGCCGTCTTGGAACGCGAGCACCGTGCCGGCAAGGAAAGTCGATCCCACCAGAGCCCTTTCGAAACACCGGCTGGCGTAGTTCGCAGCCAGAACGTCAGCCTGATTGATCGCCTCGACTTGCCACCGTCCGCCCATCCAACAGGGCCAGGCATACCAGACCGATGCCGATCCAGACGATCTCGCGGAAGCGTCGCAGCAGAGCGAAGGTGATGCCGGCCACGTCGCTGTAGCCGAACGCCGTGACCAGGAGGAGATTGCCTCCATCCTGTGCGCCCAAGCTCCCGGGAATGAAGAAGGTCCCGCCCTTGATGAAGGCCGACAGCGATCCGATGGCGAGCGCCGCGAGAGCCGTCACGGGAAGGCCGAGGCAGGCCAGCATCACGTAGACTTCCACGGCCTCAGCGAGCCAGCCGCCGAAATACAATCCCGTGGAGCAGAGAAAATTCCGCCGATCCTTGGCGTAGAAATTCAGGATCGTCCGGTCCAGTTCGCGCAGCTTGCTTTCCCGAGCTTCGAGGTAGGCCACTCGGAGATTGACTCTCCGCAACAGCCCAAGCGCACCGGTGAATAGGCCCCATCGCTGCACTGCGATGAAGCCGGCGACGCCGAACGCCAAGATGCCGACACTGACGATGGAGGCCATCACCATCTGCCCGGAGGACCCTTCCGATCCGAGCAGCCAGAACGCGATCACCAGCCCTAACAGGATGAACAGTACCTGCGCGATCGTCATCAGGGTCTTCGCCAGCACGACCGAGGCCAATCCGTCGACGAACGGGACCTCTGCACGTTTGAGCAGATAGGCTTTGAGCGGCTCGCCGCCTACATAGGCGGTCGGCGTGGTCATGTTGACGACTTCACCGGCCGTCCGGATGGCCAACAGGTGCGGAAAGGAAACGGCCCCGGCATAGGGCCCCATGGTCAATTTCCAACCGTAGGCTTCGAGCAGGTACATGACCAGCGACGGGAGTAACACCAGTAGCAGGCCGAGCGGCCCGACTTGCCCGGCGGCATCCAGGATGCGGGTCGGCCCAATGTGCCACACGAGGGCCGTCAGGGTGAGGGTCCCGACGGCGAGGAGGGTAATTTTAAGAAGCACGAGCGGAGCGGGTCGAGAAAACCAGCCAGGTCAGCACCAGACCGAAGAAGGCCGATCCGATGACCGCCAAGAGCAGGAACCAATCCAGACGACCGATCACGGCGAAGAGCAGCACGATCATGGAAAAATCACGTGTCGCGATGTTCTTGAGAATAAAATCCTTCCATCTGGCCCGCGCGGTTGAGCCCGGGATGGCCCCGCTCGGCTTCGCAGTCAGCCTTGTGACCAGCCAGAAGGCCAGGGCATTGGAGACGACCGCCACCGCGCCAAGTGCCAGGTACAGCCACGCCTCCCCGCTCGCATCCTGCGTCTCATAGGCGCCGTAGGCGATGCCGGCAAATACCGCCATGTGCACCACGTTGTCGAGAGCGAGATCGAGCTTGGCTCCCAACGGGGACTCTGTGAACGTCAGCCTCGCCACCTCGCCGTCGCAACAGTCGATCACCGCGGCCAATTGAAACAGGAGGGCTCCCAGCAGACCGGCCTCGTATGTCCCCATCCCGAAGGAAGCCGCGCCGGCCAGCCCGATCAGGGTGGCCAGTACCGTGACCGCGTTGGGGCTCAGTTTCAGCTTTAAGAAGAGCTTGGTGAAGAATGGAGAAAGCTTCCGATTAAAATACCGATCGATGAACCCTTCGGAATGGTTCTTAAAGGAGCGATAGAGATCCCGCTCGACCGCCGACGCGTCCCGTTCGTCGTGAATGTCCCTCGCCCAGAGGTTGGCATCCCGCGCCGCTTCAACAACCTGAATGCGTCGTTCTGCCGCTGCCAACCCGACGAGTCGGGACAGGAGCGGCTCGCCATCCCCTCGGTGTTCCTCCCCTGATTGAGCAAGCAGGGCATCGACGAAAGAATGTCCGTTTGAAAGTAGACCGGCGGGCAGAACGAGTACCTCGGCCGCGACGCGTCCGGAACGGGCTTCGCGCATCTCTCGTTCTCCGCCCAACCCGATGGCAGCCAATCGAGCCAGACGATCCCGTTTCGTCGGCAACACGCGATCGGCACGATCGGAACGACCAGGCGCGGTCCGATGGCGCTCGTCGGGCTGCAACACGAGCAGGAGGTCCTCGATCGGCCCCTTGCCACGCAACGTTTCGATCAGGTTTCGCGAAAAAGCGGCCTGCGGCCCAATCACGAGGCAGGCGCCTTTGGCGTCGGCCGCCAGTGTTTCCCATGTCCGGGGGTCGTCGAGCGGGAACTCCCGGACCGGAATCCACCGGATGCCCGCCGTGATCGGCGGCCCGTCGCGTACGACCGCTTTGAGCGTTTCCGCTTCGTCACCCGCCAACACAAAAATCTGGTTCACGCCGGCCCGCTGCAGGGTCAGGATGCCGCGCTGAAAGATCGTCACGCCGGCGATTCGGGTGAGCGGGCTGATGCCGGTGTGGACTGAGACGGGCGTGGAGGTGAAGACGTTGCGCGCCGTCACCACAATCGCGGAGGTCAGTTCTCGGGTCTGGGCAAAGCGTTGCAGCGCACTCTGACTCATCGTTCCGTATCCAGGGTCGGCCTGTCTTTCGGCACTCTAACGCGACCGAGTGGCTTAGTCCAGCTTCGGCAGGATTTCCCGTTCCGCACGGGTCACGTCCTCCGGGAAGTCGATCTCGGTCCAGGGCAGCCCACCGATTTTTTCGTGGCCCACGCGGACCCGGTCAAAAAATTCGAGCAGCCCGTCTTCATATTCCATCTCCCAGGCACCTCGATCGATGTGCGCCCGCAGCGAGCCGACCAGGTGCTCCGCGTCCTGGCGGCCAACCTTGAGAAAACCGACGCCTTCCCCCGCATAATCATACACGGAAGGGACCCGCTTCGTGAGCGCAATCACCCGCCCTCCCCGCACGACCACCATGCACTCTTCGCCCTGCTGGACGACCGTCTCGTCCATTAACAAACAGTTCGCATAGGGCGAGTGGATCAGCCGCTTCATGATATCTCGATGGTACAACACGTCGGCATCCATCACGATCGCATCGTCGTCGAACTCCGTTCGCGCCAACCACAGCGAGGAGATGCTCCCGCGGTGATACTGGTCATTGACGAGATACGTCAGATCCACTCCCGCATGAACTGTTCCAATGGCGTTCCGAATCATCTCCTGCTTGTAGCCGACGACCACGGTGGCCCGCTGCACACCCTGGGAGGCCAGGTGTTCCAGATGGCGAACGAGAAGGCTCTTGCCGGCGAACTCGATCAAACATTTGGGTCGGTGCTGCGTAATGTCCCAGAGCCGCTTGCCGATACCGGCGGCGAGGATGACGGCCTTCAACGAGACACCGCTGCCTGTTCCAGCACCTCCTGAAAGGCGGCCAGAAACCCTTCCAGGTCTTGTGCCGACAAGACCCCCATGTTGGCCACGCGGAAAATCTTGGACTCGAGCTGGCCTTGACCGGCATAGATCACGTAGCCCCGCTCTTTGAGGCGGTCATGTAACAGATCGTAGCTCAGGCCCTCCGGCAGGTGGTAGGCGGTCAGCGTGTTTGACTGAAACTCCGGCGGCACCACCGGTTTGAGACCGAGCGTCTTCATCCGGTCTCGAATCAGCTTCGCGGCACGCTTATACCGCTCGATCCGCTTCGGCACCCCTTCCTCCAACAGCTCGGACAGGGCCTCGTCGAACGCATAATAGACCTGCACCGCGGGGGTGAAGGGCACCGTCGGCCGACCTTCATCGTCCAGATAGTGGGGCAGGTGCAGGTACCAGGATTTCCGAGGGTAGCTCCGCATGCGCTGCAAGAATCCGCGCCGGATGAGGACGAACGAGACGCCCGGGAACCCTTGGATGCATTTTCCCGAAGTGCCGGCCACCAGATAGATGTGGGAGCCGGCGATATCCAATGGGTCACCGGCCAAGCTGCTGACGGCATCGAGCATGAACACGCGGTTCTGACTGTCAACCACGTCGGCGATCTCCTTCGCCGGGTTGACCAGTCCCAGCGTCGTCTCGTGGTGTACCATCGCCACCAGGTGGACTTCTTGATGCTGCCGCAGGGCGAGTCTCACAACCTCCGGGTCGGGGCGCTTTCCCCAATCAAGCTTCAAGTCCGGGACACCCATCCGGTGGGTCAGCGTCATCTGCGACATGCGGTCGCCGTACACGCCGTTATTGATCACCATAGAACGCTTGCCTTGCGGGAGAGCCGATCCGATCGCGGCCTCCACCGCCGAGGTTCCGGACCCCGTGATGATGGCTGCGGTGTAGTCGTGCTCCGCGCCCGGCACAAATGCCTTCAGTAGCTTGTCCTGGATACGATGCAACAGGTCGGTGAACTCGCGCTCGCGGTGGCACAGATCCGGCCGATGCAGGGCCTGCCGGACTCGTTCGGACACGTTGACTGGACCGGGATTCAGTAGGATCACAGGAAACCTCCGTCAATCGTCATTGGTCACTCGTCAATCGAGGGTGACCGCTGGAATCAGCACCATAATGATCTCGCCTTACTGTTGACGAATGACGCTTGACGATTGACGTCATGCGATCGCCTTCTTGAACCGTTGCGTGATCTCGGGAGGATCGTGCAGAACCCGTCCGACGTCCTCCACCCATTCGTTGACCTTCACGAGCAGGAAGCTCGGCCCGTCTTTACCGAGCATCTCCTTGAACTCATACACCAAGTCCTCGCGTTCGATTACCCGCTCGACATGGACATAGCCCGCGGCCTTGGCCACGAGATCCAGCCGGACCAGCCGAGAATAAGTCGGCTGATTGCCCGTACTGCCGTAGACTTCGTTGTCGAACACGACATGGACAAGATTTTTCGGTCTGGTCGCGCCGACCGTCGCGAGTGTGCCCATTCCCATCAGAACGTTGCCGTCGCCGTCGAACACGACGACCTTTTTCTGGGGCTTCGCGAGGGCCACACCCAACCCGATGGCGGCGGCAACGCCCATGGACCCGATCATGTAGAAGTGTGTGGGCCGGTCTGCGATCGTGAAGGCCTCGCGGGAGGGAAATCCGTTGCAGATAATGACCGGTTGATCGGTCAGCAGTTCTAGCAAGGCTTCCATGGCTCGCGCGCGGCTCTGCATGGCCCCTTGTTCCGGTCTGAGTGTCATAGGTGGTCTCTCATTCTGTGATCCCACTCACGGATGCAAACTCTTGATGACGCCCTTCTTGATGATCAGGGCCAGGGGGATCTGCTGCTTCATGAAGGTTTCGGCCGTCCAACGCAGGTCGTCGGCAAATGTGCCGGCGGACAGCGTCCGGTGGGGTATCTTCATCAAATCCAGGAGCTGCGGCATGGTTTGCCCCATCACCAGATGCTCCGGCGCATCCTTCCCCTGAAAGCCGCGCCATGACACGATCAACACGCAGGGCTGCTGATAGATCAGATTCAACGAGATCAGCGTGTTCAGCGAGGTCCCCAGCCCTGAGTTCTGCATCAAGACGGCCGGGACCTTCCCCGCCATATAAGCCCCGGCCGCCATGGCCAGCGCTTCATCCTCACGCGTGGCCGGCACATACAAGCGCCGCTCCATCAGGGTTTCGATGATTCCGCCGAGAATAGAGTCCGGCACACCGGTAAAAAATTCGATTCCGATCTCTTGGAGCGCCTGGACGAAGACATCGCTCTCGATCATTTGGTTGCCGTCGGTCATGTCCCCTCGCCATCGATAAAGAAAACGGATTATAGCCAAGCCCTTTGACGATTCTCAATCGTCATGCCTACGCCGTGCTCCTCCACACCCGTCGGTCCGTTGCGCGGATCGGGCCGACCGTGCTAGCGTTCGCCATGCTACAGGCCTCACACACAGGGGCTCAGCGCATCTCGGTTCTCTTGGGACTCGCCTGGCTCGTCCTCCTCGTCGTCCCGGCTGGGGCTGCGGAGATGACCAACGACCCCGGCAGCTTTCTCGGCATCCGTTGGGGCGATGCGCTGGCCGGCCGGTCGGATGTGCAGCAGACCTATTCGAGCAAGGACGTGGCCGACTATCAGTGCAAGAACGGCCCTCCATTGCTGGGAACCATTCCTGTGGAGAGCGTCACCTTCACCGCCTGGCAAGATCGTTTTGCGCGCGTGACGATCCGCTACCGCGGGAATGACGCCCATCAGCAGGTGATGGCGTACCTGGAGGAGCAATACGGCGCCCTCGACAAGACTCCGGGACAGATGGTCCGCGGGCTCAACCAACAGTTTAATTGGAGAGGACCGGAAACGGAGATCAACGTCACCTTCCAAGCGCAGAGCGGACGCGGGTTCGTCTTTATCGAAAGCCGCGTGTTGTCTCCTCGATTCAACGATGCGTTGACCGATTCGGGCGAGTAGGCCACTCGTCCAAGGAGCACCGTGGCACTCCCGAACCACGTACATCCTACGCAGCGTCCGAGGCGACGGTGGCGCGCGGGCCTGGGTCTGGCGCTGGTCGCCTCGCTCTGGTCGTTCCTGGCCGCGCAGGCGGTGACCATGACCAACGATCCGCGCGATTTCGAGGGCATTCCTTGGGGGGCCGAGTTGAAGGAATCCGACGATCTTCATGTCGTTGATCGCTCGCCCCGGATCGTCACCTATGAGCGGGAATCCGGTCCGCCTTCGTTCGGCGGACATCCGGTCGAGTCGATGAAATTCGTCGCCATCGACGGGAAGTTTTCCCGTGTGACCATACGGTACCAGAGCCTGGAGGCCCACAAGAGCATCGTCGCCTACCTTGAATCAAGGTTCGGCCTCCTGGACCGGACACCCGGTCAGATCGCAAACATCTCGATCCAGACGTTCAACTGGAAGGGACCCGAGACCGACATCATGCTGACCTTCAACCCGCAGACCCAGCAGGGTATTATCTTTTACGAGAGCCAGAGTTTGGCTCAGCGGTTCTACCCGAGGAGCGACGCCACGCCCCGCAATTGATGTCCTCGAATACCACGTGGCGCCTCACGGATATTGACAACGCTTCGTCGTTTGCCCATAGTGCGGGCCCATGCATCCCGCGGTCAAACTCCGTACCCTACTCAAGCAACCGGGCATCATCAAGGCCGTCGGCGCCCAGGACGCGTTGAGCGCCAAGCTGATCGAACGCGCGGGCTTCGACGCCATCTGGGCCAGCGGCTTTGCGATCTCCGCCTCCTTGAAATGCATTCCCGACGCCAGCTTCATCACCTCGAGCGAACAGCTTGAGGTGGAGCGCAACATCGCCGAGGCCGTGTCGATTCCGATCATTGCCGACTGCGATACCGGCTACGGCAACGCGCTGAACGTCATGCGCACGGTGAACGACCGGGAACGCGCGGGCGTGGCGGCCATCTGCATCGAAGACAACGTCTACCCCAAGCGCTGTAGTTTCTATGCAGGGGTCCGTCGAGAACTTATCCCGGTTGAGGAACATTGCGGAAAGATTCAGGCTGCCAAGGCCGCGCAGACCATTCCCGAATTCATGGTCATCGCCAGAACGGAAGCGCTCATCGCGGGCTGGGGGCAGGACGAGGCCCTAAAGCGGGCGCAAGCCTACGCCGACGCCGGCGCCGACGCCGTGCTGATCCACTCCAAGTCCCCGACATTCGACGAACTCCGAACCGTAGCCGCACGCTGGTCGGGACAGGTCCCGCTCGTCGTAGTCCCGACGATTTTCGACGGCGTCACGGCGGCGGAACTGGAAGAGGCGGGGTTCAAAATCGTGATTTACGCGAATCAGATGGTGCGGGCCAGCATCAGGGCCATGCGCGACGCGCTCGACGTAATCAAGCAGGATACCAGACCCGGTTCGGTCAACGACCGGATCGTCAAGCTGAAGGAAGTCTACGAGATCGTCGGCGTCCCGCAAATGGAGCAGGACGAAAAGAAATTCCTCCCGGTGGGCAGCGAGAAGATCACCGCCATCATTGCCGCCGCCGGATTCGAGAAGCAACTGCTGCCGCTGATCGAAGACCGGCCCAAATGCCTGCTGGACATCAAGGGCAAGACGATCCTGGAGCGCCAGATCGCGGCCTTGAACGATTGCGACATCAAGGAAATCGCCCTGATTCGGGGCTATAAAAAAGAGGCGATCACGCTTCCGAACGTCCGCTACTACGATAACGACCGATACGAAGAGACAGGCGAGCTCTTCTCGCTCTTCTGCGCCGAGCACGAAATGCGCGGGCGGACCATCGTGCTCTACGGAGACATCATCTTCGACCTGGCGATCCTGGAAAAATTGCTGAAGAGCCCCGCGGACATTTCGCTGGTGGTGGACTTGGCCTGGTACGATCACCAACAGCAGGGGGCCAGAGCGCCACACATCAATCCGGACCTCGTGACCTTCGAGCAGGCGCCGGGCCGCGGCTACCTGTCACGGTTCGTGATGCCGGAAGAAGACCACCGGATCGTCAAGATCGGGCAGCACGTGCCGCACGACCAGGCTCATGCGGAGTTCATCGGCCTCGCGATGTTTTCCGAACAGGGCATCCAGGCGATGACCGGCCTCTACCGCAACGCCTTGTCCTCCCGCGCCGACCGGCCGTTCCACGAAGCGCCGAGTCTGGCCAAAGCTTCCTTCACCGACATGGTTCAGGACCTCATCGATGCAGGCCACAGCGTCCAGGCCGTCCCGATCTTCAAAGGCTGGATGGAGGTCGATTCCTTCGAGGAGTATCAGAAGGCCTGGGCCAACCTGCGCCAGTAATCCCCCGCTTCCCCTCCTCCAGAGTTCGCCTCCCCGGACGTTGCTTGTTCGCATCTCGTCAGCGTTGTATCATCGCCACATGAACCGCCACGAGCAGGATACGGGTGCGAGGTTCGCTCGGGCCTATCCGATGACGACGGAGCGGCTCGCTCAGTTGCAGGCCGGCTTGAGTCGCGAATTGGATAAGGAGTCGGAGGTGACTGTAGCCTATCTGTATGGTTCCTGTTTAAGCGAGACGATGTTCCACGATGTGGACGTTGGGCTCTATCTCCATCCGTCGGCGTCGGGACGGAGTTCGTCAATCGCCGCTGAACTGGAAGATCGGCTGTCTTCAATGCTCGGATTGCCGGTCGACATCCGCGTGCTCAACGAGGCTCCGGTGACCTTCGTCTACCATGTGCTCCGAGGATCCCTCCTCCTGTGCCGGGACGAGAGGTTTCTTTCAGCCACCTTGGAAGATGTCGCCCGGCGATACCTCGACTTGGCCCCTCTCCTCCGGCGGAGCACGGCAGAGGCGTTCGCAGGATGAGGCTGAACCCGGATCTGGTTCGGTCACGCTGCGAAGAGATTGAGGCAGCGATTTCGCGGCTGGAACAATTCCGTTCTGGCTCTCGTGAACAATTCCTGGCGGACCAAGACAAGCTGGATATTGCCTGTTACCGACTGCTGGTCGCCATCGAAGCGGCGTTGGCCCTCTGCTTTCACGTATCCGCCAAGCAGCTACAGCGTGTTCCGGAAGAGTATGCAGCCTGCTTCACGGCGCTAGCCCACATTATTCATGAATGCTTCTACTGCAACCGGGCATTCGCCGCTACGACAAGCCCGGCCGGTCGAAGGGATTTCTCCGGCGGCGTATCAAACACTGAGGAAGGGACATGCCCGTAGGGTGCTTCTCCGTCGGCGCAGCTACGAAAATACGATGAATAGCCGACGGTCCAAGCGAAGCTTCGTATAGAGGGACTATGCCCGATGAGCCGCCGGCTCACACGAAGTGCGGTATGGCGGGCGGGCTCGCTGCTCGGTCGGTCAACATACTGTTTCAAGTATGCCTCCCTCCCTCGCATCTCCACGCGCCCGTCTCGCATGGCGACTTCGCGGTTTCGTGACGAACCATCATGAATAATGTGGGCTAGAGCAGACCGATATTATTTCCCATGACCTTGCCGATCGCCTTCGGCAGATGGCGCGATTCCGAAATCTCCTGATTCATGTCTATTGGAAGATCGACTACGATGAGATCTACGACATCATTCAAGCTCGGCTCGAAGATCTGAGGACGTTCTCGGCCGGTATCGTCCAGCTACTGTAAGCAGGGACGCATCCGTCGGTTGCTGCGCCGCTTTGCCGGCGATATTCCTCCCCCCGCCGCAGACAATTCTTACCGATCTTACCGCGAGTAAATTCCAGTCAGTGTCGCCTTGCCCAATCGGTTGGCGTTGATCATGAACCCAATCAATGCCGCAGTGGCATCGGCCGGGACATCCAGCTTCTCGGTCTTGAGCGCGTGGACCGTGAAGATGTACCGATGTTTGCCGTGGCCGACCGGGGGACAAGGACCTCCATATCCGGCAGTCCCGAAATCCGTCTTGCCCTGCACCGCGCCGGGCGGCAGTTGCGGCGACTCGACGCTGCCTGCGCCGGTCTTGAGCTCGGTGACGTCGGCGGGAATATTGTAGACCACCCAATGCCACCAGCCGCTGCCGGTCGGCGCGTCCGGGTCGTAGGCCGTGATCGCGAAGCTCTTAGTCCCCTCCGGCGCCCCAGTCCAACTCAAGGCCGGCGAGAGATTGCCGCCCTCGCAGCCGAATCCCTTGAAGACGTGTTTGACACTGATCTTCGTGTTCGGCACGATGTCGAGACTCGTCACCGTAAAGCCGCTCTGTTCTTTCTCCTTCGCTTTCCCCTTATCCTTGGCAAACGCCGAGACCGGCAATGCGACTAGACAGACCATCAAACCGATGAGCATCCTGCTCGACATGGGCATCTCCTTGTTTGACCTTTTTGGCTGAAGCGTCAACGGACCAACGTTGCGCCGTCTCAACCAGCGACCGGCGCAAAAACTACAGATTGCCTCGGTCCCTGTCAATGCCGGTCTTGCGATCAACTCAGCCGGAGGTAGGCGCCCGCCCTTGTTCCTTGTCTCACCGTGACGTCGATCCGGGATATCCTCAGATCTTGTCGCTGGAACGAAGCGCATGATACGCTCGCGGGTGAGTGAGCACTTACTTACCATGAGCAGGGTCGCCACAAGGCCTCGCAAGTCGACCGCTCGCGACAACGGCACCGGTCGCGCGTCGGCGCGAGACCGGCAGGCAGGTTTGATCGGCGCCGCCGCGTGCCTCTTTGCCGCCAAAGGCTTCAGCGGGACCACGACCAAGGACATCGCCAAGGCGGCCGGCGTGAGCGAAGCGCTGCTCTTCAAGCACTTCCCGACCAAGCAGGCCCTCTACAGCGCCATCCTCGCCGAAAAGGCTCAATACTCGGAATTGCGCGTCGCGCTGGAAAAGGCCTCGGCCGACCGAGACGACGAGGGCCTCTTCACCCTGTTGGCCGGATTTCGCATCCGCAAAGGGGCGGACCCCACGATGCTGCGTCTGCTGCTGTTCAGTGCTCTGGAAGGGCACGAATTATCGTCGATGTTCTTCCGGCAACAGTACCGTCTGTTCTACGATCTCCTGGCTGGACACATCAGCCGGCGGATCGCCGACGGCGCCTTCCGTGCCGTCGATCCTCAACTGACCGCCCGGGCCTTCTTCGGCATCATCGTGCACCACCGGATCCTGCACGACATCCTCGGCATTCCGCTGCATCTGACGCACGAGGAGGTCGTCCAGGAATATGTGCGGTTGTTTTTGGGCGGTCTCGTGCGCAACAGGCCTGCCCGTCAGAAGAGTCCGTCTGAAAGGAGCGCGCCTCCTACCCCGTGAGCCGCCTCACCCGCCATCCCATCGTCGTGCTGGGCGTGATCATCTTTGTCACCGTCCTGGGTCTGGTCGTGTTCCGGCTCAGCACCGGGGCCAAACCGGACGCCCGAAAAAGCCGCACGATCACGGTGGGCACGGCGATTCCGATCAGAGGCGCCGTCGAGCTTCGCATGAGTTACACCGCGGACATCACCCCGAACCAGACCGTACAGGTCTTTTCCCGCGTCGATGGCTACATCGCCAAGCTACACGTGGACAAAGGCGACTTCGTCAAAGCCAACCAATTGTTGATCGAGATCGACCACACGGACTATGTCCATGCCGTCAACCAGGCTAAGGCCAACCTGGCCGCCGCACGAGCCAAGGTCACCCAGCAGCGAGCCGCCGTGCACAATGCCAAGTTGACCCTGGATCGCATGAACGCGCTCATCTCGGATCAATTCGTGTCCCAGCAGGACCTGGACACGGCCCAGGTCAATTACGACGCGGCCATCGCGCTGATGGAATCGCTGGAGGCGCAGGTCAAACAGATGGAGGTAGCCTTGCAGCAGGCGGACACCAACCTGGCCTATTCCTACATCCGTGCTCCTTTCGCGGGCTATGTCGCCGAACGCAACCTCGATCCTGGGGCCTACGTGACCGGCTCGACCGCCAGCACCTCGACCATGTCGCGAGGCATCTTGAGTTTGCACGAGATCGCGACCGTCCGCACGATGATCGAAGTCGTCGAGAAGGACGTGCCGTTGATTCAGATCGGCCAGCCGGCAGAAATCAGAGCGGAAGCCTATCCGGACCGGGTGTTCCACGGCGCCGTGACCCGCATCGTCCAGGCACTGAACCGCAATACCCGCACGATGACGGTGGAGGTGGACCTCCCCAATCCCGACCTCGCGCTTAAGGGCGGCATGTTCGCCAGGGTGGAGGTGATCGTGGGACAGCATGCCGACGCGATCCAAATCCCGCTCGACGCCGTCACCAGGTTGGAGGAGTTGCAGTACGTTTACGTTGTTCAGGGAGGCAAGGCGCACCGCGTCTCGGTGGAATTGGGCGCGCGGAACGGCAACCGGATCGAAGTCACCAAGGGTCTCTCCGGCGACGAAGCGGTCATCGTCTCGGGAAAAGATCTGGTCCACGAGGACCAGCCGGTGCAGGCGCAGCCGCTTTCTGAATCCTGAGTGCTCGGTGCTGAGTCGAGTCGGTGGACGGAAGGAATGAGCACATCACCGACGGGGACATTCCGGATGACCTTGGCCTCAGTACTGAGTCCTCAGCACTCAGCACTGCCTTGGGTCGCAACCCAGCACCCAGCACTGTTTTCGGGCGTTACTCAGCACTCAGTCCTCAGCACTTAGCACTATTTTCCGGCTAACCCATGTGGCTGACTCTTCTCGCCCTTCGCAATCGCATCGGTTTTCTGATGCTTTCGCTGGCCATGGTCGTGCTCGGCGTCGTGTCGCTCCAGCGGCTGCCGGTCGATCTGTTCCCCAACATTCAAGTGCCGGTCGTGTTCGTGGGCGTCGTCTATAAGGGCGCGCCTCCGATCGACATCGAAAAAAGCGTCGTCTACCAGATCGAAAAGGCAGTCAGTTCCGCCTCCAACGTCGAGCACGTGGAGTCTTTCGCCAAATACGGCATCGGGGCCGTGCAGGTCTGGTTCAATTGGGGCGCCGACATCAACGTCGGCCAGATGGAAGTCATGCAGCGGATCACACAGATCCTGAACCAGTTGCCGCCGGGCGTGCTCCAACCCTTCGTCGTCAAGTTCGACGTCTCCAACATTCCCGTCGCGTTCGTGACGGTCTCGAGCGACAATCTCGACGAACGCGCGCTCTACGACTTGGCGTTCAATACGATTGCCCCGCAGATCGAGCAAATCAACAACGTCGCGGCCGCGACGGTCGAAGGGGGGAAAATCCGCCAACTCAACATCAATCTCGATCCGGGCCTGCTCCACGCGAGAGGGCTTTCGATTCTTGACGTCGTCAACGCCGTCAAAGCGTCGAACCTGATCCTGCCGTCCGGCGATCTGAAAGCCGGCAACCTGGATTACAACGTCTTCACCAACAACCAGTTCAAATCGGCCGAGCCGATCAACGAGGTGATCGTCAAGCTCGACCCCCGCGGCAATCCCGTGCGGGTGCGGGACCTGGGGACCGTCACCGACTCCTCCGACATTCAAACCAATATTGTCCGAACCGACGGGAACCGCGCGGTCTATCTGCGCGTCAACAAACAGCCGATCGCCAACACGGTCGAGGTTGTGGACAGCCTCCGGACCCAGTTGACGAAGATGATCGGCATCCCGCCCGGGGTACAACTGGGGATTTCCTTCGACCAGTCCGTCTATATTCGCCAATCCATCGCGAACCTGGCCGAGCAGGCGTTGCACGGATCGGTCCTGGCCGCAGCCGTCATTCTCGTCTTCCTGCGCAACCTGACGGCGACCCTCATCGTGTCGGTGGCCATTCCGCTCTCGATCATGGTGACATTCGTCGTCATGTATTTTTCCGGACAGACCTTGAACATTTTTACGCTCGGCGGACTCGCCCTGGGCATCGGCCGGCTGGTAGACGATTCGATCGTGGAGTTGGAGAACATCCAACGGCATTTGAATACGACCCCGAATCGGTGGATGGCGATCCTTGAAGCCGCCCGCGAAGTGGCCATGCCGATCTTCGCCTCGACCGTCACGACGGTTGTGGTCTTTCTCCCGATCTTTTTCGTGGTCGGCATCGGCAAACTGCTGCTCGTGCCCCTGACCGTCACGATCGCAATCTCCCTGTTTACCTCCTTCTTCGTCTCCCGGACCATCACGCCCGCCCTCTGCTATAAGTTCCTCAAGCCTGAGAGGACGCAGGGCGGCGAAGAATCGGGGACCTGGACACGATTCAAGGACTGGTCCCGGCGCAGGTATGACTCGCTCGACGCGGGCTACCAGGCGAGCCTCTTGTGGGTCCTCCGACACCGGACGCCGGTCCTGCTCTCGGTGCTGGTCTTCTTCTGCGCGTCACTGTTGCTGGTCCCGCTCATTGGATCGGAATTCATCTCGGTGACGGATGAAAGCCAGTTCCGCATCGTCGTGCGCGCCCCCGTCGGCCAACGGGTCGAAAAAACGGAACAGCAGGTTGCAGAAATCGAACGCGTCCTCCGCGAACAGATCCGGCCCGACGAGCTGGAAACGATCGTATCCAGCACCGGCATCCTCCAGCAGGGACGCTCCTCCCTCTTCAACCCCAACACCGGCCCCCACACCTCTTTGATTCAGGTGTATCTCGTTTCACCGGACCGCCGAGCCCGCTCGCAGGTCCAGATCATGAACGACATCCGTCCGAAGGTGCTCAAGCTCTTTCCGGGCGTCGCGATGTTCTTCGACCCGGGCGGCATCGTCAAGCGCGTGACGAGCTTCGGATCGCAGAAGGCGGTGGATGTCGAGATCTACGGCTATGAATTCGAGAAAGCGCGAAAGGTCATCAAGCAGGTCGAGTCGATGATGCATGAGATCGGCGACGGGCGGTGGCTGGCAGACATCGAAGTCAGCCGCGAAGAGAATTATCCGGAGCTCGACATCGACGTCGATCGTGAGAAGGCGGCGCTGCTCGGCATCAGCGAAGCCGACGTGGCCAACACCGTCCTCTATTCCCTCAACGGCAACGGCCAGACGGATCCGATCATCTTCACCGATCCGGAGACCGGAAACGAATATTACATCAGCGCCTGGCTGGACGAGCGGCATCGCAAAGACCTCGCCGATCTGGAGAACGTGCTGTTGGCCACCAAGGCGGGGGAGCCGGTGCTGCTCAAGAATCTCGCCTCGATCCGGTTTAATGCCGGCCCCGTCAAGATCGAGCGCAAATACTTCCAGCGGGTCATCCACATCACCGCCAACCCGATCCACCAGGACCTTGGGGCCATCGCGCAGGCCTTGGAGGAGAGATTCGCCGAGCTTCAACTGCCGCCGGGTTTCACCGTGCGATTGGCGGGACAGATTCAGCAGCAGCGTGAAACGTTCGCGGGCCTGTGGTTCGCGACGATCCTGGCGCTCCTGCTCGTGTACATGGTCATGGCGGCGCAGTTCAAATCCTTGATCGATCCCTTCATTATCATGTTTTCCGTGCCGATGGGATTTCCCGGCGTCATCCTCATGCTGTTCCTGACCAAGACGACGATCTCCACCACCTCGTTCATGGGCGTGATCATGATGCTCGGAATCGTGGTCTCGAACGGCGTCCTGCTGGTGGACTATACCAACGTACTTCGCCGGCGAGGGATGGCCCTGCGCGACGCCGTGGTTCGCGCGGCCCGCACCAGGCTCCGGCCGATTCTCATGACCTCGCTCGCTACGGTCTTCGGCCTGTTGCCGATGGCGCTCGGATGGGGCACGGGCGGAGAGACCAACGCGCCGCTGGCCCGTTCCGTGATCGGGGGGCTCAGCGTCTCGACGGTGCTGACGCTATTTCTGATCCCGCCGCTCTATCTGATCTTGGAAGAACGATTCCCGCGCACGATGCGGGAGGAGACCGGCGAGAAGACGGATGCAGGCGGGACGGCCCGACCGCCTGACCTGCGGCCCGACGCGCAGCCCGCTCCAGCCGGAGAGATCGAGTAACGGAGCCGGTGGAGAAGACGTGATGGCTCAGGAAGTCTTCACGGAGGGGAACAGGGATTTCAATTGAAGGGCAAGACCGATGTCGCCGCTGACACTCAGGCGACCGGTCATCGCCATGGCCTGACCGGACAGATTGCCGCTCAGCACCCCCAAGGCATCGGCGCCGGACATCGCCAACGTCACGTCTGGATCAGGGTGGTTCCCCTCCGTGACGGAACAGGTCCCGTCGTCGATTACCAGATAATAGCGACCTCCGCCCGGATCGCTCAATTCAAACTGATAGACCGCCGTGACGCCTTCCGCCGCCTCGGAATCAAGCCTTCCAGGGAGTTGGTCCAGGATGTCTCGGATCGTCTGTGACACAATGGCTCGGCACTGTACGCGAGACCTGCCGCTCTGTCCAGCGAGATCATGAATCGGCTTCGTTGACAAACTTCCTACCGCTCAAGGACAATACCGTCCATGTCACAAACGCCGACTCAACAATCCCAAGCCTCGGCTTCCACCGAGGCGGCGCTGCCCGATCGGCTCTGCACCTGGTGCAAGGTGTCGATGCGCAAACGACTGGTCGCCGGCGGACAATTCCTCCACTACACCTGCCCGAAGTGCGTCTTCCAACATGCGATCCCGTGGAAACAGTCTGGCCATTCCTCCGCTCCAACACACTGATGTCGTCGCGGGACCGCCCGTGCGACAGGGGGAAATGAGCGGACGTTTCCCGTGCTACCGGAACACCGGGCGGGAGGCTCTACCGCCCAATACGAGAAAACCGAGCAGCCGCGGAAACCCGATGTGCGTGCTTCGGCAGGCTCGGCACGATCGGAAAACACCAGCGTATCCAATGACTGCTCCGTTCGTTCTGAGGCCATCGAATGATGAGCGGAGGGTTTTCTCGTATCCTGTTGGAACATCGCCATTGCTCACAAGCCGGTCGTTCGAGGTCGTACTCTCTCCGAGCGACGAGACATTCAGCGTCCCAATTCGATAACCTCGTCGGCGCCTTGATCCCCCCGATGCACCGCCCGACGCACCACGGCAGCGCGATCAAGCGACACCTTGAACCCGTTGCTCTCTCCACGGCAATTGTGAGGTTGATGAGAGCGGCGCCGGACGGTATTTATCCGGAAACACGATGTGGTCATGGGATAGGCCATGCAGAGGGCGCCCCTTTTGTGACCGCATCGACCCTCCGGTCCATCACGATCCAGAGGGTGGCCGCACAGATCCTCCTCATGACACGCTACGGGAAATCACAGGTTCCAACTATGGTCGAGTGGTCGAAAACGGAGTCTGGAAGGCATCCTGCGCAGAAAAAACCGGAACAGTAACTCGAATCAACCCGCATCCGGCTCTTCGTCATACCACTTTTCGCGATAGATCGGACACAGGCCTTTCGCGTTCAGCACCGCCGTCACTTCCTTGATCATGCCGCCGTTGCCGCACAGATAGACGGCCAGGTTGGACACCGATTGAATCTGCTCCCTGACGAGTTCGGTCACTCGTCCGGTCGAGCCGGCCCAGCCCGGTTCGGGCTTGGAGAGGGTCGTCACGTACCGGAACCGGCTAAAGCTCTTGGAGAGATCGGTCAGTTCCTGCTGATAGTAGAGGTCCCGCTGGCTCCGCAAGCCCCAAAAGAGCGTGATGGCGCAGGGACTCCCTTGCTCCAACTTCGTCCAGATCATCGCCCGCAGCGGCGCAATGCCCGTACCCGTGGCGACAAACAAGAGGTCGCGTGTCCCGTCGTCCCTCAGACGGAAAGTCCCGGCCGCCCCCTTGAAGTGCACTCGATCTCCCCCATTGAGTGAAAACAGATAACTCGACCCAGGGCCATGATCTACCCGGTTGAACAGCAGCGTAATCTGTCTCGGCCGGCTGGGCGGAGACGCGATCGAATAGGCTCTCGTCACCGGCCTAGGCTTGCCCGTCACCACGATGTCAAAGGAGATGAACTGTCCCGGTTGAAAATCGATGGCTTCGGGCTCCAGCAGCCGCAACTCGACCTCGCGCACGTCATGCGTGAGGTCGGTGATTCGATCGACTTCTGCGAGAAAGGTCTGCATATGTCATCGACTCCCGAATATCCTCACCGTACCATCGGAGAGACTCCGGACGCCACCTGTGCCGGCTCGCCCCATCGTCCGGCGAAGACCAGCTCGCTCAGCGGCTCTCGCTCGCGAGGCGCCAGCTCGCGCTGACGCTGCCGGTCCGACAACGTAGCTGGATCCCCCTGATAGCCAACGGCAATGGCCGTCACCGCCTCGAAGCCGTCGGGAATGTCGAACTCGATCCTCGCCTTGTCCGGGGAGAATCCCGCCATTTGATGGATCACAAGACCCAGCGCCGTAGCTTGGATCGCCATACTGGCGACCGCCTGTCCGACATCATAGAGCGCATGGGGGTTGGGTTCGCCATCATCGGCAAAGGTCCGGCTGGCCACCGACAGCATGAGCACGGGGGCCTGTTTGGCCCAGACCTGGTTCGACTCTTTCAGACAGCCGAGCAGGCGAGCGAAGTCCTTCGAGCAGTCGCGGGTCGCCAGGATGAAGCGCCACGGCTGCTCATTGTTCGAGGACGCGGCCCAACGCGCCGCTTCCAACAGACTGCCGAGCTTCTCAGGGTCTACGGAACGGTCGGCAAAGGCACGAGGGCTCCAACGCCTGTGAATCAGCTCATGAACGGGAAACATGGTCACGGCCGGTTTCTCCGGCAACATGGAAACGGTCTCCTCTCCGCCTGCCAAGGCTTATCGCGCAAAGACCTCCGCGAGCTCCTCGACCGTACACACGGTTCCCAAGAGGGTCGGATGGCCGAACCGCCGGTTATGCCGGTTCTCCTTGATCCGTTCCAGTGCCAGGATCAAGTTGTGAAACTCGTCCAGCCTCGCCGTCTCGAAATAGGTGATGAAGTCCAGATCGTCAAGACCGCTCGCATGATACAGTTTGCGCTTCACGGTCTTTAAGTACGGTGACGTGACCTGCGCATGTTCCTGCATCATCTCCGACCGCGCCGCCTGCGGCAGGTTCCACCATTCCGCGTCTTTTCTGATCGGCACCACGATCGCATAGGGTTTCGGCCCCGGATCGGGAGGGGTCTTCATCGTCGCTTTAAGCTCGTCCGAAAAGCCCGGCACATAGGTCGCCGGCTTAGTGATCCCGTGAAACGTGTAGACGAGATGGAGATAGCGCCCGAGCGACGTGGCCAAGACATCGAGCACCACGTGCTGATGCCGGGCAAGCTCGGTCGAATGCAGGCGCAGCATCAGATCCGCCCGGTCGGACAGGCCCCGCAATAGATACAGGTCTGCAACCACCTGCTCGCCATGCTTGTCGAGCACTCCTTTGATTTCCTCGCCGACCTTCGTCCGCGCCTCCCGATCCAGCCGCCACCAGGCCTCATCGACCGAAAAGACCGCGAATGTGGCGAACACCCCCGAGTCCGAGAGGAGCTTCTCCCGATCGGCCGCTTGCACCGGAGGGGAGAGTCCGATTACGAGAAACACGAGGACCAGTGCCAGCCGCGCAACGTTGGCGATTCGCATCATCCCTCCTTAATGGATTGATTCAGAGTTTGCCTTCGAGAAGCCGCCGGATCTCTTCCATCCGGTTCCGGTTCACGCCGAAATCGCTGTAGCCGGTCCTGGAGGCCGAACGGAATTGGATCGTTCTGGTTTCGTCCTCGAACATGAACTCTACGTCGTCCACGAATCGAAAGATCCGACTCGTGAATTCCGCATGCAGATAGGTCTGGTCTTCCTCGACAATCTTCGCGCCTCGTTGAGCGGCAACGACTTCTCTGAGTCGGCGTTTGGCCTCAGCGAGCGTACCGCGATAGCGATAGGGTGCGATTTGGTGTTGATCGGACGTACTGAGCGTGCTGACGCAGTTGGGGCTGCTCGGACAGGGCGCCAACCGTTGGAGAGTGGTGCGGGGTTTGTCAGCTCCGGACATGGTTCCAGCCTCTGTTTGACGGCAAACGTAACTTGCGGCTTCCCTGTATGTTGCGTAAGGGCCGCACTTAGTTTCCCGTCATTCACTGCCGACTTGCAAGCCCATTCCGGAGGCAGAAACTGCCTCACGGACCAGATCTCAACGAACGATGGCGACAATCGGTCGGAATCGAATGGACCCGGCAGGCGGACGAAACACCCGACCAGACAGGTGAGTATATTTCTCAGCCTTCAGTGCAAGCACGTAGACACCCTCGTTCGACCTGCTACATTTACATTTTGCACTCTTGAAGTCCGCAGCCTGGCAAGACAGATATCGACACCTGGAGATCGCATTATGATGTACAGACAGATCATCGGTATGGTGGCACTGATCGGCATCAGTGCCACCTGGACCGTCGACGCGACCTTTTCATCGGCCGAGGCTCCCCACCTTCAAGCAGGCCGCGATTGGCTCTATGACGTGCAGGTTTCCATCCACAAAGCCGCGACGAACAGTCCAAAATGGCACAGCAACCGCCGGGTTGTTCAAGCCCATGTCCACGATATCAATCACTTGTTGGATCTTGCCTGGAAAGCCGCGCGCCAAGCGAACCATAAAGCGGCGGGCCGGCATGCCCAGCAGGCAGTCGCGTTGATTGAACGGGCCGCCAGGAAGGAATACCTGCGGCACGACGACGCGGCGCAGATCCTGGCCATGATTCGGCGCGCCTGGCCGGAATCGTCGATCTGACGGCTTACACCTTCAGACTGACGAGGCGTTTGTGGTCGGTTGCGCGTCGGAGCCACGTCCGCACGGCCGCCTCACCGGCACGCGGCCAGCAACAGCCCGTCCTTCGCCGCTTGAAGCAACGATTCCTGCGAATTGAACGGGACCTCGCCCGGAGCCGGACCGAGCCGGACATAAGCCCCGTCCGGCATCAACTCGCGCGCATTGACCGTATCCCGCCAATTCACGTCGAAGATCTGCCGCAGAATATCCTCCCGCATCCGCCGGTCGCCGATCGGAAAGAGAATCTCGACGCGGCGATCCAGGTTTCTAGGCATGAGGTCCGCACTGCCGAGGAGCAGCTCATCCTCGCCTCCATGACGGAAATAGAACAGCCGCGAATGTTCCAGAAACCGGCCGACGATCGAGCGCACCCTGATCGTTTCGCTGATCCCTCTCAGGCCGGGCCGGAGACAGCAGATCCCGCGCACCAGCAGGTCGATCGACACACCGGCGCGCGATGCCTCATACAGTTTGCGAATGCACGGTGGATCGACCAGCGCGTTCATCTTGAAGGCGAGGTACCCGTCGCCATGACGCTGATGCCGCTGAATTTCCCGATCGATGCGAGCCAGCAGTTGCTCTCTCAGGCCATGGGGCGCGACGAGTAGTTTGTGATAGGCAGCCTTGCGAGAGTAGCCAGTCAGCGAATTGAAGAGGTCCGTCGCATCCTCGCCCATTTCGTTATCGCAGGTGAGGAAGCTGAAGTCCGTGTAGATCCGGCTGGTCACCGGGTTGTAGTTGCCGGTTCCCAAGTGCAGGTACCGCCGGATGTGGTCGGCATCCCTCCGGACGACCATGCAGAGCTTCGCGTGGGTTTTCAGCCCGAGCACCCCGTACACGACATGCACCCCTTCATCTTCGAGCCGTCGAGCCCATTCGATGTTGTTCTCTTCGTCGAAACGCGCCTTGAGTTCCAGCAGCACCGCCACCTGTTTCCCGTTCTGTCTGGCTTCCACCAAGGCTTCGACGATCGGCGAATTGGCGCCGACTCGATACAGGGTTTGCTTGATCGCCAATACCTGCGGATCGGCCGCCGCCTGGCGTACAAACTCCACGATCGGTAGGAAACTCTGATAGGGGTGATAGAGCAACAGGTCGCGCCGCTGGATGACTTGAAAACCATTCTGTTTCCCGAAGAAGTCCGACAAGGCAGGCTGAAACGGCGGGAACTTCAAATCCGGGCGATCCAGCCTGGTCAGTTCCATGAGCTGGGCCAAGCCGAGCCGGAACTCGTAGGTCTGGACCTGATAGGGAGCCAACTGCAGGTTGCGGACTAACAGGTCGCGAATCGAATCCGGAATCTGCCCGGCAATCTCCAACCTGACGACCGAGCCAAAATGCCGCAGATCCACCTGTTCCTCGATCGCCTCCAGCAGGTCCGCCGCCTCGTCTTCTTCCAGATCCAGATCTGCGTCCCTGGTAACTCGAAAGGGATACCAGGCCTGAATCGAAAGTCCGGGAAAGAGCAGGTCCAGGTTGGCCGCGATCAGATCCTCCAGCCACACGAAATGCGCCTCCTGATCAAGTGTTTCCTCCACCGAGGCAGGAACGGGGACCAACCGGGGGAACGGATCCGGCACCTTGATTCTGGCGAAGCAGGTGCCCTTTTCGGGATCGCGCGCGACCACGGCCAAATTGAGGCTGAGGTTCGAGATGTGGGGGAACGGATGGGTCGGATCGAAGGCCAGTGGGGTGAGGGCTGGGAAAATTTCCTTCGCGAAGTAGTCGCGCAGGGCCAATCGCTGGTCCTGCATGAGATCGCCGAACTCAAGCAGATGGATGCCGGTCTGGCGGAGTGTCGCCCGGAGATCGTGATCCCAGATCTGAGCCACACGGGCGAATTGGTCCTGTAACACCCGCCCGATCGCCGCCAATTGATGGGCCGGAGTCATCCCGTCGGGAGGGGTGTCGAGTACGCCTCCAGAGAGTTGCTCCCGGAGGCCCGAGACCCGGATCATGAAAAATTCGTCGAGGTTATTGAAATAGATGGCAAGAAACTTCGCGCGCTCAAGCAGGGGATACTCGGTCCGTTCCGCCTCTTCCAGCACGCGGCTGTTGAATTCGAGCCAACTCAACTCCCGATTGAGAAAGAAAGCCGGGGCGCTGAGATCGATGGTCGGCTCACCGGTCACGGAAGGAGCGGGAGAGGCGTCCTCGGGCATCGGAGAATCCTATTCCTATGAGCCTGGCGGGACAGAAGATACGCCACCTCTTGTGACAGAGCGGTGAGGTCTTCGTCAAGAATGCGGCACGAGCAGAGCCGCTCTTGACCTTCAATAGGCGATCGTCGCCAACCTGGAGAGTTCCGTCGGTCGTGTCTTCACCTGCACGGCGACCCGTCCCAACACCCGCCCGTCCTCCGTTTCTACGTCCACGCGCCAGTCTCCTTGGTCCAGCCGCTGTTTGAAACTGTAGGCGCGGTACCCGTCCTCCCGTCCTCCGGAAATCTTGATCGGAATCCGATCGGCATGGGTATAGGGCTTGCCGCGGTCGGCTCGATAGTACCAGTGGTGATAGACCGTTGTGTCCAGATTCACCGGGGCGAAGACGGCGGTGAAACAATACACCGGTTCCCCGGCGGGGAAATCGGAGTCGGACCGCTTGAGGAACTCAAACCACCGCTTTTCGAATGTCAATTCGAACCGATCGCCGGCCCTCCGCACTTCATGATAGATCCCTCCGAACTTCATCGCCAGCGGAACCGGTGGGATCCAGTTGAAAAAATAGAATCCGACGAGCAGGCCGATCACAGCGGCCGCAGGAGTCAGCGTCTTGATGCTGTGCCGCCTCGTCCAGGCGGAATTGTCCTTGGCGATCAATTGAACCACACGATAGACGGTGGCGGCGCTCAGGCCGACCCCGGCGAGAAAGACCGCCCGGTTCATCCAGCCCGTCACAACGGGAAGAAAGAACGTGAAAAAGCTGAGGCAGACCAGCGCATAGAGCGTGATGAGCAGGCTCAGGTTGGTCAGCCGGTCTTTCAGGAATTCGTTAGCGACGAGCACCCCAACCAGAAGCAAGAGAAAGATGGCGCTCGAGGTCAGCGAGGCGCTCCGGAAATAGAAAATGGCATAGGCACTGAAGAGGCCGCCCAGGAGAAACTGCATGGCCATCGGATAATAGGGCTGCGCGCGGCCGAGCCAGCGAAGCATCCCCGGCTGCGATTCCCAGAACTCCGGTTCCCCGCTCCGGAACTCCTCTCGTCCCGTCAGGATAATCAGGACGCCGAGGACCACCAGATAGAGGAGCAGGATGAGATTGTCCTGGAGGCGATCGATGCGGGTCAGGGTGAGCGTGTCATAGCCCACCCCGGCGAAGAAGAACACCGGCGGCAGAAAGGGGTTGTTGAGGAGGGACCAAATCTGGGCCATGAGTCGCGTGGACAACGATGGATATCCGGAATGATGTGTTGCTGGCGACAAAATACGTGTATTTTCAATCCCCCCCTAAAGAAAGTGCCTGTCTCTTCGTCTGCCGCGTGTAGAGGACATGGTGGCGAAGTATAATGCACGCCGCACGGCGTCCCGCGATACCCCGTGGGGGGTTGGGAGATATCTCCTTGGCGAGCGGGCTCACTACATCGGTTGAGGTACCTCCGTGAGAAAGACCGTTCAAGGTCTCATTAATGTGAGTCTGATTGTAGGTGGAATCCTCGCCGGCCTCTTCATCCTGGAGATTAGCCTCTGGGGCTACCGGCTGGTGAAATACAGAGACTTCGACACCCAGTCACTCCTCTCCAAGCGCTCGGATGCACTGAAGGATCTCACCGGGTCGAGGAATCCAGCCGAAGAGCCTCGTTTTGAAAATCGAGTGGTGATACACCCCTTGTTCGGCTACACGTACAACCCCGAAGACGAAGGCATAAACAATTTCGGGTTTCTGACCGGACGCGACGTATTCTTGACTCCTTCGGGCTACTCGGTAGCAGGTTCCAATGGACGGGGACCGGACTCACTGGTGGTCGGAATCTTTGGGGGTTCCTTCGCAGATTATGTGGGCCGTGAGCACAAATATCTAAGCGCCCGACTCAAAGCGCTCTTTCCTACGAGAGAGCCCGTGATCCTGAGCATGGGAGTGGGAGGCTATGCCATCCCCCAAACGGTTTTCGCGTACCTCTACTTCAGGGAGCTGTTTGACATCGTGGTCTTTATAGACGGACTGAATGAAGTCTGGAACTACGTCGAAAACAACCTTTCCGGATTTCCGCCAGAATTCGCCAAGGCGCAAGTGTTTCGATTCAAAATGGCCAGACAGGAACTCTCCCCTGAGCAATTCGATCGAACGGCGAAGATCATTTCTCTGAAGAAGTGGTCCACGTTCATCACACGCTGGTCGTTGATGCCGCCATTCAAGAGGCGCCTCGTCACACACTACCTCTGGGACACCCTCTATACGCATTGGTTTCTCGCCATCGAGAGAGAAAGTATGGCACTAAGTCAGAGCTACCGTACGGGCAGACTATTTTTTGAAGTACCGGAAGAGGAGATACTGGGCCATGCGGCTCGGCAATGGACACTATACCACAGGCTGGTGCATGACGTGGCATCAAGAGAAGGAAGCCTCTCGCTTCACATGCTCCAACCAAACCCATTTGTTCCAAATTCCAAAATCCTGACGCCAGAGGAAGACTTTATTATCCATCATTCCTACCCCGTCGAGTTCCATGTCCTTCACGGATATCCGAAGCTCCGAACCGAGGTGGCTCACCTCAAGGACAAAGGTGTGCTGGCGCTCGACCTGAGTCTCATCTACCAGGAGACTGCACGGCCGATCTGGATCGATTCGGCACACCCCAACTCAGAGGGCAGCCGGATGGTGGTTGATGCCATCTACGACCTGATTGTCGCGAATCAGAGTCAGCTCTCCGTGCCCGCCTCCGCGCATTAGCGAGCGGCTACGGATCTGCATGGTGCGAAGACCGATGTGGCCAGCCGAAGGGCAGGCTGTAAGAGCCGCTTCCGTGTGGCGCCCTCTCTCCTTATGCGAAGCTGTTTCATGAGCCGACCGATCGTTCCCTCAAGGCCTCCAGGTCGCGTAGTTCCCGAACTTGTTGGAAAAGGCAGTCGCTGACCACCTGATTCCCCAGCGGCGAATAGTGCCCTCCAATTTCTCGGGGGTTGAACAGCTTCGATACGTCCGTCGCCCCGACGCATCTGCGCAGGTCATGATGAGAAAGACCGGCTTCTCTCAGAATCTTAAGCCCAATATGTTCCCACGAGGGAATGGGAAAGTCCGTATCAGTAGGAAGGTAGGCGATCAGCGGAGTCGCGCCATCCGATCGCACGGCATGCACGAATTCCTCGAAGATCTTTCGGTTGACCCGCTCCGTCTCTATGTCGGCAATTTGCGGTCGCTCTGGTTCATGCAGCGGGTATAACGAAATGAGAAACCTGAACGCGTAGGAAAGGTTGAAATGTTTCCAGGCAGGGCGATCCCACTCCGTCTCTCTGTAATTCACGTCGTACTCGATGAACGGAAGGTTCCGAATCGAGGGTTCGGCCAGCATCTGCGGAATGCTCGGCAAGGGCCTGTTGAGCACCTCCAGCTCCCCATCCTTTAGAATGAACCGCGGTTTCGCGAACGGCATGCCTCCGTCGGGGAACATTAGAAAAATATAGATGGCCATCGACCGAATCACGTCGTGATCAATGAATCCGAAGAGCACCAGATCCGGATGCCAAGGACGGACGTCTTTCAGATACCTCAGATACATCTGATCCACACCGTACCCACCGACCCCGAAATTCAAGACCTGACAGCGGGGTCCCAACCGTTGCTGCATCCGATAGGCCCACGTGTCTTCATACCGGACCACTTCACCAAAGGTGTAGGAGTCCCCCACCAGGGCGATGCGGCATCCGGGCGACGTCCGTTCAAATGACTCGCCGACCCGCGCACTCCGAATCCCTTCCGGCCCGCTAAAGTAGAGGCCCTCCTCGCTGCGACGATTGGTCCCGACGGTATAGCCCAGCGTCTCATCGAACACCAGATAAGTCGGTTGGGTCTCGGCCTTCCGCAGCAGTACGTGATAAGATTCCGTGGCCCGCGCCCATTGTTTCGGATAGAGCAATTTCCCGCCGAGATTCTCGCCAAGCTTATTCGGGAGAGCCACGACCCGAAGCCCAATCTCCATAACGAGTAAGACCGTGATGAGGACCACGACATTCATCGCGATCGCGAGAACCCATTTCCTCGATCCTTCCCGGGTCGTGAGCCGACATTGTCGAATCACCAAGATCACCAAGGCTGAGATGACGAACGCCAACATCAGGCTGACGAGGCCGGGACGAGACACGAGAAAGGCGGACAGGCTCGGCTTGCCTTCCACACGGTACAAACTCAACACCAGCAACACGACGAACACCTCTATGAGATACAGTCCCGTCGTGATGACCCATTCTCCCGACCTTCTTCCACTACCGGTTTGATTCTCTCGTGATCCCATGTGCTTTCTCGTTGTCCCTTTTCTTCGCCGTTTTAGCGTTGAAGGTTGCCAGGGAGTAACCCTGTTGTCCCACCAAAATACGGTAGACGGGTGCCCCGACAAAGCTGAAAACTCTTTTGAAGCATTCGGTTACGGAAAAGGCGGGAGCGGTGCGTAAGTCACCGGCAGACCGATCAACCGCTCAATCCAGGCCGGCATCTGTGATTCCGGAAGCGGAGCCCGATTCAGCCGCACTTCGACCTGATAGGTTCCGCGGCCGCCGACCAAGCCCACGATCGCCGAGGCGTCGTCACCGGCCGGCAGCAGCTCCTGCGTCTGGAACTCGCACAGGGTCGCATACAACCGGCCGTCGGGCAGGATCACGTCCAGAATCTCCGGGACCTCGTCCAACGGACAATGGACGGAGCAGCGATAACAGGCCCGTGCACCCGGCACCGCATCCGCAAATTCCGTCAGCACCTCTTCGGTAAATCCCGTCAGGTAGCTTCGGACGGTGACGAGTTCGTTGCCGCAGGTCGCGGCCAGCTTGCTGGCCGGCACGAGGAATTCGAACGGATCGGAAGAGTTGTACTCGAATTGGCAAGGGCCGAACGCATCCGGCCAGGAGCAGAAGAAGGGCACGGTCGCCTCGATGGGTTGCAATGCGACCACATCCTTGTCCTCTATCGCCTCGATAGAGAGATCGAGGATCTGGATGGCCGCCTGGAAGGCGCGACGGCGTTCGTCGAGCCACAGCGCCCGCTCCTGATCGGCCCGGCTCTCACCCGGCGTGATCACCTCGGCGGTTTTCAGACGCACCCGGATAAAGGAGTGGGCGTGGCGGAAGCCCAACCACAGCATGCCGCGTTGGTCATGGCGGGTCAGCACCTCGCCCGTCCGCCAGGGATGGCTGATCGAACAGTACGTCCCGACGGCCTGGTACCGCTGATAGACCGTGTGGTAACCGCCGGCCAGAAGAAAAAAATCTCCCTGCCAATCGTCCCGGACGTGCACCAGCGTGACATCCTCGGTCGCCCAGGGATCGAGCTTGTCGAAGTCGTCGGGCTTGGCAACGGTCCAGTCTTCGATGTAGCCGATGATGTCTTTGGTGGGTACCGCCGGCTTCAAGCCCAATTTCGCCAGCCGATCGCCGAGACCAAGGATCTCGTCGAACGCAAGGCCGGCCGCCGACTCCCATCGTCGTTCACGCATGCTCCCAACCTTCCACCGGCGCGACCTGTCTATTCCCGGGGTCGCCATGCGCGATTTTCGATGCGCGTATCCATGATTAATTTGTGATAGCTATCTTTGAGGACGGCATTCACCAGGTCTTGCAGTTTGGCTTGGGTAAAGAACCACACGGTATCGGATGCGGCGCCATCGAGTGTGATGCTCTCCACGCTCCCGTCCACGTTGTTCTGGGCTCGCACGACGATGCTGCTCTTCACTTCCATCTTGGTCGAGAAGAAACGGCTCTTGGCCGTCGCCCACAAATTCCGGATGGTCCCGCTCATCAGAATGTCGGTCTTCCCCTCCGTCGGGGCCAGCCCGGCGGTCTGAAACCCGACCTGCCACCCCTTATGTCGCAAATAGTCCGCCAAGGTCCGCGCTACCGCCTCGCCGGTCTTGTTTCCCGGCACGCTGAAATAGGTGGCGCCTCCCGTCAGGTGCGTGCGAATGCCCAACCGAGTCTGATCCGGACGCTGGTCCTGCAATGGTTCCACGACGATCTTGACCGTCTCATCCGACGCGACTTCCTGCGCCATCGGCTTGATGGTCAAGTCCAGATTGACCACTTCACCCTTGCCCGCGCATCCCCCAAGACAAACGATGCTCACGGTCAACACCCACAGCCCCACACGGTGCCCCACTCCTCCAGTCATACCACCCTCCATCCCAACCTTCGGTTGAACCGGCGGCTCATCGGGCGAAGCCCTTCTATACCAAGCTTCGCTTGAACCGCGGGCTCCTCAGGCGCAGCCTTCTTCATCGACGCCCGCGGAGAAATTCCTCCAGTGATTCGCTTCTCTTCGTTTTTTGAAACCAAGCTTCGCTTGAACCGTCGGCTATTCATCGTATTTTCGTAACTGGGCCGACGGAGAAGCACCCTACGGGCGCATCCCTTCTTCAGTGTTTGATACTCCGCCGGAGAACCCCGCCAGTGATTCTTCTCTTTCTTCGCCATAGCAACCTCGGTTGAACCGTCCACCTGTTGATCGTCCTGATTGCCGTGAATGAATTTGCACGATCGGCGCAGAAAGTGGTGCGTAGTCTAGCGGAGTTCGCGGAGCGAGACAAATCCGGAGCCGCAGCGTCCGGACTCTCGGCTCATTCCAGGACGAGCGGCAGGAGGCGCCGGAACGCCTCGCAGCCCGCTTCCGCCAGGCGGCCGTCCTGCAACGACGCATCGTCCAGCGGTACGAATTTGGCGATCTTGATCGAAGTCCGCCGCTCCAGCACCGCCGCGGCCTGAGCCCGGCTGGAGGGCAGGAGCGGCAGGGTATAGCCCTCGCCTCGCTTCCACTCCCATAAGGTGGGCGCCAGCGACAGTTCAAGATTCTGCCCCGCCAAGTCCTGATACCGGTCGATGAGGCGCTGTTTGTACATTGGCACCAGCCGGCCCCCGAGAAGCCAGGCACAGGCGACATGGTGTCCCCACCACACGAGCGTCCGAAAGGTGAACGTCTCATCTCCGGCAAAGTGCTTGGGATAGTCGAGGTACTGATACGGGCAGGCTTCCAGATGCTCACCCTTCACAAACTGAGACTTGGTCGGCTCGAACCCCGGCGGGGCGAGCAATGTGGTCTGTGATACCTCATCCTGCAGGAGCGCGCGCAGGCGTTCCAACGTCGAGCGGATCCTCCGGCTGATCCTGGCTTTGGTCGTGAAAAATGCGCGATCGGCCAGCAATCTGATTTCAGCCGGCTCGAAACCGAGCGGCTCCTGCATCTGGCCGTCACTCGGCAACACGGTCCATCATACCCACCGACATACCCACCGATGCCGGCGGCTATGCGATTCGGCGTCCGCCCGGTGCAATCCTCCGCCAAGGGGCATCTTCTCGTTCACCGTTGATGCGTTTCGAATGTTTGGACGTGTAGTTCGTAGACGCGGCGGCATTCGCTGCACCGTAGCCCCATCAGATCCTCTACCGTCTCCAAGCGGCGAACCGACAGCGCGGGGGCATGTTGCGCCGCACAATCCGCTAGCGCCGCCGCAGCCGTCCGTTCGCTCCCCACGGGCGGCGCTTCGCCCGACTCTGTAGGCACGGCGGACAGACGCGCTACAACCGTCCGCAGGCCGATACGATGCGTGAGGTGGCAGGACGTGCAGCCGAGCAACAGGCGCTCGCCATGTTCCAACCGTTTGACCGTGAGGCAGAGCGGATGCACGGCGAAACATTGCTGGATGAACGCCCCGCTCTGATAGATAGGTGCCATAGTGGGCAGATCGGCTCACGCGACAGAGGAGCCAGCGGGTTTCTCGGCGACGGTCCTGTCCGCCCGGTGCACACCGACTAGAACCGACCTGAAATCAGCAGAAGCAACAGCCCAACGCCGACGGCATACGGAATGACACAGGAGTACAGCACCGCCCTGCGAGCCCGGGCCTCGGACCCGGGAACCTCGCGGGTCCGCTGTTCTTTGTACACAAATTCGTAGGCCAGGATGACCAATGTGATCGTCAGAACGAACACGCGGCTCGTTCGCGGCCACGTGTAATACCCGCTCAGAACAAAATCGGCGGTAAACAGGCCGCTCCAACAACAGATGACGGGAGCCAGTAGGATTCGAACGACCGTCGCGAATCGCTCTTGCGATGCAGAGGCTCCGCCCGGCACATCAGGCGACATCGGGATGGAGAGGCTCACGCGGCCTGATTGCCGGATTTGGGAGCGGAGGGGGACGCCGAGGAGGCGCACCGCTTACAGATTCTCGGTCGCCGCTTCAGGAACCTGAATCTTCCGCTGGCGAGGCAACTGTAATGGACGAATTCATTACAGACCGTACAGCGGGACCAGCCGCCGCGGAAAAGGGTTTGGTCGCGATACAAACCCTGTTGGCAGATGGGACACCGGCGCGGCTCGATATTCAACAGAAGCGGCTCCCAATCACCGCCGGCCATTCGAATGCTCATGGGGCGCAGTATAGCCAACCGCCCTTTTGAATGACAAGTGCCGAGGGACCAACGAGCGCACAATGGAGCCATGGTCGGAGTCGCCACCCGTTGATCCGTTTGACAGGTGCGCGGCTCCCTGTTAACCTCGCGCGCGTTTAAAGGCAGAACGAGCACTGACAGCAGATTTCCCGACAACCAATCGGCTGGTTCTCGGCAGATCACCATGTCACGACCGCTCTGAGCAATCAATCCCGTTTTGGAACCAACCTACCCTATACGGACGGCTACGATCAGCCGGCACGCATCGATCAATTCAACCAATGGACATACGCCGATATCTTGAACAGCAGCGCCAACTCGTCGATCGGTTTCTGGAGTCGGTCCACCCTTCCGCGCAGACCCAACCGACCACGTTGCACGAGAGCATGCGCTATAGCCTGTTCGCGGGGGGGAAACGGATTCGTCCGATCCTGACCCTTGCCACGGCGGAGGCGCTCGGATGCCAAGCCCCCGCTATGCTGCCGGTTGCCGCATCGCTGGAACTCGTTCATACGTATTCCTTGATCCATGACGACCTACCTTCCATGGACAACGATGACTTCCGCAGGAGCAAGCCGACGAACCATAAGGTGTTCGGCGAGGCCATGGCGATCCTGGCAGGCGATGCGCTTCTGACACTGGCGTTTGAACTCTGTAGCGGGCCGGCTGACGGGAATGGACTGGACGCCCCTCGCCGAGTCCAGTTGATTTACGAACTTGCGGTGGGTGCCGGCCACCTCGGCATGGTCGGCGGGCAGGTGTTCGATATTCAAGCCGAGAATCAGGATATCGACCTACCCACCCTGCAAACCATCCACCGGCACAAGACCGGCATGTTGATCCGTGCCGCTGTCCGAATGGGCGCGATCGCCGCCGGCGCCCCGCCCGACCAACTGGCGAATTTCACTGCCTATGCCGAACAGATCGGGCTGGCCTTTCAGATCGCGGACGACGTGTTGGACGTGACCGGCACGCAGGAGGAACTCGGCAAGAGCCCGAACGCCGACGCGCAACGGGGAAAGAAAACCTACCCGACCTTCTACGGGGTGGACGGCGCGCGAAAGCTCGCGGACGAGTGCGTCGAGCGAGCCACCCACCATCTGGCCTCGTTCGGCAGGACGGCCGATTCACTGCGGGAACTCGCCCGGTACATCGTCGCCCGCAAGAATTAGTGCTGAGTGCTGGGTGCTGAGTTGAAGACGACGCTGATTGCCACCGTCCTTCTTATTTTCGGCTCTTACCCGTCTGTCCATTGCAGGATTCCTCATTCTCCGCCTCAGCACTCAGCACCCAGCACTCAGCCCTTCCTCGATACCCCGCACTCAGCCCTCAGCGTTCAGCCCTCCCCATGACGACCTTGGTCACAGGCGCCACCGGCTTCGTCGGAGCGGCCGTGGTCCGAGCCCTGGCTGCCGCCGGACGCGAGGTGCGTGTGCTTGCCAGGCCCGCCAGCGACCTTCGCAACCTTCAGGGTCTTTCCGTTTCGCGCGCCATCGGCGATTTGCGTGACCGTCCCTCTTTGCGCCAGGCCCTGACGGGGTGCCGGCGGGTCTACCACGTCGCTGCCCACTACGCCCTGTGGGCCAGAGACCCTTCGTTGTTTTACGACATCAACGTGCAGGGGACTGTCAACCTCATGGAAGCGGCCCGAGAGGCCGGGATCGAACGAATGGTCTACACGAGCACGATCGGCGCAATCGGCCTGCCGCCGAATGGGGGCGTCGGCTCGGAAGAGACCCCGGTTTCACTGTCCCAGATGGCCGGGGACTACAAGCGCTCAAAGTATCTGGCCGAGCAGGAAGTGCTCAAGCTCGCGCAGGCCGGGTTTCCCGTCGTCATCGTCAACCCCAGTGCCCCCATCGGTGCCGGGGACGTGAAGCCCACACCGACCGGACAGATGATCGTCGATTACATGAAGGGCCGGATGTTCGCCTACATCGAAACCGGCATGAATTTGATCGACGTGGACGATGTGGCGACCGGCCACCTGGCCGCGATGGACCGAGGTCGAATCGGCGAACGGTATATCCTGGGTAATAGAAATTTGAGTCTGAAGGAGATCTTCGAGATCTTGAGCCGGCTCACCGGCGTGCCCGTGCCGCGCGTGAAGCTCCCGCGAGGACTGATTCTTCCCTTGGCCCACCTGAATCGCTGGTTGGCCGACTACGTCACCCGCCGCCCACCGCGCATTCCGCTGGAGGGGGTGAAGATGGCCAAGTACAAAATGCATTATGATTGTTCCAAGGCTGTACGCGAACTCGGGCTGTCGCAGCCTCCGGTAGAGATCGCGCTGGAGAAGGCCGTGCGCTGGTTCCGAGATCATGGGTATGCATAAGCAGAGAGGTCATTCGTCAATGGTCAACTGTCAATCGTGTCAGGCACAGGTAGGGGCAAGGATTTTCCGCGATTGACGAATGCCGCTTGACGCTGGGCACTTCGACATCGTGGATACGTTAGTCTTACTCGGCAGGACAGTTCTTCTCCGCCCCTACGTCTTCCTGTTCCTGGCGGCGTTTCTGTTCGCGGCCTCCCGCCTGCTCGGCTGGCTGCGCACCGGATTTTTCTTCATCAATACCTGGCTCACGGCCCTGCTGTGCGAACTGTCGTCCACCAGGACCGGCATCCCATTCGGATGGTACTTCTACACCGGCTCGACGGTGGGACAAGAACTGTATCTCTGGGATGTGCCATTCATGGACTCGCTCTCGTTTCCGTTTCTGCTGTTCGCCAGCTACTGCCTGGCCCTGTGGTTCCTCCTGCCGACTCGGTCTATCCAGCATAAAGCGCCACTGGACCAGCCGCGCACACTCCTGCCGGCCCTGAGTTTCGAGCCAGCCACGCGCTGCTCCTGGCCGGTGCTCGGGCTCAGCTGCTTGCTATTCGCCTTGATCGACGTCGTCATCGACCCGGCGGCGCTGCGGGGGGATCGGTGGTTTCTCGGTAAGATTTATTTCTACCCGGAAGCCGGAGTCTATTTCGGCGTTCCGCTCGCTAACTTTTTCGGATGGGTGGTCGTGGGCGTCATCGCGCTCGGCATCTACCGCGTGATCGATCGGAACCTGCCGGATGATCGCGAGGCGGCACCATCGAGATCGACGACACTCAGAGTGCTGCTGGGTTGCGGCTTGTACTACGGCGTGCTCTTGTTTAACCTGAGCGTGACGTTCTGGATCGGCGAATCGCTCTTGGGGTTGATGGGCCTGTTGCTTTATACTCCGATCACAACCGTGGCCCTGCTCCGCCTGTTCGGCCGGTTGGTGGTGCGGTTTCGTCATAATCAAACGGCGACGTGACGGCGGAAACACGGTCTCACGATCAGGCGGAAAGTGGCGGGCTCCCGTCCCGTCCCGTTATACTAGATCCAGATATTCGATCCATCTGATCGGTGCCGCTCTCAGGACACGCTCGATGCGTATGCCAGGTTTCATTCTGAACCCCATCAAGACGCTCTGGTATCTCCTCTTGATCGTACTGGCCGTGGGGCTGGCCAGCGCAGGGTGGATGGCTTACGACCACTTTTCCAGCGGCTTCAGCGCCAAGGGGCAACCCAGCGCGATTGAAATCTGGGCGGCGCGCACCGCACGATACTGGGCGATCCCCAAGGAATGGCGTGAAGCCCAGAATCCCGTTCCGCTTTCGCCCGCCGCGTTGGGCGAGGCGCGGGCGCATTTCGCCGACCATTGCGCGAGTTGTCACGCCAACGACGGCAGCGGCCAAACCAAGCTCGGAAAGAACGTCTACCCGCCCGCACCGGATCTCCGCCTGCCCGACACCCAGGACATGTCGGACGGTGTCCTCTTCTACACCATCCATTACGGTGTGCGGTTCACGGCGATGCCGGGCTGGGGCGAAGGCGATCCCCGAAAGGATCTGGACAGTTGGCAGCTCGTGCACTTCATCCGCCACCTGCCTCAGATTACGCCGGAGGAACTCGACGAGATGAAGCAGCTCAATCCCAAAAGCAAGCACCAGATCGAGGAGGAGGCGGAGTTCGACCAGTTTCTTCATGGCCATGAGGCTGCCAGCCAACCCTCACATCGCCATTAGCACAACCACACAACCAAGGAGTACGCCTGTGATGTTATTTCGTCAATATGCATCGGTGCTGCTCGTGGCGTATCTGCTCGTAGCTCACGTCCCGGATCTCGCAGCCCACGGGTCCGGTCAACATGTGCTCGGAACTGTCACCGGTATCACCGGCACACAGCTTGACGTGACCACGCAAAAGGGCGAGAAACACTCGATCCTGTTGAACGAGAAGACCCAATTCCGCCCGCGCGGAGCCGGCACCACCGGACCGCTTCCAAAAATCGGAGATCGGGTTGTGGTGGAAACCACAAAGCAAGGAGACCGTCTGCTCGCCACCGAGGTGCTCTTCTCCAACAAACCGGCTCAGGCCAAGTAGCGCCACCGATACCGTTGGGCGTGCCGCAGGTGATTCTGCAGAGGACCCCATGACCGGATTGCTCACCCGAATTCTCGTGACGGGCATCGCCGTCTTTCTTGCGATCAGCATCGTGCCCGGGATCGAGGTGCAGTCCTGGTCGGCCGGCCTGGCGGCGGTCTTGGTCTTGACGATCCTGAACGCGCTCGTGCGGCCGCTTCTCTACGTCATGTCGCTCCCGCTCATTCTTTTGTCCTTCGGCCTGTTCATGGTCCTCATTAACGCTGTGCTGTTGGAACTCGTGGCCTACCTGGTGAAAGGCTTCATCGTGACCGGGCTCTGGCCCGCCATACTCGGGGCACTTGTCATCAGCATTGTCACCACGATCCTCACCGCCGTGACCTCAACGCAGATCCGGGCCGTACGGGTGGAGGATCCGCACGAGCGCCGCCCGCCTCGTCACATCAATTGAATTCTCATGGCCGCGCTGCTAAGATTGCCCACTTTGCATCGCTGCGCGTGAACTATGCTGACACCCAGTCCCAAGAGCCCCTGATGACGACGCCCGCCGTCGAAGCCGCCCTCACCGCCAAACAGACTCAGCTGCAGCGGGTGCTCACCACCGCTCTGAACGATCTCAACGTGGACGCAGCCCTGGCGGCCATCTTTCACCGAGAGAGCGGCCCCTTGACCGCACACGGGTCGAAAGGGCTGACGCCGCGGGAAGTCCATACGATTCTTCGCACCCTGTCGAGCACCCTGCGGACGCTCGCCGCGAACTCGTCCCAAGAACAGGAAGGCGGGGTCGGCGCGCGCCTCAAGTTGGTCACGCCCTCCTCGCGCAACCTGCTGGCGGTTCCACTGCGGTATCGCCAACGCACCTATGGCGCGCTGGTTTTGGGACGACGGGATCAGGCCCCGCTCCAACGGAAGGAACGGGCCCTGATCGAGAACGCCTGCGAAGGCATCACCAAGACACTCGAAAAGGAACAACTCTTCGACGGTTCCGTGATCATGACCCGCCCGCTGGTCTCCCTCGAGCCGATTTCGGCTCAGCGTGATGCGCTCGAAACCCTGAGTAGTTCCCCCTCCTACGTCACACCCGAGATTCAGGACCAGGCCCTGGCGATCCTGTCAGAATGCGCGCAGGTGCTCCCCTTTGACCGAGCTTGGGTTGCCCATTATGACCCGCTGGCAGGATCAGTCGAAGTCATTGCGGTCGCCGGCGAATCAAGAAGCGACGGAAAGCGGGACCTCAAGGCGGGGTTGCGCCTGGCGCTCGAAGCCTCGGCATCGGGATGGGCGGTCCGCCATCGCAAGCCGCGAGTGGACCATGATCTGGCATCGACCCAGGGACGATTCGCCGACCACAAGCACCTCTATAAAGATCGGTTCCTCTCGGCCTTCGTCCTGCCGTTCTTCGTACGCGGCCAGGTAGGAGGAACTCTGACGCTCGCCGCAAAGGAGGCCACTCGGTACGGTCCAACCGATGCGACGGCCGTGGAGCCGATCATCCTGAAGCTGGTGGATCTATTCCAAAAGCCCTTGAATCCGGCCACGCTGCCTGCCGCTGCCGAGTCGGGCTCCTCGGAACCGACCCGTGTGCAGCCCGCGGAATCGCTGGAGCCGGCGATCCGCAAGCAGGAACGCCAAGCCGCCATCGGGGAGTTCAGCGCCTTTCTGGCCACCGAACTGCGCGAGCCGCTCGCCTCCATCCGCGCCCAGCTCGAAGAGGTCACGGGCGAAGGCATACTCGATTTTGATCCACAAACGCGCGTCGAAAAGGCCATGCGCGATCTGATCCGGATCGAAGCGCTGCTGAACGAGATTCTCGACTTTGCGAAGCCGCTGGAACTCAACCGCCGACTCTGCCGCGTACCGGAGATTATCGAGAATGCCCTGGCCGTCGTGTCGACCGAGTTGGAGGTGACCCGCATTCAGGTCACCAAGGACTACGCCGCCCATCTGGCTCCGGTTCGTTGCGACGAAGCCAAGATGCAACAGGTGCTCCTCAGCATTTTTAAGAACTCAATTGAAGCCATGTCCCCAGGCGGCCAGCTCCATATCGGACTCAGTCCGCACCGGGCTGGCCGTCATCAGGAAGTGCAGGTGGTAATCAAGAACGACGGGGCGCCGATTCCGCCGGAACATCTGAGCAAGGTCTTCGAGCCCTTTTTCAGTACCAAACGAAGCGGAACCGGGCTGGGCCTCGCCAGCGTCAAAAAGATCGTCGAGGAGCATGGCGGGCACATCAGCCTCGCGAGCAGCGAGGGGCAAGGGACGACCACGACCATTCGCCTGCCCGCCATGGTGCGGCGACCACCGTTCCGCCATCGCGGGCGAGGCCGGCGGAATCCACGACACTAACCCCTTGTTCAAATGGCGGAATTCACCATATTGCGATCCACCGCTGGCTCCTCGCCGCCTCACCTTTCAGCTCTTGACAGGCCTCCTTCGGCCCGTTATGATTCCGCCGCTTTGTCGCGACTTCCTACGAACTCGATCAGGTTTCTTCAATCATTCATTATTTCAAAGGAGTTGAGGCCATGAAAATCCTACTCGCGGTCGGTGCCATGGTTTCAGGCGTACTGTTTGCCCTTTCAACGGCAATGGCGAACCCCGCATTGCTGCCCAAACACCCCGGCTACCCGATGAAGAACGACGGGAGCCCGGTCACCGGCCAACCGACGGCCAACGATCCGGGACAGCATGATGGTCATGGAGACGCTGCAATCCTCCAGTCGTCCGAATCCGTCAAGCACGCCGAGCAGAAACTCATGGATGCGAATAACGGCCGCATTACGAAGAAGGAAGGAGCCGGTCGGCTCCCGCAGGTCCAGGGTCCGCAGATCAAGGTGGAGCCGCCTGTGACCTCCGCGACCAAGGCCGATGCCAGCCTGGGCGCCAAGTAAGCCTACGACGATTCGAGAAAGAAAAAGGGGGATCGGCCGAAAGGTCGGTCCCCCTTTTCTTTTGTCTGAGCGTCCCGCGACAAAGCCCGCTTCGCGAATAGAGAAGTTCCGCCAAGGCCTCGTTGGCCGGGCCGACCGCTAGAAAGGTCGAAGTGTATCCTCTGAGGATGAACGCACCCTCCGCCAAGAAATCGCACTCCGCCCCGCACTCTGTAGCCCCGTCATCGGAATCGCCCATGCTGTAGTTCGGCACGCTTAGCGGCCGCTTGGTTCCTATTCCCAACTCAAGGCAGAGTGGGCCCTATCGCGTTCCTCCTCTCTTGTCCTTCTCGATCCGCACAGTGCCATTGCCGGCTCCATGGCCAACGAGCCGAAAGCGCCAGGGCTTGTGCGCCCACGTTCCGGCATAGTCCACACCGATCCGAGGGAAGGTTTTGATCGAGGTCCGCCGGATCACCTCCGCCCGATCTTCAAACCACAGCGCCTCTCCTTTGGTCAGATCCCAACGGTTGAGGGAGCGGTCGATCGAGAACAAGCGCGTGAGCCGGCCCGGCCCATCGATCAGTCCCCCCCCTACCTCGACCGCTCGCAGCAAGACCGCAGCCGGATACTCAACATCCTCCGTCACGACATTCAGGCAGTGATACATTCCGTAGATCAGATACACATACGCCACGCCGGCCGGCCCGAACATGACCTCCGTTCGCGCTGTTCGTCCTTTCGAAGCATGACAGGCTCGATCCCGCGGTCCGACATACGCCTCCACTTCGATAATTCGCCCAGCCAGCACCTCCGTTCCGCTTTGCCGGACGAGATACTTGCCGATCAGGTCGCGAGCCACCTTCAAGGTCGGCCGGGCGAAGTACTCTTGGCTCAAGACGGTTCTCGCCATGGGCGCGTCGATTGGCAACCTGGGTTCTGAAGACTCCCTAGACATCCCGATCTCTAGCAGGGTGAGGGAAAACCCTCCGTTCATCCTTCGAGAGCCTCAGGACGAAGGGAGCAGTCATTGAATATACTGGTGATTTCCGATCGTGATGAGCCAGTCGAAGCACACAAATCAAGCCTTTCCGCAGCCTGCTAGAAATACCACGCGAGGCCGCCCATCACAAATCTCGGATTCCCCGGCACAAAGTGAATGTCGTTCACCCCGGCGATTTCTTGGCGGAGCCGGGACTCGAAGAAGAAGATGGCTTGTTCCCATTTCGTGTTGAAAATGTTCTGGATGAAGAGAAAGGCTTCCAGGCGGCCGTGGGACAGCTTGAACGGCAATTGATACCGTTCGGTCAGATCAAAGTCGACCCAGGACGGGGCGTTCACGCTCCGGTCCTCGGTCAGCGGGCGTACACCCAAGTAGGTGGCCTGCAATTGCGAGGTGAGTCCCTCGGGCCATTTCAACAGCAAGGCACCGTAGGCGGTAAGCTCCGGCGCGAGCGGAATGGCGTCGCCGTTGGTGAACTCCGCCTTGGTATAGGCGAGATGCCCGTTGAAATAGAGCGGTCCCCATACCTGGCCCCGCGTGGCCACCTCGACACCGCGGCGTCTGGTAGGGCCTCGCATTTCCGTCGTGCCCTCGTCACCGACGAACACCAATTCCGATTGGAGATCAATCGCCCAAAGGGAAGCGGTCAGCATCAGTCCGTCCGGTCCCCAGGGTTGGGCGCGCAGACCGACCTCATAGGTTTGCGCGCGAGCGAGCGGGACCGAGTCTATCGCCACAGCCGACCGCGCATCGTTGCTGTGGTACCCTTGGCCGTAGTTGGCAAAGAACTCCGTCTTGAACCAAGGGCCCAACACGAGATTGGCCTTGGGCAGGACCATCGTGGATGATTTCCGTCCGACCGGCTGTTCGACACAGGTGCTGCATCGATTGTTCACATCAAACGTGAAGATCGGCGCACGAAGTCCCCCCGACAATCTCATCCAGGATGCCGGCTGCATTTCGGCTTTGACATAAGGTTCGTACGAGGCTTCGAAGATATTGCTGTCCGTCGTGATGCCGGTCGGCACGCGTGTGGTTTGGGTTCCCAATCTCCCATGGATGTCATCGACACGGGTTTGAAATCCGATTGTCCCCAAGCTGGGAATGCCGAATAGCTCCGCCCGCTGCTTGTATCCAAGGTCGCCCCCATAGATGCCTCGTCGGTCCGATTGCTGAATGCCGTCTCCGTTGATGGGGTCATTCAAAAAGAACGTGAAGTTCGTGAACAGATCGAACTTGTAGTACTGTCCGTAGGCGTTCGCGAAAAATGTCCCGTCGAACGGCGTGTCGTAGTGATAATTCATACGGAGTGTCGCCCGCGTAGTGTTTCCTCCCTCGGAAGGATCGATGGCGCCGAATCGGTCCAGCGAGCCGTCGTTGACGGCTCGCTGGGGAATTTCCCCTGATGCATTCCATTGGCCTTTCTGAAAGCTGCCGGTCAGCGCAAATTCATCGCGGCTGGTAAAATTCGTCGTCATTTTTCCGAGCAAATTGGCCCGGAAGTACCGATTGTCGTTGAGAAAGGGTCCGTTCGTGTAGTAGGCCTCTCCGGCAAATAACGTGCGGACCTTATCCTTCGTCGGAGAGAACATCAAAAGGTACCGCTGCGTGTCGAACTGTCCGCCAGCCGCCTGAACGATTCCTTCCTCGACGACCTCGCGGGTCCGAAAGTTGACCGCCGCAGCCGTGTTGAAGTCACCGTACTCCGGCAGATAGGCCCCTTTGGTGGCCTCGACACCCCCGATCGTCTCCGGAATGATGAAGTTGAGATCCGTGTAGCCCTGGCCATGAGCATGCGAGCGAAAGTTGATCGGCATGCCGTCGGTAAAGAACGCGACGTCGGTGCCGTGGTCGGCATCGAATCCGCGTACAAAATATTGGTCGGCCTTGCCCGCTCCGCCGGAATGCTCTACCGCAATGAAGCCGGGAATCAGGCGCAACACCTGGGCAGGCCGACCTTGAGGCTGAAGGAGGTACTCCTTGTCGGGAATAAATTGCTGCGAGGAGGCGGCGACAGGACGGTCCGCCAGAACCGCGACCTCGGGCGCTTCCACCTCCGGAGCGTCGGGGTCATGGGCATGGCTCTCATGGCACGGAGCCAGAAGGGCCGGGAGGAACAGCCCGACCATGAGAATGGTCAGCCGATATGTCATCGCGCCTGGACTCCCATCACCGGGAATCCATGGGCGCGACAGACGACGCCCACGAAGACCCAGTGTCGGCTGCGACGCAGCCTTCCAGACCTTCGTGGCCCGGCATGACAATGTGAGGAGAAGCTCGTCGATCAGAGAGCCGGCATCGTCTCAAGAACCGAGCGGACCCTCCGGACGGCCCCGGCGATCAAGGTATCGAGGGTTCGTCCCTCCACTCCTACCACTTCCACTTCATACGGATTCAGCGGCAAGAGCACCTTCTTCGCCCGCGCGCGTAAGACGAGCGACGCCATTCCCGACGTCACGTCCCCCGACATCGAGCCGGGGAAGACAATGCTCAGCGGACCGAGAATGAGGTCGGCCTGAGGAAGCACCTGCCGCATGGCGGCTTCGCCCGCGACCACCCGCCCGACTCCAGCGGCCAGCATCGTGCGGGCTGCGGCGGCATTGATCCCGACTCCCACGACCTCGTGCCCGTCGAAGGTCAGCGGACGCAATCGCTCCACCAGACAACGTCCGAGGCCTCCGCCTTGTCCATCGACGACACAGACGCGCACGGTCAGCTCACCCCCTTTCCCGTCGTGGTCATCGTCAATTTCCCGTGCTTCACCCCTTTCGTCCCGATCAGCAGATCCGCGACCTTCTTGATCTCACTGCCCCTACCGCGCATGACCAGGACCTCCAGGCAGTGGTCGTGATCCAGGTGCACGTGGAGGCCGGACAGGATCAGCCGATGATAGCGATGCTGGAGGTCTGTCAGGCGGTCGGTCAGCTCATGGACGTGGTGGTCATAGACCATGGTGACGGTCCCCACCGTTTCCTGATCGTTCGTCCACTCCTGCTCGACCAGATTGGCACGGATCAAATCGCGAAGCGCTTCGGAGCGGGTGGCGTAGTTCTTCCTGCTGATCAGGTCATCGAAGTCGTCGAGCAGGTGATGATCCAGCGACACGCCGAACCGGACAAGTTTTTTCATAGCACACTCCCGTACCAGTATTACGAATTTGTAATTCGTGTGACTATGTATCACCTTGCTCTTGCGTCGTCAATCTCCGTCGTCGCCGTCTCGACTCAGCACCGGCCCTGTTCTCAGGACGGGAAGAGGCTGACATCAAAGGCGCGCTCGATCAGCCAACAGAGGGCCAAGGCCGCGATGGAACAGGAGCCGGCGGCGACCACTCCGCGCTGATAGATCCGCATGCGGCGGAAACCGTAGGCGATCGGGAGGAACAGGGCGACGATCAACAGTTGTCCCGCCTCGACGCCGAGATTGAACCCGGCGAGCGCTGCCACGGTGGCGTTCGGTGGAAGCCCCAGATCGGCCAGCGCGCCGGCAAATCCGAACCCGTGCAGCAGGCCGAACCCTAAGGCCACGACCCACCGTCGCTCGGACACCAAGGGCACCATATTATTGAGCGCAGCCAGCACGACCGAGGCGGCGATCGCAGACTCGACGAGACGAGCAGGGAGCCGGACCAGGTCCAGCGCGGCAAGCGTGAGCGTGATGGAATGGGCCACCGTGAAGGCCGTGACGACGGCCGCCGTTTGAATCAGTGCCGGGCGAAAGGCCGGCACCGCCTCCCAGACCCCGTCGCGACGACGCAACACGGACGGGAGGAGCAGCGCCATCAGAAACAGCAGATGATCGATCCCGCTCCAGATGTGATGCACACCTTCATGTGCGTACGACAGCAACGTGCCCCACGGACGGCTCGCGCCGACCCTCACGGACTGTTGCGCGTGCTCGGGTGAAAATATGACGCCGGTAACGCCTTCCCCGCTCACGATCTGAGCCAACCCGCGATGCTGAGGATCCACATCGAACAAGAGGTTGTAGTTTATGTCCATTCGAAGCGTCGGGTGCGGGCAATCGAGGGAGAACTTCAGCACGGCATAGGTGCCGTCCGTGTGGTGATCCAGGAGGTCGGCCGTCGGACGGCCGGCACAGGTCGCCTCGCCCATGCTCACGGCGAGCCGAGAGAACACATAGTCGTGAATCGCCGGCAGGCGCGACCGGACCTCCCCCCAAGTCAACTGTCCGTCATCGTCGGCATCCAAACCGATGGCATAGTCCAGGTCGCGCAGGGCGATATCCCATCGTCCGTCGATCCGATTCGTCTCGACCGACAGGGTGAGGTAACTATCGCTGAGTTTGTGCGCGAAAGCCGGCAGAGTCGGCATGATGATCCACAACATCAGTGCACCGAGATGGGTGGCGACGCGCGCCATACCTTACTCCTTGCTCCGGGTGACGAGCCCGTTCAGACGCACGTCCTCAAGATGGTTCGCCTCGATCCAATCTGTGGCGAGACGGGCTGCCGCGGGGTCCTGAGCCGCCGTAGCTGCTTCCAACAAGATTCTGGCGTCGGCCGGCTCCTTCTGGATGGCCCAATTCTCTCGGGCCAGGCGCAACGCTTGGCCGGCATTCTCCAACATATGCTGCGCATATCTTGCTTCTTCTCGGAGATGGGTGCGATCCCCTCGGCGCCGGGCCGCCTCGAACCGTGCCCGCAGGATCTCCCGATCCGCCGCCGCGTTGGGGTGATTCGCCGCCCGCTCTGCGAGAGCCAGCCTGAGAAGCAGCGCATCCGCCTTACGGTCCTGCTGGAGCAGTCCGATCACCTCCTCGGCGCGGCCCTGATCGAGCAGAAAATCTCCATAGGCCGCCAACAGGTAGGGATCATGGAGGCCAATCCGCAGGGCCGCTCGATAATGGCCTTCCGCCTCCGCCGCAGCTCCGCGTCGCTCCGCCATTTCGGCCAACAACGTCGCCACCCATTGGCGTTCTCCAGGACTCACGGTTGCCCCGCGTCGAGAGACCCGATCAAGCAGATCGTAGCTGACCGCCGCTTGACCGGTGAGGCTTCCGACCGAGGCGAGACAAGCTCCCGCGACAAATTCTCCGGCCAATCGAATCAGCGGCGCACAGTGGCGTCGAGCCTGGTCATAGTCGCCTTGGACTTGATGGATCAACGCCGCCGTCAGCCAGCCCTGTGCCGAGTCAGGACGTCGTTTCAGTACAGTCTGAAGATCAGCCAACGCCTCGTCGAACTGATGCAGGCTCTGCCGGATCGTCGCCCTCAGTAGTAACGCTTCCGCCGGAGGCTGCTCTCGTGCCAACCATGGCGCAAGGACAGCCTCTGCATACCCAAGATACCGGGGATCGGCCTCGCTCCGGCTCCGTTCGACATAGCGCGCGGCCAATCGCACGGCCGGCTGCACGTCGCCCGGATTTCGCTTCACCGCCTCCCGGAGCCGTCGCAGTTCTTGCCAGGTGGGATCAAGGGGCCGCTCCCTGACCCGCTCCAGCGCTTGCTTGTCGTCCGAGGGAACGAACGGGGCGGCAGCGCCGACCCATGGGGCCAGGGGGATCAGAAGCAGCGCGGCGGCCAAGACCGTCATCCTCAACTCATACCCATGCATCTCTCACCATCCTGTCCGGTTGGGGTGCGGAGAGGCCTGTCCCTCCCCGCCCGTCCGTTCGTCTCACAGTGCGGCCGGTTCGGTCGCCTCCGGTTGAGAAGGTGCAAGCCGATCCACGTCGGCCGGCTCGACATCTTCAAGCGATGTGGAGGCGATCTGAGACACCATCGTCGTGAACGAGTCGGCGGACCCACCGCTTCCGCCAGCTTGGCCATCCGGCCCTCCCCCGTCATCACCGCCGCAGCCGGCCAGCGCCAAGAGGCAACCGATGGCCAATGCTCTGAATGAGAGTCGAATCATGTTGTCCCCCTTGTGATTCTGCACGCCAACTCACTGAATCGGCGCGCCGGGAATGGGCGTCTTCAGATAAGGAAACGCCTCGTCGAAGAAGGAGGCGTTCACCAGAGCCCCGTCGGTGAGGGGCGCTTCGCCGGCCGGCGCCTGGCTCGGGTTGCCGAATAACCCCGCGGAAATGAGCTTCCCCATGGCCACGCGCAAGGTGATATCGACCACATCGTCGCCGGGACGACGCCCGTTCGGATATCCCGCCAGGTCCCCCCCGGCCACACCAAGATTGTTCTGAGCCACCTTCGGGGTGGGGGCAATGCCGGTATTGAGCCGCATCATTTCGGATGCCACCACGTTGGCCGGCTGATTGAGATTGCCGGTCACCGATGTGTTGATCCCGGTAAGAAACGCCGCGACCAGATCCGCCCTCGGGAAGAGAGTCGGCGCCGGCGCGCTTGGGAACAGGGCTTGGATCAAGAATGGAAACGAAGGGTTCGTGACGTAATCCGCAAATTGCCCGTCATGCTCCGGCTTGGAACCATTGAACAGGTTCTTGTCCTTCAATCCGATCACGAGTTCGTTGACAAGCGGCATGGCGAGACGCGAGACCTGTGTCCAGGCTCCGCCCTCCAACGCCGGACGATCGAAGGTGGCGCTGGTCCGCAACAGGCGCGCCTGCCGCAAGCTCGCCGTGGTCCATCCGCCAATGACCTTCTCGGTGCCGGATGTGAGACAAGCGATCGGCACTTCCAGGATCAACGAGGTGATGTTCGCGTCGTCGAGGATGTTGCGCCGGCCATCCGGCGGTCCGAGGGGATTCAGGTTGATCAGGTCGAACACCTCGCCGAGATTCACGACAAAGGGTTCGGTGCGCTGTCCGACGAACACCTTACCGGGCGACCCGCAGCCGGGGATGGCAATGGTGTGGATGAAACTGTCCGCGTACTGCTCGTAGTTCGGAATGGACTTGCTGCCGATGTTATCGAGCGGCTTGCTGAAGGTCGTCGAGCCGTTGCCGGCATTGACAACCGGTTGCCGGTTCCCGGTCCGGCGATGCCCCCTCACAACATCGAGCGTGTAGGTCTCGATGATGTTCTGGGCCTGCACATTCCCCGACGAAATCGGGCCGATATTGATCAACGGTATCGAGATATCTTTCGTTTGGCCGCTCGGTCCGACCGGCACAGTCAGATCTTGCAGGCTGTTCCTGAACCGGAATTGGAAGGTCAAGTCTTCCCTCGCGTCTCCGTTGTTGTCGATGTGAATCTCATAGATGGCCTCGGGGTCCAATTGAAAGTAATTGGGCCCTCCGTATGGCGCCTGCAGAGGCAGATAGTTGGCAATGATGGTCACATAATCCTGTCGGCCAGGCTCATAGCTCCGGAACATGTAGAAATCCGTGCCATCCACCTTGGGCAATTCCGTGATGAACGGGGCCTCGCGGTGGCTGGACGCCATCACCGCCCCAGCCGTCAATCCGATTGCGCCGATTGCGCCGATAGCGCCGACGGCGAGCGTCGCCAGCCGGACCGTCGTCCGGAGTCTCCGTTTCATCCTCGTGGGTCTTCGCACGATGGCTGGTTGTGTCATGGTCTGTCTCTCCTTGTTGGAGTAAGCGCCACTAGTGATAGAAGCGCCAGCCGGCTACATGGCCGACCGTTGATGGAAATACTCTTTGGATTCAGAACTGCTCATCAATTGGATTGCCTCAGGTCGTCCTCTTTTGGCCCCATGGCGGCGGGGGAGGAGACAATGTCCCCCTTCATCGGGCCAAGCGCGCCGAGCAACTCCTTCTTCTCGCGATCGCCGACCTTATACTTCTGTAGTGTGGCCACCAGATCCTCGACCAAGGCATCGAATTCACCGCCGGTGATCTGCATCCCGGCATGGGTCGCCTTCATGTCGCGCCCCGTGTACTTGCACGGTCCCCCGGACGCTTCACAAACTTGATCGACCAACATCATCTTGAGTCGAGGGATGTCGGCATTGGCGAATTTCCCGTTGATCCGGTTGTCGGCCGCCACCCGAGCCACGAAATCGTCCACCACCGCGGTGATCGCCGGCTTGCCTCCCAACCGTTCATAGAGCGACCGATCCGCCGTCCTCCCACCCGACGATGACTCCATCATGTTGCAGCCCGGGATCGCGATCGCCAGCAACCCGATCACCATCCACGAGGTCCATCCTGCCTTCCCTATCTTCATCGTTGCTCCCTCCTGTCAAATGAGTACCGACCTTGAAGTGCTCCTCTTTCTCAACTCCGTTGCATGAATTCCTGTTTGCCTCTACGGGAGCGGCGGAGCGTTTGGATTTCAGATTTCGACTTTCATTATTCACATTTACAATTTCGGACGATTGGGACGGGTGGTTGAACGACCGATTGCCGAGTGCTATCCTTTGGGTCCCACCTTACCGGATCTTTTGTCCGGACAGACCATGGATCGCCATGAATCCAATACCTCCGCTCATCTCGTAGAGATGTGAGGAGACCGAACGGATGGTTGGCGTGCTGGCTGAGCAATCGGCGAAAGAGCAGGAATGGATCGGCCTCATCGCCAAGACGGCACAGGGCGATCAAACCGCCTTTGGCGTGCTGTATGATCAATCCAGCCCGCAAGTCTATGGACTGATCCTCCGTCTCGTGGGGAATACTCATACGGCTGAGGAGGTCATGCTGGACGTCTTCACGCAAGTCTGGAAGCAGGCCCATACCTACGATCGACAACGGGGCACCGCCGGAGGCTGGCTCATGACCCTCGCCCGCACCCGCGCCATCGACCGTATCAGGGCCGGGCGCACCGAACGGGCCACATTTACGCGGATGGAAGAGGCGGAGTGGCTTCCATCGAATCAAGCAACGCCCGAGGCTCAGTCCGCCGAAGAGCAACAACGGCGGATCGTGCAGCAGGCGCTGAAGGCTCTATCATCGGAACAGCGGCAGCCGATTCTGATGGCGTACTTCGGCGGGTACAGTCAGAGTGAAATCGCGGAACGGCTCGGCATTCCTCTGGGAACCATCAAAACGCGCATGCGATTGGGCATGATCAAATTGCGCGATCTTCTCGCTCCCTATGGAAAAGGACTCGTATGATGACGCCGGCACGACCGGATGATCGACAGGACCAAGCTCCGTTACTTGCGCTGAACGCCCTTGACGGACAGGAGCTGAGTGAGTTCGAACGGCTCATCGAGGATGAAGGCGCCGACGCGCAAACGGCCAGGGCGGAAGTGGCGGAGTTCCGGCAGACGGCCGCCCGCTTGGCGACGTTGATCGACCCCGTCCCGCCGCCGACCGATCTCAGAGCCAAACTCATGACCCGCATTCAGGCTGAACCGCAGCGGGAGGCTTCCGCCGGCCGTGAGTTCACCTACATCAGGGCCTCGGAAGGGACCTGGTTGGACGTCTCGGCCGGCACGAAGATGAAGGTGCTCTACAACGATCCGGTCACGCAGCGGACGACGGCGCTGGTCCGATTCGCTCCCGGCACTCGGCATACCCCGCATCGGCATGCGGCGGTGGAGGAGTTGTTCGTGTTGGAGGGCGGGTGCGTCTGCGAAGGACAAGCTCTCTTCCCCGGCGATTACCACCGGTCGGCAGCGGGCAGTCTGCACCGCGAAACGTCCACCGACGACGGCTGCCTGTTGCTGATCACGTTTTCACCCTTCAACGAAACGGTGGGAACGACCCCTTCCCGCCTGTACCCAAGCGTGGCTGGATTGATTTTCAGTCTCGCCTCGTTCTTCACCCGGCTTTCACGCTTCTTCTCCCGCCGGACGTAGTCGCCCGAGAGCCTCTCCCCGCCTCCAGAGACCGTCACGGATTGCGCGGTGGTGGCTTCTGGCTGAGCGAAGACACTTTTTCCAACAGGTCCTCGAACCGGGTCGGATCATACCCCATCATGAAGGCCACGACCGAGAACAAGCCGGCCAATCGGATGAATTGATCCATGCTTGGATTATCAAATGGATTGGAGATCACGAGAAAGATGCCCGAGATGATGGCCAGATAGACCACGAACCCCCGCATCATCGACACAATGGGGGACTCTCCCATGAATCTGATCCGGCGCTCCAGTCGTGAAACCCGCCCCTGGTCCCCCACCTCCTGCGCCCGATGGATCTCCTCCTGCAAGAGATGGCGATCGTTCAGGACACTGGTGCACCCGCCCAGAAATCCGGCCAGGACGCTGAGGAAGGCCACGTTCGTCGGAGTAAAAAGCAGCGAAGCCAGGATCACATCTTCCAGGAGTACAGACTGATTGGCCTTCATCGCCGCCGCAATCGCCTTCCGATAGGGCGCCGAATCCAGAAGCAGACCGGCGGAAAACAAAGCCAGCCAGATCATCATGCCCAGAACTCCAAGTCCCGTGACCAGTCGTTTATTCATGAGCCGTCTCCTTCCGCAAGGATCTCAGCGCGAGCCAGGTGCCCGTTCAGATCACAAAGGAGGCAAGTTGGGTACCGGCTAGGTCCTGCAACTGCTTCAGCCTAGCAGCCGACTCGTGGGTATGGTGGCCGAACCCGCATGATTCATGATGATTCGTGACGAAATGATGGAATCACGTCGTGAGACGGACGCCCGGAGACGTGAATAGCCCGAAGCATAAGTGAAACAGCATGTTGAGAGACTGAGCGGCGAGCCCGCCCGCCATACCACACTTCGTGTGAACCGGCAGCTTGTCAGGCGAAGCCTCTCTCTACCAACCTTCGCTTGAACCGTCGGCTATTCATCGTATTTCCGTAACAGCGCCTGCGGAGAAGCACCCTACGGGCGTGTTCCTCCCTCACTGTTTGATACGCCGCCGGAAAAACACCTTCGACTGTCCCGGTTCGTCGCAGCAGCGAATCCGTCATTGCCGTAGAATCGTTCATGAATCGCACGGGTTAGAGTCCCTACTGAACGCCGAGCGTCTGGCAAGCACTCGTGCCGTATCCGAAGAGATACAGATCGGTATCGAATCGGATACGAGCGAGAGGAGGGCGGTCACAGCTCCTATTCGCTCTGGATCGGGACGTAGAGCACCGTTCCCTGTCGATTGATGAGGAGGAGAGTCAGGTCAGTGGGCTTGATAGGCTCGACTACCTGTTGGTAGGCGAGCAAATTCGGCACAGGCTGGCGATTGACTTCGAGGATGACATCGCCAGGCTGCATGCCGGCCGCTTCGGCGAGACTGCCCTCTTCGAGATCCGTCACGACGATCCCGGTGTGACTCGGCGCCCCCATTTGCTTGGCCATCATCGGGGTCAGTTCATCAATCATCAGCCCCGCCAGCGGATGGGTGCGCTGGCTTTCCAAATCGAGTGCTTCGGCCTTTCTCGCACGTTCCCGCGGCGCCTCCTGGACGGCCAAATCCGCTTGGAACAGGCGTCCGTCGCGCACGATCTCCACCTTGTGCCGGCTGCCGATCGGTGCGGCGGCGATCACATTGCGTAGATGTCCCCCGTCAGGGATCTCACGCCCGTCGAATCGCACAACGACGTCGCCGCGGCGAAGGCCCGCCCGCTCGGCCGACCCCTTGGCCTGCAAATCGGTGATAATGGCGCCCTTCACATCCGGAAGTTTGAAGACCTTGCTGAGCAGCGGGGTGACGTCTTGAGTTGACGCTCCCAGAAATCCTCGTACCACCCGGCCCGTCTTCAGCAAGCTTTGCATCACCGTCCGCGCCATGTTGCTCGGCACGGCAAACCCAACGCCGACGCTGCCACCGGTCGGGCTCGCAATGGCGGTGTTAATCCCCACCAATTCGCCCCAGATATTCACCAACGCGCCGCCGGAATTGCCCGGGTTAATCGGCGCATCCGTCTGGATGAAGTCCTCATAATCCGCCACGCCGACATCGGCTCGGCCCACCGCGCTGACGATGCCGAAGGTCACGGTCCGGCTCAACCCCAAGGGATTCCCGATCGCCAGCACAAAATCCCCGACCGACAACTTGCTCGAATCCCCCCATGGTACCGTCGGGAGTGTGGCCGCCTGAATCTTGACAACGGCCACATCTGTCCTCGGGTCGGTCGCCACTACCCGTCCCTTGAACTGGCGGCGGTCGGTCAACAAGACTTCCACATCAACCGCATCGGCCACGACATGGTTGTTCGTGATGATATACCCGTCCGAGGACACAATGACGCCCGAGCCCTGGCCATATTGTCGACGAAGCTGCGGCTGGTCTCGAAACAATCCAAAGGGCAGGTTCTCGTCGCTCAGCGCTTGATCGGGCACAAACACGGTAGCGGAGATGCTGACCACGGCGGGCGTGACCTTGGAGGCGGTGGTCTTGATCTGAGTTTGCAGATCGATCGCGGACGCGAGGCCATTGCTCCGATCAGCTCCCGACGCCCAGGGAGCCTGCCCCCCCAACGCGGCGAGGAAACAGAGGCAGAGTTGGACGGGCAGCCGGTGTCGCATCCTGTTTCGCATGTCTTCTTTACAGGAGAACCCGTCGCAACCTGAGCGCATTACCGATGACCGACACCGAGCTGAACGTCATGGCCGCGCTGGCGAGCATCGGACTTAGCAACTGTCCCCAAACCGGATAGAGCACACCGGCCGCGATCGGCACGCCGACCGCATTATAAAGGAAGGCGAACACCAGATTCTGGCGAATGTTCCGCATGGTGGCCCGACTCAATCGCCGAGCTCGGACGAGACCGCGAAGGTCCCCCTTGAGCAGGGTCATACCCGCGCTCTCCATGGCGACGGCGGTGCCGGTGCCCATGGCGATGCCGACATCGGCCTGAGCCAGCGCCGGGGCATCGTTGACGCCATCTCCGGCCATCGCCACGATCCGCCCTTCCGCCTGCAACTGCTTGACGATGGCCCCCTTGTGATCGGGGAGCACCTCGGCCCGCACCTCCGTGATTCCCAGCCTGGAGGCGACGGACTCGGCGGTGGTGCGATTGTCGCCGGTCACGATGATCAAACGTAATCCGTCCTCTCTGAGCAATCGGACGGCTTCCGGCGTGGTCTCCTTGATCTGATCCGCCACACCGATCAGCCCCACCGCATGCCCCTCCACCGCGACGAACACGACGGTTTGCCCGTCCTGTCGCAATCGTTCCCCCTCGTCGGCCAAGGCCCGCAATTCCAGCGCCGGCACTCGTAGCTCATCCCTGAGAAATGCGACCGACCCGACCGCCACCTGCTTTCCCTCGACGATCCCTCTGACCCCCTTGCCGGTGACCGCCTGAAAATGCGTCGTCTCACTACGCTTCACACCCTGATGATCCGCCGCCCTCACGATGGCTGACGCCAACGGGTGTTCGCTGGCCTGCTCCAGGCTGGCCACCAACCGCAGGAGTTCGTTCTGATCCCAAGGAGGGACGAACCGGAAACTTTTCAAAGTCGGCTTTCCTTCCGTCAAGGTGCCGGTCTTGTCGAAAATCAAAGTATCGACCTTCTCCAGCCTCTCCAACGCCTCGGCATGTTTGACCAGCACGCCTGCGGTCGCTCCTCGACCGGTTCCCACCATGATCGACATCGGCGTGGCCAACCCCAGAGCGCAGGGACAGGCGATGATCAACACCGCGACCGCGTTCAGCAGCGCAAAGGCCATGCGAGGTTCCGGTCCCCACCACCACCAGGCCAGGCCAGCCATCAGCGCGACCGCCACCACGACCGGTACGAAGTAGCCCGAGACGACATCGGCCAATCGTTGAATCGGCGCCCGGCTTCGTTGAGCCTCGCTGACCATCGCCACGATACGGGCCAGCAGCGTCTCCGCGCCGACTTTTTCCGCCCGCATCACGAAGGAACCGGTCCCGTTGAGCGTGCCGGCTGTTACAGGTGACCCATCCGTCTTCTCCACCGGCAGCGATTCACCGGTCAGCATCGATTCATCGACCGCACTGCTGCCCTCAATGACGAGGCCGTCCACCGGAACGTGCTCGCCGGGCCTCACGCGCAACCGATCTCCGGGATGGACCAGTTCCAGCGAGATATCCTCTTCCTCCTGTCCGGGACCCCGAAGACGGTGAGCGATGGACGGAGCCAGTTGCAACAGCGAACGTATGGCGCTGCCGGTTTGACTCCGGGCGCGCAGCTCGAGCACCTGCCCCAGAAGGACGAGGACGGTGATCACGGCTCCCGCCTCAAAATAGACCGCGACCGCGCCACCGGCATGTTTGAACGAGGCCGGCAGCCAGTCCGGAAACAACGTCGCTACGACACTATAGCCGTAGGCGGCGCCCGTCCCCATCGCGATCAAGGTAAACATGTTGAAATGGCGCGACGTGACCGAATGCCAACCCCGTTCGAAGAACGGCCAGCCTCCCCAGAGGACCACCGGCGTGGCGAGCACGAACTCCAGCCAGTTGAGCTGCGTTCGGGAGGCGATTTGCTGCAAGGGTTGCCCGGGAATCATGTCCGACATCGCCGTAACCAGAACCACCGCCGCCAACGGCAGGCAGAGCCAGAATCGCCGGCTCATCATGCTGAGCTCGGGGTTGTCCTCTTGCTGTTTGGCGACCGTCCTGGCCTCCAGCGCCATCCCGCAGATCGGGCAGGAGCCCGGCTCGGCCTGCCGCACTTCCGGATGCATCGGGCAGACGTACTCCGTACCGGTCAAGGGCTGCACAGTCGCCGGTTCGAGCGCCATGCCGCACTTCGGGCAGGGGGCCGGTGTTTTGGATTCGACTTCCGGACACATCGGGCACACGTAACGCTGGACGGTACCCGTGGCCGGAGCGGCAGGCTTGGCCCGCTCCGGATGGAGATAACGATCGGGATCGGCCTGGAACCTGTCGCGGCAGCCTGTACAGCAAAAATAATAGGTCGTCCCTTCATGCAGGAGGGTGGCGGCCGCCGAGGCCTGCACGACTGTCATCCCACAGACCGGATCTTTGGCCGTGGGACCGGCCGGAGCAGAAGGAGGCTCGACCATGACAAGACCCTTCTTGGAGAGACTCGGCATCATCAGAGGCGAGGTCGCGGTTGCAGAGGACCTGGTGGAGGACGCGTTGGCGTAACGGACAGGGTTTGCCTGGAAGGTATGCAGGCAATGCTGGCTGCAAAAATAGTAGGTCGTGCCCTCGTAGTCGTAACGGCCTGCCGCCGTGACAGGCTCGACGGTCATCCCACAGATCGGATCGGACGCCACGGGTGTCTCCTCTCCAGGGATAGGTAGCGGAACCGCTACCGCTTCTTCGCCTCCTGATCCAGGATGCTCTGGATGACAACTTTGACGTTATCAGGGTTGATGTCGGTGACTTTGACGTACCCGTCGAGCAACAAGGTGGGCGTTTGCTGCAGATTGATGCGTTCGCCCCATCGCTTGCCTTCCTCGAGCGCTTTGATGGGCTTCCCGCTCTCCAATCCCTGCTCGAAGGCCACGGGGTCCAGGCCGACCTCCTTGATCAGAACGGCGCGGAGCGATTTATCAAAGATCTTGACCTTATCGGTATGGATGGTGCGGAAGAGGACTTTTTTCATTTCTTCGCCCTTCCCCATGGTCTTCGCCTGCTCATACATTTCGAACGGCGTCGGCAACATCTGCCGAAAGACCGGGAAACCCACCATGGTTGCGTCCAGCTTATCGCCGAATTCCTTTTTCAGGACCGGCAGCCCGGCCTCCTCGAAGTGATGGCAATGCGGACAGTAAAAATCGGCAAACTCAACCAGCTTCACTTTGCCTTTGACGTGGGTCGAGGGCTCGTTGACCAATTCGTACTTGCCTTTCAATTCGACCTTGTCGCCTTTGCCCGCCGCACCGGCCGACAGTCCGCTGGACACGGACCACAGACCAGCCGCCACCGCCAACACGACCACTCTCCAGATCTGTCCACCACGATTCACCGGACGCTCCTTTCTTTTCTCCACCCGTTCCCGGACGGCTGATTCATTATAGTCCATGAACCACGAACATGCGCTTGCTCTACTCCGGCTATGATCCGATGGATGCCGATCACCGTCCTGCCTCTGTGCCTCGTCGCCGCGGGCTGTACGAAATCTCCCTGGACCGCAGAGATCACTCAAGCTGAAGAGATCGACCGGACCATCACCTTTCCACAGCTCATTGAGATGCCCGACAGTTATCGTGGGCATGTCGTCATGTTTGGAGGAGAAGTGCTTTCCGCCAAACGCCTCAAGACAGGAACCAGAGTCGAAGTCCTGCAACTCCCACTGGGCGACCGTTATGAACCTTCACCGGATCGCATGGCGACGCAAGGCCGCTTTTTTGCTCTGGAGACCAAGCCGGTGGACCCGGCCGCCTTGCCACCGGGGACCCGCGTCACGGTCGTGGGAGAAGCCAGCGGCAGCACCACGCTCCCGCTCGATGAGATCGAGTATGTCTATCCCCTCCTCACCATCCGCCAGATCCGCGTCTGGAGCCCGCCGACGGAGGTCCGTTACCTCAATCAGCCGGTCTACCCGGGCTATTATAATTTCTGGGGACCCTATGGCCGCTATCCCTGGTGGTGGTAGCGGCTGCTGGCCGCAAATGAAACCGCTTGAAACCGCGCGCCAACCTTGTTCTCGCCGATTGGCTGGACCGTCATGCGTCAAATATCACCAGGCACTCGACCAACGCGGAAGCAGACAGGTCGCCAGAGCCTGGCAATCCCGCACGATTGACGAATGACACGTTCCGGAAATCCAACGTCCTGCTGACTGCAGCCGCGACCATGGAACGGCGCGTCTTGCCATCCGAGTCGGGCGCGTGAGACGGCGGCCTGATGGCACACATGTTAGGGGCCGAGGATGCGCTCGACCCGATCATCCCGCCCTCCCAGTTCGTGATACTTCCGATATTGCGCGAGGGCGCGAACCATGTCCTTGCGATGCAGTTCCAAAAACACGCCGAAATTGTAATGAGCTTCGGCGAGGTCCGGGTTGAAGGTGACCGCCGCTTCGTACTCTCGCTCGGCATCATCGAGGCGGTTGAGACTTGTATAGACCAACCCGAGATTCATATGGGCATCGGCATGCTCCGGCTTCAGTCGGATGATATCCGATAATTGTTCGGCGGCCTCCGCTGTCTGCCCCTGACTCCGGAGAATAAAGGCCAGGTTGTAGCGTGCGTCGATGAATCCCGGTTTGGCTTGAATGGCCTGGCGATAGGCGTAGGCCGCTTCCACCAGATCGTTGTGCCTTTCGGCGATGCGGCCTTTGAGATACCAGCCGTCGGCATGCCTCGGGCGCGCTTTCAACAGCCGGTCCAGATAGCGCGTGGCCCCGGCGGCGTCTCCCGAGGCGTCCGCAAGACCGGCCAGCCGATAGAGCGCCTCCGGGTGATCCCGATCGACCGTGAGCAAGGCTCGATATGTCTTGATCGCCAACTCCGGTGCGGGTCGGCGTTCGTAGAGTTGACCGAGTTCCAGATAGGCCTGCTCATGTTGGGGGGCCAGCTCGATCACGCGGAGGAAACCCTGCTCGGCCTCCCGCGTCTGTCCGTCCTGCAGCGCCAAGATCGACAACTCATATCGCGCCTCGACATGTTTGGGAGAGGCGGACAGCGCCCGGCGAAACGCATCCGCCGCCTCCTGCCGCTGTTTCTTGCCCGTCAGCAACGCGAGTCCCAACTGATAGTGGGCCTCTGCGAATCGAGGGTCCGCTTCGGTCGCCCGGGTGAAGGCTTCGATCGCCCCGTCGATCTGCCGCTCCTTCACCAATTGAAGGCCGCGCTCATATTGACGAGTCGCGCTCTCGGATGGAACGGCTTCGGCAGTCGCTGAAAGCGCGACGAGGATCGCCGGCAGGAGTCCCGCCATCAGCCGGCCCCGTACTCTCTTGACCGGCGGAACGGCCACGGCTCGAATGTCCGCACGGACCTCTTCCCCCGACCACCGGTTGATCACAGCCGTCCCCGCATGATCGGCTGACTATAATGGCGGGGTACCGCGAAATCAATGAGCGACGCGCAAGGGCCGCGCGTCTGTCTCCAGATGACACGCTCCGTGCACGATTCACGCACGAGCCAGTGGTGATGTGGCCGTCCGCCCGGCTCTTCGGTGGGCTATTCGGCTAGAACTTATATTCGAGCCCCGCATAGCCGCTGATCCCTTGCGCCACGTTGGCATAGCGGAACAACGGATCGTTGACGACTACGGCGCCGGCATAGGTTTTATCCGTCAGATTTCGTGCCTCCGCATAGAAGGTCAGGTGCTGGGTCAGGTTCCAGCCCGACCTCAGATGAAGCACGAAGTAGGAGGGATTCTTCACCGTGTTCAGATAGTCCACGTAGAACCCGCTCGGAACCCACTCGAAGCTGGGTGCCACCCACCAGCCCCTCGGATGATCGTAGCGGACCTCGTAGGCCAAATTGTGCTCCGGCGCCCCGGCAATGCGATTTCCGCTCTTGGCGATGAGGACATTGGGCCCTCCGGTCGTCATCGCTCCAAATACGTCGTCGGTAAATTGGAACAGCGACCAGGTATAGGCCGCCCGCATGGTGACCTGATCCGCCTCCTGCCCGGGTCCCTTTTCCCACAGCCCCTTCGCCACCACGATGGCACCGCCGACTTCCACTCCCGTGTGTCTCGTCGCATTGGCGTTACGGAACGTATTGGTGTTGTTGATCACGTTGGTGATGATCTCTTTCTGCATTTCGAGATCGTAGACCGTGAGGTCCCAGAAGTACCGTCCATCGGCGGCCTTGCCGCGATGTCCGATTTCGAACTGCCAGGCCCGTTGGGCGTCCAGGTTTAGGAAGCCGGTGTTAGGGCTGCCGTCCGGATTGAAGGCCGATGTCAGCTCCACATTGATCGGCGCCTCATAGGCCCGGCTGGCGTTGAAATAGAGTTGGGCATGCGGCGACGTCCGGTACACGAACCCGAGCTTGGGGCTGAGGGCGTCAAAATCGTGAAGTGGCTGTTGCAGGGTGGTGGGGACGGACGGGGTGTTGGGATTGAACGGATTGCCCGCCGGCCCAAAGTTCTGGATCGTGCCCTGCCGCCCACTGTAGTCCCACCGGCCGCCCGCGACCAGGGTCAGCGCCTCCGTAGCATCGAACTGATCTTCGGCATACGCCCCGAAGTAGGTCGTTTTGAGATGCGCGTTTTGGGTCATCGCGCCGTTGTTGCCGTTGATATTCACGAACCGCGATTGTGCTTGAGCGCCGTAGCGCGGTTGAACGCCTGCCACGAAGACGTTCGGCCGGCCGAATAGGTGGTTCGCGTTCCGGTAGCGGATCTCGCCGCCGACGTTGTTATTGTCCTGTTTGATCGTCTGAAAGATCGGATGGTCGAGATACTGGTAGGAGTAGTAGGGAATGATTTCCAAGAACTGGTTCGTCGAAAATTCATTCCGATAGGCCAGCCCGATCCGCTGCAAGTTGTAGTAGCGTCCATAGTTGCAGGTTTGGTTGTTCTGGACACAGGCGAAGAAGGGCGGCGGAAGCGGCGGGGGAGTTTGTCCTCCGGCTTGTCGTCGATCGGCGAACATTTGAGCCGTGGTGAGAGCCCCGGGAATCCGTTCGGCCACGTTCGTCTGAAGAAAATAGGCCCGGATTTCCTGATGAGATCCCAATTGCAGACCGATATTGGCGTTGACACGCTCCCGCGACTGCTGGCTGTTGCTCTGAAACCCGTCTTGGCGGTTGGCGCTCACGCTGACGTAGTAATCCATCGTCGCGTCCATGTGCCCCACTTTGAAAGGTTGCGTGACCTTACCGCTGGAGACCTGCCCGCTCACCATGCCGAAACTGCCGCCGATCAACCGCATTTGCAACAGCGAGGCGCTGTATCCGGTCCGCGGCACGAAATTGATCGCGCCGCCGATCGCATTGGCTCCGTACCGCAGGGCATTGGCACCCTTGTAGACTTCAATGCGTTCGTACGCCAACAGATCGATCGACTCGAAATCCGAAAATCCGTCCGCGTCGCCGAAGTAAATCCCGTTGATCAGGATGTTGACCCCTCGATGGTGAAAATTGTTCCGAAGCGAGGTGCCGCGTATTTGAAACTGGCCCTCATCCGCGCCGAACCGGGACTGAAACCGCACCCCCGGGGCGAATTGCAGGACATCCTGCAGATTCAACGCGCGAGTCTCCGTAATCTGCTTTTCTTCGATCAGGATATTGCTGGCCGGCCGTCGCGCAAACTCCTTCTTCACGTCGTTGACGTTTTCGATCCGTTGCCCCCTCACCTCCACGGGCGCAACCTCGATCAACGGCGTTTCCTCATCGGTCTCTTCGTCCGCGCTCCACGCCTCGGGCGAGAGCGGCGCCCACGCAGCGATGACGGCGACAGCGAACAACAGCCATCGACACCTTCGACTCCATGTCCCGTTCATCATCCACGCATCCTTTCATCAGGTTTGAGCCGGTTTGAGTCGTGGACCAGGCGGCCTTGCTTGACTCGAAGGCGGATCGCCTGCACGGCCTCGAAGTCGTCGAGCGGATTGCCGGGAAGGGCGCCATCCTCCGCGTTGCTCACGATCCAGCCGGGCAGGTGGGCGATTTCATCCGCCTCCGCCTGTACGGCTAGACGAAAATCTTTCGCGGTCTCTACGTGCACCGTCACTAGGTCGCCTTGATGTGATGCCGCTGGTCGTGGCACACCCGACCCACGATCTGGACGACAAGCTGCCCGCCGCCGTTTGCCGTCACACATTCGGAGACCGCACTGAAGATAGGGATGTGAAAGCGTCCCTGTCGCAGGGTCGGCGACCCATCGTACCGCCGTCGCCAATACGATCCGCGCGAGGTCGATCTGAAAGTCAGGCTTCATGAACCATCTCCATCTCGCCCCAAGGGAGAGGGGAGGAAGGGACCCTTGGGAATGAGCGTCGCTTCCCTGTGTCAGTCCAGGCCAAGGAGGCAGCCCGGCGTCTCGGACCCACTCTCAATCGTTCCCCTGTCACTGACGCCACGCACACGCGCCAGAATGGCCCTTCACGGCAAACCAGGATGTTGAATAGCGACTGATGACAACGGGTTGATGGCCAGGCGCCTGCTTCAGAGACAGGATGCGGCACTCCCCGAACGCCGGATACGCCGAGCTTGTTACGCGGATTGTGGCGGAGCCCGGCTGGAACAGCCGGTTGGATCGATTGAAGGGAGAGAGGTCAGGTGAGATGGAGCGACGAGGAAGATCAAGGGCTGGTATGCCACGACCGCTTCGGCGGCGCCGATCTGTTCCCCAGAGGCCGCTTGGCAGGCCCAAACGCAGAGGAGCGAATGCACGGCTTGCGGGCCGTGGTGTGCATGGGTGAAGGCCGGATGCGGCTCGGCGGAACAGACCGCCACGAGCAGCAACAGGACAGCATAGGTCGCCGCCAGGTAACCGGCCGTCCAGATGTGGATTCGGAAGGTGCGCTGTGCCATGGAGGTGTTGTCAGCCCGATGCGGTGTCCGCCTTCATCCCTGGTGGCCGACCGACGGATGCCTATACCCGCGACTTCCCCTGTCGATTGCTTCCCCTCAGGTTCCCTTCTTCCAGCCACCGGAAACCGTCCAGCGGCTGACGCTCAACACCTCCGCAGCCTCGTTGACGCGCTCGAGAACCTTGTGCATAGCGTCCATCCACCTATGGCGCGGCTTCGCGAGAGCCTGCTCCACTCCCGGATCACCGTTCCCTCTTTATTCCCGGGCTAAGGCCTGTCGCATGACTGCCAAGGCCGGCGCGCTGTCCCATTCTCTCGGTCCGACGGCACGAGCGAGCAGCGCGCCGTCCGCCCCGATCAGCACCGTCGTCGGCAGCCCACGCACCATGAACGCGCGCGACACGTCCTGCTGCTCGTCGAAGAGGACGGGCAACATCACTCGAAGTTGCGCCAAGAACTGTCGAATCCCTTCCTTCTGCACATCGGTCGTCATCGTGACGACCGCAAATGACTTCGGATCGAGCCGCTCCCGCAATCGTCCCAGCGACGGCATTTCGTCCCTGCATGGCCCGCACCAGGTGGCCCAGAAGTTGAGCAGCACGACCTTCCCCGCAAAGTCTTGCAACCGCATCCTGCCACCGTCCAAGGAAGGCAGCTCGAATGACACCGCGGTCGTCCCCGGAGGGACGCGCGCCATTTTCATGGCCGTCATCGGATCATCCGCGTGCGCCGGCCATCCCGGCATCCAGAGGATGAGACCGGCCAGGCACAGCCCCCACAGGGTCCGGGCTCTGATCCTTCCGCCGCTCAGTCTGTTCGCGCGCATCACAAGCCCTCGCGTTGCATCAGTTCGACAAGCTGTAGACGATCGGCAAACTCACCACCACCTCGGGTCGGCCCAGCTCATGCTTCAGATGCAGCGGACAGGCTTGGCGGACCGTGTCGAGCGCGGCCTGATCCAAGGCATCGAACCCGGAACTCTTCTGAACCCGCAGATCGGCCAGATTGCCATCGGCTTTGATCACGGCGCGAAGCACGACCTTCCCTTCCCATCCGTTCAGCCGTGCAGCGCTCGGATAGCGCTTCAACTCCGCAATGCGGTGGTAGAGCGATTCAGCCAACCAACGGTAATCCGCCTTCGTCCCGGGTGTCTGTCTCGACGATTTGGCAACGACCTGATCTGTCTCGCGTCCAACCGCTTCCTTCTGCTCACTAATGGGCGACCGAACGGCCTCCGGCGCCGCATCCGACGGTGGAGATTCCGGCGCCGTCTTGACCGATCCGGCCTCAGCCGCGGGAGGCAGGGCCGCCACCTGTTGCGTCACGGTGGCCGGTACGGGCGTCTCGTAAATCTCCTGTGCCGTCACGACCGCGGTGCGCTCCTCCTTCGGCACGACCGATTCCGCCCCGCTCGTCACGGCCTGGGCGACCAGCGGTTGCCTCGACTCGACGATAGGCGCGGCGCTCTCGACCGGTGCGCCGCGCTCAACGACAGGCGCACTCACAGACTCCTCGGCGTGATTGGCCGCGACCGTACGAGCCACGTCAGTCGTTGCCGTCGAGACGACGGCCGGTGTCGATTCGATTCGATCGATCGTCGTAGGCGACTCCACCGGAACGGATTCCACGGCAGTCTTCGCGGCATTCGCCGACAGGATCGCAGCTCGCTCCTGGATGGGCTGCTGCTCGTCGGCCATCGCGGTTTCTATCACGGGTTGGACGGCCTGCGTCGTCGGTTCCTGAACGGCTTCTTCTCGCTGTTTAACCGGCTGGACCTGGCGATCGATTCGATCTGGCCGGCCCTGCGCCACCCTTGTCTCAACCCTCGTATGGACCTGCCTGGTCACCACTGTGGGTGTTGGAGGAACGCTCTGATCAACCTTAGGAGGCGAGGGCGCCGGGTCGGCTGGCGATGCCGCCGCTTGCGGAGAATCGGACCTGTTGACGGCTTCAATCAGCGCGACCTCCCACTGAAAGGGAGAGGGATCGGCCGGAGGCTTCATTTCCTCGACAAGTATGACGGCCAGGCCGACGGCGCACAAATGGAGCACCGAGGACGCTACCCATCCCGATATCCGGCATCGAACATCATAGGTCATGAGCACACCCGTTTGAGTCATGGCTTTCCGGTGATCTCGTTCAAATCAAGTTGTCCCTGTTGCACCAACAGTCGGTTCATCGGGAATGTATGTTCCGACCAACTGAGCGCGACACGACCGCTCCGATCGATGGCCACAGTCGGGTGTTCGGCCTTGGCGGCGGCGCTCAGCTTCTTGACCGGACCGAATGATCGGCCTCGATCCATGGAGAGGCGCATCACGGTTTCCTTTCGGACCCCGGTCAGCTCTTCCCACACGGCAACGATTGCTCCGTCGGGATGCACGGCCATCCGCAACTGATCGGGCACGGACGTCGTGGAGACATGCAGAGGAACAGGCTCCGTAAACGTGTTTCCTTGGTCGTCGGACGTGGCCACAAAGAGACGCGGCTGCTCATCCGTCCCTTCCGTATACCATCCGACATACATCCGCCCGAACCGATCGAACGCCAGCGAGGGCCCTCGGTGCGGACAGGCTGTGAAGACCCAGTTGTCCTTCCGCACAAGCCTCGGGGGATCAAAGGAACGGCCGCGATCGGCGGATTTGGCAATGACAATGTCGCGCACGTTCCCGTCCAACACCTTTCGCCACGCGACCCAGAGGTGGCCGTCCGGGGCCTTCGCCAGCATGGGACGGCAGCAGGGACAGGCCATGCCGTCGATCTGGAGATTGCGCTCGATCGAGCGGCCATGATCCGTGGATCGGGCAAAGAGAATTCCCGCTCCGCTCCGTTCCTTGTTTCGTCCGTCCAACCAAGCCAGGTAGACATCTCCTTCGGGAACGACCGTGATATCTTCAAAGGAGTGCGAGATCGGCAGGCCATCGTCATTGACCGGAACTGGAGATGCGAAGGTGCGGCCGCCGTCGCTTGATCGGGCGAGCCGCAGGTCCGACGCGAACATCGCTCCCGGCGTCTGATTGGCCGACGACCACGTCACGTACAGGCTACCGCCGGCTCCGACCGCCACACCGGGGGATTGATGCACGGCGCCAGGCCCCTCCCCGTCGCGGTTGACCTGAATCGCTCTGGAGACCGCTTCGCCCTCGACCCGCGCCACCTTAACGTTCGCTCCCCCCTCCTGTTTTTCAAACCACGCCACGTAGAGATGGCCCTCCTGGTTGAATTGGAGCGCCGGCGGCGACAGTTGCCCGGGGGTTTCCACCAGCGTTTTCGGCGAATCAAGAATCAGCGCATCCAGGGTCGGCGCCCCATCCACCGCCCCGGCTTCCAAGAACGAGCCGATGGCGCCAACCAATAATGCGAATGCGCAACGGGCGATCGAGACGGATCGCATGTGCCTTTCCCTTCTTTACGGATGGGTCCTTCCCCCGCCCACTCGGGCGGCGCGGGACGCCTCACCATCCTTCATGTCTACGCGTGAAACGTAACGACGGATGTCAGGTTTGGAGAGCTAGGCGGTATGAACGGATGGCGGGGAACGGGAAGATCCTTCGACCGCAAGCAGAGAGGGGGAGACGCGGCCCTGCAAGAGAAACGCGCGCTCTGAGGCGAGCGATACAAAAGGCAGATTGAGGGCGCCGTGGTCCGCCACCTGCCCCGCGGCACACTCCCAGGAACAGAGAGCCGTCCCGTGCGTGCCCGTCTGGTGCTGCGCGTGGTGCATCAGATGGGGCACGCTGGCCGGGTAGAGCATTGCGGAGAGCCCGATCAGCAGGACGACGAGAACGAGCGCAACCACAGGGCGCGCACCGGTGATCGACCGGCTGGCGGCCATCGCAATGGATCTCGACGAGAGGTACGTAAACATCCGCCCTGATGCTAAGAATTTCGGCGGCCTCCTGTCAAGTCTGGCAGTCCGATCGTCTTTCTTGGTATGATTCGTTCTTTCGTTTGCTGTATACTCCGGCCATTACGCCTGGTCTCCCGCCTGAGGCAAACAGGATGAATTCCCCGACGAGATGACAGAGCCACTATGCTGACGCGCATTCTCAACCTCATCTTCGGCAGCAAGAACGATCGCGAGATCAAGGCCTTGCGTCCGGTGGTGGAGCAGATCAATGCGTTGGAGCCGAGCCTCACCCCGCTGTCCGACCATGCCTTGACCGACAAGACCCAGGAGTTCCGGAAACGTCTGGAGAAGGGCGACCCGCTCGACGACCTGTTGCCGGAAGCTTTCGCCGTGTGCCGGGAGGGCTCCCGGCGCAAGCTCAACATGCGTCACTTCGACGTGCAGCTCCTGGGCGGCATGATCCTGCACCGAGGCCGCATCGCAGAGATGAAGACCGGCGAAGGCAAAACCCTCGTCGCCACGCTGCCCCTGTACCTCAATGCGTTGACCGGACGCGGAGCCCACCTCGTAACCGTGAACGACTACCTGGCCAAGCGCGATGCGCAATGGATGGGGACGCTCTACCACTTTCTCGGGTTGTCGGTCGGCGTGATTCAGCACGACGCCTCGTTTCTGTACGATCCGACCTACGACGCGGCCGACAAGCGCTTGCAATACCTGCGACCCTGCTCCCGCACCGAGGCCTACCGTGCGGACATCACCTACGGGACGAACAACGAGTTCGGCTTCGACTACCTGCGCGACAACCTGATCGTCAACGACATCCGGCAATGCGTCCAGCGGGAATTGAACTTCTCGATCGTGGACGAAGTGGACAGCATCCTGATCGACGAAGCGCGCACTCCCCTGATCATCTCCGGTCCGACCGAGGATTCGACGGACCTGTACTACCGGGTCAATGCCATCATCCCGCAACTCAAGGCGGAACAAGATTACACCATCGAGGAAAAGACCAAGACGGCCTCGCTGACCGAGGACGGGAACGCCCGCGTTGAGAAGCTGCTCGGCGTCGAGAACCTGTACGATCTCTCCAACATGACGCTGGTCCATCACGTGATCAAGGCGCTGCAGGCCCATTCGCTCTACAAACGCGACGTGGAATACGTGGTGAAGGACGGCGAGGTGATCATCGTCGATGAATTCACCGGCCGGTTGATGCCGGGCCGGCGCTGGAGCGACGGCCTGCACCAGGCGGTGGAGGCCAAGGAAGGAGTCAAGATCGCGAACGAAAATCAGACCCTCGCCTCGGTGACATTTCAGAACTACTTCCGGATGTATAAGAAATTGGCCGGCATGACCGGCACGGCCGACACCGAGGCATCGGAATTCGCCAAAATCTATAACCTCGACGTCAACGTCATTCCGACCAACCGCCCGAACATCCGCAAAGACTACGCCGATGTGGTCTATCGCACCGAGCGCGAGAAATTCAACGCCATCGTCGAGGAGATCAAGGAATGCCACCAGCAGGGACAGCCCGTACTGGTCGGCACCATTTCGATCGAGAAGTCCGAGCGGCTTTCCGGCATGCTCAGCCGGCAGGGAGTCAAGCACCACGTTCTGAACGCGAAATACCATGAGAAGGAAGCGGAGATCATCGCGCAGGCCGGGCGGAAATCAGCCGTGACGATCGCGACCAACATGGCGGGCCGCGGCACGGACATCCTCCTGGGCGGCAATCCGGATTTCCTCTTCAAACGCCTTCTGTATCAGGAGGAAGGAATCCCGGAAGAGCGGCGGCTGGCGGTCTTCGAAGAGATCAAGGCCGACTGCGATAAGAACAAGCAGGAGGTCGTGACGGCGGGCGGCTTGCACATCCTGGGCACGGAGCGGCATGAGAGCCGGCGCATCGACAACCAGCTCCGAGGGCGGGCCGGCCGGCAGGGAGACCCTGGGTCCTCGCGATTCTACCTGTCGCTGGAAGACGATCTCATGCGCATCTTCGCCTCTGAACGTGTGTCCAACCTCATGCTCAAGCTCGGCATGGAGGAAGGAATTCCGATCGAGCACGGCATGGTGACGCGAGCGATCGAAAACGCGCAGAAGAAGGTGGAGGCACACAACTTCGAAATCCGGAAGCAACTGCTGGAATACGACGACGTGATGAACAAGCAGCGGGAAGTCGTCTATCAGCACCGGCGGGCCATCCTGACCGGCGAGAACCTGACAGACGAAATCATGGGGATGATGGACAGCGTCGTCACCTCCTTCGTCCATGCCTGTTGTCCGGAGGAGCAGTATCAGGAAGAATGGGACTATGCCGCCTTGGCCGAATCCATGCACGGCCAATTCGGGTTGGACCTGGCGCACGGCCATCCCGGTGGAATAGACGGACTGAAAGATCTCGGTCGCGATGCGCTGGGCGAAGAACTCCAACAGGCCGTCCGGCAGGCCTACCGGCACAAGGAAGAAGAAATCAGCTCGGACATCATGCGCCAGTTGGAGAAAATCGTTCTGCTCCAGGTCATCGATCACCACTGGAAGGATCATCTCCTCGGCATGGACCAATTGCGCGACGGCATTGGCCTGCGCGGGTACGGTCAGAAGGACCCGCTCATCGAATACAAGCGCGAAGGCTTCGACATGTTCTCGAGTATGATGGACCGCATCAAGTCGGACACGCTCGAACGGCTGTTCAAGATCCAGGCGGTCCGACAGGAAACGCCTCCCGCACCACCTCCTCAGATGCCACCTCGCCTTTCCCTGAACCGCGGAGAGGAACCGGCGACATCCAAGACCGTCAAGCACCAGTACGACAAGGTCGGCCGCAACGATCCCTGCCCCTGCGGAAGCGGAAAAAAATTCAAGAAGTGCCACGGAGCGTAATGGGGAGGGGGACCTGGGTTGGGCGTGACTCTGGTGCTCCCGGAGCCCGCGCTTAAGAAGTCTCTCGCTCGGCGGCCGCGATGAGAGCACGCCCCCACCTCGATCCCTGAGAAAAACGTTCCGCATGCATGACGAGAGCCGGCACTGGGCAGGCGCGGCGCCACCTTCCCGACGCCATCTCAGTTGCCGAAGTAGCGCCACATGTAGTCATTGGCGCTGAAATCCGTCACCGGCACATCGCTGGAAGGAGAGGGCGAGCGGTTCCCGCCTGGCCAGGAATGCCCGCCTCCGAATACGACTTCGGTCGTAGGGTCGTACACATCCGGCGGATCGACGGTGCACAGGGTTACGGGGGCACTCGGCTTCGCCGCATCCGCCGGACTGGCATATCGCACACAGATCGTGGTCGGTGCGAGGAATTCTGTCACGGCCTGTGCCGTAACATTGTTGCGGACAATCCAATCGGAGACCGTCGAGGCGACGGGATAGAAATTTGTACTGGAGATCCCGCTTCCCACGCCTCCGGTGAACGGGTAATTGCGATCGTTCGTGGCGTGCACGTGGAGAACGGGGATGGGACGTGCGGGATTGCAGGCATAGAACTGGTTAAGATCCTTGTCAAACTGTCCCGACGCCCCTGCGATCGCCGCAATGCCCGCCAGTCGATCGGCCAGCGCGCAGGCAAGACGATGCGCCATCATGCCGCCGTTTGAAAACCCTGTAGCATAGATACGGGCGGGATCGATCACGTCACGCACCGCAAGATCGTCCAACACGGCACGCACGTAGGTCACATCGTCAACCTGGTTGGTTTGGGCATATCCACAGCAGCTTCCGGCGTTAAACGTCTGGATGACTCCGCTGCCTTCGAGGTAGACCACCAGTACCTTCCGCGTTTGGGCGAGCGCGCTGAGCAGAGACGTGGATGCTTGGATGCGAGCCGTTCCACCACCGCCATGCATGGTCACCAGCACCGGTAGCGGCTTGCCGGCAGCCACCCCGGAGGGAGACAGTATGGCGTACCGTCGGCTTCCTTGACCGGGTACGGTCACCTCTCTGTTGAGATAGGTGCCACCGACTCCAATCGGAACTTGCTTCGAGAGGGATCGGTACGATGCCGTGATCATGGTCGTCCCCTGACTCACCCCAGACACCACTCCATCTGGTCCGACGGTCGCAATCGCAGGCTGCGAGGAATTCCACGCGACCTGATCTTTGTCGACATAGGCCGGATAGGGGTCCGTGCTCAGGCTCCTATAGGCCACGTGGAGGTCCAGGGCTTGCCCGATGCCGATGGTCGTCCCGCTGATCGGTTCCAGTCGGAGCACCGGAGCGGGCGGATCAACGGTGATGAGAAGGGATGTACTCGCCGCGCCACCCGCATTCTCCGCCCGGATGACATAGCTTGCCGCCGGTATCGGCACGGCTGGCGTGCCGGTGATCCAGCCGTGAGTCGGATTCAAGGTCAGCCCGAGCGGGAGCGCCGGCGACACGCTGTATGCTGTGGGCATGCCCGTGACAGTCGGCGTCAGCGTATCGATCGCCGCCCCCACAAAATAGGTCGGAGGCGTTGGATACGATAATCCGGTTGGGGCTTGTATCACCGGCGGCGTACCGGTGCTGTCTCCACCGCCGCAACCGTTCAACGTTAAAACGGCGATCAAGGCCACAGCCGGTGCGCGTGACCGCCTACAGCGAGGTGGGAACATCGTGTCATACTCAGGATTTCATTTTTCGGACATTGGCCGACTCGGTCCGATCACCACGAAAGCGACGCTCGACTCACTCTGGTGGCCAGACTCATCATTGGGCGACGTTTCGGACTCTACTACACGAGATCCTCTGCACGGAAGCTATGACTGGCTGCTACACCTCGCAGAAGGTCCTTCTTCGGTTTTCCTTCTTCCTCTCTCGCGATTGACTTTGCGCGCGCCGAACCGCTACCCTAAGCCCCTCTTTTTCCGGACAAAAGTCTCGGGGCTCTTGGTGTCTCTTGAAGCTGGCATCGACTGATACTCACTCGACAAAACGAGAGTCTCCAAGCGAGGGTGTGCCAGAGTTGCTCTGTCTGATCCGTGATGAAATCGAGCAGGCCGGTCCGATCACCTTTGCTCATTTCATGGACTTGGCGCTGTATCATCCAACGTACGGATACTACACCCGGTTACCTTCCGACCCGGATCATGGAGACATCGGCGAGCGTATCGGATGGAACGGAGACTACTACACCAGTTCAGACGTGCATGGAGCCATCGGATGGGCGCTCGCCAAGCAACTGGCTCAAATGGATGAAGTCCTTGGCCATCCGTCGCCGTTCACCGTCGTCGAAATGGGGGCCGGGAAGGGCCTCTTGGCTAGGGACATCCTGACCTGTTGGTCCGAGCGATACAAAGATCTGTTTGCCCGGGGGAGCTACGTGTTGGTGGACCGGAGTCCGGTGCATCGGCGCGTCCAACAGGAGAACCTGGCCGAGTGGGTCTCGATTCCGGGAAAGGTGGTGTGGGCGGAGGACTTGACCTCGTTGGGCGAGGAGAGCGTCACCGGGGTGCTGCTGTCCAATGAATTGGTGGATGCCTTTCCAGTCCATCGAGTCCGGATGAGGCAGGGCCGGCTGGAGGAACTCTACGTGAGCCTCTCGCAAGACCAATTTCAAGAAACTCCGGGGCCTCTATCCACACCGGCCCTGTCCGACTATTTTTCCCGCGCGGGCATCACACTGCCGGAAGACGCCTGCGCCGAGGTGAATCTCGCCGCCGTGGGTTGGATGCGGGAGATCGCCCGCACCCTTGCTCGAGGTTACGTGATCACGATCGACTACGGCCATGCCGCCCATGACCTCTATGGACCGGATCGTCGGCAAGGCACATTGCTGGGATACTACCGGCACATGATCGCGGAGAATCCGTTGATCCGGGTCGGTGAACAGGACTTGACCAGCCACGTGGATTTCACGACCCTGGCCCAGGTTGGTCGGGAAGTCGGGCTGGACCTGACGGGCTTCACCAACCAGATGAGCTTCCTCATCAGTTTGGGCGTGGAATCGTTTCTCGAATCGCTGGAGCCTGGCTCGCCGGAATTTCAGGCAATCGTCCAATTGTTGCGGCCAGAAGGCATGGGGCGGACCTTCAAGCTCCTGATCCAGCAAAAGGGCTTGGCGGCGACGAGCGGGCAGGGGTTGGAAGGGTTGAACCACCAGCCCTTCTTCGGCTCCATCCTTCAACCGTCCACCGGGTTCGAGGTGCAATAGCGCGATGGCTACCGAGGCAACGCCCCTCAATTATATTCCGATCCTGCTGTTCATCGGCATCGCGCTGGCGTTCGGGCTGGTGTCGCTGGTAGCCGGTAAGATCGTACGTCCACATCGGCCCTACAAGGCCAAACTGGTCCCCTACGAGAGCGGAAGCCCGCTGTTTCAGGATGCGCGGGTGCAGTTCCCGATGCGGTATTACGTCATCGCGATGCTCTTCGTGATTTTCGATATCGAAGTCGTGTTTCTGTTTCCCTGGGCCGTGGTCTTTCAGAAGATCGGACTGGTCGGGCTGCTTGAAATGATGCTGTTCATCGCCATCCTGGTCGTGGGCTTATGGTATGCGTGGAAAAAGGGCGCCCTGGAGTGGGATTAGCAGGATGATTCCAATAGGTCAGCACTCAGCACTGGAGCGAATGACGTGAGCGTTCTCGAGCGGCAATTCGAGCCGAACATCATCACCACGAACCTGGATGCGTTGGTCGGGTGGGCCCGCAAGTCCGCGCTCTGGCCGATGACGTTCGGGTTGGCCTGCTGCGCGATCGAAATGATTGCGGCCGTCTCGTCGCGTTACGACATCGACCGGTTCGGCGCCGGCGTCTTCCGCGCTTCTCCGCGTCAATCCGACCTCATGATCGTCGCGGGCACGGTGACGCGCAAGATGGCTCCGGTCATCCGCCGGATTTACGACCAGATGCCCGAGCCGCGCTACGTGATCTCCATGGGATCCTGCGCCACCTCAGGCAACCATTACAACAGTTACAGTGTGGTGCAGGGGGTGGATCAAATCGTGCCGGTGGATGTCTATATCCCCGGTTGTCCGCCGCGGCCCGAGGCCCTGCTGGACGGGCTGATGAAATTGCAGGAGAAAATCCAGCGCGAGAAGGTGTTCGTGAAATAGGTGGTCATTCGTCAATGGTCATTCGTCAATCGAGGGGATCGTGGATTCCCATGACGCTTGACCCATGACGGTTGACGCATGGACGACGATGCATCCGGTGCTCGAACGACTCAAGGCCAAGTTTCCCGACACGGTGCTGGAGCTCCACGAGGATCTGTCTCGTGGAGATCTCTCGGCGCACGTGCGGGCCGATCGGCTTCTGGACATCGGCCACTTTCTCCACGACGAGCCGGCGTTGTCGTTCGATCATATCACCGACATCTGCTCCGCGGATTATCCGGACGCGCCCGAACGATTCGAGGTGATCTACCATTTCCTTTCACTGCCGCACCGGCACCGGATCCGCATCAAGGCCCGGCTGACAGAGGACCGTCCTTCGCTGCCCTCGGTGACAGGGATCTGGCGCGGAGCCGAGTTCATGGAGCGGGAGGTCTACGACCTCATGGGCATCGTCTTCGAACAACATCCGGATTTGCGCCGCATCCTCATGCCGGAGGATTACGACGAGGGCTATCCGCTCCGAAAGGACTTTCCGGCGGAGGGCCGTGGATGGCGCGGGTCATTCCCGTTCATTCCACGCCTGGACGAACCGCCGGCCGAACTGGCCGGAGAGATCTCTGTCGCGGACAAGCAGGCTTTTCTTGCGAATGGAGGCCCGCCGGCCTCCTCGCAACGGACCGAAGAGCTGCTGTTGAACATGGGCCCTCAGCACCCCAGCACCCACGGAGTCTTGCGCGTCGTGCTCGAACTGGACGGGGAGCGGATCGTAAAGGCCACGCCGGACCTGGGGTACCTGCATCGTGGCGTCGAAAAGTTGGCCGAAGGTCTCCATTATATGCAGGTCATCCCGCATACCGACCGGCTGGACTACGTCTGCTCGATGACCAACAACTACGCCTATGTTCGAGCGGTGGAAAAGCTGGTCGGGATCACCGTGCCGGAGCGGGCCGAGTACGTCCGCACGATCGTGGCCGAGATGCAGCGCATCATCGGTCATCTATTCTGGCTGGGCACGCAGGCGTTGGACATCGGTGCTATGACCGTTTTTTTCTGGACCTTCCGGGAGCGTGAGGTGCTGCTCGACATGTTCGAAAAGCTCTGCGGGGCGCGCCTGACGCTGAACTATTACCGGATCGGCGGAGTGGACGCCGATCTCACCCCGGACCTCATCGCGCGCCTCAAGGCCTTTCTCGAGACGTTTCCCGAGCATATCCGCGAATACGACAGCTTGATCATGAATAATCGGATCTGGCTCGGCCGCACGAAGGGGGTCGCCGTCATTTCGGCAGAGGACGCGATCAGTTTCGGCCTCACCGGACCGACGTTGCGCGGATCAGGCGTGGATTACGACGTCCGCAAGTACGAACCGTACGGCGCTTACGACAAGGTGGATTGGGAGGTGCCGGTCGGCAAGAACGGCGATACCTACGACCGCTATTGGATCCGGATGGAGGAGATGCACCAGAGCTGCCGGATCATCCGCCAATGTCTGGACCAGATGCCTCAAGGGCCGATCATGGCCGACAGCCCGACCGTGATTCCTCCGCCCAAGGAAAAGGTCATGCGGGACATGGAAAGTCTGATCCACCACTTCATTATCTTTACCCAGGGATTCAAGCCGCCCAAGGGCGAAACCTACTGCGCCACCGAGGCGCCCAAGGGCGAACTGGGATTCTTTCTGATCAGCGACGGGAGCCCACGCCCGTACCGAATGAAAATTCGCGCCCCTTCCTTCATCCACATGGGGGCGTTCGACCATATGGCTCGCGGCTATCTGATCTCGGACATCATCACGATTTTCGGCACGTACGATATCGTCATGGGGGAATGTGATCGGTGAGGCGCAGATGTGTTAGCCCTGTGCTCCCGGAGCGCGCACAATCAGAATGTGCCGGGGGACCCGTTGCGCCCTCCTTAGCGCAACGGGTCGTGACGGCCGCAATTGGCCTAACACATCTGCACCTCACGCTGCGAGTGGCTGGGGCCAGGGTGAATACAAGAAGGCGCGCACTTGGGGAGATCTCGACAGCCTCGATCGAAGAGTAGACTGCATGTTAAGAGAACAGTACGGAAAAGAGATCGACGAGATTCTGGGACGGTATCCGGAACGACGTTCGGCACTGATTCCGTTGCTCTACCTGGCGCAGCAAGAAGAGGGCTACATCAGCGAGCAGGCCATGATCGAGATCGCAGGATTGTTACGCCTGACGCCTCCTCAGGTCTACGAGGTGGTGACCTTCTACACGATGTTGAACTTAAAGCCGGTCGGCAAGTTTCACATTCAGGTGTGCAAATCCCTCATGTGCGCCCTGGTGGGCTCGGACACCGTCCTGGGCTGGCTCAAGGCAAAACTGGGGATCGGCCCCGGGGAGACAACGCCGGACAAACTCTTCACCGTGAGCGCGGTGGAATGCCTGGCCGCTTGTGGTACCGGTCCCATGATGCAGATCAACGACGACTACTATGAGCACCTCACAGAGCAGAAGCTTGATCAGGTTCTGGCCGATCTCAAACGGGCCGGCACATCGCCCTTGAAGAGCGGGCCGTTCATGTGGCCTGAACCGGCGAAGCAGGAGACGTAACCCGTCAATCGTCACTTGTCATTCGGAAGATCATGGTGGGAAGTCGTCCTCGCCTCCGATTGACGAATGACCGTTGACGTTTGACGAAACGACGAGCATGCATACACACGAACCGATCCTCCTCAAGAACATGATGCAGCCGGGCTATAGCGGCTCCCTAACGGACTACGAGCGGACCGGAGGCTATCAAGCCCTGCGCCAGGTCCTGGGCAAGGTCGCCCCAGCCGAAGTCGCGGCGATCGTGACGAAGTCCGGCCTGCGGGGACGGGGCGGCGCCGGGTTTCCCACGGGCATCAAATGGGGGTTCCTACCCAAGGATTACCAAGGGCCTCGCTACCTCTGCTGCAACGCCGACGAAAGCGAGCCGGGCACCTTCAAGGACCGGCAGTTGATGGAGCGAGATCCCCATCAGGTTCTGGAAGGCATCGCCATCGCCAGTTACGCGATCGGATCGGAAACCTCCTACATCTATATCCGCGGAGAATTCGCGTTGGGTGCCTCGATCCTGGAGCGCGCGATCGCAGCAGCCAGGGCGGCCGGTTATCTGGGAAAGAATATCTGGGGGAGCGGCATCACCATCGAGATCTACGTCCACCGCGGCGCCGGCGCCTATATCTGCGGGGAGGAGACGGCTCTGCTCGAATCCCTGGAAGGCAAGCGCGGCTTGCCCCGCGTCAAACCTCCCTTTCCTGCCACACACGGCCTCTATGGCAAGCCGACGGTGGTCAATAACGTGGAGACGCTGGCGAACCTTCCGCATATCATCACCCGAGGGCCCGAATGGTTTGCCTCCATCGGTTCTCCGCCCAAAAGCACCGGTACCAGGATTTTCTGTGTGAGCGGGCACGTCCAGCGGCCAGGCAACTATGAAGTGCCGATGGGCATCACGTTTCGCGAGTTGATCTATGGGCAGGCCGGCGGGATGCGATCGGACAAGCCGCTCAAGGCCTTCATCCCCGGCGGGGCCTCGGCGCCCTTTTTGACCCCTGATCACCTGGACGTGAAGATGGATTTTGAATCGGTCGCCCAGGCCGGATCGATGCTGGGGTCCGGCGGCGTCACGGTCATGGAAGAGGGAACGAGCATGGTGTGGGCGGCCTTGCGATTGATGGAATTTTTCTATCACGAGTCCTGCGGCAAGTGTACGCCCTGTCGAGAGGGCAGCTCCTGGCTCACCCAGACCCTGCGCCGCATCCTGGACAAGCGGGGGCGCCTGGAGGACCTTGAAACCCTGGCGGATCTGTGCAAGAACATCGCCGGGCGAACAGTCTGCGCGTTCGGCGACGCGGAGGTGTCTCCCATCCTGAGCACGTTGAAGTACTGGCGGCAGGAGTATGAGGACCTGATCCGGGAGGCGAAATCGCTGGGGCTTTCCGGCATCCCCGAATTGGTCATGCCGGCGGCGAGACATTAAGAGATCGTCAATGGTCATTCGTCATTCGAGCCGACGATGCATTCATGCAGCCGTTGCCCGTTGCGAACGCTCTCTACCCATTGACCGATGACTATTGACCCATGACCAATACGGCAACCGAGCTGGTTCACCTGACGATCGACGGCATCCCCGTCACGGTACCCAAGGGCACCTTGGTGATCGAAGCCGCGCGTCGTGTCGGGGTGATGATTCCGCATTTTTGCTATCACCCCAAGCTGAAGCCGGACGCCAATTGCCGGATGTGCCTGGTCGAGATCGAGAAAATGCCGAAACTCCAGACCTCGTGCAGCACGCCGGTGACCGAGGGCATGACGGTCCGGACCGCCACGACCGTCGTCAACAATGCCCACAAATCCGTGTTGGAATTCATCCTCGCGAACCATCCGCTCGACTGTCCCGTCTGCGACCAGGGCGGTCGGTGCGACCTCCAGGACTTTTCGCACGAATACACCCCCACGACCAGCCGGTTCATCGAGGTCAAGCGTCTCTTCCAGAAAGACTATTTCAGCCCGCTCATTGAAACCCAGATGAACCGCTGCGTTCAGTGCCTCCGGTGTGTTCGGTACTGCGATGAGGTGATGGACGTGAAGGCCCTGGCCCCCAGCGGGCGCGGCACGATGACGGAAATCAAGCACTTCACCTCCCATCAGCTCGATTGCGAATTTTGCGGTGGCTGCGTCCAGATCTGCCCGGTCGGTGCCATCACGAGCCGACTCTCCATGTACGAATACCGCCCTTGGATGCTGAAGCGAGCCGATACGATCTGCACCTTCTGCGGCGATGGCTGCCAAATCACGATCCAAGCCAAAAATAACGAGCCGATCGAAGTGAATTCCGCCTACGGCGCCGGCCGCAACAACGGCGATCTCTGCGCACGCGGGTTCTTCGGCTACCATGTCACCACCCACCCGGACCGGCTCACCACCCCGTTGATCCGGCAGGAGGGGCGGCTGGTCCCGGCCACCTGGGAGGAAGCGTTGGGATATGTGGCGGAAACGTCGGTCCGACTCAAGCTCTCGCATGGGGCGGATGCTTTCGCCGGCCTGATCGGCACGCGCTGCACCAACGAAGATCTCTATCTTTTCCAAAAATTCATGCGTCTGGCCATCGGCACCAACAAGCTCGACAGTAGCGTCCGGTACGGCTACATCAACGCGATTCGTGCACTGAGATTGGTGCTCGGCGTCACTCGGTGGACGGTTGCGATGGAAGACGTGGTCGCCGCGGACATACTGCTGCTTGTCGGCACGAACATCACCGAGACCAACCCGGTCACCGGGTTGCGCGTGAAGGAGGCGGTGAAGAAGCGTCGCGCCACCTTGTTGACCGTGGAACCCGTCCAACCGGCCGTCGAGAAGATCAGCAACATTACCAACTTGGCCCACCTTCATATCACCGCGCGTCCGGATCAGTTCCAAGCCGTGATCCTCGGGCTGATCAAGGCGGTCATCGAACAGGGAGCTGTCGATGCAAATCTGGCTCAGAAGGCTCCCGATTATGTGCGTGCCATCGCCGAATTGACGGCGAACCTGACGTGGCCGGCACTCGAAACGGCCTCAGGCACCGGAGCCAAGGCGATGCAAGACATGGCGGCGGCGCTCGCCAGGGGCAAGCGGACCGTGATCCTTGTCGGACAAGCCCTCCTCCGTTCTCCTTCCGGCCATACGGCCTCGCTCGCCTTGCTGGATCTGCTGATTCTCCTCGGACGGCATGACCAGCCAGGGTGCGGCCTCGCGCCGCTAGCAGAAGAGAACAACGAACAGGGAGCGATCGACGTGGGCGCCGTGGCCGGCTACTTGCCCGGCAGTCTCCCCGTTCAAGATCGCAACGCCCGCGATTCGGTGACCAACCATTGGAAGGATGACCTGACCCAGGGACAGGCGTTCACGATGATGGAGTTGCTCGATCAGGCCCGCCAAGGAGCGGTCAAAGTGATGTTTATCGTGGGGGAGAATCCTGTCGGCACGCTCCCCCCAAGCGTCAAGGTCCGCGAAGCCCTGGAAGGGCTGGATCTGCTGGTTTGTCAGGAACTGTTCCTGACCGAAACGGCCAAGCTGGCCCATGTGGTGCTTCCCGCCTGCTCCTATGCCGAGAAGAACGGATCGTTCACCAATACGGAAGGCTATGTGCAGAAGGTCCGCCGAGCCATCAACCCTGTCGGCGACAGTAGGCCCGACTGGGAAATCCTGTGCGGCATCGCGACGTTGATGGGTTATCCGCTCGAATATGACGACGCGCAGGAGATCTCCAAGGAACTCCGCACGGTGATCCCAGGACACGGACTGCTGGGCCCGACTCCGATTCCGCCGAAGCCGGTCCCCGGCGTCGTCGAGCAATACCTGAAGGAGGGATTCCGGTCCAATCTGTCAAGCCGTTACACACCGGCAGTATCGCCCGCACCGCCCAAGCCGCATCTACGGCTGCTGCTGGGACAAAGCTTGTTCCATTCCGGGAAACTCTCGACTCGTTCCAAAGGTCTGCTGCAAGTTCAACCGGCCGGCGCCCTGTCGCTCAATCCGACCGATGCGGTCGGTCGATCGCTTGCCGAAGGTGACCGGGTACTCGTGCGAAACGAGCGGGGGGAGGCGAGAACCACCGTGCACCTGTCGGAGCGTATCCCGCAAGGAACGGCTTGGTTCCCGGATCATTTTGCTCAAGAAATGATCGGACTGTTGGACTGTACCCTCGATCCCGTCACAAAGGTGCCGTCGTTCCATTGCGCGACCGTGGAGGTCGTAAAGGAGTAACGTCGTGACCGAACTTGGTGTGAAAGTCGCGTTTGCGCTTGGGCAAATCGCGGTCGTGCTGGGAGTCGTCTTGCTGACCGTGATGTTTCTGACCCTGGCTGAGCGGAAAGTGCTTGGGTGGATGCAGGATCGTATGGGACCCATGGAAGTCGGTCCCTACGGGGTGCTGCAACCGATCGCAGACGGCCTGAAGCTTTTCTTCAAGGAAGACATCGTGCCGGCCGGCGCCAACAAGCTGATGTTCAGCATGGCGCCGATCCTTGCCTTGGTGCCCGCGCTGATCGGATTCGCGGTGATCCCCTTCGGACCGTCCCAGACGGTGGAATTGTTCGGCCATCAGTTCAAGCCGTTCGTCATCAGCGACATCAACATCGGCATTCTCTACATCCTGGCCTTCGCCTCAATCGGCGCCTACGGGATCATCCTGGGAGGCTGGGCTTCCAACAGCAAATATTCGCTGTTGGGAGGCTTGCGATCGGCCGCTCAGATCATCAGTTACGAGCTGAACGTCGGATTGGCGATCGTCGGCGTCGTCTTGCTGGCCGGCTCGCTCAGCCTGGTCAAGATCACGGAGGCGCAGAGCGGCTGGTTCTGGAACTGGTTTGTGCTGGCGGCGCCCTTTCCGCAGGTCTTCGCCTTTGTCGTCTACGTCATCTCCTCGGTCGCCGAGACCAACCGGGTGCCCTTCGACCTCCCGGAGGCCGAGAGCGAATTGGTGGCGGGCTTCTTCACCGAATACAGCGGGATGCGGTTCGCATTCTACTTCCTTGCCGAATATGCCAACATGATTCTGGTGTCCTGCATTGCGGCCATTCTATTTCTTGGCGGTTGGAACGCGCCCTATCCCGGCACGATCCTCCCCGCCAACATCGGCTGGATCGAAAACATCGCCTGGTTTACGGTGAAGGTCTATTTCTTCCTGTTTCTGTTTTTTTGGCTCCGCGCGACGCTGCCGAGGCTCCGGTACGACCAGCTCATGCGCTTCGGCTGGAAGGTCATGTTGCCAATCGCGCTGGGCAATATCGTGGTGACCTCTCTGGCCGCCTATTTCTTTCCGGGTGTGAAGTCGTAAGGAGACCCATGCAGCCGACCGGCTCTACAGCGCCTTCTTCGCTCGACCGGCTGAAGAGTTGGGTCAAGACCATCACCTTCTATGAGCTGCTGGTCGGCATGAAGGCGACGATGTCGCACCTCCTGCGCTATCGCCCGATCACGCTCCAGTATCCGCACGAAAAGCGGACGCTGCCGGACAGCTACCGAGGCATGTTGGCGCTGCTGCGGTACGACGACGGCACGGAAAAATGCGTGGGCTGCGACCTGTGCGAGGCCGCCTGCCCGTCTCGGGTGATCCGAGTGGTCAGCGCGGAAGTGCCCGGGGAGCCGACCAAACGGTATTCGAAAGAATATTACATGGACATGACGCGCTGCCTTTTTTGCGGCCTCTGCGTAGACGCTTGTCCGGTGGACGCCCTGGGGATGACCCGCGAGTTCGAATGGGCCGTCTACGACAAGCGCGATTTGCAGTTGAACAAGCAACAGCTCCTCGCAATCGGCGACCGTTCGTTCCCGGTCCGCGAGAAGCGGTTGGAGCTGCAACACCGGAACGTGGCGTTCTTCAACGTGTCGTTCAAGGGTCTTCCGCAGAAGCCGAGTTGATCCGTCCGCGCCTCCTCGCCTCGTGGACTCCAGACAGACGGCGACCGAGGTCAGACCGGAGAGCATCGAGCAGGACGCGCCCCGGTCGCCGGGGCATCCTGCGTACATGGGGTCGAGGGCCGCCACGAGCGGCATGATCGTGGGAAGGACCGTGCCGAAATGAGCCAGTTTGTCTTCTTTTATCTCGCGGGCGTCATCGTCGTGACGTCCGTGCTGGTCGTGCTGCTGAAGAACCCTGTCTATAGCGCGCTGTCGCTGTTGATCCTGTTCTTCCATGTCGCCGGTCTCTATGTCACGCTCCACGCTGAGTTTCTCGCGGCCGTGCAGGTGATCGTCTACGCAGGGGCCATTCTCGTCCTGTATCTCTTCGTCGTCATGCTCTTGAACGTGAAACGGGAGGAGCGATATCACTCGCAGGGACCCCTGGCGGCGTTTCTTGGCTTGATGCTGGCCACCGAAGCGTTGCTGATCATCGCCGCACCGCGCTTCGCCGGCGTCGATGCGTCCGCCCTGGCGTCCCAAACGGAAGGCAATACCGAAGCGGTGGGAGAACTGCTGTTCACCCAGTACCTCTATCCGTTCGAAATTGCCTCGTTGTTGCTGCTGGTCGCGATGGTCGGCGCCATCATCCTGGCGAAACGGGATCTGATCGTTGCGCCGCCGGACCGGTCTCAGCAGGAGTCGCTGCCGAGATGATTCCGCTCTCCTACTATGTCGCGCTGAGCGCGATCGTCTTCGTGACCGGGCTGGTCGGTGTCCTGATCCGCCGGAATATCATCATCATTTTGCTCTCGGTCGAGCTGATGCTGAACGCGACAAATATCAATTTCGTGGCCTTCTCCCATTACCTCCACAACATGGCCGGGCAGGTGTTCGTGTTCTTCGCGCTGACCGTCGCGGCCGCGGAAGTGGCGGTAGGACTCGCCATCATCATCGCGCTCTACCGCGCAAAATCCACGATCAACGTGGATGAATTCAACCTCTTGAAAGGCTGACCTCGTGTATCTGGTCCTGATCCCGCTGCTGCCGTTTCTGGCCTTCCTCGTGGTCGGGCTCTTCGGCCATTGGCTCAAGGACCGGGCGCACCTGGTGGCGGTGCCGGCGGTCCTGACGTCCTGCCTGCTCTCGTTTCTCGTCCTCGGCGAGGTGGCGGGAGGCCGGAACATCGAGATCCCGCTGTACAACTGGATGACCTCCGGCAGTCTCACTGTGGAATTGGGTCTGTACTTCGACCGATTGACGGTCGCCATGTTGCTGCTGGTCACGATCGTCAGTTCGCTCGTGCACATCTATACGATCGGCTACATGAAGGGCGAAAAGGGCTATGCGCGCTTCTTCGCGTACATTGCGCTCTTCACGTTCTCGATGCTGATGCTCGTCCTCTCGAACAATTTTCTGCAACTCTTCATCTTCTGGGAAGCCGTCGGCCTCTGCTCCTATCTGCTCATCGGCCATTGGTACGAACGGCCTTCCGCCTGCTCGGCGGCTACCAAGGCCTTTATCGTCAATCGGATCGGAGACTTCGGGTTCATCCTCGGCGTTCTGCTCGTCTGGTACACCTTCGGGACGATGGCTTATCAACCGGTCCTGATGGAAGCCGGAAGCAAGGCATCGGAGATGATCAACCTGCTCGGACCCTTCGGCGGCACATGGGACATCTCGGTGATGACCTTGATCTGCCTGCTTCTCTTCGTCGGCGCGATCGGCAAGTCCGCTCAGGTGCCGCTGCACGTCTGGCTGCCCGACGCCATGGAGGGTCCGACGCCGATCTCCGCCCTGATCCATGCCGCCACGATGGTGACGGCCGGGGTATTCATGGTGGCCAGGCTCGCCCCTTTGTACGTGCTGTCGCCCGCCGCGATGGAGGTGGTCGCGCTTGTCGGGGCCGCCACGATGGTCATGGGGGCCACGATCGCGCTGACTCAGACCGACATCAAACGAGTCGTGGCCTATTCGACCATGAGTCAACTGGGCTACATGATCATGGCCTGCGGACTCGGCGCCTTCGGCGCGGGCATCTATCACCTACTGACCCACGGCGCGTTCAAGGCGCTGCTGTTCCTCGGGTGCGGGTCCGTCATCATCGCCCTGCACCACGAACAGGACATGCGACGCATGGGCGGCCTGCGCGACAAGCTGCCGGTCACCTACTGGACCTTTGTGATCGGCTCGCTGGCGCTCGCGGGTTTTCCGCTGACCGCGGGATTTTTCAGCAAGGATGAGCTGTTGGTCGGGGCCTGGGCCTCGGGGCCGCTCGGGCAATTCCTGACCGTCCTCGGCCTTCTGACCGCAATGATGACGGCCTTTTACAGTTTCCGTCTGGTCTTTGTGACATTTTGGGGATCGAGTCATGTGGATCCGCATCACGCCGGACACGTCCATGAACCGGACGGCACGATGACGATTCCACTCGTGGTCCTGGCAATTCTCAGTATCGCTGCCGGCTATCTCGGCATTCCGGAATTTCTGGCGCCGGTCTTTGCGCAGACAGCCGCAGCACCCCATCACGGGCCCGCAGCGGTCGGCATCATGGCGACTGCGAGTCTGCTTGGGCTGATCGGAATCGCTGCGGCCTACTACCTCTACGTCCAGGCGCCCGGGTTGCCGGATCGTCTGGCGCAGCGATGGCGCACGCTCTACCGCCTGTCGTTGAACAAATGGTTTGTGGATGAGATTTACGACCGGACCGTGGTCGGTCCGACGTTTGAGGCCGCCGATTCCCTCTGGCGCCGGGTCGATGTGGCGGTGATCGACGGCGCCGTTAACGGCGTCGCCCGGACGATCGGGGCGGCTAGCGCCGTCCTGCGGCTGATTCAAAGCGGGCAAACGCAGCATTATGCCTTGGGCATGACGTTGGGCACGGCGATCATCGCCGCCCTGTATTTATGGTGGTAAGGAGTTGAGGGTTCATCGGAGGATGCGCCACAAGGTCACCATTCTCACCCGCCGGGCGGGTGCCCGGCGGGCGGACCCTTTCAGCATCCGGTTGGAGCTAGCATGACGAGCATTCCCTGGCTCACCCTCTTGATTTTTTTCCCCGTCGCAGGGGCGCTCGCACTCGCCTTCTCGCGCGAGCAGTCTTTGAGGATCACCGCGCTCGTCGTGACGATTTTGGAGTTTGTGTTCTCGCTCCCCGTCTGGTTCGGTTTCGATCACATGACAACCGGCATGCAGTTCGTCGAGGAAGCGGTCTGGATCCCGTCACCGCCGATCGTCTACCGGCTTGGCATCGACGGCATCAGTCTTCCGTTGGTCCTGATGACGACATTTCTCATGCCCTTCTGCGTGCTCATTTCTTGGCATGCGATCCAGACGCGGCTGAAGAGCTTCATGATCACGCTGCTGCTCATGGAGGCGGCCACGGTTGGCGTGTTTCTCGCGTTGGATTTCGTCCTCTTCTACGTGTTTTGGGAGGCCATGCTGATTCCCATGTACCTCCTGATCGGCGTCTGGGGAGGACCGAACCGACTCTACGCGGCGATCAAGTTCTTTCTCTACACCCTGGCCGGGAGCTTCCTGCTGCTGATTGCGATTCTGGTGTTGTATTTCCAGGGAGGGCAAACCTTCGACATCCTCGCCCTCACACGGCTGCACCTGAGCCCGACCATGCAGACCTGGTTGTTCTTGGCCTTCTTCGCCGCCTTCGCGGTGAAGGTGCCAATGTTCCCGTTCCACACCTGGTTGCCCGACGCGCACGTGGAGGCACCGACGGCCGGAAGCGTCATTTTGGCCAGCATTCTGCTGAAAATGGGCACCTACGGGTTCCTGCGGTTGAGCCTGCCGATCCTGCCGGACGCCAGCGAACGGTTTGCGCCGGCCATGATTCTCCTGTCCGTGATCGCCATCATCTATGGCGCCTACATGGCCCTGGCCCAGGCCGACTTGAAAAAATTGATCGCCTATTCCAGCGTGAGCCATATGGGCTTCGTCACGTTGGGCATCTTCACGTTTACCCAGCAAGGGATCGAAGGAGCCGTCATGCAGATGGTGAATCACGGCATCACCACCGGCGGACTCTTTCTCTGCGTCGGCGCCATCTACGAACGGACACACAGCCGGATGATCGCCGACAACACAGGCCTCGCCGGCCCGATGCCCCGCTACGCGACCTTTCTGGTGATCTTCGCTCTATCCTCGTTGGGATTGCCCGGCACCAACAGTTTCGTGGGCGAGTTTCTGGTGCTGGTCGGGACCTTTCTGGTCAGCAAGATCATCACGGCGATCGCCGCACTCGGAGTGATTCTCGCCGCCGCCTACCTCCTCTGGATGGTGCAGCGGGTGGTATTCGGAACCCCTCCGGGACACGGCCACCTGTCCGACCTGAGCCTGCGCGAGATGGCGACCTTCGTGCCGTTGATCGTCTTCGTGTTTTGGCTCGGCTTCTTTCCGAACGTCCTCTTGAGCCCGATGCACAGTTCCGTTAACCATCTCCTGGAATTCGGCGGCGACACTTCGGGCGAGACCGACGCGCCGCCGGCCCACGCGGACCGGCCGGGACGCAGTTCGGACCGCGGTTTGGACGGCGCGGAGGATAAGACGGCCGGGCAACTTGCTTCCCTGGCAGAGGATGACACCCCATGATGCCGTCGATGGCAGATCTGCTCGGCGTGCTTCCTGAATTGATCGTCGTGGCAGCAGCCTGTCTGGTTTTAGTGCTGGACCCGATCACCGCCCCTGCGCGCAAAGACACCTTGGCCTGGCTGAGCCTCGCGGCCCTCGCCATCTGCTGCGGCATCACGGCGGCCCACCTGGAAGGACGAACACTCCTGTTCAGCGACCTGGTCATCATCGACGCCTATGGAGGGTTTTGGAAGCTGTTGCTCTATGTGGTCACAGGCCTGACGATCCTGCTCTCCCTCGCTTATATGAAGGAGGAGCGTCTGGTCCTGGGCGAATACTACGGCTTTCTCTTGCTCTCGCTGTTCGGCATGATGGTCATGGTCTCGGCCAACGACCTCCTGACCATTTATCTGGGCACGGAACTGATGTCGCTCTCCCTGTACATTCTGGCCGGAATCAAGCGATACGAAACCCGCTCGCTCGAGGCCGCCGCGAAATATTTTGTCCTGGGCGCCTTCTCGTCCGGCATTCTTCTCTATGGCATCTCTCTGCTCTTCGGCGTGACCGGCAGCACCAAGTTGAACGCGATCGCCTCCGGGATCGGCCAAACCGGGCTCGACAATCCCATGTCGTTGTTCGCAATGGTGCTCCTCGTTGTCGGATTCGGTTTCAAGCTCGCCGTCGTGCCGTTCCACATGTGGACGCCCGATGTGTATGAAGGTTCGCCGACGAGCGTCACGGCCTTTATGGCGGTGGCCTCCAAGGCGGCGAGCTTCGCGGCGTTCTTGCGCGTTTTTCTGGAAGGACTTCAAGGCCTCAAGGGCGACTGGTCGGGCCTCCTGATCGCGGTTTGCCTCGCCACTCTGCTGATCGGCAATCTGGTCGCGATCGTTCAAACGAACATGAAGCGTATGCTGGCCTATTCCAGCATCGCCCATGCGGGCTATGCCTTGATCGGCGTGGTGGCGGCCGGCTCCAGCCGGGCTTCCGAGGCTGCGCAGGGGCTTTCCAGCGTGATGTTCTATATGGCGGTGTATGCCTTCATGACGATCGGCGCGTTTGCGGTCGTCGCGCTGCTCCGCAGGAATGGACTGGAAAGCGAGGAGATCGAATCTTTCACCGGATTGGCCAAACGCCAACCGGCGGCGGCATTGCTCATGTTGGTGTTCATGATCTCCCTCGCCGGAATTCCGCCCACTGCCGGGTTCATCGGCAAATTCTATCTCTTCATGGCGGCAGTCCATAGCGGACTGACGTGGCTTGCGGTGGCCGCTGTGATCTTTGCGGCCATCTCGGCCTATTATTACCTCCGGGTCGTCATGGTGATGTACATGCGCGAATCGGACCCACAGATTGCGGCTGTTTCCATGCTGGCACCGTCCCCGGCGCTCACCATCGTCTTGGTCAGCGCGATCGTCGGGGTCATTGTCTTCGGCCTGTTCCCCGGTCCCTTGATCTCCCTCACGACCTCTTCCTTGCTCCCGCTTCCTTAGTTTCCTCAGGGCGTCCTTTTCGTGCGGCGAACGGCTGCGCAGGTTTTGGCGATTCCCTAGGCGGGCTTTCGATCCCACGATAGAATGGCTCCGCCTTTCCAGACAGCCTCGTCGCTGGAACCTCTGACCCAACATGGAACGAGAAACGATCGCCATGGCTGGAGCCCTCGCAGGGCTCATCGCCGCGGTACTGACCATCATCGAGCGAGTGATCGGCTGGACCGAGCGAGCTGCCGCAGCCAAAGCCAGGGCCGCCGAACGAGCCGGCGACAAAGCAGACCCTCGGTCTTCCATCACACCGGAGGAGGAGGACCCCACCGACCGGTTCTGGACGATCCGGTGGCCTACCTGGTTGGGACCGGCCCCCGTCTATCTCGTGCCGTCAGAATTGGCGTTCATCTTCGGCGCGGGGATTCTCTTGAACTATGTGGGGATGCTTCTCAGCTTGAGACTGGAAAGCATCCTGTTCTTCGACATGGTGGGCACCGCGTTCGCGGCCATCCTGCTTGGTCCCTGGTGGGGCGCCGGAGTGGCGTTGCTCACCAACTCGCTGGTCAACTGGCTGCTGTATCCTCACGACGATCCCGATCTTCTGATTTTTCCCTGGTCGCTGGTAAACATGACCGGCGCCTTCGTGTGGGGATCCTTGGCCCGCACCGACCAGTTCCGGACGTACCTGCGGACCGGTCATGCGTCGGTCCTGTCCCATCTGCAATTCCTGTTGACGTTCGGCGTCTTGGGGGCCTGCGTGATGAGCGTCCCCGGTGCCATCGTCCAGTCCGTGGTCGATCAGTCCTCCGGCGTGACGCTCAACGCCATGTTGCTCAGCACGCTTCAGGAAGGCGTGGCCCTCTGGGGAGACGCCCTCGCGAATCGGTTCGACTCGCTGGTCGAAAGCGCGGGGGATCTGCGCTGGGGCGAAGGGGTGCTCGCTTGGCTCCAGACCTGTCTGCTCTACATTCCCGACAAGGTGGTCAGCGCCGCCGTCGCCTTAGTTCTCGTCAAGCGGGGCTACCCCCTGTTCGAACAGGAACTGGTTCTCGGGCAGGACGAAGAGGGACCGCCGAAGGACAATCGCGTGGCGCCGTTGGTGCTGGCGCTCTTCTATGCACCGTCCTTTGCCGTGCTGGTTTCCTCCGAGACCTATCTGGGGCGCGAGTACTGGCCCCTATGGTCGGCTCCCTGGGCGGTCATGCTGGCCGGCTACCTCTATACCCGCGCGAAGGGTCCTGCGGACGAATCGATCCGGGCGGCGAGGGAAACCCGCGCCGCCCGGTACCGGGCCGACCTGTCGCCGATCCATGAACAGCCGGCGTTTCATTTCTGCCAACGCTTGTTGTTCGGCCTCCTGATCGCCAGCTCGATCTTCGTGCTGTTCATGCCGCTGATCCTGGCCGAATATTCGACTGTGGCGTTCAACTTCTTTTGCGTCATCTACGGCGCGATCCTCTGTTTGACACTCATCCGAGTCAGCATCGCACAGAACCTAGCGATACTTTTCGTGACCATGGCGGACGAACGAGGCCAGGCATCCAGGCGGGGAAAGCGGCGGGCCAGCGCCGCCTAGCAACAAGGCCGATCGTGATCCGTCACTCGTCAATCGGGAAGATGCGCAACATCTTCCACGGACCTTTCTCTTCCCACACGCTTGACGCATGACGCTTGACGGCAATTTGGCAGGCAACGACCATCCACTCGGGAGTACAGACTGATAGGTTTTTTCGACACCCCGCTACGCGGCTTGCGGTGGGTCAACCTTGGACGAAGCACGGCCTTGCGATCGCAAGTTCAGATAGCGCCACACGGCCGAACGGGTGAGCACACCGACGATCCGTCCCTCCTGTCTGACGATCAGCCGATCAAGGTTCGCGATCCCCATCTGCTCCAGCGCGTGTAGGACGGTCGCACCAGACGAAATCTCCATCTCCGCCGACCAAGGCCGCATCACCTCCCGAACCTCTCGCCAGGGCCAGAGCCCTTGAGGAACGCGTTGCAGATCTTGCACAGTCACCAGACCGACCAACTGATCTTGTTCGACGACCGGAAACCCTGAGAAGCCGTGCGGGAGGAAATAGCCCTTGACCGCCGATTCGATCGTCAGGGTCGCCGGCACCGAAATCACCGACTGCGTGACCAGCTCAGACACGGTAACGTGGGCAAGGGTTTCGCGGAACACGGCCTGTTGGCGCGTACCCTTCGCGGTGGCAAACAAAAACAACCCGATCATCGCCACCCACATGCCGGTCGTGATCAAGGACGCTTCCAACAGGTGCAACCCCGCGCCGATCATCAGCGACCCACCCAGACAACTGAGCAGCACCCCGAAGGCGAGGCCCGCCACGGCCGATCGACGAGTCGCGGCGTAAAAGTCCTTGGACCAGGCCCAGAGCCCGGCCCGCAGGGCTCGCCCCCCATCCAACGGGAAGCCGGGAATAAGGTTGAATAATCCGATTTGCAGATTGACGGTGCCGAGGAGCCACCCCAGAACCGTGAGGCCATGCAGATCTGGACGAAGGACGGCAAGATCGTTCACGATACCGAACCCCAGGCAGGCCGCGCCCAAGCCGAAGCTCACGATCGGGCCGGCAATAGCGATGAGGAACTCCGCCTTCGGGGTCGGCGGTTCCTTCTTCATATGCGCGACGCCGCCGAACACGAAGAGCGTAATCTGGCCGATCGGTACGTGGTAACGCAGCGCGACCCAACAGTGTCCCAACTCATGCAGCAGGACCGAGAGGAACAGTAACAGAGCGGCCATGCCTCCCATGGCCCAATAGCGAGGGATCGATTGGCCGGGAAGCGCCGCGGGCAGGTACGTGGTGGCCAATGTCCAGGTCACGAACGCAAAGACCAACAGCCAGGACACGTGGATGACGATGGGGATACCTAAGATCCGGCCGATCTGCCAACCCTGCCTGCTCGTGAAATGAAACATCTGTCCTGTTCTCCCGTTGCGAACCGCCGGAGACCGGCCGTTCTTATCAACCTAGCAGGCGTCGAAAGGACCAGTCAACCGATCGGACATTGCCGCGAGATTCGATTCCGCAGGTGTGGCAGGACTGACCTTCAGGTATACTGCGCCTGATGCGATCCGCCACCTGGGCTCGTCTTGGTCTCTTCGTCCTCCTCATCCTCATCGGCGCGCCCCCAGCGGTACGTCCAATCCACGCGGGCCACGCAGACGTGATCACGGCCGGTCCCTCCGCCTGCCGGAACATCGCGCTGACGTTCGACCTCTGTCCGGTGCGCGCCAAGCCCGGTTTCGATGCGGCCCTGATCGACTACCTCCAGGCTCGCGAGATTCCGGCGACCTTCTTCGTGTCCGGCCGTTGGGCGGAACAGCATCAGGACGATGTGCGCGCGCTGCAGGCCGTACCGTTCTTCGAGATCGGTACGCATGGCGAGGACCATGCCCATCTCCCGCTGTTGGATGAATCGGGCCAGCGAGCGGAAATCTTCCGGGCAGTCTCCTTGATGCGCTCTCGCTATCACCTCTCCGCCGGGTTATTCAGGCCTCCATACGGAGAATACGACGACGTCACGGTGCAGGTGGTCAAATCGCTGGGACTCCAGTTCATCCTGTGGAACCTTGTCTCGGGCGATCCTGATCCCACGCTCACCGCCAACGCCATCCTCGACCGCGTGGTGCGGCGACTTCGCCCGGGCAGCATCGTCGTGTTCCATGCCAATGGCAAGGGCAAGCACACCCGCGAAGTCATCCAAGCCTTGGACGAGACCGTGCTGTCCCACGCGCAATTGCGTCCCGTGACCGTCACGGACCTGCTGGCATGTCACAACCCAACTCGATAGATCGATCCCGCGTCCGGCCGTTTGCCGAGCAAGACCGGCAGGCCGTGCTTGACATCCTCCTGTCCTCCGATCCGTGGAAGCGCCTGGGTTACGAAGCAGCGGATTGGGACACCTATTTCTCCGCCCTGACCCACGGCCGAGAGGGCTATGTGCTGGAGCTCGACGGAAGGGTGGCGGGGTTCGCCGTGCTGCGGCCCCGATTTCTGTTCGGCGACTATCTCGAACTGTTCGGCGTCGCCGGCTGGGCGCGCGGGCAGCAGCTCGGCAGCCAGCTCCTCACCCATCTGGAGTCGGTGACCTTTTCGCGTGGCACGAATCTGTTCGCCTGCGTGTCGGACTTCAACCTGAGCGCGCGGCAGTTCTACAAGAAGCACGGCTACCAGGAGGTCGGCGCCATCAAAGATTTCCTCATCCCCGGCAGCGCTGAAATCCTGGTGCGCAAGACGGTGGGACCGGCCAGAGTGAGATAGCTCGTCAGGCGTCAACCGTCATTGGTGGCAACAACAGGTCATTCGTCACTGGTCATTGGTCAATGGAGCAGAGGATGTCATTGGTTACTGGTGAACGCCCATTGGTTGGGGAGGAGGACTCTTCAGCGATGACTCATGACCGACGACCCTCTGCCATGCGAATGACCAATGACCGTTGACTAGTGACTCATGAAGGGGGTCCGATGAAGGTCACCAAACTACTCCACACCCGGATGCGAGTGAGCGACATGGACGAAACCATTTCGTTCTATACCAAGGTCCTTGGCCTTGAGGTGTCGGAGCGCAAGGTCTCGCCGCGCGGGTCTCACCTGGCGTTCTTGAAAGTTCCCAACAGCGAAGAATTGATCGAACTCTGTAGTTTCCCTCCAAGCGGACCCGTGACCGTGCAGGAGGATTTGGTCCATCTCGCCTTCCAGGTCGAGAATCTGGACGACACGATCGCCACACTCAATTCCATGGGCATCCCCATCACCGACGGACCGACACGCACCTCCTCCGGAAGCCGCTTCATCTTCATCAATGCGCCGGACGGCTACGAAGTCGAGCTGATCGAGCGGCCGCCGGGCGTCGCGCTGGTGTAGAGCCTCGTCACGCGTCATCCGTCACTCGTCAAGTGCACTCCCCGCAATGCCCGCATTGAGGCACCACACCTTATCTTCCCCGTTGACCTTGCGTAGATCGACAAAGTAGGTTCTTCATCCCGGTTGACGTTTGGCGACTGACGCTATTTGACAAGGAGAGCGCAGATGAAGAACGGGTTTTTCCGCGGGCATGGGCTGGGCAACGACTATCTGGTGATGGACCCCAAAGACCTTGGCTTTAAGCTGACCTCAAAGGCCATCCGCGCCATCTGCGATCGGCACTGGGGACTCGGCAGCGATGGCATCCTGACGCTGGTCCCATCCAAGAAAGCCGATTTCGGCCTGAGAATTTTCAATCCCGACGGCAGCGAAGCGGAAAAGTCCGGCAACGGCCTCCGCATTTTCGCCCGGTACCTCCACGCCACGAAGAAGACGCGCAAGACCCAATTCACAGTCGACACCATCGGCGGCCTGGTGACCTGTACCCTGCATGTGGATCGACAAGGCGATGCCACCTCCGTCACCGTCGAGATGGGCCGGGCGACCTTCTCACCTGCCTCCCTGCCTTGCACTCTAGCCGTGAGTGAGCTGGTGAATCAGCCGATCGAGGCGGCCGGGCAACGTCTCGTCTTCACCGGTGTCAGCGTCGGGAACCCCCACTGCGTGGTTTTCAAGCCGGCAGGATCACCATGGAGCCGAGCGGAACTGTTGGCGCTGGGACCGGCGCTGGAGAACCACACATTGTTTCCGCGACGGACCAACGTGCAGCTCGCGGTGCCCACCGGTCCGCGCGAGATCTTCATTCTGATCTGGGAACGAGGCGCCGGCGAGACGCAAGCCTCCGGCTCGTCCTCCTGTGCCGCAGCCAGCGCCGCGGTGAAGCTCGGGCTTGTTCAAAGTCCTGTGACCGTGAACATGCCGGGAGGCACCCTGCGCATCGACGTGGACAAGGATTTTGCCCTCACGATGAAGGGCCCCGTGGCGGAAGTGGCGCGGGGAACGCTCAGCCCCTCGTTCGTGCGCGGGCTCAAATAGCGCCGTCGTCAACCGTCATTCGTCAGACGTCAACCGAAGCAATCGACGCCCTGTTCCTGTTATTCTTACGGTTGACCAATGACGGTTGACAGATGACGACCGATGTCCTGCAATCCAAACTTGACCACCTGCCGGCTCAGCCCGGCGTCTATCTGTTCAAGAATGCCAAGGGGGACATCCTCTACATCGGCAAGGCCGCCGTCCTGGCCCATCGTGTCAGGTCCTATTTCCAACGCGCCGCCGACCACAACCCGAAGACCGTCCTGCTGATCGATCAGGTGGCGGAGGTCGAAACCATCGTCACCCGGTCGGAGCTGGAAGCACTGATCCTCGAAAGCAATCTGATCAAGCGACATCGCCCCCGCTTCAACGTCGTGCTGCGCGACGACAAACAGTATCCCTATCTCCGACTGCCGATCAAAGAGGACTTCCCGCGCTTTTCGATCGTCCGACGCGTCCAAAAAGACGGCGCGCTCTACTACGGTCCCTACACCCCGGCCGGAGCGCTTCGCGAAACCCTGAAGATCATCAAACGGGCCTTTCCGCTGGCGACCTGCAAGATCGACATCGACGGGACCGCCGAGCGCGCCTGCATCGAGTTCGAGATCAAACGCTGCATGGCGCCTTGCACGGGCAACCAGTCCAAGGATGACTATCACAAGATCGTAAAGCAGGTTCGTCAATTTCTCGAGGGCCGGGATCACGAACTGTTGGATGATCTCCGCGCACAGATGGAGACGGCCGCCGAGTGGGAGGCATTCGAGGAAGCGGCCAGGCTCCGCGACCGCCTGTTCAAGATCCAACGGACGTTGGAGAAACAACGGATCACCCAAATCGCATCCGTGGATCAGGATGTCATCGGATTCGCGCGCCGCGGTACCGCGGTGGACCTGCAACTGCTCTTCGTACGTGGAGGCCTGTTGATCGGCCGGAAGGACTTCTATTGGCCGACCGGTGCCGACACGGCCGATGAAGAGCTGGTGGTCTCGACCATCGAGCAGTTCTATAACAAGGACGGCCAACCTCCGAAGGAACTGCTGATCCCTTGTTCCCTGCCCGAAGCTGTGCTGCTTCAGACCTGGCTCTCGGAGAAGCGAGGGGACACCGTCTGCATCGTGGCGCCGGAGCGAGGCACGAAACACCAGCTTATCCAATTGGCGGAGGAGAACGCGCTGGCGGCATTGATCGATCATCTACGAGATGAGGAGACCAACCGGCAGGCCACCGCGGAGCTGAAGCGATTGCTCCGGCTGAATTCCATCCCGAACCGGATCGAAGGGTTCGATATTTCCAACCTCCTCGGCAACCAGTCCGTCGGTTCGATGGTGGTCTGGGAGCAGGGCGCGATGAAAAAGTCGGACTACCGCAAGTTCCGGATCAAAACGGTCGAGGGCGCGAACGACTTTGCCAGCATTCAGGAGGTCGTGATGCGCCGGTACAGCCAGGCGGAAGATCTGTCGAGACCGGACTTGATCCTGATCGACGGCGGCCTCGCGCAACTGGCAGCCGCCATTGACGGGCTCAGACAGGTCGGCCAGTCTCACCTACCGATCGTCGGTTTGGCCAAGGCGCGCGGCGACAAGGAGGAGCGCATCTTTCTCCCAGGACGGAAGAATCCGATCATCCTCCACCCGACCTCGCCCGCCACGCACTTGGTCCAGCGCATCAGGGATGAGGCCCATCGCTTCGCCGTCAAGTACCACCGGACACTCCGCAGCAAGACCTTGACCTCGTCGAAGCTTGATCAGGTCATCGGCATCGGCGAGATCACCCGCAACCGGCTGCTGGGGCAGTTCGGCAGCGCCGACGCGGTGACACAGGCCACGGACGAGGAATTACGCGAGGCGGGACTTGCCTCCAAGACCGTGGAGGCGCTCAGGCAAGCAACGAAAGGTTCCTGACACTAGCAGGCTGCGGAAAAACTCGATTTTGTGCTTCGACAGGCTCAGCATGATCGGAAAATACCAGTATATTCAATGCCTGCTCCGTTCGTCCTGAGGCCCTCGAAGGATGAACGGAGAGTTTTTCCGCATCCTACTAGGCCGCATTATTCATGAACGCCTCAGCTGCAATCGCGAAATCGCCGCTGCGACAGGGCCTGACCAGTCGAAGCGATTTCACCGGCGGTGACAATGAAGAGGGGCTCGGCCCGACGGGCCACCTGCTCACACGAAGTGCGGTATGGCGGGTGTGCTCGCCGCTTAGTCCCTCGACGTACTATTTCAAGTACGCTTCGATCCCTCGCGGCCATGCTTGCCCATCTCGCTTGGTGACTTCACGATTTCGCGACGAACCGTCATGAATAATGCGGGCTCGGCCTTCCCCCTTGTTTCCCTGCTTTGAGCGACAATTCCATCGACCAGCACCCAGTCCTCTGTTTCTCCTGACCCCTCTCCCAATACTTTTGATTGACGCTTCCTGTCCTCCGGCATAACATCGCCTCTCCCACATGCCGGCGACCACGTGCCGAATCTCATGTTGTCCGGTACAGAAAGATACGGTCGGTATCCAATCGGATACAGTGAACGAGTGCCGAGAGGTGCTTATGTCATCGTTCGCCGTCATCAGGCCATTTGAACAGGCCGCCTCCTCCGGCTTTTCCAGTCTGGCATCCATAACCCTATTGGCACGGGCCTTGCTGATCTTGACCGAAGGACTCTACCGCAAGGCGGGATATTCCGGCGGTCGCGGCTCGATTCGGAGAAGTGGGGGAGAAGAATCACTGGTGGCGTTTCTCCGCGCGCGTCAGATTCGATACACCGATGAAGAGCGCGCGGTTCAAGCGTAGCTTGGTTTCAAGAAACGAAGAGCAGCGAATCACTGGAGGAATTTCTCCGCGGGCGTCGATGAAGAAGGCTGCGCCTGAAGAGCCCGCGGTTCAAGCGTAGCTTGGTATAGAGGGACTTCGCCCGATGAGCCGCCGGTTCAACCGAAGGTTGGTTAAAGCAGAAACAACTCAATCACTGGCGGTGTGTCCCCGGCGGCAACAATGAAGAAGGGCTTCGCCCGATGAGCCGCCGGTTCAACCGAAGGTTGGTATGGAGGACAACTATGACACCCACTCGTCTATTCACAGCCGGCCTTCTGTTGGGCCTGCTCTCCGGATGCGCGACACCCCCCGAAGTGAAACAGGCCTTGGTCGCAAAGGACCAGGCCTACCAAGAGAACGCGCGGCTCATGGAGCAGTACCGGGAGCTGCTGGAGAACGTAAACCACCGGTTCGCATCCTGGCATCAACTGATCGAAACCCGACTGAAACTCAGCCTGGCATTGAAGTGGGCCACGACCGATCCTTTTCCATCCGATGCGGCCGCGAAGCAGCAGCTCCGGGCGGAAACGGCTGCACAGGAGTTGGGACCTGAGGTCGTCAAGCTTGTGAACGACATACGATTGGCCGAGTTGCCGGCACGGTCCGGTCCGAACAATCAGCCCGTCTTCACGAAAGGCACGGGCACGATGAGCGGTCTTGTGCAGGCCTTACCCGGCTTGGTTGCCTTGATCGACGCCTCGGTCGAAAAGAGTTACCAGGCCCTAGTGCGCCCCCTCGACACCGGTGCCTATGACGATTACCGGACCAACATCGCGGCGCTCCGCCGCATCAACGCCACGGTAAAGGAATACTTGGACATCGATGTCACCGTGAAGTCGGACGACATCAGACAACTGGCTGAAGCCGTCAAGGCGGCCCGTTGAGTAGGCCGATCACGAGAAGGGAGACTGCCATGCCGACACGATCCGTCACCCTCATCATGGCTCTTTCGCTCTTGGCCCTGGCCACCGGCTGCTCGGCCATTCGCAGCGGAGCCGTCCGTGAGCTGATCCACAAAGAAGGCTCGACGATCGATCGAGCTCAAACCAACATCAATCTCTTCGAGAAGCAGACGGACGAGCGGATTGGATATCTCCAGAAAGCGCTCGAGGAGCTCAACGCTGCGGGAAAGGAACTCCAGAAGGTGGAAGCCGTTCACCATGTCGTGTTTTCCTCCTATCGGAATATCGAGCAGAAGCGGGGGCAAGACGCCCATTCGGCCGCCTACCTGCTCGGCGCGCTCTATCTCGCTCAGTACGAGGGGCTGCAGAAGCGGGTGAACGACCAGTTCCACGAGGACTTTTGCGCCCTGCAGCAAGTGGCGGCCAGGCTCGGCGACTCCTGGAAATCCTTGGGGACCCTGCACCAACAGCTCCGTCGCTATGCCGAGCAATCGGTGTTCGCCTCCGTGGACCCACAGTTCGTCGCCGCGTTGGCGGAACAGGCGCCCGGTTCGTCCGACCAGATCGCCAGGGTGCTGCAAACCTCCCGCAGCGTGAACGACGCCCTGGACGAAGCTCTGAACTTCTCATTCCTGCGCGGACGGACACTCGAATCCACCCGCTCCCTGACGATGGATTTAGTCGAACTGCTGGAGCGGATGAAGAAAGATTGAGGACAAGACGAATCACTGGAGGGAGTTCTCCGCGGGCGTCGATGAAGAAGGCTGGGTCTGAAGAGCCCGCGCTACAAGCGTAGCTTGGTATAGAGGGGCTTCGCCCGATGAGCCGGTTCAACCGAAGGTTGGTGAAAGCAGAAACAACTCAATCACTGGCGGTGTGTCTCCGGCGGCGTTAATCAAGAAGGGCTGCGCCCGATGAGCCGGTTCAACCGAAGGTTGGTGAAAGCAGAAACAACTCAATCACTGGCGGTGTGTCTCCGGCGGCGTTAATCAAGAAGGGCTGCGCCCGATGAGCCGCCGGTTCAACCGAAGGTTGGTATGGAGGGATGGCCATGAGCATCACCCGCTCGCTCGAAGGTGTGGTCAACTTTATGAGAGGCAACGACAAACTGATCAAGGACGTGGCGGAGGCCGGCGAGGGTTCCTTCAGCGAGCTACAGAAGCTCGCTAACCGCCTGGAAGTATCCCGCAGCGATACGGAAGATCTGATCAAGAACTTGGGTCAGACCAAGTTTGCCGTCGAAAAGGACGAGGACATCCGAGCGACCCAGGAGAAGATCCTGCAAGAAATCGGGGAGAATGGGAAGAAGATCATGCTGTTCAGCGACGAGCCCGAACTCGTGGGCCTCTTTCACGCCCACCGGGCTAAGCTCTACCAGGTCATGGCAAACACCTACGATGCGACGGTGCAGAGGGTGATCTCGTTCAGCCAAGCCGATGTGGACGAATACAACCGACTGCTGGAGCGGGCCGTCCTGGACACAGGCTCGCAGAAACGCAAAGCGGCCATACTGGACGGTGCGATCGCGCTGACGAAGGTAGCCCTGAAAGTGGGGCTGAAGGTGGCCGCCGCCTAGGGAGGATGTTGAAAAAACCCGCCAGCTTTGTTCTCGCATCGCTCAGGGCCTCAACGCACCGAGACAAGTGCGCCTCGACCCTTCGCTCACTGCGGCCTCGCTGGACCGCCTTTTTGAACGTCCTCCTGGCACTTCAAGTCGTTAATCGAACGGGAGCTATGACGCCAAGAGGAGAGATCACGCGACATTTGCCCCCTCCGGTACTTTTTCGCCGCAGGGACAAGTGATTACTGCACGCGGATGACAGGCCCGACAGCCAGCCAGGCGGTGGGACCCATTGCCGCCGGATGGGCGAGATGCGCCACATACCAGAACAGGATATCCTGCTCCTGAACCCCTTCGTGATCCTGATCATAAGCGAGATCTCCCCTTGCACCAAACATCCAGGGTAGATCTTCGTCCGCACGGGCCCGCCTGATCGATACATCCCGATCCGAAAACTCATCTCGCGCGCCGTCATCCTTGATCGGTTCATAGCCGTATCCGGGCATCACCCAGACGCCCTTTCCGGTCGGATAATCCCGCACGAACCAGACACGGTTGGTCGCACCCTGTTTGAACGTGTTCAGTTCATTCGTATACTTGTGCCAGCCCGGCCCCCAGCCTTCATCCGGCGCCCCGTCATTGCGAACAAAGACCTGGTCCAACCCCCGGCCGGCCACGTCAAAATCGAGACGCCAATAGGGATGGTGCACATGATTGGTGACGCAGGACAGGCCTCGGCTCTGCACAATCGGATGAATCTCGCCGTCCGCCGAGACGTACCAGGCTTGATAGATATGGTACTCTCCGATCCGCGCATAGATCCCCAGCTCCAGCCACTTGAGGCCATCGATGGTATGTTCCCTCGCACAGACCTTCTTGCCGTCGCAAGCGGCAATCGGAATGCTGTTGGTCCAGGAGAGCCGGTCCTGGAATGGTCCGCAGCGGCCGGTTTCCTCGCGCGATCCAAACCAGGAAAACGGATTCCACCAGACACGCTCCTTGTCGTATTTGACGCGCAGGACCGGCATGCTGGCCTTGCCGAGAATGAGATCGCCCCGATAGGCAACGTGGCGCAGTGCCAACCCCGTCGTACCGTTGACCTCCCAGTCGAGCGCCCACGACTCCCAGTCCAGATGTCCGCTTGACGGTTCCGCCGAGACCTGAGCCCCCGGCAGCAACGATAACCCGAGCACCATGGCGACCATGACGCCGATCTTGATTCGTTTCATGGGTTCACCTTAATTCGATGGTTCTTCGCGAGCACTGAGGACCTTGTGGGCGCTCAGATCGACGAGCGCCCCATAGAGCGGCCGCCCCTCCCGCCCTTTGGAAAAGGTGACCCAGATCACGCGATGGCCTTGCCCGGCATCATCCCACAACCACCCGCGCGCCGGCTGAGTCAGGAGACCATGCCCGTCTAATCCGTCCACCTTGCCCGCCAACCGTCGATCTTGCTTCGCCAGGGAAACGGCCTCCGCCACTTCCTCTTCGGTTTCAGACGGCTGATAGCCGGGCTGCGGCGTGACGGCAATGACTCGATCCTCCCGCAGCAACACCTCGACGCTCGTATTAGCCGCATAGCTGTAAAACAGCAGCCGGCTCGGACGGCTGGGAGCGGGACAACATCCGGACATCGATGATTTCGGCTCGACCGTGTCGGTCTCGATCAATCTGAACCGGTCGCCCAACGCCGCCTGCACCCGTGGATCGGCCAGCGCCGCAGCCTGAAGGCGAGAGATGACCTCTTCGTCGGACGCCGCGCCAGCGCTTGACGAGGCGACCATTGAGGCGCCAGGTTGGCCTCCCCCACGCGGCCTCATCAACTCTCCATTGCCGGCATCGTCGAACTGAAGCCGATGCACCGGTGGAACGACGGCAGGCAACGGAGTTTTCGTGATCGCTGTCTCGGAGTCGTCCGGCCCGAAGGGTCCTCGAGACGGCCCGCTTGAACAACCCCCTGTACAAACCAAGAGCAGCATGGGTATAATTACCTTTGCCTTTCTTAGCCTCATCATCGTTCATCCCCGTCTTTATTGATCGTTCCGGTGCCGGTGGCGCATCAAAGACTGGTCTCGCAGCTTAGGGATTTGCCACGCAAGAGTCAAACCCGACTCCATCCGTGCCCTAAGGAATAGGACCATTTTCTTTCGTCGGCCACCGCCTTCTTTCCCTACGTGATCGCCTGCGAAGATGGTACAGTGCCATCATTGCGGGGGAAGCCGGTGGTCGAGGATTGCCACGCCGGTCCTGCAGACGAAGGAGCGATTGCGCGATGCCTTCCGTCTTGATCGTCGATGATCTGGAGCCACTTCGAGGGTTGATCCGGTTCTCACTGGAGCGGGAAGGATTTCAGGTCTACGAGGCCTCGACCGGACGGGAGGCGCTCGAGCGTTACCGGACCGAGGCGGTTGACGTCGTCTTGCTCGATCTGTCCATGCCGGAGTGGGACGGGCCGACCACGCTCCAGCGATTCAAGCATGAATTCCCGCAGACCCGTGCCCGTTTTATCCTCCTCTCGGGCGACCCCGGTCGAGCAGAGCCGGAGTACTCCCCTCACCTGAACGGCGCGAACGGATTTCATCGCACGATTGCGAAGCCATTCGAGCTCCAAACATTCGTCGAGGTGGTACGGCAGGAGTATGCCACCAAGGCGACGGAAGACGGGCACGGGATCTGCCGGCAGGCATCCAGCTCCATCCTCGAATCGTTCGAGACGCCCCTTTCCAACTGATCCGGGGAGTCCGTCCAGGTCCGCCTTCGCGACAGGAGCAGCCGCCATGGCTCGGACAGATTGCTGGGGACAAATCTCTCTGGCGACCTTGACCGTCGCATCCGGTATAGTCCACCCTCTCCCTGTTCCCGAACCAGCGCCGGGGCGCTCGTGATGGTGCCCCGAGCGTCCATCGCAAGGGAGTTAGCCATGGCCCCTTCACAGCCAGTGGAGGATCCGCTCGCCGTCGAAGTCCACCGGCTCCGCAACCGCATCGCTGAGTTGGAAGAGCGCCTCTCGCAACCCTCTCCCTCCGACGTCCGAGATCGGTACCGTGCACTGTTCATCCAATCGATCGATCCGATGGTCGTGCTCGACGACCAAGACCGGTATCTGGAACAGAATCCAGCCCATGCCGACCTCCTCGAATATTCCGATGAGGATCTGTCCGGCCGCACGCCCGCCCTCTTCATGGGCCAACCGGCCTTCGCCGCCGTGGGCCGGCGTCTCGCGCACGACCATCAGTTCCGTGGCGAAATCGTGGCGCGGACCAAGCGCGGACGCACGATTTCTCTCGACGTCTCGATGTTCGCCCTCGTCGATCGGAACGGAGCCAGAGCCGGCGCGATCGGCGTTTTCCGCGATCTCACCCATCGACGGAAGGAGCAGGACGACCAGCACCGCTTCGCCCAGCGGCTTATGGAGATCGCGCCGGACCTTATTTCGATCGTCGGGTCGGATTATCGCTACAGGCGGGTGAATCCCATGTATCTGCTGGCACATGGGATGCCGGAGGAACGAGTGCTCGGCGCCCACGTTGCCGACGTCCTAGGTCAAGATACGTTTACGAATCTGGTCAAACCCCACCTCGACCGGTGCTTGAAGGGAGAAGAAGTCGCCTATGATGCCTGGTTTGCCTTCCGGTCGATCGGCCGGAAATATATGGCGGTGCGCTATTCTCCGCTTCGAGCCCCGGATGGAACCGTCGAGGCGATCGCCGTCATCTCCCGTGATATCACGGCAGCCGCGAACGCGGAGGAGGAACTGCGCCGCACGAACCGTGAACTCGAAGCCAGAGTGGTCGAGCGTACCAAGCGACTGGAGTCCGCCAACGCCGCGCTTCGTCTCAGCGAAGAACAGCTCCGGACCCTGTACGAGGACATGCCGTCGATGTACTTCACCGTGGACCAAACCGGGTCCGTTCTCTCGGTCAATCGATTCGGAGCCCACCAACTGGGATTCGAGCCGCAGGAGCTGATCGGCCGTTCCGTACTCCAGGTATTTCCCAAGGACCAACAGGGACCTGCAGGAGCGGCGTTGGCCCGAGCCTTTCAGGTTCCGCACGAGATCCATCACTGGAAGCTCCGAAAGATCAGGAAAGACCGCACGGAACTCTGGGTCGAGGAAACGGTGCGTGTCATCAAGGATGCCGCCGGTGCTCCCGTCGCGCTCATCGACTGCAGGGACGTGACTGAATTCGAACAGGCGGAGGCGGAACGGCGGCGCGCCGAGGATCAATTGCGGAACACGACCGACCAACTCGAAACGTTGGTCCGTCTCGCTCCCCTGGCCATCGTGAGCCTGAATGAGCAGGGCCGTGTGATACGATGGAATCCGGCGGCGGAACGGATATTCGGATGGTCGGAACAGGAAGTCCTAGGACGCGAACTCCCCTACGTACCGTCCGGCATGGAACATGAGGCCGATGCCATGTGGGAGCAGGGTCTCGCGGGACTCCTTCAACCGGGCATCGAGCTGCGGCGACAACGCAAGGACGGACGCCTGATCGATCTCAGCCTGTGGCCCGCCGTCTCCCGGGATCAGAACGGCCGGATCACGAGCATTTTCGGCATCCTCGAAGAAATTACATCGCGCAAAGAGGCGGAAGCCTCCCTGCGCAAGCAGCGGGCCTTCCTCCGCCAGGTCATCGATCTGAGTCCCAATTTTGTCCTGGCCAAGGATCGGGATGGTCGGTTCACCTTGGCCAACCAAGCAGTGGCCGACGCCTATGGGACCTCGGTCGAATCGTTGGTGGGCCGAACGGACGCGGACTTTACCCTCAACCGAACGGAACTGGCACACATCCGAGACATGGATCTGCGCGTCTTCGACACCGGAGCGGAGATCTTCATCCGAGACGAGCCGCTCACCGATTCGACCGGGAAAGTCCGCTGGTTGCAGACCGTGAAACGGCCGCTCATCAACGAACACGGGGTGGCCGATCAAGTCCTTGTCATCGCCACCGACATCACCGAGCGTCGGGCCGGTGAGCAGGCGCTCCGCCGGAGCGAAGAAAATCTGCGCCTCGCGTTGGAGGACCGCGAGCGGCTCAGCCAGGATCTGCATGATGGCATTCTGCAATCCCTCTACGGCATCGGCCTGGGACTCGATACGGCCGGCCGACTCCTGAAGGTCGCTCCGCGCAAGGCCAAGCGAGAGTTCGTACATTCGATCGCGCAACTCAACCGCACGATCGAAGAAGTGCGTGGATTCATCACCGGATTACACTTCGATTCGCTGGAAGGCGGCCGGTTCAAAGAGGCGCTCAAGTCCATGGTCGCCGTGTATGGCAGTTCCCGCCAGACCCAATTTGCCGTGCAGGTGTCTCTCCGGGCGGTCGCGCCGCTCACGCAGCAGCAACGCCTGCACCTGTTGAACCTGGCTCGCGAAGCGGTCAGTAATTCCATCCGGCACGGACGGGCCCGCGAGGTGCGCATCGGCCTCCGCCGGCATCGCAGCGGAGTCCGGCTCGAAATACAAGACAACGGCTCGGGCTTCGATCCGGCAACGACCAAGCCCTCCGGCTTCGGCCTGAAGAATATGACGGCGCGCGCGTCGAGGATGGGCGGTCGGATTCTCGTGCGGTCGCGCGTCGGGAGCGGGACCAGGGTCGTGATCGAACTCCCGCAGAGAGGTCCACATGAATAAGGGCAAACCGCGCGCCATCTCCGTCCTCGTCGTCGATGATCACGAGGTCGTCCTGGCCGGGATTCGGAGCGTGCTCCAATTGGCCTCGGACATCCGAGTGGTCGGAACATCGGACACTGCGGCCGGCGGGTTGGCTGAAGCCGCGCGCGTGCAGCCCGATGTCGTCTTACTCGACATCCGCCTACCCGACCGCAGCGGCATCGACGTCTGCCGGGAGATCCTGTCGGCCTGCCCGCAGACGCACGTGCTATTCCTCACGAGCTATGCGGACGAGGACACGGTGCGCGCCGCCGTCCTGGCCGGCGCGCACGGCTATGTACTCAAGGACATCCGGACCACTGCGTTGGTCGAGACCATCCGGTCCGTCGCGTCGGGAGAATCCCTGCTCGATCCCACGGTAGCCAAGCGAACGCTCTCGTGGTTGCGGAATCGCGCCGTCAAACAAGCGACCACCAACGTCCGGCGCCTGTCTCCTCAGGAAGAACGTATTCTCCCTCTCGTGGCTCAAGGCAAGACCAACAAGGAAATCGCGGTCACGATGAACTTGAGCGAGAAGACCGTCAAAAACTATCTCGCGAACATGTACGACAAGCTCGGTATTACCCGGCGCTCCCAGGCGGCGGCCTTCTATGTGGAGCAGGGGCGCAACGAAATCGGTCCATGCTTCGAGTGATCCGGTCTGCACGGCAATGACGCGCGCGTTTGTTCAGAAATGCGCATTGACAGAGCCCGGCGAGATGGCTACGATACGCCCGCTTGTCGATTGTGCGTCTGTCTCGCGCGAAGCCAAGGCTCCCGCCGCCCCGTTGATTTCCACATTGATCCATCCATCATTCGTGAGGCGTTTGGTTGACTGACTCGCACCACGACCACGGACATCCGGTACAACCCCGTATGCGCGCCGCCGCCGTGCCGCGAGTCGAACAGGCACTGGAGACGGTCATCTTTGCGAGCCGCTGGATTCAGGCTCCGCTGTATGCCGGCCTGATCCTTGCGGAATTGCTCTATGCCTACAAGTTTTTGATCGAGCTCTGGGAAATGGTGTCACATATCGGAGCCATCTCCGAGACCGTTTTCATGCTGGGCGTGCTGTCCCTGATCGACATTACGATGGTCGCCAATCTGCTGACCATGGTCGTGATCGGCGGCTATGCCACCTTCGTCAGCAAGCTGGATCTCGAAGGCCATCCGGACCGTCCGGATTGGCTCAGCCACGTCGATCCGGGCACGATCAAAGTCAAGCTGGCCGCGTCGTTGATCGGCATTTCGAGCATCCACCTGCTGAAAGCCTTCGTCAATGTGAGCAACGTGCCGCCGGAACATATCCAATGGCAGATCTTCATCCACATGACGTTTCTTGGATCGGCCATTCTGCTGGCGTGGACCGACAAGCTCATGCAACGGGACCGCAAACACGGGGCCTGATCGGCCGCTGCCGAGCGAATTCTGCGGCCGCCCATGGTCGAACACGCAGCCTGCCGATCGTTCCGGTTCGCCGGGACATGGCGAGTATCGCTCCGATCCGACTGTCGTCATGTCCCCATCCCCGATCACGCTTCCCCCGGCTGCCCAACGGCGAACGAGCGCGCGGCGCGGTCCCTGCCACCCATGAGGACTTGCCATGACCTCCCTCACATCTGAGCCTCGGCCGGCAGCCGGCTCCACTCTCCCCCCATCCAGCCGTCCACCTGCCGCCCGCGACCGCCAGGATGCGATTCAGGGAGAAGAGGTCCGGTTGTTGTTCGCCAACAACTCGCTCGTTCTGATGGCTTCGTCGTTGAATGCCTTGATCCTCGTCTGGGTGCAGCGCCATGTCGTCGCCCCGTACATCCTGATGTTCTGGGCGGGCTACATGTTGGTCGTGATCCTCGCACGGACGGCGCTCGGCTTTGCCTTCCTGCGTCATTCGGAATTCGATCAAGATGTCCGCCGCTGGAAGCGATGGTTTCTGGCCGGCACATTGCTGACCGGCCTGGGTTGGGGCGCAACGGGAATCTGGCTGGCCCCGGCGGATCAGCCGCTCCACCAAATGTTCGCCATTTTTGTGCTGGCAGGCATGTCGGCTGGGGCGGTCATGGCCTTGTCGGCCCGCCAGGAGGCCTTTTTCAGCTTTGCGCTCCCGACCCTCGTTCCCATGATCGTGGTGTTACTTCAGCAAGGAACGCCCATCTCCCTTGCCATGGCCTCGATGGGAGGCCTCTTTCTGATTGTGGCGTCAACGATCGCCATCCGCCTGTCGCGCACGATTGCCGCCTCGATCGAGTTGCGCTACGACAACAACCTGCTGATCGCCGACTTGACCAAACAGGTGGCCCAACGTCGCCAGGCGGAAGCCGCCCTGCGGGGTGCGCATGATGATCTAGAGGCCCGCGTCCGCGAACGGACCGCCGAATTGGCCCAGGCCAATGAGGCGCTGCGTGCCGAGGTGCTCGAACGCCAGAAGATCGCGCTGGCGCTTCAGGAAAGCATCGAACGGTTCAACCGGGCGGTGCTCGGATCGCGGGAAGGCATCTGGGATGCCCGCTGGACCTCGGATGATTGGTTTCGCGCGGACCAGCCGGTCTATTATTCGCCGCGGTTCGCTGAACTCTTAGGCTATGCCAAGGATGGGTTCCCTGAGGTCATGGACAGTTGGATGTCTCGTATCCATCCGGACGATACGGATCGCGTGTTCGGCGCCCTCCGTCGCCACCTGGAGGACCACACGCGCTTTGACATTGAGTTTCGCATGTTCACGAAGAATGAGGATTGCCGGTGGTTCGCGGCACGAGGTCAGGCGATCTGGGACGAATCGGGAAGGCCCGTCCACATGTCCGGCTCCCTGCTTGACGTGACGGAGCGCAAGGCGCTCGAAGAGCAACTGTTGCAGGCCCAAAAGCTGGAGGCCGTGGGCCGGCTGGCGGCGGGCGTGGCGCACGATTTCAACAACCTGCTCACGCCGATCCTCGGCTATGCGGAGGTGCTGCTGACCAAGGCGCCGCCCGACAGCCTCGAAGCCAAGCGCCTCCTGAATATCAGGTGCGCGGCCCTGCACGGCGCCACGCTCGTCCGCCAGCTCCTGGCCTTCGGTCGCAAACAGCCGGTCTCCCCGACCGTGTTGGATCTCAACCGGCAGATTCGCGAGAGCGAGGACCTTCTCAGGCGGACGCTGAGGGAGGATATCGAGCTGCTGCTCGACCTCACGCCCGATCTCAAGCCTGTCAAGCTCGACCCGACTCAGTTGCAGCAAGTCATCCTCAATCTGGCGGCCAATGCCCGCGACGCCATGCCGGACGGCGGCTGTCTGACCTTTGCGACGGCGAGCCTGCTGCTGAACGAAGGCCAGGCTGAGCTGCCGCCGGGGCACTATATCTGCCTCACCGTCACCGATACCGGATCCGGCATGGGGCCCGAGGTCCTGCAACGCGCCTTCGAACCGTTCTTCACGACTAAGGAAGTGGGGCATGGTTCGGGTTTGGGCTTATCCGTGGTCGAAGGGATCGTGTCGCAGGCCGGGGGCATGATCAGCGTCACCAGCCAAGTGAACATCGGGACCTCGTTCCATATCCTGCTTCCCGAAGCCCACTCACCGACCCAAGTCCCGATCGACTTTCACGCGCATCCGGATTCGTTCACCGGCACCATCCTGCTCGCAGAAGACGATTTGGTGGTGCGGGAATATACCGCTACGCTGTTGCAGGAATTCGGCTACCAGGTGCTGATCGCCCGCCACGGACAGGAGGCCTTGGCAGCCGCCCAACAGCATGGCGGGGAGATCCATGCAGTCATGACGGACGTCGTCATGCCCGGCATGAGCGGCCCCGAACTGGCCCGCCGTCTGCTCAAGGTTCGCCCGATGGTGAGGATCCTCTACGTCTCCGGCTATCAGGAAGACCGGTTGATCCGCCACAACCCCGCAACCCCGGTTGGATTGATTCTCGCAAAACCGTTCACTCGTCAGGAACTCACCGAAAAACTGCGTGAACTGTTCGCCGGCGCCTCCTCGCACTTCAAGGACTCAACGCCGAGTTAGCCCGCGTTATTCATGGACGAATCTCGGAATCACTCTCCACAGCAACACATCAGTTCTAGGAGGACGGGCCCGATATCCCGGGCGGGCCAGTCGGCGCCCGGCCAGGTACTCCTTGCCTGGTTCACATTGTGGCTCGTGATGGGAACCCCTCAAACCGCCGACGCCCTCAACGGCATGAACCTCACAACCTCGGGAGGCTGGTCCTCCGCCCTGGCCGGCGCCGACACCGCCATCGCCCTCGACTACACCACGATGAATACCAACCCGGCAGGCATGAGTCGAATCAATGAATGGACGGCGGGCTTGTCGTTCGCGATGATCAAACCGAATACCCAGTTTCAAAACGTGGCGAATAACGTCGAGGGCAGCGACGATGCCCTGCTCTATACGAACTTCGGGTTCGTCAAGACTCTCTCCGGCACGCCGGTGACGCTCGGGCTCGGATTCTTCACGGTGGGCGGAATCGCCACGGACTATCGAGGCCTGCGCACGCCGTTCGCGGTGAACGATCGGACGAGCAGCCAACTGCGCCATTACAAACTGGCGCCGTCCATTTCGATCCAACTGACGAAGGACCTGTCGATCGGTGCCTCGCTCGGCCTCTCGTACGCCGATGTCGCACTAACCGTGTTGCCGAATACCCCGACCGGTTTTGCCGTCGAAGGGTCCTGCACGCACCACAGCGGCCTGGCTCCCCCCGGCGGCACTTGCGGCTATGCCCTGGGCATCACGCCCAAGTTCGGGATCATGTACCAGGTGACCGACCGCATGACCCTCGGCCTGGCCTATACGATGGGCACGAATCTTCCGTTTCGCAGCGGGCGTGGGACGCAGAACCTGGGGCCGCTCGGAACCGCCACTTTCGATGTGAACGCCAGCGGGATGAAATGGGCGGACGATCTCGCCGTGGGGCTATCGTACCGTCCCACCGATGCATGGCTATTGGCATTCAAATTTCAATGGATCAACTGGGACGGCGCCCTCAACAATGTGGTCATCGACTTCACGAACGGGAGTAATCCCTTGGTGCCGACCAGCCGGGTGGTCGTGCCGTTCAATTGGCGCGACCAGTACGTCACCGCCATCGGTACCGCCTACGAGGTCACCTCCGCCATGACCTTCCACGGCGGATACAATTACGGCAACAACCCGACCCGTTCGACTACGCTGGACCCGACCACCGCCAACATCACCGAACATCATTTCATGGGCGGCCTGTTGTATCGGTTCACGCCTTCGCTCTGGTTCGATTCGAATTTCACCTACGTCCTGGCCAACTCGGCAACCTATGACAGCGCCGTCTACGGACCAAATACGACTAGCCGCGTCGGTGGGTATGAGTTGATGTTTACGCTTGGATATTGGCCTAAACGATGAACGAAGCCACACGACCGCTTCCTTCGAGATTCGCTCATTCCACGGAGGGAACCGACCTCCCGTTCCCGCCTGACCTCGGGAAGACGCACAAGGTTCGGGCTGAGATCTCTCCAGGATATCGGCAGTTGCAATTGTCCTGGGTTCCTTGCTATAAGGCTGCGCCCCCCAAGTTTCGCCCTTAACCCGGACAAAGCCAGGTAGCCATGACACAATCGGTATTTCGCCTCCTTCCGCTCTTCGCGTTTGGTCTGATCGGCTGTACCAGCGTGCAATACAACCAGACAGACTGCGGCACACTCCCCAGCGACACCTTTTGGTCCGGAAACGTCGCCCTTCAATGCCAGGAATACCGCAGGCTCCAGGCGGAAACGACCTATCGGGATGAAGTGGCCAAATTGATGAAGAACTATCGTGAGTGTCTGCAGAAACACGAAGGCTCTCTGGCCGAAGCCAAAGAACAGTGTTCGCTCTATGTCCAAGCCTTCCGCGACCCGGCGGTGCCGGCGAGGCCTCCAAAATAGCGCCGGATCACGTTATCACGCCGAGCCCAATCACTCGTTCCGTCCAGCAATGGCCACGTGTCGGGCTCGATTGCCGGTATCGCCGACCATCTACAAGACTGATTGTCCGCGGAAAGGGCCTACGTGGAAGCTTATGATCATGGTGCCACGGAGGACCTCCGCCTGACTGCTTGCGCCTCCGTAACCAGGGTGATCGCCTGCCTCATGTTGGCCGGTTGTGCTACCGGCTGCGTAGCCGCCTTTGACCCGACTCCCGCCAGAGAACCGTCGAGCATGAGCGGACCGGCTTCTTCGTTCCAGGACCAGAGCACCCGGAAACCGGCCTCGACGAACCTTGCCGTTGCGGATACGGAGGAAACCGGGGGCGAGACCCGCGAGACGGCTGCCCTGGACAGCGAGTCGAAATACGAGCCTCTGATCGAACCGACGTCGCTCGCTATGGGCAGTCACGGGGACACAGCCTCGTGCGGAACATCGTTTCTCTCCGCATCGCACTCCAGCGGAACCCGTCCCTGCGAGGCATCGGGCATCACACTCCCCATCGAACGTCCACTCATGCATGACGTGCCACTGCGCCCGCCCCTTCGACAAACGTGGTTCCATCATGCGCGTCTGGTGCCGCTCGGAGACCTCGGCCAACTCGAACTGCCGGACGGCTCGGTGCTTGCGCATCGTGAGCGCGTGTCGTCTCGCCCCCTTCGGAACGCCTATGGCGGGTTTCGGGATCAGCCGCTGCTCCATCGTGACAGCTCCCGCGATCCCTTCACAGACTCCACCTTGCCGGAGATCGGGCCTCCGCCGCCGCATCACGCGGCAAAAACCGTAGCGGGTCTCTTAGGAGGAGTGTTTCTCGGCTTTGCGGCCTATGCCTTCTTGCCCTCCTCCTTCACCGGAACCACGAAGGAAGGCGCCTACGAGGAGGCGTGGGAGCATTTCGAAGACGCCTGGACGAAACCACCCGTGTTCGACAAGGATCGTGCGATCGTCAATTACGTCGGGCACCCTTATTTCGGGATGAGTTTCTATCTCACTCAACGGAATGTCGGAGAGAGCCCGCTCCGGTCGTTTCTCTTCTCGGTTGCCATGTCAACGGCCTTCGAATACCTCGTTGAAAGTTGGGCGGAGCGGCCCAGCATTCAAGACTTGATCGTGACCCCGATCGTGGGTTCGATTTTTGGAGAATTGGTCTTCAGAGCCACATTGGCCATGCGGAAAAACGGATTCACCACGGCCGAAAAAATTGCCGTGACCGTCCTTAATCCGCTTTATGTCCTCCAGAACGGATACCGGTAGCAGGCTGCGAAAAATTCGATTTGTGTGCTTCGACAGGCTCAGCGCGATCGGAAAACACCAGATATTCAATGACTGCTCCGTTCGTCCTGAGGCTCTCGAAGGATGAACGGAGTGTTTTCTCTCACCCTGCCAGAGGAACGGCCATCCACACCGCCTCTGGGCCACGAACAAGTCTGTGCTATTGATAGGCTGGGAGGAGGTTCTCCGCCGAATCTCGCCAGTACGGCAGCCAGGCCAGCGCCACCAGTTTCACGGAGATATTGGTCTTGGTGGGACGGAGAGGAACGGATTCGAGCGGTTCCGTCTGCGGATCGACGCCGGCCAGGTTGTCCGCTTCGACCTTGAACTGGGCCTCAAGGTCGGCCAAGTGCTGGTGCAGCGCCGCCACGTTGTCCTGCGCCATCCCGACATCTTTCATGTCCTTCATCGTCCGGCCGGCCTTGCCGAGGGCCGTGGTTGCTTTCCCGATCGTGGTCGAGGAGATGGTCTTTCGGCCCATGAACGCACCGAGTATCGTCGCGCCGACCGACAGGGCCGTTTGGAGCCCCGTCTGCTTCGCCTGTTCCTTTTCCCGCTCCACGGCCTGCTCCGCCCGCCGGATGCGATCTTGCAGGGTCGCGATCTTCGATGCATATTTTTGGCGCAGCTTCTCAACGGCCGCATCACGGCGCTCGCGCGCAACCTGTTGCAGCCGCACCCTGAAGTCTCGTTCGGTCTCATGCGGTTGGGAGACTTCGGACAGGCTCGGGCTCCGATAGAGATCGAGCTTGGCGGTTCGGAACAGCCAATTCGCATAGGTTTTCTTCCATCCGTCGTAACTTTTCGCACGGCCTGCCTCTGAAGCGACCTCCTCAAATCGCGCCTCGGAGTTCGGCGCTTGTTCAAGGTCGTCTCGTACGACAGCGACGACCGAACTCCGCTCCCAGTCGATCATCGTTGCGGCGCGATCGACAGGCATCACATGAGCCTCGTCGCGGACGGATTCGAGTCCCTTCCTGGCATCGACGAATCGGATCTGCGAGAGCCCCAGGACCATCGGGCGATAGACGAGGCTGCTGCTTTCCGGTTGAGCCCCGCGCACCGGGACGAAATATTGGGGGACTTCGGGAGGGAGAACGGGGCGCGAAGCCGTCATTCGCAAATCGTCATTCGTCATTCGTAACGAACCGGATTCCTCCTTTCCACCCGTTTGACGCTTGACGTTTGACGCTTGACCTCTCACCGGGTCCATCAAGGATTTGATCTGGGCCCGCGTCAACGGCCCGCGGAGATAGGACAGGGCCCAACGGGTCTCGAAGATCACCGGTTCATCCTCATGCACGTTATTCATGAGAAAGATCCGATTGCCCAACCCGGCCAACGTTTCTTCCATCCGTTTGCGATCGAAGCGCTTACCCGTGCCTGCCGACGCTCCTTCGAGCCCTTCGAGCACCCGCGCCTTGTCCCGCTCGGTCTGGAGCCGACCGATGAACCAGGTTCCGGTATTGGCCAGTCCCTTGTAATCCAGATCCACGGGGTTCTGGGTCGCCAAGACCACGCCGACACCGAAGGCTCTGGCCTGTTTCAGCAGCGTCAGCAAAGGACCTTTGGATGGAGGATTGGCCACCGGCGGGAAGTACCCGAAAATCTCGTCCATATAGATCAGGGCACGCAAGGTCGTCGTGCCGGACTGGGCTCGGACCCAGCCGAGCGCTTGATTCAGGAGGAGCGATACGAAGAACATCCGCTCGGCCTCGCTCAAGTGCGCGACCGACATGATGGCCATTCGCGGTTTGCCCTCCGGCGTATACAGGAGTGACTGCATGTCCAGCGCCTCTCCTTCCAGCCAGGAAGCAAAGCCGGGCGCCGCCAGCAAATTGTTCAGTTGCATGGCCAGCGCGAAGCGCTCCTTGGAGGGATAGAACGATTCCAGATCCATCACGCCGACTTTCGAGACCGGCGGTGTCTGGATCTGCTGAATCAAGGCCGCAAGGTCCAGATTCTGTCCGTCCCGCCAGGCCACATCGAAAATAGTGGACAGCAAGATGTGCTCGCGGCTCTTGATGGGATCGGCCTCGATGCCCAGCAATCCCAGGATGCTGGTGGCGGTGGTGCCGATGCGTTCTCGGAGGAATTCGGCATCCGCGCGAAGACCCGCATCCGGTGCCGCAAACGACTTGAGGATCGAGACCGGCAGGCCGGCATTGCTGCCGGGCGTGTAGATCGCAAACTCCGCCGACTCCCGTAACCGGACAATCCGTTGGCCATCCTGTCCCCACTGCGCCAATCCGTTCTTCCAAATCTCCGCCTGTTTGGCTGCATAGTCGGTCGGCGAAAGCCCTTTTTGACGTGCCTCGTCTTCGTTGATCCAGGGAGCAAAGTCCTCTCCCCGAAGCTGGGGGAAGGTCAGGAGCAGGTTGCCGAGATCGCCCTTCGGATCGATGATGAGGGCCGGAATCCCGTCGATCGCCGCCTCTTCGAGCAACGCGAGGCAGAGGCCGGTTTTGCCGCTTCCGGTCATGCCGACGCAGACGGCGTGGGTGACGAGGTCCTTAGAATCGTAGAGGAGCCATCCGGCCTGAGCCTTCTTGGCGGCCAGATCGTAGGGCCTTCCCAGATAGAAGACGCCGAGCTTCTCAAAATCCTGCGCGGTCGGCGGGGACGACAGGGACGGCGCCACGGTTCCGGTTGCGCCTGTTTTCGCCATGCCGCTCTTCTTGATCCTGGGCATAGAGACCTCCGTTTGCAAGGATCGGACGCCCCATTTTATGGAGCCGCTTGAGAACGATCAAGCCGCGTGTTGTTTCGACGAGATCTGAATCCCTACAGCACGAAGCGCGACAATTGGGGAGTGCCGGCGACCCGAAACCGATCGGCGAATGAATGGTCTAGCGAGGAGGAAGGTTCGAAGCGAGTTTGGCGATGAGCGAGGTGTCGTAGGGCAGCACGCTGAAGACCTTGGCGATGTTGATGGGAGGTATCCCGGGTCGGAGGAGTTTCTGCGCAAACAGGGCCGCCCAGGACAGCGGGATCAGGACGAACCTCGGGAGCCAGATCACAGTGAGATCGGGATTGGCGCGGCGGAGTTGATCCAGCAGCTCCCGCTTGGTCGGAGAGACGGGATCAAGCAGGTTCAACGGACTCGGCACGTCGTCCCAGTGATCGACCGTCCAAGCCAGAAAGCGCCCGGAGAAGCCGACATCGACCACGCCCAGCCTGTCGCTCGACGAACCGACCGCCACAAAGATGTTGCCCAGCCGCTTGCCCAGGCGACCCGGCGGGTCGAAGTGGCGGTAATCCACAAGCGCCCCCGGTCGGATGACCTTGACGGACAGTCCGAGTTCCTTTCCCACTCGCACCGCCAATCGCTCGGATTCCAGCTTGCCCCAGACATAGGGACCGGACCCCTTGCTGTCCGGCTCCAGGGGATGGTCGTCGCCGATCGACGCGCCCGTTCCCTGTGCCAACACCGCCAGACTGCTGATATGGATAAATCGCGTAATCCCGGCCGCCGCCGCCCCGCGAACCATCTGCTCGGTCGCATCCAGGGAGTTGCGTTGATGCTCGTTCCACCCGCCCGCGGTTTCCGCCGCTGCATGAATGACCGTCTCCACTCCCTTGAACAGATGGGCGTCCGCACCTGACGCCACATCGGCTACCACATATTCGGCCCCGGCAATCCGTTCCCACGGCGACGGTTCCCTCCGCGCCACGACACGAACCGGGCGGTTGCTCGCCAGCAAGGCGCGCACGATTTCTTTTCCAAGAAATCCGGTTCCGCCGGTCACGACCACTCCGCGGCTCTCAACCGGTCTCGGCTGAGCCGCAGCCAGCGCCTTGATTTCCCGCTCGCGAAGCGCCAGGGCGACCTTCTCGCAGATGCGCACGGTCTCCAACAGACTCTCGGGAGAAAGCGGCGATGGAGTCCCGCACCGCACCGAGTCATAGAAGGCAGTAAACAGCTCTACCAAGCCGGGATAACTCTGCTGGCGCTTGAGGAAGCGGCGCGCCATTGCGGCCGTGGTGCCGGTTACGAGTTGCCAGGCTTGTCGATAGGGAGCGAACAGTTTGTCGATGCCCGATGAGCCGGGTCCGATGGCTCGTTGCACGGTACTCCGAACATAGTCGGCGAACAGCGATCCGTTCCGACCGATCACGCGGAGATAGCTCTCGACGGGCCGCCCCTCCAGCGTGACCACCAGCGTGCCCGTCACTCCGCCCCGCCGCACCAGCGCGTGCACTGTTCCCGCATGACTCACCTCCAGGGAGACCAGCTCGATCGCCCCCTCGCTCGTCTGTTGGAGCACCTGCAAGAGCAGATAGACCGGATGCGGCAGGATATCGAGCAACTGGTGGTCCGCGCGAAGCACCGTTCGCCCTCCCGGCGCGTGCCGAACCGTGCGAAACGAGAAATAGCTCTCCACGTGCGCGACCTGCCCGACCGAAGGCAGGTACTGGGCCAGCACCCTGGTCGGAGGCTCGTACAGTAACTGATGGCCGGCGCAGACCAACCGGTCCTGGGCGCGCGCCTCGTCCAGAATCTGTCGTGCATCCTCCACCCGTTCGGCAAACGGCTTCTCTACATAGATATGGCTCCCGGCATGGAGCGCCGCCCGCGCCAGCGTCGCGTGAGATGCCGGAGGGGTAATAATATGGACGATGTCGGGGCGGACAGCGGCAAGCAGTGCTTCCGGCGTGGTGAAGGATGTTATCCCCGGCACAATCCCACGCATGGCAGTTTGCGCGGCTTCCGACGGATCGGCCACGGCCACCAGTTCAGCCCCGGGGCAGCGCAGAATCGCCCGCGCATGGTGTTGGGCGTGGCGCCCGGCGCCGAAAAGCGCGATCCGAAGCGATTTCACGTTTGAAGAGGTCCGGGTCGGGGTTGTCACAGGGTCCAACGCTGAATCACGGTAGCGGCGTTGAGCGTGGGCATGCTATCACTCCCACGAGACTCAGTCAGCCCTTATCGACTTTCCACTATAGCATGATTACTCGACAGGTTCTGAGGGAAGCTCGTTTTGTCGGCGTCCGATTCCTCACCATCCTGGTGACGTGGCTCGTTCTCTCGTCGGCCGTCTTCGCCGAAACCCCCGCTCCCAGCGTGCACTGGGGTGCCCTGTCGTTTCCGGATCGCGACCGAACGCTGGATCTCGGGCTCACAGTGAACCGCTTCACGGAGTTCAATCGCTATGGAGACCGCTACAACGGGATAGAGGAAACGGCCGGCTTCAACTTCGCGACCCTCACGTGGACAGAACGCTGGGCGCGCTTGCCCGGATGGACGACCAACCTGACCATCGGAGCAGGGCCGACGGACGACAAGTTTACCCGATTCCTCCAGAACGATCTCATTCACAAGGTGCTGGGCCTCGAGCCTGTCCCGGTCGGTGCCTCACGGGAAGAAACCGACTTCATGATCCACGGTGCCGTGACCAAGTGGTTCAATCTCTTCGGCTCGGCCGATCGGGGCTTCGCCGGCATCGGAGCAGCGATGGGGACCATTTATTACGAACCCTATGCCCATGTCGGTCTTCGACGCCTCGCTCTCTCGGACGTCGCAACGAGTCTGGGAGCTCACTCGAAAGGCCTGGAGGATTTCTCTCATTTCGTCCGCTTCTCCCTGATGGGTCGGTACGGCCGGATATTCCGAAGCGGAGCCTATGATGCCCTGGCCCGCCACAGTTACCTCGGACAAGCCTCTGTCAGCATCGCCGACTATCGCAACGAGGAAACGGAGCCGCCGAGATGGGAACTGGAAATCGGCCTGGCGATCGATTCGGGCCTCTTTACGGACCCCTCGGGCAATGGGATCGAGGGTCGCTTCATCGCTGTCGCCATCCGAATTCCGTATCTCAAGTGGGAAACCTGGAATGACATCGGCGGAGGAGACTACGGACCGACCTTCGGGGCCACGCTGATGATCGACCTCCTGCAGGTCTACGACCGCTTCAAAAAGCGGACCTGAACCAATCTGGAACAGCAGCCGCCCTGCTCAGCACTCATTGAAGCGGTCATGAATCATGTGTGCAAGGGCGAGACATCGTATTTTAAAAGCGAATGGAACAAGTTGCGCAGCCGAGCAGAGGAGAAGCGTCGTTCGGTCGATCCGAGGCACCGGAGCGTGCGGGAATCCGATCCCCCTCTCCTACTGCTCGGGCAACAATACGGGAACTGGGACCGCCTAACGGCGGAGCCAGCCCCTTCATTCCACAATTGACGTTGGCCGAATGACGGTTACAAACCGGCTTCCTTCAGTACTTGTCCGGTATACGACCGCTTGGATTTGGCGATGTCGCGCGGCTTGCCCTCCGCCACGATCTCCCCGCCTCGGTCGCCGCCTTCAGGGCCCAGGTCGATGATCCAGTCGGCGTTGCGGATGATGTCGAGGTTGTGCTCGATCACGAGAACCGTGTTGCCGGCCTCCACCAGGCGATTCAACACGTCCAAGAGCCGTTGCGTATCGGCGAAGTGGAGACCCGTCGTCGGTTCGTCGAGGATATAGAGCGTCCTGCCGGTGGCCCGCTTCGACAGCTCCCGCGAGAGTTTCACCCGCTGCGCTTCGCCGCCGGAGAGCGTGGTGGCCGACTGCCCCAGCTTAATATAGTGCAGCCCGACATCGTGCAGAGTCTGGAGCTTCGCCTTGATGAAGGGCACGGCGTCGAAGAAGGCAAGGGCTTCGTCCACGGTCATGTTGAGGACGTCCGCAATGCTGCGTCCTTTAAACAGCACATCCAGCGTTTCGCGGTTGTACCGTTGTCCTTTGCACACCTCGCAGGTCACGTAGATGTCGGGGAGGAAATGCATCTCGATCTTGATAAGGCCGTCTCCTTCGCAGGCTTCGCAGCGTCCGCCCTTCACGTTGAAACTGTAGCGGCCCGGCTTGTAGCCGCGGACACGCGATTCCGGCAATTGCGCGAACAGATCGCGGATGAAGGTGAAGAGTCCCGTATAGGTAGCCGGGTTCGACCGGGGCGTCCGGCCGATCGGCGATTGATCGATGTCGATGACCTTATCCAGCGCGTCCACTCCCTGAATCTCTTTGCAGCCGTCGATCTTCGGAGTCCCCTCACCCTTCCCTCTCCCCTTGAGGGGAGGGGACTGAGGTGAGGGGTGCTGTCTGAGTAGTTGCGATAGCGAATGAAACAGTACTTCGAGCACCAGGGTACTTTTGCCGGACCCGGACACGCCCGTGACGCACGTGAGGAGTCCCAAGGGAATGTTCGCCGTAATGCCCTTGAGATTGTGTTTCTTGGCGCCCACGATCGACAGGGTGCGTTTGGGGCGTCGCTCGCGGTGAGGCAGCGCCACGCTGAGCGCGCCCTTCAGATAGCGGCCGGTCAGCGACGCCGGATGTTCCATGATCTCGGCCGGCGTCCCTTGGGCGATCAATTCGCCGCCGTGAGCCCCGGCGCCCGGCCCCAGATCCAGGATGTGGTCGGCCGCCAGCATCGTCTCTGCATCGTGCTCCACGACAACCACCGTGTTGCCCAGGTCCCGCAGCCGAAGCAATGTTTGGAGCAGACGCCGATTGTCACGCTGGTGGAGGCCGATCGAGGGTTCATCCAGAATGTAGAGGACGCCCACCAGACCGGAGCCGATCTGAGTGGCGAGCCGGATGCGCTGGCCTTCTCCACCAGATAGGGTTGCGGCAGCTCGGTCCAGCGTGAGGTAATCAAGCCCGACGTTTACGAGGAAGCCCAGCCGCTCGCGGACTTCCTTGAGAATGCGTTGCGCAATGAACTGCTCGCGCTCGGTTAGGGTGAGCTGAGAGAAGAACTCCGCCGCGGCTCGGACAGACAAGCGCGTGACCTCCGCAATGGACCGCTTGCCTACTTTAATAGCCAGACTTTCCGGCCTGAGCCTGGCCCCCTGGCAGGTCTGGCAGAGTTCGAGCATCGTGAAGTCCTGCTCCTCAGGACAATCGGGAACCGCGGCATAGCCGATCCCATCGCAGGCAGGACAGGCCCCGTGCGGGCTGTTGAAGGAAAAGACGCGCGGCGTGATTTCCGGATAACTGACGCCACACCGGATGCAGGCCAAGGTGTCGCTATAGAGGGTGACCTGGTCCTGTTGGTCGAGCACGCCGATCAGACCACGCGCGAGTTTCAGAGCCGTTTCGACCGAATCGGCCATCCGCCTCGCCATCGCCTGATCGTGCTTGATGACGAGGCGATCAACGACGACCTCGATCGTGTGTTTTTTCTGCTTGTCGAGCGTGATCTCGTCGCCGAGATCCACGATCTTGCCGTCGATCCTCGCGCGGACGTATCCGGCCCGCCGCATGTCGAGCAGCTCTTTTCGATATTCGCCCTTTCGACCTCTGACGATGGGAGCCAAAATCTGGACCTTCGCCCCTTCCGGGAGCGATTGGATCGCATCCACCATCTGCTGGACCGTTTGCGCGGCGATTTCCTGGCCGCACTGGTAGCAATAGGGGTGGCCGACTCTGGCGAACAGCAACCGGAGATAGTCGTAAATCTCCGTGACCGTCCCGACCGTGCTGCGGGGATTGTGGCTGGTGCTCTTCTGCTCGATGGAGATGGCCGGCGAGAGCCCTTCGATCGAATCGACGTCCGGCTTGCCCATCTGTTCGAGGAATTGCCGGGCGTAGGCCGACAGCGACTCGACATACCGCCGCTGCCCCTCCGCATAGATCGTGTCGAAGGCCAGCGAGGATTTCCCCGAGCCGCTCAAGCCCGTGATGACGACGAGTTTGTCCCGCGGAATCTCGACATCGAGATTCTTGAGATTGTGCTCCCGCGCACCCTTGATGATGATGGAGCTGGACATCGCCGGTGGATTATAACAACATTCATACGCAGGAGAGAAAGGTCCACATGGGCAGGATGCGGGCGAAAAAAGTGAGCTGGACTCTGTCGTTCGATCCGGCGCTGAAAAGCCTGGTCGTCAAGGCGGCTAAGCGTAAGGGGGTCTACCCTGTGACGGTACTGGAGCATCTCGTGCGGGAAAAATTCAACCCCTTTGGACACACGGATGTCGCGGACAGCGCTGCCTACGTGGCCGCCCTCCGCAGACAGAGCCGCAGACAATCGGATGACGCATTCCTGGACGAGATTGAGGCATGGCAAAAGTCTCGGTCCTCGTAGATACTGATACCTTCATCGATTATTTCAATACCGGCCGCTTCCACTCCCTCTTCGATGTCGATCGCTTCATCGTCTATTACTCCGTCATCACCAAGAAGGAATTGCTCACCAAGCCCGGACTCCGTGATGCCGCACGAGACGCCATTCTGGCCGAACTGAGCGGATGCCGGCTTATCCCTCTCTCCGAGTCCATTACGGTTCAATAGTCCGACCTCCGCCGACGCTTTCCCATCCTGTCCAAAGGCGATGCCCTTATCGCCGCCACTGCCCTTGTCAAACAACTGCCTCTGCCCTCAAGGAACACGCGTCATTTCCGAATCATCCCGGAGCCTATTGTGTTCGGAGTGCGATCACACCGGTAGTCTCGTAATTCAGGACCACCTCTGAACAGCAGGGCGATCGATTGCTGCAGTGACGAGGAGCTCTGTCCGAGAGAAGTGAAGGACCAGATGTGACCGGCCAGCGAGGATGCGGGGAGTTATCGAGCGGGTGCCTTCTGTGGGCCGGCACTCGTCTCGTTCATGTCGTCATAGGCAGGCAGGCGCAGGAGAAATCTGGCTCCCTTGCCGAGCTGACTCTCGCACCAGATGTCTCCCTGCATGAGCGTCGTCAGCTCTTTGGCCACGGCCAGGCCATAGCCGGAGGAGGGTTCCCCTCCGGTAGGAACGGCGCTGAGCTTGACGCCCCGCTGGAACAACTTCGCCTGGTCCTCCCGACTCAACCCTTGACCCTGGTCCTGCACGGCACAGATGACCGTGCCGGAATCTTTCCAGAGCATGACCTCGACCTTGCCGCCCGGTGACGAGTATTTGAGCGCGTTGGAGAATAGGTTGTCGAGGACCGCCGCCAAGGCCACGCCATCAGCCCAGACGAAGAGCTTGTCCGGTCCCGGGTCATACTTGATCTGGATCTGCTTGTTGATCGCTTTCACGTGATACCCGTCGCTAAATCGCTGGAGGAGCTTCGTCAGGTTCACTTTCGCGAATTTCATCGTCGGCGGACGAGACACGGTGGCTGAATTCATGAGGTCGGCGACGATGCGCGTCATCATTTCGGTGGCCTGCCGCATGTAGGCCACCCAGGTCTGAACCTCCGGTTCGGGGTGGTTGACGACCTTCAGGGACAGCAGTTCGGTGGTGCCGTTGATGATCGTGAGATAGTTCTGCAGAGCGTGCGCGGCAAAGCCGAGTGAGTGAGGATCGATGGCCGGAAGTTTTTCCAGGTCGGTCAGGGCCTGTTCCAGCCCCTTCCGTGCATCGAGAATCGATGCGGTGACCTGGTCGATGACTTCGCGCATGGCGACGCCTTTCGTAGAAGGACCAGCTCGAGCTGGTGCGGCGAAAGCTTAGACGGCGGCCCCCGCACTGTCAACCGTGATGCCGACTCAGCCCGGCCTTCACGAACGTAGGCCCTGCCGGCGAGACTCGCTTTTCGGTTGATCCGGCAAGAGACACGGGAAGACAACCGTACGGAGGCGATTGTGGCAGGTGCGCGGCAGCGGCGTATCGACGCCGGCAGCCAAGGTCGACGGCAACAATGCGGACGGGACTGTCGGCACGAATGCGTGGCAGTCTACGATTGGACAATCGAAGGATGCTATAACGGCGAGAAGGTCGATAACGCCGAGGTGGCGCGATCCAGCGTCAATGTGGTCGTGCAGCCGGCCTTCCGGTTCTTGGCTCCGATCAGACAATCGGCATAGTCGGCCCTGCTGGATTTGAAATCGTTCAGCGTCTGCCAGGCCGTCGGCTTATCTTCGATTTCGAACTGCTTACCTTGGAGAATCTTCTCCACCACATCCCCCAATGTCGCACGCGGAAATCCATACGCACGGTCGAGCACCCACACGACCTCGCACAAGACGATGTGATTGATGAAGACGCCGGCCTCTCCTGCCAGCGCTTTCTCAATCACCGAGCTGGCTTTTTGGATTGGACCGGATCATCCTGCGTCAGGTACCGGACTAGCAGGTTCGTATCGATGCCGATCATGCGCGCTTCCTCGCAGCCCCCTCCGCGATCGCCCGATCCATCTCCTCAAGCGAGACCGGTTTGGCCCGCTTCCGTTTGAGCATTCCCTTTAACTGGCGGACATCCAGCGTCGCCGGATGCACCACCACCCGGCCTTCCGCATCGATCAAAAAATCGAGCTTGTCTCCGGGGCTCACATGAAGATGATCCCGGACCTCCTTGGGGATGGTTGTTTGTCCTTTGCTGGTTATGATTCCCGTCGCCACAGAACTTCCCTGCGTATTCGTCGTTTCCAGACTTCATGACAAGGGCTACTTGGCGTCAACCGACCGTCACCCGCACGAGGGTCATGGTGTCGTTGCCGAAGATGTCGATGACTTTGACGGCGATGGTGTAGCGGCCCGGCTTGTCGTAGCGGTGCGTGGCGGATTTCAGTTCGAGGTCGCGGTTCTGGCGGGTGCGGAAGCTCTGCCATTCGTTCTCGAAGATGTAGGCCCCGGTCCAGCGTTCTTCAAAGTCGTCGGCGGATAATTCCAGTTCGCGTTGCGGCGGTTCCTGTCCTGGCAGAAAACCCTGCACGCCGCCTAAGCCGGTGCCGCGAGGAACTTTGATGATTTCCTTCCGGCTTTCGTAATTGAAATCGACCGCCCAGTAGTCCACCCAGTCGGTCCATTTCTTCGTAAGCTTCTCCTTTTGGACAACGCCCTGCTTGTCCTTGCTGATCTTGTACAGGTGGCCCTGGTCGCAGACCACTTCGCTCTTGCCTTCCTTCAATTCGGCGGCGATGGACTCTACAAGTCCTTGGGAGTAATAGACGGAGAAGTCCGTCAGCTCGACCGCCAGCGTGAGCTTGTCCTTCTTGTCGAACCGCGGCGTGACTTCGATATAGGCCACGTCGTGGAACCGCACTTGCCCCTTCTCCACGGCGCGTTTGTCGAACACTTCCGGCGGGATCGTCTTGGGCGCCAAGTCGAGGCCCTTCTGCTTCGCTTCATCGAGCACGGCGGGAAAGAGCCCCATCTCGAACTCGAAGGCCAGCACGTCCACGCGGGAGGCGCCGCGCTTGCGGCATTCCGTGATGACTTCTTCGATAAACAGCCGCCCGACCGGCAGGTTGATCGGGCCGACGACGACGAGCCGGCTGGCAAGCTTGCCGTGGAAGAAGCCGGCGTCCGGCAAGGGTTCGGCCCGGTACGCCTTCAGGATCAGCTCGCGGAACTCTGATTCCTTCTTCGCCAGCGCATCCTCTTTCTTCTTTCCCGTCAGACGCTCGGATACATTGAGATAGGCCTGGCGTTCGTAGCGGCCGAGGTTCAGGACTTCGAAGGCACGGAAGGACTTGCCGGATGCTTTCAACTCGCGCTGGACTTGAATCAGCCGCTTCCGCGTCGTGTGAATCCCGAACTTGCCCAGGTCGGTGGCGATCCATTTGCGCCCCAGCTTTTCCGCCACTGCCGCGGTCGTGCCGCTGCCGCAGAAAAAGTCCGCCACCAAATCGCCTTCATTGCTGGAGGCTTTCATGATCCTTTCAATCAGCGCTTCTGGTTTTTGTGTCGCGTAGCCAAGCGCCTCTTGAGCTTGAGAGTTGATTGGCGCGATGTCGATCCAAAGATTCTGTGCTATCTGTCCTGGAGTGTCATCCAGGTAGCGTTTTAGGCGAATGCGCTTGGACTTGTCGTCTGGGAAGTAGAGTCGTCCTTGTCGATCGAGTTCTTGCATCTTTTCCAGCGACACTGCCCAGCCATTTGGATGTGGCTTGTAACCTTTATATTCGTAACGAAGGTTGGGCCGAAACCCTGGATTACGCATGTCAGACGTCGTAAACCGGCGCCCATCCGGATCTTTTTGAGCGAAATGCGAATCAATGTAGCTTTGATCGAAAGGCACAAACAGTTGATTCCACGTCCAACCGTCTTTCGTCTTTGTGTAGAAATAAATCGATTCCCAAATCTCGCCGTAGTTGCGGCTGACGTTGCCATGCGACGAGGTTCGTTTCCACGAAATCTCGGTCCGCAATGAATCGCGCCCGAAAACTTCGTCGAGAATCACGCGCACGAGATTTCCGACATCTGGTTCCACATGCACATAGATGCTCCCCTCCGGGTGCATCATGTCGCGCATGAGGATCAGCCGTTCGTAGATCATGGCAATGAAGGAATCTGCGCCGCGTCCCCAGGTGTCTCGATAAGCGATCTGTTCGAGGAGGTTCGGCTCCTTGTGGAAGGTCTCCCCGCCGATCTCGATATCCATGCTGAAGTCCGCACCCACGTCGAAGGGCGGGTCGATATAGATGAGCCTCAAGCCGCCGGCCTCCTCGATCTGGCGGCGGAGCGCCCCGGCCTTGAGCGACGAGAGAATCAGCTTGTTGTCGCCCCAGATGAGCTTATTCGTCCAGCCCTTGATCTGCCGCCCGCCCATGTCGAGATCCAGCTCGCCGTTCTCGCGCTGTTCCTTTCGCGGCTCGTCGATATGTTCGAGGGTCTGGAACGGCAGCACGGCGGTACAGACTTCGCGGCTTTTGCCGTTCCACACCAGCTCGACTTCGCGCTTGTCGGCAAAGAGGAGGAAGCGATACTTCTCCGGCAGCGGCTTCCCCTGCTCAATCAGCTTGACGAGGTCGCGCTTCTCGGCATCGGAAAGGTCGTATTTTTCTGAATCGTGCGGTCGCGCCATGCCCTGGCTCCCTACTTCGTGCCCAACCTATCAGGCTGTTGAAAAACTGTTCTGAAGGCTGTTCAGGAACAATTGCTCCATTGTTTCGGACAGTGAAAGAAGATCTTGCAGGATGTTCAAAAAGGCCTTCCAGCGAGGCCGCAGCGAGCGAGGAGGCGAATCGTACTCTTCTTCGTACGTTGAGCCTCTGAGCGACGCGAGAACAAAGCTGGAGGACTTTTTCAACATCCTGCTAGTTACTACCCTATTTATTACCCTCTTTTAAGGGTACTACCCTCTTTCGCCATTTGGCACCTGGCCCACGGCCAAGGCATTCGATTCGCCCGGCTGCCTTCAGCTCGCGCAACAAGAGACGGATCATGTCGCGGCTCACG
>JBFWWG010000008.1:0-195608 GCA_050246315.1 Nitrospiraceae bacterium | reverse complement strand
GCTGTCTCATCGGAAGTCCTCCTTACGCGCCATGGCGATGCGATGCACCATCATACTCACGAAAGAGGACATGTACTGACACCTGACAACCATCATACAGGTCTCAGCACGATCGGAAAACACCAGTCTATTCAATGACTGCTCCGTTCGTCCTGAGGCCCTCGACGGATGAACGGAGGGTTTTCCGCTGCCTGCTAGAGTCACGGGCTAGGGGATGCCTCGCCTCCATGCGACCTGCGAACCGGCCTGTCGTCCAAGCGGCTGACATTGACAGGCTTCCACAACGCAAGCTTTCGAATGTAATGTGAAGATACTTCTCTGGACAGGTGTCTCACAAGATCGGCATGAGTCCTTTCGGTTCGACATCGACAAGCCTGATGGTCAAGGTTAGCTACGGTCCATGCTCGCCAGGTACACGTTCCCCCTCATCAGATTGAGCTCCGCGTGAGGTCAATCCTTGTGCTGCTCGCTCGCGTAGACCCTGAGGAGAGCAAAGTCCGATCGCTAAGAATGCCGAAGTCGAGATGTTACGTTCTTCGACTTCGGGTTCGCTAAGTCAGGGTACTGAGCACCTGCGTCCGAGAAACAGAACGCGAGGAACGCAAGAGCGGCCAATATGACTCTGTGAACTTGGGGTTGAAACGTGTACGAAGATATCGCGCTCACCTAAGAGAGGGGGTCGAGTGCGGGTTGATGCCCTCTTTCACGCAAGCTACACCAGACCGCTCGGGTGTCCTTCTCGCAGGGGTTCCTGGTTCCGGTATCCGGCAAGGGCAGTCAAGGGAATGTCTCTCGACACCTTGACATCCAGGACCTCGTTGTCTAGACTGCTCGATGGTCTTTTTCCTGAAATTCCGAGATGATACGTAAGGTAGACCGACAGGGAGGATTGGTGCGCCCGTGCTCGACGCCCTAAGTCAGAAATTCGAGACCATTCTCCGCAAGCTTCGGGGCCAGGGTGTGCTCACCGAGGCCAATATTGCGGAGGCCTTGAAGGAAGTTCGCCTGGCGCTGCTTGAAGCCGATGTGAATTTCAAGGTGGTCAAGGATTTCATCGAGCGGGTCCGCGTGAAGGCAGTCGGGCAGGAGGTCTTGCAGAGTCTGACCCCCGGACACCAGGTCGTCAAGGTCGTCTGGGAAGAGCTGGGCGAAATGATGGGGAAGGAGCAGGCCGGGCTGAAGCTGGCCTCCGTCCCTCCGACGATCATCATGATGGTGGGATTGCAGGGCGCCGGCAAGACGACGACCTGCGGCAAGCTCGCGCGATGGTTCAAGCATCAAGGTCGTCGAGTTCTTTTGGTGGCGGCCGATCCACGTCGGCCGGCGGCAGGTGACCAGTTGTCGAATCTCGGGGCAACGCTCGGCGTGGATGTGCATCGAGTCGACCGGATCGATGCCACCCAGCAGGATGTGGTGCAAATTTGCCGGGAAGGAACGGAATGCGGCCGAGACAAGGGCTATGACGTCGTGGTTCTGGACACCGGTGGCCGCCTGCATATCGACGACGAGTTGATGCAGGAGTTGGTGGCGGTGAAGCAGGCCGTCCTCCCGCAGGAAGTCTTGCTCGTGGCCGATGCGATGACGGGACAGGATGCGGTCTCAATGGCCGGGCAGTTCGACCAGCGGGTGGGGCTGACAGGCGTCATCTTAACCAAAACCGAGGGCGATGCCCGTGGCGGCGCGGTCTTGTCCATCCGCGCGGTCACGGGGAAGCCGATCAAGTTTCTCGGAGTGGGCGAGAAGCTCGATGCACTGGAACTGTTTCACCCGGATCGGATGGCCTCACGGATTCTGGGCATGGGGGATGTGCTGACCCTCATAGAAAAGGCACAGGAAACCTATTCGCAGGAGCAGGCCGAGATCGCCCGCAAGACGTTGAGCGGGAAGTCTCTGACGTTCGACGATTTTCGCGAGCAGATCAAGCAGGTCAACAAGCTGGGCAGCATGGATCAAATTCTCGGCATGTTGCCAGGCGGCCAGCGGCTACGCGACATGATGAACGGCGAGGCGGTACCGGACAAGGAAATCGGGCGGATCGTGGCAATCATCGATTCCATGACGGCGCAGGAGCGCCGCGATCACACCTTGCTCAACGGCAGCCGCAAGAAACGCATCGCCCGCGGCAGCGGCACGACCGTGCAGGAAGTCAATCGGCTCATCAAGCAATTTCTCAGCGCCAGAAAGCTTGTTAAAGCCATCAGTGCGCCCGGAGGGCGGCGGAATCTGTTGCAGGCCCTTCGGACCATGTAGCGTCAACGCAACCTGGAAGTTCGCTTCCCAGAACAAAGGAGATTCACGTGGCCGTTCATTTACGACTTGCGCGCGCAGGGCGACATAAACTTCCCCTCTACCGGTTGGTGGCCGCCGATTCCCGAAGCCCAAGGGATGGACGGTACATCGAAGTGCTGGGAACGTACAATCCGTTGAAGAACCCTGCGGTTGCAGAGATTAAACAGGAGCGGGTATTGGACTGGATCAAGAAGGGGGCCCAGCCGACCGTGACGGTGCGGACGATTTTGCGTCGCGCCGGCCTGTTGACGTCCGCTCCAGCGCCTCGTGTTGCCGACAAGGCTCGATAAGTTGGCCGGCCCGTCGGTCTCGATTCCCTCATGGTGTTCCACTCAGGTCGTCGGTCGTCCGCGGAACCCCTAGGAGAGATCGGTCATGAAGGAGTCTGCCTCTACCAGGGATGCTGAGCTGGTCGTGATCGGTGTGATCGAACGTCCATTCGGCGTCAAGGGGGCGATCAGGGTCCGGTCGCTCAGCGATGTGCCGGGCCGGTTTCGATCTCTGGACCGGGTGGTCTTAACCTCTCGGGAGGGCAAGCGATTAGAGACAAGGGTAGCCGAAGTTCGGGGCGGGGGCGACCGGTACATTCTCGGCATTGAAGGACTGACCTCGCCGGAAGCGGCCGGCGAATTTCGCGGCGGCTACCTCCATGCCGAGCGGGGCGAGTCGGCTTGCGCCGGGTCTGCGAATGCATTCCTGCAATGTGACCTGATCGGTCTTTCTGTCGTGGATCACGAAGGGCATGAGGTCGGGCGGTTGGAAGAAGTGATCGAGACGGCGGGGGGCCACCTGTTCGTTGTGCGGCATGGCGAGCGGGAGGTCATGCTGCCCGCGGTGCAGCAATTCGTGACCCATGTCGATGTGGCGAAACGGGTCGCGACCATTCAGGCCATTCCGGGCCTGCTCGACGACCTGTATAAAGATGGAAAGGTCGAGTCGCATGCGTTGTGAGGTGCTCACCCTGTTCCCCGACCTAGTCTCGGGGGTGCTCGGACAGAGCATGTTGAAGCGTGCTCAGGAGAAAGGCCTGTTGACGGTGCGGGTCCGGAACCTGCGCGACTATACGGAGGATCGCCACAAGATGACCGATGATGCTCCCTATGGCGGCGGGGCCGGTATGGTGATGAAGCCGGAGCCGTTCGTCCGTGCCGTGGAGGCTCTGCAGGTTGGTCTCGACCAGCAAGGGACAACGTCAGAACTGCGGGTGATCATGCCGTCACCGCAGGGACAGCCGTTCGGCCAGCACATTGCGCAGGAGTTGAGCGAGGAGTCGCGGACGATCGTGTGGCTGTGCGGGCATTACGAAGGGATCGATGAGCGTGTGCGGTTCAGCCTCAAGCCGGAGGAAATCTCGATCGGCGACTACGTGCTCACCGGCGGCGAATTGGCCGCGCTGGTGATGATCGATGCCGCCACCCGGCTGATTCCTGGTGTTCTCGGTGACCCGGAATCGGCTTTACGGGATTCCTTTCAAGAGCCGCTACTGGACTATCCGCACTATACCAGGCCGCCTGAATTTCGCGGGCTGGCCGTCCCGGATGTTCTGCTGTCGGGAAATCATGAGCACATTCGACGGTGGCGACGGAAGGAGGCCTTGCGCAGCACCTACGTCAAGCGTCCGGATTTGTTACGGGATCGGGTTCTCTCAGCCGAAGACCGTATGCTGTTGGACGAAATACTTCACGAACGAACCCCCTCGACCGCGGTCGAGTGTGGGGAGGAGGGGTAGGAACATGAATCGCTTGGAACGGCTGAACCGGTCTTTGGTCAAGAAGGACCAGCCCAAATTCGAAATCGGCGACACGGTGCGGGTGCATGTGACGGTGAGCGAAGGTGATAAAGACCGCATTCAGGTCTATGAGGGCGTGGTGATCAGCCGCAAAGGAGGCAGCAACGCCGAAACCTTCACCGTGCGAAAAATTTCCTACGGCGTAGGCGTCGAGCGGATTTTCCCGGTCCATTCGCCGATCATCGCCAAGATCGATGTGATGCGGCAGGGGCGGGTTCGCCGCGCCAAGCTGTATTATTTGAGAAATAAGAAGGGCAAGACCGCGAAGGTGGCCGAGCGGGAATACTCGCCCGAGGCCAAGAGCGGCGCAGGGGAAGCGAGGATGGCCGCGCCCGCTGCAAAGGGATAACCACGGCTTGGATGGCGGCGGACGGACCGGTTTCCGGTGAGGCCGAGTCCGCCGCCGAAAGGCGGTGCGTGGAGCCCACCCACGAATTCGAATCCGAAGCGCGCCGGCGCGGGTATCGTCTGATCGCCGGCCTCGACGAAGCGGGGCGCGGGCCGCTGGCCGGTCCCGTCGTGGCGGCGGCGGTGATCCTGCCTGCACGGGTACGGCTGCCCGGCGTCGCAGATTCTAAATTGTTAACAGAGGCGGTCCGGACGAGGCTCTTCGAGGAGATTCGTCTCCGCGCCGTCGCCGTGGGAGTCGGGCAAGCGTCCGAGCAGGAAATCGACCGCCTTAACATTCTCGATGCGACGCGCCTGGCCATGTCTCGAGCGCTGCTCCAGTTGGCAGCCGCTCCGGACTTTCTGCTCCTGGATGCCATCCGGCTTCCGAGCGTGCCGATTCCGCAGCGCCCCATCATCAAGGGTGATCAACTGTCCTTGTCCGTGGCCGCGGCGTCGATTGTTGCGAAGGTGACGCGGGATCGGCTGATGGACCGATATCACCGCCGCTATCCCCAATACAATTTTTGTGATCATAAGGGGTATGGCACCCCCGAGCATCTTCACCTGCTGACCATTCACGGGCCGAGCCCGATTCATCGACGGACGTTTGCGCCGGTGGGGCGGATTGAGGCGGGTCGGCTGCCGTTCGACAAGGCTGACCGCGACTGGTCGGCGCGGACCCCTGCTCCCTCGTAGCGGGATTGGCGCGGGTCTGCCGACGGGCGGGTCGTGTGAAACCGAACCATGACAACCAAAGCGGATGCCCGAGGCTTCGGCCGGCAGAGCGAGCAACTGGCTGAGCGCCATCTGCTCCGGAAAGGCTATTGCCTAGTGGCCCGCAATGTCCGGCTGCCGCAGGGCGAAGTCGATTTGATTGTCAGACAGGGAGCGGTGTTGGTATTTGTGGAAGTGAAGGCCCGTCGCTCGGCGGCGATGGGCGGCGCCGTTTTGGCCGTAACGCCGACGAAGCAGCGCCGGTTGGTACAACTGGCGACCCAATACTTGTCGATTCATCGGCTGGACGATCAGGTCTGCCGGTTTGACGTGGTGCTCGTGGAACAACCCGGCGACGCTTCGGCGACGATCACCCACATCGAGAATGCCTTTGAGGTGTCGGCACAACATCTCCGGTGCTAAGCTGGCGTCCAACCACGATCGGTCCGCCGTGCGGGCGTCTGCATGATTCAACTGTTCCATGTCTCCAAGGCCTATGGGCGATGTCAGGCGCTGTCCGATATCAATTTAGAGATCGGCAAGGGCGAGTTCCTCCTTCTCATGGGGGGCAGTGGAGCGGGAAAGACCACCCTCCTGAAACTCCTGTTCGGAGGGGAGCAGGCGGATGAGGGGCAACTGCTGATCCAGGGGCAGAACATCGGCAAGCTGGCCGGGCGAGAGGTTCCGCTCCTTCGCCGGCGGATGGGCATCGTGCTGCAGGATTTTCGGCTCCTCCCGAAACGATCGGTCTACGAGAATGTGGCACTGCCGCTCATGGTGGCCGGTGCCTCAGGGGCGGATACGAGGCGCAAGGTGTCGGAAGCGTTGCGGTCGGTCGGCGTCGAACATAAGAAGGAACAGCTGCCGCCTAGCCTCTCCGCGGGTGAGCAGCAGCGGGTGTGTATCGCCCGTGCGATCGTCAATAGTCCGTTGATCCTGCTCGCCGACGAGCCGACGGGGAACCTGGACCCACACCTGACGTCGGAGATCATCGAACTCTTCAAAATGATCAATGCCCGCGGCACGACGGTGATCCTCGCGACGCACGACCCCCAGGTGATGAAACAAGTGAACCGGCGCGTCGTCACTATGCAACATGGTAAGCTGATCGCCGATCAGCAGGGTGGCGCATGAGACGACTCGGCTATCTCCTCCGGGAAGCATGGGCGAATATCCGGCTGAACCGAACGACGAGTCTTGTCGCAGTCGTGACCACCGGGTTTACCCTGGCTTGCCTGGGAGTGTTCCTCTTGATCTATCTGAATGTACGGGGCATGGCGGCGTCGCTGGCCAGCGAGATCAAGGTGATGGTGTTCCTACAGGAAAACCTCTCTGAGGCGCAGCTCGCCGAATTGCGGCAGCAATTGGAGCGGGAGCAGGCCGTGGCCGCCCTTTCCTTTGTCTCGAAGGATCAGGCGCTGGCGGATTTCCGGGAGCAGTTCCCCTCCGACTTCCAGTTATTGGAAGGTCTCGGAGAAAATCCTCTTCCGGCCTCCTTTGCGGTCACCCTCGCCCCGCGCTTTCGCTCGCCCGAATTTGTGCGACGGTGGGCCGAGCAGTTCAAGGCGCTGCCGGGGGTCGCGCAGGTGGAGTACAGCCAGGATTGGGTGGAAAATCTGACAGGACTGCTGCGGAATTTAGAGGGTCTGGCGCTCAGCGTCGGGTTGATCCTCTCCGTCGCGTCGGTGACGATCATCGGCAGTATGATCCGACTCACCTTGCACGCGCGCCGTGATGAGGTTCAGATCCTACGGTTGGTGGGGGCGTCGGGGAGTTTTCTTCGGCTGCCCTATCTGATAGAAGGAGCCATGTTGGGAGGGGCCGGCAGCCTCGTAGCCCTCGGCATCCTGAAGAGCGGGTTTGAGCTGTTTCGCCTGAAACTCGGCGTGGCCTCCCAGTTGCTGGGTGCCCAGCCGTGGCTGAGTTATTTCCCCGGCCACGTCAAGGGAGTGTTGATCGTGGCGGGCGTGCTCCTCGGGGGGGTGGGTAGCTTTTTATCCATCATGCGGATGCGCGAGGCATCGAGCCTGTGATGCGATGGATGATTGCCGTCTGGCTTGGTACGGCGCTCTGCATCGGATTGGCCGAATCCGCTCGGGCCGGTCGGGAAGGGGATGGGTTGTCGCAAAAAATCGAGCGCGAGCGCCAGAACCTCCAGAAACTCAAGAGCCGTATTCAAGAGGAAAAGCAACATGCCGACGAGGCCGAGCGACAGCGCGAGTCCGTTCTGCAGAATCTGCAGCAGCTGGATCAGCGGGTCGTCAAACTGCGCCAGGAGCGGCAGGACGTCACCCGTCAAGTTGCCAAGAAGGATCAGGAGATTACTGATCTCAACGGCCAGTTGGCCGAGCTCCGAGGCCGCACGACGGAACATCAAGATGCGATTTTGTCTAGGGCCCGGATGCAGTACATCCAAGGGCAGTGGGGACCGATGAAGTTGCTGCTGGCTGCCGAATCGTACAGCGATTTTCAGCGCCGCTTTCAGTATCTTTCCACGCTGTCCCGACGAGAATATGCTCTGGTGGAGTCCTATCGGACCGATATGACGAGCCTGGAAACGGCGGAGCGCCAGCGGGCGCTGGTCCGAGAAGAGATGGTGGCGTTTCAGTTATTGACCGACAAGAAAATTCGCGAGATCCGAGATCTCCGCACGCAGAAACGCCAGTATCTGAAAACGGTGACCTATCAGAAGGAATCCTATCAGCGGGCGATCGATGAGCTGGAGCGGTCGGCCGGCCGTGTGGACAGTCTCCTCAACGAACTGGAACAGCGCCGCAAACTGGCGCGAGTGAAGCCGCCGGCGGCGCTGCCGGGCGCGGGACGGAAGTTCAAGGGGGTGCTGCCCTGGCCGGTGCAGGGCGAGGTGGTGTCCGCATTCGGCCGGCAGAAGCATCCGACCTTTGAAACTTACATCCAGCGTAAGGGCATCGAGATCCGGTCGGCCGAAGGCAGCACGATCAAGTGTGTAATGCCGGGGACGGTGGTCTATGCCGATTGGCTGAAGGGCTATGGGCAGGTGGTGATTGTTGACCATCAAAACGGGTATTTCTCTCTCTACGCCCATGCCTCAAAGCTCTTGGCGAATGTGGGCGACCACGTCGAGACGGGGCACGCGCTGGGGGAAACCGGGGATACTGGGATGACAGGCGACAGCACGTTATACTTTGAACTACGGGAAGGCGCGGAGGCAGTGGACCCCCTTCTCTGGCTGGCCAAACGCTAACGACGTTCACAGAAAGGATCGTGGGATGATGGAACAGCAGTCACGGCGCCGTGCATGGTGGCTTGGGCCGTTGGTCGTGGTGGCCTTGGTCGGAGGAGTCCTGATCGGCAAGGGGTGGGAACACACCGGATACGCCACGGAAACCTACGAGGAATTGAAAGTCTTTTCCGAGGTGCTGAGCCAAGTCCAAAAACACTATGTGGATGAGACGAAGATCAAGGACCTCGTGCAGGGGGCGATCCGAGGCATGTTGTCCACGCTCGATCCCCATTCGGCTTATATGACCGCCGACATGTACAAGGAGATGCAGGTCGAGACCAAAGGCGAGTTCGGGGGGGTGGGCATCCAGATCGGCGTCAAGGACAATCGATTGACGGTCATCGCGCCCATCGAAGGCACGCCGGCGTATCGTGCGGGCATTAAGGCGGGGGATTTCATCATCAAGGTGAACAACGAACCGACGAAAGACCTGACGCTCATGGATGCCGTTCAAAAGATGCGGGGTCTCAAGGGAACCAAAGTCAACCTTACGGTCCAGCGGGAAGGCGCCGCCGATCCACTCGTCTTTGAATTGGTACGGGACACCATTAAGATCGAGAGTGTGAAGTCGAAGGTGATCGACAAGACCATCGGCTACGTCAGACTCACACAATTCCAGGAGTCAACCGGACGGGACCTCAACAGAGTCTTGAAGCAGCTCCGCGAGCAAAAAACGACCGCCACGATTCTCGACCTGCGTAATAATCCCGGCGGGTTGTTGACCGCCGCGGTGGAAGTCTCCGAGCAGTTTGTCGGGCCAGGCAAGTTGATCGTGTATATCAAGGGCCGGGACGGGCGAAAGGACGAGTATGTGTCGAAGGCCAAGGACGGGATCGATGATTCGCCGATGATTGTGTTGGTCAATGAGGGGTCTGCAAGCGCTTCGGAAATCGTCGCGGGCGCCCTTCAAGATTGGGGCCGGGCGGTCATCGTCGGTGCGACGAGCTTCGGCAAGGGCTCCGTCCAAACGATTTTACCGCTCCAAGATGGATCGGGTTTACGACTCACGACAGCCAAATACTACACGCCGAAAGGGCGGACCATTCAGTCAACCGGGATCACTCCGGATATCGTCGTGAAGGCTGCTCAGACTGCTCCGCAGGTGGCGAGCGCCAAACCGGGGGATAAGGACGCGCCGGACAAGGGCGCAGCCGATAAAACGTCGAAGGCAGCGGGGAGCAAGGACAAGGAGAAGGAGGCGACGCCGACTCCTCCGGCCACGAACGGAGGAGGCAAGGCCCCGATTCCTGTGGTTCCCACCGATCCGAACGGAGAGCCGGCGATCGAGGAGGACGTACAATTACAGAAAGCCGTTGATATGTTGAAGACCTGGTCGATCTTCAAGGATCTCAAGCCGACCACCTAGCCATGAGATATGAGGGGACAAGGGACGCGCCAGTCAGGTCGAAGGGGGGCGGGCCGCTTGCAGGTTACGGAGAGTGTCGATGGCAGAGAGTAGATTCTCCTCGTCCCCCCCGAAGCCCGGCAAGGTGCGCAGCAGGTGGGACCGGACCAGCCCCGCCAGGTCGTCCAGATCGCGAATGTTCAGGCGGAAATAGAGATGCTGGACCAGGGTCTCCGAAAGTCCCGGCAGCGAAGCCCATCGCCGGATGTCCGGCGGGAGGGGTTGCTTGAGCGATTCATAGGATTGGATCGCGCCCGTTCTGAGAAACTCACGAATCTTCTGCGAGAGGTCCTTGCCGATCCCGTCGATCCGCTCCAGTTCCCCTCGCGCTTCGATGTGCGCCACGTCCTCGTCGAGAGAGGTTAAGGTTTCGGCCGCCCGCCGGTAGGCTCTGACCCGATAGGGGTTCGCTTGCTGCCCGCGCAGCAAGTCTGCCATGTGAAGAAAGATGGCGGCCAACTCCTCGTTGGGTCTCGTCATGGTCGTGATCGCCGTATTCCGGCAGCCCCCTTGGTTGACATTCCGAGAAACCGTCCCCTAGGATTACTTCGTCGGGACTTCCGAATGCAAATCCAGGTAAATGGGCAGACTCGCGAGACGACGTCAGGCACGACCGTGGCCGACCTTTTGCGGGAGTTGAACATCACCGGAGAACGGGTGGCGGTCGAGGTGAATCTGGATATTCTCGATCGCAGGCAATTCGACCAGCGGTGCCTGTCTGACGGGGATCGGATTGAGATCATTAGTTTCATCGGGGGCGGAAATCCCTGAACAGGAGAGCCATTGGCTCTGCGAAGGTGAGATCCATGCAGGACGATAGACTGGTCATTGCCGGGCGAGAATTCCGATCGCGTTTATGGGTCGGGACCGGAAAGTACAAAGATTTTGTGGAAACCCAGAAGGCCATCGAAGCGTCGGGGGCGGATGTGGTCACGGTGGCCGTCCGGCGCGTGAACATCACCGATCGATCGAAAGACAATTTACTGGATTATGTGGACCCGAAGAAATACACCATCCTTCCCAACACCGCCGGGTGCTACAACGTAGAAGAGGCGGTCCGGTATGCGCGACTCGCTAGGGCCGCCGGGGTGTCCGATCTGGTCAAACTCGAGGTCATCGGAGACGAACGGACTTTGTTCCCGGACACCGCCGGCTTGATTGAAGCCGCGAAGATTCTCGTCAAGGAAGGCTTCGTGGTCTTGCCCTATACCAATGATGACCCGATCGTGGCGCAGAAGTTGGTCGATATTGGTTGTCCCGCAGTCATGCCGTTGGCGGCTCCCATCGGTTCCGGATTGGGCATCCGCAATCCGTACAACCTCAAGATCATCCTCGAGACCGTCAATGTGCCGGTGATTGTGGACGCCGGAGTGGGCACCGCGTCGGATGCTGCGCTCGCGATGGAGTACGGTGCGGACGCGGTGTTAATGAACACCGCGATTGCGGGTGCGCAACATCCCATCGCCATGGCGGAAGCGATGCGCTATGCGGTGCACGCGGGTCGGCTGGCCTATAAAGCCGGACGCATTCCCAGAAAGTTGTACGCAACGGCCAGCAGCCCGATCGAGGGCATGCTGTAATGCAGGATTGAGGAATGAGCCACGATGGCTGGAGCGTGTCGGCCGCTTAGCACGGGTAAGGACCGGCCTGCCTGTGGTCCTCAGTGCCTTTGACGCAATCCTGACCGTCCATGCCTTCCGTTGAGTTCCGCCTCTACCTCGTGAGCGATCGAGGGCAGACCGGCGGGCGGCCGCTGACCGATCTGATCGCGCTGGCGAGCCGCGCTGGTCTGCCGGCCGTTCAGGTACGTGAGCGGGACCTGCCCACGCGGCAACTGGCGGCGTTGATTCGAACGATCCGAACAGCCGTCGCCGGTCTCCCCACTCGCGTTCTTGTCAACGACCGCGCGGACCTCGCCCTGGCTCTCGGAGCCGATGGGGTGCACTTGCGCGCCAATAGCCTGCCGACCGGCCGCGTCAGAACCATGATCGGCCCTGAGCATTTGCTGAGCGTCTCCACCCATTCACGAGAAGAAGTCCGTCGGGCGCAGGACGAGGGGGCGGACTTCGTCGTCTTTGGGCCGGTGTACGAGACTCCGTCCAAACAGATCTACGGCCGACCGCAGGGCCTGGGAATGCTGGCTCAAGTCTGCGAAATCGCCCGCGTGCCGGTCTTCGCCATCGGCGGTGTGACACCGGAGCGTGTGGCGGAAGTGCGACAGGTCGGAGCCCACGGGGTGGCCGTCGTGTCGTCGATCTTGTCCGCGCCGGACGTGCCGGCGGCGGTGCGACAATTTCTTCAGGCGTGGCAGGACGATCGGGTGCCGTGGAAAGCCTGAGCGCCGGCCGGCCGACCACCACGGCTTGGTGATACGTAGTAACACGAGATCGTGTGCCGAGTCGGTCGCCCACCGCCAGTTCCGTTCTCTGTTCCAGTTGACCCTCGAAAGACCGGATGTTAGAATTCGTGCAAGTTCAGCAATGGGGCGCGTTCGGCAGAGCCGTGGATGGGGTCGGCAGGGAGGATGCGGGAGCCAAAAAAAGGATCGGGGCGGCTCCGTTCTCTGCGCGAATCCGTCCAAAAGATCACCAAACGTCTTTCCGAAAAGGACTCGACCCCCGTGCAGAAACACGACGAGCATTCACGAGAGATCGAGAAGCTCCGCGTCCAGATCCAGTCGATGGAGGAAGAGATCCACCGGCTGTACCAATCCCGCTATCAGCTCGAACAAGCCAACCGTCAGAACGAAAAACTCGCCGCTACCCTGCAGGAAGCGAAAGCCCAGATCGAAGCGCTGCGGACCGAGATCGATAAGCTGACTGCGCCGCCTTCCAGCTTCGCCATTTTCTCGAGCCTGAATGACGACGGGACGGCCAACGTCTACGTCTCCGGTCGAAAGATGAAGGTCAACGTGCATCCCGCCGTCGCCGACAAGGGATTACGCAAGGGCCAGGAGATCATCCTGAACGAGGCTCTCAACATCATCGAATCTCGCGGATTCGACGGGCAGGGGGAAGTCGTCAGACTCAAGGATGTCCTGGATGACCGTCGCGCACTCGTGACGTTGCACTTCGACGAGGAAAAGGTGGCCGATCTGGGGGAGCCTCTCCTCAGCCAACGGTTGAGCGTCGGCGATCATCTGCTGTATGACCCCCGTTCGGGCTATGTGATCGAGAAGCTGCCGAAGTCCGAGGCCGAGGAACTCGTCCTCGAAGAAGTCCCCGATGTCAGTTACGAGCATATCGGCGGCCTTCAGAAGGAGCTCGAACAGGTTCGGGATGCGGTCGAGCTGCCGTTCCTGCACCCGCATCTGTTCGCCGAATACAAGTTGAGCGCGCCCAAGGGAGTGTTGTTGTATGGTCCTCCCGGTTGCGGGAAAACACTGATCGCCAAAGCGGTGGCGAATTCGATCGCGAGGAAGCTGGGCCACCTGACGGGGAAGGAAGTGCGGAGCTTCTTTCTCCATGTGAAGGGACCGGAGCTCTTGAACAAGTATGTGGGGGAATCCGAGCGGCAGGTCCGCGAGGTGTTCAAGAAGGCGAAAGAGCGGGCGGCCGGCGGCCACCCGGTCATCGTGTTTTTCGACGAAATGGACGCCTTGTTCCGGACCAGAGGGAGCGGCATATCATCCGATATTGAATCCACGATCGTGCCGCAGTTCCTCTCCGAGATCGACGGCGTGGAGCGGCTGCGTAACGTGATCGTGATCGGAGCCAGCAACCGACAGGACCTCATCGATCCGGCCGTATTACGAGCCGGGCGACTCGACGTCAAGGTGAAGGTCTCCCGTCCGGACGCGTCGTCCGCACGGGATATTTTCTCCATCTACGTCACCACCGAGCTGCCATTCGACGCGGAGGAAGTGAAACGGCATGGAAACAACCCAGCCGCTTTCGTGGATCATGTGATCGCCATGACCGTCGAGAGGATGTACAGCACCAGCGACGAGAATAAATTCATCGAAGTCACCTACGCCAATGGAGAGAAGGAAACCCTGTACTTCAAGGATTTCGCGAGCGGCGCACTGATCGAAGGCATCGTCTCGAGGGCCAAGAAGTTCGCGGTGAAGCGCGCGATTGCCAATGAGGGACAGGGGCTCCGGGGCGACGATCTGATTCGCGCCATCCGCGAGGAGTTCAAGGAACACGAAGACCTGCCCAACACCACCAACCCCGACGATTGGGCGAAAATTGCCGGCAAGAAGGGAGAGAAAATCGTCCATATCCGTACCATCATCGGTGGTGGCTCCGAGGCGCGTCAGATCGAAACCATTACGACCGGGCACTATCTCTAAGTCGGGTTCGCGTCAGTTTTACCTATGTCAACCGAATCAGGGCCCCTTCAAAGGGTTCTCGGAACCGAAACGGAGTTCGGGATCGCGGCGCGCGACGGCGTGGCGACGGATCCCGTTACGAACTCCCTGCACGTCATTGCCCACTACCCGTCCTTGCCCGCGCCGCAAGCCGTGTGGGACTACGAAGGCGAGAATCCGTTGTTGGACGCCCGCGGCTTTGAAGTGGAAGGAGAGCGGGAACGACCGGGACCCGACTACAATCGCCAGTTGAATAAGCTCCTGGCCAACGGGGGGCGCCTTTACGTAGACGGCGCGCATCCGGAATATTCGACACCGGAATGCCTCGAACCGGCGGAATTGGTGGCCTACGAGCGGGCGGGCGAACTGGTGCTGGCCAAGAGTCTCGATGCGCTGACCCGTTCGCGCGGAGCCGACCAGTTCGTCCTCTACAAGAACAATTCGGATGGCAAGGGCAACAGCTATGGGTACCATGAGAATTACTTGGTTTCACGCGCCGTACCGTTCGACCAATTGACAAAGGCGTTGATTCCGTTTTTTGTGACACGCCTCATCTTTGTCGGGGCTGGAAAAGTCGGAGCCGAAAACCAGACGGCTCCCTGCGAGTACCAAATTTCGCAACGCGCGGACTTTTTCGAATGTCTCGTCGATTTGAACACCATGGTTCGGCGGCCCCTCATGAACACCCGCGACGAACCTCACTCGGATTCGTCCAAGTACCGGCGACTTCATGTAATCGTCGGTGACGCCAACATGGCGGAACTCTCGACCTATCTCAAGGTTGGGACGATGGCGCTGGTGTTGACATTGATCGAGGCCGGATGGCCGTTACCTGTGTTTGAGTTAGATGATCCGGTTCGGGCCATCAAACAGGTGTCGCGGGATCTCGATGTTAAACAGACGTTGAAGCTGATCGATGGCCGGCCCACTACGGCCATCGCCGTGCAGCGGGCATACCTGCGGTCCGTGACAGAGTATGCCGCAAGCCATCCGCTCTCGCCCGCGTACCAACAAGTCCTGTCCCGCTGGGATGACGTGCTGGACAAGCTGGAGCGGGAGCCAATGGCGCTGGCTCGGGAACTCGACTGGGTCGCCAAGCGGCAGATGATCGAATCGTACATGGACCGAAAGAGCTGCGGCTGGAATGATCCGCGCGTGTTGTTATTGGACCTCCAATACCATGACGTGCGTCCCGAGAAGGGACTCTACTACGCGTTGGAGCGGACTGATCGGATCGAGCGGATCGTCACGGATGCGGCCATCGGCCAGGCCGAGTTCCATCCTCCGACCAAGACGCGAGCCTATTTCCGTGGTACCTGCCTCAAGAAATTTGCGTCATCCATCTACGGTGGGAGCTGGACCTCTGTCCTGTTCGATGTCGGCAACACCACCGTCAAGAAAGTGCCATTGCTCGAACCGACCCGCGGAACGGAGGCCTTGACGCGGGAACTGCTGGAAGGATGCGAGACCGCTGCGCAACTCCTGTCGAAACTCACGGCTTGATGTGTCCGTGCCTAGGTCCATGCCGTCCCGACCGCCGAAATCATGAAGCTACCGTTCTTTCCCTATGACGAGGGTTCGAGTTTTTTCGATCTGCTGCTCAAGCAGCGGCCGGAGCTGACACCAGCGGCGGATCGGCGGACTCCGTCCTCCCAATCGAGCGAGATGACGCTCCGGTCTGGACAGGTCTCGCTGCCGACCGGGACTACGGTGCTCGCACTCAAATTTGACGTAGGACTCGTCATCGCTGGTGATCGACGGGCCACGGAGGGGTTCCAGATCGCCGAACGTCGAATCGAAAAGGTCTTTGCGATCGATTCCCATTCTGCCATGGCGATCGCCGGGGCCGCAGGTCCCTGTATCGAGATGGCCCGATTGTTCCAGACGGAGCTGGAGCACTATGAAAAGATCGAAGGGGTACCCCTCTCCTGCGAAGGCAAAGCGAACAAACTCGGTCAGATGGTCAAGGCCAACCTTCCGATGGTCTTCCAGGGATTGGTCGTCATGCCGATCTATGTCGGATTCGATCTGGTCCGAGGGGAGGGGCGCATCTTCAAGTACGATCTCGCGGGAGGGCGGTACGAAGAATCGGATTATCACGCCATCGGGTCCGGTGGGAAAGATGCCAGAAACACGATGCGCGAGCATTATCGGCGGCGCCTGCCGGAGGACGACGCCCTGCGGCTAGCTCTTCTGGCGCTGTACAACGCGGCGGAGGACGATGTAGGCACGGGAGGGCCGGATCTCGTGCGCGGGATCTTTCCGACCGCGAAGTTGGTGACGAGCGGTGGTATCACGGATGTGGACACCGAACGCATTCGTTCCGCCTATACGGAAATCATCTCTCGTCGATCGCAAGAGGCCTCCTGATGCCGCTGCCATACTACGTCTCTCCCGAGCAGATGATGCAGGATAAGGCGGAGTACGCCAAGAAAGGCATCGCCAAGGGACGGTCGATCGTGGCGATGGAGTATGCCGACGGCGTGCTGCTCACCGCCGACAACCCCAGCGCCTCGTTGCACAAGATTTCGGAGATCTACGACACGATCGCCTTCTCGGGTGCGGGCAAGTACAGCGAGTTCGAGAATCTCCGGAAGGCCGGGATCCGCCACGCCGATTTGAAAGGGTTCGCCTACAGTCGGGAGGACGTGACGGCCCGGTCGCTGGCGAACACCTATTCACAGGCGCTGGGGACGATCTTCAGCCAAGAATTGAAACCGCTCGAAGTGGAAATCCTGGTGGTAGGCGTGGGTGTGTCCGGCCAGCCCAATGAAATCTATCGGATTTCTTTCGACGGGAGCATCATCGACGAGCGCGGATACGCCGTCATCGGCGGGCGCGCCGAGGTGCTTCAGGGATTTTTGAAGGAGCGTATGCCCGGTGCGCTGCCATCGCTGGATCAGGCGCTCTCCCTTTCGCAGGCTGCTCTCGAAAGCGGCTCCACTCAGAAATTGACTTTGGAAAGCCTCGAAGTGGCGGTGCTTGATCGCACACGGGACGGTCGCAAGTTTCGCCGCATTCCCGTTCAGGATGTGCGCCGATTGCTGGCCACGTAACACCCTTCTTTCGACCTCTCTCGACATCGGTTGGTTGCAGTGCGTCCGGATGGCGTGTATGCTGAATTTTGCTGGCCTACAGCTTCATGAGACCCCGGATCTTCGGCCTTGAGAACGAGTATGGCCTCATTTTTTCTCCCAATGGGCGCATCTATCTGCCCATGGAGAAGGTGCTGGGCTATATCTTTGAGGGGCTGATCCCCAACAGTTGGCCGTCCAACGCCTTCTTGGTCAACGGCGCCCGCTTCTACCAGGACACCGGCTGCCATCCCGAGTATTCCACGCCGGAATGCGACAACATCGTGGATCTTGTCGTGCATGACAAGGCCGGAGAGCGGTTGCTCGAGGCCTGTCTCCCGGCGGCGGAGGAGCGGTTGCGCGAGGAAGGCTTGTCCGGCGAAATCTACATCTTCAAGAACAATACCGACTCCCTCGGCAACACCTACGGGTGCCATGAGAATTATCTGATGCGCCGGGACGTGGACTTCTGGAAAGTGACGGAGCAGTTGATCCCGTTCTTCGTGACCCGGCAGATCTTCTCCGGTTCCGGCAAGGTATTGAAGGTGTCGGGCAAGCCGCAATTCTTTATCTCGCAGCGCGCGCAGCATATCCATGAGAAGACCTCCTCATCGACCACATCATCCCGAAGCATCATCAATACCAGAGATGAGCCGCACGCCGATGCGGAAAAGTATCGTCGCCTGCACATCATCGTCGGCGATTCCAATATGTCCGAGTTCGCTACCTACCTCAAGATCGGGACGGCGGCGCTGGTTCTGTCGATGATCGAGGACGGGTTCAACGTCGCCGGTATGGAGTTGGAGGACCCGGTGAAAGCGATTCGCGAAATCTCGCGCGACTCGACGCTCAAGAAGAAAATTCGGCTGGACGACGGCCGGCAGATGAGCGCCATTGAGATCCAGCGCGTCTATCTCGAACGGGCGCGCGAGTATCTGGGCACGCAGCCCTATGACGACGTGATGGACGATGTGCTGTCCAAGTGGGCGGCGGTGTTGGATCGGTTGGATGAGGAGCCCATGCAGTTGGTCCGAGAGGTGGATTGGGTCGCCAAGCGGTACCTCATCCAGTCGTTCGTCGAGAAAAGGGGATGCGGGTGGGACGACCCACGCGTCTTCCTGATGGATTTGCAATTTCATGATGTGAAACGGACCCGGGGGCTTTATTATCTGATGGAGTCCAAAGGCATGGTCGAACGGATCGTCGGAGAGGAATCGATCCAGCGGGCGATGTCCGTACCGCCGCAAACAACCCGCGCGAAGGTGCGCGGCGACTTCATCCGATTTGCACGAGCCAAAAATCGATCCTATACGGTGGACTGGACCTACTTGAAGCTGAATGGATATTGGGAAGAAACGATTCTGTGCATGGATCCTTTCAGCCCGATCAACCGGCGGGTGGAGGAATTGGTCTCCCAGGTGGCCGGACTGAGGTTCTATCGATGACGATCCCGTCGGGCAGGCCTTCCTTGGCGATGGGGTATGCCGAGCGTGTCACCCTCTCGGCCATCGTCATTCTCGCGAGCATCTTTCCCGTGGAATGGTTGCCGTCCGGCCCGCAAGTCCTACATGGGACCGACGGGCAGCTCAGCGGAAGGCAGGGGCAGGTCTTGGTCGTCAAGGTGCCGATCGAGGAGCCGACGGCGGTGCTGTCCGGGACCTTCCTGGGGCGGCCCATCCCGTTCTTTCCCGAATATCGCTCTGGACAGGCCCCAGGATCGGTGGCGTTGTTGGGTCTCGATTTGCAGGACGACCCAGGAACGCATGAGTTGGTGGTCGAGATCCGAAATGGCGAGCAGCAGCGGCGTCTGAGCTACAACATCCTTGTGCTCAAGGAGAAGTTCAGCGTCGAGCGGCTCAAGTTGCCGAAGGAGAAGGTGGACCTCGACGAGCAGGGGGTGGCCCGCTACAAGCGCGAGCAGGAACAGGTACGGGCGGCGCTGGCGGACGACTCGCGGATCCGCTTATGGTCGGTGGATTTTCTAGAGCCGGTGGGCGGGAAGCGGAGCGGACGGTTCGGGAGCGTCCGTGTCCTGAACGGCCAACCCAAGAGCCCTCATCGGGGAGAGGACATCGCCGCTCCCACAGGCGCCGATGTGGTGGCCACGAACGATGGGATTGTGCGGCTGACCGTCGACCATGTGTTTTCCGGCTTGGGCGTCTACCTCGACCATGGGTTGGGGCTGTACTCCATGTATTTTCATCTCTCCGAAGTCCTCGTGAAGGACGGGGACCCAGTCAGGGCCGGCCAAGTGATCGGCAAGGTCGGAGCGAGCGGCAGGGCGACCGGCCCGCATCTACACTGGGGGGTTCGACTCAACGGAGCCTGGATCAATCCCTACGCGTTGGTCGGATTGCCGCTTATGAACGGCGCCGCACCGCGATAGCCGCCTCCTGTTCCCCGTCAAACTCTCGAAACAGAAATCACCGTCATCAGACGGAACGACCTGTCGATCCGGTCTGACGGTTTCGATGATGGCCTTACAGATTGGTCGGGCTGCTGGACGGAGTCCGGTTGAGCACCGCGGCAGCAGCCCGCGAGAGCTCTGCGTCGTGTCCGTGGTCGAGGGCATAGATGCGGAATTGGATCAGCCTCGTCGGCAGGAGATCGAGGAATTCCTCCAGCGGCTCACGAGAGACCCCTTTGGTTCCGGGGTCGAAGACAAACAGCGGCTTGCTGCTCAGATCTTTGGGGTCCGGACGAGGGTCAAGCGGGGCCATATCGACACGGAAGGCGATCCGCTGGCGAGAAACCGAGAGCTCTTTTCTGATCACCTGCTCGAAGTGTGTATGGCTGGGAAAGTCTAGGCCGCGTTCCTGGCCCTTCTCTTTCAGCACCGTGCTGTAGGCCATTTTCCACTTCACATCGCGTCCCAGAATCCTTGCCCATTCCGCCGCGAGCCGGCGCCGGTTCCGCTGGCGAGACGACCGCCAGGTGCGGACCTGTTCGAGGAGCGACCAATCGGTGAGATCGAGGTACCTCTCGAGATGACGCCGTGGGTCGTGTGGAAACAGGAGCTTCATGCTGTCGCCGAAGATGTCGCGAAGATGAATGTCGATCGCCCGGGTGGTTCGATGGTAGTAGACGTTGGAGTACAGATACATGCGCGTGGTGAGGAACATTTGAAGCGCCGGGAGTCCCGTCTTATGGATCGTGAACCCCTGTCTGGTCAGCATCGTGTAGTGGATCAGCCGGTCCAGATCCACCGGCCCGACCGCCACTCCGCACATGTAGGAATCCCTCAAGACGTAATCGAGATTATCCGCCGTATAACTGCCGGAGATGACTGGCTGGAGATAAGCCAGCCATCGGGGGAGGCGCGAGTTGTCCTTTCCCTTCTCCTTGAGGATGACGTGCGCGATCTGCGCCGGGTCGAGTTCCTCTCCTTTGGCAAACGGGCCGCTGGGGCTACGGCGAATTTTTCTGATTGCCGGTCCGAGGTGCTCGCGAATGATCATCTGCCCAATGCGTTCGTGCGTGAGGTCATAGGTCGACAGGAAGTTATCGTCGAAAAAGTGGCAGAAGGGACCATGGCCGATGTCGTGCACCAGCGCGGTCACCCGTAAAAATTCCTCCACGTAGTGCGCGGACGGACAATCGGGCGCCGCCTTTTTCAAGAAGGGATAGAGGTGCCGGCCGAACCGGCCGGCCACGTGCATGGTGCCGACCGAATGCACAAACCGGCTGTGCTCGGCCGAGGGGTAGACCCACCGGGCGCTTTGGAGTTGATAAATGTAGCGGAGGCGTTGGATCCAGGGCGAATCGATCAAATCCTTTTCGGTCCGCTCCGACGGGTCGGGCAAGTCCAGTGGTACGGTGAAGAACACATATTCATGGATCGGATCGGCGATCAGCGCGCATCCGTCATAGGGCTTGGCCGCAGGGTCATTCGAGGGTGCCATGGGTGTGTGCAGAGGTGGTCGCATCTTACCCGAGCCTCTCCGAAGGCGGCAACGGGGTGTTCCGCATCTGGCTGTCCGCTCGGTCTCGGTAGCGGCTGATTAGCCAATAGGCGACCGGGTAGGCGAGCAGGCCCGCGACCAGGCTAAGGACTGTCCCGCCGACAACGAAGGGAAGGAGATAGGGAGTCACTTGGTTGAAAATGGCTGAGGGACTGGTATCGCCCCAATCCAGTGTGGTGGGAAAAGGGATGCCGAGCAAGACACAGCCCAACCAGAGCGTCCCCCCGAGCACAGCCACGAGCGTCCAAGGCGTGTTGACGCAGAGGCCGGCCAACAGCGCCACAAAGTTCAGGCGAAAGGCCCAGGCGCAGAACACCGCCATCAGCATATGCAGGCCGTATGGCGGGGAAAAAGTGAGGAACACGCCAAGAGCGAACGCGAACGCCGTCCTGTGCGGTGATTCCTGCAGGTGAAGAATCTGGCGCAAGAGGCTGCGGAGTCGGGACGACGAACTCATCGCTCGCGTGAAGCTGACTCAGGTGAAATGTCGATAACTGGTGATGACCAGGTCCTTCAGGTTGCCGTGGCCATCCTGCTGCTTCATGCCGAAGCGGGCCGGCATCATGAGACCGATTCTGGTCACGGCTACGTTGAGGCGCTGGCCTAGCCGGACCACCGCTGTTTCATGCCGGGGAGACAGGGTAAATAGCAACTCGTAGTCCTCCCCTCCCTGAAGCGCCAGCAAATCGGCGGAAGAGCCGGCCAGCATGGCAAATCTGCGCAACGCAGGTGAGAGGGGCAGCGCCGAACAATCCAAGAGGGCGCCGACGCGGCTTTCTTCGCACAGATGCGCGAGGTCTCCGGTCAGGCCGTCGGAGAGGTCGATCATCGCGGTCGCAAGCCGTTGCGACGAGAGCGCCTGTCCGAGCGTCACGCGAGGGGTCGGGTGCCGGTGCCGGCCAATCAAGCGAGCCCGGTCGGCGCGTCTGAGTCCCGAGCGAATTCTGGGTGCCTGTGCGTTCTCGAGCAACATCAAGCCGGCCCGCGATTCCCCCAATCTTCCACTGACGTACAACAGGTCACCCGGTTTGGCTCCGGACCGGAGAATGGCGCGGTCTCGCGCAACTTCCCCGAACAAGGTGATGCTCAGGAACAGACCGCCGCGTGATGCGGAGGTGTCTCCCCCGATCAGGCTCACCTTGTATGGACGGCAGGCGCGGTGGATACCACGGTATAAGCGTGAGAGGTCCGCCTGGGAGACGGTCTTGGGAATTGCCAGCGCCACCACGAGGCTGGTCGGTGTTCCTCCCATCGCGGCGATGTCGCTTAGATTGGCCGCCGCCGCCTTGTATCCGAGGTCATCGAACGATATCGTGTCGAGGGAAAAATGCACGTCCTCGACCAGCAAGTCCGTCGTGACGAGCCAGTCCTGGGAGGAGCCGCGCACCACGGCCGCATCGTCCCCCACGCCGACGGGGACTCGACGGGGGACGCGACCGAACCGCCGCTTGATCAGGGTGATAAACGCGAACTCATCGAGGCTTCGAGGTTCCTGATGCCTCCGGCGAGCCGGCATATCACAGGTGGGCGGGATGGATGCTCGGCGCGGGCCGGCTCGGTCGCCGAGAAGCCGGGACCGCCTGGCGAAAGGGTTTTCGAGTGGATTTCGGAGTACGGGCCGTGTGTGCCCCGTTGCCTCGCGCAAGGGAGACGGGCAGACGTCTCAACCCAGACTTGATGACATCGTCCATGGTCTCGGCAAACACGAATTGTAAGCCCTTCAGGAGATGTTTGGGAATCTCCTCAAGGTCCTTCTTATTCCGTTTCGGCAGGATCACGGTGGTGATGTGCGCGCGCTTGGCGGCCAGAATCTTCTCCTTCAACCCGCCGATCGGCAACACGCGCCCTCGCAAGGTGACCTCCCCGGTCATGGCTACGTCGCGACGGGCCGCGAGATTCGCCAGCGTGGAAGCGATGGCAGTTGCCATGGTGATCCCGGCGGACGGTCCGTCTTTCGGGATGGCTCCGGCAGGTACATGAATATGTAGATCGGTTTTGGCGAATACCTCCGGGTTAATGCCCAACAGTTTGGCGCGCGACCGCACATAGCTCAACGCCGCCTGTGCCGATTCCTTCATGATGTCGCCCAACTGTCCCGTGAGAGTCAGGTGCCCCTTTCCCTTCATCGCAGTCGCCTCAATATAGAGCACGTCGCCGCCGGTCTCGGTCCAGGCGAGGCCGGTCGCCACGCCGACTTCATCCTTTTCCTGCTCGGGGTCGGGCACGAACTTCGGGACGCCGAGATATTTGTGCAGGTTCGCAGGGGTGATCGACTGGCACTGTCCCTTTCCCTCCGCGACCTTCTTGGCCACTTTGCGCATGACATTGGCCACTTCACGTTCCAAATTGCGAACGCCGGCCTCGCGCGTGTAATGCGAGATGATCTGACGTAAGGCGGCTTCTCCGATCTGGATGTGCTTGTCCGAGATCCCGTGCTCGGTGAGCTGGCGTGGGACGATATACCGCAAGGCGATCCCCAGCTTCTCCTCCTCCGTGTATCCAGGGATCTCGATAATTTCCATCCGGTCGCGCAGGGCGGGGAGGATCGGATCCATCAAGTTGGCGGTCGCGATGAACATCACATCGGTCAGGTCGAAGGGCACGCCCAGATAGTGATCGCTAAAGGCGTGGTTCTGCTCCGGGTCGAGGACCTCCAACAATGCCGCGGAGGGGTCCCCTCGGAAGTCCATACCCACCTTATCGACCTCGTCAAGCATGAACACAGGGTTATTCGTGCCGGCCTGCTTCATGCCCTGAATGATCCGGCCGGGTAAGGCCCCGACGTAGGTCCGGCGATGACCTCGGATTTCGGCTTCGTCACGGACACCGCCCAGACTGATCCGGACGAACTCGCGTCCCAGAGCCCTCGCGATGGATTTACCCAGCGACGTCTTGCCGACACCCGGAGGACCGGCAAAGCAAAGGATGGGCCCCTTCATCTTGTCTTTCAATTTCCGGACCGCCAGATACTCCAGGATCCGCTCCTTGACCTTTTCCAGGTCGTAGTGGTCTTCATTCAACACCTTGGCGGCGGCCTTGATGTCGAGATTGTCCTTGGATTTTTTGCTCCAGGGCAGCTCCACCATCCATTCCAAATAGGTGCGCACGGTAGCAGATTCCGCCGTGTCCGGGTGCATCTTCTCGAGGCGCTTGAGCTGTTTTTCGACTTCCTTCAAGACCTTCTCCGGCATCTTGGCGTCCTTGACGCGCTTCCGGAACTCGGCAATTTCCTCGGAGCGCTCGTCGAGCTCGCCCAACTCCTTTTGGATGGCCTTGAGCTGCTCCCGGAGGAAATACTCACGCTGCGTTTTGTCCATCTCCCCCTTGGCCTGCGCCTGGATCTTCTGCTGCATCGACAGGACGTCAATTTCTTTGGAGAGAATTTCGCTGGCCTGTTTCAGCCGCGCCAGGGGGTCCAGGATCTCCAGCACGCTCTGGGTGATGTCCACCTTGAGACCGAGGTTGGACACGACCATATCGGCGAGCCGGCCTGGGTCCTCCAGGTTTTCAATGACGACCATCACGTCGGGAATCAGCACCTTTCCGAGGCTCACCAGCCGCTCAACCTGCTCCTTGACGGTGCGCATCAAGGCTTCGCTTTCCAAACTCGGGGTGACAGCCTTGTTCTCCACGACCTTCTCGATCTTCACGGAGAAATAGGGGTCCTGCTGGATGTAATCGACGACCTGAGCCTTGACGATGCCTTGCACGAGGATCTTGATACGCTCGTCGGGGAGCTTCAGCATACGCATGATGATGCCGACGGTCCCGATCTTGTGGATGTCGTCCGGACCGGGATTTTCCACATCCAGAGCCTTTTGGGTCGCGAGGAAAATCATGCGATTGCCGGCGAGCGCCGCCTCGATGGCCTTGATGGACATCTCGCGGCCGACAAAGAGCGGCAGCACCATGTAGGGGAAGACAACGATGTCCCGGACCGGCAGCAGCGGGAGCTGGTCGGGGACGTCGGCGCTGGAGACCGATTCAACGGGCGGATCGTTGGACGCTGGCTCGTTCATCAACGGTAGTCCTCTCGCGGGCAGAGCCCGTTCGTGTGTCGCTCGTTTCTCAGTGGTGCGGCATCTTGCCGAGGCGCGGCTTGAGTTCCTTCAAGTATTCGCTGAAGGCCGGTCCTAGGCGTGGATTGCGCAAGGCGAATTCAACGGTGGCGATCAGGAAGCCGAGTTTGTCTCCCGCATCGTGACGGGACCCCTTCACCTCGACGGCGTACATCGGCGATTGGGCGGCAAGGGTCCGGAGCGCGTCTGTCAATTGGATCTCGCCGTTTTTGCCTGGCTTGGTGTCTCGCAGGATAGGAAAGATCGATGGCGGGAGGACGTAGCGCCCGATCACCGCATAGTTCGACGGCGCATCGACGCGGGGCGGCTTTTCGACGATCGATTCCACCCGGAACAGCCCTGGCTTGAGCACCTTGGGCTTGATGATCCCGTACCGGTTGACCTCGGTGTCGGGAACTTCCTGGACCCCGACGACCCCGCCCTTCTTGCTGTGATAGATCTCGATGAGCTGCGCCAACCCGGGAACCGGCGCATCAATGATCTCGTCGCCCAGCATAACCGCAAACGGTTCATCGCCGATCAAGTGCTGGGCGCACAAGACGGCGTGGCCCAGGCCTCGTGCCTCCGGCTGGCGGACATAGCAAAAATTGGCGAGCTGGGAGATCCCTTCGACTTCCTTGAGCAGGTCGAGCTTGCCGTTGGACCGCAGATTTTCCTCGAGTTCGAAGGATTGATCGAAATGGTCTTCGATCGCCCGCTTGCCCCGCCCGGTGATGATGATGATGTCTTCGATCCCGGAGGCCACGGCCTCCTCGACGGCATATTGAATCAGCGGCTTGTCGACGAGCGACAACATCTCCTTTGGAGACGCCTTGGTAGCGGGGAGAAAGCGAGTGCCCAACCCCGCGGCTGGGAATACGGCTTTGCGGACCGTCATGGGGTGTTGAGATGGTCGAGATGAGGAAACGGCGGACATTCTGGATAGTATGTGATGGGGTACGCGAAGTCAAGAAACGAACGGCTTCGCACGGATGCACATCGCTCCATGGACGAGGAAACCGGCTTTACATTGTCGGCAACGAAAATTATAATTCCTCGATTTTCTTCGGCACTCCTCCTTTCGGTCCGGTCCGACAGCGGCACGGGCCGGTTCAGATGGGCATCTGCAGCCTGTAAGTCGAAAGAATCCCCTGCGACAGGCGGTGGAGGAAGTGGCACAAGACTCTCGCGCCGCCGCGCGGCGAGACTTGCAACTCGAGTCGGGTGGACCAGTGGGGCGCCTACGAAGGGCACCGGTGAGTGATTCGCGCACGTCTTGCCTTTGTTTGGATCGGGCTGATCGGGCTGATGATGGCGGGTGTTGCGGTTGTAGCGACCGCGCAGGAGGCCGCGCAGAAGGTGGCGTCCGTCGCTATTCGAGGCAACAGCCGTATTGAGAGCGCGGCCATCCAAGGCCGTCTGACGCTCAAAGCCGGCGATCTCTACACGCCCGACGCGGTGCGGAAACAGATGCGCCTGCTGTATGAAACCGGTTTCTTCGAGGATGTCCAATCGGAAGTGGACGCGGTGCCCGACGGCATGGCCGTGTTTTTCATCGTCAAGGAGAAGCCCTTTATTACGGAGATCGTGTTCGACGGCAATGAGGAACTCAGCGAGGACAAGCTCAAGGAAAAGATCACCATTCGCGGCCAGACGTTTCTCGATCCGAAACTGGTGAAGGAAAGCGCGGAGAAGATTAAAGGCGCCTATCAGGAGGACGGCTATTATAACTGCGAGGTCATTCCGATTATCCAGACACTGGATGAAGACCGCAAGCGGCTGACCTTTTACATCCGCGAAGGCCAACGGGCCCGGATCAAGACCGTGAATTTTGAGGGGATGAAGTCGGTGACGAAGAAAGAGCTGCTGGCCGTGATGGCGACTCGGGAATGGGTGCCGTGGTACCAGCTCATCACCAAGTTTACGATTCCCTCGGTATTCTCCGACGCCGGGCTACTCAAGCGGGAGGAAGTTCCGAACGATCTGGAACGGATCCGGGAAGTCTACATGAACAAGGGTTACCTCAACATGCAGGTCGGGTTGCCGACCATCGAGCTGACGGAAGACCGAAAGTGGTTCATCCTGACCTTCGCCATCGTCGAAGGCGAACCGTTCACTGTGAGCCAGGTCGGCTTCCGGGGCAATACGGTATTCGAGGAACCGGAACTCCGGGAGGGTATGAAGATCTATGAGGGCGAGATCTTTCAGCGCGCCAAGATCCGCGATGAGGTCACCCGGTTGACGGACAAATACGGTGCGAAGGGGTATGCGTTCACCGACGTGAATCCGAACGTGTCACCCAACCAGGACGACAAGACCGCGTCCATCATTTTCAACATCAAAGAAGGGGAGCTGACCCGCATCCGGCAAATTCGGATCTCGGGCAATGACAAAACGCGGGACAATGTCATCCGGCGGGAATTGCGCGTGAACGAGTCCGACGTGATCGATACCGTCTCTCTGAAGCGCAGTTTTCAGCGCCTGAACAACCTCAATTTCTTCGAAACCGTCGAAATTTTACCCAAACAGGTCGATGCGGACAAAGTCGATCTGGACGTCAAGGTGAAGGAAAAATCGACGGGTATGTTCAGCATCGGCGGTGGATTCAGCACGCTGGACAAACTTGTGTTGGTGGCCGACATCACGGAGGGCAACCTGGGCGGATACGGCTACTTGGGCCGGATTCGGGGGCAACTCGGGCAGCGACGGAGTCTCGGTTTGATCAGCTTCCGCAATCCCTACGTCAACGACTCGCTCACGTCGATGCAGCTCGATATCTACAGCACGTTCACGAATTATCTGACGTATTTCGAGGAAAAGCAGGGTGTCAGTGCGACGTTCGGCCGGTGGTTCTCCGAGTATATCTTCGGAAGCATCACGCCGGTGGCCGAGCAGCTTAATTACAGGGATGCGATTGCTGGCGCACCCGAGTTCATAACCCAGCAGCTCGGACGGCAGAGCACGACGGGCTTTCGCACACTCCTCTCGCGAGACACGCGGGATTACTTTCTGGACCCACGGACGGGTCTCCGGACAGCCGTCGGGTTCGATCTCGGCACCCCGTATCTCGGAGGGTCAAACGATTTCTATAAGTACTACTTCGACGCCATCAAATACACCCCGTTGTTCTGGGATACACGGTTTTCCGTCCGAGGGCGCTATGGAGTGGTCGATGGACGACGCGGGCAACCGATCCCGCTGACCGAACGATTTTTCGTCGGCGGCATCAACACCATGCGTGGATTCGTGTTCGGGCGAGCGGGACCTGTGACCCCCAGCGGCTCCCTGCTGGGTGCGGCGAAACAGTTGATCTTCAACTTCGACTTTATTTTTCCGATTTCGACGGAAGCCAAGCTCAACGGCGTGATCTTTTTCGATTACGGTAAGGGGTTCGATGATAATGAGCCGGTCACTTTTGATCTACGGAGTGCCGCCGGCCTTGAAGTCCGGTGGATTTCTCCTTTTGGTCCTCTCCGGGCCGCCTACGGCATCAATTTGGACCCCAATCCGAACGAACGAAAGGGTGTGTTCGAATTTACGGTCGGGTCGTTGTTTTAGCCCGCATGATTCATGAACACGTCTGCTGCAGTCACGGAATCGCGGCTACGACGAGCCTGGATACGGGTTTCAGGCGTGCAGGCGGTCGGACTCGCCGCTCGCTCCCTCGGCGTACTGTTGCGAGTACGCGTCGGGCTCTCGCGGCCCCGCACGCCCGTCTCGCGCCGTGACTGTCGGGTACCCGTTGCTCCGAATGCAACGGGAGGAACGCCGCGACTTGTCATGAATCATGCGGGCCGGTTCATCGAGGTTGTGCCTGCGCGTGTGATCCGACGCACGGGACCTTAGACTCTCTTGGAAACGGTGGAACCTATGTGGAATCGCGGCGGAATCGGGCAATTGTGGCTCATCGGGACCTACTTGCTATTGACCGGGTGTGCGGCAGTGACCAGCCAGCCCGACCTCCGTATCGGCGTGGTCGATGCACAACGGGTCTTAAACGAGAGTACGCCAGGCAAGAAGGCCAAAGACACGATGGCGACCTTCACCAAGAATCGGCAGGCGCTCATCGAGCTGGAGGAGCGAGAACTTCGACGCATGGAGGAAGATTTCGTCAAGCAGGGGAGTGTCCTGAGCGCCAATGCCAAGCGCGAACGTGAAGACCAGTTCCGGCGGCGCATGGCCGAATACCAGCAAAAAGCCTCCGAATTGAACCGTGAGGTGCAGGAGAAGCAAAAAGAAGTGCTCGACGCTTTTCACGAGAAGATGGAGCGTGCGGTGACGAACCTGGCCAAGCAGATGAATCTCTTGTTGGTCCTGGAACGGGGCCGCAGCGGGTCGACGATCTACAGCGACAACACGTTGGATCTCTCGAATCAGGTGATCAACGAACTGAACAAGGAATAGGCGACGATGAAGGCGGATCAATCACGCGACAGGTTATTTCGGCGAAGATGGGCGGCGGCGAGGACGGGCCTGCTCGCAGGTGTCGGTGCGGTGCTGTGTTGGGCGGTGGGCGCCCTGGGGGCGGAATCGTTCTCGGTCGCCGTCGCGAATCAACAGATGGTGATGGACAAATCCAAGACGGGCCAACGGGCGATCGAGGAACTCAAGACGTTCTCCTCGACCAGACAGAAAATCGTGAGTTCGGATGAAGAGGAACTCAAGGAATTGGAAAAGGTCCTGCAAAACGGCAGTTTGAAGGACGAACAAAAGCAGGAGAAGCAAAACCTGTTTCGCGCAAAGCTGGACGCGTATCAACGGCGCGTGCAGGATTTCAACAGGGAAATCCAGGCCAAACAGAAGGAATTGTTTGAGCGGTACTCCAAAAGTATCTCCGAGGCGGCGCTGACGGTGGCACAGCGCCGTGGGTTTGCGGCGGTCTTGGACACAGGCACGGAAGCCAGTGTGAAAATCATCATTTACGCCAATCGGTCGGTCGATATCACGGATGAGGTGATCAAAGAGTTTGACCGTGAATTCAAGCCATAGCCGGATGAGGACAAGGTCCGCCAAGGTGACGCAAGGAGTTCGCCGGCAGGAGGTTCACAACCGAAGTGGTAGTTTCGTTCGACGAGATCTGTTCGATGGGCGAACGGCTCATACGAAGGGCAAAGAGACGCGAAATTCGCGGTGGTTCGCTGGCGCGTCTCGCGCACCGGAGTCGGGCGTCTGAGACAACGGCTTGTTGAGCAACTTTTGGGCCATTCTGACAGCGTGATGGATGGACGGGGATGCGCGATCCCAAGCTTGTCGGAATCGGCGTGCACTAGCCGAATCGCTACGCACGGCAGGCGTCGGACCGCTCGATGGCGCAGCCGTTTCAACGGAGGAGGGCGAGATTCATGCCGGAGTTGGACATCGGGGACATCCTGAAGCTGTTGCCCCATCGCTATCCATTTCTATTGGTCGATCGAATCAGAGAGTGGGAGCCGGGGCAGCGTATTGTCGGTATCAAGAACGTGACCGCCAACGAACCCTTTTTCCAGGGACATTTCCCGGAGCGCCCCATTATGCCGGGTGTTCTGATTCTGGAAGCCATGGCGCAGGTCGGTGGCGTATTGGCTTTCAAGTCCATGCCGGCGGCGGACAAACCGGTCGTCTATCTCACGGGGGTGGATCGAGCAAAATTTCGGAGGCCGGTCATTCCGGGAGATCAGTTGCGATTTGAAATCGAGGTAATCAAGCGGCGTTCGCCGTTTTGGAAGATGGAAGGCCGTGCGTTGGTGGAGACCAACCTTGTGTGCGAAGCGGAAATTACGGCCATGGTAACGGACGAAAAGGCGTCGGACGCGAATCGCTAATCGCGTCGCGCAGGACCCAAGCGGCGACGGACCAGGCGATTGACGAATGACAGTGAACGATTAACGGGAGGAACGCGAGTGGAGATTCATCCAACGGCGGTTGTGCATCCGAAGGCCGGACTGGCGGACGAGATCGTGATCGGTCCCTATTGCGTCGTCGGCGAACATGTCACCATCGGACGAGGCACGAAACTCGAGTCGCATGTGTCCGTGGAGGGATGGACGGAGATCGGCGAGCGATGCCACCTCTATCCGTTCGCCTCGATAGGGGGGCCGCCGCAACACCTCCACTACAAGGGGGAACCCACCAAGGTCGTTATCGGCAATGACAATATCTTGCGCGAATATGTCACCGTCAATCGCGCGACGGTGCAGGGAGGAGGGGTGACCAGGTTGGGAAACCACAACTTCCTGATGGCCTATGTGCATGTGGCGCACGATTGTCAGCTCGGCAATCACCTGATCATGGCGAACTGCGCCACTCTGGGCGGACATATTACCATCGGGGATCATGCGATCATCGGCGGTCTGACCGGAATTCATCAATTTGTCCGGGTGGGGGCCTATGCCATGGTCGGAGGCTGTTGCGGACTCACCCAGGATGTCGCGCCATTTACAAGAGCGGCGGGCGGCTATCGGGCTCGCATGTACGGCATCAATTATATCGGGCTCAAACGGCAAGGCTTCACCAACGACCAGTTGTCCGTGCTCAAGCGGGGCTACGATCTGTTGTTCAGGTCCGGTCATCGGTTGGCGGAAGCGGCCAAGCTCGTGCGACAGGAATTCGCGAGTCACAAGCACGTCATGGAAATGACGGACTTTGTGGACGGCACCAAGCGCGGCCTCTGCGCATCCGTCGGGCGAGACGAAGAGGCGGATGAATAGCATGACCCGCGGGACTGAATCCACCGCCGAGATGCCACGCATCGGGTTGATCGCCGGCAACGGGCGCTTCCCGGTGATTTTCGCCGATAACGCCAGGCGGCTGGGTTATCAGGTGTACGCCGTTGCGCACCTCGGTGAAACGGAGCCGGAGCTGGCCGACCACGTGGATCGGATCCACTGGATCAAAATCGGACAGCTCAACAAGTTGGTCCAGGCACTCAAGAGCGAGGGCGTGACGGAAGCGGTCATGCTCGGAGGGGTGAAGAAGACCCATGTGTTCACGACCGTGCGGCCGGACTTTCGCACGTTGGCCATGGCCGCCCGCCTGGCGATTTGGCGCGACGATGACATCCTGCGCGAGTTCGCCGCCGAACTGGAACGCGAAGGCATCATGATTCGAGAGTCGACGTTCGGCTTGAAGGGCGTGCTGGTCGAGGAGGGCGTCCTGTCAGGTCGTCAGCCGAGCGATAAGGAATGGGAAGACGTTCGATATGGATGGGAAGTGGCGCGTGAAATCGGTCGTCTCGATATCGGACAATGTGTGGTGGTCAAGGACCGGGTCGTGGTGGCGGTGGAAGCCGTCGAGGGAACGGACGGGGCCATTCGCCGGGGCGGCGAGCTGGCGGCGGGCGGCGCGGTCGTCGTCAAGCGATGCAAACCGCAGCAGGACCTGCGGTTCGACCTACCGGCCGTCGGGCCGCGCACCATCGAGGTGATGCAGTCGGTCAAGGCGAACGTCCTGGCGCTCGAAGCCGGGCGAAGCGTGCTGTTGGATCGAGCGGAGATGCTTCAGGCGGCCAATCGCGCGGGAATTGCGGTGGTGGGCCTGAGTGGAGATCCCCATCGTTCAACGTGATTCGTGAATCGGGCAGCAAGGTCGGATGCCATGGTTCGCGCTCGCGGTTCGCGCGGTCATGGTTCGTGATCGATGTGATACGATCAGCGGGGGGGTATGCGGGCATTACGCACCGGGGTTGTCGGGGTCGGGCATCTGGGGCAGCATCATGCGCGTCTCTACGCCGCGCTTCCGGACTGTCAACTGGTCGGTGTTGTCGATGCGGATCCGGAGCGGGCGCGCCTGATCGCAGAGCGTCACGGCGGGCGGCCGTTCTCCACGCTGGAGGAGCTGATCGACTCCGTTCAAGCGGTCAGCGTGGCCGTGCCGACCACCGCTCATTACGAAGTAGCCAAGCTCTGCCTGGATCGCGGCCGCCATGTCTTGGTTGAAAAGCCGATCGCGGCGCGCCTGGTCGACGCGGAGGATCTGGTACGTCTCGCGGCGGTGCAAGGCTGTGTCCTGCAGGTCGGCCACAGCGAACGGTTCAACCCCATCATGCTGGCCGCTCGGCCCTACATCGAGACCCCGTCCTTCATCGAATGTCACCGGCTCAGCTCCTTCGGCGAGCGAGGGACGGACGTGGACGTGGTTCTTGACCTCATGATTCACGACCTCGACATGGTCTTGTCATTCAAGCCCGGACCGGTTGAGGAGGTGCGTGCCGCCGGGGTGCCGGTCCTGTCGTCCCATGTCGATATCGCAAATGCGCGAATTCAGTTCGGCGGTGGGTGTGTGGCCAATCTGACCTCGAGCCGAGTCTCCATGAACCGCATGCGGCGGTTGCGCGTGTTTCAACGAGACCGGTATGTCTCGGTCGATTATCAGACCAGGCATGCGGTGGTCTATCGCCGCCTGGTGAATCAGGGCACGAAACCTCAACTCGATGTGGAACAGCTCGACGGCTCCGATGAGGAACCGCTCAAGCTGCAATTGCAGTCGTTCTTGACTTCCATCATAACGGGCGCGCCGGCGGTCGTGTCCGGAGAGGCGGGCACCGCGGCGCTGGCGCTCGCCTACCAAGTTCGAGAGGCGATTGACTCCTTCTTGCACCGCCAACCACAGGCACCCGCGTCCGCCGGTGGCTAACCGCGCGCGTTCTACGGCTTCGAAAGACTGGATTGTTCCGATCGCATGCCTCGTATCTTCATCGTGACGGGAGAAGCGTCCGGGGACGCGCACGGCGCCAATCTGGCCCAGGCCTTGCGCGCGGAGCGGCCTGATTGTGAGTTGATCGGCGTGGGCGGGCATCGCATGGCCGAGGCCGGCGTTGACCTGATCACCGGACTCAAGCGGCTCGACCACATGGGCTTCCCGGGACCGTCCGTGCTCCGCGGTGCCTACCACAATTACCGCCGGCTCGCCGGGCTCTTGAAGGCGACCGTCTTCGATGCGGTCGTCTTTATCGATCATCCGGGACTGAACCTTCGGCTTGCACGCGTTGCCAAGGCGGCCGGGCAGCGGGTGGTGTATTACATCGCGCCCCAGATTTGGGCCTGGGCTCCTGGCCGGATCAAGCTGATTCAGCGCGTGGTCGATCAGATGCTGGTGATCCTCCCGTTCGAACGAGCGCTCTATCAGCGAGCCGGGGTTCCCTGCGAATTCGTGGGGCATCCCTTGCTCGATCAGGTGGCGCCTTCATACAATTCAATGGAGCTACGGCGCCAATTCGGCCTGGAGGGGACTGGGCCGGTCATCGGCCTCTTGCCGGGCAGCCGCGAATCCGAAGTCCGTTCGCTGTTGCCGATTCTGCTCGACGCCGCGAATCGCGTCAGGGAACGGGAGCCGTCCGCTCGGTTCGTCTTGGCTCAAGCCGGGTCGATCTCCGGTACGCTGCTGGCAGGGCAGCTTCAGGCGCGCGCGGTGCCGGTGACGGTGGTGAAAGATCAGGCGAGCGAAGTCATGGCCTGCGCGGACGTCCTATGGGTGGCGTCGGGGACGGCGACGCTTCAGGCCGCCGTTATCGGCACGCCGATGGTGTTGCTCTATACGACGGCCTGGCTGACCTATTGGATCGTGCGGTACAAGATTCTTGTACAATGGATCGGCCTCGTGAATATCGTGGCGGGTCGGACCGTCGTGCCCGAACTGATCCAGCGGGAGGCGACGCCGGAACGCTTGAGCGAAGAGGCCATGCGCCTCCTGCGCGATCCGGAGGCGGCCCGGACGATGAAAGAAGCATTGCGCGAGGTTCGAGAATCCCTCGGCGAGCCGGGGGCCTCGCATCGCGCCGCCGAGGCGATTCTGAAGGTGTGTCGGGCATGACCCTCTATCTCCGGTTGCTGAAATATCTCGGTTCGTATCGGGTCCGGCTGGGCGCGGCGATTGTCTGTGCGGCCATGGTGGCCGCGCTCTCAGGCGTCTACGCCTGGCTGGTGCGTCCCGTGTTGGACGGGATTTTCATCAACAAGGACTCGACGCTCCTGATGGTGTTACCGCTGGCCATTCTCGCAGTGGCCGTGCTCAAAGGACTGTTCAACTACGGTCAGAACTATCTGATGAATTATGTAGGGTTCCGGGTCGTAACGGATATCCGCCAGCAGCTCTTCGAGCAGATGGTCCGATTGCCCGTCTCCTATCACGACGCCAACAATTCGGGGCGACTGGTGTCCCGCGTGGTCAACGACGTGATTTTGATGTCGAATGCGGTGTCCGGCGTCCTCAAAGACATCTTTCAGCAGGGACTGACGCTCGTCGTGATGCTCGGCGTCGTGTTCTATCAAAACTGGAAGCTGGCCACGATTTCTCTGCTCGTGATTCCGTTCTCGCTCTATACGATGACCACCATGGGACGGCGGATGCGCAAGCTCGCGAGCTTCGGGCAGGAACGCATCGGGGACATGTCCTCCACGATTCAGGAAACCTTGGGAGCCATCCGCGTCGTGAAGGCCTTCAACCGTGAACAGGTGGAGCGAGAGCGATTTCGGATCCACAACCGCGCCGTGCTGGAGAACTTGATGAAGTCGATCCAGGTATCATCGCTGGGTTCCTCGCATATGGAGGTCATCGGCGTGATCGGCATTGCCGGGATCATCTGGTACGGGGGGTTTCTGGTCATTCGGGGAGAGATGACGCCGGGAGCATTTTTCTCGTTCTTGACCGCCATGTTCATGGCCTATACCCCGATCCGCCGGTTGTCCGGAGCCAACAACACGATCCAGCAGGCGGTCGCGGCAGCGGAACGGGTGTTCATGGTCTTGGACCTCGACGATGAGCACAAGACGGACCGGGGGACGCTGACGCTTGAACCGGGCTCTCAGTCGATCGGATTCCGCCGTGTCACGTTCCAATATCCGGGGCATGCCATCGCCGCCTTGGAAGAAATCGACCTCCAGGTGGCGGCCGGGGAAGTTGTGGCCTTGGTCGGGAGCAGCGGCAGTGGAAAAACCACCTTGATTAGTCTGGTGCCCCGCTTTTACGCCCCGACATCCGGCACGGTCCTGATCAACGGGCATGACATCGCCTCGTACACGCTGCGATCATTGAGGAGCCAGATCGGAATCGTCTCGCAGGAGGTGGTGCTGTTTGACGACACGATCCGCAACAACATCGCCTACAGTCGGGACGGCGCGTCCGAAGCGGAGGTGATGCGCGCCGCCTCCGCCGCCCATGCTCACGAATTCATTTCAAAGCTCCCGCAAGGATACGACACGGTGGTAGGGGAACGCGGTCTCAAACTCTCGGGCGGGGAACGCCAGCGTCTGGCGATCGCGCGAGCGATTCTCAAGGACTCTCCGATTTTGATTCTGGATGAGGCCACCTCCGCTCTGGATTCTGAATCTGAACGAGTCGTTCAACTCGCGCTCTCTAACCTGATGAAAAATCGTACAACGCTCGTGATCGCCCATCGACTCTCGACAATTCAGAAGGCCGATCGGATCGTGGTCATGAGCCGAGGCCGCATTGTGGAATCGGGCACGCACGATCAACTCCTGGCCCATCACGGCACCTATCGGCGATTGCACAATATGCAATTCCAAGATACCCCTCTCGGAGCCGAGTAACGAGGGCTGACGCAGGGATTCTTCCATGATGAACTGGATCAAACTCTCGCTCGTGCCTCCGGTCGGCGCCTTCATCATCCGGCTGCTCGGGTCGCTCATCCGGTTTGACCGGATCGGCGATGAAGTGATGCACGAATGTTATGGCAAGGGGAGGGGGATGATCTTTGCGTTTTGGCACAGCCGGCAGTTGATGATGCCGTTGGCCTATCGCGGACGCCGGATCCATGTGTTGATCAGCCGTCACCGGGACGGCGAGATCATCGCCCGCTTGATCGGTCGATTCGGCTTTTTCAGCGCCCGCGGCTCGACCACCCGGGGAGGCATGGCGGCGCTCCGCAATTTGATCCGAGCCGGAGAGGAGGGGGGCGATCTCTGCGTGACCCCCGACGGTCCCAAAGGTCCGGCCCAGGTCGCCAAACCCGGCGTCGTCCATCTGGCCAAGGCGACGGGATTGCCGATCGTGCCGGTCACCTTCGGCTGCTCAAAAAAAAACTGTGCGCAAGCTGGGATCGCTTTCTGATTCCCCTCCCCTTTTCTCGAGGGCTCTTTCTGTGGGGACGGCCGATCCTGGTTTCTTCTGATGCCTCCGACTCTGAGGTGGAAGCGAAACGGCGAGAACTGGAAATGTCGTTGAACGAGTTGACGGCCCGCGCCGATGCTCTGGTTTCCGGTCGTCCGCACACTTGAACGGAAGGTCTGTGCGGGCAGACGGCATCCATCGAATCGGCCGAACAACGACCATGCTGCTCGGGTTGTACAATGTGCTTCTGGTACTGGCCTCGCCGATCATCCTCCTGGTCCTCTTGGCCAAACGACGCTGTCGTCGCGGATTGTTGTACCGGCTTGGTGTGAAGCTGCCGGCATGGCCGTCGGCAGGGGGGCCGGCTGCCGACTCCGTGATCTGGATCCACGCCGTGTCTTTGGGAGAGGTCGTGGCCGTGACGCCGCTCGTCAAATTGCTGCACGCCCGCTATCCCAGTCGCCCGTTGGTTGTCTCTACCGTTACCGAAACCGGGCGCGAAGCGGTGGAACAGCGGTTGACCGACATCGCCGTCCACTGTTACGCGCCGCTGGACTATCCCTGGGCGGTGGCGAGACTCATCGAGCGACTGCGACCGGGTCTGTACCTGTTCGTCGAGACCGAGCTCTGGCCGAACCTCTTGACCGCGCTCGCGGCGTGTGGCGTACCGACTGTGATGCTGAACGGGCGTATTTCGAGCCGCTCCTTCGCCCGCCAACAGTGGCCGATCGTGCGGCATGTGTACCGGTTCATCCTGCGCCGGCTGTCGCTGTGCTTAATGCAGTCCGATCGGGATGCGCAACGGATCGTCGCCTTGGGTGCGGACTCACGCAAGGTTCTGCGTACGGGCAATATCAAGTTCGATCAGCCACCCGTCGATCTGCAGCAAGATCGGCTGGCCACGCTGACCGGATGGATCTCGCGACAGTCGTCTCCGCCGGTGTTGGTGGCGGGCAGCACACACCCGGGCGAAGAGGAGATTTTGATCTCGGCCTGTGAAGAACTCCGTAAGGACAGGCCGCTGGTGCTGATCTTGGCGCCGCGCCATATCGAACGAACGGAGGAGGTCGAGCGGATGTTGGCGCAGCGGGGTCTCTCCTACCTTCGCCGGTCTCGACTGGCGAAGGAAGCCGCCGGTCCCGCAGGCGCTTCGGAACCGTGGGTCTTGTTGTTGGATACGAGAGGCGAACTCGGGGCGGTCTACCATGAGGCTGCCATCGCATTCGTGGGTGGGACCCTGGCCCCGGTTGGTGGCCATAATCTGCTCGAGCCTGCCGCATGGGGAAAGCCGGTGCTCTTCGGACCCCACACAGACCATTGCGAGGAGATCGCACAGGTACTGGAATCTGCCGGTGGCGGGATCAGGGTATGGACCGTCGATCAGATTGTCGAAGTCTGCCGTCGTCTCCTAGACGACCCGGTGGATTTGAATCGAGTGGGGGAACTGGCCAGATCCGCTTTCTATGAGAACCAGGGAGCGTTGGATCGAAGCCTCGACGCAATGGCGGGGTTCCTTGAGGACGGATCATCGCAGATCGACAGAATGGCGCCGGCAACCTGTTCGGACCGTACTGGAAGCGGTTCGAGGTAGGGCCCAGTGGGACCACTGCGATCTCTCATGCGGATGCTCTCGTGGCCCTTTGACCTCGCGGCTCGCGGCCGCGCCGCTGCCTATCGATGGGGACTGTTGCCCACCAAGCGATTGCCTGTGAGGGTGGTCAGCATCGGCAACCTCACCGTCGGCGGAACGGGCAAAACGCCGATGGTGATCTGGACGGCCCAACAGTTGGTGGATCAAGGCCGGAGGGTGGCGGTGCTCAGCCGCGGCTATGGCCGGAAGAGCCCGGATCCTTACCTGATCGTGTCCGACGGGCATCACCTGCTGGCCAGTCCGCTTGAGGCCGGCGACGAACCCTCTCTGATCGCGCGGCGGTGTCCAAAGGCGATCGTGGCCGTCGGCGCCGATCGTTATGAACTCGGCCGTTGGCTCTTGGATCGCGTTCCGGTCGATGACGTGGTGTTGGACGACGGATTTCAACACCTGTCGCTGTGGCGGGACCTCAATCTGCTGGTCATGGATGCGACCGACGTGGATGGGCTGAAGGGGTATTTTCCGTTTGGGCGTCTGCGAGAGCCGTTGACCGCTGCGGCGCGTGGCTCGCACTTGATCGTGACCCGGGCCAGTGAGGGGAGCCGAGAACAGCCGGTGGTCAGGTTGTTGGAGAGGGTCCTCGGGTTTCGGATCGTCCCCGTTGAAGTCGATTTCGTGCCGGACCGGTTGATCAATATTCCGCAGGGGGCCGAGATGGACGAGACGTCCATCAAGGGCAAAACGGCCGTTGCCGTCAGCGCGATCGGCAACCCGGCTTCATTCACGCGCCTGCTTCGGGGTATGGAACTGGAAGTCCGCCACCATGTCACGTTCCGTGACCATCACACCTATTGCCCAGGCGATGTCGAATCGGTGCAGAGACGAGCGGAGGCCTGCCGAGCCGACCTCATTGTGACGACCGAGAAAGATGCCTGCAAGCTGGTGGATCTGGTCGGTGCCGACCCCGGGTGGTGGGCGGTGCGGTTGCAACCTCGATTCAGATCAGGTGAAGGTGATCTCCTGGCGATGTTGAACGATCGATTCCAGCCAGGTCCATCCCCGTCATGATGTATCGCGACGTCGCCCGGATTTTGCTGCGAGTCCCCAACTGGATCGGGGATGCGGTTATGTGCGAGCCGGCGATTCGGGCGCTCCACCGGGTGTATCCGGAGGCTTGCATCACGGTGCTCGGCCGGTCTTCTATCGTCGAACTGTTGGAGGGCCATCCGGATGTGGCGGCGGCAATGGTCTACGACCACCGGGGCCGGCATCAGGGGCTCGGTGGTAAATGGGCCCTTGTCCAAGAATTGCGCGGTCGGCGCTTCGACCTGGCGGTGTTGTTCCAGAACGCGTTCGAAGCCGCATTCATCACGGCGTTGGCCGGGATTCCTCGACGCTACGGCTATGCGACCGACGGGCGTAGCTGCTTATTGACCACCGCCGTTCCGAAGGTTCCTCATGTGCCTCATCAGGTGTCCTATTATCTCGACCTGCTGCGGCTACTCGGGTGTGAAACCGAACCCAGCTCGCCGAGACTGTATCTCAAGTCGGAGGAGGAGGCGGCCGCGGTGGCGCGGATGGCCGAATTCGGTGTGCAGCCGGGAGAGACGCTCGTCGGGCTCAATCCCGGTTCAACCTATGGGACAGCCAAACGGTGGTTGCCGGACCGTTTCGGGGAATCGGCTACCAAGGTGGCCGCGATCTGTCGGGAGCGTACCGGGCGGCCGGCGCATGTCGTGATCGTGGGGGCTCCGGGCGAAGAGGAATTGGGTGAGGCCATCGCGCGACGGATCGACGCCCCGACGGTCGTCCTGTCCGGACGGACCTCGATTCGAGAGCTGATGGCGATTACGAAACGGTGCTGCGTCTATTTGACCAACGATACGGGACCGATGCATGTTGCAGCGGCCTTCGGGGTCCCGGTGGTGGCCGTGTTCGGTCCGACGGATTGGCGTACGACCGCCCCCTTCGGGGAGGGGCGAGCGGTGGTGCGGACGCCGGTAGATTGCGCCCCTTGTCTCTTGCGCGAATGCCCGATCGATCACCGGTGCATGACCGGCGTGACGGTGGAACAGGTGGTGGGTTTGGCCCGGCAGGCGATATCCTCCCGCCTCCAGACCGCAGACTCCGTCCCTCTGCCCTCAGCACCCAGCGCAGAACCGTTGGCGGGCGTGACCGTATTCCTTGACCGCGACGGCACGTTGAATCGGGACACCGGCTATCTAAATGACGCCGAGGCGCTTGACCTGTTGCCCGGGGTCGCGGAGGCGCTCGCACGTCTGAGATCGGCCGGCGCTCAGTTGATCGTCATCACCAACCAGTCGGGCGTGGCGCGGGGCCTGATCACAGGACAGCAGCTCACTGCCATCCACGATCGTCTCGGCACCTTGTTGGCGAGGCAGGGCGTGGTCTTGACGGGTCTCTATGTCTGTCCGCATCATCCGGACGATGGGTGTCGTTGCCGGAAGCCCGAGACGGGACTGATCGATCAAGCCTGTCTCGACCACAAGCTCGATCGAACAAGGCTCTATGTCGTCGGCGATCGGGCGCGCGACATTGTGTCGGGACGGAGGGCCGGCGCCAGAACGGTCTTACTGTTGTCCGGCCAAGCGAGCCGAGAGGAACTGGCGCAGCTACGCGAAGCGGGCAAGCCTCCGGACTGCGTTGCCGGCAGCATGGCCGAGGGTGCGGACTGGATTCTGCAGGACCGGACCAGCCGCCGGGATCTGGCGGTTCAGGGTGAGGCCAAAGGGAGGCATTTCGGTGCCTGAGTCCATTGAAAAGATTTCGATCCCAGATGTCCGGCGTCTTCTGCTGGTCAAACCCAGTTCGCTCGGCGATATCGTCCATGCCCTGCCGATCATTCCGGTGCTGCGCGCGCGATTTCCCCAGGCGGAGGTGTCCTGGTTGGTCAAGGAGCAATGGGCCGATATTCTTGAGCGAGTGGAAGGGATCGATCGCATCTGGAAGGTCAAGGATCGGTTGGACGACTGGATTGACACGATGCGGCGGCTCCGATCCCATCGATTTGATCTGGTGATCGACCTGCAGGGGCTGCTACGCAGCGGCGTCCTGGCCTGGAGGACCGGGTGTTCAATCCGAGTCGGTTTTGAAAATGCGCGAGAAGGGAGCCCTTGGTTCTACACCCATTGCGTATCGGTTCCCAATCCGGATATCCATGCGGTGGATCGGTACCTGACGGTGGCACGGTATCTCGGATGCTCGATTCCAGATCGGGTGCGGTTTCCCTTCGTCTTCACGCAAGAGCACGAAGCAACCGTACGGGACACGCTCTCGAAGCACGGTGTTGGACCTCAGAGCCGATGGGCGGCCTTAAATGTCTCGGCCCGCTGGCCGACGAAACGGTGGCCGCGCGAGTCGTTTGTCGAGGTTGCGAACCGGCTGCTGGCGGAGGGGTGGGACGGGATCATCGTGATCGGTGGGGCGGAGGATCGGGTCGAGACGGAATCGGTGATTCAGGCGGTGAAGGGACGCGCCGTCAATCTTGCCGGCCAGATCCCGTTACGCGTGCTGCCGGCACTTTTGCGGGCGGCCGGATGTTTGATCACGAACGATTCCGGTCCCATGCACGTGGCGGCGGCGGTCGGGACGCCGGTCGTGGCGCTGTTCGGTCCGACGAGCGAGGTCCGCACCGGTCCCTATGGCTTGGGCCATGACGTCTGTTCGGTCACCCTTCCCTGCCGTCCTTGTTTCAGTCGGACCTGCCGGCAGAGGGTCCACCTCGAATGTTTGACCCGCATCACGCCCGCGGAAGTCGTGCGACAAGTGCATCGCGTGACGAGCGGCTCGAAGGTCTCGCTCATCTCATGAAACTGTTTATCCTCGAATCGAGCACGACGGTCGGCGGGCAGGAACTGGCCGTCGTCCTCCATGCGGACGGATTGCGAAAGCGCGGACATCAGGTCACGATGATCCTGGAGCCCGGCAGTCCGATCATGGACATGGCCAAGCGGGAGGGCATTCCGGTTGTGGGCCTCTGCATGAGGCGGTGGTGCTATCCCTCGGCAATCCTGACGCTCCGCCGGTTGGTGGCGCAAGAACGGCCGGTCATCGTGCACGTCAACAGCTCGCGGGACAGTTGGATCGGATCGCTGGCCGCCCGGATGGTGACGCCTCGCCCGCCGGTCATCAGGACCAGACACATTTCAACCCCGCTGAACCGCAATCTGACTACGAGGCTGCTCTATCAGCGGTTGGTCGACCTCGTCATCGTCACCGGTGGAGAATTGACCCGCCGCGCATTGATTGAGCGGGATGGGCTTGCGTCGGACAGGGTCGTGGCGTTCCCGATCGGCATCGACATCGGGGTCTTCAAGCCTGGAACGGCCACGAAGAATCTCCGGGAGGAGTTGGGGCTCCCACGGACGCACCTGCTGGTCGGGTTGATTTCTTATCTGCGCTCCTATAAAGGACACGAGTATTTCATCGACGCGGCCGCCCGTGTCGCGGCCCGCGATCGGGATGTGACCTTCGTGGTGGTTGGGCAGGGGCCGGAAGAGGCGAGACTCCGGGCGCGCATCCAAGAGCAAGGGGTCGGCGATTCGGTGCGCATGTTGGGCTATCGGGACGACCTGTTGAACGTGTTTCACTCGCTCGATGTCTTCGTCATTCCATCCGTGGAGGGGGACACGATTCCCCAGGTGCTCATGCAGGCTATGGCGGTCGGTCTGCCGGTCGTCTCGACGACGGTGGGCTCCATCCCGGACGTCGTGAGAAACGGGGAAACCGGATTCGTCGTGCGGCCCCGCGACGCCGCGGCATTGGCCGAACGGATCCGTCTCTTGTTGAACGACGGCGACCTGCGGGCCAGGATGGGTGCGGCGGGACGCTCCCTGGTCGAGCGACACTATTCGCTGGATCGGATGCTGGATGAGCTCGAGCGGGTGTACCGCCGCGCGGCCGAGCGTGCCGCTGGCAGGGTATGATGGACGTCGTGCCGCCGAAGGTGTCGGCCGTCATCATGGCTTATAACGACGAGCCGAACATGCGCGCGTGTCTGGAATCGGTGACCTGGGCGGACGAGATCGTGGTGGTGGATTCCTTCAGCACGGACCGGACCGCGGTGATCGCCAAGGAGTTCACCGACCGGATCTTTCAGCACGAGTTTCGAGGGTTCGGGCGACTCAGGAATGAGGCCACCGCGCACGCCTCGCACGACTGGATCTTCAGCCTGGATACGGACGAGCGCGCCACGCCGGAGGTGTGTGAGGAGGTGCGCCACACGGTCGTCTTTGGTCGGGCCGATGCCTATTTCATTCCGCGCAAGAATTATTTTCTGGGCCGGTGGATCCGGCACTGCGGCTTCTATCCCGACTATCGACAGCCGCAACTGTTCCGCAAGGGCAGCGTCCGGTACCGCGAGAGCGACGTCGTGCACGAAGGGTTCGACATCATGGGGACGGCGGGATATTTCGCCCATGCGATCCTCCAATATCCATTCCGCAATATTGATCACTACCTGGCCAAGATGGATCGGTATTCAGATTTGATGGCCAAACGAATGGTTGAACAGGGACGTCGGTTCCATCCGCACCAACTGGTCAGTCATCCGCTCTTTACCTTTCTGAAAATGTACGTCGGACGAAGTGGCTGGCGGGATGGGATGCCGGGGCTCATCCTCTCCGGCTTGTACGGCTATTACACATTTATGAAATATGCCAAGTTTTGGGAACTTCAAGGGAAAATCTCACGTTAAAGTTTAAGTTGTGGTCAGAGGGGCATGTCCGTGGCGATCCTGGCGATCTTTGATCTTTCCCGCAACTTCGGCCTCGGTTTCGTGGGGCAGCAACGATGAAAGTCAGCGGGTTTACATTCTGCCGGAATGCGGTCAAATATGACTATCCGGTGACGGAGTCCATCCGGTCCATCCTGCCGATCGTCGATGAATTCATCGTCAACATCGGCCGGTGCGACGACGGCACCCGTGAGTTGATCGCCTCCATCAAGGATCCAAAGATTCGGATCATCGACTCGGTATGGGACGAGACATTGCGGCAAGGCGGGCTCATCTATTCTCAGCAGACGAATATCGCCTTATCTCATTGCCGGGGAGACTGGGCGTTCTATCTCCAGGCTGACGAGGTAATTCATGAAGACGATCTGCCGGTCATCGCCCGTTCCATGGCCCGGCACGTGAACAACCCTGCGGTGAAGGGGCTTCTCTTTCGGTACCTGCATTTCGTCGGCGACTACTGGTCGCTGAATCCCTGGTACTACCATAAGGCGGTCCGGGTCATCCGCAATAACGGCGAGGTCGAATCCTGCGGCGATGCGGTCGGCTTTCACGAGAAGTCGACGCAACGCTATTTGCAAAGCGGGCCTCCAGAATGGCTCGCCTCGTCGGGGGCGCTGGTTTTCCATTACGGCTGGGTCAAGTCCCCCATGACGATGACGGCGAAGAAACGCGAGCAGACATCCGTCTATCACGGGGATGCGCCTCCGCCATCGGAGACTCGCTGGTTCACGTCGGAGGCTGCGGAGTTCGAGAACTATGACATCCTCAAGGACTTCCGCGGTCGCCATCCGGCGGTGATGCGGGATCGAGTGACCGCGGCGCGCCGCCTGAAGCCGCGCGTCAATCGGTGGCTCAACTGGCGTTTTTACCGGGAGATTGCACACCGTGGGTTTCGAGGGTAAACCGGCTGGGGCGATCACCGCTCTAATCATCGCCAAGAACGAAGGACACAATATTGTGGACTGCTTGGAGTCCGTTCAATGGGCGGACGAGCGGATCGTGGTGGATGCCCAGAGTGCGGACCGGACCGTGGAACTCGCGGTGCAGGCCGGCGCCCGGGTGTTCGTTCGCTCGTGGCCCGGGTACGGGCCGCAGAAAAATTTCGGGATCGAACAGGCGAGCCACGAGTGGATCATGATCGTCGATGCCGACGAACGGGTGCCGGATGCGCTCGCGCACGAAATCAAGGCGGCGCTTGCTGCGGATGTCCCATCGGACGTAGCGGCCTTCGAGGTCCCCAGACGCAATTTCTTCTATGGCCGCTGGATGCAGGGCGGAGGCATGTACCCCGACTATCAAATTCGCCTCATCCGGCGCTCCGCCTGCCGGTACGACGATACGAAACTGCATGAGCGACTTCTCTGCCAGGGGCGCGTCCTCCGGCTTGCGAATCCGATGGACCACCACACGATGCCGACGGTCGGCCACCACGCGCGAAAGATCGTCGCCTATTCCACACTCGGCGCCGCAGAGAAACTCAAACGCCGCTCGCGCGTGACGGCGATGCAGATTGCCGGCCATCACCTCGGCACGATCGCCAAGACGTACCTCCTGCGCGGCGGCTGGCGGGAAGGGGTACCTGGGGTTGTCGTGGCGATGTTTGCCGGCATGTTCACCTTCCTGAAATATGCCAAGGCGTGGGAATCGATCGCGGCCGGCGACGGAGGGGAGCGGTGAGGATCGGAATCTATGCCACGCCGGCGGTGCGGGACCGGGGAGGGGTCGGCTGGTATGTCTATTACTTGCTCCGGGGGCTCGTGCGCTTGACCGACGACTTCGAGTTGGTCTGTTACGTTGATCGCGGTTCGTTCCATCCCGATAAGCTCGATGCCTGGGCTGTCGATCCACGGGTACGTTGGTGCGAGACTCCCCGGTGGGCCATCAAGTACTTGGCGCAACGGGACCGGCTCGATCTCTATCACGGAACAAATTTTCGCCTCCAAACAGTCGGACGGCATGGGGGGCTGGTTACGATCTATGATGGATGGCTGGATCGTCATCCGGAGTATTCGACGCGCGTATTTGGTCAGCGCAGCGCGGCCTCACGGACGAGGCGAGCGGTCTGGCGCGCGCGTAGGGTCCTAACGATCTCGAAGTTCTCGGCGAGGGAAATCACCGAACTCTACGGTCTGCCGCCTGAGCGGATCGAGGTGGTCTATTGCGGCATTTCGGAGGAGTTCCGTCCACTACGCGATCCAGCGGCGGTGGCGAGTCTGCGCGAGAAACTGAAACTCTCGCCCGATGAGGGCTTCGTGCTGTTTGTTGGAGGGGCGGACCCGCGGAAAAATCACCGTATGTTTCTTCAGGCGGCGGGGGAACAGGTAGCGCGCCTGGGACGGCGCAAGCTGGTCCTGGTTGGAGATCCCGTCCATCGGTTCGGGAATTATCTGGAGAGTGCGAGAGCTGTCGGGCTGGCGGACCGCGTCATCTGTCCAGGAAGGGTCTCAGGTGCCGAGCTTCGCCTGCTCTACTCCCATGCGGATCTGTTCGTTTTTCCGTCGCTGTATGAAGGATTCGGCATGCCGGTGTTGGAGGCGATGGCCTGCGGGGCGCCGGTGGTGACTTCCGACCGCTCGTCCTTACCTGAAGTGGCGGGGGACGCCGCCCTGTTGGTGAATCCGGAAGATCCCGCTCAATTGGGGCAAGCCATGGTGCAGGTGCTGGAGGATCGTGCCTTGCGGGACACGCTCATCGCGAAAGGATTTGAGCGGACCACTCTCTTCAGTTGGGAGGATGCGGCCCGACAGGTCATGCGTGTCTACCAGGAACTCTGTTCTCAGAGCCGTGCGTCCGGGTTCTGTTCCTCCGGAGGGACCGCGACCCACAGTGGCCAGTTGGCCGAGGCCCCTCCGTCGCAACCCTTGCTTGAACCGGATCGTGCCGTCGGGCCAGTTCTGATCCCGCGTCCGATCTCAGTCCGGAACATCCTGCTCCTGAAGCTGCGATACATCGGCGATGTGTTGCTCGCGACACCGATTGTGCGCGCTCTGCGCCAAGCGTTCCCCGACAGCCAGCTGACCGTCGCGGTGTATCCCGGAACGGAAGATGTGTTGCGACACAACCCGGATGTGGCGGAGGTGCTCTTGGTCGATCGGAGCCGATTCGGTTCTCAGGCGTACTTTTATCACGAAGTACGGAAGCGCGGTTTCGACTGCGTGATCGATCTCACCGGCAATGATCGGGCCGAGTTTACCTGCCTATTGAGCCGCATTCCGATCCGCATCGGGTTTCGGGAACCACGCCGTTGGCGAGGCTGGCTGGCCTATACGCACGAGGTTGCCTCGCTTCCGGAAGGGACCCATCGGATCAGCCGGGACATGGCGCTGCTGGCGCCGCTTGGGATTACGTCCAAGCCCGAACCTCCGATGGTGTGGCTGACAGCGGAGGAAGAGGAGCAGGGAAGGCGAACGCTCCAAGAATTCGGAATTCTGCGGGATGGCCGGCCCCTGATCATGTTCCATCCTGGGGCTCGATACTGGTTCAAGGCCTGGCCGGCTGAGCGGTTTGCCCAGTTGGCCGACCGGCTCGCTTCTGAAGCCGGTTGTCGAGTCTTGATCGGCGGCGGCCCAAGCGAAAAGGCCGCGGCGGCTGAGATCCAAGACCGATCGCACCGCCGTCCCATCAATTTGACGGGGCTGGTCAATTTGAGGCAGTTTGCCGCCATCGTCAAGCGATGTGCCCTCTATATCGGCAACGACAACGGCTCGATGCATCTGGCCGCAGCGGTCGGGACGCCGGTCCTCGGGCTCTTCGGGCCGTCTTCTCCGGCGGAATGGGCTCCGTACGGGACGGCAGAGGTGGCGACCCTTTACAAGGGGTTGGATTGCCGGCTCTGCTACCACCCCACCTGCACACGCGGCGAGCAAAGTTGCATGAGACAAATCACGGTGGACGAAGTGTTCGAGGCGGCTCGACGGTTGTTGCCTGTCCAAACATCTCAGGTGCAATCCATCATGGTTCGTGAGCAGGAGAACTGGGCATGAATGTCCGACGTTTCATAGAAACCATCCGAGAACACTGGGAGAACTTCGAAGAGCCGACGTTTCCCAAGAATCGGAAGTTGAAGCCCATCACCGACAGCCAAGTGGGCATGGCCACCGAGAACACCGGGTTTCTCCTGAACTATGCCGTGTCGCTGATGGAGGAGCGGGAATGCTATCTGGAAGTCGGCACGTGGAAGGGGCGTACCCTGAGTTACGCCATGGAGGGCAACGCGGATAAGGAATTCTTTGCCGTGGACAATTTCTCCCAGTTCACCAAACGGCCCAAATGGTATCGGCCTTTCTCCGAGCCGGAGCCTCGCCGTTCTCTGAACCGGGTGCTCCGCAATGCATCGAGGACGCATCGCGTCAGTTTTCTCGAGGGGGATTTCCGGACCATTTTGCCGAACTTCTCCAAGACTGTCGGAGTCTATTTTTATGATGGTGGGCATTCCTTTCAGGATCAGTATGAGGGATTAGAGTTGGGGCTGGCCCACATGGCGGCGGAGAGCCTGATTGTGGTGGATGATACCAATCCCTTCGAGGAAGGAGTCAACGGTAGCGAGGCGAGGAGCGCCAATGAAAAATGGCTCCTCGAGCATCCTGATTGGACATTGCTGTTCGACCTGCTCTCCCCCAGACGAGATGTCGGGTGGCACAACGGCATTCAGGTGTTTGGACGGTACGCGACGACCGGCCACCGATAAGACAGCCCGCCGGCGAGTGGCGGGAGCGAGGGAGGGGGCGACAAGGGCGGTGATATTGGATCTCGGGTGCGGAAAGAACAAGGTCGAGGGGGCCTGGGGTATCGATGTCCGGAAGGAATCGGGCATCCATGTCGTTGCGGATATTGAGCGCCAGCTCCCTTTCAAGGCCGATTCGGTCGATGTGGTGTGGCTTCGCCATGTGATCGAGCATGTGCGCGATCTGATCGGGCTGATGGAGGAGGTGTCTCGCATTTGCCGGCCCGGCGGTACGGTGGAAATCGTCGTGCCCTACTATACGTCCCGGGGAGCCTTTCGCGATCCCACCCATGTCCGGTTCATCACGGAGGACACGTTTCAATATTTCGAGCCGCCGACTGACTACGGGATTCGGACCGATTTCCGAATCGAGCGGATTTCTTATGATGTACGCAAACCGTTTCGCTGGCTGCCAGCCTATCTCCAGAAGCGATGCCGCCGCTACCTGTGGAATGTGGTCGATAACATGAACGTCACGCTTCGTGTGAACAAGGCCGGAGCCCGCTGACTCTTCCCGGGCGCAGTACGTGGTCCCGTGCGAGGATGGCGCTCGCGGCATGAACATTCTGTACCTCTCCGATCCCGCTCCCGATTATCTTGCCGACCAGATGTATCTGGGACTCTGCCGGGTATTGGGAGGGGAGCAGGTGATTGACTACCCATGGAAGCGCGTGTATCACGATCCAGACCACCGATTGGAGTATCTGCCTCAAATACCCGGGCGAGCCTACGGCGAAGACGAGATCGTCACCCTGCTTCGCGACGGAAATGTGGACCTCCTCGTCCTGTCGTCTCCTCGCGCCGCCGCCGGATCGATGCTCGACCGAATCGATCGCCACATACGGCTGCCGCCCTGTGTGCTGATCGACGGCGAGGATGATGCCGGCATCCGCCACGATCTCGTGAAGCGATTCGGTTGTCGCGCATACTTTAAGCGGGAGTTCCGATGGCAGGCGGGCGTTGGACTCAGGAAGCGCCTCGAACAGTGGCAGGCGTTTAGAGCCGGTCAGGACCTGTTTCATCGCACCTTCCCGCTGCCCTTCTCGGTGATTCCCGATGCGGCGCCGGCGCCGGAGGAGGGCCCCCGCGACGTCGATGTTTCGTATGCCGCGCGAGCGTCTCACGCGAAACGCCTTCGTGCATGGAATCTGTTGAAAGCGGCCGACGGCCTACGATGCGAAGGCGGCCTGTATGCGGAACCGACAGACCGTCAGTCGAAACTCACGACTGGGTTTTCTCGTCTCCTGGTCAAGTTGAGGGGAGATCCTCGGGTGACGATGTCGCAACGCGGGACCCGGTTGACATTCCGAGAGTATCATCGCCTGCTCGGACGGTCTAAAATGGCCTTGTCGATCCGCGGCGGCGGGTTCGATACGCTCCGGTATTGGGAGATTCCGGCGTCGAAGGCGGTGCTGGTGTCCGAGCAACCGGACATCTGTATCCCGAATAATTTCGAACACGGCAAGCACGCGCTGTTTTGTCGGCCGGACCTGAGCGATTTGGTCGATCTCGTGCGGACATACCTGCAGGATGACGCCGCACGGGAAGCACTGGCGCTCCAAGGACATCGACATCTCCTGCGGTTTCATACCTGTGAGCGACGGGCGGAGTACTTTCTCGCTCTATGCCGTCAACATGTGTAGCCCGCTCCATCTTCTGATGAGCCGGGCTGCTCGGCTGGTGCGTGAGCACGAGTGAGTGGTCATGGGAAAGCTGAAGCATTGGTTGGAAAAGGTCGGCTTGAGAACGGCGCGCCCGTCCCAAACGTTCATGATCAATCATCCCGATTACAAGGGATTCTCGATCGGGGAGTGGACTTACGGCCACCCTCGCGTGCCGCGTGGTGACGATGGAACGACCCTGAAGGTCGGACGGTTCTGTGCATTCGCCTCCGGAGTCACCATCCTCACCGGGTGCAACCATCGAACGGATTGGATTTCGACCTACCCCTTTCAAAGCATCTTTGGTCCGGATCGTGGGTTGCCGTTTCCTTCTCGATCCAAAGGCGATGTTGAGATTGGTCATGATGTCTGGGTGGGAGTCGATGCGCTGATTTTGTCCGGAGTGACGGTCGGAAACGGTGCGGTGGTCGCGGCCAGAAGTGTCGTGACCAAGGATGTGCCCCCCTATGCGATTGTGGTCGGTTCACCGGCTCGCATCGTGAAGTATCGATTTGATCAGGATACGATCAATGCGCTGTTGGCGATTGCCTGGTGGGATTGGCCCCTAGCGAAAATTGAGGAGGCGCTGCCGCTGCTGATGTCGTCCGACCTGGCCACTTTTATCCGGCGCTATGGAGCTCCTCAACCGTGAAATCTCCCGTCTGCTTTTCCCCGCCGTTCGGAGTTGAAAGACGATGAAGATCCTGTTCGTCCACGGCATCGGCGAGATTGGCGGGGCAGAGCGGGAGCTGCTCGCCTATGTCGATCACCTGGGAGCATTCGGCCATGCGCCGGTCGTCGCCTGCCCGGAACCGAGCCCCCTCGCGACCGAGCTGAAGCAGCGCGGCATCCCGGTTCATGGCGTCGATTTTCCACCATGGAGAAAGCTGTGGAGCCTTCCTCGCCGCAAGCCGGCGGTTCGCCTGTTGCGACTTCTCATCGGCGACCTCAAGCCGGCTCTGGTCCATGTCAATGACCTTTGGTGGGTTCCGCAAACGTTGCGCGCCCTCGGCACCCCCCGAGTTCCGGTGGCGGCGCATTTGAGACAAGACCTGGATGTGTCGAAGGTCGCCCAGTATGAACTGGCTCGACTGAATTGTGTGTTGGCGGTGTCCAACCAGGTGGCCGGCACGTTGGAGGCGGGTGGTGTACCACGGGAGCGTATCCACGTGTTGCACAGCGGACTCGACGGCTGTTGGACGGACGCTGAAGGGGAGGGAGCCCGATCCGACGTGCGGCGTCGGCTGGGGATTGCCGACCATGCCGTGGTGATCGGCACCGTGGGCAACATCTTTCCGCGGAAAGGCTATGACATCATGCTGCGCGCGCTGCCAGAGATCCTGACCGCAGTGCCGAATGTCCATTACCTGGTCCTTGGACAAGGTGATGGAGCGCACGAGCAAAGCCTCCGGCGCTTGTGTCGCGAACTGGGCCTGACCGCCCGCGTCCATTTCCTTGGATTCGAGCGACAGGTTCGTACCCTGCTCGATGCCATGAATCTGTACGTGCAGCCCTCCCTCATGGAGGGATTCGGCATTGCGGTGCTGGAAGCCATGGCCAGGGAAAAGGCGGTGGTGGCGTCCCGGACCGGAGGCTTGCCCGACATCGTGGTGAACGGGGAGACCGGATGGTTGGTGCCGCCGGGGGATATCGGCGAACTGGCGCGGGCGGTCACGGCCCTGCTCAAAGACCCTGACGGTCGCAAGGAGATGGGACGGAAGGGCAGGCAGCGGGTGATGCGGCAATTTACCGTGGAAGCGATGATGAACCGCCTGTCGGCGGTCTATGCCGGGCTGGTCCGAGGACCGGTGGCGCCGTCTTCCATCGGAGCGCCGCTGTGACCCTCGTCCCGCAGACCGCGGATCGGCCGGCTCCTGACGAGGGCGCCGCTTTCCTGACCAGTCTGGTGATACCGGTCTACAATCAACTCGACTACACACGCCGGTGTCTGGATTCGATCATGCAATGGACCGACGTCCCCTTCGAGGTGATCGTCGTGGACAATGCCTCGACGGACGGGACGCGCGACTATCTGAAGACGGTCTCGGTGCGGGTCATCAGCAACGAACGCAATCTGGGCTGCGCCAAAGCCTGGAACCAGGGAGTCAAAGCCGCCGCCGGCCGAGTCATCGGCATTCTCAACAACGATATCGTGGTAACGCCGGGCTGGTTGAAGGGTTTGCTGGCGTTCATGCAACGCGGCGGCTACGGCATCGTGTCCCCATCTGCTCGGGAGGGGCTGCTTGATTATGATTTGGATCGGTACGCCGCGGAATTTACCCGTTGTTGCGCCGAGGCCATCCGACGAGAACTCTACGGAGCCTGCATGGTGATCGACCGCCGGGTTTTCGAGCGGATCGGTCTGTTTGACGAAGCCTTCACCTACGGCGGTTGCGAGGATGTGGATTTTCTCTGGCGCGCCCGTGAGGCCGGATGGCAGGCCGCCCTGACCGGTTCGGTCTTGATCCACCACTTCAGCATGGTGACGCAGGATGCGATCAAGAAGAAACAGGGATCGGGGTATCCGACCGCCAACCTGGCGCATTTCACGGCCAAATGGAAGCGGACCGTGCGCGGCAATTGGCTGGAGCGCCGCTGGACCGGCCTGCGCAGTGCCGTCACCACCTGGTATGAACGGCGGAGATACGGATATACCTTGATCGAAAAGCCGGAGCTTGCGAACGTACCGGCCTCAGAGATCAAGCCGGTTCCGTAGCCGGTCTTGCCGCGGATGATTCTCCGTTATGAAGATCGTCATCGCCGCATGGCATGTGAGGGACTTCAACGTCGGGTTGGGCCGCTACGCGCGGGAGCTGATCGAAGCCATCGGCCGCGTCGATCGGGAGCATGACTATCTGGTGTTGACGCCGCCTGCAGCCTGTACCTTCTCTCCGCGTCCCAATATCGTCCACCGCACGGTCCGTATTCCGTACTTCCGGCGGCGCGTGTGGGAACAGGTCGCGCCTCTGTCGGCGGGTGGCTATGACGTGTTGCATTTTCCCTATGATTCCTGTATCGCATGGAAGCGTGGAAAGTTCGTTGCGACGATCCACGACGTGAAGCCGCTGGTTCTGAATCACCATCGTCCACGGATGCGTCTCAACGAGCGGGTGCTCTCTGCGGTGGTCGGGGATCGATGGAGCCGTCTCGACCATGTGGTGACCGATTCTCTCTGCTCGCAGCGCGACATCCTTCGCCTGCTTCCGCTCACGGAGGACCGTGTGACGGTCGTCTATCCGGGCGTGGAGACACAACGGTTTGCTCCGGCCTCGGGGCGAGAGGACGGCGAATGCGCGAAGCCGTATGTGCTGTGCGTGGCGGGGAACGATCCGGCGAAAAACGTCGAGATGCTCATCGAGGCGTACCGCCGCCTGCCGGGAACGGTCCGCGAGCGGTACGACCTCCTGCTTGCGGGAGACGTGCGAAAGCAAGCCGGTCTGGTAGACCGCGTCAACCGGATGGGTTTGGCCGATCGCGTCGTTTTTCCCGGACCTGTGTCGGAAGAACGGCTGGTGCGACTGTATCAGCAGGCACGGCTGTTCGTGTTTCCCTCGCGCTACGAAGGGTTTGGCTTGCCTGTATTGGAAGCCATGGCCTGCGGCTGTCCCGTGATCTCATCCAATGCCTCTTCCTTGCCGGAGGTGGTGGGTGATGCGGGAGTTTTGGTGGAGCCCGACGACGTGGACGGCCTGAGTCGGGAAATACTTGGCTTGCTGAGCGATGAAGACCGGTGGCAGGAACTCCGGAATCGCGGCCTTGTCAGGGCGAGGCAATTTTCGTGGGACGAGACGGCCCGCCGGATGGTCGACGTATATCGGAAAGTAGCGGCTCAGGCGTAAGCCATGGGTGCGGGCTCCGTGCGAATCGTGACATGGTTCTATTATCCGAGGCTCAGCATGGACCTCGAGGAGTGAGAAGATGAAAGGCGTTGTCCTTGCCGGAGGATTGGGAACCAGGCTGCTGCCGTTGACCAAGGTCACCAATAAGCATCTGCTTCCGGTCTATGACCGGCCGATGATCTATTATCCGATCCAAACCCTCGTGAACGCCGGCATCAACGAGATCATACTGGTGACGGGCGGGAACAACGCGGGAGACTTTCTGCGGCTGTTGGGAAACGGAAAGCAGTTCGGCCTCCGTCATCTGGACTACACCTATCAGGAAGGCGAAGGCGGCATTGCCGATGCCTTGCGCCTGGCCGAACACTTTGCCGATCAGGACCCGGTCTGCGTTGTCCTGGGAGACAATATCATCGAGCGAAACATTCTGAAGGCAGCGGACGGCTTCCGCGCCCAACGCACCGGCGCCAAGATCCTGCTCAAAGAGGTCAAAGATCCCCAGCGATTCGGCGTACCGGCGCTGGACGGCGGCAAGGTGCTCCGAATCGATGAGAAGCCGAGACAGCCGGCTTCTCCCTACGCCGTGACCGGGATCTATTTTTACGATGGGCAGGTGTTCGAGATCATCAAGACGCTCAAACCGTCGGGGCGGGGAGAGCTGGAGATCACGGATGTGAACAACGCCTATATCCAGCGGAACGAGTTGACCTGGGACAAACTGGAAGGATGGTGGACCGACGCCGGGACGATCGAATCGCTGTTCCTGGCGAACCAGTTTGTGGCTCAAACCGGCGCGAACAAGTTGGGATAACCGGTCGCGGCACGGCGCAGGCTAGCGCGCAGCGACTCCACAATTTCGTCACGAACCGTCATGAATACGGCGCGCTAGGTATTCGGAACATGGAGCGGGATCAGGGCGATATACGACAGATCAGCGCGCCGGGAATCTTCGAGAAGGTGATCGAAATCCTGTCTGCCCAAAGCTCGCTGGACGGAAAGCGGTTTCTGGACGCGCCCGCCGGCGAAGGGGCCTTTGCCCAGACGCTGCTCCGGCTGGATCTTGGGCTGGAACTCTCCTGCGGCGATCTGAACCCCGAGCAGTTCAAACTCCCGGACGTGGCGTGCGCCAAGGTGGACCTCAATCGGACCTTGCCCTATCCGGACCGGTGCTTTGATGTGTATACCTGCATCGAAGGGATCGAGCATCTCGAGAATCCCTATCTGCTGGTGCGGGAAGCCAATCGGGTCCTGCGGACCGGTGGCAGCTTGGTCGTCACGACGCCGAATGTGGCATCGATTCGTTCGCGGCTCCAATATCTGCTGTACGGCGCGCCGCACCTGTTCGATTATATGACCGGACCCGCCTGGCATATCAACCCGGTCAGTTACATCGAACTTCGGCATATTTTGGAGACCAACGGCTTTGTGGTTCAGGCGGTCGAGACGAACGGCTTGTCGAAGACCGGCTCCTTCCTGCACCAATGTCTCAAGCCCCTGATCCGGTCGCGGGGCAGGAGCTGGGTGAAGCACAATCCCAAGGCGGCTCAGGTCCGCGCCCTGTTGTTGGATGAAAAGCTGTTGTTCGGAGACATCCTCATCGTGCAGGCCGTCAAGATCGGAGCCGTTCATCGGTTGATTCCTGAAGGAGTTGGTGCCGCGGGCGAGGCCTATGGGTAGTCGGGAGAGGAGACTTCGATCATGCGCATTTTGCTGACTGGCGGAGCCGGATTCATCGGCTCGCACCTCGTGCGGCGGCTGCTGAACGGCTCGGACGACCATGTCGTCAACCTCGATGCGCTCCGGTATTCGGGGAATCTCGACAACCTGACCGGTGTCGCCTCTCATCCGCGCTATACCTTCGTTCACGGCGATATGGCGGACGCCGCCCTTGTGCGGCGTCTGCTGCGCGAGCATCGTATCGACGGCGTCATCAACTGCGCCGCGGAAACACATGTGGACCGTTCCATCACGGACCCGCTGGCGTTTACCCGGACCGACGTGATCGGAACCGCGGTGTTACTGGAAGAGGCGAAACAAGCGGGCGTCAGCCGGTTTCTCCAGGTCAGCACCGACGAGGTCTACGGCAGCGTCGAGCAGGGGCACTCTACGGAGGCGGACCCGCTGGTCCCGCGGAGTCCCTATTCCGCGAGTAAGGCCGGGGCCGACCTGTTGGTGCAGAGCTATTGGACCACCTATCGATTTCCGGTGGTCGTGACCCGAGGGAGCAACACCTACGGGCCCAATCAATATCCCGAAAAGTTCATTCCCCTGTTCATCACCAATGCCTTGGATGATCAGCCGCTACCGCTCTACGGAGACGGTCGCTACCGGCGGGATTGGCTCTCGGTGCAGGATCATTGCGGGGGCATCCACCACGTATTCCTCCATGGAGAGCCGGGTTTGGTCTATAACCTCGGCGGCGGCAACGAGCGGGAAAATCTCGATGTGGCCCGCGCCATTCTGCATCACCTTGGGAAGCCGCACTCATTGATTCGCCTGGTGCAGGACCGTCCGGGGCACGACCGGCGCTATGCCGTCTCCTGCCGCCGGGTGGAGGACTTGGGTTGGAAGCCGTCGGTCTCCTTCGAGGAGGGTCTCCGGGAGACGGTGCGCTGGTATCGGACGAACGAATCGTGGTGGCGGAAGATCAAGTCGGGGGAATTCGCGGCCTACTACCGGCAAATGTATGAACGGCGGCTTCAGCAGGGCACCGGGTTACAGCCCGAGCATGGGGCATCGCGATGAAAGTCAGCGGGTTCACGCTGATCCGGAACGCCGTTCAATTCGACTTCCCCGTCTTGGAGTCGATTGCGTCCATCCTGCCCATGGTAGATGAATATGTCGTGAATGTCGGACGATCGGAGGATGACACGCTGAATCTCATTCGATCGATCAACTCGCCGAAGATCAAGATCGTCGAAACCGTCTGGGACGACAGCTTGCGCACGGACGGCAAGCTCTTCGGGGTTCAACAGGATATCGCACTGTCCCATTGCACCGGCGATTGGGCGTTCTTGCTCCAAGGGGATGAGGTCGTGCATGAGGACGAACTGCCGGTGATTTGGCGAGCGATGGAACAGTACCTGCCGCAACAGGAGGTCTTGGCCCTGGTGTTTCGGGTCCTGCACTTCAAAGGTGATTATTGGTCGCTTGACCCCTGGATGTACCACCGAGCCACCCGAATCGTCCGCACGGACGGGCGCGTGAAGTCGGCGATCGATGGATTCGACTTCGAAGTGCCGGGGGTGCCGGGCGTGATCAAGAACGGCGCGCTCGGCAAACTGATCAAAGCCCGCATCTTTCACTACGGCTATGCCAGAAATCCTGACGCATTGCGTGAGAAGCGGCGATACCAGATCCGTCGCCACGAGGGCGACCGGCTGACCGAGGAGCGGATCGACGCCTGGGCCGCCATGGATGCGGAGTTTCCGGACTACGGCATGTTGAAGAACTTTTCCGGGAGCCATCCGAAGGTGATGGCGCCACGCATTCAGGCCGCCCGCCGACTTCGCCCCTTCCGCAATCGTTGGCTCAGTCCGCTATTTTATCGGACGGTGATGCAAAAGGGATTTCGAGGATGACAAAAGGTTGATGAGGATATCATGACAAAACGCGCGCTCATCACAGGCATCACCGGACAGGATGGTTCGTATCTGGCCGAGTTCCTACTCGAGCAGGGCTACGAAGTGCATGGGATTGTGAGGCGGATCGCTATCGAAGATCCGGCCCACCGATTGTGGCGCATCCTGGCGATCAAGGACCGCCTGCATCTCCACGCGGCCTCTCTGGAAAGCTTGCCGAGCATCTATCGGGTGTTTCAGGCGGTGAAGCCGGATGAGTGCTACCACCTGGCCGCGCAGAGCTTTGTGTCCTATTCGTTCGAGGACGAATTTTCGACGTTGAATGCCAACATCAATGGCACTCACTACGTGCTGGCGGCGCTCAAGGACTGTGCGCCTTCCTGTCGGCTTTATTTCGCCGCCTCCAGCGAGATGTTCGGCAAGGTGGCCGAGGTGCCGCAGAGGGAAACGACCCGATTCCATCCCCGTTCGGCCTACGGGATCTCCAAAGTCGCCGGGTTCGACTTGACCAGAAATTACCGTGAGGCCTATGGGATTCGAGCCTCCTGCGGCATTCTGTATAATCACGAATCGCCTCGCCGCGGCTTTGAGTTTGTCACGAGAAAGATCACCTCCCACGCGGCGAGGATCAAGCTGGGGTTGATCAAGGAATTGAAGCTCGGAAATCTGGAATCCAGGCGCGACTGGGGCCACGCGCGCGAATATGTGCGGGCCATGTGGATGATGTTGCAGCAGCCGCAGGCGGAGGACTATGTCATTGCAACCGGCGAACAGCATACGGTCCGGGAGTTTGCGGAGGTGGCGTTCTCGTGCCTGGGACTGGAGTATCGAGACCATGTCACGGTCGATCCGCAACTGCTGCGGCCGGCTGAGGTCGAAACGTTGTTGGGGGATGCGACCAAAGCCAGACGGGAGCTCGGGTGGACGCCCAAGATCTCCTTCACGGATCTGGTGGCGGAAATGGTCGAGGCGGACCTCAAGCATTTTGCGGGCGGGAATGGGAAATAGTAAGGTATGCGAGATCAGGAAGGCGCAGTGAGAAATGAACGAAGGCCGGCGCGATGCGCGTGTTTGTGACGGGCGCCAACGGACAGGTGGGGAGAGAGGTCGCGCGGGTCTTGAATCGCGAACCGCTGTACCTGGCGACCCATGCGACCGACGACGTCTCGGACAAGCGGATCGTCGAGACCATCGTCCGTGAACGGCCCGATCTCGTCATCCATGCCGCCGCAATGACCGACGTCGATGCGTGCGAGCGAGAGCCTGACGCCGCCTATCGCGTGAATGAGGAAGGAACCCGACTGGTTGCGAGGGGGGCGGCACAGGCCGGAGCCGCGCTTGTGGCCATCTCCACCGACTATGTGTTCGACGGGACCAAGGGCGCCCCGTACGTTGAGTCTGATCAGCCAAATCCGATCAATGTCTACGGCCATTCCAAGCTGGCCGGTGAACAGGCCGCTCTAAGAGAAACGGACCGAGTCTGTGTGGTGCGGACGGCCTGGGTATTCGGCCTCGGAAAGAATCACTTCATCTCGATGGTGGTGAATCGGGTGCGGCAAGGGGAGCCGATACGGGCCGTGATCGACAAATATGGCAGTCCAACCTCAGCCAAGGACCTGGTGGGCGCCATCCTTCGATTGGCCGAGCGGAAGGCCACGGGGATCTATCACGCGGCGGGGACCGGCTCCTGCAATTGGCTTGAGTATGCGGAGCAGATTCTGAAGTCGGCAGGGTGTCTGCATCCACTGGAACCGATCACGTTCGCCGATTTGCATCGGCCCGCCATGCGGCCGTCCAATACCGCTCTGGCAAGCGAGCGTCTCTCGGCGCAAGGCATCTCGATGCGCGGGTGGAGGGAGATGGTGGACGAGTACGTGCTGTTGCACGAATCGACTGTCAGGAGTCAGATGATCACATGAAATGCCTAGGAGTCATTTCCAAGCCCCATGACCGTGCTTTGACAAGCTCAGCACGAACGGAGGAATATCCTGTTTTCATGAACAGATCCGTTCGCCCTGAGCCGGTCGAAGGGTGAACGGAGGGTTTTGAAATGACTTCCAGCTCGGTCGTGACGCACGCGGAACTGCCGTGGCGGCAATGGCTGTGGGCGGTCCAGGGCGTCGGTCTTGCCGTCCTCACCTTCTTGAATTTCTTTCCGCCGGCGCATGGTCCCGCGCGGTATTTGTTTTTTTCTCTCCTGCTGATCGCGGTGGCGATGCGTTGGAAGGAGGGCGCGCCGGTTTGGATTCGGACGCCGCTCGACCTGCCGCTGTTGCTGCTTCTCGGATGGATTCTACTCACCGTCCCGTTCTCGATCGATCCGGACTACAGCTTTCGGGAATGGCGTAAGCTGGTCGCCCAGGCGCTGGTGTTCTATTGGGCGACGGCCGTCTTCCGGGCGCGCCCGGACACCCGTCCGGTGAGGCATGTGATGCACGCGGTGTTGCTCGGCACGTTGGTGAGCGCCGGCTATGCCGTCGTGGAATTTATGCTCCAGGGAGGGACCTGGCGAGACCGATTTATTCGAGCCGGTGCGTTTGGCTCGGATTACAATTGGCTGAGCACGTACATGATCATGGCGATTCCGCTCGTGCTGGCGGCGGCTGCTACGCTGCGGAGTCGATGGATGAAAGGCCTCTCGTTAGGAGTTGCCGTCCTGGCCTTGCTCGCGGAATTCGCCGCCTACACGAGAGCCGGATGGCTTGGCCTGGCCGCTGAAGGCCTGGCGGGCGCGTGGCTTTCCGGGCGGCGCTGGCTGTTGGTTGGATTGATCCTGGCCTTCACGGCGATCGGATTCGGCTTCGTCGTCGCCTCGGACCTGGGATTTCAGCGAAGCACGGCGGACCTCTGGACTTTAGAGGTCAGAGTGGCCGTATGGAAGCTGGCGGCGGCGGATCTCTGGCACCACCCGCTTGTGGGAGTCGGCTACGGCAATTACAATTTTGTGAAGCGCTATGCCGGCCAGCCTGAACTGGAGAAAGCCTATGGGCCCCATAGCACCTTCGTCGTGATGGGGCTGGGCAGCGGCCTGCCGGCCCTCCTGCTCTTCGGGTGGCTGTTACTCCGGATTTTCCTGATCCTGACTCGATCGATCAAGGAGCACCGGTCGCTCTCCGATGCGGATTCCCGGCTGGTCCCTTTCGGGGCCGCCCTGATGGTGGTCGGATTCACCGTGAGGAATCTGTTCGACTACATGTTCATCGGGAGCCTCGCCAATCTGTTTTGGATTCTGATCGCGACCGCATTGTTCTGTGTGGAGGCTCAGGCTCGGGATGAGCGGCTCCTTGCGAGTCCTCAGGACTCTCCCATTCCAGGGCGTGGATGAGCCGGCTGGGGTGACAGGCTTCAACCTCAATCCGGCCCCGCAGATGCGACTGGACAACGCGATCAATACTTCGTCACAATAGAAAAACGGGTCGATGCCGGTGCCCCGAGTGCGAACGTAGCCGGCTGCGAAAGCGCTCTTTTCGACCCCCGATATCGTCACGGACATCGATCGGATATCAAGAAGGCCGTTCAGCAAGGCCGCAGTGAGCGAAGAGGTGAGGCAGGCTCGGGGTACCTGTTGTTCTTCCTCATCCAACGGGTTCAAAACAGTGAACCTCTGAGCGATGCGATCACCCGCCAGGCGGGTACCCGGCTGGCGGACTTCTTCGGTATCCTGTGAGTGATTCCTCCAGTTTGAGTGAAATCAGATCCTCGCGACCACCACCCGTCAGTGCCGGCGCTCGCGGCGCTCGAGCGTCATGGACGGCGTTCATTCATCAGTCGCTGTCAATGAGGAGGGGTGGGGCCGAATCGGCCACGCTGCAGGACCATCTCGTCGCGTGAGTCCACGTGAAGAACGGAGAGCCTTGATGACCATTCCCTTGCTCGATCTTAACGTTCAACATCAGCCGATTCACAAGGAATTGCTGGAGGCCATCGAACGAGTGCTGTCCAGTCAAGCATTCATTCTTGGACCGGATGTCACGAAGCTGGAAGAACGGATCGCCGCCTATTCGCAAGCCTCTGCGAGTATCGGCGTATCCTCGGGGACGGATGCGCTGTTGGTGGCGTTGATGGCGCTCGACATCGGACCCGGAGATGAGGTGATCACCAGTCCCTATTCGTTTTTCGCCACGGCCGGCGCCATCGTCCGAGTGGGGGCACGTCCGGTCTTTGTCGATATCGATCCGGGGACCTACAACATCGATCCGTCAAGGATCGAACGGGCCATCTCGCCGAAGACGAAGGCGATCATGCCGGTCCACCTGTACGGCCAATGCGCGGAGATGGCTCCCATCTTGTCATGCGCGAGGCCGCGGGGGCTGCATGTCATCGAGGACGCGGCGCAGGCGATCGGATCGGACTATGTGGACGGTCGGCGAGCCGGGAGCATCGGGACCGTCGGGTGCTTCTCGTTTTTCCCCAGCAAGAACCTCGGCGCCATGGGCGACGGCGGTATGGTCGTGACGAATGACCTCGATCTGGCCGAACGGATTCGCGTATTCCGCGTCCATGGGAGTAAGCCGAAGTACTATCACAAGTGGATCGGTGGTAATTTCCGGCTCGACAGCATCCAGGCGGCTGTCCTGAATGTCAAGTTAAACTACCTAGATGAATGGACCAGGAAACGCCAAGAGAACGCGGCACGTTACCGTGCGCTCTTCCGTGACGCGGGACTCACGGACCAGCCGGGCATCGGGCTTCCCGAAGCGCGATACCAGCGAGCCGGTCATAAGCATCACCACATCTACAACCAGTTCGTGATTCGTGCGCCGCGGCGGGACCAATTGATGGCCCATCTGACCCAGCAGGGGATCGGCAGCGAGATCTACTATCCCGTGCCCTTCCACCTGCAAGAATGCTTCCGATTCCTAGGGTACAAGGAAGGCGATTTTCCTGAATCTGAACGGGCTGCGAAAGAGACGCTTGCCTTGCCGATTTACCAGGGCTTGACGGCCGACCAGCAAGAGGCCGTCGTCCAGGCCGTCCGCCGGTTCTACCGGGAATAGACACCGGCGAGGCGTTGGAAGGGCCGATCAGTCCTTCAGGGACGAATGTGCGGCAGGGTAGCGATGACGCCTCCACCGGCACGAGCCGGCGGAGCGCCCTTGAAGCAAACACGCGGTTGTTAGGCCGCCACAGCCTCAGAGCTCGCTTCAACCATGAATCTTGTTTCGAGTCTTTGGCGCCACAGATTCTTGATCTGGCAACTGACGAAACGCGAAGTCATCGGGCGCTATCGCGGATCGGTGATGGGGTTGATGTGGTCGTTTTTGAATCCGGTGCTCATGCTGGCCGTCTACACCTTTGTATTCACCGTCGTGTTCCGAGCTCGCTGGGGTGGGGAATCGGACAGTCAGAGCGAGTTTGCCGTCGTCCTGTTCGCCGGCATGATCATCCATGGGTTGTTTGCCGAGTGCGCCAACCGGGCACCGGGCTTGATATTGAACAATGTGAACTATGTGAAGAAAGTTGTGTTTCCGCTCGAGATTCTACCTTGGGTCACGCTCGGCTCGGCGTTGTTTCACGCGGGCGTCAGTTTCGCCGTTCTGTTGCTGTTTTATGCGGTCATCCATGCCGCGCTGCACTGGACGGCCATATTTCTTCCTGTCCTCATCCTGCCGTTGGCACTGCTCACCATGGGTGTGGCGTGGTTCCTGGCATCCATCGGCGTGTTTGTCAGGGATGTCGGACAATCGATCGGCATTGTCACGACGATCATGTTGTTTCTGAGTCCTGTCTTTTATCCGGTCTCGGCGCTGCCAGCGCACTTCCGTTCTCTCATGCTGCTCAATCCGCTCACCTTCGTCATCGAGCAGGTTCGATCGGTGCTGATTTGGGGGGGGATGCCCAATTGGACAGGCCTCGTAGCGTATTTATTGTGCAGCCTGGTCGTAGCCTGGGCAGGGTTCATGTGGTTTCAAAAAACACGCAAGGGATTTGCGGATGTCCTTTGACAACCTGTTGAGCGCAGCCCCCGTACCCTCGCGAGAAGAAGGCAGCGGAGATCCTCTCCCGCCTTCTGGAGGAGAGGGTTGGGGTAGGGAGGTCCAATCCGCCGCTTTTCCGGCCGGAGAGGGGCGAGGTGAGCGGGGAAGCGACGATCGAGGTGTTTCGAGGCGGAACGGTACGGCCGGCGACATCGCCATCTGCGTGCGAAACCTGAGCAAATGCTATCACCTTTACGACCGACCTCAAGATCGCCTCAAACAGATTCTCGTGCCACGGGTACAGCGGCTGCTCGGCAGGATCCCGAGGAACTACGCCCGCGAATTCTGGGCGCTGAGCGATGTGTCCTTTGAGGTGAAGAAAGGCGAAACGGTCGGTATCATCGGGCGCAACGGCTCAGGCAAGTCTACCCTGCTGCAAATCATCTGCGGCACTCTGACTCCGACAAGCGGCACGATAGAAACCAATGGTCGGGTCGCTGCGCTGCTGGAGCTGGGCGCTGGCTTCAACCCGGAATTTACGGGCCGGGAAAACGTTTACATGAATGCTGCGCTATTGGGCCTGAGCAAGGGCGAAATCGACGCCCGGTTCAGTGCCATTGCAGCATTTGCGGATATCGGTCAGTTCATTGAACAACCGGTGAAAACCTATTCGAGCGGAATGTATGTGCGGTTAGCTTTTGCAATCATGGCGCATGTCGATGCAGATATATTGGTTGTTGATGAGGCACTATCTGTGGGCGATGCCGTATTCACCCAAAAGTGCATGCGGTTCATCCGCGCGTTTCAAGATCGAGGTACGTTGTTGTTTGTTAGCCATGACATCGGTGCTGTGCAACTTTTATGCAAATCAGCAATCTGGCTGAATCTGGGCAAGGTGAAGCAACTTGGTAACTCAAAAGATGTATCGCACGCCTACTTGCACTATACGGTTCAAGAAATCTACGGGGAAACGGCAAGACTGCAGCCGACCTCCCCGGTGCGGCCGAAGGACGATCACTCTCCGGAAGCGAAAGATAGCTCAGGACCGCTTACGATTGACTACGGCGCCCGCTATCTGGCCAGTGATAACCTCGATCGCTCCGCGGGCTGGAAAACAGGTGATGCAGAGATTGTTTTGGTTCGCTTGAATAAATTCAACGGGGAGGCTGCAGCCGTCTTTGAGGGTGGTGAAAGAGTACGTGTGGTCATCCAAGCTCGTGCCAACGTCGATATGGCGAATCCCATTCTTGGATTCTTAGTCAGAGACCGCTTAGGCCAGGACTTATTTGGTGAAAATACCTTGCCCTTTACGGCCGGGGCTGCGTGCCTGGTGCGCAAGGGGCAGGAGTTTGAAGGGGAGTTTGTTTTCCGGTTACCCATGTTACCCAATGGAGATTACGCGGTGATGGCCAGTGTCGCCGACGGCGACCTGCATAAGAATGTGCAACATCATTATTTGCACGATGCGGTCATCATCAATGTGACATCTAGCAAAGTCCGCTGGGGGCTCGTGGGGGTTCAGTTCGAACAAGTGACGCTGAGACGATGCGCCCATGACGAATAAGACTCTTTATCAACTGTACGACGAGCATCAGGGGAAGGTCTCTGACAAATGGTCTTCTTACCTCTCAGAATACGAGAGGCTATTGTTACCCTATCGTGACCAGGCGATTCGGCTACTGGAAATCGGTGTCCAGAACGGGGGCTCGCTGGAAATCTGGAGCCAGTACTTCCACCATGGCGAAATGTTCGTTGGTTGTGATGTGAACCCAGACTGCCGCCGGTTGCAGTTTGAAAACCCAAAGATCGTGGTCGTGGTGGGTGATGCCAATACGGACGAGACGGAGCAAAGAATACTCACGTCCTCTCTCTCATACGACCTGATTATTGATGACGGTTCTCACCAATCCCGTGACATTGTTCGTTCATTCGCACGCTACTTCAAGTGCCTCAAGCCCGGCGGTCTCTATATTACAGAAGATCTTCACTGCAGTTACTGGCAAGAGTTGGAAGGGGGATTGTTTCACCCCTATTCCTCTATCGCTTTTTTCAAACGCCTGGTTGATCTATTGAACTATGAGCATTGGGGCGTCGAAAAATCGCGTCGGGACGTTATCCGTAATCTTGCCAGCACACATGGTGCAAGCTTGGATGAGGATGTGCTCGCCCATCTTCACTCGGTTGAGTTCCTTAACTCCCTTTGTGTGATCCGAAAAGCAGAGCCTGGTTCCAATACTCTTGGTCCTCGCGTCATCGGCGGAGGGATAGAAAGCGTCGTCCCTGGCTATCTCTCACTCCACGGCCGTTGTGCCCCTCCGCCAAGTCAGATGACAAACCAATGGTCAAATAGAGACTTGAATGTTGAAGAGGAACTACCGCTCCGAATTCATGAGATCCATGACCTCCATCAAACCATCGGCGAACGCGACCGGCAGATTGCAAGCCTTACCGAAGCTCTGACCGCACGCGACCGGCAACTCATGGAACTCTATAGCTCCAAGAGTTGGCGATTTACGCGACCATTGCGTGTTCTGACCCAGCAGGTCAGACGACTTCGACATTTGGTGAAACTCGATAGGTCCGCCATTGAGCGGCGCGGTGGAATGGAAAACATGTCTCACACAGGCGGAGGCGTCTACCAGCGCGAGAGTGTCACGGGTATCCAGCGTCGTTTCAGAATAGCTCCAGGATTCAGGTATGGTTCTGCAAGGCCGACCTCCCGCGACAACGTTCAAAATGACTATGCTGAATGGGTGCGCCTCTACGAGACGATGGATGATGCCGGTCGGCAGGCTGTCGTATCGAGGGTAAAGGTTATGGCGCGGCGCCCGAAAATGTCCCTTGTGATGCCAATCCATGGTCGGTCACTGCAATTCTTGAGCGAAACGATTTGGTCGGTTCGCAAGCAGCTGTACCCTGAATGGGAGCTGTGCATTGCTCACGACGTTTCAGAAAACCCGGATGTTCTAGACCTCCTAAGGAAACACGCTGACCAAGAGCCATCTATCAAAATAGTCAGCGTGATCAGTCGTGACTATGGGGAGCTTGTGAACCGCGCGCTCGGGTTGAGGGAAGGCGAATATGTCGGCCTGCTGCACCCCGGCGATGAGCTGGCAGAACATGCGTTGTATATGGTAGCCGAGGAGCTGATTCGGCATCCAGATGCAGATGTCATCTACACTGATGAAGATAGGATTGATGAGACTGGACGGCGTCAGCATCATTATTTCAAACCAGATTGGAATCCCGATCTTTTTCTGGGTCAAAATTACATTTCTCATCTAGGAGTCTATCGTGCCTCCCTGCTAGAGAGAATAGGAGGTTGCCGACCGGGCTATGGCGGTGGCGAAGACTACGACCTCAACTTGCGGATCATCGAGGAGACGGTACCTGAACGTATTTCCCACATACCGTTCGTCCTGTATCATCGAAGGACGATCCTTGGGAGTCTGGATAGGGAAGACGGCACAAATGGAGCCGCCCGTCTGGCCCTCCTTTCGCATTTCGAGAGGAAGAAACTTAGCGTCAATGACATTAAGGAGTCTTGTTCATCCTCTCATCGTGTCGTCTATTCTGTGCCCAGTGATGCTCCCCTTGTCAGCCTGATCATCCCCACCAAGGATAAGGTTGAATTGCTGCGTAGCTGTGTAGATGGAATCCTAAACAGAACGAATTATGACAAGATCGAAGTGATTATCGTTGACAATCAGAGTGAAGAGACGGAAACGCTCGACTACTTTGCGGAGCTTCAGCAGGCTCCTCGGGTTCGCATTCTGAGATATGACGGCGCATACAATTTCTCGGCTATCAATAACATGGCTGTTCACGAAGCCAGCGGGGTTGTCGTCGGACTGATCAATAACGACATCGAGGTGATTGCGCCAGACTGGTTGCGAGAAATGGTCGGCCATGCGTTGCGCCCGGAAATCGGTGCGGTCGGCGCGAAGCTGTATTTTCCTGATGGTTCGATTCAGCATGCCGGAGTTGTCTTGGGAATACAGGGTGTGGCGGGGCATGCCTTCCGCCGTCAGCCGCGGGAGGCACCGGGATATCATGGCCGCATGCAGGTTGCTCAGGATGTCTCCGCAGTGACAGCGGCATGTCTTGTCATGCGGAGATCAGTGTACTTGGAACTGGGGGGATTAAACGAGGTCGAGTTGCCGATAGCATTCAACGATGTCGATTTATGCATTCGCCTCAGGGAACGAGGCTACCGGATATTGTGGACGCCATATGCGGAACTCTATCATCTTGAAAGTGCGACAAGGATGCCTGATGATTCGCGGAAACGACGTTCATCCTTTGCGCGAGAAGTCGCGTATATGAAAGCACGATGGGGGGATGTGTTGACGAAGGACCCATTCTACAGTCCAAATCTGAGCCTGGATGATCATGATTTCAATCTCGCCTTTCCTCCGCGAGTGTGTCGGCCTTGGGTTGAGGGAGTCGCGGATTCGCCGTACCGGTGGTCGCCATGAGGATGCGACCTCTGAAATTGCTACTTTGGCGTCTTGCCGATAATGTGTCCCGCATTCAAGTTCGCCTTTTTCGGCATAGCGGATCTTATCGCCGCCTTATGCTTGGCCTCTCCCGAATCATCGGTTATGCGCTGTCTGCCGAGCAGGGTTTCAGGCAAATTGGCATGCCCCAACTCGATGGGCGTCGGCATCTGCGTCTAGGTGGTAACACAAGGGCCACCACCTCCTGCGCGGATCCGGGTCGGCCAACCCCTTGTCCGGAGCGAATTCAAATTTTTCGCCGCGGGGCGCTGGGGGATGTCCTTTTGCTCACGCCGGTTTTGCGAGCGTTACGTCAGAGATATCCTGAGGCTAAGATTGTCGTTGCCACGCTCTATCCGGATATCCTCAAGGGTAATCCTCACGTAAATGCCATTGTCAAAGCCGAGGTGCCACTCGACGGGTACGATGTTACGCTCGAGATGGACTACGAGTACACACCGGACGAGCACATTGTCGATGCTTACGCGCGAATCGGCGACGTGACGGTTCATGACAAGACACCTGAAGTCTATCTGCAGCAGAGCGAACTCGCCAGGGCCGCCGAGATCCTGGCCGAGTACGGTGTGGATATCTGTAAGCCGATCTGCGGCATTCAGGTAAGGTCTGGATGGTCGGTTCGGGATTGGCCGATGAATTATTTTGACATTGTCGCAGAACAACTGAGTAGCGACGGCGTACAAGTGGTCGTTCTCGGCAGTGAGAAAGATTGCGACATTAAGTTCGGTTTCGATCTCCGCGGTAGGACGACAATTCGCGAGGCCGCGGCCATCATTTTCAAGGCAAGCATCATTCTCACCGTAGATTCGTCATTGATGCACATTGCCTACGCGATGCGTAGGCCCACGGTGGCGCTTTTCGGTTGTACGAATCCAGAGAAGCGAGTGGCTGATTGGGCGCTACCGTCAGTCTTGTATTCCGATATCTTCTGCCGCGGGTGCCACCACCGGCAACGACCGGTTCCAGCTATCTTTGCACCACCATGCCCATGGGAGACAGTCCGTTGTATGGAAGGTCTCACTCCAGAATTGGTGCTGTCCTCGGTTCGCAACCTGCTGGAGCAAACAGCGAATCCGAAGGTCTCAATTGTTATCCCGCACTACAATGACTTTCCACTCCTCGCTCAGTGCCTTTCGTCGATTTTCAGGTGTGGCGCAGGGGTGGTTTTTGAGGTCATCGTTGTCGTGGATGGATCAACAGATGATAGTCTGGAACGGCTGCGTGAATGGGAGCCTCGGGTGCGGATCGTGCACAACGCCCGCAATACAGGATTTTCAGGTGCGTGTAATGCCGGAGTAGAGATGGCAAAGGGCGAGTACATTGTGTTCCTGAACAACGATACGACTGTGACTCCGGATTGGCTTGGCCAGCTTATGACCGTGATGGAATCGGATAGCCGTATTGGGGCGGTCGGTCCGAAGCTGGTGTATCCCGGATCCGAACTCATTCAGCACTGTGGCACTGTCGTGAATGAGCAGGGCATCGCTGAACACCTGTATCGCTTTCTACCGAAACAGTTCTCAGCTGCCAACCGTTTCCGCTTCTTTCGTATCCTCACCGGTGCATGTCTCTTGGTTCGGAAGCAGTCTTTTCTAGGTCTGGGAGGGTTTGACAGGAGCTTCCGCATGGGCGGTGAGGACACCGATCTCTGCTTTAAGCTACTCGACGCGGGAAAACTACTTGCCTATTGTCCAGAAAGCATTGTCTATCACCATGAAGGCTTCAGTCGTGGACGCCGAGGGCAGGAAAATCCTGACGATCTCTACAACAGAGAAATCCTCAGCCAAAGATGGGCGAAGTATCTGACACCAGACATTGCCGACTATTGCCTCCTTGCGGAGATCGAATCCAATGAAGGAGCTACATGGCCTTGGCTACATGATGTGCCCCCTTCGATTGTCTCAAAATATGATAAGCCCGAGAGTCGGCAAGTCGGCCGGTTCCCGTTTCGATGCGAGATAGGCTCGGGAATGCATCCACAACCAGGATACATTCACCTGGATGTGATGACCTCTGCTCCAAGCTTGGATATCCAACACGACATATTAGACCCACTACCATTTCACGAGAACACCGTCGGTGAGATTCTGGCCAACCATGTGATTGAGCACATCACCTGGCGATCTTTGCCTTGGCTGGCAAGCGAGATTTATAGAGTCCTGATCCTCGGCGGCAGAGCATACATTCGCACCCCGAATCTCCGTTTCATCATGGAGCGCTATGGAAGCGGCGAGACAACACCGGAGCATCCAGATGATGAGAAGGCCGTGGTGGAGCTCTATGGGCAAATAACGCCAGGCCTCTGGGCAAACATGAAGTTGTTCAGCGGTCAAGATTACCCCAGTAATTTCCACATGCTCTGCATGGATCCGGAGGACCTCCGAAGCGTGTTTCTCCGAGCAGGATTTACGGATGTTCAGCTCCGGCAATTCGGACGAGAGTTTTCTCCTGGTGAGATACAACTTATTGCGACAAAATAGGGCTCTTCAGGCTCTCGCGCGGGTAGGTGACTCCTCTTGCGTCAGGCTTAGGGTCTCGAATTGAGGTGCCGAGCGATGCGAGACGTCGACCTCTAACAAGCGGTATCGGGGTTGCAGACATTCCTGGACCGTGGCCAATGAGGAGGTGGATGTGAATGGGCAGCAGGGACCGTCATTGTCGGTGCCAGTCTGGGGTCCTATCGATTGCTGGAATGACCAGGAACATGTCCCGGGCTACGATCGGAAGCACCGGTGGTGGGGGCATCTGGATACCTGTCGGCTCACGACCTGCATTCACGCGGACGTGTCAGGGGTGGGTCGTCCTCCCTGGGGTCGATCAGGTCATAATCCCTTGGACCGAACCGGGCAGCCAGTTCACCGCCTGCGCCAAGGGGCACCGCTACCTGACGGTCGTCACGGTTCTGGAGCGCAATCGCGTGCTCTATCTGACCGAGGGCTGCAAGCAAGAGAGCCTTGATGGCTTCTGAGCGACCCTGACACCTGCCTAGCCCGCATGATTCACGATGACTTCTGCTGCAACCGCCGATACGCCGCTGCGACAAGCTTGGGAGCGAGTTTTCGGCTCCCAAGCGGATAGGCTCGTCCCTCGCGGGCTCAATATACTGTTTCAAGTATGCTTCGCCCCATCGGGGCTCCGCGTGGGGGTACCCATTGCATCGAGCAGGGCAATGGGTGGCCCCGTGCGGAGCTGCGAGACCCCGAGGCATCCTTGCCACAGTATGTCGAGGGGGTGAGCGGCGAGCCTTTCCGAGTGGCTTCCCTTTAGGCACAGCCAACCTCGTTGCGGCCGAGGCTCCCGTTGCTTTTCGGCGGCAACGGGTCGCACGGCAGTTGCAGGAGAAGTTATCGTGAATCATGCGGACGAGTATTCGGAGAGGCCGCTACAAAGAGCTCACTTCCTCACCCGTGTTGCCATAAACGAGGGAAGGACACTCATGATATTGTATGGCAGCACGATGTCGTCTCGGCGACGTGCCGTAAAGGGAAGGTCGAGTCCGCTTGAAAATACGTAGGAATGACCACACCTGGAGGACTTCGAGGTTTCGATCAAAACGACGTACAGATTCCTGGAAGATGAGCATCGACGGCGGATTCGGCAAGCCGAGGCTCGACAACAGCGGCAGAGAGCCGATCGCCGGGTGCAAAACGTTCCGTGCTACTTCTTCGTCCCTTCCGGGATAATGGTTTGCCGGACGGGCAATGCCGCGATACACGACAATGATGGTGGGACCGAAGAAGGTAGTCGTGCTTCTGGGGACGTTTAATGGTAGGAATTTTCTCGAAGAGCAAGTTGAGAGTATCTTTCAGCAGACGTTCGACCAATGGGTTCTGCTGATCAGAGATGACGGATCGACCGACGACACCCCGAAGCTGCTCGATCAGTTCCGGCAAGGTGATCCCAGAATAGAGCTCCTCCAAGACAATCTCGGCCGAGTTGGAGTTGTTCGGAATTACGGGCTTCTGATGGAAGCGGCGAAGGAGCGATGTCCTGATGTCGTTTTCTTTGCCGATCAGGACGATGTCTGGATGCCGCACAAATTGACAACTCAGATCGAGATGATCCGAAACCTCGAACAAGCTCACTCTTCTGAGATTCCAATCCTCGTCTACTCCGACCTAAGTGTGGTCGATGAGAACCTTCAAGTGATCCATCCTTCGTTCATGCGGTTACAAAACCTTATTCATGAGCCAGTCGCACCTCTCCGAACCCTCTTGAGTCAGAATTTGGTCACTGGCTGTGCAACCGCTATCAACCGTTCACTGTTGACCGTCGCCATTCCCGTACCGGAAGTCGCCGTCATGCATGACTGGTGGTTAGCCCTGTGTGCGGGCGCATTCGGAGTGGTAGGGTACACATCAGAACCCTTGCTGTTCTATCGACAACATTCAAACAATCAGATTGGAGCTCCAGGGTGGTGGAATCTTTTCAATGTGCTCTCCCCGACGACGCGGCGTCGCTGGCGAACTCATTCTCTCGTATTTGCAAAGACCTTTCAGCAGGCGAGAGCCCTCTATACTCGTGCTGTCGAGCATCCGCATCCTTCTCCTTGGAAGGACCTTATTTTTCAATATGCGAATTGCGTGCAGCGTAACAGGATGAGACGGGTCTTAGACATGATGGGGAGTGGAGTTAACAGACAAGGCATCATGAGAAAGCTGATTTTCTACATGAGGCTTCTTCTGTTAAGGGCAGATGGATATTGAAGGGGGATTCGGATGGTGTGATCAGTGTCAGACTGGCTTGACCGAAACCACCGAGGGGCGGCGAACGTGAGAGGCCAGACGATGAAGTGAATGAGACGGAATCTTAGGGCTGCCTTGAAGGCCAAGTGACTGTTGCCGCTCTCAGGGGCAAGAACGCGGTCGTCGAGCCACTCAGGAGCTATCCCACCGAGATCATCGACTGGAAGCAGTAAATGCTGGCGTGAGTCGCGATCATATTTGGCAGGACAACAGCGAGGCCGGAGACGCCGAATCTCAAGACCCTCCACCGGAAGATCTGGCAACAGAGGATGGAGAAGGAAAAGTTACATATAGCGTCGTAGCTTGTGCCGCCTAGTCGCCGTAGCACCAAATGCGGTCTGGTCCATCCGTTGAAGCCCGAGGTGAATGTGGTGAGCAGTTCGGCCAGCGTGGCGAAATATCGGTTATGGGCGGTCATGTGCCTGGCGGAATCCCACGCCTGTTGGATCGGGACACGGTGCGGCGAGTAGGGTGGCAAGAACAACGGCGTGATGGTACCAAGCATTGTCCCGCATCGCTGCCATGCACATGCGATGTGAGCGATGGCACAACAACTTCTTGAGGGGCGCCGCAAACATCCCGGCATCGAACTTCGAACAGAGAGAGTGAACCAACTTGCCTGTCTGCACGCTCACGGACCCGAAGCAGGCCATCGATTTGTGGGTTGGCGCGTGGCGCAGCACCGAGTTGTTGATCTTGATGGGCGCCCACATGTGGGTTCGTGTGCACTGTTGCCGGAAATGGGGTTCGGGGCAGCCAGCTCAGTCGCCTTAAACGCCGCCCCTGCCACCGAGTCCGACAGAGCGGCGCGCGGTCTCGACTTGCGCAGCCGGAAGACCAGCGCGTGAAGACCCGCTGACACTGCCGCACCCGAGGGACACCTCCTAGTGGCTTCTCAAATGCTCCCCCAGCAGTGGCCCGTCTCACAGATGCTGCGCGTGCCGCAAGCGACGCGGGTCGCGGTGCAGGTCACGGGCCAGCCGGGTCCACTGCCGCTTGTCCAGCGACATGGGCCAGCCTGGACGGTCACCTTCGCGCAACCCGATAAACCCGTCCTGCTCGACCCAGCGAGGGACTGTCGTCGCCTCATGTCCGAACAACCGCCCCACCTCCGTGCAGGATCGGCCACCGGCGACCAGCAACAAGACGTGCAGCCGATGGTGGTAGCGCGACTCTTCACTCCGGTTGATTTCCCTGGCGAATGGCCGGCTGCAGGACCTTTGCCTCTCCGGTTGCGAGGTGTGGCATTGGTTGCCCTCCAGTTGGAGTATGATCATGTCATGATACGTGGCTGCTGCATGATCGATGTCGTCATGTTGAGATGGACGAAAGCCATATAGAGGACAATCCCTTATCGAGATTGTGCGGTCCATAGGTGTATCGGAAGGTCATAGAGCACATAGATGACAGTACGCAAATGAGTCACGCAACAATGGATCTAACCATTGTTATTGTTACGTATCAAAGTAAGGATTGGATCGGGTCCTGCCTTCGATCCATTGGGGATGCGTTGCCTCCAATGTCAACGGAGACGATCGTGATTGATAACGCCTCCAGGGATGGTACCGCCGAGTTTGTTCGACAACATTTCCAGAAAGTTAGAATTCTACAAGTCTCTACAAACCTTGGTTATGCAGCGGCCGTAAACCGCGCATTTGCTGCCTCTCAAGCACGATATTGTCTCCTGCTGAATCCTGATATCCATGTGAGCCCAGGATCAATCGAGCGGTTGTATGGCTACATGGAATCCCATCCGGATGTTGCTCTCTGCGCGCCCAGGCTGCTCAATGAAGACGGCACCGTGCAGTACTCCTGCCGGACCGATTACAGCCTCGGCGTCTATCTGCTCCGGCGGACTCCCCTAGGCCGATGGTGCCCCAGGCACCGAATCATCAGGGAGCACCTGATGACGGCCTGGGATCATGCCACCTCCAGGGACGTGGATTGGGTCTTGGGAGCGGCCTTGATGCTCCGGCGCAGCGCGTTTCAGACGAGTCAGGTCATGGATGAGCGGTTCTTCCTGTACTTTGAGGATGTCGATCTCTGTCTCCGGTTGCGGCGGGCCGGGTGGCGAGTGGTGTACAATCCGGATTCGGTCATGGTGCACGCGCATCAACGCGCCAGCGCCGGTGGGCTGATCAGTCGGGCGAAAGTCGAGCATCTCAGGTCGTGGCTCAAGTTCGAGTGGAAGCACCGAGTGGCCGGCCGGTGGGCCGATCGAGGAGATCGCAGTATCGTCCGGTACGATCGGGCGTGATTCCATGCTGAGAGAACACTCGCGACTGTTGATCTGGCGATGCATTGCGGTCGATATCGTCGGCCTCGTGGTGTCGTTCGAAGCGGCCTATTGGATTCGGAGCAACATCCTCTCCTCGGTCTTCGACCAGTGGTTTCCCGCCCCTCTTATGTCCGCGATGAAATACGATTGGATGTACGGATTTGTTTTTCCGATTTGGTTGGGACTCCTGCATTCGGTCGGCCTGTATCAACCTGCAAGGCTGAACACGTTCAGGCGAATGCCTGTGGATCTGATCAAGGTGAGCGGGACCGGGCTTCTCCTGCTCATGGGGGTGACGTATGTGCTCAAGGTGCCGGATATCAGCCGGGCCTTCCTTATCCTGTTTGCCGCGCTGACAGCGGTGATTTTGATGTCGGGCCGGCTTGGGGTCCGGGCTTGGCTGCGCCGCTCGGGTCGCGAGGAGCTTCAGTGGTGCAACGTCATTGTCGTCGGCGTGAATGAGAAGGCCCTCGAGTTTGCGCGCCTGGTCGAGAACAATCAAAAGTGGGGTTTTCGTCTCCTCGGTCTGGTCTCCGAGAACCGCGTGGGGCCCTATGAGCAACGGGTGGAGGGCTACGACGTGATCGGGACCCTCGATGACCTGGAACGAATCTGCAACCAGCGTGTCGTCGATGAGGTGATGTTTGTCGTGCCGGGGAAAATCGTCAGCGAGCTCGAAGACGTCTTTCTCATGTGTGAGGAACTCGGGGTGAATGCGCGAATCGCCGTGGGCATGTTCCCGCATCTGATTGCGCGGGCGTCGTTGGACGAGTTCGTCCACATTCCATTGCTCACGTTCACCACGAAGCCGACCAACTGGTTCGCTTTGGGCGTCAAGCGAGTAATGGATTTGGCGATCGCCTGGACGACGGTCCTAGTCGGGATGCCGGTGTGGGCGTTGATCGCCGTAAGCATCAAAGTAGATTCGACGGGCCCGATGTTCTTCTGCCAAGAGCGCTGCGGTCTGAACGGGCGGCGGTTTATGATGTATAAATTCCGGTCGATGGTCGTGGATGCGGAAGCGAGACTTCTGGAAGTGGCCAAATTGAATGAGCTCTCGGGCCCCGTGTTCAAAGCCAGGAACGATCCTCGTGTGACGCGGGTGGGCCGCATCTTGCGGAAGTGCAGCCTGGATGAAATACCGCAAATGCTCAATGTCATCAAGGGCGACATGTCCGTTGTCGGCCCGCGTCCGCCGTTGGCCGTGGAGGTGGACAAGTACGAGCGCTGGCAGCGGCGTCGACTCAGTATGAAGCCGGGCCTCACCTGCCTCTGGGCGATTCGCGGGCGGACGTTGATTCCGTTCGAGCGTTGGATGGAGATGGATCTGGAGTATATCGATAATTGGTCCTTGGCGCTGGACATGCAGATTCTCGTGAAGACGATCCCGGCGGTCATCTCCGGGCGTGGAGCCAGTTGATACCGTCCGTTCGGGTCGGCCCTCCGGTATGGATTTTCGTCATCGGCCCATCTCTGCTGCAGGCTCCTGTCCTTTTTATTGTCTTGGGCGGCACGCATTGCTAAGATCACATCGCGAACGATCGTCATCAATCATCCGATACGCGCGATTCTCATGCCCAGCGCCCGTTTACGAACAGGGGTGCCCAGCCGAACCCTCCTCAAGTCCATTCGTCTCGTCGCCACCGATGTCGACGGCGTCTTGACGGATGCGGGTATGTATTACACGGAATCCGGCGATGAGCTGAAGAAGTTCAACACGCGGGACGGGATGGGGATCAAGCTCCTCCAGAAGGCGGGGCTGATCACTGCGATCGTGACGCAGGAACGCACCAAGCTGGTGGCACGACGGGCGGACAAGTTGACGATCCCGGAGCTGCACCAGGGGGTGATGGACAAACTATCTTGTCTCCGCGAGATGGCTCTGAAGTACGGATTGACGCTGAAAGAGGTCGCGTATATCGGCGATGACGTCAACGACCTGGAGGCGCTGCGCGCGGTGGGCTTGTCGGCGGCTCCGGCCGATGCAATGCCGGCCATCCGCAAAGCCGTGCGGTACGTCTGCCGTCAGAAGGGCGGGGAGGGAGCCCTGAGGGAAATTGCGGATCTTATTCTTGCCGCCCAGGGTCACGTGCGATGAATGACAATCCCATGCGTCGCATGGAGGGAGGCACCGATGTCCGCTGATCATCCGGTCTACGCCGTCATCCTCGCCGGTGGAAGCGGGACGCGCTTCTGGCCGCTCAGCCGCCACCTCTATCCCAAACAACTCCTGCGCATTATGGGTGACGCCACCTTGATCCAGCAGACGATGCGGCGCGTGCTCGGTTGTGTGGAGCCCGAGCGCGTGTTGATTTCCACGAACCCGGCTCAGGCCGATTCGATCCGTGTGCAACTGAGCGAATGGAAGGATCGGTTAGAGAGAAATTTCGTCATCGAGCCGGAAGGCCGGAACACGGCGCCGGCCATTGGGTTGGCTGCGCTCGAGGTCGTGAGCCGGAACCCGAACGGGATCATGGTGGTTCTTCCGGCGGATCATGTGATCAAGGGGGAGACGAGGTTTCGGGCGGCGGTGCGGCTCGGCGCCCAACTGGCCGAGGCCGGCCAGTTGGTCACGTTCGGCATCAAGCCGATCCGACCGGAGACCGGCTACGGCTATATCCAGCCGAAGCGTGCGCCGCGGCTCGGCAAGGACGGCACGCTCGCCGGCTATCCCGTGGCCCGGTTCGTCGAAAAGCCGGATGCGAAGACCGCCGCCCGGTATCTGAAGGCCGGCACTTATTATTGGAACAGCGGAATGTTCGTGTGGAAGGCCGCGACGATTCTTGAGGAGATCGACAAGCATCAGCCAACCTTGGGGCGTGGGTTGGACCGGATCCGGCAATTACTGGCGGCCGGGGCGTCGCGGGGCGACATCGACGGGCTCTATCGTGAGTTGCCGTCGGTCTCGATCGATACGGGTGTCATGGAACGATCGGATCATGCTGCGATGATTCCGGTCGATTTTCACTGGTCGGACGTGGGCAATTGGAGCAGCATCGAGGAAGTGGCCTCACAAGACAAGGCCGGCAACGTCATTAACGGAAAGGTGGTCGATCTGGACAGCCATCACTCAATCATCTATGCCGATCGGCGGCTGGTCGCGACCATCGGCCTCTCCGACATGGTGGTGGTCGACACACCCGATGCCACGCTGGTCTGCCCGAAAGCGCGATCTCAGGACGTGAAAAAGGTTGTTGAGATCCTGCGCAAGCAAAAGGCGCCAGAGCAGCTCGAACATCTCACGGTTTACCGGCCTTGGGGGTCCTACACGATCCTGGAGGAGGGAGCCGGGTACAAGGTCAAGCGGGTGACGGTCAATCCGGGGGGACGTCTGTCTCTTCAGATGCACCATCAACGCAGCGAACATTGGGTCGTCATCGCGGGGACCGCTCGGGTGACAAGGGGCGAGGAAATCTTCGATCTCACGGTGGGGCAGAGCACGGCCATTCCCGTCGGGACCCGCCACCGGTTGGAAAATCCGGGGCGCGAGATCCTCCATATCATTGAAGTCCAAAACGGACCCTATCTGGGCGAAGACGATATCGTCCGATTCCAGGACGACTATGGGCGCACGAGAAGTTGTTGATCTGGTCCGGCTGTTCCAGGCGCTGAGACGTACCTTTCCACAAAGCCGGGGGACACATTCAACATCCTGCCCGAGGTGAGTGAACAAGAGAGGCATCATGGGACTGTTTCGCGAATATGACATTCGGGGCATTGTCGGGAGCGAACTGACGATCGATCATGCCGAACAGATCGGCCGAGCCTACGCCACGTTGGCTCGCGGGAGGGAGTTCAAAACGGTCACCGTCGGGCGCGACGGCCGGCTCAGTTCGCCGGCGCTCCACGGAAGGTTGGTCAAGGGGCTGACGGAGGGAGGGCTGGATGTGGTCGATCTCGGGACCTGTCCGACCCCACTGGTGTATTTTTCGCTCTTTCACCTGCCGGTGGACGGCGGCATCATGATCACCGGGAGCCACAACGCGGCCGACTATAACGGATTCAAGCTCTGTCTCGGCAAGGAGGCGCTCCATGGAGACGGCATTCAGGAGTTGCGGCGGATCGTGGAGCGGGGCCAGTTTGCCTCAGGATCCGGAACCGTCACCAATCGGCCGATCATCCCGGACTACCTGGCCTACCTGAAGGAAAGTTTTTCGCATGTGCAAGCCGGCCACCTGCGGGTTGTGATCGACGCAGGCAACGGGGCCGCCTCGTTGGTGGCGGGGGAAGCCATCGCGCAATTGGGCTGTCAGGTCACCGAACTGTACTGCGATCTGGACGGACGGTTCCCGAATCATCACCCGGATCCAACCGTGGTCGACAATCTCAAAGATTTGATCCGAAAGGTCCGGGAGACGGGGGCTCATGTGGGCATCGGGTATGACGGGGATGCGGACCGGATCGGGGCGGTCGATGAAAAGGGAAACATCCTGTGGGGAGACCGGCTGCTGGTGATCTATGCTCGGGACATCCTGGCCGCGCAGCCGGGCAGCACGATCATCTCCGAAGTCAAATCCTCGCAGAGCCTCTATGACGATGTGGCCAAGCGGGGTGGCAAGCCGATCATGTGGAAGACCGGCCATTCGCTGATCAAGGCCAAGATGAGGGAAGAGAAGGCCGCGCTGGCCGGGGAGATGTCCGGGCATATGTTTTTCGCTGATCGGTATTTCGGGTACGACGATGCCGTCTATGCCTCCTGCCGGCTGATCGAAATCCTGGCCAAGGGAAGGAAGCCGCTTTCTTCGCTGGTGGCCGACCTCCCTCCCTCCTTCGTGACGCCGGAGATCAGGGTCGATTGTCCGGATGCGGTCAAGTTTCAACTGGTGCAGCAGGTGCAATCCAGGCTTATGGCCACGGCGCAATCCCGACAGCCTTTGGACCACACGAGTTTAACGATTCGCGACGTGGTCACGATCGACGGGATCCGAGCGGTCTTTGACGACGGATGGGGGTTGATTCGCGCGTCGAACACGCAACCGGCTCTGGTCCTGCGGTTTGAAGCCAATACGGATGCCAAACTTCAGGCCATCCGCGCCGCCATCGAAGGAGAGTTGGATCAGGCGCGCCAGGCCCTGAATCTGTCACGGAGAGACGGTGATGGCTAGTCTCCGGTTTCGGTGCTGGTCTCGGAATCTCCAGGGCGTGGGCGTTTGGCTGGTATCGGTCTCATTGTTAGGGGTCCTTCACTCCGCGGTTCGATCTGATTCTCTAGCAGCCCCCAGTCGGGCCCTTCACCCCTTCACGGTGGGCGAACGCCTGACCTATCGGTTGTCCTGGCTGGGAGTGACGGCCGGTACCGCTGCCCTGGGGGTGGAAGGCGCGGAGTCGATTCAGGAACGACCCATCATCAAGCTGGTGACGACTGCGCGATCGAGCCCCTGGATCACTCGCTTCTATCCGGTCGATAACCGGGTCGAGTCATGGGTGGACGCGGAATCTCTTGTGCCGCAGCGGATGACGTTCCACCGACGGGAAGGCAAGCGGAAGAACGACTTCGAGTATAGGTTCCATCACGAGCAGGGGAAGGTCTCGGTTGTGAAGGATGGACAGCCGGCTGAACTGGAGATTCCCGCCGGTACCCAAGACGCGCTCTCGTGCCTGTATTTTGCGAGGGCCTTTGTGCCGCTGATCCCGGGCCAGGCGGTTGTCCTTAATGTGCATCATGATAAGAAGACTTATAAACTCGAACTCCTTGTCGAGGGAATCGATCATCTGGAAGGGCCTTGGGGCAAGCAAGAGGCGGTCAGGGTCCTGGCCGTCATGCCGTTTCAGGGCATTTTTCTCAATGAAGGCAATGTGCGCGTCTGGTTCTCCAACGATGATCGACGGATCCCCTTGATGATGAAAGCCAAGGTGATCATAGGATCGGTGGTTGCCGACCTGGTTGAGGGCTTTGGGCCCGCTGGCCTGTCGTCAGGCGCCACGTAATTTGGACCGTTCGGCACCCCCTCTCTTTCATTGCTCGCCCAATCCGAAGTCGCTATAATGAACAACTTATGATGGACTTTGTTCACCTATGATTCGGTTTCCGCTCACCCTCACCCGGCATATTCTGGAGCAACAAGCCGCTCACCCTGGGGCCAAGGGAGAGTTCTCCCTGCTGATGGCTCAGATCGGTCTGGTCGGCAAGCTGATCACGAATACCTTGCGGCGCGCCGGCCTGATCAATATTCTTGGTCTGAGCGGCGAGACGAATGTGCAGGGTGAGGCGGTTAAGAAGCTCGACTCTCTCGCGAACGAGACCTTTATCAAGGTCTTTGAGACCAACGGCCTTGTCTCGGCCTTGGCTTCCGAAGAGGAAGAGAAGGCCTTGATGATCCCGGAGGCTTGGACGCAGGCGAAGTATATGCTGTTGTTCGATCCCCTGGACGGCTCGTCCAACACCGATGTGAACATGCCGCTCGGCACGATCTTCTCGATCCTCCGCCACCACGATCCCCGCCAGCCGCCCAAAGAGGCCGATCTGATCCGGTGCGGACGTGAACAGGTGGCTGCCGGGTACCTGCTCTATGGATCCAGCACGATGCTGGTCTTTACCACAGGACAGGGGGTCCATGGGTTTACCTTGGACCCTCAAATCGGCGAATATGTGCTCTCACATGAGTCGATCAAAATGCCGTCCCGAGGATCAATCTACTCGGTCAACGAGGGTAACTATCGCAAGTGGCCGGCCGGCATGCAGCGGTACATTGATCAACTGAAGGTCAAGGACAAGGCGAAGGGGCGGCCCTACACCGGGCGGTACTCCGGTTGCCTGGTCGGGGATGTGCACCGAGTGCTCCTTGCGGGCGGTATCTTCCTGTATCCGGCCGAAGTTGAAAAGCCGGATGGCAAACTGCGCCTGTTGTATGAAGCCAATCCATTAGCGATGGTGGTGGAGCAGGCGGGAGGATTCGCCAGCACCGGAATCCACCGGATCCTGGACATCGAACCCTCGAAGCTGCACCAGCGGGTGCCGCTGTTGATCGGAAGTCGAGAGGACGTCCTGGAGGCCGAGGCGGCCGTAAAGGGAACGGCGTAGGTATCTGTTCAATCGTGACATCGTGCTTCTGTGGAGGTTGAACCCATGACAAATCGTGTGGCAGAAATACTGAGTTGCTACGAAAGCGATTCACCCGGCACCAAAACCAATCTGGCCAGGATGCTGAATCATGGACGGCTGGCAGGAACGGGGAAGCTCGTCATTCTTCCGGTGGATCAGGGGTTTGAGCATGGACCGGCCAGAAGTTTTGCGCCGAACTCCCCAGGCTACAATCCGCATTATCACTTTGAACTGGCGATCGAGGCGGGGTGCAACGCCTATGCGGCGCCGCTCGGGTTTCTGGAAGCCGGAGCCGGACAGTACGCCGGTCGGATTCCCTTGATTCTGAAATTGAATAATCATGATGTCTTGCACGAAGAGAAGGACCCGCTTCCTGCGGTGACCGGCAGCGTCAAGGACGCCCTTCGATTGGGCTGTTCCGCCATCGGCTTCACCATCTATCCCGGCTCCTCCCATTGCACGCACATGTACGAGCAGCTTCGGGCGTTGGGGGAAGAGGCCAAATCCAGCGGTCTCGCTGTGGTGGTCTGGTCGTACCCGCGTGGCTCGGCCCTCAGTAAGGAGGGAGAAACGGCGATGGACGTGGTCGCCTATGCGGCACAGATTGCCTGCCAACTTGGCGCGCATATCGTGAAGGTCAAGCTTCCGACTGCCCATTTGGAGCAAGCCGCCGCCAAGAAGGTGTATGAAAGCGAGCAGATTCCAATCAAGACCCTGTCCGAACGGGTGAAGCACGTCGTGCAGAGTTCGTTCAGCGGTCGGCGCATCGTCATTTTCTCGGGTGGGGCCAAGAGCGAAGACAAGAATGTCTTTGAAGAAGTTCGCGCCATCCGTGATGGAGGTGGGTTTGGTTCGATCATCGGTCGGAATTCGTTCCAGCGACCAAAGCCCGAAGCGCTCAAGTTTCTTGGCACGGTCATGGGTATTTACGCGGGAGAGATCCCGTAGCCCCCTTGTCACGCATGGTACAGGGGCGACCACGGCGTTCCGAGAATGGGTTCTACGACGGAGCCTGAAGGGCTTGCGTCTGTGCTCGGCCATATCCCGCCGGTTCCCAATCCTCCGGACATGTTGCTATCCAGGACGATGCGTCGTGGCCGCGCCACAGGTGCATGGTGTGGGGCGGTATCGACCTTTGCTGTGTCCGTGGAGTACCGGCGGGAACGGGGCCATTCAATCGAGAAGGCGGAATGGGCGGGTGTCTCGGCTGCATCGATTTGGAAGCGGCGTGGGTGCGACGAATCGAGAGGAGGTGAACGCATGGTGACAAGAACCATCTTCGTCCTTCTCAGCGGGGTAGCCGGAGTAGCCCTGTTTACCAGAGGGGGCGAGTATCAACCGGCGAGCTTACTGGGTGGGTTTGCCATCGGCGCAGTGACGGGATTGGTGATTCTGCTGAGCGAGTACGTATTACAGAAATTATCGTTTGGAATCATCCTGGGCGGAACGGCGGGATTGGGTGCGGGGTTGCTGTTGACCGGTCTCACCGAATGGGTGGGGAGCGTGGTCTTCGATGTGCAGACCGTCCTGTTTCATGTTGGTGGGCTGCTCTTTCTTCTGGGATTTCCGTACCTCGGCATGGTACTGGGAGCGCAGTTTGGAAAAGAACGCTTCGTGATTCGGCCGGGCGGCCATACATCGAACTCGACCGGATCCAAGATCTTGGATACCAGCGTGATCATCGACGGACGAGTCTCTGATTTGTGCGAAACCGGCTTCCTCGAAGGTCCCTTCATCGTGCCGCATTTTATCCTGCAGGAACTTCAGCATATCGCCGATTCGTCCGACACGTTGAAGCGGGCGCGAGGGCGGCGCGGACTGGATATCCTCAACAAGATTCAAAAAATGCCGGATTTGGAAGTGCGGATCGTCGAAGACGACTTCCCTCATATTCGCGAGGTGGACGCCAAGATCGTGGCCTTGGCCAAGAAGGTCCACGCCAAGGTCGTGACCAATGACCTCAACCTGAACAAGGTGGCTGAACTCCAAGGTGTCCGTGTGTTGAATATCAACGAACTCTGCAATGCCCTGCGGCCGGTCGTGTTGCCCGGCGAGACGATGCGGGTGTTTGTGCTCAAGGAAGGGAAGGAGCCGGGCCAAGGGGTGGCGTATCTTGACGACGGTACGATGATCGTGGTCGATAATGCTCGGCGTTGGATCGGACGGAACGTGGACGTGATCGTGACCAGCGTGCTGCAAACCACGGCGGGGCGTATGATTTTCACCCGGTTGAAAGACGAGAACGAGCGGGAGGAGCTGCAAGTCGCGCGTGGATAGACGAAAGGTCGTCGCGTTGGTTCCAGCCGCCGGACGCGGCTTGCGCATGGGCACCAAGACGCCCAAGCAATTCCTCGGGCTCGGCGGCGTGCCGCTTCTGGTGCATTCCTTGCGGGCGTTCGAGGCATCTGAGGTCGTCACGGAAGTCATCCTGGCTGTGCCGGCCGAGGACCGGGAATATTGTCGGGACGAGATCGTCGCCCGCCATCGGTTCTCGAAGGTGCGACGGATCGTCGCAGGAGGCAAGCAACGGCAGGATTCGGTCCGGCACGCGCTGACCGAGGTGACGTCGGACACCGACCTTGTGCTGGTCCACGATGCGGTCCGGCCGTTCCTCACTGAAGACATGATCGTTCGGGTGACGGATGCCGCCGATCGGCACGGGGGCGCCATCATCGCCATTCCCGCACGGGACACGCTCAAGCAAGTAGGCGCCGATTACGTTATCGAGCGCACCATCGATCGCACCACCCTCTGGCAAGCCCAAACCCCGCAGGCCTTTCGACGCGCCGTGCTTCAGAAAGCGCACGACCATGCCGTGATCGACGGATACACGGGGACGGACGAGGCGGATCTGGTCGAGCGGATCGGTGCGCCCGTCGTGGTCGTCGAGGGGAGCGGGGACAACATTAAAATCACCAGACCGGAAGATCTCATCATTGGGGAGGCCATCCTTGCGTCAAGGCACTAGTCAGAAGGCAAACGTCGCGTCAACGAATGTTCGCATCGGCATGGGCTATGACATCCATCCGTTGGGAGCGGGTCGAAAGCTGATACTCGGAGGGGTGGCGATTCCCCATGACAAGGGCCTCTTGGGACACTCGGATGCCGACGCACTGGTGCATGCGGTGTGCGATGCTCTCTTGGGTGCGATGGGCGAGGGCGACCTCGGCCGACATTTTCCGAGCTCGGATCCAACCTACAAGAACATTTCGAGCCTGAAACTTCTCAAGGAAGTCGCGGACCTGCTGGAACGGCGGCGATACCGCCTGGTCAATATCGACAGCACCATTATCGCGCAGGCCCCTCGCCTCGCGCCCTATCTTGCGGGCATGGCGAAGACGATGGCCGATATCCTGGATGTCGATCCAAGCTGCATTAACGTCAAGGTCAAGAGCGGCGAGGGGCTGGATGCCATCGGTCAGGAGCAGGGAATTGCCGCGCAGGCAGCCTGTTTGATAGAGGGCCGGCCGGGCAAGTAGAATAACGAGACTTGGCCGCAGCAAGGCGGAGGGTGGATGTTCAGGACGATCCGACAAGATATTCAGGCGGTATTCGATCGCGATCCGGCTGCCATCAGTCGGTTGGAAGTCCTTTTTACCTATGCGGGCTTCCATGCGTTGCTGGCCTATCGCCTCGCTCACTGGCTTCGCAGCAAGGGGGTTCCGTTCTTGCCACGGCTGATTTCCCAGCTCGCCCGTTGGCTCACCGGCATTGAAATTCATCCCGGGGCGAAGATCGGCCAGGGTTTCTTCATCGACCATGGAATGGCAGTGGTGATCGGGGAAACGGCCGAGATAGGGGATTTCGTCACCCTGTTTCAAGGGGTCACGCTCGGGGGGACCGGCAAAGAGCGCGGCAAGCGCCATCCCACGATCGGCAACCACGTCGTGGTCGGGGCCGGCGCCAAGATCCTGGGCGCCATCCGGATCGGTGACAACGTGAAGATCGGGGCCAACTCTGTCGTTTTGAAGTCCGTGCCGCCCCATTCCACGGTCATCGGCGTGCCCGCCCGCATCATCAAGATGGAGGGCGAACGGGTGCCCGAAGCCACCATGGATCACACGAACATCCGCGATCCCATCATCGACCGCTTCGAGGCGCTTGAGCGGGAGCTGATCGAACTCCGCAAGAAGCTGGAAAACCCGAACAACACTCGATCCTGATCCAGCCGCATACCATCTAGCCCACATTGTTCATGACGGTTCGTGACGAAACCGACAAGACGCCACGCGTCGGACCCATTGCATGGAGAAGCGCAATGGGTACCCCCACGCGGAGCCCCGAGGGGGCGAAGCATACTTGAAACAGTATGTTGAGACCATGAGGGGCGAGCCTGCCCGTCACCATGCATTCCAAGCCGCATGCTGGCTCGTCGCAGCGGCGTATCGGCGGTTGCAGTAGAAGCGTTCATGAATAATGTGGGCTAGTAGTCCACCCGGACCAGATAGAGCCCGTGTGCCGGGGCGGTCTTGCCCGCCACAGACCGATCGCGAGCTGCCAGGATATCTCGAAGACTTGCCGGCGTCCGTTTCCCAAGTCCGACCTCCACCAGGGTCCCGACGATCGCCCGCACCATTTGCTTGAGAAACCGGTCGGCATAGACTTCGATCCGGATCAGATCCGACTTCGTTCGGATTGAGAGCTGACGCATATGGCAGACGGGGGTCCGGGTGTCGGTTGGAGAGCCTTGAAAGGACGAAAAGTCTTGCCGACCGATCAGGCACTCAGCCGCTTCTCCCATCGCATGTTGATCCAGCGCTGTTCTGAGGTGCCAGGCGCGGTCGCGATCCAGCGCGGAGCGATCGGGTCGGTTGAGGATTCGGTATTCGTAGAGTTTGCCCATGGCGGAGTACCGGGCATGGAAGTCGTCCGGCACGAATTCCACGGAGCGGACGCAGATGTCGTCGGGAAGGAGCCCGTTCAACGCCCGCATCCATTCGGCAGGCGTCAGACGCCGCTCGGTTCGAAAGCTTGCCACCTGCCCCAGCGCGTGGACGCCTGAATCGGTGCGTCCGGCCCCGACGACGGCGAGGGTAGCCTGAGTCACTTGCCCGATGACCTGCTCCAAAACGGCTTGGACGGTCGGTTGATCGGCTTGCCGCTGCCAGCCGGCGTAATTCGTGCCGTCATATTCCAGCGTCAGCTTGATCGTCTGCATAGAGCGGCTCCCACGCGCGCATGACGGCGTCTGGCGACAGGTTGACGTCGAACGAATGGCGGACGACCATCGATCTGAGCCGCGCTGCTATCGGGAGGTCGGCGGGACGGGATCAATATAGGACTTGATGCCCTGGAAGAGGGCTTCTGCCACGTCGTCGATGAAGGAACTTTGGCGCATCAACTGTTCCTCAGACGCATTGGACATGAATGCGATCTCCGCGAGGATGCTCGGCATGGCGGTATAGCGCAGTACGTAAAACGGAGCGGTCTTCACACCGTGATCCACCGTTTGGTATGGCTCATTGAGGTGTTTAACCATCGCCTCTTTGGTTTGCCAGGCCAACTCAAGCGACTCCTCGATCCGTTTTGCCGTGAGGAGATCGGCCACGAGGTATTCCCATCCCACATTGTTGCCGTTGATCGGCGTGCCGTTTTCTCGAGCCGCCACTTCAAGAGCGCGCTGATCCTTGGCCTCTCCAAAATGATAAATTTCGAGACCCTTGACCGATGGCTGCGGATGCGAGTTGACATGGACGGAGATGAAGAGGTCGGCCTCGTTCGCGTTCGCGAATTTGGCCCGTTCGCCGAGTTCGATGAAATCATCTCGGTCCCGCGTCATCAAGACCCGTTTGCCGAGCCTGGTTTTGATGAGGTCGCGCAGCCGCAGGCTGACTCTTAGGGTGATGGCCTTCTCTTCCAACCCGCGCCGGCTGACCGTACCCGCATCTTTTCCGCCATGGCCCGGATCGATCACGATCGTTCGAATCTGCTCGGCCGTCCGCCGGGCAGCGGCTGGAGCGGCCGGAGGTGCTGCGGCCTTCGGCTGGACGGCCTCCGTTGAGGCAGCCGGTGCTGTGCCAGCGTCCGCCGAAGCGGAGGAAGTCGCCTCGTGAGATACCTGGGGGGGCGCCTGAACCGGAGTGAAGTCCAGGACGAAACGATTCGGTGTGCCGAGGATAAAGTAATTGAAACGGCTGACCGCCTTACGATTCAGTGACAAGCGGAGGAAGGATGGCTGCTGTTGCAGCGTGATCCGCACGGCCTGAGGAAGCATCGTCGCCTGGACGAGCTTCTCAGCCGCAGTCTTGGTCAGTTTGGTGTTCAGGAAATCGAGGATAAGTTTCCCCGAATCCTTCTCGCGACTTTGCGTCACCCGAATCTTGCGGTCCAAATGGAGGACCAACCGGAACGACTCCTTCTCCTGGCTGACCCGCAAATCCTGGACCAGGGCGGAAGTCGAGGCGTAGGTCGGCAGACGCTTAACCGGACTCGTACTGTGAGAGGCGGGGCGGGTTTGGCGAGAGGGCGAGTCCGATTCCGCAGCACCGAGGCCGGGAGAGGTTCCGACCGCGAGGAGTCCGATGGTCAGCCAGGCTAAGACCTGAACCATAAGGCGTTGCATGCGGTGCCCGTTGACGATCCGACAAAAGGGATGGGTAACTGTTCGTCATTTAGTCTCAGAAAATGAGGCTTGTCAAGGGAAAGTGGCTCGGAGCGGGGCCTGTTGTCGTCGGTTTGACTCGCCTGTGTCCGTTCGATAGGCTCGTCCCATCATGGCGCAACAGGTGATCATAGACGGGTACAATCTACTCGGGTTTCTGTACGCGGGAGCAGCGGGGTTGTCATACGCCGGTGAGGCAGCTCGTGAGGGATTGTTGAGGGACTTGAGCGCGTATCATGCCCAGAAAGGGCATCCGCTCACGGTGGTGTTCGATGGATGGAAGGAGGGGATGCCGGTTGAGCGACGGGAATTTCGGAGCGGCGTGGAAGTGGTCTACTCTCGCCGAGGCGAGCGGGCCGACCAGGTTATTCAGCGGTTGGCGATGCAACTGGGGCACGACTGTGCCGTGGTCTCCTCCGATCGGGAGGTGGCGGACAGCGCGAGGCGGGCCGGAGCCTTTGTCATGGGCGCGGCCGAGTTTGCCGCGAGGCTTCGGATCGCGAGGTCTGGGGAGGCGTTTCCTGCCTGGCTAGCAGGACGCGACAGAGCGATGGAGGCTGACCGGCCTCGGGGCCGCACTGAGAAGAGAGGGAACCCTCGAAAGTTGCCCAAGGCGGTTCGGGCCAGGCAGAGAAAGCTCAGGGGATTTTGAACAGGCGTCGGGCGTTGTCGGACGTCAGTCGGGCCATGGCCTCGACCGAGCCCGTAGGATCACCGGGCATGAGAGACGCTAATTGGTCGGCGACATATTTCACAAAAGCCGGTTCATTGCGCCGGCCTCGGTGGGGAACGGGAGTGAGGTAGGGGCAATCGGTCTCGATGAGCAGGCGATCGGCCGGGACGGTCCTGGCGATATCGCGCAGCATCGTCGCGTTCTGAAAGGTCAGGATGCCGGAAAACGAGAGGTAGAAGCCTAGGTCCAAGGCATCCTTCGCCAGCCAGGCGTCTCCCGAAAAACAGTGCAGGACCCCTCCGACGGCTGAGGCCTGTTCTTCCCTCAAAATCTGAATGGTGTCTTCCTGCGCTTCCCTTGTGTGGATCACCAGCGGAAGGCGGAGTTCCTTGGCCAGGCGTACCTGCTCGCGGAACCGCCGACGCTGTTCCTCCGGCGGAGAGTTATTGTAGTGGTAGTCGAGTCCGATTTCTCCGTAGGCCACAATCTTCTGATTGCCGGCCAGCTTCCGAAACTCGTCGTACCAGTCCTCTTCGATGTGCCTGACCTCATGCGGATGCACGCCGATGGACGCATAGACGAACTCATAACGGTCGGTCAGCCCCACCGCGGCCCGACTCGTCACCAGGTCGCAGCCGATGGTGATCATGGCCTCGATGCCGGCCTCCTTCGCGCGCCGGATCATGGCCTCTCGGTCGGAGTCATACCGAGGATCATCGAGATGGGTGTGTGTGTCGATCAGCATGGAGGCAGGTCTTGCCGGCGCGTCGGAGACGCGCCGGTACCGTTGCGCAGGCACGGTCTCTGGATCGAACGCTACGCGGGTCGAGCGGCCGGGCTGGTCGCCAAATTATGCAGCAACGCTTCGGTATCGCTCCAGGAGAGGCAGGGGTCGGTGATCGACACCCCGTAGGCCAGCGGCCTGTTGGGTTCCCAAGTTTGGCGGCCCGGGTTGAGATGGCTTTCCAGCATGAGGCCCATGATGGAGCGCCGGCCCTGCTCGAATTGCGCGACGACCTCACGCGCCACTTCAACCTGGCGTTGGTGATTCTTCCCGGAATTGTCGTGTGAGCAATCGACCATGATCGGTCGGACGAGTCCTTCCTCGGAGACGGCCGCTTCCGCGCGCGCGATATCCTCGGCGCCATAGTTCGTCCGGCCGCCTCCGCCGCGCAGGACGAGATGGCGGTCGGGGTTCCCCGTGGTCTTGATGATGGAGGTGATCCCGTCGGCGTTGATGCCGACGAAATGATGCGGCGTGCGGGCCGCCACCATCGCGTTGATCGCGACCTGAAAGCTGCCTTCTGTACCATTCTTGAAGCCGATGGGCATGGACAGGCCGCTCGCCATCTCGCGATGAGTCTGGCTTTCCGTAGTTCTGGCTCCGATGGCGGCCCAACTCACGAGGTCGGCAATATACTGCGGCATGACCGGGTCGAGTAGTTCGCTGGCGCAAGGAAGGCCGCGATGGTTGATATTCAGCAGAATCGTTCGCGCCAACTCGATACCCAAGGTGATATCGCAAGTCCCGTCGAGGTGCGGATCATTGATGAGGCCCTTCCATCCGACCGTGGTGCGGGGTTTCTCGAAGTAGGTGCGCATCACGATCAGCACGCGTTCGCGCAGCGTATCGGCGACGGTTTTCAACCGATCAGCGTACTCGTAGGCCGCGTCCGGGTCATGGATGGAGCAGGGGCCGACGATGACGAGCAGTCGGTCCCGATCGATCCCGTGCAGGATGTTTCGAATGGCTTGGCGGGTTTCATACACCACTGACGAGGCCGGCTCGGTCAAGGGCAGTTTGGTTTTGACTTGCCTTGGAGACGGAAGGGGTTTAATTTCGATGACGTGCTGGTTATCAACCGGCCTGTACATGGCTGACGGTCCTTTCTCCTGCGAGGCGCGCAACGTCGCCCCCTGCGATCGATTTGCCGCTGGACACCGAGATCGAATTCCCGACAGTCGGAGTTCAGGCTGTCGAGACGGATTCAGCCCAAAGGGCGTTAGCATATCGAGTTTTTCCAAAGAAGTCCAACACCGCTACGAAAAGCTCTTTCAGATCCGAGCTGCATGCTCTCGAACCTCGGGCATTCCGACTCTATGAGTATCTGGCAGACAATGTTGAGGGGCCGCCACCTGCACCAAGCAGAGGCCATTTCTGCAAGGGGTCAACGAGGCCGTCAACCAGGCCTGCCCCGATTGCAGCGCGCCGCTCGTGCACAGACTTCGCTCATTCGCCACGGGCAGCAATCTCTAGCGGACAGGGGACCGTCTACCCACCCCGCCACGTTCACCGAAGTAGGCCGGTTCGGCCACGTTCGGTGGGGCGATCGCTTCTCGCGCGCGGAGTCTGTTCGACATTGCCGTTCGTGACGAGGCGAAGGGTTTACTCAGTGCTCTGCTTCAGAGCAATGGGGCCAACGCGCGGCATCTTCGCGGTTTCGTCCCGAATTCTTGTGAATCATGCTGGACGTGAATTATGCGAGAGGGATATGCGGGATAGGATCAAGAATATCTTCGGCGGCGGACTCGGTGTCGCTGGATGTGGATATCACGGTTATTGACAGTCTCACCGCGTCTAGGTTACCGTCCGGCCCCTCTATGATTCCCATGATCATGTTTCGCTCGCACCGGCTTGGTCGTCTGGCCACAGCCTTGAGCGTCCAGGCCCTCATTCTGCTGCTGCTGACGCTCATGCCCTTTGCCGCCGCCCTGGGTGTGCACCATGAGCTGGCTGCGGCGGATCACGACGGGCATGAACATTCCGACTCGGACCTTTGCCAGTGGGTTCAACACCACACCGGACAGTCTGTCCTGGCCGTTCTCTCTACCGTCCAACGCTTTCTGGTTCCGTGCGAAGCCGTTGTTTCATCCGTCGTCGCCCCTGTCGCGTCGGCGCTGATCGTGACCGCCTCCCCAAGGGCTCCTCCGGTTCTCTGATTCCCGTCAACACAACCCTGTCACGGCTGCCGAACGCAGACCGATCGCGTTGCGATCGAGCCTGGCGTGCAGTCGTCCGTTGTGCTCGGTGAGGAGGAGGACATCGTGCATCGTGCTGCCAAACGTGAGTTTGGGACGATTTTGGCCTGCTGCCTGCTGGCCGGGGTCATCATCCCGCTGTCGCCTGTACAGGCCCAAGAAGGGGAACCCGGGCCGCAGATGAATCGGATCAGCGGCGTCGTCCAGAACCAGGATCTTCGTCGAGTTGATCAGGCGATCGTGCAGGTTCGTGATCAAGAAGGCACGGTGGTGACGGAGGGAGTCACGAACCAGGCCGGGGAATTTACGGTGACGGTGCCAGGCGAAGGCACCTATTCCATCAGCGCGATTCAGGACACCTACAAGAGCGAATTTGTCGTGCTGAAGATCGGAATCGAGCCACCGGCGCCGGTGACCCTGACGTTGGCGGTCACCCAGGAAATTGCGTTGGAGATCGTCTCCCCGCTGCCCGCGATTCAACACAACGCCTCAAGCTCGATCTATCAGTTGAGCCGGAAAGATGTGGAGATTCTCCCCCGGGGCAACAATAACGATGTCGCAAGTGTATTGCTGACCCTTCCGAGCGTGGCCTATGGAGCGCTCAATCAAACCCACATTCGTCAGGACCATGCCAACCAGCAGTATCGGATCGACGGCATTCCGATTCCCGACACGGTTACCGGCGCCTTTGCCGATATCGTTCCGCCTCGTGCGTGGGAGCGGTCGGACATGATCCTGGGCGGCATGGAGGCGCAATACGGAAACAAAACGGCCGTCCTTGTAGATATCACGAGTAAGAGCGGCACGAAACCCGGCTTCGGCTCGATTCAGACTTTCGGCGGATCGAATGAGACGGTGAATCCTTCATTGGAATACGGCGGGACGATCGGCGAAAAGTTTCGGTTCTACCTCATGAACAGCTATGTCACCACGAATCGCGGGCTTGATCCTCCCACACTGGGCAATCCGAGCTACCACAACCAGAGCGAGAAGAATAACACGTATCTGCGGGGTGACTACCAGCGAGACAATCGGAACAACTTCGCCTGGATCTTCCTTGGCTCGGTGGCGAAGTACCAGATCCCGACGATTCCAAACCTTGAGCCGAACGGCCAAGTCCTTGCCTTGTTGCCGTCCGGGTTCGAGCCCAGCAACTCGCAATACGTGAATCAGTTTCAGAAGGAGAACAATCAATACACCCAATTGGTCTGGCGACATGACGTGAACGCGAGTAGCTTCTTCAATCTCGGGTTCTATTTTCGGCGGGGCGTGGCAAATTTCCAGACCGATCCCTTGAACTCGCTGGCCTACGTCGACGATGTGGACTCCGCTCAGACCGCGAATCAGAAACGGACGGCCTATTCCGGCGGGTTCCGCTTGGACTACGCCTGGGTGCCCAACAGCAAGCACCTGATCAGGTCGGGTTTTCAATTCGACTATACCCGCGCGAACAACGAGGCGCAGATTTTCGCTTTCGACACCGGTGGCGGCGTGCCGCTGGGTCCGGTCATCGGCTTGCAATCATCCAACCTGAACAATCAGACGCGACAGGAAGTTTGGGTGCAGGACCAGTGGACATTGAACGACCAGTGGACTCTCAATCTGGGCGTCAGAGGCGATGCCATCCAGGGGTTCTACAACGAGGGGCAGGTCAGTCCGAGACTCGGCCTGACCTACAAGCTCAACCAGTCAAACGTTTTCCACGCCTATTACGGCAGGCAATTTACTCCGCCCAACGTCGAGCAGATCGCATTTGCTAATCTGAATACCCAGAACACCACGGCCGCCCCCGACGACCCGACCGGCTTCCGTCCCCGTGCGGAGCGCGCGCACTATTTCGAGGTGGGAAGCTATCATGCCATCACCCGGTATGCGACGCTACAGGTAACGGGATATTACAAGCTCGCGCACTATTTGTCGGATGCGGGGCAGTTCGGCACCACGCCGATGCTGAATTTCTTCGCATTCGAAAACGGGTGGACCCGTGGTATCGACGGGGGAGTGACGTTCAACTTCGACAAGCTGACGGGCCGTGGGGTCGCAGGTTGGGGCCAGTGCAAGGGCTACGGGCTACAGTCCGGACAATACTTGCTTGGCCAAAGAGAAATTGACGACATCAATTCGAAGGGCGGTGTGTTCTGCGATCACTCTCAGTTCGTGACCAGTTCGGCGGTGGTGAATTACCAAATCTTTCCGCGGACCAATATTTCTGGCCAGATGTTATACGGCTACGGTCTCAGAACGGCGGAAGAGGGAGCCAAAACAAATTCTACACACGAGCCCTCTTACACGGTCTATAATGCATCGATCACTCATGTGATTCCGCTACCTTGGCACAACCAGAAGATGTTGCTCGGAATCGATCTCATCAACCTATTCAATGAACGATACTTCTACAATTCCGGAGGAGGCAGCATCGGCTTGGGCGTGGCTCATGCCGGAATGCCGCGATCATTCTTCCTCCGCGCACAGTGGTTCTTCTAACAACGTGCGGGAGGATTGCGGGAACATCCGGTTCGAGCGAGAGGTCGGAGGCCGATGTGCTCATCCGATCATGGAGCGTGGGAGGTCATGAGAGAAGCGGTCTCCACCTGGGTGACGGCAAAGATTCGGAAGATCGTGCTGGGCTCTGCGTTTTGTCTCTGCTTCTGGCCGGTCGCCGCGAACGCGGCAAGCGGCGACGGTGCCACGCACGAGGCTGATCATGCCGAGGACCTTGAGGTTCTCGACCTTCAGGAAGTGCACGTCCATGGTTTGCCGCTGAACAAGGATCAGCAGCTCGGACCGGTTCCGAAACTCACACCCTGGCCGAAGATTCCGCCGCAGCTCGACGGCAAGGTGATCGACGACTGGATGAAGGCGCGATTTCTGGTCAGCAAGAACGCCACCGCGACCGTGGTGGTGCTGGAGCCTTGCAAGCATCGCGAGCTGACGCAGGCGAGCCTTCAGGCTCTGAACCGATGGACTTTCGAGCCGCAGATGAAGGGCGATGAGCCGGTGGATGGCGAGATTACGGTGCGCATCCATTTCCGGACGCAGTGAATCAGACAAACGTCATTCGTCAGTGGTCACGCGTCAATCGTCCACTCTTGCAGGTTTATCCAACAAGGGGAGACAAGCTTCGCAATGAATTGCTCCTGTCGCTTAACGCTTGGCGAATGTCGGTTGACGATTGGCGACTGACGGATGACCTGGGACGCCGCGCTGTTCTATGCGATCAACGGCCTGGCCGGCCGATTCGAGTGGCTTGATGTCGCCATGCGATTCTGTGCGCACCCCAGTCCGGGCCTGCTCGGTCTGAGCGTCGCAGTCGTCCTGTGGGCATGGTGGTCATGGTGGGAGTCCTTGTTCGCCGTTCCAACCGTCGCATCGGCCGTGGGGATTGCCGATGCGATGGGTGCGCAACTCAAACACCTGGTCGAACGATTGCGACCCTGTGTCAGCCTGCCCGACGTGCATCTTCTCGGCGATTGCGGGCGGCTCTTCGGCTTTCCATCCAACCATGCGATCAATACCGCCGCCATGGCGGCCTTTCTCCACGCCCTCTATCCGAAGACCGGATGGATCAGTTGGCCGATTGTCTTCCTGGTGGGAGTGGCCCGAGTTTACACCGGCGTCCACTATCCGGGCGATGTGCTGGGAGGATGGCTGGTGGGCGGGATCATGGGAGCCGGCGCCGCGTTCTTGCTGCTTCGCTGGCATCGGTTTCGACCTGCGGCGGCTGTGAAGACAATCCCCACATCCGATCACTCGCGTCCCGGCGCGGAAGGGGACACACCGTTCATCGGTCTCGGTCACTGATCGGCGAGACTATCGGACAGTCGAGTGAATCATCCGCAAGTGTGGAAGCAGGGCCTGCATCCAGACCGTGGCCATTGTCTTGTTTCCTTTCCGATTCGGATGAATGCCGTCCCATGTCATCCCGGCATGGTCGAAGCCGGTGAACTGATCCACGGCCTCCACAGGTGAATCGGCAGTACCGACTCTGTCCGCCAGGGTCGCGATCGCGGCATTGAGTTCCAGCACGTGCGCCGGCCCCTCCGCTCCCATCGGGATGATCTGGGCGACCAGAATATGGACGTGCGGGTTGACGACGCGGAGCCGGTCGATGATCCTCGTCAAATCCCGGATCACGTCGGTGGGCGGCTGACCTTGCGCCAGGTCGTTGGTGCCGAGATGAATGAGCACAACGTCCGGCCGTGCCGAGCCGGCCCAGCCATCGAGGTGATCTGCGACTTCATCAGCCCTCCACCCGGGATGGCCTTCGTGGTCTGAATCGAACTCCGGCGAATCGGCTGCCTCTCCCCCGGTGCCGGTCATCGATCCGACGAAGTCCACGGTGAATCCCTCTCGCGCCAGGTCTTGCCATAAGTAGTATCGGTAGCTGCCGAACCCGCTGGACGATTCCGTGATCGAGTCCCCCAGCGGCATGATGCGGATCAGGCCGAAAGTCGCCGGTGTGACCGCCGCTGCGAGCGGATTCCTAGGGTTCGACGCCTCGTCGAAACCGGCCCCAACCACGAGCGCCGGTCCGACCGTGCTGATGCAGAGCACCAGGCTCCAGATCCCGGTTGCCAGTCCTTCGAATGGACGCATGGACGTTGGAGTGTTCCCGATCAACTCACTCGCGCTGCCGGTGATGGTCTGCTCCGGCATGGATACAGGCCAGCAACGCAGACCGACAGGCCTCTTGGTCATAGCCCCGACCGATGAGCACGATGGCATGCGGGGGTTCATCCAGCAGATGAAGCGGCTCCACCCGATTGACGCCGGGCGGCGCAAATTGAAACTCCTGGAGCGACGGATCGTCGCTAAACCGCAGGAATCCCTTAGCTCGTTCGAGTCCCGCCGGGAGCCCCGTCATCCACTCCATGAACTTGCGCCGATCCACCGGACCGGGCAGTCGTGCCGTGACGACCAGGGGATGATAGGCGGCGCGCGCTGTAGAGTGAGTCGAGGGCGGATCAGCGTCGAAGGTTACGTTTGGTGTAGGCTGATTCGATCGCGGCCGCTCGCGTGGTCGGAGCAGCTCGTCCAGATCGACACGGGCCTGGCTGGCTTCCCAAAGACGCGCGTCGGGATTGCGGGCGACAATGGCTCTGGAGGACGCTTTCCACAAGGTGCTGAGAAACAGATCGCGTTTGTTCAAGATGATGTCGTCGGCGCAGCGGAGCGAGTGGGCGATCACCGGATCGTTGTAGGCCTGTTCGGGGTCGGCCGCCGGCTGAAGCAGCGCGATGACCTGGCGCAACGTCACGAACCGTGAGACAAAGGCGTCGGTGACGGCATCGATGACTTCCGTCGGATTGGCCATGCCGGAACATTCCAGCACGATGAGGTTGCACTGGTCCTCGGTGATCAACTGACCGATACCCCAGGCCAGGTCGTCCTTCGTATCGCAACAGACGCAGCCGCCGGCGAGATTCACCACCTGGCCGGCGATGGCGCCGGCGCGCGGCCCGTCGATGCTGATCTGGCCGGATTCGTTCATGACCACCCCGACATTGCGGCCCTGCTTCTTCCAATATTCCAACAGGCGCAGCAGCATCGTCGTCTTGCCTGTCCCCAACGGGCCGGTCAGCATGTAGAAGGGCACGGGAGAAATCTGGTTCACGTGGTCCTCATCCGGCACGGAGAATGAGACGCGGGCTGCTGTGTGCCGTCACGACAGTCTACACAATCGATGGGCTCAAGTGTAACGCTGGCACGGCCCCGGCAGGAGTTGATATGCTGCCGGTCTCCGGGGCGCAGCCGGCCAGCGAATCGTTCGGCCTTCCGGGGAGAAACCGACGGAGACCTCTATGAGCGAACCGACCATCATCTGTCCGACCTGCAAGACGGAAATCAAGCTCACGGAATCACTTGCGGCTCCGCTGATCGAATCCACCAAACGCGAATACGAGCAACGACTGGCCAAAAAGGACGCGGATGCGGCGAAACGCGAAGCGACCTTGAGAGAGCGAGAGGAGGCTCTCTCCAAGGCGCAGCAGACGATCGACGATCAAGTCGCAGAAAAGATGCGACTCGAACGGAACCGGATTGCCGTCGAGGAAGCCAAGAAGGCCAGGCAGGCATTGCAGGCGGACCTTGACCAGAAAACCCGAGAACTTTCAGACATTCAAGCATTGCTTCAACAACGAGATGCCAAGCTCGCGGAAGCACAGCAAGCACAAGTCGAGGTGATTCGGAAGCAGCGGGAGTTGGACGACGCCAAGCGTGAGTTGGATCTCACGGTCGAAAAGCGCGTGCAGGACGGACTGGTTGCCACGCGAGAGCAGGCGAAGAAGGAGGCGGAGGAGGCGTTGAAGCTGAAAGTGATGGAGAAGGAGCAGACCATCGCGTCGATGCAGAAACAAATCGAAGAGCTCAGGCGAAAGGCCGAACAGGGCTCCCAGCAACTCCAAGGAGAGGTCCAGGAATTGGAACTTGAGGCGTTGCTCGGCGCCACCTTCCCGCGCGATACGATCCAACCGATACCAAAGGGTGAACATGGCGGCGATGTGCTTCAGATCGTCATCGGTCCGCTCGGTCAATCCTGCGGGAGCATTCTCTGGGAATCCAAACGGACCAAGAACTGGAGCGACGGCTGGCTGGCCAAGTTGCGCGAGGATCAGCGGACGGCCAAGGCGGAACTCTCGGTGATGGTCAGTCAGGTACTGCCCAAAGGAGTTGAGTCTTTTGACTTGGTGGACGGCGTCTGGGTGGTCCATCCGAGGGTCGTGCTGCCGGTCGCGATGGCGCTCCGGCAGAGGCTCATCGAGGTGGCGGCGGCCCGGCAGGCCTCCGAAGGTCAGCAGACCAAGATGGAGATGATCTACGACTATCTGACCGGACCGCGGTTTCGCCACCGGGTCGAGGCGATCGTCGAAGCCTTTTCAACCATGCGGGAAGATTTGGACAAGGAGAAGAAGGCGATCACCAAACAGTGGGCCAAGCGCGAGGAACAGATCGAGCGGGTCATGCAGGCCACGGTCGGCATGTACGGCGATCTTCAGGGCATCGCGGGCAAATCATTGAAAGAGATCGAGGGGCTGGAACTGACGGCCTTGAATCCGCCATCGAGCGAAAAGAACGATGCGACAGAGCGGTGACCGTCATCGACGAGAGAGTACCGATCGTTATCCCATTCTGTGGTGTCGAGAGCGATAGCACATCCTGATCCACCTGGATTCGGTTCCTGTGACGCAGGCTCGCGCCATCGCGTCAGAGCCGAATCGGGAGTCCAATCCAGGTTCCTTCCGTCCCAAACCATCGATAGCCCATTCTACTCATCGGTGCTTTGACTGAGCGCCTTTGGCGGATAGTCAAGGCGTCGAGTCCTGCTCGTTCCTCATCGCATTGCGGCATCTCTTCCGATCATTTTACATGTGTATCGAGATGGATACTCGCCGTATCTGAACCGATACAGAAAATGTTGCTCCAGAGCTTTTCATGGAAGCGATCACCGCAGAGGTGTCTCAATATCTAAGTTCAACATCGATACGGGAAAAGAAATGATGCCATTTCCAGTGAGGGCATACAGGTCTGTTCGGCACTTTCTATGCAGGCATCGAACGGAAAGGATGCGATCGTGTCTCCTGCGAAGGACGTGATTCGCGAATGTCATCCATGCCACAGAGCGATCGGAAGGAACGTCCAATGGCGACCGTAACAACCACATCTACACGAATGGCCTCTCTACAGACTGTCTTGTGTCTCTTCGTGACATCGTGTCTGTGGCTTCCTCAGGGGGCGCCGGCCTTCCCCGTGAGCGATGCCGCCTGGTCCAACACAGAGTGGGAGGCCCATTGTGAATCGGCCCGAACGAGCTATAACCCCAAGGCTGCGTTGACGAACGAGACGCTCACTCTGAGGGTCGATGACCGGCGGTTTCTCGACTTTCTGTATTGGGTGTGGGCCAACAAGATTACCGAACATCAAGTTGAACAGGTGGGAGGGACGGGATGGCCGGGGCCGACGGACGGCGTCATCTTTCACTGGGCGCCCGGATCTCGATGGGAAACGCACACCATCCTTTCGTTTGAGCATGCGATCCACCATGTGGCTGAAGAGCATCGCTGGATGGACAACATGTTTCAGGATTTCTTCGGAAGGTTCGGACCCGTGCAGAGTGTCAACATTGCCGAACGGCTTTCTTTGACCTCGCCGCCCACCTGGGAACAGTTTCTTCGCCATGTGGGCGGCCCTGAAAGTCCCTACTACCGATACGTGTTTCATCAGGAAAGTGTGATCGATCCTGAGCGTCGAACCGTGACGATGGTCGGAGGCCAAGGCGTGCTCTTCGAGTATTCATTTGAGCGCTATCTGAATGAGGTCAAGGAAGTGTTGACCGACTGCAAGAGCTATCAGTTTTTTGAACTCTATGACCTGTATGGGCCGGGGTTCGCTTCGAAAACAGGTTGGGCCGGGCAGCCGTTGAGCGTGAAATCAGCCATGATCTCGCCGCCGCATGCAGACAAGACGGATGGAGGAGATTGACCATGACCGAGCGGCGTGAATTGTGGACGCCGGTGAGAAGAGGTCCTGTACCCATGATGGAGATGGTCATCAACAGGGAGGAGGTGCGACCATGAAACGTTCTGTGGTTGTCGCCGTGGGAATGTGTGTGCTGGGACTCGGCATCAGCGGATTGTCTGACGCAGGGGATGAGGCTCCAGGATCGATGATTGTGGGACAGGTTACGTGGGTGAATCCCGATGGGTCGTTTGGCATTGGCGTTGGAATGCAGGATGCCAACAGCCAGGTCCGTGGAAGGAACGATCGCGATTGGGTCAATCCGGACGGTTCTCGTGGAACAGCGGACGAGTCGGATCGTGGACCGTCACTGGCCGGCAGTTCGCGTTGGATGAATCCGGATGGAGTCGGCGGGGCGATCGCTGCGGATATCAATAGTGATGAACCTCGTCGTTCGGTTGCCGTTGCTGCGGGCGAATGATAGGGGGCTTCTCCGTCCCCGGTCGCCTTGAGATCATCCGAGCCAGCTCTTCCGAGCCGATTCCCTCGTGCAGTCGGCAGAATGTTCCCTCACTGATGCACGTGCAGGGGTTCGGTGGCGTGGTCGGTGGTGAGGTGGCGGAGGTTGCAGTGTCTGTCCGTCCCGTGGCCGCACTGCGTTTCCATTTGGATCGTGAGGTGTTGGATGCCGAACTCGGCAGCCACCTTACGGCGGATGGTGTGGAGCAGCTCGTTGGTGAGGGTGGAATCGTCGCCTTCCACCATGACGTGACAGGTCAGCATCACAAGGCGTGGCTCGACGGCCCAGATATGCAGATCGTGCACGTTCTTCACGCCCGGGACATGTTCGATCGCCTCGACTACGTGCGCCGTTTTGATGCCGGGCGGCGTTGACTCCAGCAGCACCTCCATCGATTCGCGAAGAATCGGCCAGGCTCCCCGCACGATCACCACGACCACCAGCAGGCTGACGATCGGGTCGAGCACGGTCCAGCCCGTCACGAGGATGGCCGCACCGCTGGCCACCACGCCGAGCGAGATCCACGCGTCTCCCAACATGTGCCAGAAGGCGCCCCGAATGTTCAGGTCCTCCTCCGCTCCGCGCCGCAGCAGCAAGGCGATGCTCAAATTGGCGACGAACGACAGGAAGGCGACCCCCATGACCCAACCGCCCTGGACCGGCACGGGTGTGAGGATGCGGTTGGCGGCCAAGGCCGCGATCGCCAGCGCGGTCAGCAGCAACACGGACGAGCTGACGAAGGCGGAGATAATGCCGGCCCGGTGATAGCCGAACGTGCGAGACTCCGTCGCGGGTCGCGCGGCCAGGAGGTGGGCATAGAGCGCGAGAAAGAGCGAGCCCTGGTCGATGAGGTTGTGGCTCGCATCGCTCATCAAGCCCATGCTGTCGAGCCACCAGCCGGCGGCAAACTCGGCCAAAATGACGACGGCGTTGAGACCGAGCGCGAGATACAGGCGTTGCCTGAGTTCCGAATAGGGCGGGTGCGACGTCGTCATCATACGTAGTGTCGCATGAGCGGCCTTTCGGAGCAAGAAACGGACGCCTCCGGCCCGTCTCTGGTTTGGACGCTCGGATCTTCGCTCATGGTGCCGCGGTCGGCGCGAACTCCAAGAAGTACTGTTTCGGCAGAAAATCGTGTTCCTTGATCAGCCGGTAGCCGGCCTTCGCCATGTCGTCGAGGACCGTCTCGCGCGGGACCAGATGGCGTTTGGAAAAGCCAAGATCGCCGGAACGTTCATCAGGATAGAAGTCCACAATCGCGATCCGGCCGCCCGGCTTCAGCGCCGATCGCAATCCGGCAAAATAGTTGCCGCGATGTTCCAGGTGATGAACGGTGTTGCAGACGAAGATCAAATCGACGGACTCGACCGGCAATTTGGGATTGTCCGGTTCCGCCAGAATGAACTCGGCATTGAATGCCGCGCGCATGCGCTCGACGCTCTGTTTCGCAGACTCCAGCATCTCCGGCTCGACATCCACGGCGTAGATCTTCCCGGTTTGGGCGACGGCCTCCGCGAACCGTCTCGTGAAGTAGCCGGAGCCGGAACCGATATCCGCGACGGCCATGCCGGGCTTGAGTCTCAGCGCCTCGATCACCTGAGCTGGCTTTTGATAGGCATCGCGTTCGGGTCGCTCCAGGTTTTCGAGGTACTCCTTGATGTCGCGCGGTTGATCCCGTTGATGCCCATGCTGGGCCAACGCGCCGGTTGACAGGAAGCCGACGGCAACGGCGAGTAGGCCGATCAGAACCACTGAGTCGGTTGTGCGGCGTGCGCGCATAGGGTCCCTCCTCTCTCTCCTCTGCGATTGTGCCCAACGTCCTGCCGACGGTTAAGCCGCATTATTCGTGACGGTTCGTGACGAAACCGCCCAGACGCCACATGAGGCAAGCCTGCCCGCTTGGATGCGAGACACCGGCATCCAAGCTCGTCGCAACGGCGTATCGGCCTGCCTGTCGGCAGACAGGCGGTTACAGGAGAAGCGATCGGTTACAGGAAAAGCGATCATGATACATCCGGGTAAAGCGAGGTCATCGGGTGCGGATTCATCGGTTGGTCACAGCGTCGGTGGAATCCAGGCACAAGGCCTGAACGATCTCTCCGGGAGATTCCAGCAGGCGAGCCGCGCCCATTGCCAGCACCGATGCCGCAAACGACGGTTTTTCATCCGGGGCTTTCGGCCAGGCTGCCGCCCAAAAGGTCATGCCGATCGCCCGCGCGGCCTCGGCGTCGACGAGGGAATCTCCGATATAGAGGGTCTCGGCGATGTCTCGTCCGAGCAGATTCAGCGCTCTCAATAAACCTTCCGGGTCCGGCTTGGGGGTGGCAATGTCGCTTTCGGTGACGACCACGTCGAACGGGGGAAGCCCTGCTCGGGGCCCGGTGATCGTCCAGGCCTCGCGGCTTTTGCCGGTGACGATCCCCAAGGCATAGCGATGCGCGCGCAATTCCCGCAGCATGTCCACGACACCGTCGTAGGGGCCGTTGAAATGCGAGCCGTGCAGCGACCGGTAGCGCGCGAGAAATAACTCGAACGCATTGAGACGGGCGGCCGGACCGAGGAGATTGTGGAGGAGCCAGGTTTCCGACCGGGGCCGGCGGCCGAGCAATTCCAGCGTTTCCGACCGGTCAAAGGGGCGGCCGTAGCATTCCTCGAAGGTCTGTGTATAGGCCTCCATGTAGAGCCGCCACGAGTCGATCAGCGTGCCGTCGAGATCGAAGAGCACGCAGGTGATCATGCGGGCATGCCCTGGACGGAGCGCGAGTCGGCCAGAATAGCCTTCAATTCGTCGCCGGAAATGACTTCCTTGGAGAGGAGGACCTGCGCGGCCTTCCGCAACGTCGGCTCGTCCCGGTGGAGCACGGCGCGGGCCCGCTCGAATTCGGCGTCGATGATCTCCCGCACTTCGCAATCGATCTCACGGGAGGTTTCCTCGCTGTAATCGCCCTGGGGTGTCCGGCCGGTCTGGAGGAACAGGGGTTGTCTCGCTGTTTCAAAGCTGACCTGGCCCAACTTGTCGCTCATCCCGTAGGACTTCACCATGCTCTTGGCGATGTCCGTAGCCTTGAGGAGATCGTCCTGGGCGCCGGTGGAGACTTCCTGATAGACGAGCTCTTCTGCGGCGCGGCCTCCCAGCAGCACGGCGATCTTGTCCTTGAGCTCGCTCTTGGTCATGAGAAAACGGTCTTCGGTCGGCAATTGCATCGTGTAGCCGAGGGCGGCGATGCCGCGCGGGATGATCGAGATCTTGTGAACGCTATCGGCGCCTGGAATCGAAAGCGCCACGAGCGCATGGCCGACCTCGTGGTGCGCCACCCGCTCCTTTTCCATCTTGTTCAACACGCGGTTCTTTTTTTCGAGACCGGCGATGACGCGTTCGACGGCCTCCTGCAGTTCGGCCAGTTCGACGACATCCTTGTTGCGTCGCACAGCCAGCAGAGCCGCCTCGTTGAGGATATTGGCCAGATCTGCGCCGACGAATCCGGGCGTCATGGCGGCGATCACGTCGAGGTCCTGCTCGGACTTGAGACGGATCTGGCGTGCGTGCACCTTCAAGATCGCGAGCCGCCCGATCTTATCCGGACGGTCCACCAACACTTGCCGGTCGAAGCGGCCGGCTCGAAGCAGGGCCGGGTCCAGGATTTCCGGCCGGTTGGTCGCGGCCATAAGGATGACGCCGACCCGTGAATCGAATCCGTCCATCTCGACCAAGAGCTGATTCAGGGTCTGTTCGCGCTCTTCGTGCGCCATCGGGCCGATCCCGCGCGCCTTGCCGAGGGCGTCCAGCTCGTCGATGAAAATAATGCAGGGAGCCCGCTTCTTGGCCTGCTCGAACAGATCCCGGACGCGGGCGGCCCCCACGCCGACGAACATTTCGACGAACTCCGAGCCGCTGATGGAGAAGAACGGTACCGCCGCCTCGCCGGCCACGGCCTTGGCGAGCAAGGTCTTGCCGGTGCCCGGCGGGCCGACGAGCAGAATGCCTTTAGGGATCTTGCCGCCGAGGCGCTGAAACTTTTCCGGCGTTTTCAGAAACTCGATGACTTCCTGCAATTCCTGTTTGGCTTCGTCTACGCCGGCCACGTCGGCGAAGCTGACCTTGACCTCCCGTTCCATGTAGATCTTGGCCTTGCTCTGGCCGACGGTCATGAAGCTCCCTTGGCCCTGACCCATCCGGCGGAGAATCAGCCACCAAAGTCCAACGAACACGAGCGCAGGGATGACCCAGGAGAGGATGTCTCGCCAGAAGGTACTCTCGATTACGCCCGTCACGGTCACGTGGTGCTGTTCGAGGTCTTCCAGGAGACGCGGGTCCTCCACCCTGATCGTCTTGAAGAGATCGCTGCCGTCGCCGAGCGCCCCCTCTTTGGCCCGGCCATGGATGAGCGCCTGGGAAATGGCCGCTTCAAGAATCTTGTCCTCCGCCACCGCTTTCTTGAACTCGGTATAGGCCAGCTCCTTGGGGCCGATGAGCGGCGTGATGAAGGTTTGAATTAGCAGCATCAACCAGATGGCGATGAAGACGTACCAGATCGAGAATTGCCGTTGTTTGGGATCCATCGGGATTCCCTTCCTTGTTCAATGCGGGCGAAGCGGCCTACCGGCGTGGCGGGCGAAGCCGTTCCGACAGCACCGGAAACTTGGCTTCGCCCACGGCCATGTTCCCATCGGTCGCATGGACGGCCACGACCCGCAGCATCAGGCCATCCGGCGCGTCCTTGGGAGTAGGGACGAAGAAGGACGACTCGAAGAGTCCCTTCTCGCCGGAATAAAACATCTGGAGCCGTTCGGTCACCTGGTTGCCGACCACCACTTCCCCGTAGATGTGCACCTGGCGCGAATCCCAGTCTCCGTGGGGCCGGACCGGAGTTCCGGCGAGCGTTCGGACCGACACGCGCAGCGGTTGATCCTCCTTCGCGATCAAGGAGTCTCCCGCTTTGGGTTCCATGATCTGCACGATGTAGCCGTAGAGTTGCAAGACGATCCCGTCGCCCGTCATGTGTTGACCGGGAATCAGCCAGACCGTCTCTGAGACCCGTTGCAAAGCGGCCGGGTAGGAGAGCGGACCCTCTGCCGTAATCTCGACCTGGGTAGGGTGGGTCAGGTACAGGGTGGTCGAGTAGGAGGCGGACGGGCTGGTGCTAAAGAGCGGCTCCCGCATGTAGTGCGGCGTGCGCATGATTTGGTTTTGATCCCCGGCCTCGCCCTGTTGCAATCCGGACGCGAGGATTCGGCCCGTGGCGAGGTCGGTGATGGTGACCCGAGCCCCTCCCACCTCCCGTCCGAGCACGAGCGATCCGTGTCCGACCACCCGAACGGTCACATTCGTGGCGAGGGCTTCGTTCAGAGGCTGGTCGCTGGGAGGCGTCCCTTGAGCAAAGGCCTGAGGTGGATGAACGAGCCAGAGAACGAGGACGCTCCAGAAACAGACGATCCAATGTCGGCCGGCGCTCATTTGACCTTCGTGCCGGGGTCCACGTCTTCGACGATCCCGACGAGTCCCTTCACCTCCGCATCGCCCGCCGCCAAGACCATCCCCTGTGACTCGATGCCCATGAGCTTGGCTGGCTTGAGGTTGGCGACGATCACGATCGTGCGGCCGACCAGTTGCTCCGGCTCATATTTCTTGCCGATCCCCGCGACAATCTGACGCTGCTCGGACCCGAGATCCACCTGGAGCTTGATGAGCTTTTCGGAACGGGGCACCCGTTCGGCCGTGAGGACCTTGGCGGTCTTGAGCTGGATCTTCATGAACTCGTCGATGGTGATCTGCGGCGGGGCCGTGGACATTGCGGTTGAAGGCGCAGCGGCGGCCGGCTGAGCTGCCGGCGTGGTCGGTGCGGGTGCTGGTGTCGATGAATCGGTCACGGGCTTGGCTCCTCGTATAGGCTGGTCGATTTTCGGAAACAGCGTGCTTCCCTTGGCAATCCTGTGACCCGGGAGGTCGTCCCAATTGAGTGCGGCGTCAGGAAGACAGTCAGAAGGCTTCAGGGCAACTCCGATCTGTTTCAGGATTTCATTCCCTTTGGTTGGCATGAAGGGGACGAGAATCAGACCCAGAGTTTTCAATGTGGCGGCAAGGTGAAAGAGCACTTCGTCGAGATGGGTTTTCGCATCGGGTTGTTTAGCCAACTTCCATGGGGCAGTCTTGTCGATGTACTGATTCGTCGATTGCACGAGCTCCCAGGCGGCTTCGAGCGCCTTGCCGAATTCAACACGATCCAGATGCGCGAAGACACGCGAGACAACCTCGCCGGCTTGTCGAGAAAGTTCGGGCGTGGGCTTGGCGTGAGGGATGACGCCGTCGGCGAATCGCTCGATCATCGTGAGGCTTCGGCTCAACAGGTTCCCGAGGTCGTCAGCCAATTCGCTGTTGATGCGCCCGACCATGCCGGGTTCCGAGAAATCCCCGTCGTGTCCGAACGGCACCTCGCGAAGCAGGAAGTAGCGGAAGGCATCGGTGCCAAACCGGTCGATCATCACGTTCGGATCCACGACGTTCCCGCGGCTCTTCGACATCTTCTCGCCGTCCACGGTCCACCAACCGTGTGCAAAGATGGTCTTCGGTAGCTCAAGACCGAGCGCCATCAGGATCGTGGACCAATAGACCGCATGGGTCGTGAGGATGTCCTTGCCGACCAGATGCAGGTCAGCCGGCCAGAATTGGTGGCCGGCCGGGTTCTCGCGCGGAAGGTACTCCAGCGCCGAGATGTAATTCACCAAGGCGTCGAACCAGACATAGGTGACATAGTCCGGATCGAAAGGCAGCTCGATGCCCCACGAGAGCCGCGACTTGGGACGCGAGATCGAGAGGTCGCCGAGTGTTTGAGTCTTGAGGAAGCCCAGGACCTCGTTTCGTCGCGACTCCGGGCGAATGAAGTCCTGATGCGCGTCGATGTGCGCGATGAGCCGATCCTGATACTGTCCCATCTTGAAAAAATAATTTCGCTCGCTCAGTCGTTCGACCGGCCGTTTGCAGTCCGGGCAAAGTCCGTCCACCACATCCTTTTCGGTCCAGAACCGCTCGTCGAAGGTGCAGTACCACCCGGTGTAGTCGTCGCCATAAATCAATTGTCGATCGAACAATTCGCGGAGGTACCGCTGAACGATCTCCTGGTGTTGCTTATGGGTCGTGCGGATGAACGCATCGTTCGAGATGTTGAGGCGCTCCGGCTGCCAGAGTCGTTCGAATTGCGGCGCGAGCTTGTCGCAGTAGGCCTGCGGGTCGATGCCGGCCTTGGCGGCCGCCTGCTGGACCTTCTGCCCGTGTTCATCGACCCCGGTGAGGAAAAAAACCTGCCTGCCGCGCAAGCGGTGATACCGCGCCAGCACGTCGGCCGCAATAGTGGTGTAGGCGTGCCCGATGTGCGGCACGTCGTTGACGTAATAGATCGGTGTCGTGATGAAAAACGGGCGGTCCATCTGGTTGATTTGTCAAGATAGCAGGACCGCGTGAGCGAAAGCTAGCGCACGAGGCTGTGGGATGGCAGTCATCCGACGCGGGCTAGGGGAGAGGGCCAGCGGAGGGCGGCAAACGGTAGTCTAAAGAGAAGCCCACACTCACGTCATGTCCAACGGGCTCCGTACCCCTTTAGGACCGTGGGCCAGCACGTGCGTGTAGATCATGGTGGTCTGCACGTCTTTGTGGCCGAGCAACTCTTGCACGGTCCGTATGTCGTAGCCCGCTTCCAGGAGATGGGTCGCGAAACTGTGTCGGAGCGTGTGGCAACTGGCCGGCTTGGTCAGCCCAGCGGCGCGCACCGCCTCCTTCATCGCCCGTTGCAGCACCTTCTCGTCGAGATGATGACGGCGAACCTTGCCCGAGCGCGGATCGACCGACCGCTGTTTCGACGGGAACACATACTGCCACCCCCATTCCGTCTCCGCATGGGGATATTTCCGCTCGAGCGCGAAGGGCAGGTACACCTCGCCATAGCCGTCGCGCAGGTCCTGCTGGTGGAGGGCCTTCGCATACTCGAGTTGGCGTTGCAGCGGCGCGATCACGGCCTGGGGCAACAGGGTCGCGCGATCATCGCCGCCCTTCCCCTCTCGCACGATGAGCTGCCGTCGTGGAATATCGATATCTTTCACGCGCAATCGCACACATTCCATGAGTCGCAGCCCCGAGCCGTAGAGCAGGTCCGCCATCACGCGCGGCGTGCCTTGGAGATGGGACAACACGGCACGCACTTCCTCCCGCGACAGCACGAGCGGGATGCGATCTCGGTTCTGAGCCCGCTCGACGCCTTGCAACTCGCCGATGTCTTTCTTCAAGACCTCCCGAAAGAGAAACAGAATCGCGCTGAAGGCCTGGTTTTGCGTGGACGCGCTGACGCGGCGGTCTCGGGCCAGGTGCGTGAGAAAATCCCGCACCTCTGTTTCGCCCAACGCGCCGGGGTGGCGCTTGTGGTAACCGACGAACTGGCGCACCCATTGGAGATAGGAATGCTCGGTCCGGAGACTGTAATGCTTGACGCGGATGGCGTCGCGCACCTGGTCGAAGAGGGTATCGGAGGGCCTGGCCTCTTGAGGTGTATAACTCCTGGACAGCGGTTTCCTCGGCTGGGACGAAGTGATTGACATGGCAGGAGGTTCTCGCTAACTTGTGCCGCAACGGTGTCTACAACTACACCATTTCGGGAGCCGACTTCAAGTTAGCTGACATCAAAGTCGAACGGGGGGAGCGGCTTGGCGGAGATAGGTATCAGTATCCGGAAGGATCGAACCATAAACTCGTTTGAGGAGCTGGCCAGCCTCGTTCAGCCCTTTCGTAAGGACGGCAGTTGGATCTTCCGTGGAGTGCGTCAGAGCAACTACGAGCTCATTCCCAAGATCGGTCGACCGGGGTCGCGCAAAGCCCTGAGCGGCGGCGAGCTTCTTTATGACCGCAACGCCGAGGAAACAATGGTGCGGCATTTCATGCGCGCCGCTGGACCATACGTCAGGCATGTTCCCGACAACCGGCTTGAGTGGCTCGCTTTGGCACAACATCACGGGATGTTTACCCGCCTGCTCGACTGGAGCGAAAGCCTTTTTGTTGCGGCTTACTTTGCCGTCGAAGACGCGCGTGACCGCGCCGTCCCGCCCATGATCTACGCCGTCAAAGACGTCCCACTGGCGCCCCCTGAAAAACACAACGACCTCGACGCCCTCGACGATGTGATGATGTATTACCCGCCACACATTAGCCCGCGGATACCTGCTCAAACCGGTTTATTCACCATACACAAGAATCCCGCGAATGCTTTCAAGCCGGAGAACGTTGTGCGAATCACAATCGGACGTGGCCCGTTAACCCTCAAGCTTAATTTGAACAAGTGCGGCATACACAAGGCCTCCTTGTTTCCGGACATTGATGGCCTCGCCGAATACCAATCCTGGCTTTACAAATGGGGCGAGCATATGAGGTATGGAGACGATGTCAGCTAACAGCCGCATGCAGCCGACGCCAAGAAGCGGCGCGGCTGATGCGGAACGTTGGGCCTAGGAGGCAGCACTTTGGACGGTGAGACAATCATTGCTGAACTCAAGCGGTATGAAGGCGACCTCGCTGGAATACTCTCCAGGTTTACGCGCAGCCGTGATGGCATCCACATCGGTCGCGGTGACGATCCGCTGTTTCGACAGTACGTTCGGGAACTTGTAGACCTATTCAACGACGTTCTCGGTAGCAATGCCTACTCTGCTCAGATCGTTGGCGAATTCAACGACGGTGTGTCCAACTTCACTGGCTCTCCGTCATACAAGAGTGTTGAAAACATTCTCTCAGTTGTTCGGGCCTCGCTCACTCGCCTTACCCGCAACCCAGACTTAATGGCTAGGAAGAAGGCCGAAGATGCACTGCGCCGTCGAGAAAATATTTTCGTAATACATGGCCGAGATGAAGCCAAATGGCGAGAACTGAAAGACATCTTGAAATCGGAGTTCCGTCTTAACCCAATCGTATTGCAGGAGCAGCCGGACGCTGGCTGCAAGACGGTAGTAGAGAAATTCGAGCACTACGCAAAAACGTGCAGTTACGCGATCGCAGTCTTCACGCCGGATGATGAAGTCAATTCGGGAAAGGACGTCTATCTTCAAGCTCGCCCCAACGTCATTTATGAACTGGGGTGGTTCTGTGGTCGGCTTGACCGGTCGGGTGCAATGCTTCTTCTCAAGGAAGGAACATCGCTGTTTTCAGACTTTGGCGGAATTATTCAAAAGCGATTTACTCACAACATCTCCGAAAAGCTCTTGGAGATCAAAAGAGACCTCGTGGCCGCTGGGGTACTTGATGCAACCTAGGCCCAACCCATCATTCCACCGGACCTTGCGCATAAAGCCGCGCAAGGCCGGTGAATTCAGACGTTAGGGCTAAGGGAGTCGAAATGAAGTTCTGGGCAATCACATGCAAAGTGCTTGGGTATGTCTGGCTTGTGTTGGCCGGTCTCCTGATTTTGGTGGGCATAGTTGGGGTCTGGATGAAGGAGGGATTTTCCGGCGTTCAGGACCTCCTGAGCCCATTTAACGTGGCCAACTATGTCGTAACGATAATCACATTGGCTCCCGGAATCGGCCTTCTGATGCTTTCCGACAAATTACAAGCCAAAGCCCGCTCGAAAGTGACGGAGGCCTAATGGAGCATTCTGAATTTGTGCGGTCTTGGAACGAAGGAAAACTGGAAGTCGACGTGGATCGCTCAAAGGCTCTTCAAATCGCAAACTCAAAAATGTTGCCTAAGCGGTATCAAGCGGCGCACATGTTCTGGAGTTGGGTGTGGATTCTTTCGATACCTGCTGCGTTCGCAGTCATGTACTTCTATACATGGTGGGCGGGTCTGCTATTGCTTGTGTTTTTAACCCCGGCACTTTCCAGTTCCACAAAGAAATCCGCCATGCAATTCATGATCGCCAATCCGTAACGGGGTCAGGCCTGAGTATTGACTTACAGACGGCCGCTCCGAAAGGCAGGGAATGGATGCCCGCTCGTGTAACGGGGTCGGGCATGAGTATTGATTTTCCGGAGGTCGCTTCGAAAGGCAGAGAATGGATAGCGGGTTTGGAGCGAAGAGAAGTCAGCCGGGGATTTGACGACCGCACACTGGCGCTCGCCCGCATTATTCATGACGCGGGCTCGGAACCGGGGTGCGCAGATCGGGGGCGACGGCTTCGCGGAGCTGGAGTAAGAGGTGTTCGAGCACAAGTTGAGCATTCAAGTTACGGGTGCTGTTTCGTTGGATGGCGTCAATCTCTTGCAGCAGCCCCAGCAGCCGATCGCTGTCCGCTCGCTTGGCGATGGTTTCCTGCGACAGTAACGGGGTCAGGCCTGAGTATTGACTTACAGACGGCCGCTCCGAAAGGAAGGGAATGGATGCCCGCTTGGGGAGGGGGGCAGCCGGCCAGGATCTGACGACTGCGCACTCACTCCTAGGCATGGCGGCGGATCAGGGCATATCCGGTGGCTCCAACCGTCGCTTGCGCCCAGAGAGCGGCCACGGTATTCTGCGCACCTAAGATTGCCGCCAAGGAGGTCGTGTGAGTCCGCTGCAACAAACCATCAAGGCCGTCATTCGGCCCGGGGATGACGTCGGCTATGTCGCAGAATGCCTCGAACTGGCCGTGGTCACTCAGGGGCGCACGCTGGATGAAACCGTCAAGAATCTCCAAGAGGCCACCGCCTTGCACCTGGAGGGAGAATCGCCCGCCACCTTCGGTCTGCGAGAGCACCCCACCGTGGTCTTGACGATGGAGCTGGACCCGCTGCATGCCCAAGCTTCGTAGACTCAGCGGCCACGACGTCCTCAGCATTCCCCACCGCTTCGGCTTTCGCCAAACCTCCCAGCGGGGCAGCCACGCCAAGCTTGTCCGCGAAGTGACCGACGCGCGCCAGGTCTTGACCATTCCGCTCCATCGGAGTTAGACCCTGGAACGCTCCGCGCCATCTTTCGCCAAGCCAGTCGATTCATCTCCGAAGATGACTTGCGCCCTCATTTCTACGTCTGACCACCGGCTCGTTCTCACGTGCTCGCGGCGGTCATCAGCCTGCTGGGCATTTGCCCGAAACACAGGGTCACTGTAACGGGGTCGGGCATGAGTATTGATTTTCCGGAGGTCGCTTCGAAAGGCAGAGAATGGATAGCGGGTTTGGAGCGAAGAGAAGTCAGCCGGGGATTTGACGACCGCACACTGGCGCTCGCCCGCATTATTCATGACGCGGGCTCGGAACCGGGGTGCGCAGATCGGGGGCGACGGCTTCGCGGAGCTGGAGTAAGAGGTGTTCGAGCACAAGTTGAGCATTCAAGTTACGGGTGCTGTTTCGTTGGATGGCGTCAATCTCTTGCAGCAGCCCCAGCAGCCGATCGCTGTCCGCTGGCTTGGCGATGGTTTCCAGCAGCGGCCGATGCGAGGCATAGGTCAAGGATTCCGTGCGGCTGCCGATTCCCACCAGGACGAGGTCGCGCACCCATCGGGAAAGCCGATCCAGGCTGTCGCTGAGTCGGTCCTCTTTTGAGAGCGCTTCTGCAGCGGTCAGGGTCGCCGTGGTGGAGCGCAAGGCGTGCGGCGCCAGCAGCGTCGCAAGACTATCGTGTCGCTCTTGGATCGATGCGAGGTCGGTCATGAGCGCTTCTCCGAGCCGGCCTTCGGTGCGGCTCGTCAGGACGGTGGCGTCCGGCTCCGACCAGCCACGCATGTTCATCAGGTGGCGGACGCTTTGCTCAAATGGCGGCGGGGTCAAGCGCAGGCTCTGGCAACGGGAGCGGATCGTCGCCGGCATTGAGTAGGGCCGGCTCGATACGAGGATGAGCAGCCCATACCCCGGTGGTTCTTCCAAGGTTTTCAATAAGGCGTTCGCGGCGGGGAGGTTCATCGCGTCCGCATCGTCGATCAGGCAAAACTTCCGCGGCGCGATCAACGGGCGATAGATCAGGCGGCTTTCCAGCTCTCGGATGTCCTCGATTTTGATCTGTGGGGACGATTGCTCGGGATCTGGCCGGATCAGGGAGAGGTCCGGATGGGTGCCCTGATCGAACTGGTGGCAGGAACGGCAGCGGCCGCAGGCATCCGGTTCATCGGATGGTGAAGTTGCCTCGCATGCCATGGCCTGCATGAATCGCAACGCCAGCAGCCGCTTTCCAATCCGGTCCGGACCGTGGAACAGATAGGCGTGGGCCACGCGCTCGTTGAGTATGGCCGATCGTAACAGGCTCTTGGCCCGGTCATGTCCGACGACGTCAGCGAACGGCATGCGCTCTCATCAATTGTCGCGGAAGAGTGGAAGTCGGACTCTGTCTACGCAGTGCGTCCTTCCTGCGAGTCAGGACGGCCAGCAGCAAACGTTTCACATCCGTGTGAATCCGCTCCGGGCTTCGTCCGGAGGGGATCACGTGTATGCGGGACGGATACTTCCGCGCGAGAGCCTGAAATCCATGCCGCACACGTTCATGGAACTGCCCGGTCTCCTCGTCCAAACGGTTGGTCTTGGTCCCATCCTCTCGACGGCGTCGTAGCCCCACCGTCACCGGCACGTCAAACAGCAGGGTCAGGTCGGGCATCAGATTATCGGTGACTTGTCGATGCAGGCGCAAGAGCATCGCCGAGGGAAGGCCTCGTCCATAGGCCTGATAGGCCAAGGTGGAATCGACATACCGATCGCACAGGACGATGGCGCCTCGTTGCAGCGTCGGACGAATCACCTGTGCGACATGCTGCGCCCGTGCGGCCAATACCAGCAGGACTTCCGTCCAAGGGGCCACCGGTTCATCTGTCGCGTTCAATAACGAGTCACGCAAGGCTTCGGCGAGCGGCGTTCCTCCGGGCTCACGCGTCCGGATGACCTCATATCCCTCTCGACTCAGCCAGTCGGCCAACCTCGCCGACTGGGTCGTTTTGCCACTCCCTTCGATTCCTTCCAGGGAAATGAAGAGACCCGGCCGGCGACGAGGACTGAGGACGGAACCGGGCGATGGTTTGGGTTTGGATTTGGTCACGGGAAAGTGGCCGGCATCCTAGTCCAAGTCATTGAAATTAGCAAGAAAAGGCTTGCGACGGCTCTTTCGATCTGGGTATGATGACCAGTCATCCTGCTGATCCCGATGAAACCAGTTAAGGCCGCGATCAAACGCTACTTTTTGACCGGTCTCCTCGTCATTACACCGATCTGGGGGACGATCCTCATCCTCAAGACGTTATTCGTCACCGTGGATGGGATATTGGGCGATGTCGTTGTCCGATTGGTGATGCCCCAGTCCTACGTTCCGGGTTTAGGGATTGTCACGCTCGTGTTGCTGATTCTCGCCGTCGGACTTTTTACGACCAATGTCATCGGACGGCAGGTTGTCAAGTGGTGGGAGGGACTGCTGAACCGAGTGCCCGTCGTACGCGGGATCTATTCGACGATCAAATCCATGATGGACGTCTTGTCGGTCGGCGAGCGGGGACGATACAACCGTGTGGTGCTGATTCAATTTCCCAAGAACGGCCAGTATTGTTTTGCCTTTGTCACGGGGACGACGCAGGGGGACGCCCAGCGCGTGACGCCTGAACCCTTGTTGAACGTGTACGTACCCACCTCGCCCAACCCGACGTCGGGGTATTTCCTCCTGGTGCCGGAGAAAGATGTCACGCCGGTCGATATTTCAGTGGAAGAGGCGATGAAGCTGATCGTGTCCGGTGGGCTGTATTCGCCGGAGCCCTCCAACCCACACGCCGGCAACGAGAGCGCCTGGTCCAAGGTGCGACAACCGGAGATTGGAGTGCCCATCGGATGAAGCGAGTCCCGCAGTCTGCTCCTCTCGATGCGACGTCAATTGCCTTGCGGAACGAGTCGGGTGTCTCGGATCGGGTCGGCGTTATCATCATGGCGGCCGGATTGGGCAAACGTATGCAGTCGAAGGTCGTCAAGGTTCTGCATCCCGTTGCGGGTCGGCCGATGGTGCTCTATGCGGTGGAACTTGGCCGGCAGTTCGGCGATCGGGGTGTCGCGGTAGTTGTGGGGCATCAGGGCGACCGGGTGCGGGCCGTGTTGGAGGCGCAATCGCGAGGGCCGGCCGGCCGGCCGCCGCTGCATATCGTGTTGCAGGAAAAACAACTGGGCACAGGGGATGCCGTCCGGCAGGCGTGTCCGGTCTTCGTTTCCGCGCAGGGTTCAACGCCGTTAACGTTCTTGATTCTGAACGGCGACACGCCCCTTTTGACGAAGGAGACGGTCGAGGAACTGCTCCGTGTGCACCGCCAAGATGGGGCCACCGTGACCCTGCTCACCGCCGTCTTGGATGATCCGACCGGGTATGGGCGGGTAGTTCGGGCCGAGTTCGAGCAAGGAGCGAGGTCTCTTCGGAACCAGGCAGTGCTGCGCATTGTCGAGGATCGGGATGCGACGCCGGCGGAAGCCGCTTTGCGTGAAATCAACGTCGGAACCTATGTCGTTGAGGGGTCGTTTCTGTTCGAAGCTCTTGATCAGATCCGTCCCCAGAATGCGCAGGGCGAGTATTACTTGACCGACATCGTCGGCTTGGCGGTCGCGCAGGGGCGTCCTGTCGCAGCGGTGCAACTTCAAGAGGCGGCCGAGGGCTTGGGCGTCAACACGCGGGCGCAATTGGCCGAGGCGGAGCGGACGATCCGCGAGCGGATTCGGGCCGCCTGGCTTGAGGCGGGCGTGACGATGAAGGATCCTGCGACGACCTGGATCGATGCCGATGTGAGACTGGGACGCGATACGGTGCTGTATCCCCATGTGACGTTGGAGGGGCAGACCCGGATTGGAGAGGATTGCGTAATTCGCTCGCACGCACGCTTGACCGATTGCGTGGTGGGTGATCGGGTGGAGATCCTGGATTCCTGCGTGCTGCGCGAGTCGCAGGTCGAGGATGAGGCCCATCTTGGACCGTTTGCGCATTTGCGACCGGGCACCGTGGTGCGCCGACAGGCCAAAGTCGGCAATTTCGTCGAGATCAAGAAGGCCGAACTCGGCGAGGGATCGAAGGCCAATCATCTCAGTTACCTCGGCGATGCGGTCATCGGAAAGGGCGTGAATATCGGCGCGGGCACGATCACGTGTAACTACGATGGGGTCAAGAAATATCAGACCGTCATCGAAAACGACGTGTTTGTGGGCAGTGACACGCAACTCGTCGCGCCCGTGAGGATCGGTCGCGGTGCGCTGATCGCCGCTGGCACGACCGTGACGCAGGATGTGCCGCCGAATGCGCTGGCCATCGGGCGGGCCTCTCAGGTCAACCGTCCTGGCTGGGCCACCAAGCGTCGCATGCTTGCGGAGAGCGGCAAACCGGTGAGCGGCGCACGCTCATCTGTCTCCGGAGCTGTTCCAATGTCCCGTCGGACGAAGTCTCGAGCTACGAAGACGCAAGACTCGAAGTCCGTGAAGAGGAGGTAGCCCATCATGTGCGGAATCGTCGGGTATATCGGTGACAAAGACGCGGTCCCGATTCTGTTGGGTGGGCTCAAACGGTTGGAATATCGTGGATACGACTCGGCCGGGGTGGCGGTGCATCAGGGCGAACGGATTGAGGTGCGCCGCAGCGTGGGCAAATTGATGAAGCTCGAGCAGGCGCTGCTCGGCAAAGAGCTGCACGGACATATCGGCATCGGCCATACACGATGGGCCACTCACGGCAAGCCGTCGGAACAGAACGCGCATCCGCATCGCTCGGAAGGCTGTGTGTTGGTGCACAACGGGATCATTGAAAATTACGTGCCGCTCCGCCAGCAGTTGGAGCGGGACGGGTACCGCTTTGAATCGGAGACCGACACCGAGGTGGTTGCGCATCTCATCAACAGGTTCGTCAAGAAGGGCATGAAGCTGGGTGAAGCGGTCCGGGCCGCGACCAAAGAGATCCGGGGTAGTTACGCCATCGCCGTGATCTCAGAACGCGAGCCCGACATGATTGTCGCCGCCCGCTCCGGCTGCCCGCTCGTGGTCGGGCGGTCGGCGGGCGCCTCTTTTGTCGCCTCCGACGTGATGGCCATGCTCGACCATACCCGCGATGTGTTGTACCTGGAGGAAGGCGATGTGGCGGAAGTCGGCCCCTCCGACATCACACTGACCGACTGCGAGGGGCGGATGGTGTCCCGTCAGATCACGAAGGTGACGTGGGATGCCGCGGCGGCGGAGAAGAGCGGGTTTCCGCACTTCATGTTGAAGGAGATCTACGAGCAGCCTCAGACGATTCTCGATACGATGCGTGGCCGCTATTCGTTCGAAGAGGGCGAGGCGGATCTACCCGATATCGGTCTGACGAACGAGCAATTCGCTGCGGTCGGCCGGATCTGGATCGTCGCCTGCGGCACGTCCTGGCATGCGGGGCTGGTGGGCAAATATCTGTTGGAAGAAATGGTCCGGACGCCGGTGCAGGTGGATATTGCGTCGGAGTTCCGATATCGGAATCCGTTGGTGGAGAAAAACGATCTGTTCATTACCATTTCCCAATCCGGCGAGACCGCCGATACGCTGGCGGCGGCGCGGGAAGCCAAGCAGAAGGGTGCGAGGGTCGTGTCCATCGTCAACGTCGTCGGCAGCACGCTGGCGCGCGAATCGGACGGTATCCTCTACACCCATTGCGGGCCTGAAATCGGGGTAGCTTCCACCAAGGCCTTCACGGGACAGTTGACCGCGCTCTATATGTTGGCCCTGCATCTGGGGCGTGTCCGGGGGGTCCTGTCCAAGGCCGACGGCAAGGCCTGGCTGGAGCGACTTGTCACCTTGCCCACGCTGGTCAAGCGGATTCTGGCGCGGGAAGCCGAGGTCGTGGCGATCGCCAAGCGATTTTACAAGAAGCGCAACTTTCTCTATCTGGGGAGAGGCATCAACTATCCGATCGCTCTGGAAGGTGCGCTCAAGTTGAAAGAAATTTCCTATATTCACGCCGAGGGATACGCCGCCGGCGAGATGAAGCACGGGCCGATCGCCTTGATCGACCGGGACATGCCCGTGGTGGTGCTGGCGCCGCGCGATCGGCTCTATGAGAAGACGGTGAGCAATCTCATGGAAGTCAAGGCTCGGCGGGCGCCGGTCATTGCGTTGGTGGCCGAAGGCGAGCGAGAATTGGGCATGACGGCCGATGCCGTGTTTACGGTTCCGGACACGCATCCGCTGCTGTCCCCGATTTTGTTCGCGATTCCGCTGCAGTTGCTGGCGTATCATGTGGCGATCCTGCGCGGAGCCGATGTGGACCAGCCGCGGAATCTGGCGAAAAGCGTGACCGTGGAATAATCCGGTAGGAGCGAAGGCGGCGAAGGGAGGCCTGACGGTGTCGATCACGACCGAACAAGTTGAGCATGTCGCGAAACTCGCACGGCTTCGTGTAAGCGAGGAAGAGAAGGCCTTGTTCTCCGGCCAATTGAGCAAGATTTTGGAGTATGTCGAGCAACTCAAGACGATCGGCACGGAGGGCGTGGACCACATGGCTTCGGGACTCGACCAGCCCGGACCGTTGCGTGAGGACGAGGTCCGACCGTCGTTGGGCGCCGAGGCCGCGACGGCCAACGCTCCGGAGGCGGAGGGAGGAACGTTTCTCGTTCCCAAGGTCATTCAGGAGCGATAGGAAACCGAAGCGTCGGCCGGGCTGTGTGGGAACCGGCCGCGAAAAAAAGGATAGTCGCATGTTTCGACAATTGTTGCGGTCCAAGATTCATCGGGTGCTGGTCACCGACGCCAATCTGGAATACGAAGGCAGCTTGACGGTGGACGAAGACCTGCTCGAAGCGGCCGGCATCTTGCCGTATGAATTCATCATGATTTCCAACCTCAACAACGGGGAGCGGTTCTCCACCTATGCCATGGCGGGGAAACGGGGCAGTGGCGAGGTCGTGCTCAACGGCCCGACGGCCCGCAAGGCGGTCGTGGGCGATAAGATCATCATCTTCTGTTACGAGTACTACGGCGAGGAAGAGGCCAAGCGGCACCATCCGCGGATCATTCTCGTGGACGACAAGAATCGCATCGTGCACAAGGCCAAACCCTCATGACGCCGCTCCATAAGTTGACCCTCCAGCAGCTTCAGGCCCGGTTCACGGGAGGCGACGTGAAGGCCAGAGAGATCGTTCGCGCGTATGACCTGCGGCTCAATCATGTCGAGCCGAGGGTCCACGCCTACGTGACCCGCGCCGATAAGGAATCGCTGGCGGCGGCCGCCGATGCGTTGGATGACAGCCTCAAGGGCTGGCGCAAGACTCAGCCGATGATGGCGATGCCGATTGCGATCAAGGACAATATCTGCACCGAAGGGATGAGGACCACCTGCGCCTCAAAGATGCTCGAGCGCTTCGTGCCTCCCTACGACGCTACCGTGGTGGCCAAGCTGAGGGCGCAGGGATTTTTGCTGATCGGCAAGACGAACCTGGACGAATTCGCCATGGGGTCGTCGACCGAAAACTCGGCTGTTGGCCCGACCCGCAATCCCTGGAACCCGAAATGCGTGCCGGGCGGGTCGAGCGGCGGGTCGGCGGCGGCCGTGGCCGCTGACGAATGCGTGGCGGCCTTGGGGTCCGACACGGGCGGGTCGATCCGGCAGCCGGCGGCGTTTTGCGGCGTGGTCGGGCTCAAACCGACGTATGGGCGTGTGTCGCGGTACGGGCTGGTCGCGTTCGCCTCTTCGCTGGACCAGATCGGTCCGATCACCAAGGACGTGGCAGATGCCGCCATCCTGCTCAACGTGATTGCCGGGCACGACCCGTTGGATTCCACCTCTGCTTCGGTGCCGGTGCCCGACTATACGAGGGTGTTCAAGCGCAAGGATTTGCGAAAGGTGCGCATCGGCGTGCCGATGGAGTATTTTGCGGAAGGGCTTGATCCAGAGATCGAACAGGCCGTCGGTGGTGCGCTCGGCGAGCTGAAAGAATTGGGGGCGGAGATCAAGGAGATCAAGCTCCCCATGACGGGTGCCGCCGTGGCCACCTACTATCTCATCGCCACGGCCGAAGCCAGCTCCAACCTGGCCCGTTATGACGGCGTGCGATACGGCCTGCGCGGTTCGTCGAGCAAAGACTTGCTCGACCTCTACATGACCACGCGTCGAGAAGGGTTCGGTCCCGAGGTCAAGCGGCGCATCATGCTGGGCACTTATGCCCTCAGCGCCGGCTATTACGACGCTTACTATGGCAAGGCTCAGGCGGTCCGAACGCTCATTAAGCAGGATTTCCAGGTTGCCTTCAAGGAAGTGGACCTGATTGTGACACCGGTCACGCCGACGCCGGCCTTTAGACTGGGGGCCAAGACCGCTGATCCGCTGCAGATGTACCTGTCGGACATCTATACCATCTCGGTGAACCTTGCGGGGCTGCCGGCGCTGGCGCTGCCTTGCGGATTGAGTGCCGCCGGGCTGCCGATCGGCATGCAGATCATCGGGCGGCCGTTCGAAGAAGAAGTCATTTTCCGCGCCGGCTACGCATACGAACAGGTCACTCCGTGGCACACCAAGCGGGCGAACGTGCGGTGACGGGGCCGGCTGTCCAGCATGGAGGATTGAATGATGAACGGGGTTGAAATCGCAGCGATCATCGCGGCTGTGGCCTTCGCCGGCTTTGTGGCGTTTCTCGTGCCGACGCTGCTGCAACTACGGGAGACGGTTCGCGAACTCTCCCAGGTGTTGGTTCGACTCAATGCGGAGCTGCCGACCCTGTTGAGCGAGTTGCGGAAGATGACGGAAAACATCAATCAACTCACGGACCAGGCACAAAATGGCGTCACCCATGCTTCGACCCTATTGCATGCCATCGGTGAGGTGGGTGAATCCGTCCAGCAGGTTCACAACTTGGTACGAGGGTCCGGTGGGTCGCTGCTTTCGAACGTGGCCAGTTTGGTCGCCGGGTTTCGTGCGGCCTCATCGGTGGTTAAAGATCGGTTGCATTCACAAGGAGGGAGTTCCAATGGCGGATGATCGTGGACCGACAGCAGGGGCGGTGTTGTTGGCGTTCTTGACCGGCGCGACCATGGGCGCGGTCGCGGCCTTGTTTCTGGCCCCTCGTTCAGGACAGGAGACGCGGGATCAGTTGCGGACCTATGCCCGTCGGACGGAAGGAGAATTGCGGGATCTGGCGGGAAAGGCGGGCGAAGCCTTGGAAGATGTGGCCGAGAAGGGCCGGCATTTCGTCGAGTCCCAGAAATCGTTGTTGACGGAGGCCTTTCAAGCGGGACGGGATGCAATGCGCCGTGAACGAGAACGGGTCGAAGGAGGGAAAGGGAGCGCGTGACCTACGAAGTCGTTGTCGGGGTTGAGGTCCATGCGCAGTTGCGGACCGACTCCAAGATGTTTTGCGGGTGCAGTACCACGTTCGGCGCCGCTCCCAATACCTTGGTCTGCCCGGTCTGCCTCGGATTGCCCGGCTCACTACCGGTCGTCAACCGCGCGGCGGTGGAAATGGCGATCCGGGCCGGACTCGCCCTGAACTGCACTATTGAAACCGCCAGCCGATTTGCCCGCAAGAACTACTTTTATCCGGACCTGCCCAAGGGGTATCAAATCTCGCAATATGAGTCTCCCATTTGTGCGAACGGCTGGCTCGACATCCGGACCAGGGCGGCGGCCAAGCGGGTGCGCATCCGGCGGGCGCATCTGGAGGAAGATGCCGGGAAGAACGTGCACGAGACCGGCACCCTATCCAGCCGGATCGATCTGAATCGAGCCGGGACACCGCTCTTGGAGATCGTCACCGAGCCCGACTTGCGGTCGCCCGACGAAGTCGTAGCCTACCTTAAGGCGCTGCGTGACCTGTTGGTGTATCTCGGGGTGTGCGACGGGAACATGGAGGAGGGGAGTTTTCGCTGCGAGCCGAACCTCTCTCTGCGGCCGGTCGGACAAGTGGCCTACGGAACAAAGGTGGAGCTCAAGAACATCAATTCTTTCAAGTTTGCGAAGGATGCGATGGAATATGAGATCAAACGGCAGGCCAAGGTGCTCGAGGAGGGAGGGACGATCCAACAGGAAACGCGGCTCTGGGATCTGGAGAAGGGCCAAACGGCGGTCATGCGCAGCAAGGAAGAAGCCCACGACTATCGCTATTTCCCAGACCCTGATCTGTTGCCCCTGACGATCGATCCGGCCTGGATTGAGGCCCTTCGCGCGACCCTGCCGGAATTGCCGGAGGCCAAACAGTCGCGGTTCGTGTCGGACTACGGCCTGCCCGAATATGATGCGCAGGTGCTGACCGGTTCCAAGGCGTTGGCCGATTATTTTGAAACCTGCGTCAGACTGTTCCCCCAGCCCAAGACGATCAGCAACTTTGTCATGGGGGAACTGCTACGGGAATTGAATCAGTCGGGGCTGTCCGCCGATCGGTCCCCGGTTACACCTGAACGCCTAGCCGAGCTGTTGCAATTGGTGGAGCGCGGGGTCATCAGTCTGAAGGTCGCGAGAGACACCTTCCCGGACCTCTATCGTTCTGGGGTGTCACCTGAGCAGCTCGTGCAGGAGAAGGGGCTCACACAGGTGTCTGACGAAGGAGCGCTGGGGCGGATTCTCGACGAGGTGTTGGCGAAGAATCCGGCTCAGGTCGCGCAGTATAAGAGCGGCAAGACACAGGTGCTGGGTTTTCTGGTCGGGCAAGCGATGAAGGCGTCGGGCGGGAAGGCGAATCCAGCCAAGGTCAACGAAATGTTGAGGGAGAAGTTGGCTGGATGAGAGAGATGAATTGGGGGATGCCTGAACTCGCGTGTGTGCTCGCAGAACCCGCACGCTCAGAAGGTGCTCGTTCCATGCGCGCAGTAGACGCGAGTTTAGGCATCCCCCCAAAAAGGATTCGAACGAGGCCAGCTTCTTGAGAGAGTGGGAGGCTAGTGTTGTTTCCCGTAGGTTTCGGTAATAACCCGTTCGCCCTGAGCGTGTCGAAGGGCGCCCACTTTCAACGCGTTCCGTTCATGGTTCGACAGGCTCACCACGAACGAACTTCTGGGACGCAACACTAGTCGGGAAGAAGATTAGTATGGATAGGGTGAGCTTAGAGGTCGATGGTTTTGTCGGCGGTGAGTTCTTTATACGGAGGCACCTAGTTGTTTAATTGGACATTATGGGTGGTTCAGCAGATATCAAGCAGGTGGCAAGCCTCTGTCAGGACTCTAAAGCTGTGTGGGGATCAGTTTGGCTCATTTCAGGAATACCGCAATGGGAAGGCATTGCCTCTCTCTTTAATGACTCCAAGTTTGTATGGCCGGCAGTTAGCTGGTCGTCATGGGTGGATGCAAAGCCGGGAGGGCATTACAGAGGATTCGATATTTACCTAAAGAAAGCAGTTTGATTGGTCAACTATCAGATTTCGAGAGTTGGACTTTTCTATCTTTGGTCTGGATCCTCACAAAAGGAAGAGAGGAATGAGCGCCATTCGAGAGATCAAAGGGCGGCAGGTGTTGGATTCCCGCGGAAATCCCACGGTGGAAGTGGATGTCGTGCTGGAGAGCGGCGCGCGTGGGCGGGCGGCGGTACCCTCGGGGGCGTCAACCGGAGCCAAGGAGGCCATCGAGCTTCGCGACGGAGACAAAAAGCGTTGGATGGGAAAAGGCGTCTCGAAGGCCGTGGGCAATGTCAGCAAGCTGTTGGCACCCAAGCTGTTGGGGATCGACGGGCTGGATCAAGCCGCCGTTGATCGAACAATGATCGACATCGACGGGACGAAGAACAAGGGCCGGATCGGTGCCAACGCCATTCTCGGGGTCTCAATGGCTGTCGCTCGTGCGGCGGCGCAAGAAACCGGGCAGCCCCTCTATCGCTATCTGGGAGGGACCAACGCCAGGGTCCTACCGGTACCCTTAATGAACATCATCAATGGCGGTGCCCATGCCGACAATCGGCTGGATCTTCAGGAATTCATGATCGTTCCGGTCGGCGCCGAGCGCTTGAGTGAGGCGTTGAGGATGGCGACCGAAGTCTTTCACACCCTCAAGGGCATTCTGAAAAAGCGGAGGCTCAACACAGCGGTTGGCGACGAAGGCGGGTTTGCGCCCGACCTTGGCTCCAACGAGGAGGCGTTAGCGCTGATCGTTCAGGCTATTGAGGAGGCAGGGTACAAGGCCGGCAAGGATATCGCCCTGGCACTCGATGCGGCCGCGAGCGAATTCTATGATAAGGGCGTCTACCACCTGGCGGCTGAGAAGCACCCTGATCGATCGCCGGAGGAACTGATCGAATACTATGCCAAGCTGGTCGATCGGTATCCGATCCTCTCCATCGAGGATGGGGTCAGCGAGCACGATTGGAAGGGTTGGAAGCTGCTGACCGAAACGCTGGGACGGCGGGTCCAATTGGTAGGCGATGATGTGTTTGTGACCAACGTAGAGATCTTTTCCAAAGGCATCCGTGAGGGCATCGCCAACTCGATTCTCATCAAGGTCAACCAGATCGGGTCGCTGACGGAAACGTTCGATGCTATCGAACTCGCCAAGCGATCGGGCTATACGGCGGTGGTGTCGCACCGTTCCGGCGAAACCGAGGATACGACCATCGCCGATATCGCGGTCGCCCTGAACACCGGGCAAATCAAGACTGGGTCCCTGTCGCGGACGGATCGTATGGCCAAATACAACCAACTGTTGCGGATCGAGGAGGAGTTGGGGGCTGCCGCGATATACCTCGGACGCCGGGCGATCCCGGCCGGTTTGTAACGCATGCATGTGATTAAGCGGAACCGCGGGCGGTCTGATCTCGACCGCCAACAACGGGCCTCGGAGTGGGGAAAATTCATCGCCGTGGCGGTGGGCCTGTTGCTCGTGATCTCGTTTTTCTTCGATGAAATGGGGATTCCGCAATATTGGGCGATGCTCAACCAGGAACAACAACTGGAGCGAGAGATCCGCGAATTGAAGGTTAAGAATGCGGAAGTGCATCTTGAAGTAGACCGGCTTCGCTATGATCCTGAGCGGCTTGAGGAGCTGGCGCGGGAACAACTTGGATTCGTGCGCAAGGGGGAAACGGTGTATCAGTTGGCGCCGTCCAGCCCATCGATCGGCCCCGGGAGCGTGACGCCGCGATGAAGTCGGGTACCGTCGCCATCATTGGGAGGCCGAATGTCGGTAAGTCGACGTTGCTGAACCGCCTGCTCGGCGAGAAGGTGGCGATCGTCTCGAACAAGTCTCAAACGACGAGAAGCAGAATCTTAGGGGTCGCGCATTTGCCGGAGGCGCAAATTGCCTTTGTGGATACACCCGGTTTGCATCGGCCGCAGGATCGCCTGAATGCTCGGATGGTACAGACCACGCTGGATACGCTGGATGCGGCCGACGTTGTCTATGTGGTGGTGGATGCCGGCCGACAATCCGCATCCTCTGACCGTCCGGTGGTGCAGGAGGTTCGTCGGGTGCTTGGGGGCCACCCCCGGCCGGTCTTGCTCGTGCTGAACAAAATCGATGTGGTGCGAAAGCCCCTACTGCTGCCGTTGCTGGATGCCTATAACCGTCTCTATCCCTGGACGGCGCTGATTCCCATTTCGGCGAAGACCGGCGACGGAGTGGATCGACTTCTGGCCGGCACAGTCGAAGCGTTGCCGGAAGGAGAACCTCGGTACGAGGCCGACATGTTGACGGATCAATCCATGCGGGCGCTTGCGGCCGAATTGATTCGCGAGCAGATCCTGCACGAGACTGAAGAGGAAGTGCCGCACTCGGTGGCAGTGGACATCGAAGAGTTCAAGGAGGAGGGGGGACTTGCGCGGATCGTCGCGACGGTGCTGGTCGAAAAGGATTCGCATAAAGGTATTCTGATCGGCCAGCAGGGGGCTCGTCTGAAACGGGTCGGCACGAACGCCCGTCTGGGAATGGAGCGGCTGTTCGGCATGAGAGTCTTTCTTCAGCTTTGGGTGAAGGTACGCGAAGAATGGCGCCAGGATGAACGCCTGCTCGCCGAACTGGGGTATTAGCATCGTGTCAGCGATCCCGACCGATAAAGACGTTGTCCGCGACACGCCGGCGCAGGCCGGACAGGGACTCGGCGCGTCCCCGGCCAGGGAGGCCAGGGAGAGTGCGGAGCGGGGACAATCGAAGTTCGCCCTGCTGCTGGCCAGCGTTCAGAAGTTATTGCGACGTGGGGCGATCACGAATCTTACCCGCATGTTGGGACGCATGCACTCGGCGGATATTGCCCGGGTGATCAGCCACCTGTCCTCGCCCAAGGACAAGCGGACGATCTTTGAGTTGGTGCGCGGGGAGAAGCAACGCGGCCTCGTCCTCAGCGAACTCGATGCCGACAGCATTAATGCCGTAGTGGCGGATCTGCAGGCGCCGGATCTCGCTTGGTTATTGAAGGATCAGGAATCGGACGACGTGGCCTACATTCTGGGAGTGTTGCCCACGGAGCGGGCCCACGACGCGTTGGCTCTGATGAAGGCCGACGTTTCGACCGAGGTCGCCGGCATTCTCCAGTATCCCAAGGACACAGCCGGCGGCATCATGACGACGGAGTTTTTCTCTCTGCCGGAGGATGTCACGGCTCAAGAGGCCATTCGTCGGCTCCAGCATGCCAGCGATGCCGAGAACGTGTTCTATATTTATGTGACCGACAAGGACGATCATTTGGTTGGGGTCCTGTCATTGCGCCAGCTCTTGACGGTTCCTCCCGGGACGCCGCTCAAAAACATCATGACGCGGGATGTGATGAGTGTGATGGTCGATATGGACCAGGAGGAGGTCGCGCGGCAAGTTGCAAGTTACAACCTCTTGGCGATCCCCGTGATCGATCGGGAGCATGTCCTCGTCGGGATCATCACGGTTGACGACGTGGTGGACGTCATCCGGGAAGAGGCGACAGAAGATATGTTGAAAATGGCCGGAGCGTTGGAAGAGGATGTCTTGTCCAAGTCATCCAGCATGGCGGCGGCCAAGGTTCGGTTTCCTTGGCTGTTTACCAATCTGTTTGGTAGTCTCCTGTCCGGTGCGATCCTCTGGTATTTTCGCTATACCATTCAAGAAGTGGTCGCGGTGGTCAGCTTCATTCCGGTCATTGCGGCGATGGGCGGCAATGTCGGTCTTCAGTCGTCTACCCTCATTATTCGTGGGTTGGCGACCGGATCGATTGAGCAGTCGGATGCCTGGAAAGTGTTCTTTCGGGAGATCCGTGTCGCGATACTGTTGGGATTGGCCTGCGGTCTCCTCTTAACGCTCGTCGGCTGGGCGTGGCATGGACAGGGGTATCTCGGAATGGTCGTGGGAATGTCTTTGATCGTCGCGTTCCTGGTCTCTACAAGCATGGCGACGTTCATGCCGATTCTTCTGAAACGAAGCGGGGTTGATCCGGCTGTGGCGGCTGGCCCCTTCGTGACCACCGCCAACGATATCACGGGAATCACCATCTATTTGACATTGGCAACGCTCCTGATCGATTACCTTCGCTAAGTCCGCCTGTCTACCGCCCTTGCGGCGGCGTGTACCTGACCGATGCCGCTTATTGATACCCTGGCTATCACGCTCAAAAGTCGAAGGTGGGGAGAGGCCGATCGGATTGTCACGTTCTTTACCCTTCAGGTAGGAAAAGTTCGCGGGGTGGCCCGTGGAGCCCGTCGGCCGAAGAGTCAATTCGGGAGCGGCCTCGAACCGTTCGTTGTTTCCCGCGTATCGCTGTTCGAAAAGTCGAACGATGCTCTGTACCGCATCAGGCACGTCGATATCGAAGAGCCGTTTCTCGCGCTGAGGGACAATCTCGATCGAATGACCGCGGCGGCGCGGCTTGTCAATGTCGTAGCTGCTGTGACCGCGGAAGGAGATGCGGATTCGAGAATTTTTGAGGCGCTGAAGGCCGGGCTCCAAGCCGTTCACTGGAGCCCGGACCCAAGAATGATGGCGGTCCTCTTTCAGATTCGTATCCTTGGGCAAACGGGGTTTCGTCCGCAGGTCGATCTCTGCGCCGGTTGCGGCAAGCGATTGGAGCGGGTCAGCCGCCATTTCTCGGCTCGGTCCGGAGGTATGGTGTGTGCCGTGTGTCTATCTCGACAATCAGCTCCGTGCATGCTTCTTTCAGCCGGTACCCTTGCCCTGTTGCAGCAGGCGGTCAGGCTGCCGATACCGTTGGTATCGCGCTTGCGGGCAGAAGGAGGGGTTCGCGCTGAGTTGGAAGTCGCCATCGACACGTTCGTTACCGTGGTTGCGGGAAGAAAAATGCCGGTGGTCGATGCATGGGAGCCACGTGCGCGATGATGATGGATTGCGGAGGTGACTTCACTATCGTGCGACGATTTCTGGTCGGTAAAGTAGGAGCCAAGTCATGAGTGCGCTTGCTCTGGAACCAAAGGACATGCAGTGGCTGGGGAAGGGAGTCCTCGGAATCGAGTGGACCGATGGCCATCAGGGCGTCTATCCCGTTCGTTTTCTACGACAACAGTGTCCGTGTGCGGCTTGCGTCGATGAATGGACAGGTGAACGGCGATTGCAGTCAGACGATGTCCCTCTCCTCATCATGCTCCAGGACGTTGAGCCTGTCGGGCGATACGGGTTGAAATTTTCGTTTAGCGATGGTCACGACAGCGGGATCTATTCGTTTGCGCTGTTACGCAGATCATGCCAGTGTGACATTTGTCAGCCGGTGAAGCCTGAAGCGCCCAAGAGCAGACGGTTGTTGTAGGCGGCTCAACGGTGTGAGGAACACAGAGGATGGTCAGTCAGAGACTCCGTGATCTGCGGTTCCAGTCGGTGTGTTGGATTGTCGTTCTGTACTTTGCGGGTCTGAGTTGTAGCGGGTTGCCGCCAATGGCCGAGCAGCGGCGTCTCATTGCCGCTGGAGGGCTGCCGGTACACAAAGTGTCGCGGCAGGCGGTGCTCTTCGAGTGGGGGACGCCGACTTATCAATCAGTTCAACCGACCCAATTCTTCGTGTTATCCGATGGCAGTTGGATACCCCACTTCCGTGTGAATGTCGGTGAGTCTCCCTCCAATTGGGACCTCGCAATGGTAGCGGGCGATGGCATCTTTTTGGCCTATGAGGAGCGGGAGATGATGCTGGGTTTCTATCAAGAGCGTCTGGTGTATCGCGAGTCGATGGGTCAGGATCAGATCCAAGCAATGGGGAAACTCTGGCAGCGGGAAGCATTGTTTAAGACTCGACTGGAATCTCCCACTTCCGTTCACCCTGACACTAGCGGTCTGCCTTCTGGTAGTCTACCATCCTCCCAATGAAAGTCCTCATGGTGACATCTGAGGCGGTGCCTCTCGCCAAGACTGGCGGGTTAGGGGACATGGTCACCGGCCTTTCGAATGAGCTGACTCGGCGAGGGCACGATGTGCGGATCATGCTTCCGGGCTACCGCTCGATAGACAATCACGTGATTTCAAGGGCTCCCCTCTGCACGATCGACGTCCCTGTTCTCGGTCGGACCGAGTCCGCGACAATCGAATGTATCCTGGTTCGACAGGATCGTGTAGACGGCCCCCGCAGTCCGGATTATGTCGTCGTTCGTCACGCAGGGTTCTTTGATCGTCCGGGGTTGTATCGACAGGAAAACCGAGACTTTCCCGATAACCTTGATCGGTTCGCGTTTTTCTCGAGAGCGACGGTGGAATGGCTGATGGCCTCCGCCAAGTCTTCAGGATGGATGCCGGACATAATTCATGTGCACGATTGGCAAGCAGCATTGGTTCCCCTATACCTACGCGCAAATGAGGGCCGGCCGGCTATGCTGAAGGGGGTTCGAAACATTCTCACCATTCACAATCTCGGCTATCAGGGGATTTTCCCTGGGTCGGAATATCCGAGGATGGGATTGCCTCCTGAATGGTTCAGTCCGGCATGGCTCGAGTTTTATGGATCCGTCAACCTGCTGAAGGGCGGCATTGTCGCATCCGACTGGCTCACGACCGTGAGCCCGACCTACGCTCGGGAGATTCAACTACCGGAACTGGGATTTGGGCTGGATGGCGTGCTACGGGAACGTCACGATCGTCTCATCGGTATCACGAACGGGATCGATATCGAGCTGTGGGATCCTTCACAAGATCCGTGCTTGCCCGCGCGATACTCCGCGCGTGACCGTTCAGGGAAGCGACTGTGCAAATCGACCTTGCAGGAGACGATGCAGTTACCGGTGGACGAGAGTCCGTTGATCGGGGTTGTATCCAGGCTTGTGGAGCAGAAAGGGATCGATCTGGTGGCCGATGCACTGGAAAGCATGGGCACGATCGATTTCCAGATGGTGGTGCTGGGAACCGGTGACCATCTGTTGGAGCGCCGGCTGAAGGACTTGGAGAAGGCGTACCCAACTCACGTTCGGGTCCGACTGGGTTTTGACGAAGGGTTGGCTCATCGCATTCAGGCCGGTGCCGATATTTTCTTGGTTCCTTCGCGATATGAACCTTGCGGGTTGACCCAGCTCTCTAGCTTGCGATATGGGACCGTGCCGATCGTGAGGAAAACAGGAGGGTTGGCTGACACCGTGATAGGATATCCCGGAGATGCCTCCCACGCACCGACAGGTTTTGTGTTCGACGACCCGACTCCGGAAGCCTTCATGCGCTCGCTGAAAAGGGCACTCGGTCTTTACCGAGAGTCGGAATGGGAGAGACTGATTGATGCCTGCATGCAGGTGCAGGTTGGGTGGACTGGAGCCGCTCAACAGTATGAGGAACTTTACAAAATACTTTGCCCAGATCCAGGAGCAGGCGATGAGCGAAGAAGTGGGTCTATGAATTAGTTAGGCAGAGCAGTCGGTGGGATCTTCTCGGCTGTGGCCTGGAATTCCTGATCGATTCTAAGCAGTCCCAGCCGTGCCGATTCGACATAATAGCGAAGCTCAGGCTCTTGAGCGCCTCGTAAGATTCGGCCAAACATGTCCTGCGCAAGGATAATCTGTCCTTGTCGATAGGCAACTTGTCCCGCGTGGAGAAGGCAATCTGCGTTCATGGCTTGCGGATCAACGGCCAGTCTGGTCTTAAGAGGATGGACGAGTTTCGTCAACGTTCCCTGTGAGATTCGATCAGGATCGGCAGTCAGTATCCGCGGACTCCTAAGCACGACCATATTTTCCACGGTTCTGGCATGCATGATGACCTCTTCCGTTTTATCGGCCGACCGACATGCCTGGTAGGTTTTCCAGATCTCGCCAAAATTTGATCGATGAATGGAGCCTGCGTCGGACTGACACCCGGAAATGACCACACCCAGCGCGACCAAGAAGACACACTGTATCCATTTCGAATTGGGAGCCATATGAAGATAATGATGAGCAAAGTACAGGCCACCGAAGCACACTCTCAAGCCATTGAAAATGCAGCCAAGGGGCGACCAGTTCGCACTGGGCAGATCAGTAACAACTGATGCGTTTAAACAACAGGTGTGATCTATCAGAGACGACGAAGATGTTATGAGCGGAAAACTTGGGCAAGGATGCCGGTGCGAGTGGTGGAATTCGTCTTACGCATAATATGTTTGATATGTTCCTTAACTGTTTGCTCCGTTATGTTCAGAGCATTGGCGATTTCTTTGTTCGTCCAGCCTTTTGCTAAATGCTCAACTACGGCGTGCTCTCTGTTGGTCAATTGGAACCGTTCTTTCGCCTGGTCCGTACTAAATTGTTGCCGGCGACCAATCTCCTCCATGGTGATAACAAGTCGGGCGCTGGAAATGCCGCCTCGATCGGGCAACCCAAACCCCCGAAGCAGAATCGGTTGCTCGGAATTTCCGGCTACGCGCTTTACTTCAAACTGTTCCCAGTCTTTGGCTTCAGTGCGAACCGTCAGTGCTTTAATGATTTCAGAGGACAGTTCCGTGAGCGCTGATGGAAGTACGCCCTGCGCCTGCTTGCTGTTCTGCTTCCCATGTTCTGCATCGTTTATCTTCCGGCAAAGCTCTGAGGCTTGGCGGTTCATGTGGAGTAATTGCATTGATGAGGACAGAACGATTATTCCGGGGCCAGCCCGCTGCTCGGTTATTGCATCGATCTGAGGTTGAGATGTAGCGTTATTCTGATAATCCTCAGGCGACATGGCTATTTGTTTACTTTCGTGGTCGAAATGGGTAAGTTCGGCTCTATTCTAAATTCTGAACGGACACCAAGCATTGCATTGCCACCGTCAATGGAAATAGTATCTAACACTTTCGAGGTAGTCAACTTGCTACTTTCGTATGGAACGGTATACATATAGGTTATTGTACAAATTTGCCTCAAATTCATAGTGTCGCCATTAGTTTGTTACCGCTCGAGGATTTCCGCGATCTGTGCCAGCAGTTCATCGAGTTGTGGGAAATTTAATGCAATATACATTTGCATTCAATAACTTGTGATCGTTCACGTGTCATCATGCATCTCAATCTTTTTTCGTTCCATCTTTAGGAATAATTTGTCTTTCTTCGCACATATTTTGCATAAGATTCCACGTTTCACTGTAAAGCCAAATTTGGAGCGCGAGAAGGAATGGAAGGAAGTAAATGAAAGGGAGTAATTGAGGTGGCTGCTGGAGATTGGGATTGGACGATTGAGGATAACAACAGGGACCACAGCGAGCGGGTTGCCCTCCTAAGACCCATTCCGTATGAACTCACGGCACCACTCGACCTTCCCCGTGAGGCGCTTGTTCTTCAGGGTAGGGCCCTCTCACTTAATATCAGCTCAGGGGGCATGCTCGTTCTCATGGATCGGGAGCCCCTCTTGGACCAGGTTCTTAAAGTCTACGTCCCTACCCCTATCACGAATGCTGAAACACCTACACTAGCTGAGGTTCGCTGGACACGCCGACTGCCTTTTAGTAAGTCGGCCGGCAATGGTGCCTATTTTGTGGGGCTGAAGTTTATTTTCTGATTCATTGAGTGCTTCGCTCACTGAAGAAGCCATCCAGCCTCAGTTGTCTTCAGCATGGATGATACGGGAACAAAGGGGATATGGCTGCAATTTGTCGGATTATCTATCTAGGAAGGCCTTTCGGTGCGGGCGAAGGACCGAGAGCATGATGGGGGTAGTAATGACGTGGGGGATGAAATGAGGCTATTGACAAGCAGTTTGATCCTCTTCTTGCTAGCAGTGTTTTGTGACTTGGCTCATTCTCAAGCTGGAGGACCTGCTCAAGCTGGAGGGCCTGTCATTCCCGCAGTGAGCCAAGCAGATACGAAGGTGCGGCTGATGAGTGCCGCAGCCGAAAATTCTCAATTGATAGTAACCCCCGAGTATATCTTGGGGCCCGAAGATGTTTTGGAAATCGCCGTGTGGAAGAACAATGATCTCTCGAAGCAGGTCCAGGTAAGACCTGACGGAAGAATTTCATTGCCGCTGGTTGGCGATGTTTCGGCGGTGGGCAAGACACCGTCACAGCTAACCGATGAGATTTCTTCTCGTCTCAGAGCCTACATGGAGAATCCCACTGTTTCGATCTTGGTTAAAGAAGTGAAGAGCTATCAAATTTATGTTCTGGGCGAGGTGAATAAGCCAGGGAAGTATCCGCTGACTAGCAAGTTGACGTTGTTGCAGGCGATTACGGTTGCGGGAGGTTTCACACAAGTTGCTGCACGCAATAAGATTGTCGTTTTTCGATATGGTAAGGATGCCGAAGGTCTGACAAAAATAAAGGCGAGCTACGACGACATGGTGATTCGGGATGGGTCGAATCAGAATATCGAGCTCAGGCCAGGCGATTTGATCGTTGTACCTTCGGAAACGATGGTCGTGCTGCCAAGCCGTTGATCCGGTATCCCCTAGTTTCAAGGAGATCTTGTGCGCGCAACCCTTAAGGAGCAAGAACGAAGGTGATGCAAGTGGTAGCGATGAGACAATTTGGTGGTCTTCGAGCGTCTCCTGGGCTCGATGTGAGACTCGACTGGCCGCTTGTCCAGCTCAGTCTGCTGGTGTGCGTCCTTGTGCTGGGCGGCTGCTCGGGTACCCAGGTTGAATACCCATTGAAAGGAGCTACCCCAACGGAGTTCCTCATCGGACCTGAAGATGTACTGATCGTAAATGTTTGGCGCAATCAGGAATTGTCCAAGGAAGTGATTGTGCGGCCCGATGGGAAGATTTCGCTGCCGCTGATCGGAGATGTCCAGGCTGCAGGAATGACCGCACAGGCCCTATCAAAACGCATTGCAGACGGGCTAGCCGAATACATTGCTAGCCCGACGGTTTCGGTTCAAGTGAAAGAAATCAATAGCTATTACATTTATGTGCTTGGAGAAGTGTCCAAGCCCGGGAAATACACGCTGAAGTCTTTCGCGACTGTGCTTCAAGGCATCTCCTATGCTGGAGGCTTCACCACGTTTGCATCGAGAAACAAGATGCATGTGCTCCGAATGGTCACAAATGGTCACGGAGAACCGAAGCAAATCCAATTTCCTGTTCCTTATGAGGATATCGTGCTCGGGAAAAACCTAGAGGCGAATTTCATACTCAAGGCTGGTGATGTCATTGTGGTTCCGTAGCCTAGCCTGGAGGGGGGCTGGTTGGATAATCGTCATTCGGTGCTCGGTGGTCTTGGCCACGGTGATGGGGGTAAGCAGCGCGTATGGAGAGACGCGTGTGATCCCTCTCATTTCGGTCAGCGAAACGTACGACACGAACGTGTATTATGCCCCCACGGACCGTCTCGCCCCTGGGCTGAAGCCGGAAGATTTTGTAACCCTTGCGAATCCTCAGCTCCTGTTGGCTCATACGGGGCGATCCTTCAACGGCTCGTTAAGTTTTGCTGGAGTGTTTGCCAAATATGTGAACAATCCCCAGCTTGATTATGCCGGGTTTAATGCGTCGGCCATGATGGACCTTCTTCAGTTGGGAAAGCGGATGTCTCCTCGAGTAAGAGCATTGAATGTGTATGGAAGCTATCAATTCACACCGAGCGCCACCGCTTTTGGGGCTGGCGGGGTAGGTTTTGCCGGAGTAGGGTTCGGAACCACGGGCACGATGGGTACCTTGGGTCCGTTCGACAGCGGACAAGTCACGAACCGAGTGCGAATTACTACCTATACGGCAACGCTCAATACTGCTTATGCGTTGACACCTCGCACCGACCTTCAATTAAGCGGTTCCTATTCTCATCTGAGCTTTGGCGGGCAATTTGGCGTATCAAGTCCAGGTGCTCAAAATCAATTGTATGATACGAACAGTTATCTTGGACAGGTTGGACTCAGCACGCGACTCTCTCAAAGAGATTCGCTGACCACAAACTATTCTTATTCACTGTTCGAACAGCCTACAGTTGGCAACTTTAATCTTCATACAGCAACTGTTACCTGGTCTCGGACATGGACCAGGCAGCTCACAAGCAGCCTCGGCGGCGGCGCTCAGCTCATTCCTGGTTTCACCGATGTGAGCAGTGGTAACCCCACCACTACCAGTGCCGCAATTGCTCCGACGGCCAGCGCGATCATTACGTGGAGTTCCTTTGCCTCCACCCTTCGGGACATCGGGCCCTACGGAGCTTCATTTGGTAGTGGGTTGTTTGGTGGTCTGCCTCCCGTGCCTTGGAATGTCGGCCAAGGAGGGTCATTCAGACCCGGCCAATACGCAATTACGATGAGTTACAACTATTCAGTCTTTCCAAGTTTTGTCGCGCAGTCTGGTCCGATGGAAAGTCATGTCGTGGGTGCTCAGGCTCAGGTAGGGGTCTTAGATAGAATGACCTTGCAGATGGGACTAAACTTTGCCCGAAGCGTCGGAACTCAGCAGGCAATCACCTTTGCGTTCGACACATATGGAACGACTTCCTCGCTAAACTACTTGTTTACCCCCTCGTTCAGGGCGGCTCTTACTCACACGTGGCTGAATTTTGCGGACCGAAGTCCAGTGGCTATTTCAGAGCAGGGACTATTCGCGTTCTCCAAACAGATGATCATGATCTCGCTCTCCTACGTCTTTACTCCCGCTAGAAGTTTTTTTAGGAGTGGCGCATTTCAGGATGCGGGATCTGGCAGCTCCGGCGGATCGCAAGGAAGTGGCTCCCAATCGGCTCCCGGAGGAAGTGGCGGAGGAGAAAAATGAATGCCCGCTTGCTGACCCCACAGGACTATTTAAGGGCAATTGCAAGTCATAAGTGGCTGATTTTGGGGTCAGTGGTGATATGTTCAGGTATTGCCTGGGTGCTCTGCTTGTATCTCCCCAAGAGTTACCGGTCCACGACTCTGATGCTGGTGGAGGAGCCGAAGGTGCTTCATGTGCGAGGAGTGGATTCAGCGAACGAAGGCTCGTCTCCTGATAAGGTGGCTGCTCTGAACGAGCGGGTAACCGCGATGCGTCAAATTCTCCTCAGCCGTAAGTTTCTGACTCAGGTTGCTCATGAGCTTCATCTACATGGATATGACAAGACCGCTGCGACAGCGATGTCTGAGGACGGGGTTGTCAAGGGCATGAGAGGGTTGATCAAAATTGAGCTCTCAAAAGACCGATCTTTTTTGAATCTATCTTTTTCTGACCAGAATCCAAAGGTCGCCAGAGATGTGACAGCTCGATTGGCCGACCTATTTATCGAAGAGAATTCCCGTAATAAGGAAGAGATTGCTGAAACATCTACGGAATTCCTGCAGCAAGAACTCGATGCGCTCACGGTGCAGCTAGAAGCTAGGGAAAAAGCTATTGCGGAATTCAAGAAGACTAATTTGGGAGAATTACCTGAACAGATGGAGGGAAATCTCCGTGCAGTAGATCGACTTGAGGCTGAGCAGGTTTCACAGCGTGAAATGGTCAAGAGCTTTGCACTTCGATTGGGCTCATTGGAGAAGAGCATACGGGACTATGAGGAACAGGATGGTGAGGAGGCAGGTCCGAGACGTATTCGAGACCTCCGCTTGGCCAGGATCAAAGAATTGGAGAGAAGCCTCGTCGGTTTGACTGCTGTCTATAAGGAGACCTATCCAGATATTGTCCAAATTAAAGAAGAAATCCGGAAACTGAAGTCCATGACGACTGAGGAATATGTTGGACAGCTGCCCGAAGGGGAGGAGGGGAAGCCCGAATCGCCTGGGAAGAAAAAGGGAAAAGGGAAGATCCTCGACCAACATCATGCGGACCTGTTGCGACAACGGGACGAGTTGCTTGAGCAAATCGAGATGGCGAAGACCAGGGAATTGCGCATCGCATCAGAGATTCAACGCTATCAAGTGAGGCTTGATCGAGCCCCGATTCATAAGCAGAAGTTGATGGCTTTGGAGCGAGACTACGAAAACCTGCAGAAGAATTTTCAGGCCTTGTTGGAAAAGCAGTTGCATGCTGGAATCGCGGGGAATCTTGAAAGGCGACATAAGGGTACTCAATTCACCATTATTGATCCTGCCAATCTCCCTGTCCTTCCTGAAACACCCAACATTCTTATGATCATGCTAGGAGGGCTTGGAATCGGATGCGCGATGGGGATCGGGGGCGCAATCGGGCTAGAGCTGTTGAGAAGGGGATTTTCATCGGCGGATGAGGTGGAGCTGGTATTGGGTCTTCCGGTTCTTGTTTCGATTCCTACGTACGAGAGCGCCCTGGGAGGAACCGTTGAGCAGGTGGGCGGAGTGCTTCGTCAACGTAAAAATCAGCCCCTGTTGCCTCAAGGCACAGCGCGGCCGCTGTTGCCTCATTACAAACCGGAGGGTGAGGCCAAGAATGGGAGAACAAAGGGAGACTCGTTGACGGGCAGTCGGACCTCACCCGGTCTCGAATTGGTTACGATGTGGCGTCCGAGATCGCTTGTTGCAGAGCAGTTTCGGGTGGCCGCGACTCGTCTAGAGTTGATGGTTGGTGAAAGGAAGACGACCGTCATCGTGGTTACCAGCGCGCTTATGGGAGAGGGTAAGTCTTGCACGTCTCTCAATCTGGCCTATATCCTTGCGCGTGACCTTGACAAAAAGACCGTCCTTGTGGACTGTGACCTGAAGAGGCCTATGCAACATGTCTATGTTGGGACAGATGCGCAGCCGGGACTCGTCGAACTCCTGCATGGTGAAAATTCACTTGAAGAGTGCCTTAGATTTCAGGAAGGGCTTGGACTCTGGATTCTTCCCTCCGGCGCAGTTGTTGACGGGCCCCCGGCCTTGTCAAAAATGCAGCAGCTAGCGGAACTCCTGGCCAGCTTAAGGTCACGATTTGAATACATTATTGTTGATGCGCCGCCGATCTTACCACTAGCGGACATGAATGTACTCGCTAGTATGGCTGACCTAGTCACCCTGGTGATTCGAGCAGGGGCTACCGGACGGGATGCGGTGCAGAAGGCGCTAAAGACAATCGGAGAGCAAAATCCATTAGCGATCGTGCTAAACGGAGTTGAGGTACAGGACACGCCGTATTACATGCAACAGATGTACTATCACGAAGCACCGCATGAGCAACTCAAGTAAGTCAGATCAGGGACTAGAGATCGTTTCGCCTGAACTTTCACACTCGTATCTCTCCCTCCCTTTTCGCTGGCCCGTTGTGAAGCGACGCGTGTTGATTCTCGGTGTGGGTCAGCTTGCCAAAGACCTGTGTCAAGTTTTGCTCTCACGAGGAACTTGGTTCACTGAGGTGATAGGTTTTCTGGCCAAAGACCAGAGACACGTAGGGGAATCCTTAGCTGAACTCCGTGTGATTGGGACGTTCGATCAACTCTTTGAGGTTGCTGAACGATTTCAGATCGACACGATCGCAGTGTGTCTCGAAGATCGACGAGCGGTATTGCCGGTACAAACCCTTCTTGATATGAAGGCGATGGGGCTGGATATCGTCGATGGGCATCATCTGTACGAGGAAGAATCAGGGCGGCTTTCCATTGACCTCCTGAAGCCGAGCACGCTGATCTTCTCAACGGGCTTCAAGCGGCGTGTTATCACCATGGCCTTGAAGCGCTCAACGGATGTTGCGGTCGGGATACTAGGTCTAATCGTGCTGCTGCCATTGATGGTCCTGTTGGGGGTGCTCATCCGAATAGACTCTCCAGGTCCCATTTTTTATCGGCAGATGCGTGTTGGGTTGAGAGGGCAGCCGTACATGATCTGGAAGTTTCGCTCGATGTCTCAGGATGCTGAAAAACATGGGGCAAGATGGGCGTCAGAGATGGATCCTAGAATCTCGCGCGTCGGAAGATTCTTGAGAAAGTGGCGGCTCGATGAGGTGCCACAGCTCGTCAATGTTTTGAGAGGGGAGATGAGTCTTGTGGGTCCTCGACCAGAACGTCCCGTGTTTGTTCAGGATCTCAGAAACGTGATTCCCTATTATGATTTGCGCCATACCGTGCGACCGGGAATCACAGGCTGGGCTCAAACACAATTTCGATACGGTGCTTCCGCCGAGGATTCTCATGTCAAACTTCAGTATGACTTGTACTATGTGAAGAATCTTTCCCTGATGCTGGATCTGCGCATACTTGCTGGAACGGTAAAAGTTGTGGTTTTCGGGGAAGGGGCTCGATAAAGAGATATTATTTCGTATGACGAATGAATGTGGGGCTGTGCACTGCCTATCGTTCGATGTCGAGGAGCATTTCCAGGTGTCAGCATTCGAGGCACCGCTGCGAAGACAAAATTGGGGTCATTATGAGAGCCGAGTTGAGAGGAACACGGATAAGATTTTGGAGCTCATCGAATGTAGAGGAGTGAGAGCGACCTTCTTTATCCTGGGTTGGGTAGCGGAACGCTGTCCTAGGCTTGTTCGGAGAATTTTTTCTGGTGGTCATGAGATTGCGTCCCATGGATATTCTCATGAGCTTGTTACCTCCCAGAACCCTCAAAGATTCAGAGAAGATGTCCGAAAGACGAAGGCCATTCTTGAATCTCTAACGGGGCAGCTTGTCTGCGGGTACAGAGCTCCGAGTTTCTCGATTACCAAAGATAGCCTTTGGGCACTATCAATTCTTTCCGAGGAAGGTTATGCCTACGACACCAGTATAGTCCCGATCGTTCATGATCGATATGGCATACCCAATGCGCCTAGTATGGCGCACCAGGTCAGGACGGAATCCGGAATTATCTGGGAAATCCCACCTTCAACGGTTAGTATCTGTGGGGTGAGAATCCCCATAGGTGGAGGGGGATATTTTAGGATTTTCCCGTATGGGTTGTTTAGAGCCCTATTTCGAAAGGCAGAGGTAACAAATGCTCCACTTGTGACATATTTCCACCCCTGGGAGGTTGACCCCGATCAACCTCGCATGGAGGGTTCCTGTCTGTCTCGGTTTAGACACTATACTAATCTGCATCGAACCCAGGAACGCCTCTCAAGATTGCTAACCGACTTTGCATTTGCCCCGATCAAGGAAGTTATCACCCCGGTGCGTGAGATCTATGCGTGTGCAGCGAAAGGAGAGGGTTCGAGGACGGAGGCCGAGAAGGAGTGTGGCAGATTTGGGGTATGGCGGGCCAAAGATGCGCTGCCAAGTTTAGGTGCAGTTCAGTGACATCTTCATGCCGCTCACACACGCAGCCGATTCTTGGCGACTCTGCGGCAATTGCTTCTGAGGTTGGATAAGGGACGATTCTCCCTCTCCAAGTTGTGGTATGTGATCAGAGGGAGCCACACCATGAAAGAATGGTCTCAATGCGCTTAGTGCAAGGTTGCATGGTTACATTGTAATACCTAATGTTAACAGTTGAATGATCAGCTATGGCATATTCGGGACTCACTGCATGAACAATCGTGTCTGTGTACCTATGCACTAGTTCTACCTGAGATATAGATCTTCGCACCGTCGCAGATGACTGAATCGTATGGTGAGTGGTTCCGATCGATATGATTCCAGTAATTGAGTGACAAGTTCTCATCGATGTACGCCCTGCACGGGTATCCGGCAGATGTGGTGCACTCCTGCCCACAGCTTTCATGAGAGGACAAATCGTCCCTGTTCAGACGGTCTTTTGCGAGGAATGGAAGCTACTGTTGTATTTTTGAATAAGAGATGCCCGGTTATCAGTGAGAGAACCTGCCGCTTCAGGCGTTATTTTTCTAGACATGCTTTGTAGCGTATCGTGTTTGTTTTTGAATCTTGTGACGAACCACCATCATGTCTTCGATTGCAGGCGCCCAGGTAGGTGACCGTCTGCGACGGTTTCGAGCGGCTTCCTTGAGTAAGGAAGTTGATAGCTGAACAGCCAGTTTCCTAGTGCGAAGTGAGTGGCAGTCGACAGTAGGCAGCGTGTGTCAGTACGCGGTAGGCTTCCGGGTTTAGAATCCCGGCTCGATACCTCTTAAGGCTGCGCGTCAGCGCCTGGAATGCATAATTAGCCGCTCGCAGATTTCGACGCTGAGATCAGGGTAGAGTTGCTGGGGCCAGAACGAGCGGGAGCGCAGGTCCCATTGGAGCGCAGCCGTTATGAGAGAATGACCCATCCGAGAATGGGCCGGTACCTCATCCCTCGTAAACGAAGATGCTCGCGAGACAAACTGCTGCGCGGACATGCTGACCTTCAGAGCTATCCTGAAGCGATACGCCCTTGATTAGGGAAGGTCTGAATAATTCCCAAATTCGATTGGTAGGTGTACCAAAGACGGGGAATCTGGCTGATCGCGGCCTAGAATTTTGAATTGATCAGACCTTCCTTAGCTGTGCCTGCTAGAGTGATTCATTCGTTTCGCAAATGTGTGGCAATTTCGACGCAGGGCGCTGCAACTGTGTCCAAAGTATAAAGGGGCTGCTCTATGCAAAAGATCGAGACAATGCCGGTGCCCACTGTAATCATCGAATCCAGTAGGCGAGCGCTGACCTTCGGGATCGTGTCTCTTTGGAAGTATCGGGAACTCCTCTATTTTCTCGCATGGCGTGATTTGAAGGCTCGGTACGCCCAGACAGCGATCGGGTTAGCCTGGGCTGTTCTCCAACCACTCGTCATGATGGTTGTATACACACTCGTGTTCGGGCGACTTGCGAATATGCCATCGGATGGGCTGCCGTATCCTCTTTTCGCATACTCAGCGCTAGTTCCATGGAGCTATCTTGCGAAGAGCCTGGATCGAAGCGGCTTTAGTGTTGTGGCAGAATCGAATCTAATTACGAAAGTGTACTTTCCTCGGATTGTGGTGCCGCTTTCTGCTACGTTGGGCGGACTCCTTGATTTTGCTATCGCCTTTGTTTTGTTGTTGATTCTCATGGCGTGGTTTGGGGTCTCCCCTACTTGGGCTATATTCCTCGTCCCGGTATTCATGCTGTTAACTGTCGGCACTTCTCTGGCGGTTAGTCTTTGGCTATCCGCCCTGTATGTGCGGTATAGAGACGTCGGCGCGGCAGTCCCGCTTATCACTCAGTTGTGGATGTTTGCGTCCCCGGTGGTTTATCCGTCCAGCCTCATTCCGGAGGTGTGGCGAACGTTATATGAATTGGTCAATCCGATGGTCGGGGTGATCGATGGGTTTCGCTGGGCATTGCTTGGAACAAACCCACCGGACCCGGGGGTGCTGATGGCGAATGTGAGTACCATCGTGGTCGTGCTCTTGTGCGCCATTGCATATTTTAATCGTGTGGAACGAACCTTTGCTGACGTTATCTAGCATAACCGCGGCAATTATCGATCTGCCCAAGGCTGGTACGGTTTGGAACAAATCGCGTATACGGCTGGGCTCGATGCGCACTGGTGATGTTCGGATGAAGTGGGCCTTGATCACGGTGGCAAGCCGAATTTGGGCATGGACTGCCAGGACCTGAGATGGCAAACATTGCTGTCAAGGCAGAACGGCTTGGTAAGCGGTATTCAATCACGGTGGGCCACCGTGCCGAGCTATCCCTTGCCAGTCGTCTCGCAGAAGGTGCCCGGCGGTTGATCCCATTTAGACGACGCAGTCACAAGCTGCATTACCAGCGGGAGGATGTATGGTCTTTAAAGGATGTTTCCTTTGAGATTGCAAGAGGGGACGTTGTCGGAATCATCGGGCGCAATGGTGCTGGCAAGAGTACACTGCTTAAGATCCTGTCTCGTATCACTGACCCAACATCCGGGAGAGCTGAAATATTCGGACGAGTAGGCACGCTTCTAGAAGTGGGGACTGGATTCCATCCTGATCTGACGGGCCGCGATAATATTTATCTTAGTGGCAGCATACTTGGTATGAGCAAATCGGAGATCACGAGAAAGCTCGATGAAATCATCGCATTTGCGGGGATTGAGAAATACATCGACACACCGGTCAAGCGGTATTCCAGCGGCATGTACGTAAGATTGGCGTTCGCTGTGGGAGCCCATTTAGAACCCGAGATTCTGATCGTTGATGAAGTATTGGCCGTAGGGGATCAGCAATTTCAAAAGAAATGTCTCGATAAAATGCATCAGATTGGCGAGGACGGGCGTACAGTTATTTTTGTTTCGCATAACATGCAAGCGATCACCCGCTTGTGCCATCGCGCTTTGCTCTTAGATAAGGGAAGTCTCGTCGCCGATGGTCCGGCTGCACAGGTTGTTGGTACCTACCTCCATGCCAACTTCAGTTCTAAAGCAGAAAAGGAATGGGACGACCCTGCTCAGGCACCTGGCGATGGGACGGCGTGCCTTTGCGCGGTGCGGGTGAAGAACCTTGATGGGAAAGTCGTCGAAACAATTGATATCAGGCAAGCCTTTTCGATTGAAGTGGAATTTGAGGTGTTGAGGTCTAACATCGCACTAACTCCCTGCTTCGTGCTCGTGAATCAGGAAGGGGTTCATGTGTTTGAATCCTTCGATCTGGACCCCGACTGGCGAGGCCGCCCGCGATCAGTCGGACGCTATGTCAGCACGGGCTACATCCCAGGGAATCTGTTGTCGGAGGGTTCATTTTTTGTCAGTCCAGCTTGTATCTCGTTGGATCCCCACCACATACAGTTCTATGTTGAGGAGGCCATCGCATTCCAGGTGGTTGACGGCATGCATGGGGATTCGGCCAGAGGGGATTTCCTGGGTGAGATGTTGGGAGTGGTCAGGCCACTCTTGAAGTGGACCACTCGATACAGTCCGCCATCGTGATGATAGCACTCTCTAGCATAGCAAGGCCGACCCACAAGGGAATGTACGTCGGCGATGGGCAAGGAGGAGAGGGATGGGTGTAAAAGGGCTCGTCAAGTCACTTTTGAGAAGCGCGAAGGGTTGGTTGGAGGAGGGTGAGACCGAACCAGCGGCGCCGCCGGATGCGCCGCCGATTCCATTCGACAACAGTTATACGTGGTTATTCGCGACCATGCTCAGAGTGATGAAGGATCCCATAGCAACCAAACGGCCGCATTATGTGTTGGGTGTGCTTCAAGGCGCGGCTCTAGGGAAAGTTCTCGGATTGAATAGGGTAACTGTGGCGGAGATCGGCGTGGCGGGAGGTGCAGGCCTGTTGGCCATGCAGCGTGTGGCAGAAATCTGTGAAGCGCTCGCGGATATCAGAATAGACGTGTATGGGTTCGACACAGGTGTCGGTATCCCAAAACCTCAAGATTACCGGGATATGCCATACAAATGGGCGGAGGGTTATTATCCGTGCGATGTCGATCAACTGAGGCAGCGTTTGAGACACGCGAACCTGAGTATCGGGCTGCTGAAGGATACCGTGCCAGCCTTTCTAGGGGGAGCGCCATCGCCACTCGCCTTCGTGGGGTTTGATACTGGTATGTACAGCTCGACGAAGGATGCCATGGGACTGTTACAGGCAGATCACTCGCGCCTAATTCCACGGATGCCTTGTTCTTTCCGCAGCGCAATTGGCAAGGACGTGACCGAATTTGGAGCTGAACTCCTTGCCATTTCCGAGTTCAATGCGAGCCACCAGACGAGGAAGTTATCCACGATCAAGGGGTTGACATATTTTGTGCCGCCACAGTTCAGGTGGTGGTGGATCGACACAATGTATAGTCTCCACGTGTTTGACCATCCGATGTATGGGAATCCCGATGCGTATCGGCTTTCATCCTCCATCGATTGTCATGACAACGAACACTTTCATGCGGCGTCCGGCTGAACCACAGAATTCATCAAGAAATTGACCTTGACGTCAGGGGTTCGCCTAGCAACCATACGAGAAGGGCAAGAAGGGAGGCGCACCAATGAAAGCCGTGATTTTGGCTGGAGGGATGGGGACTCGACTCTCAGAAGAGACGCATCTTCGTCCGAAGCCGATGATCGAAATCGGTGGGAAGCCTATCTTATGGCACATCATGAAGATCTACGCGACCCACGGCATCAAGGAGTTCATCGTCGCGTTGGGCTATAAAGGTGAAATGATCAAAGAGTACTTCATGAACTTTTATGCGTTTAACAAGGATATCTCCGTCGATCTGGAATCCGGGAAAACAACGATCCACGACGGCAGACAGCACGAGGATTGGAAAGTTCATCTTGTCGATACAGGACTGCATACCCAAACGGGAGGACGTCTGAAACGCCTGAAGAAATGGTTGGATGGGGAGGAGTATTTTCTCTTCACCTATGGGGATGGGGTGGCCGATATTGATATCCAGGATTCGATTAAGTTTCACCAAGCGCATGGCAAGCTCGCAACCGTGACATCAGTTCGAACGCCGGCACGATTCGGAAGAATGATTTTCGACGATGATCGTATTCGCGACCAGATCTTGGAGTTCAAGGAAAAACCAAATGCCGGGGAGGGATGGATCAACGGAGGATTTTATATCCTCAATCCTCGAGTGATCGATTATGTTGAGGGTGATGGTATGAGCTGGGAGCGGGAGCCACTTGAAAGGTTGACACGGGAAGGGCAACTGATGGGTTATCGCCACGATCGATTCTGGTCGTGCATGGATACCTTGCGTGAAAAGTCCTATCTGGAAGAGCTATGGCAGTCATCTACGGCGCCGTGGAAGATGTGGTGAGACCGTGCGCTCGGATTTTCTCGTGATCGGCGGTGGGGTCATCGGTTTGAACATCGCGCGTGGCCTCAAGCGGATGTTTCCCAGCGAGTCCGTCCATCTGATAGAAAAAGAACCTGACTGCGGATTACATGCGAGCGGCCGCAATAGCGGGGTGTTGCATGCGGGCTTCTATTATTCTCCAGACAGCTTGAAGGCGAAATTATCCTGGAGAGGAAATCGGCTCTTGACGGAGTACTGTGAGGCAAAAGGGATTCCGCTGAACAAATGCGGGAAGCTGGTGGTGGCCAAGGATCGGAACGACCACACAGGCCTTGATGAGCTACTTCGAAGAGGTCGAGCGAACGGGATTCCTCTTGAAAACATTTCAGAGAAGGAGGCCCGAGCTATCGAACCCAGGGTAAAGACCTGCGAAAGGGCATTATTCTCTCCCGCGACTGCTACGATCGATCCAATACTCGTCATGCAGGCGATGAAAAAGGATGCGGTCGATGAAGGGGTGCAACTCCACTGCGGGGTCCGATATCTTAATACATCCAACGGGCGGGTGGTGACCACGCAAGGGGTCCGTGAAGCCGGCTATATAGTCAATGCGGCTGGCCTGTATGCAGACCAGATCGCGCGTGGATTTGGCTTCTCCTCCCGATTTCGGATTTTACCTTTCAAAGGACTCTACCTGTATTCCAATGAACCTCCCGGGTCGATCCGTACTAACATTTATCCGGTTCCGAATCTCAATAACCCCTTCCTTGGCGTGCATTTCACCGTAGCGGCAAATGGGAAGGTCAAGATCGGTCCAACCGCTATTCCAGGATTCTGGCGAGAACACTACGGAGGCACGGCCAATTTCCAGTGGAGTGAATTCATTGAAGTGGCGGCGAGAGGGTTGAGTCTGCTCGGCCGATCAAATTTCGATTTCAAAACGCTTGCCATCCGAGAGATGGCAAAGTATTCCAAGACCAGGATGGTCGCACTTGCCAGCCAACTCGCCGAAGGAGTCACCTCCAAGCATTTCCAGGACTGGGGCAAACCGGGGATTCGCGCACAACTGGTTGATATCAAGACGCGCAAACTCGAAATGGATTTTGTGTTGGAGGGTGATGCACGCTCAATGCATGTCTTGAATGCTGTTTCACCTGCCTTTACATGCGGACTTCCATTTTCTGACTACGTATGTGAACGAATCCGTGCGGTCGTAAGCTAAGGGGGTGCGCATGAAGATCGTTGTCACAGGGAACATGGGATATGTTGGGCCGGCAGTACTGCGCCGGTTGAGGGATTCTCACCCAGGAATAGAATTGGTGGGATATGACATGGGCTACTTCGCCCACTGTCTGACAGGAGTGCCGCGCTTTCCCGAAACTCGAGTGGATGTGCAATATTTTGCTGATATCAGGCATGTTCCTGAGGAAATGTTACGTGGGACCGACGCCGTCGTTCATCTGTGCGCCATTTCCAATGATCCCATGGGCGCTCATTTCGAAGAGGTGACCCTCGACATCAACTACCGGGCCAGCATCAATCTTGCGAGGAAAGCGAAACAGGCGGGAGTGAAGGCATTCGTATTCGCATCAAGTTGCAGCGTCTATGGGTTTGCCGAAGGGGGGCCTCGTCGAGAGGAGGATGCGCTGAATCCGCTGACGGCCTACGCAAAGTCAAAAGTGTGGACCGAGCGAGACCTAGCTGCCCTCTCTTCGGAGACGTTTGTCGTGACCTGCCTCCGGTTTTCAACGGCATGCGGAATGAGCGAGCGTTTGCGATTGGATCTGGTATTGAATGATTTCGTCGCCGGAGCGTTGGTGTCTGGCCGTATCAATATTTTAAGTGACGGGACTCCCTGGCGCCCGCTCATCCATGTGACTGATATGGCTCGAGCCATTGATTGGGCTGTGCAGCGCGATTCTCGTGATGGAGGAGCCTATCTCATCCTCAATGTGGGGACTGAGACTTGGAACTACCAAGTGAAGGACTTGGCGGATGCTGTCGCGAGGCTTGTGCCGAATGTTGAGGTGACCGTTAACAAGAACGCGCAACCCGATAAACGCTCCTATCGCGTCAATTTCGATAAGTTCACCAAGCTGGCGCAGGGTTTTCTGCCCGTAGTGGATCTTCAGAATGCGGTAATGGACCTACGAGATGGTCTTCAGGGGATGAGCTTCCAGGACGCTGATTTCCGAACCGGCGAATTCATGCGGCTTGTCACATTGCAGCGGTTAAGGGAGAGCAGGCATCTGACCAGCAACCTGGAATGGTCTGACCGAATCGCACAAGAGAGATAAGAGAGATAAGGCACAGGTAACTGTCAGAGATTGTTCGGGACCTGACTGGGAAAGGAGAGGTGGACATGGGAGGCTCACGGTGCCGAGCGTGCGCGGCTCCATTGAAGCACACGTTCGTTGATCTGGGTATGTCTCCCCTGGCAAATTCCTATATCAGATCGGACCATCTTCATCAAATGGAGCCGTTCTATCCACTGCACGCGTACGTGTGCGGAGAGTGTTTCCTTGTTCAGTTGGAACAGTTCTCGACCCCGGATGATATGTTTTCTGACTACGCGTACTTTTCGTCCTTCTCCGATTCATGGCTCGATCATGCCCGAACATATGTTGAGATGATCGTGGAACGGTTTCAATTCGACCAACGAACGAAGGTCGTGGAAATCGCGAGCAATGACGGATACCTATTGCAGAACTTCGTCGGACGAGGCATTCCGGCGCTCGGGATCGAGCCCGCGGCCAATGTTGCGGAGGCGGCCAGGAAGAAAGGCGTTGAAACCCGAGTAGCCTTCTTCGGCGAGAAGACTGCGGCTGAACTTTGGGAAGAGGGATGGGCTGCGGATCTGATCATCGGCAACAATGTCCTAGCCCATGTTCCTGACCTTAACGATTTCGTGAAGGGCCTCAAAACGCTCCTGCGGCCGACGGGATTGGTCACGATGGAGTTCCCCCATCTGTTTCAACTGATGAGATACAACCAATTCGATACGATCTATCACGAGCATTTTTCCTATTTCTCCTTCCTTGCCGTGGAACAGGTCTTCGTCCGCCATGGGATGAGGCTGTTCGATGTGGAGGAATTGCCCACGCATGGCGGGTCGCTTCGCATCTACGCTTGTCATGCTGAAGACGGATCGAAGCCGGTGTCCTCACGAGCGGGAGCGTTGAAGGCACGTGAGGAGGCGGAGGGGTTTGGCCGATTGAGTCACTACCTTTCATTTGGTCCGCAAGTCGAAGAAACAAAGCGCAAGTTGTTGGCGTTTCTCATCGCCGCCAAAGAAAGGAAACAGCGAGTCGTGGGCTATGGAGCCCCAGCCAAGGGGAATACGTTGCTCAACTATTGTGGTGTGCGCATGGATCTGCTTGACTATACGGTGGATCGAAGTCCTTACAAGCAAGGACACTACCTGCCTGGGGTGCGACTTCCGATTTATGCTCCTGATAGAATTCGCGAAACCCGTCCTGACTATGTACTCATTCTGCCGTGGAATCTGAGGGATGAAGTCATGCAGCAGATGGCGTATATCCGCGAGTGGGGCGGATCGTTCGTGGTCCCGATCCCGGAGGTGAAGGTGTATGCATGATCTTTCGAGAAACTGAGTTGAAGGGAGTCTATGTTATTGAGGCTGAACCGATACAGGATGAGCGAGGATTGTTTTCACGGGTGTGGTGCCAACGAGAGTTCGAGGCTCACGGACTGAAAGTGGTATGGGTTCAGGGCAATGTTTCGAGTAATCATCGTGCGGGGACGTTACGCGGGTTACATTACCAAACAGCACCGCACGGAGAGAGCAAATTGGTGCGATGCACATCCGGCAGTCTGTATGATGTGATAGTCGATCTGCGCCCTGAGTCTCCGACCTATCTAAAGTATCTAGGAATCGAACTCTCGTCTCGCGAGGGGAAGATGCTCTTTATCCCCGAGGGATTGGCGCATGGGTTTCAAACGATGGAAGACCATACGGAGGTGTCGTACTTGATGTCAGCATTTTACGAGCCGGAGTCCGCTCGAGGGGTGAGGTGGAACGATCCGATTTTCGACATTCAATGGCCGCTGGCCGTGCGTATCATTTCCTCACGTGATCAGAGTTATTCTGACTACCGACCATTGTCATGTTGAGGATAGAGGTGCTCCCGCGCATCACATCCGCGTGTCGTTGTCCGTTCCTTCCGTTCAGCAGAGCGTGGCGTCATCATGATCGCTAGCATCGCAGCCCTAGTGTTGAGAGCGAGCGGTTTGCTGTGCATTTTCGTGGCCGGCTATTTGGTCGTGGTTCACGGATGGGACATCAAGTATGCCTTGCCAGTCGCCATGGCCGTTGCCTTGATGGTGATGGCCAGGTTGAATGCTGAGTGGCGAATCAATGCGGCCTTTGCATGGGTCGCAACGGTGTTGACGTGCTACATCTTCAATTTGGTCCTAGCTTTTGCCGATGCGTCGACCAATCTGGATCCTCCCACGCGGTGGGTGTCGTTTCAATCCGGTGAAGAGCGGCAGGATCGAGCCAAGGTCGCCAGGAGTCTCGGGGTGCCGTTTGACACGCGCAGTCGGCTGGAGATCCTCACAGACCTACGGAGCCAAGGCCTCGATGCCTGGCCGTCCATCGCCCCGCGCGTCGTTCTCCGGGAATGGTGGACGCACTACTCCGGACCGTTCCCCACGAAGTACCGAGAATCTCTCATTCACATGGATGGTAGGGAGATGCTTCCAATTGGAGGTGTTGCGAATAAGCTGACGGTCTACTGCAACGAGAACGGGGAGTATGTCCTGTATGACAGCGACGAGCATGGATTTGCCAATCCGAGGCAGATGTGGAGCCAACCTAGAATTCAAATCGCCGTGGTGGGGGATTCCTTCGTACACGGTGCTTGTGTCCGAATGGATGAGAGTTACACCGCGCTGATCCGCCGGCGCTACCCGGCAACCCTCAATTTGGGAAATGACGGTGTGGGTCCGTTGGTGCAAATTGCCGCCATCAAGGAATATCTTTCAACCCTGCGTCCCCAGATCGTGATCTGGTCCTATTTCGAAGGTAATGATCTCTACGACATGATGAGAGAGCGGCAGACGGTCATGCAGCATTATCTAGAAAACGACTTCGTTCAGGGTTTGGTGAAGAAGCAGTCGGAGATCGATCAGGCCTTGATGACGCATATCGACGGGGCCATGCAAGCACGCAGTTTCAGGGCCAAACTGGCCTCTTTCTCGGATCGATTCGTACATCCGAGACAGCATGGTCTGGAGTGGGCCCGCACCCTCAAGCTGTCCTATGTATGGGATTTGGTCCAAAGTTCATTAGTTGCCGCCACAACCCAGACGGAGAAGGTGAGGTCGGCACCATATCAGCCCTCGGTAGGAAAAGCGGAACTCGAGCTCTTTCGAGCCATATTGGCAAAAGCCCGGCAAAGCGTGACCGACTGGGGAGGGCGACTTGTCTTTGTCTACCTCCCTCGGTATGAGCGCTATGTTCCGGAGATTGGTGGACAGCCCAATCGCGAAGACGTATTGGCCATTGTGAGGTCGCTTGAGATACCAGTTGTAGATATGCACCCCGTTTTCGCCGCAGAGGATGATCCCCTGGCGCTGTTCCCCTTCAGGCTTCCGACGCACTACAATGTGATTGGAAATCGTATTGTCGCGGAGGCCGTTCTTCAGGTTCTCGACAAGATGAAGCTCGAGCCGGACCAGGCAAGGATCTAGTCGGTATTAGGCCAAAAGGGATTCATGGCAGACATGGAGCATCATGGCGACATGAGTCGATTGGGAGCCGGCATGCATGACCTCATTCGCGAGCTCTATCCGATCTGTCGGAGCATTACCGGAGAAGGGGTTCGCACAACGCTGCGTGCGTTGCAGGCACGGATTCCGCTTGTACTCCATGAAGTGCCTAGCGGTACCCGTGTCTTCGACTGGTCCGTACCCCTTGAATGGAATATTACGGACGCCTTCATCAAGAATCGTCATGGGAAACGGATTGTCGATTTCCAAGCCTCCAATCTGCACGTGATGAGCTATAGCGCACCGGTTCGAGCCACAATGCGCTTGGCGGACCTCCGGCCACATCTCTTCACCTGTGCTGAACATCCGGAATGGATTCCATATCGTACTTCCTACTACAAGAAGAACTGGGGGTTCTGTCTCACTCACAAGCAACTGTCACAATTGTCGGACGAAGAATATGAAATTTGCATCGATTCCACTCTGGTTCCGGGTACGCTCACTTATGGAGAATGCTACCTGGCCGGAGAGACGAGTCAGGAAGTCCTGGTGTCCTGCCATATCTGCCATCCTTCGCTTTGTAATGACAACCTTTCCGGTATTGCGGTGGCCACATTCCTTGCCGAAACACTGCTGCGTCGTGTGCCGCGATACTCGTATCGCTTTGTGTTCATTCCCGGGACGATCGGGTCGATCACGTGGCTGGCCCGCAACGAACAAGCGGTGTCGCGGATCCGGCATGGATTGGTGTTGACCGGCATAGGCGCGGGAGATCGCGTGACGTACAAGCGAAGTCGCCGGGGCCGTGCAGAAATCGATCGGGCCATGGAGCATATCTTGAAGCATTCAAGGGAGCCGTACAGCGTTATCGATTTCTTCCCGTACGGTTATGATGAGCGACAATATTGTTCTCCGGGCTTCGACCTGCCGGTCGGATGTTTCATGAGGACACCCCACGGTGAATATCCCGAGTATCATACCTCGGCAGATGACATGGATTTTGTGAAGCCGGACGCCCTGGCGAGATCCTATTCGCATTGCTTGACCGTGTTCGACCTCCTGGAACAGGATCGCACCTATGTGAACCAAAATCCAAAATGTGAGCCCCAACTCGGTCGCCGAGGGCTCTATCGTGCCATCGCAGGACAGCAGGAAAGGCAAAGTCGAGAGTTGGTGATCTTATGGGTGCTGAACCTGTCAGATGGTCGCCATTCGCTATTGGACATTGCCGAGCGGGCGGATGTGTCGTTTGAGGAGGTACAGCGAGCGGCCGAAGCGTTGGTGGCCTGCGGCCTGCTCCAAGAACAGGTTGAACCGGGGACGCAGCCAAAATCCTAAAGCTCGACGGCACACTTGGCGGCAATCTGATGGGCATGCGAGATGTTCACTTCATACGGAGGCGGAACCGGGGTATTTCTCGACGAAGGTTCGTAGGCCGTCTGCTGGCCACCGGGGCTGCGATCGCTTTCGGTCAGACCTGGCTCGATCTGGCAACGCAAGGGGGGCGCGACGGAGGCGGTCAATACACGGGATATGCTGAGGCTTCGGATACCGTTGTGTCGACTGCGACCTGCGCGGATGGACGCTGTTTGTCCTCCGACGAATTCCGCACGTTAGAGGCACTGACAGCCGTGATTATTCCTTCCGACGAGCAGGGGCCCGGCGCAAGGGAGGCTGGGGTCGCACAGCAGATTCAACAATCGACCCTCCATGCCGAGCCCGTACGGCGACGATATGCCGAGGGGCTGCAGGCAATCAATGGGCTGGCTCAGAAAAGACATGGTCAAGCATTTATTGAACTATCACATGATAAGCAGCGAGAACTATTTACTTTTTTGGAGTTGGCCTATGCCAGACTTTGGCCGCAGGTTCCGCCGACCACCTTCTCAGGGAAAGTACAATGGAAATTGCAGCATCTCTATTACCGGCAACTCGCCGGGGTTAGTGATCCAGCCCTGATATTGGTCGATCAAGTAGTTCGAGACACTGCGGAAGCCTTTTACTCCACGCCGATCGCGTGGGAGTGGCTTGGTTATTCAGGTCCGCCGTTTCCATTTGGCTATGCGGGCCGTGGCCATTCCTGCATACCAGAGGCTTAGCAGGCAAGATTGATGGCCAATCTCAGGATCGAAAAGGCGAAGGCTGATGTCGTGGTAATCGGCTGTGGAGCCGGAGGTGCGGTTGTTGCCAAGGAGCTGGGAGAAGCCGGTCTCAGAGTCGTAGTGCTTGAGGCAGGCCCGCGGTATGATCCCGTGCTTCACTATGCAACCGATCAGCAGGACTTCGTCAAAAAAGCCACCAAGATGTTCTTTGAGCCGAAAGATTCTCGCCAGAATCTATACGGCGCCGGCGGGTCCGAGGGGTTTGTCTTCACCAGGGCAAAGGGTGTCGGAGGATCGACACTGGCATACCAAGCTCAAGTCCCACGCTTCCATGAATCCGACTTCCAGGTGAAGAGCCGAGATGGGGTAGGAGAAGACTGGCCGATTACTTATGCGGATCTGGAGCCGTACTACACACGGGTCGAGCACGAACTTGGGGTGAGCGGCCCGGTCGGCACAGAAGCCAATCCTTTCGATCCTCCACGGAGCAAGCCGTTCCCCAATCCGCCGCACGAACTCAGTTGTGCGAGCCGTTTGATACAGCGGGGTGCGGCGAAGCTGGGGTGGCATTGGGTGCAGATCCCGCTTGCAATCCCCACACGGCCCTGGGGCGGACGTCCTGCCTGCATACGGGCGGGTGTTTGCGGATACGGATGCCGTATCCGGGCAAAATCCAGTATGGATGTCACATACGTACCGAAAGCCGAAGCGACGGGACGCGTCGAGATCCGACCGGAGAGTTTGGCGCGGGAGATCCGGATCGGGTCGGATGGAAAAGCAAAGGGCGTAATCTATTTTGATCCAACGGGAAAGGAGCAGGAGATCACCGCACAGGCTGTTGTCATGGCCGGCAATGCGGTGGAGACCCCTCGACTGCTGCTCCTGAGTACGTCAGGACGGTTCCCCAATGGGCTGGCCAATTCCAGCGGCATGGTCGGGAAGTTTTTCATGGAGCACCTATCCACCGCCGTGACTGCGCGATTCCGAGAGCCGCTGGAGCCGTGGATGGGACCTCCCGGCGGGGGCTACATGCAGGACTTCTATGAAACGAACCCGCGACAGGACTTTGCTCGTGGGTGGCAGATCATGATCAACCAAGACTGGTCCTGGCCGCAGGCAGTGGCCATGAACAGTCCTGGGTGGGGGAGCGCGCACAAGGCAAGGATGCGCGCGCTGGTCGGGCATAGCTTCGAGCTTTCGGCCTGTGGCGAGCAGTTACCCGATGAACGGAACCGCGTGACGCTGAGTTCGGATCAAAAGGACCACCGCGGTGTACCGGTCCCGCATATTACGAGCGAGCATCGTGATAATGACCGCAAGATGATTACGGCGTTCACTCGATCCCTGGTCGAACTGTTCCACGCGGCAGGAGCGGAGGAGATTTTCGAGCCGGAGGATCACAAGCCTGGGACCTCGGCCCACTATATGGGCGGATGCCGGATGGGGAAGGATCCTCGAACGTCGGTGGTGAATCCTTTGGGGCGAACGCACGATGTTTCCAACCTTTATATCGCGGACGGGAGCGTCTTTGTCACCGGAGCTGGGGCGAATCCCTCGCTGACCATCGCAGCTTTGGCAACCCGGACGGCCGAACACCTGGTGGCCGCATTTAAGCAAGGGACGCTCTAAGAGCACGACATGTTCGGCATGTCCAACGGTTGGAACTCGTGAGTTGGGGTACCAGGTCGGCGGTGACTGGACAGAAGAACCTTTATCCAGCGGGTTGAGGTGCACGATGAACAACACGGTGTACTATGACGCCCAGTTGACGGATGATGAGCGGCGACGTGCGTTGTTCGACGGGCAACTGTTTGCCTATTCGCCAACGAAGAGTTCGCTGGCGTTCGTCGAATTTGCACGTAGAATGATCAATGAGGCGTTCGGCGGGCGCGACCCCGAAACGGCGCAGTTCGACATGCCGGTCGAGGAATATGCTCAGATCCTGGTGAAGCTCAAGCCCGCGTTCATTCATCACCCCGAGTCAAAGGGTCATCTTCGGGCTATACTCCAGGATCTCGGTTGCAATCTCGATAAGACCTACTTTGATGTGCCAAAAATGCGGAGTTCGACCAGCGACAATTACCTGACAACGGGCATCGCCTACGCCTGGCACCCGCATCGGGACACTTGGTACTCGGCTCCACCGTGCCAGATCAACTGGTGGATTCCGATCTTTGGCATTCGATCCGATAATGCAATGGCGTTCCACCCGCGATATTGGAATCGTGCCGTAAAGAACAGTTCGAAGGGATACAACTACTATCTCTGGAATCAGAAGTACCGAGGTGATCATGTGGGGCAGTTGCTCAAGGAAGATCCGCGTCCCTTGCCGAAACCTTTACAACCCCTTGATCTCGACCCGCAGATCCGTCTGATCGTGCCGCCGGGCGGAATGATTCTGTTCTCGGGCGCACAGATGCACTCCAGCGTGCCAAATACCTCCGGCAGAACCCGCTTCAGCCTGGATTTTCGTGTGGTGCACCTGGACGACGTCGCAACAAGACGTGGTGCGCCAAAGGTGGATGAGGAATGCACAGGGACCACAATGCGGGACTATCTGCGGGGGAGCGACTTGTCACGCATTCCCGACGAACTGGTGGCCCTCTACGATGATGGCACCGGTACCGAAGGCGAACTGATTTATCGTCAGCCCAGTCCCGATTCATCCAATGGTACGTAAATCTTGCGCGCGTGGTGCGGAAGAATTCGGAGCGGACGTGGAGGTGGTGGGTGTGGTGCCGGCTGCCGGCCGTTCACGGAGGCTCGGCCTCCTACCGTGCAGCAAGGAGCTATTTCCGGTCGGATTCATGGAACCGGACAGGAGTCAGCCTCCTGGTCCGAAGGTGGTGAGCCAGTACCTCCTCAAGGCGTTTCGGTTGGCCGGGATCAGGAAGGCCTATGTGGTCATTCGGGAAGGGAAGTGGGACATCCCGCAGTACTTCGCGGACGGCCGTTCGGTCGACATGGATTTGGCCTATGTCGTCATTCGTGATTCCAGTGGCCCACCCGACAGCGTTAATCGAGCGTATCCCTTTATCTCTGGGAAGATCGTTGCATTCGGCTTTCCGGATATCATCTTCCAGCCTCTGGACAGCTTTTGTCGGTTGTTGAATCATCTGATGCGACGACGCTGCGACCTTGTATTGGGATTGTTCCCCGCCCATGACTGTCGAGCGATGGACATGGTCGAGGCGGATCAGGAGGGAAGGGTACGGGGACTCTGGCTGAAGCCCCGGCGGACGTCCCTCCGATATGCCTGGGTCTGTGCAGTCTGGAGATCGACGTTTACAGAATTCTTACATGAGGCGCTGTCGTCCGGCCTCGGCCTGCGAGAGATGGGGCTAGTGACCTCTGGCAAGATGGACGCCCAGGGAGACGTACCGGTTGGCGCGGTCATCAAGGCGGCCGTGAGACAGGGACTCTCCGTCGAGAGTGTCACGTTCCCGCGCGGGACCTATCTCGATATAGGGACACCGGGGGATCTCAGAAAGGCTGTGCGCACCTATCGGTAGTTCCGCTCTCAGTGATGTGAGTGTACGTAACAGTGTACGTAACAAGGAGGCGAATGTGGCTCAGTTGCAACGACCAGACCTTGCGTATATGAACGGAAGATTGGTGCCCTGGGACCAGGCCACCTTACATATCGGCTGCGAGGCTGTCACCCGGGGGCTGAACGTATTCGAAGGGCTCAAGGGGTATTGGCAACCGGACGGACGGTTCAAAATCGTTCACATGCGGCGACATTATGATCGCCTGTGCCGATCGGCCCGCCTCCTTCATGTGCCCTGGTCCGCGACGTTCGAGCAATATTATGAGGCTATCGATGCGTTGCTTGGTGCTCTTGCGAGGCCCGAGCGGGACATGTGGGCTCGCACCACTCTGTTCGTGACCGAAGGGCATTGGGGTGAGCATACAAAGGCCGATCTCGTCCTGACCGCGTATCATCAAGACAAGAAAAATCCTGAGTCGGTGAAGCTGGGCGTCAGCACGTGGCGGCGCAGCAGCGACATCGCGCTTCCGGCCCGCATCAAGACCAGCAGCAACTATCAGGTTTCCCGGCTTGCACGCATCGAGGGACGCCCGCAGGGCTACGATGATATGGTGCTCTTGAATGCATCTGGTCGTGTGGCTGAAGCCACAGCGTCGTGCTTGATGATGGTGCGGGACGGCACTGTCTACACCCCCCCACCGTCGGAGGGAGCATTGGAGAGCATCACCTTGGACATATTGGAAACCATGGCCCATTCCATGGGCATCGTGTTCGTCCATCGTCCGATTGATCGGACCGAGCTCCTGATAGCCGACGAGATCGGCGTCTGCGGGACATTGCACGAAGTCGCTCTGGCGTCGTCCATTGAAGGGATGCCGTTGCCGGAAAAGGCACCCATTTTGGGGGCCCTCCAGAATCGCTATCTAGAGGCCGTGCGAGGGATCAATCCTCATCCGTCTGTGGACCTGACGGTCCTTCCATCCGTTGCCGGGGCGAGGTGACGGAGGACTCGGCAGGCGCTGGGCGGGTATCCGTCGAGACTCTCCCGATTGTGCACGATGGGCGTGATGTGACACGTGGGAACTATGGGGGTGGAGCAGGATCCGGATGAATAAGGTTGTCACGATAGCCTTGCCGGTCTACAAGCGCCTCGACTATCTCGTGGATGCGCTACAATCGGTGGCCGCACAAGACTATACGAACATCGAGCTGATCGTATCTGACAACGGCGAAAACGGGACGCAAGTCAATGACTTGGCGGAGAAATGGTACCCGCGTTCCTATCGATTCAGACAAAATCCTCGAACAGTTCCATTGCCGACTCACTACAATCAACTCATTGCAGCCGCGACCGGAGACTATTTCGCGTTTCTCGACTATGACGATATGCTCAGCCCGAACTACGTCTCGGATCTGGTCCGAATCTTGGAGTCGCATCCGGAGGTGGCGGTCGCGCTTGCGAAGGAAGAGGTTGTGGATGCAGCCGGCCGGTTGTTACGAGTGTCGTCCGACCGCGTGCCGGAGTTCATGACGGGACCGGAGTTCATCCGATCGTGGACGAATTATGGTTTCGAAAGCTACTCCACCGTGCTCGGGAGGACGTCCTACATCAGGGAAGACGGCGGGCATCCCGAGATCCCAGGCGGAACGCACACTGACGATGCGATTTTAATCAAGTTATGTCTGAGGGGGTCCGTCGCGATCAGCCAACGATGCAGCTTTCGCTGGCGCTACAGCGATGTGAGTTTCGGCTGGTCCCTCAAAGTGGATAGCTTGGCCCAAGATACGTGCATTTACCTGAAATTCCTGGACGAGGATCCTGCGGTTCTCCGATATGCCCTTCGGGAGCCCGCGCAGTGGCGGGTGCTCAAGCCGCATCTGGCCCGTCTAGGGTGGCAGACCTATCTCGAGCGATGGGATGGAATGTACCGAGAGCGCGTTCCATTCTTTCAGTGGGTCCGAGGGGCGTTTGTCCTTCCGTACATTCCTGAGTACTACAAGCTCGTCGGATCGGCACTTTGGTATGGCGTACGGGCCAAACTCATCTTCATGCTGAAACGGATCCTCTCGGTCGGCCGCAAGGTACATTGACAGGGCCATTAGGCTACGGGCGCTGAGTTCAGGGAATCCAGTTGTATGAGAGTAGTTCATTTGAGCACCTACGATCTGAAGGGAGGGGCGGCTCTCTCTGCGTACCGCCTTCACCAGGGATTGTTGCGAATCGGACAGGACTCCTCAATGTTGGTGAAAAGCAAAGTCGGCCAGGACCCGACGGTGAGCGAGTTTGTGATCCCGATGGATCTGCCCAGCCGATGGCGGCGATGGACTCGTCGCAAGGCGATTGTCCGAAGCGCGACGCCCTATGCAACGAGTCGCCCGCCTGGCTTCGAACTGTTCAGCGAGGATCGAACACCCTACGGGGCGGCGTTACTTGATCAGATCCCGCCGTGTGAGGTGCTGAATCTCCATTGGGTGGCGGCATATCTCGATTATGAACAGGTCATCGAGGCGGTATCGAGGCGTACCGTGATCGTCTGGACTCTGCATGATATGAACGCCCTGACGGGCGGGTGTCACTACGATTTGGGTTGTGGACGATTTGCGCAGCGATGCGGGGCGTGCCCTCAACTCGGGTCTGAGGATCCGGACGATCTAGCGGGTCAGGTGTGGGATCGGAAACGGACGATCTTTGACCGAATCGATCCGAAGAAATTGTGCCTGGTGACACCGAGTCGGTGGTTGGGGCAGGTGGTGAAACAGAGCCCGATCTTCGCACGATTCCGTGTCGAAACGATTCCCTATGGGATTAATCTCGAGTATTTTGCGCCGCGCGACCGTTCAGCAGCCCGCGACGTATTGGGCATTCCCCAGGATGTTCACGTGATACTGTTTTTGGCTGAGATGGTCGATAACCGGCGCAAGGGGTTCTCGTTGCTGCAGGAGGCGCTCAAAGAATGTTCTCGCCAGGTGGATCGCCTGTGGCTATTGTCGGTCGGACACAATCCGCCTCGGCTTCCAGCGGAGATGCGAGGGTCCCACCTCAGCTACGTGGGAAATGACCGGTTCCTCTCGCTCGCCTATAGCGCTGCAGACTTGTTCGTAATCCCTTCCCTTCAGGATAATCTTCCCAATACCGTCCTCGAAGCAATGGCCTGTGGCATTCCGGTTCTCGGATTCGATGTTGGCGGGATTCGGGATATGGTCCGTCCCGGCTTGACGGGAGTTCTCGTCGACCCCGGCGACATTGGGGGCTTGCGCGACGCCATGGCTGCGCTCTTGAATGAACCGGCTGCTCTCCATCGAATGTCTCGGCAGGCGAGAGAGACGGCTCTGACCGACTACCCTCTCCTTGCGCAAGCTCGGCGCTATGAAGAGCTCTATCATGAGCTGACGGGGTAATGGGGTGATTCTGGTTTGCTCCTCATGAAGCCTCTCATGCGACATGGTAGGCGCGTACTGGGCATGGCCGACCCACGGGTGTGAGTAGCTTCCGGCATGATCCACCTCCGTCTCCTCGTTGTGATGATGTTGTGGGTCGTCTGTGTGGCAGTGTCGGTCTTAATGCTTTACCGCCTCTCGTACAAACCGACGTGGTTCGAGTTCCTGGTCAGCCTTCCCGGTGCGGTGTTCCTGTGTGCGTTTGTAGGCGTTCCGTTGACGGCGAGAAAGTTCATTGCTGAGTACCGCAAGATTCGCCAGGATGAACATCAGAACGCGGTTCGAGCCGTTATAATTCCGGTGTTGGTCATCGCCTGCGCCGGAATGGTTGGCGAGATAGGACTCCGATGGGCCACGGTGCAAAAGCCATGGGGACAAGAACTGGGGACAATGTTGTTGCTTCCGCGGGGATGGGGGTATGTGACTCAGCGATACAATCGGACGTTGGATGTCTTCGATGTGACTCCCGACTACTTTGTCGGGGATTCAATGTTGGGTTGGACGGTGGGTCGCAATCAAATAAGCAAGGATGGATTGTGGCATAGCAGTCAGGAGGGGGTGCGTAGCCCAACTCGGGGGATCGAATATTTGAAGGAACGCATTTCCTGTCGTGTGGCGCTCCTGGGCGATTCGTTCACCTTTGGCTGGCAGGGAACGTTTGAGGAGACATGGGGAGCATACCTTCAAGAACGGCTCGGACCGTCTTGTCGGGTGTTGAACTTTGCGGTTCCCGGCTACAGTCTCGGACAAATGTATCTGCGCTATGAGCGGGATGTGACGGTGTGGCAACCGGATCTGGTCGTGCTGAGCTTTACCGATGGTGCTCCAGAACGCGGCATGGGGATCTATTGCTTCCTCATGATGCTAAATTGGGAGACCTGCCCATGGGCAGCTCCTCGTTTTGTGGTCAAGAACGGCCATCTTGAGCTCTTGAATGTTCCGCTCATGCATCCTAGAGATATCTATCAATATCGGTCGATCTATGATCTCCCGTTCGTCGGCTACGATCGCTGGTATCTTCCGTGGCAATGGGAGCAGCCAGGCTGGAATCTGCTCTACCACTCGTATCTGTTCAGACTCGCGACGAGTCGTTATCCGCTCTATGGTGTCCCGAGGGCCGAGGTCTCGGACGAAACGATGCGGCAGGTCAACGAGGCCATCATCAAAGCCTTCATCGAGAAGACCGCGATACATAAAACATCTTACTTAATTCTGTATATGCCGATGAAGAGTGACTACAAGACCCCACGGACGGAGCCCTATAGCCCTAGACTCCTGCGCAAGCTGGCCATCGATTTTCTTGATGCGACCCCCTGTCTGGGAGCGGTCCAGTCAGCACGACGATTCAGAGCGGTGGGGAGCCACTATGCTCCAGAGGGAGAGCAGGCTATTGCCGATTGTGTGTTTCCTAGGGTGCAACGAGCCCTATCATCAGCCGATCGAGTGCCAGAAATCGGAAAAGTCCCACATCCATCCTGACCGCTGGAGTCAGACGAAAGAGTTATGAAGTTTGAATGGTCGCAGAGAGTCAGTGCCGGAATAGTCAGGTGAATGGAAAGTGACAGTCGGGCTGTACGCGATGGAGTTGTTCGCGCTGATATTGATGTTGAGTCTGTATCGCCGGGAGGGAAGCCATGGTGGTCCGTCTTCCCGATGAGCTTTCTCGACAGCGTCAGGATGGTTGCGGTTGGCTCCATCGCCTGTTCGGGAGCCTTTGCGGATCGAGAAGGTCGAGTCGGGTCTCGGGTTGGAGCCACCGTCTCTTATCAGGCCTTGTTGCGGAAAGTCGAAATGCAACTGACCTACCTGGCGTTCGACGAATTGCTTGATTTGACCATGGGCTGCAGCCGCCGCTTCTCCTGGGTCTTCAGGCTGCTCACGTCGCGGAACCCGATCATGAATAGGACAGGGCAGAGGTGTCCGAGCTTGCGATGGGACGGGTCAATCGGAAGCTGTTCGAAGAGTGCGTGAAAGTGGTCGCCGCAGGTGGCGCGGTCACGGTGATCGGGTATTTTTCGACCGACATGGAGTTCCCCTACCTTCGGGGGGAGGGTGGTGATCGAGTTCAAGATCTTGCGGGAGGCCGGTATCCCCCATCAGGATTTGCGCAGGTGCGTTGGTGCTGGTGGCTCGTCCGGGTTGTTCAATGATCCGGAAATTGGAAGTCACCGTGCGCCTGAGGGTGTTCAACAATTGCTGGTTACAGGCGGTGGGGGTGCTGCGGGACGAGCGCGAGTTAGGATCGTGAGCCGCTTGCCAGACTGCGGGCTACTCAAAGTGGTGGGTTGGAAAATGGCTCTCGGTGCCATATCCTGCGATACTGTTCGGGTGGTGAGATCCATCCTCATCGTCTTATGCACGGAACGGGGTCATTATGAAATCCTGGCGGGTCCGTGGCGACGATGTTACCATGAATGTCCAAACTTCTACTGAGTGCCGATACGGGTAGAGGATCCGGCATATGTCGTCCAACCAACAGAGCCCTCATCAAGTGAGGAGCGATTGCGGCGCTATGGCCTGCCGAGTATGATGGCTCGGACGAGAGGAGCGCTGAAGTGTCGAAATGAGAAAATGCATGTCAGGGCGAAGGGTGAATTGAGGAGGAACAACATATGAAGAAGGTATTGGTCACAGGGGCGGGCGGGTTTATCGGGCACCATTTGGTGAAGTATTTGAAGGCGAAGCGATATTGGGTGCGCGGAGTCGACATCAAACTTCCGGAGTATGAACAGACGGCGGGCGATGAATTCGAGCTGTTGGATCTCCGACGCTGGGCAGAGTGCCTGCAAGCGGTGCGTGGGATCGATGAGGTCTACAATTTGGCGGCGGACATGGGTGGAATCGGATTTATCGAGTCCCACAAGGCCCAGATCATGCACAACAGCGTGCTCATCAACATGCACATGTTGGAGGCGGCTCGGGTCCAGGGGGCAAGCAAGTTTCTGTTCACTTCCTCCGCCTGTATTTATCCCGGATACAAACAGAATTCTCCCGATGTGACGCCCTTGAAGGAGGCCGATGCGTATCCCGCGGATGCAGAGGACGGGTACGGATGGGAAAAATTGTTTACCGAACGTCAGTGCCGCCACTACTGGGAGGATTACGGACTGAAAACGTATGTGCTCCGGTTTCACAATATCTTTGGACCCTTGGGTACATATGAAGGGGGGCGGGAGAAATCTCCGGCTGCCATATGTCGAAAAATTGCCGTGGCAAAACCGGATGACGAGATCGAAGTGTGGGGGGACGGGCATCAGACACGATCATACTGTTATGTGGAGGACTGTGTGGAGGGCATCTATCGATTGATGCAGTCGGACTTCCACGACCCACTCAATCTCGGGCAGGATCGGTTGGTGAGTATCAACCAACTGGTGGAAATGGTGGCGGAGATTGCGGGAAAGCGAATCAGGAAGCGACATGATCTGACCAAGCCGCAGGGTGTCCGGGGGCGGAATGCCGATCTCACGTTGATGAAGCAGACCTTGGGGTGGGAACCGCGAGTGAGTCTGGAGGAAGGGCTGACCGAGACCTACAAGTGGATCCGTGAACAACTCCAGGCTCAGGGTAGGGTTTAGTACAAGCCGTTTCGTCGATGGGGAGTCGGTATGAGCACCACGTACACGAGAACCAGAGAAAAAGGGTAGCGCCATTGAAGCTCGTATTCATCAGCGCTGCTTTTCCTCCCATGAGGGCCGGGGAGGCCGATCATGCCTACCATCAATGCCATTACCTGGCGAAACAGGGGATTGAAGTACACGTCTTGACCAGCCAGACCAATCAATGGACGCAGGAAACGCCGTTTGCCGTCCATCCGATCATGCGGGACTGGTCCTGGAAGGATCTGCCGCGGTTGGTGCGGTTCCTCAAGCGCGCTCGTCCGGACGCAGTGTTGTTGTTCTATATCGGTTGGGTTTATCACGAGCATCCGATGATCACCTTTGCGGCGACGATCTGCCGGTTGATTATCAGAGGGAAACCGTTCGCTAGCATGTTGGCCTATCCAAGCGGAAGCAATCCCGGCCGCTTCTCACCACTGAGTCGGGTGGTGCGAAAACTGGTTCAAGCCTGGGCTTCTCCGATGGACTCATCCTACGAGTTCGGGACGCTCTTGCGGGATAGCGATCGCATCGTCGTCATGAGTCATGGGCATTGTGCGATGCTGGCCGATCATTATTCCAACATCGAGAAAAAGAGTGTGCTGGTGCCGCCTCCGCCGTTGCTAACCATGGCCGCCAAGGCGGATGATGAGACCCGTACGGCAACACGGGCGAAGTTGGGGTTGTCGCCCTTGGATTTTGCCATCGTGTACTTCGGATTTATTTATCCTCCCAAAGGCATCGAAACGGTCATCCATGCGTTTCATCGGGTCAGCCGACGATTTCCCCAGGCTCGGCTGGTACTGGTCGGAGGGGTCATCGCTCGCGAATTTCCGGGGAGGCCTCGATTCGCAGAGGAGATGCGCCAACTCCCGAAGGAATTGGGAATCGACCAGCAAGTGATCTGGACGGGGGAATATGAAACCAACAGCGACGAGGCCTCGCGCTACCTCTATGCGGTTGACGCCAATGCCTTTGCGCACGAGCTCGGAGTTGCAATGAACAACAGCTCCTTCGCGGCCTGTGCCGCGCATGGATTGCCCATCGTGGCGACCAAAGGCGCCACGCTGGACGAACAGTTTATTGACCAGCACAATGTCTTGCTGTGCCCTCCCAAGGATCCGGACGCCATGGCTGCGGCCCTGGGTCGATTGATAGAGGACAGGAGCCTCCGAGAACGCTTGCGAGAAGGTTCGCGAATACTCGCCGCAGAATGGTTTTCTTGGGACAAAGCGACCGACCGCATCGTCCAGACGTTGACGAGAGCAGGGGACTAGGCTCATGGTCGTGTCCCCTGCCGAAAGCGACACTCGTGCGAACCTTGACGAATCGAAGGAAGCATTCCGGGCTGCCGTGCGTCCTCTCCGGCCGCTTCCCGTGGTCTTTTTTCTAAGCCAGACACCTGAGTACGGAGGAACAGAGAAGCATCTCGTAGAACTTGTCCGCCGGCTGGAAGGCCGAGCTCACTGCATCATCGTTTGTCTAGCCGAGGATTGTTATAGTCGATTTCTCAGCTGCTACTCGCATGTGCGCGTGGTCATGCACGCCAGGATCAAATGGGCCAAGTTCGCCAGATTCTGGCTTCTCTTTACTCGCCATCGGCCAGATGTGATTGTGTTCGCAAAGGGGATTCCACATCTCTTTCCGCTTTCAGCCTATGTCGCGGCGAGGATGTCAAGCGCCAAGCGACTCGTTTGTATAGAGCAATTGATGTGGGACCCGGCTCCGGCGGCAGGAGGAGGGAAGAGCGTCATGACTCGAATTAAGGAAGTCGTGGGGTGGCGCACAAGATTCATGCTGGCCAAACGACTACAAGGACAGCTCACGCATGCCACGATTTGTGTCAGCGAGGCGCTGCGCCACCGCCTTACCACAGAGTACGGGTATCCAGAGCACCGAACCCTCACCATACACAACGGGGCCGATCTCCGGTACTTCACGTCCGGAAATGGTGCAGTGGGGCTCCAAGGGACGCGTGACTCCGCCCGAGATTGTTTCACGATCGTGTGTGTGGCCAGGCTGTCCCAGGTGAAGCGAATCGACATCCTATTGGATGCGCTCTCGCTCCTTTCGCGATCCTATGGCGATTGGCGTTGTTTCATTCTCGGCTCAGGGCCCAAAGAGAGGGAGTTGCGCGCACAGGCGTCGAGATTGAACCTCGAGGGGTTGGTGACGTTTGTGGGCCATGTGGATGATGTCAGGCCGTATCTCGGAATGGCCGACGTGATGGTCTTGTCCTCTGAGAACGAGGGATTACCCCTGTCGCTGGCCGAGGCTATGGCCATGGGGGTGCCCTGTATCGCATCCGATGTGGGCGGAACGGGAGAGATCGTCTCTCATGGCCGGACCGGCCTGCTGTTCCAATCCGGATCAGTGGATGACCTCTATCAGGCTATCGGGTATCTGCTGGTTCATGGAGAGGAGCGCCGGAGAATGGGGGAAGAAGCCAGGCGCTGGGTCCACGAACACTTTGATATTGAGCAGGTCATGACACGAGTCTCCGACGTCATTTTGGCGTAACGCGCGAGGAAGGGCAAACGATTTATTTCGGTCTCTTGAGCTCAGCATGAAGATCCTGATGGTCAGCAATCTCTATCCTCCCTTCTATCATGGCGGATATGAAGTCCGTTGTGGTCAGGTGGCCGAGGCGCTTCAGCGAGCCGGCCACGAGGTTCGTGTGCTGACATCCGTGTATGGTCTCCCCGTGGGATTCGGTACACGGTATCAACAGACCACCGAAATGATCGGAGGGGTGCGTGTGGATCGCTGGCTACACAACGATGCGTTTGGGCCTCAGCAACCTTTCCGACCATGGGTGGTCTTTCAGGTAAAGAGAGAACTCGCCGATGCTCGTCGTTTTGTACAAGCTCTGTCCGAGTTTCGCCCGGATGTGATCAACTGGTGGAATATGAACGGCATCTCCAAGTTGCTGTTACCCTTGCCGGAGCGATGGGGCATTCCTGATGTTCATTGGATCGAGTATCCGTGGATGATAGATGAGTACGGTGCAGGAGGCGAGAAGGCCTCACGGTTCTGGAAGCAAGTATGGGACGGCTCGTGGGGTCCGCCGATGATCCGTCCGTTGCTGAGCCGGATGACCAGATGGTTTGAGGCTCGTGTGGAAAGGGAGAGACTGCCGACCAGAGAATTTCCTAACCGCCCCACTCTCGTCTGTTTTGTGAGCGACTATTTGAGAACACTGTATCGGGAAGGTGGCTTGGACTTTGCTCAGTCTCAGGTTCAGTTTGGTGGTGTACCGGCCGAACGGTTCTATTGTCCCATTGCGGAAAAGGCTCCAATCTCTGATGTGGTACGGGTGTTGTTCGCAGGACAATTGACTGCGGATCGAGGGTTGCATACCGCTGTTGAAGCGCTGGGACAAATGGATCCAGCGTCTCGGCTCAGGGTGAGACTGTCGGTGGCCGGGTCTACGGATGGGGCCTATCGTTCCTATTACGAGCGCGTGGTTCAGCGGACTGAAGAGTTGGGGGTGAGCAAGCAGGTCACCTTTCTTGGGAAGGTGGACCATGATCGAATGCCAGATATCTATCGGAAGAATGACCTGCTGGTCTTCCTTAGTACCAGGGAAGAAGGGCTTCCACTGGTGATGGTGGAAGCCATGCTCGCAGGCTGTGCCGTGATCACGACGGGGAGCGGGGGCGCAATCGAAATCGCCAACCTGGCTGACTTACCCGTCATTTCCAAAGGTGACTCCCTAGGGTTAGCGAAAAAACTGGAATCGTTGCTTGATCAACCCGGGACGCTTCGGCAGGTTGCCGAGCGGGGACAGACCATAGCCTTGCGCGAGTTCAGTCTGGATCGCATGATGGAGCGCTGGCAGGACACCTTACTGCAGTTATGCCGGCAGAGTCGTGAGCAGCGAAAGGTCCAAGCCTGATTGCCATGTGAGATTACGGACATCGGAAGCCGGATGAAGAGGGAAATTCGAAACGTGAGTCACCGGATGACCAAGACGGTGGATCGCCTGCGTGGTCTATTGGTTATCGCGGTGTGTTTCCATGGCTGTACGTCGGAGACGCTGCAGGTTGGAAAAGCCACTCTCGAACCAGGTCCTGGTGACCATGTGGTGCGAGTCGGTCCGGCTGAAGTCGTTCTTGCAACCAAAGACAAGCCATACTCTTGGCCGGATGGAACTATAGGAATCATGCGCGAGGGAGATGCCTATTCGTTTATTGCTGCGGGGCCGGGCACGCCGATACGTACGGTAGGGAGTCTGGAAAATCCGGTAGCCAAGGGAGTACAAGTTCAGGAGATTGCGGGTATCAAGCACGGCTATCCTTATGCGGCAGGGGGACGCATATACAAAGATCCCGATACGGGAATTCTGTTACTCTTCTATCATGCGGAGATCTGGACTTTTCCGCCGGGGTATATTCCGTTCTTCAGTGAGCTGGGCTTGGCGTTTTCGAAGGACGGAGGCATCTCCTGGGATGACTTGGGACCGATCGTACGACCCCACACGCCGGTCTCCGCCCCATACTTTGAAAAGGGAGGAACCTGGGATGTGGGGTGGGGAACCTATGCGCTCGCGGGCGAATACTTCTATCTCTATTTTGCTGATCTGATCGATGACGGAGGGAGCTACAAGCGTGCGAATTTGGCGGTGGCGCGAGCGAAAATTTCCGAGGTGATTGACGCGGCGGTGATCCGACACCAGACATCGCCTTGGATAAAGTATTATCGCGGAACATGGGGGGAGCCGGGACTTGGGGGGAAATCCTCCGCCTTAGTTGAACATGATCAGGTTAACGATTCTTTTATGCCAAGCGATGTCGTATTTAACACGTGTGCCAGAAAGTACATGGCGATCCTCTTGGGAGAGCCATTTCCCAATTCCGATCTGTATTGGAGCGAATCCACGGACGGACTCAAATGGACGCCGATCCGAAAACTGATCGGGGACGAGGGGGAGCAAATCTACGCCACGTTCGTCGGGATGGGTAAGGACCCTCACCTGCCGGGAAATGAGTTTTTCATCTATTACATTGACTCCAAAAACGGTGGCAACGTGGGCGATCGGAATCAAGATGCGGCCTTGATGCGACGCCGGGTATCGCTCCTGAATGCCAGATGCGACGAGGCGTCGTAACCGTGTGAAAATAAAGGTGTCAACGGTCATTGACAGGCTGGTCCATCACGTCTCCGATCGATAGTCAGTTCTCATGAATATCCTGCTCGTCACACCATTCTTTACACCACAGACCGGCGGCGTGGCCACCTATCTCGAAGACCTACGGCACTTTCTGGGGCGACGGGGACATCATGTAATCGTCCTGCGGCCCGGCGAATCCGATGCCATCGTTCGATGTCCCATGAATCGCGACGACAAGGTCTACGAATTCTATATGAGAGGACCATGGTTTCCGGAAGCGCCGCTCTGGGGAATATTGGCCACGGGGCTGTTTTTTATTCCGACCCTCTTCAGGTTGGCACGGTTTCTCAAGCAGCAGCGCATAGATCTGGTCTGTGCAGAATATCCGCTCCCGTACATGATGTATTTCATTCTCCTGCGGCGTTGGAGTCGATTCAAGCTCTTGGTCGGGCTGCACGGGGATGACGTCCTCTCACTGCATCTGCTGTCAAAGTTGGAACAAGCGGTGGTTCGGACCCTCGTACGGCAAAGCGATTGGGTGTTGGCTCATTCCTCGAGTCTCCTCAAACAGGCGGAGCGGGTGTTCGGTCACGCGATGACAACGGGGTCCTATCTGCCTTATGGAGTCGAGTGTGAGGCGATCCGAGAGCGGGCCATGGCCGTAGGTCGTCAGGATATCCTTCAGCAACGCCCGTATATCCTGACCGTCGCCAAGCTGTACGAGCGTAAGGGCATCGACATCCTCCTGAAGGCGATCTCTCGTCTAAAACCGGGACTGGACGGCCATTGCTTTCTCGTCGTCGGCGATGGCCCCGAGGAACAGAGATTGAGGGCCATGGCTACCGATCTGGAAATCGACCAGCACGTAGGGTTTGTCGGCGAGGTGCCGGCCCGTGAGATTCCAATGTGGTTTCAGTATTGCGAGTTTTTTGTGTTGCCCTCGCGCTCCGAACCGTTTGGCATAGTTTTGCTTGAGGCGATGGCTCTCGGCAAGGCGGTTGTGGCGACGAGAGTAGGCGGAATTCCGGAGTTCATCAGGGACGGAGACACAGGCCTCTTGGTTGGATCGGATGATAGTGAAGCGCTATCGGAAGGTATCAGACGGCTTCTCCTGGATCAGGAACTGCGTGCACGGTTGGGGAAGAACGGAATGCAATCTGTCGAAAACCGATATGATTATCGTAATCTGATTCTTCGCTATGAGGAACTATTTCAGCGCATCTGCTCTGGAAGGGCATGACGCCTCGTCAGGGAAAGGTCCGGTAGGTTGTCGGGATGCCTCCATGCCAGATAGGAAAGGTGAGCAATGAATATTCTTGGTATATCAGCCTACTACCATGACAGTGCGGCGGCGCTGGTTCAAGATGGAAATATCGTGGCGGCAGCCCAAGAGGAGCGGTTCACACGCAAGAAGCATGACCCGGGGTTTCCGCATCGAGCGGTTGAGTACTGCTTGCAGGCGGGCGGAATAGCATTAAAGGATGTGAACTATTTAGTGTTCTACGACAAGCCGCTTGTGAAGTTCGAGAGGCTATTGGAAACCTATTTGGGTTTCGCTCCGAAGGGAGTGCAGTCGTTTCTTGCGGCGATGCCGGTCTGGATGAAGGAAAAGCTGCTGCTGCGAAGCCTCCTCGTGAAGGAATTTCTGGTGCACGGGAATGGAATGACGAAGGCAGCGTTGCCGTCTCTATTGTTCGCCGAGCATCACGAATCTCATGCGGCGTCGGCCTTTTTTGCCTCGCCCTATGAGGAGGCGATCGTCCTCTGCATGGACGGTGTGGGAGAGTGGGCCACAACATCGGCTTGGAAGGGGCAGGGAAACACCTTGACGCCTCTCTGGGAGATCCCTTTCCCTCATTCATTGGGGTTGCTCTATTCAGCCTTTACGTATTACACGGGGTTCAAAGTCAACTCCGGCGAGTACAAGGTGATGGGCTTGGCGCCGTATGGTGAGCCTAAGTATGTGAAGGCGATTTACGAACACCTCATTGACCTCAAGCCGGACGGCACTTTTCGGCTCAACATGGAGTACTTCAACTATTGTACGGGTCTTACAATGACAGGCCGGAAGTTCGACGAGATCTTCGGCGGGCCGCCGCGCAAGGCAGAATCCAAGTTGACGCAGCGAGAAATGGATCTGGCGCGCTCGATCCAGGAAGTGACCGAGGAGGTCATGTTGCGATTGTCTCGCACCCTGCATCGAGAGACCGGTGTGGAGAATCTGTGCTTGGCCGGCGGAGTCGCGTTGAACTGTGTGGGGAACGGCCGGATTCTCCGGGAAGGACCCTTCAAAGGGCTGTGGATTCAGCCTGCGGCCGGCGATGCCGGCGGGGCGCTCGGCGCTGCGCTGAGTGTCTGGCATCAATTTGAGCGCAAGCCGAGAATCTCAGACGGCATAAGAGACAAGATGCGGGGGTCGTATCTGGGACCGGCATTCTCCAACGTGGAGGTCGAGCGGTTCTTAAAGGAGAAGGGTGTCCCATATGTGCGGCTGGACGATGTCACGTTGCTGGAGCGAGTTGCAGAGGAGTTGGCGGCGGAGAAGGTGGTCGGGTGGCTACAGGGGCGGATGGAATTTGGCCCTCGTGCACTGGGTGGACGGAGTATCCTGGGCGACGCTCGGAGTGCGAAGATGCAGTCGGTGATGAACCTGAAGATCAAATATCGAGAGTCCTTCCGGCCCTTCGCGCCGTCGGTCTTGCGAGAGCGGGTGGCGGACTATTTCGATTTAAATGCGGACAGCCCCTACATGCTGATCGTCGCTCCGGTTCTCGAACGAAGGCGCTGTCCCATGACGCAGGCCCACAAGGAGCTGTGGGGCATCGATTTGTTGAATGTCCCTCGCTCGGACATACCTGCGATTACTCATCTCGATTACTCGGCGCGTGTCCAAACCGTCCATGAAGACACGAATCCGCGCTATTATCGCCTCCTCAAGGCCTTTGAAGCCAAGACCGGCTATGCGGTGTTGGTGAATACCTCCTTCAATGTCCGAGGTGAACCCATCGTGTGTACACCCGAGGATGCGTATCGATGTTTCATGCGCACGGAGATGGATGTATTGGTGTTGGAGAATTGCATTCTATACAAAGCAGATCAGCAACCGTTGGAAGCGGACAGCGATTGGAAAAAGGAATTCGAGCTCGATTAGGCTCATGGGGATGTCCGCGCTCATCGCTCCTTCTGAACAGGCGGGGTTGGAACCAAGTGCATGGAAATTGCTGAGCACGTGAGGGTAGGGCATGCGCAGCCGGTTTCCTCGCAGACTACTTCTCTGGACCTGCTCCATCCTTGTTATTTCTGTCGGCACGGCAGTAGTGTGCGAGGCAATATTTCGGCTTCTGCTGTTCTCTGAAGTGGGATTCATGCAACGCTTTCGGAATCCCGATCTCTATGGCGAATGGGACTCAGACGATGATTGCTGGAAGCTGTACTATTTCTTCGGCGGAAGGTTCAAACCCCCGGCACAGCCTCATCCTCAATTGGGGTGGATTGGGGCATTTTCTCCAGGTACCTACCTCCATAACGATGCGCACAAGGTAGGAAACAAGATTCCCATTCTTCTCTATGGAGACTCCTTTGCGGAGTGTTCAATAATCGATAATAAGCAAGATTGCTTCCAGGGTATTGTGAACAGCGATGCCCAATTGAACGAGCGATTCTTTCTATTGAACTACGGTGTTGAGGGCTATGGCGTCGATCAGATGTGTCTGGTCGCTGAAAGCGACCTCACTATCAGAATCCATTTGTCATTGTGGGCATCATGACACAGGATCTCGATCGTAGCGCACTAGCGGTCAGAATTGGACAGAAGCCGTTCTTTCACATTGAGAACGATGCACTTGTGTTGAAGGGAGTGCCGGTCGACCAACGCCCCACCGTCTTTTTCCAGGAGCATTCTCCTCAAATTGTGTCGTACCTTGCCCGCATGTGGGCGAATCGGGATGGTCGCTTCTACAGACTCAGAAAGCTCATTCTTGGAACGGAAGGGCAGGTTCTAGCCAAGAAGGCGATAAATGAGAAAATCATCCTGGCGATGGATGCAGAACTGAAGCGGCGAAACCTGCCACATCTGTTTCTCATCTTTTATCCAGGCTGGATCTCTGATGACCCGGCTGATTGGCGTGAACTCTTCCTGCGAAACCTGTTTGAAGCGCACCACATTCCCTATCTCTCCACCAAGGAGACCATTTGGGAAGATGCGAAGAAGGTGGAAAAAACATCCCCGGGAGTACTACTACGATGGTCACCCGACCGCCAGCGCCTATCGGATTCTCACCGGGTCCCTAAAGGCACATCTTCTTGGGCAGTTGGATGAACGGGCGCTAGTCCCTGCAACAGCGAGCGCGGCGTAGTCATTGTTCTAGAGGAGGAAACGTACCATGCGAATTTTGATTACCGGCGGAGCCGGGTTCTTGGGCAGTCATCTGAGCGATCTGTTGGTTAGCAAGGGGCACGAGGTCGTCGCGATGGATAACCTCATTACGGGTCGTACAGAAAACATTGCGCATCTGATGGGGCATTCTCGATTCAGTTTCATTAAGTATAATGTCTGTGATTATCTGCACGTGGATGGCCCGCTGGATGCGATCCTGCACTTTGCCTCTCCGGCCAGTCCGCAGGACTATCTGGAAATGCCGATCGCGACCCTTAAAGTGGGAGCGTTGGGAACCCACAAGGCCCTCGGCTTGGCGAAGGCAAAAGGGGCACGGCTGCTGCTTGCGAGCACCTCCGAGGTCTATGGGGATCCGCTGGTCAATCCGCAGCCGGAATCCTACTGGGGGAACGTCAATCCGATTAGCCCCCGAGGCGTATACGATGAGGCCAAGCGATTCGCGGAAGCCATCACGATGGCGTACCATCGCTATCACGGCTTGGATACCCGGATCGTGCGTATCTTCAATACGTACGGTCCCCGGATGCGGCCGAACGACGGCCGTGTCGTCTCGAATTTTATCGTGCAGGCGCTGCAGGGGAAGCCGCTGACCATATTCGGAGACGGGACTCAAACTCGGAGTTTTTGTTATGCCGATGACCTTGTTAGGGGCATCACGGCTTTGCTGTTGGCGGATTCGGACAAGACGGTGGATCAACGGACCGATCGGTCTACCTTTCTCACGAAATCCTCTCAGCCGCTGCCGGAGACGATCCATGATCCGGTCAATATCGGCAATCCACGGGAGTTGACCGTGAAAGACATTGCGGACCTCGTGCTACGACTGACAGGTTCCAAGAGCGCGATCGAGCATCGCCCGCTTCCCGCGGATGATCCCAAGGTCCGACGTCCCGATATCCGACGTGCGAAGTTGCTCCTGGGGTGGGAGCCTCAGGTCGAGCTCGAGGATGGCCTGCGAAAAACTATCGAGTACTTCCGGCAGGTGGCTTAGGGTCCGCAGGGCGCCCGTTCAGCGCCGGATCGAATGATCGATCGAGTGGCACGAAGCCCATCCCGGTGAGCCAGAGGGTGGGCAACCGAGCCCGTTCTTCCAGCCTGGGTGGACGGAACAAAGAAGGAAGACATGTGCGGCATTGCCATTATGTGTGGGATGGCTGGAAAACCCGCCGATGCGGCGGCGCTCGAGCGCATGACGCAGAGTCTCGTTCATCGCGGCCCGGACGACGGCGGGTACTTCCTCGACGGTCCTGTGGGACTCGGGTTTCGTCGATTGGCCATTCTTGATCTGTCCGCGGCTGGCCATCAGCCCATGGTCAGCGGCGATGGACGGTTCGTGCTCGTGTTCAACGGAGAAATCTTCAATTACGTGGAGCTGCGTGACGAGTTGACTGATCTCGGACATCGATTTCGCTCCACCGGAGATACCGAGGTCTTGCTGACCGCCTATCGTCAGTGGGGCGCGGAATGCTTGCCGAAAATGAACGGGATGTGGGCCTTCGTCATCTACGATAAGGCCAATCATCGTCTGTTCGGGTCCCGTGATCGCTTCGGGGTCAAGCCTCTGTACGTCCACCGGCAGAAGGATCACGTGCTCTTGGCTTCCGAGATCAAGGCGATCCGCGCATCCGGATTGTATCGTGGGGGCGTGAATTGGACCACGGCCTCCCGCTTCCTCGTCGAAGGTCATCTGGATGACCGCAGCGAAAGTTTCTATGACGCGATTGATCCCATTCCTCCAGGGTCGGCTTTCGAGCTGGATCTTGGCGGCAGGTGGAAATTATGGACGTACTGGGATCTGGATCGGCTGCCGTCCGTCGATGTCCATGACCCGCCCGCGGCGTTTGCCGACCTCTTCGAAGACGCGGTGCGGCTTCGGATGCGGAGCGATGTCCCCGTCGGGGTGTGTCTGTCTGGCGGCCTCGACTCGACGTCGATTATATGTGCTGCGGCGAGGCAACGCGCCGAAAGTAATCAATCGGCCTCAGGACCGCTCCAAGCCTTCTGTTATATGGCTAAGGAGTTTGATGAGTCCAAGTACATTGCCGATACGCTCGCCGAGACGAAAGCCCAATTACGAGAACTTCAGACGAATCCGATGGATCTATGGCAAAACCTCCGCCGCATGCTGTGGTATCAGGATGAGCCGGTCCACACGATGACGGCAGCGGTCGGGTATCGGCTGATGAACCTGGTGGCCGGCCATGGCATTCGAGTCGTACTGAATGGCCAGGGGGCGGATGAAACGATCGGCGGCTACTTTAGCTTCTTTCTCGACTACTGGCGCGAACTGCTGAGCAGAGGACGATTCAGCGACGCGGATGCGCAAGTTCGCGCGTATGCAGCAGTGCACGGAGGGAGCCCGCTCCATTCCCTCACGGACGCCTCCTTGAGTCTCCTGATGACGGCGCTACACGGGCTCTCCCCGTATCGCTTCCTGTCGGACAGGCGGTACGACCAAAAGGTTCGGAGTCATCCGTGGTTCACAGGGGACCTGACGGCATGTTTCCCGAGCGGAGAGCGGGCCAGCGGCCTCAACCGGCTCAACGGCATGTTGAAGCGGGCCGTCACGGAATTCCCGCTTCCGCTGTATCTCCGGATCGAAGATCGGAATTCAATGGCGCACTCAGTGGAAACTCGACTGCCGTTCCTCGACTATCGTGTGGTATCACTGCTGTTCGGCCTCCCGGCGGAATGGAAGGTGCGGGGGCCCTGGAACAAATTCATCTTGCGCGAGGCCATGCGGGGCCGCATCCCCGAATCGGTTCGGGCGCGGCCGGACAAGATGGGGTTTCCAACGGCGGGACGGAAATGGTTTGCCCATGATCTCTACGAGCCCATGGCGGACCTGCTGGCCAGCCGGTCGGTCAGGGAGCGTGGTATTTACAACGTTCCCAGGGTAGTGAGGGATCTTGAGCGACACCGGCAGGGAGAAATTGACGTCCACCACGATCTGTTCCACCTCGCCGAATTTGAGATGATTGCGGATCTGATAGGACCGCCATTCGTTCGTCCGGGCGACGGGAGTCGCACCGCCGAGCCGCGGGAGATTGCTGGAGGCCATCCCGAGGCGGCCGTGCCGGCCTAGCCCGGAGTGACGAACTGTTCTCTATGTATATGCGTGTGAGGACCCTATGAAGATTGTCAGCGTGGTGGGAGCGCGGCCGAATTTCATGAAAATTGCTCCCCTCATCAAAGCCATGCGCAAGCGTCCGGAAATTCGGTCGGTCTTGGTTCATACAGGACAGCATTATGATGCGAGTATGGCCGGCCGATTTTTTGAGGATCTGGAGATTCCGCGCCCCGATGTCTCCTTGGAGGTCGGGTCAGGGACGCATGCCGTGCAAACGGCGGAGGTGATGAAGCGACTGGAACCGGTGCTGGAACGCGAACGACCGGACTTGGTCCTTGTCGTCGGCGATGTCAATTCGACCATGGCCGCCGCCTTGACGGCGGTCAAACTGAAGATCAAGGTGGCTCATGTCGAGGCCGGACTGAGAAGCTATGATCGGTCGATGCCTGAGGAGATCAATCGGCTCGTGACCGATGGGGTGTCCGACCTGTTGTTTGTCACCGAGGAGAGCGGAGAGAAAAATCTCAAAGCCGAAGGCATTGCGCGGGAGAAGATCTTTTTCGTGGGCAATGTGATGATCGACTCGCTCGAATCGTCACGCCGACTCTGGACCCGCTCCGATATTTTGGAGCAGCTTCATCTCAGCAAAGCCCAGTATGGGGTGGTGACGCTCCATCGACCCTCCAACGTGGACGACCTCAAGACTCTGGAGGGACTCGTTGAAGCGCTCTGCACGGTGGCGCAACGTTGCCCGCTCGTCTTCCCGGTACATCCCAGAACGATCGGCGCGCTGAAATCGTTGGTCCGCCGTCATGCCTGCCTCCACTTCGGTCACGGACCCGTGCCTCCGGCCGGCATTCGATGCATGGACCCCATCGGCTATCTCGACTTTATGGCCTTGGTCGCAAACGCGAGAATGGTGCTGACGGACTCCGGCGGATTACAGGAGGAAACGACGGTTCTCGGGATTCCGTGTCTGACACTCAGGGAAAACACGGAGCGTCCGGTGACCGTGACGCATGGCACCAATCGGGTGATCGGAGCGAGCCCCGCGAAGATCGTGTCCGAGGCAACCAAGGTCCTCGATCACCCCATTCAGCCCCCGGTTCCTCCTCCTCTGTGGGATGGTCAGGCCGCCGAGCGCATTGTTACGATTCTGCTCGATCAGTACAGGGGGCGATAGAGGACGATGTGTGCGGTGCCGGGATCGGGATGCGCCACCAGGAACCAGTGTGTGTAGAGATTCAGAATGCGGACCTGAGAGAAAGAGGATCGCAAAGCCATGGATAGAGCGGCGTTTTACGGCATGTTGTGCTGTCCCAAATGTAAAGGCGATCTGACGTTGCGAGCCGACGAATCCGCATTCCTGTGCGCGGCATGCACATTCGTCTTCCCGATCGTCGACGGGATTCCGGTGCTGTTTCCCTGTAATGTTGAAACGGAAATGAAACAGCTTTTCACGCGGTATTGGGACGCCGAGGACAAGGCGCATCTGTACGATGCGAATGTCGAAGGCGCTGGCTCGATCTTCGGCATCTACAATCATGAGTCGGAGATCTATGGGCTCACCTACTATTTTGATGAGACCAAGCTCGATCTGTTGCTGGATGCTGGTTGTGGAAACGGCCGGTTCCTGGAGACGCTGCCACCAGCGACCGTCTCGGTTGGAATCGATGCGTCGCTCAACCTCCTCCGGGCCGCGCATCGACGGAAGCGAGGCCATTTTCACGTCTGCTGCGAACTGGAGCATCTGCCGTTCAAGGACAATCTTTTTAGTACGGTCATCAGTTGCCGAGTCATTCAGCACCTGAAGCAACAAGAGCGAGCCGTTCGAGAACTCTGTCGAATCACGAAGGCCAACGGCGACCTCATTCTGGAGCTGTACAATACTTGGAATCTGAAAACGATCTGGAAGGAGATCCGGATGTCCAAGCTGCAACCTATCTTTAACGCCCCGTTCAAGTTGTTCTTTCGATCCCTCTCGCCGTTCTCCGAGTGGGGAATCAGCTACGACAACTACAATCACTGGTTCGAGGTCAAGCCCTGGCTGGAAGGGAGTCGGATGCGCGGCTTGCAGGGACGAGGCGTGGGATTTGGGTTTCACAAGTATCTGTTCGATGCCTTTTTTCTCAACGGAATTCTTGAGAAGCATGCCCCCGGCTTGTTGAGAAAATACTACGCGACGGCGTTTGCCTGCGAGAAACTGTTCGGTGCGACGATTCCGCTCCGTTATGTCATGGAAAAGGTTGTGATGAAGTCGACCAAACGTTCCGCCTGAGGGGAAACTCGTGGCCATGATTCAACGCGTGATTCAGGGCATTCAACATCGGGTCAAGGTTTCCAGGTTTTACAACCAGGAAGCATATCAAGAACTGCGCCGAGAGGCGGAACAACGCGGTGTTATGACGAAGCACAACAGGTTTCATCTGCTGGAGGCGGTGGAATGGATCAAGCGGGCCCAGGATGCCACCCCGGACCGCGGGGTTTCACGGGCCTACAGCTCAGCCTGGCATCCATTCTTCCGCGCGAGGGGATGGCAGCCGTCCTATCCGGAGACAACCGGCTACATTATTCCAACGTTTCTTGATGTCAGCCGATATCTGCATGATCCTGACCTCAGAACACGCGCGCTGGCCATGGCGGACTGGGAAATTGATGTCCAGATGTCGAACGGGGCGGTCATGGGCGGCGTCCTTAATAGTCATCCGACTCCGGCGGTGTTCAACACGGGCCAGGTTATCCTCGGCTGGGTTGCCGCATTCCAGCAAACGCAAGAGGCCAAGTATCTCGATGCGGCCAAGCGAGCAGGCAGCTACCTCCTCGCGGTTCAACAGAAGGATGGAGGGTGGCTGAAGGGGAACTCGGAATTCGCCAATCCTACCTCCACCACGTACAATTCGCGCGTGGGGTGGTCGTTGATCCTCCTCGGCCAATCTTGCGGAGACCCGCGTTATGTGGAGGCGGGCGAACGGAACATCCGATTCAGCCTCAGCCAGCAGAACACCAATGGATGGTTTCGCAACAATTGTCTCACCGATTCCGCTGCGCCGCTCTTGCATACAATCAGTTATGCCATTGAGGGAATTTGGGAAGCGGGGGAATTGCTGAAGCATGCGGACTATCTTCATTACGCCAAGCTCAGCGCCGAGAGGCTGTTGGGAGCTGTGCGCGAGGACGGGAGCATGCCGGGGAGGCTGAATCATCAGTGGCAGGGAACCGTGACTTGGAGTTGCCTCACAGGCAATGCGCAATTGGCCGGAATCTGGCTGCGCCTGTTCTTAAAAGAAGGGGACGAGAAATTCCTCGCAGGGGCCCGGCAGCTTATCCGGTTCCTGAAAGCCTCGCAAAACTGCGAGAGCGAAAACGGAGGCCTTCGCGGGGGCATCAAAGGATCGAGTCCCTTCAATGGAGAGTACGGCCGGTTTGAAGTGTTGAATTGGGCAACCAAGTTTTATGTAGATGCGCTCCTTCTCGACGAACAGGCGGGTGCAGTGGCCGAAAGCTTCAGGATGAAACAGAGAAGGACTGCCGTGGTCTAGCCGAAACGGCTTTCAGGTAGTGCACGGCCCGCCGACCTGACCATCTGCCGGGAAGGAGGACAGCCCTTCTGGGTGATCGGGGCCGATCGACCCTGCCAATGAAGAAGGTTTTGATCATCGCCTATTACTTTCCTCCGGTCTCCGCCAGTGGAGCGATGCGGCCGCTTGCCTTCTGTCGGTATCTCGAGTCCTACGGGTGGTTGCCGCGTGTGCTCACGACCGATGCTGTGTCCGTGCATCCGCCTCACCCGGTGGATTACCAATTGATGAAGAAACTTCCGGCCTCGGTGAAGGTCGATGTGGTCCCCCATGGCAATCCCCTCCGGCGGTTGGTAGCCTGGCGAGATTGCATGCGGGATGTCATGTGGGCAGGGAAGGATGAGCCGGTCGTTGGACAACCCGTCCGGGTATCCGGGGAGGGGAGCCCGACAGCGAGGCGCGAGAGGCTTGAGCAACTCAAGAATTTGGTCCTCGACTGGGGATTCGCGTTTCCAGACCCGCAGTGTCCATGGCTCTCGCCGGCGGCGGCCTTCCCGAGACATTGGCCGGAGAGTGAGATTCCCGACGTGGTGTGGGCGACCGGTGGGCCCTGGACAAGCCATCTGGTCGGGAGGCGGCTTGCTCAATACTGGAGAGTCCCTTACGTGGTGGATTACCGCGATCCGTGGACCAGCAATCCTTATGTCTCATTCGGGTCATCGTATCTTAACGCCAAGGCCTACGATCTTGAGCGGTCGGTCTGCTGCGGTGCGAGCAGGGTGATGACCAATACGCATGAACTGCGGGTGCAACTTGAACAGGACTATCCTGACCTGACCGGCAAGACGTTGACCATCACGAACGGCTTTGATCCGGATTCGTTTGGCGCGGACCTTGCTGGCGTGGGCAACGTCGAGCGAAGGCTCGAAGCAAGTGGATCACAGCTCGAACTCTGCCATTTCGGAACGGTGTATGGAAAGCGCACCCCAGCGGTCCTCTTTCAGACCCTCGTCGATCTCCATCGTGAAGGACGTCTATCCGGTGGACGGCTGCGACTCAGGTTCATCGGGGCGTGGGAAGTATCTGAGCCGCAATGCGAAGAACTCGCGCAACGGCTGGAAAAAGTCGGGCTGCTCATACGCGAGCCACCGGTGCCGTACCAGGAATGTCTCCGACAGATGCGGGAGGCCGACGCCTTGTTGGTGATTCAACCGGATTCCCCGCTTCAAATTCCGGGCAAGATCTATGAGTATATTGCGACGAGACGCCCGCTGCTTCTAGTTGGGGGAGACGGGGCGACCGCCAATCTTGTCCAACGGCACCGACTCGGCCTCGTCTGCCGAAACGATGTGGATGAGATCCGAGGAGTGATCACCGATGTACTCGAAGGGCGGCGCGTATTATCGGCCCCGCCTCAGGAAGAACTCGATCGATTCAACTATCGGAGTCTGACTGCGGATCTTGCCGGGGTATTAAATGACGTGTGGAAAGAGCACCGAGAGAGCCGGTGAAATCTTGCGAGTTGGTACGGTACAGAGCAGGTAAGCTCTGAAGACACGATGGAATACCGGGTTGAAAGATTGAGCAGGAATCAGCCGGCGATTGCCTTGTGGGACCGCTACGTGCTTGAGTCTTCGACGGCGACCGGGTATCACCTGACCGCCTGGCGACAGGTGGTTGAGCAGGCCTGCGGGCATCAGACCGTCTATCTCATGGCCCGGGATTCGCACGGGGATGTGCGAGGCGTGTTGCCGCTGGTCGCGCTGGCGAGCCGGCTGTTCGGCCGTTTCCTGGTCTCGATGCCGTTCCTCAACTACGGTGGGTTGGATGCAGCGGATCGGGAGGTTAGAGAGTGCCTATTGGAGGCCGCTGCGCAGGAAGCGAATGCGCTTGGTGCGAGCCATGTGGAAATCAGGCAAGCCCAGCCATTACCGATCGGATGGCGATGTAAGCAGCACAAGGTTTCCATGCGACTGGCGCTGCCGGGCGACTTCCAAATGCTCTTCAAGAGTTTTCCGTCCAAGCTGAGGAGCCAGATTCGGCGACCTCAGAAGGAAGGGATGACGGTGAAGTTCGGCGGTGCCGACCTGTTGGAGGAGTTTTTCCGAGTCTTCTCGCGCAACATGCGAGATCTTGGGACTCCGGTCTATGGGAAAGCGTTCTTTCGCACCATCCTGGAGACGTTCCCCAAGGAAACGGCTGTGTGCTCGGTTTTTTTGAAGGGGCGTGTGGTGGCGGCAGGATTGGTCTACTCGTTTCGGGACATGATGGAGATTCCCTGGGCTTCCTCGGATCGACGGTATGATCGGCTGGCCCCCAATATGCTGTTGTACAACGCGGTCCTTGAATATGCCTGCCAGCAAGGTTGCAAGGTGTTTGATTTCGGACGATCGACAGTGAACAGTGGAACCTATCGCTTCAAGGAACAGTGGGGAGCGAAGCCGGTCCCATTGTATTGGTATTACTGGCTCAAGGATGACAGGCCCTTGCCGGAGTTGAACCCCGACAATCCCCGATATCGTCTGGCGATCTCGCTCTGGCGGAATCTGCCCCTGCCCATCGCCAACGCGCTCGGTCCGCACATTGTAAAATACCTGCCATGAAGATCCAGTCCACACTCCCCCCCACAGCCGCGCCGGTTTCGCTTCGAGGGCTCCTCGCCGGGTGCGCCGCGCTTCTCTCAACAGACTCCTGCCGTTCTCGGTTGGAGCGGGAGGTGCGCGACGAATACGGCCTCGACCATGTGTTTCTGGTCTCATCCGGCAAGGCGGCATTAGCGCTGATTCTGTCCGGTCTTCGGAAGTTGTCGCCGCGTCGCAAGGTGCTGATGCCTGCCTATACCTGCTACTCGGTTCCATCGGCCGTGGTGAAAGCAGGACTCGATGTCGCATTGTGTGATGTCAATCCGGCCACATTGGATCTTGACCACGAGCAACTGACCCGGCTCCTCGACGACCAAACGCTCTGTGTCCTGCCGACGCACTTGTTTGGATTGCCGGCCGATGTGGAACAAGTCCGGTCTCTGTGTCGCCCGAGAGGCATTTCGGTGGTGGAGGATGCAGCCCAGGCGATGGGAGGGATGCGGCGGGGGCAACGGTTGGGGACGATCGGAGACGTGGGGTTCTTTAGCCTTGGTCGCGGCAAGAATCTATCCAGCGGAGGCGGCGGGGTGATCGTCACCGGGTCGGCAACCCTCGCGGCGGCGATCCGGGAATCCTATGACCAACTTTCCAGGGAATCGCGATGGACCGCCGCCGGAAATCTGGTCGAGTTGGCGGCCACCGAGGTGCTCATTCGCCCACCCTTCTATTGGCTGCCGGCTGGATTGCCGTTTCTCGGACTGGGAGAGACGCGATTCTATCGAGACTTCCCGGTGGCACGAATGGCCGAGGCACGGGCCGGCACGCTAGCAGGCTGGCGTCAGAGGCTGGCGGCAGCCAACCGAACCCGCTGCGAGCAGGCTCAAGCGCTCATTCAGGACTTATCCGTTCTGGTTCCTGAGGTCCAGGTGGTGACGGCTCCGGAAGCCTGTTACCTGCGCCTTCCCATTCTGGTCCGCGACTCTACGGCCAAGTCGACCCTGTGCGCGCGCGCGGCCTCGCTTGGGCTGGGGATCAGCGCGGCCTATCCCGGCACCATCCAGCAGATTCCAGAGTTACAGGATCGGCTGGATCGCCGCGAATATCCTGGAGCAAGGGAGGTAGTGGCGCGGCTGGTCACGCTTCCGACCCACCGGTTTGTAACACAGGCGGATAGAGCCAGGATCTGCGAGGTTCTCCGGGAAGCGAGCGCGGGGGGGCGAGCGGTGGAGTGCGGCGCGTCGGGCTTGCGTTCGTCAGCGGTCGCCAGAGGTTCCTCACGAAGCGAGTCGGCGTTGGCGTCATCGCCACGTTCACATCACTAGGTCGGCTATGATGACTGCCTGGCTTTTTTGGCTCTCGGTCCTATTCGTGGGGTACGCCTATCTGGGGTACCCGCTATTGCTATGGAGTCTTGGTACGGTTCGAAAACGGGTCGTGCAAAAGGAGGCCATTCAGCCCTCGGTGGCCTTTATCATTACGGCTTACAACGAAGAGAAACGAATCCAGGAAAAAATCGAAAATGCGTTGGCGCAGGACTACTCGAAGGAACGTTTGGACATTGTGGTTGCCTCGGACTGTTCGACGGATCGAACTGATGACATCGTCCGAACGTACCGAGCCACCGGCGTCCGGCTGGTTCGGTTGCCCTCCAAGGGCGGCAAAGAGGCGGCTCAGAAGTTTGCCGTCGAATCGACGACAGGTGACATTCTGGTGTTTTCAGATGTGGCCACCCTGCTTCCACCAAACGGAATCAGGACTATCGTCAAGAACTTTGCCGATCCCAGCGTCGGCTGTGTCAGCAGCGTCGATCGTTTCATCGATCAAGACGGGCAGGTGAGCGGCGAAGGTGCCTATGTTCAATACGAGATGTGGCTCCGACGCCTGGAGACAAGCGTGAACAGTTTGGTCGGGCTCAGCGGGTCATTTTTTGCCGCCCGCCGCGAAGTCTGTCGGGATTGGGCGTCGGATCTGCAAAGTGACTTCAATACCCTGTTGAACAGCGTCAAAAGGGGCTTGCGAGGCGTATCCGATGAGGAGAGCGTCGGCTACTACAAGAATCTGGCGGATGAACGGAAAGAGTATGAGCGGAAGGTGCGGACGGTCGTGCGTGGCATTTCCGTATTCATGCGAAGTCTCGCGTTGCTGAATCCGTTCAAGTATCATCTCTTCGCATGGCAACTGATCAGCCATAAGCTCTGCCGCTGGACGGTGCCGTTTGCCCTAATCGTCGCCTTCGTCACGAATGGTTTGCTCGCCCTCGATCCAGGCTGGTACCGGACCTTGTTCTGGGCGCAGGGAGTGTTCTATGGCCTGGCGATGCTCTACCTGTGGTCTCGACGGCTGCCGAAGGTCGCCATGCTGCGGCTGCCGTCGTTCTTTGTCATGGTCAACGTGTCGATCCTGGATGCCTGGTTCCGGTACCTGCGGGGAGATCGTATTCTCTCGTGGGATCCTTCAAAGCGTTAGCGATTCTGCCGTAGGAGAAAGAGCACGATGAACGAACAGACGGATGTGAAACAACTACGCAGCTTCGGGCTTACGGTGGGGGGCGTGTTCCTCGTCATCGGCCTCTGGCCCCTGGTATGGCGCGGCGAAGCGATTCGACTCTGGGCGGTCATTCCGGCCGCTGGCTTGATTCCGGCCGGTCTTATCCTCCCCAGGGTGTTGGCCCCACTTTACAAGGGCTGGATGGCGGTGGGACATGTGCTGGGGTGGATTAACACCAGGATTATTCTGGGCATTCTCTATTACGGGCTCGTGGTGCCGATGGGGCTTGTGATGAAAATGCTCGGCCGAGACCCGATGAGGCGGGCCCTGGTCCCGGGGATGGATACGTACCGGGTGGTCCGGGAGCCGAGGCCGCCATCGCATATGAAGAATATGTTCTGACCAAGGGGAGGGGAAACCATGGGCGAATTCTTGGGCGAACTCTGGGCGTTCATGAAAGAACGAAAGAAGTTTTGGCTGTTGCCGATCATCGTCGTACTGGTGCTCTTGGGAAGTCTGATCGTCTTTACGCAAGGGTCCGCAGTGGCACCGTTTATCTACACGCTCTTCTGATGGGATGGCGCGATCAGGCAGACTCAGCGCGATGATCAGAACAAGGAGGCGTGCGGATTCACGTGGGGGCGGCAGAACTCAAGCGATATGTGTGGCGAGGGCTCTCGGAAGCCTACCACTGGTCGGGGGTTTCTCGCGCCCGCCATAAGGGGACCGTCGCAATCCTGACCTACCATCGAGTGCTCTCTGTGGAAGATCTCAGAACGAACATCGTACAGCCCGGCATGTATGTGCGGGATGATGTGTTCGAGATGCACATGCGGTACTTGCAAGAGCGCTTCGAGATCCTGTCGCTTTCCGAACTTCTTGCTCGATGGCGGGCCGGTCGGTGGGAGACTCAAAGGGCCGCCTGTGTCATCACCTTCGATGACGGCTGGCTCGACAATTATCGAAATGCCTATCCCATATTGAAGCGGTACGGTCTGCCCGCCACCATTTTTCTCCCGACGGACTTTGTCGGCACATCGCGGTGGTTTTGGCCGGAGCGGTTGGGTTATCTCCTCTTGGCGGCCGACGCCCCGTCGTGCGAACCGGACCGACGCGATGCCTTCTATCGCGCTCTCACCGGAACCCTGCAGGCGGAGAGGCAGGAACGGGATGCGCCACCGGATAGGATGGTGGGACCGGACGCGCATGATCGCTTCATTGAGGCCTGTAAAGACCTGGAAGCCGACCGGTTGGAACGGTTACTCGCGAATGTGGGCGACATCTTGGGCGTGACGGTTCCGGAGTGTCGTGTCCTGATGAATTGGTCGGAGGTGCGTGAAATGTCCCGGCATGGCATCTCGTTCGGATCGCATTCCTGTTCGCACCGGTTGATGACGCAGATCTCGGAAAAGGAAGCGCGGCAGGAAGCGCGTTCGTCGTACGAGCAGCTACAGGAGAGCGGCGCAGCCACCGTCCCCGTGTTCTGTTATCCCAATGGCAACTACAACGATTTGGTGCAGCGGCTTGTGCAGGAGGCAGGATATCAAGCCGCGGCCTCGTGCGATTCTGGACTCGAACGGGAGGCTCCGGCGAACGTGTGGGCGCTCAGGCGGATCTCGATCCACCACGATATCAGCGAGTCTCCCGCCCTCTATGCACTAGCCCTGTCCGGTGTGCGGTGAGGTAGAGTCGGGAATGGAGTCAGCGGAGCGAACACCCGTGCGGTGTCGCTCCGGCGTCGGCATGCTCGATCAGACAAAGACGCGACGTGGGTTCGAGGCTCGGGTGGAGTGGAGGAGCAATGTGCGTGCTGGTGACAGACGGTAATGAACGGGCAGCGCTGGCTGTCACGCGCGCGCTAGGGCGGAAGCAGATCCACGTCCTAGTCGGGGCGGAAACCGAGCGGTCCTTGGCCGGCTCGTCGCGCTATTGTCGACGGGCGTTTTCTTATCCTTGTCCCTACAAGGATCCGGAAGGATATCTCGATGCTTTGTTGCAGACGGTGACTGATCAGCAGGTCGAGATGGTGGTGCCGATCTCCGATCTGGCGATGCATCTGGTCGGGACGCGCAGAGCCCGATTCGACACACTAACCAAAATCGCCGGCCCCGCCTCGGCGATCTATGAAACGCTGTCAGATAAGTATCGGCTGATGAGGCTGGCGCAACAGCTTGGGGTACCCATACCAGACACCCTCTTCGTGGAGGACGGGCGGCTTCCTCCGACGTTGGAGGGTGTGGGAAAGTTTCCATTGATTGTCAAGCCGGGCCGATCCCGCATTCCCGTGGACGGTGTCTGGACCAGCACCAGCGTGCACCATGTGGCGAACCGAAAAGAGTTGGAACAGGTGTACGACCGGACTCCCTATCTCAGATGGCCCTCGCTCATACAACGACGCATTGAGGGAGAGGGACAGGGGATCTTCGCGCTCTGTGATCAGGGGCGGCCCGTCGCCTTGTTCGCCCATCGGCGCTTGCGCGAAAAGCCGCCGGCTGGCGGCGTGAGCGTGCTTCGGGAAAGCATCGAACTGCCGAAACCGATGGCCGATCACGCGATGCGGCTCCTACAATACGTCGGCTGGCATGGCGTCGCGATGGTGGAATTCAAAGTCGAGCGCGAGACCGGTGTCCCGCGTCTCATGGAGGTCAACGGGAGATTCTGGGGGTCGCTGCAGCTTGCCGTTGACGCGGGGTTGAATTTTCCGCTCATGCTGTATCAACTCATCTGTGGTCATCGGATCGAAGCGCCGTCGGCCGGTTATCGTACGGGGGTGAAATCTCGGTGGCTCTTGGGAGATCTCGATCATCTGTTGGCCAGATTGTTCAAATCCGAGAACACATTGCGCCTGCCGCCGGGGTCTCCGTCGAGAATGCGCTGCGCGCTGGAATTCGCTCGGTTCTTTCAGAAGGACCTTCATTACGAAGTGGAACGGTGGGATGACGCCGGTCCGGGACGATATGAGCTGTGCACGTACGTCAGGGACCTGGTGAAAGGACAGGCATGAGCGAGATGGAGTCGGCAGGAGTCAAACATGGTGTGGGCATGTATTTCCGCGCACTGCGCGAGGTGGCGGCGCATCTCGGTCGGCGCCTCAAATTCATCCGTTTGGCGTATGAACGGGTGACGGCCACCAAGGTGTTGCCGCATCCGGTTCGGTCGGTCTTATTCGTTTGCAAGGGCAACGTCTGTCGAAGTCCGCTGGCTGAGGCCTACTTCCTGCATTTGGCCAGAAAGGGGGGGCATGTGTTGACGGTCCAATCCGCTGGAATCGAGACGACGCCTGGAAAATCAGCCCATGTGTTGGCTCAAGCCGTCGCCCGGCACCATGGCCTTTCACTGGAACAACACTTGACGAAGCCATTGCTTCAGGACCTGATGCAGCAATCGGATCTGGTCTTGGTGATGGAGGTCGCTCAGAAGGACCGAGTAGCAAAGTTGTATCCTCGGGAGAAGCACAAGGTCTTCGTCCTTGGGCAATTCTGTGGCAAGGGATCGCTCGATATCGACGACCCTTACAGTGGCACGCTGGACGATTTCAAGGTCTGCTTCGAGCGGATCCGTGAGTCGTGCGACCGGATGATCCGGCAGATCGAGGAGCGGAATCAGGCTTCCGCTTCAAATCCGGAGGCCATGCCGCCATCGATCAAGCTGGTCAACTAGCGGGCTTTGGTCACTCTGTATGCATACGGTACTGCATCTCTCGAGCAGTAGCGGACCCGGAGGGGCGGAGCGAATCGTCTGTGCGCTCGCCGCCTCGCTGGACCGAACCCGGTTTCGGTCGCTGATCGGACTCTTTCGTCCAGGCTGGCTCAAGGACCAATGTGAGAGCCGGGGACTGAGGACCTATGTGTTCTCCCGCGACGGGTTCATGCAATGGAAGTGGATGTGGGATTGCTATCGATTGATCAAACAGGAACGGGTGGATGTCATCCAGGCTCATGAATTCGATGCGATCGTTCATGGGGCGCTGGTTGCGAAGATCGCAGGAGTGCCGATGGTCGCCACCATCCACGGAAAGCACTATTTCTGGGAGAAGGGCCGGCGCCGGTGGGCCTATCGCTGGGTGAGCCGCTATGCGAAGATGGTCGCCGTGTCTGAGGATCTGAAGCGATTTGTCGTCGAACAAACCGGCATGGCGGTTGGCCGAATCCAGGTTATCTACAATGGTGTGGATCAAGCGCCCAAGGCCGACCCGGCCCAGGCCGCGCAGTATAAAAAGGATCTCGGGCTTGCCGGCGACGAGCTGGTGGTCGGGATCGTAGGGAACCTGTATCCGGTCAAAGGCCATACCTATCTGCTCGATGCAATCCCCCAAATCCTCAAGGATTGTCCAAAGACGACATTTCTGTTTATCGGCCGCGGCGAGCTCGATGTGCCGCTGAAAACAAAGGCCAAGACCCTCGGGATCGAGGAGAAGGTCCGATTCCTCGGCCTCCGGCAGGATGTTCCGAAGCTGCTGGCCATCATGGATGTGTTTGCCATGCCCTCGTTGTCTGAAGGGCTGTCGATCGCCCTCTTGGAAGCGATGGCGGCCGGCAAGCCGGTCGTCGTGACCCGGGTGGGTGGGAATCCGGAGCTGGTGGTGGAGGGACAGACCGGCTATCTCGTTCCGGCGGGGCAGGCGCCGCCGCTGGCGGAGGCAATGCTCTCGCTGTTGCGCGATCAGACCCAAGCCAAGGCGTTTGGAGTGCGGGCTCAGCACATCGTGGAGGAACGGTTCACACTGGATCTGATGGCCAACCAGTATTCGATACTGTACCAGCAGGCGATCAGTCGGAGGGCGGCACGCGTCGTGCCGGTCGCCTGACGGCGGTCGCAGGGAAGGGGAGCAAGAGCGTACGATGAGCTTACGTGATCGCCTGTATAAGGTGTACTGGAAGGCCAGGGATCTGATTGTCCCAGAGTTTGAATATTCGCAGCACGTATATGAGGCGGTCCTGAAACAGCATGTGCAGGAGGACACTCGCTGGCTGGATTTGGGGTGCGGCCATACGCTGCTGCCGTTTTGGAGAAGTCAGGGGGAGGAGGAACTGACGACGCGCTGCCGTTCCCTCACCGGATTGGATTTCGACCTCCCGTCGCTGGTGGCCCATCAACGGATCCGGCGAAAAGTTCGGGGCGACATCGGCAGGCTGCCGTTTCCCGACGGAGCGTTCGACCTGGTAACCATGAACATGGTGGTAGAACATCTGGACGATCCGGGCCGCCAGTTTGGTGAAGTCCGGCGTGTGCTGTCCCCCAAGGGGCTCTTTATCTTTCACACGCCGAACGTGTTGGGATATGGGGCCTTGCTGTCGATGTTGGTGCCGGAAGCCATCAAGACGCCGTTGGTGGCCTTGGTGGAAGATCGAGAAGAGCACGATATTTTCCCCACACACTACCGGGCGAATCGGGAAAAGACGATTCAAGAGCTGGCCGGTCAGCATGGATTCACCGTGGCAGATCTCAAGCTTTCGGTCACCGATGCGATCTTCAAGACCCTGCCGCCGCTGTTTATCCCCGAGTTGGTGTGGATTAAACTGCTCATGACGAGGCCGTTGAGGTCGTTGCGGACGAATATCATCGCCGTGCTTCAGAGGTCTGGGTGAGAGATTCTCGACGCTCCTGAGTGGTTGCGAAGCTCGAAAGTGGACTGGGCCGATGTATTGGGAAACAAACGACCACCCCCATGGTGAGGAATCAAGTGCGAACGGTTGCGGTTGAGGCCCCTCCAAACAGAATAGGAGTTCAAGCCCGGGGCGCCCAGGAGGCCAAAGGCAAGGGGCCGTTCACGATCATCCTTCTAGCGCTCCTCTTCGAGTTTGGTCGACCTCAGGAGATCGTCCCAGGGTTGAAAATGATTCCGTTTGCATCCTTGCTGGACGGGTATTTGCTGATATCAGTCCTCCAGGCAGGAAAGTTCAACCTTGCGAAGAAGCAAACCAAGCTCTGGCTGATCATGTTCGCGGTCATGGTTGTGCATATTCCTCTTGCGAACAACAACTTCTGGGCCGCCATGATAACGAAAGATATGTTCCTCACATTCGGGTTGTACCTGGGCATCATCACGTTCGTTGATAGCCTGGAGAGGTTCAACCGTGTCATGAAAATCTGGCTCGGGGTACATGGATTCCTTGCCGTTATGGGCGTGCTGTCAGGAGGACGGGGCATTGGCGGATGGCTTGGTGATGAAAACGACTTCTGCATGCAGATGGACGTGGCGGCCGGCTTCGCATTGTTTCTTATGTCTTCTAAGGGAGCCGGGGTATCACGACCCGTTTATATCGGTCTCCTGTGCCTGTTTGTGCTTGCCGCGATGGCAACGATGTCCAGAGGTGGATTCATCGGTCTGTCCGCAGTCGGGCTCTATTGGTGGATGAGATCACCGAACAAGATGATGCCCATCTTTCTAGGGATGATCGTAGTCCTGTTCATGGCGTTGGCCGCGCCTGATGCCTATTGGGAGAGGATAAAATCCACCACTGACGATGCGACCAGCGAGGGAGGCGGGACGGGTGCGGCACGGCTCTACACCTGGGGTATAGGATTCGAAATGTTTCTTCACAATCCGATTATTGGTGTCGGGCAGGGAAACTTTCCCTGGACGTTCGAGGAGTACCAGGGTGATCGAACCTGGCAAGATAAGTCTCTGGCTGGCCGCGCGGCTCACTCCTTGTACTTTACGCTTCTTCCCGAACTGGGGCTCATGGGCCTTGGGATCTTCCTCGGTATGCTGATGAACAGCTTTAAGGATTTGCAATTCGTTAGTCGTGTTGCTACGGAATATGCAATGAAAGGAAAACGCAGCGCTATGACAATGGAGAGTTCGGAGGATGTTCGCAAACGGAATAGGGTGAAGAGTGCTCTCTTTCAGGCGCGGGCTATTGAAGGAGCGTTCATCGGGTACCTTGTAGCCAGCATCTTTGTCGCAACGCTCTACTATCCCACATTCTGGGTGCTGGTGGCCTTTTCGGTAGCTCTGCGAAATTGTGTGGAAAAGGAAATGGAATCTGAGAAAAAAGAATCCAATAGACCCAACTGAGTAAGGTCGGTTGGCATGCGGGGAGGGTTCCCGATCTCATCGAGTATAGGGACGAGGTTCCATCTCGGCCGAGAATGCCATCCGGTTGTGGTTCCCTCCACCAATCTTTCCTGCACGCGGCTTGACCCACGACTATGAGAGGTATGTATCGACACACCGCGAATATATTTATGAGTGCGATGCTGTTGTTTGGATCGCTCGCGGTGTCAGCCGTTTTGGGTGAAGCGACGTTGCGATCCCTTGGGTATGCGGGCGCGCCGGAATCGCAAATTGGCAATATTCGTCTCGTGGACGACCCCATTCTCAATTGGCGATTCATCCCAAACTCAAGAGTTCAGGACGGAAGGGTCGTTCTATCCTATAACAGTGCAGGATTCAGGGATCGCGAACATGAAAAAAAGAAGCCCCCCGGAGTCAAGCGACTGGTCGTCCTTGGGGATTCGGTGACTGAGGGTTCCGGAGTGGAGGGGGATGACATCTTCTCGAGTCGATTACAAAAGAGCCTTGGTCCTCGATATGAAGTCATCAATCTTGGCATGAGCGGCCTCAATACCCCGCAGGAGGTGCATATCCTGGAGGTCGAAGGGCTGGGGTATGATCCGGATGTGGTGATTGTGAATTTTGTGCTCAATGATTGTGACTTTTTCTCCGAGTTCCATGCGGCCAAACAGTTCACTCAGGACAAGGATACCAAGATTGGTCTTTTGGGAGACATTAGTATCGATCCGAGGATTAAGCGATTGCTCAAGTCGTCGGCGCTCATTTACTTTGTGAAGAGCAGGGTCGAACATCTGGTCGGCATGATCACCGGGAGAGGGGAGAGCAACTATTATCTCAATCTATGGAACCAAGACCATTGTTACCAGCGGGTTTCTGCAGGTTTCGATAAGCTCCAGGAGCTTCGATTGGCGAAATCATTCGAGGTCCATCTCATCATTTGGCCGCTTTTGGTGGATTTTAGGACATATGCATTTGCCCAGATTCATGAGAGGGTCAGGCATGAGGCGGAACAGAGAGGTTTTAGAGTCTTGGACTTGGTCGACACTTATTCGGCAATGTCATATCGCAAGCTGCAGGTGACCGCGGAAGACAATGTGCATCCCAACGGAACGGGCCATCGGCTAGCTGTCGAAGCTTATGTAGACGCGAATAGTGGGCCAGGGTAGTGAGAAGTAGTATTTGCTAGTGTAGTGGTTCATGCTGTTCTTGTCTTATCCAAGGCGACTCTGGCCCGGTGCACTTTCGCCAGGATGTCCTGAGCGGATTTGGTCCAGACGAACGGTTTCGGAGCGGCATTGTGATGGCGGAG
>JBFWWG010000007.1:0-218884 GCA_050246315.1 Nitrospiraceae bacterium | reverse complement strand
ATCGGGAGTACCTTCTGAGGCCGTTCCCCACCACCCTGACGATAATAAGTCACCGTAATTAAGACACGTTACAGTAGGCGGCGCAAGGCACAGCCTAGGATTGACCTAGGGAAGGTCTGATCAATTCAAAATCCTAGGCCGCGATCCGCCAGATTTCCCGTCTTTTGTACACCTACCAATCGAAATTGGGAATTATTCAGACCTTCCCTAGCTAACAGCTCGCATCTCCAGCTTCGACCACGCATTGTGATCCTTCAGCCCGGTGCAGATTCAAACAGCATACCGCCAGAGCTCAGAAGCATCCTGCCGGGGAGCCATCCTAAACCGAAGCTGGGGACATTCACCCTGTGGAGTATGCTTTTTTCTTTGACCCACTGCTTACCTGAGCGTCGCACATCGCTTCCCCTCATCATCACTTCACCGACCTCCTCCGCCGTTGCCTGAGAAATACCAGCGTGGCTGACTGAGCGGGGTTTCAGCTCTTCCAGCCCCTATGGCACAATGCCGCCGATATCGCGCAAAGAATCGCCTCGTAGGCGTGAGTGCATGCCGATGAGGACCCGAAAAATTGCTCAACCTCTGGTCGGTTGTTCCGGAGGAATGCCTGCCGACGGTCTCATGAGTTGCCAGATTGGATATGGCTTCTCGCTCCGCGACTCTGTCGATATAGAGAGAGACCAACGCAGGCCTCTGCCTGAAGTCTTCACCGCCATTCTCGGGCTCGGCTTGACCTCGTTCGCCGGCCCCATTGCACACCGCGCCTACTTCCGAAGAGAATTCGTCGATCGGCCGCACCTTGATCAGCGAGGGCCAGTATGCCTATCTGCTCGCCCTCTGCCAGTTCTTGCTGGAGCGGGCCGGCTATGTGGTCCAGCATGCGAGAGACGGGATGGAAGCGCAGGGACTGGTGGATATGCACGACCATCTCGATTTGATCCTGCTCGACATCAACTTGCCCTTTATCAATGGGCTGGATGTCCTCAACCATATCAGGAAGAATCCGAGGTAGGAGCAGGTCCCGTCATCATGTTGATCGCGGACGGCTCCGAGTAGGACGTGCGGCAGGCGCTCCGCACCGGTGCCAACGATTATATTCTCAAGCCCTTCAATCCCCGCGAATTGACCGCCCGCCTAGATCGATTTCGCAGGTTCATCGTCTAGCCCGTATTCTTCGATGAATTCTACGGCAACCGCCGTACGACCCGTTGCGGGTTGCATGAGGCAACGGGCCGTACGGACAATGGGCCTATCGCGTGGCATCTCCGCGGTTTTGTCACGAATTCTCGTGAATTAGGCGGGCTACCCAGGACGGCGATGCCTCACCTCGTCCATCATGACCGCGCCGCGACCTCGTGCCGATCCGCCACAAGCGAAGGAGCGCGGTACGGTCGTGGCACCTCCGGATGTTGAGAGAGTGTTTGGAGAATGCGCTCCTTGGTCCCCCAGTCGGACCATGAAATCTGCGTGAGGGGCAACAGCGCCAGGCGATGGGTCTGTCGCGAGAGCACGGCGGAGGAGAAGTTTAAAGACGGCACGGTCCGATAGATTTCCGCCGTGATGGCATGTTCCCAATCCGTTCCGATAAAGCGGCGGAGCAGCATCGTGCAAGCGGTCAATTCCGGGAGTCCGGCGCACATCACCTGCAGCAGGACCGCAGCCCGGCCGACGAGCATGCCGGTGTTCCAGAGCCATCCGTCCGCGAGCAAACGACAGGCCTGCTCGCGGGAGGGCTTTTCCATGAAACCGACCACGCTTTCGAACACCTGGCGGCCCACGCGCGTCTGTTTGACGCCTCGCTTGATCCATCCGTAGTCGGGCTCCGGGGTCGTGGGTTCCGCTGCGAGGAGGATGACCTGTTCGTTCGCATCCGATGCCAGAAACAGCTCCGCGTCCTCCAACGCTTCTGTCAGCCCATCGTGCGGCCGGATGAAATGATCGGATGGGAGTAGGACGACGGTTGCCTCCGGATCTCGATGGAGGATGTGAAGGAGGGGCAGCAGGACCCCGAGAGCCGTTCCGCGGCCTTCCGGTTGGATGAGGAGTGTGCCCGGAGGCCTGTGGCCGAGACACTCCAACAGGTAGTGGAGATGGTGCTCGGTTCCGACCACCAGGATCTGCTCCGGATCGAGGATGGTTTCTGCCCGAAGCACCGTTTCCTCGACGAGGGTGTGGCGGCCGGCAAACGAGCAAAATTGTTTGGGTCGATCGGTTCCATAGCACTCCCGCACATAGGGCTTCAGCCGCTCTCCTTCTCCCCCCGCGAGAACAATGGCCCATCGATGTTGGCGATCGCGCGTCATACAAGCCCCTCCTTGTGATGATCAGTCGGCGCCGGTGGAGCCGGACCGATGGTTTGGGCCAGACCGGCGTCCGTCCGTGCAGGCGATCCAAATGGGTGTGGCCGGCATCCTCGCTTGGGAACGCCGGCGGACGGGTGGTGAGTCGTGGTTCCGGTGACGGTTGGCCAGGATCACGGCATCATCGATCGAGCCGCAATTGACACAGCGTTGACATGCATGGGGCGGTTCCCAATGTGGCCCGAGATCGTCGAACAGAGTATCGGCGACGAGAAATCCGCCACACCGACGGCAGGCTGTCGGCTCCGCCGAATGGATCACTCGGGCCGAAGTCCGGTGAGGTTGCGTGGAACGGTTCCCCATGGACGAAGTCACCTTTCGTTGGACTCACCAAGATCACGGAGCATGATGCAGTCGCGAGCCCACGCAAGATTCGGTCCCGCGCCGGTTCATCTTCTCTCCGCTTGCGCTGAGGCGGTAGGGCTGGGCTCTGTAAGTTCTTTGGTCTGCCCGCGTAGCGTGATGCGAGATGGAGTTGGGTCCTGACGTTCTGGAAGACACGAATTCGCACGCTCTGTCCTGTGCGAATAAGCTCATTTCATCCAACGGAGATTCGCACTTCGCCCGGAATTCCACGCGGGATGCAATTGTGGGGCTGGTACGACCCTTGCGCTTTACAATGATCGACAACCGAATCTCGTACGGGTAGAGGCTGTCCGAGTCATGCACTGCGCCTTGTCACGTAGAACAGCTCAGACAGGATTTCCGGATCATGTCGATCAGCAGAGGATCGACGCCGACAGGCCGGGGTCGTTGAAGGAACGGATCTCCGGTACCCGTGCTTGCCACGCGACGTTTGACAATAGGTGGAACTCGTCTTTAGGATGGTTTGTTCGTGCGGAGACCCCATGCGAGATAAGCTCGCCCGTCCGTTTCGCAACCTTCCGATCGAACGTAAGCTCCTCCTTGCCTCCGTCATCCCACTGGCGGCGCTCATGATGTTGAGTCTGCAAACCTATCGGAGCGTGGAGGTGTTTTCGCAGGACGAGGATGATCTGCAGCGTATTTACCAGGCTCAGGCCCTCTCATCCGAATACATGCGGCTCGCCGTGGACCTGGAGACCGGGTTCCGCGGCTATACCCTGACCAACCAGGACAGTTTTCTTCGCCCCTACCAGACCGCCCGTGAAGGCATTCTTGTTCTGGGGAACATGCTGGAGGGGCTTGTCAGCGAGGACCCGCCACAGCGGGAATTGATTGCGGGGGTCCAACGGCTGGTCGAGCAAATGGTGCAGGAGAAGGAGGGACTGATCCAGCAGTTGAAAGAGGGACAGCAGGCGGAGGCCGAGCACTACATCGAGGAAGGCCAAGGACGAGTGCTGATGGCGGGGATTCGGAACGGCATGGCGCGGTTCACCGCGCTCCAACGGAATTTACTGAACACCAAGCTGTCGAGCGCCAGCCTGGATCGGACGTCGCTGCTGTACGTGGTGTTATGGGGAGGAGCCTTGACGCTCGGCTTGACTGTGTTGGCCTTGCACCTGGTTGCCCGCTCCATTACCGGACCACTGATCGGGTTGGCGCGGGCCGTCGGCGGGGCTCCATCCGGGGCCGTGCCTACCGTGCCCATCCTGGAGCGACAAGACGAAATCGGACACCTCACCCAGGTCATGCACGCGATGAGTGTCCAGATCAAAGAACATCTCTCAAGACTGGAGGAATCGGAATCGGAACTGCGCGGCGTCAACCAGGACCTGTCCTCGTCCGAAGCGAAATACCGGAGTCTTGTCGATCATGCGCCGTTCGGCATCTTCACCACCAAAGGCATGAGCGTGACCTTCAGCAACCGATACAACCAGATCCTGGCTGGTCTCGATCCGAACGATCAGATGGACCCTGAGACCTTCCGCGCATCCATCCATCCGGCCGATCGTCAGCGCGTTTTGTCGGAATTCGCCCAGGCGGTCGAGGAGGATCGGTCGTGCGAAACGGTCTTCCGGTTCCAGCAGCGTGACGGGACGGTCCGCAAGGTGCTCAGCCGCCGAATCCCCGTCAAGGATGCTGCGGGACAGACCATCATGTATCAAGGGTTCAACATCGACATCACCGCCTTGGATCTGTTGCAGGAGCGGTTGAGCCGGTCGGAGCGGCTGGCGACATTGGGGCAGGTGGCGGCGGGCATCGCGCATGAGATCCGAAACCCGCTGGTAGGGATCGGCTCGACGACCGCCTTACTGATGGACGATACGCCTGCGTCGGATCCCCGACACGCGGAATTGGCGATCATTTTGCGCGAAACCCGGCGGCTCGACCGCATTGTGAATCAGATCATTGACTACGCGCGACCCAGGGAGGTGGCTCCGATCACCTTTGCGGTCGAGGATCTGCTGAGCGAAACAGTGCAGTTACTGGAATCCTCGCTATCGGCCAAGCGGATCGTCTTGTCGATGGAGGTGCCGCCCAACCTGCTCATGCTGCACGCGGATCGCGACCAACTCAAACAGGTGCTGCTCAATCTGATCCAAAACGCCGTCGAAGCGTCATCCGAAGGAGGCCGGATCACCCTTGGTGCGTTCTCGATGCCGGGCGACCGCGGAGCAGGTCTGGTGGTGAAGGTCGTCGATGCCGGTTGCGGCATTCACAGCGAGGACCTGGCCCATGCGTTCGAGCCTTTTTTCACCAAAGGCAAGCACCGCGGAACCGGCCTTGGGTTGGCCATTTGCCGAAACATCATCGAAGCCCACGGGGGCGATATCCAGCTCACCAGCGAAGTCGGAAAGGGCACCAGCGCAAGAATCTGGCTGCCCGTCCGCCAGGACGTCACGGTCATGGAGGGCTAGCTATGCAGATCACCATCTTTGTGACGGACGACGAACCGGCCATCCGGTCGGCCATCGTCAAACGCCTCTCCCGGAAGCGCCATCGGGTTGTCGGGTGCGAATCCGGCGATGCCTTGCTGGCCGCCGTGGAACACGAAATTCCCGATATGATCCTACTCGATCTCAAGATGCCGGGCCTCAGCGGTCTGGACACGCTCAAGAAGGTTCGCCCGCTCGCGCCCCAGGCGCTGATTATCATGCTGACGGCGTACGGCACGGTCCAGGATGCGGTGGAGGCCATGAAGCTGGGTGCCTACGACTTTCTCATCAAGACGGTCGACCTAGACGGCATCGAACCGGTGCTGGCACGGGCCACTGATCTGCTCGCCCTCCGCCTCAGGCTGGAGGAGGAGGGGAGGCATCAGGACACCCAGTATGCCCTAGCCAACCTCGAAGCCAACAGTGCGCTCATGCAGCAGGTGCTCGCGCAGGTGCGGGACGTGGCGTCGAATGCCCGGTCGACCGTCTTGTTGTTGGGGGAAACCGGTACGGGCAAAGAGTTCCTCGCTCGGGTCCTCCACCACAACGGGGCGCGTGCCAGGGGGCCGTTCATCGGAGTCAACTGCACGGCGATTCCCAAGGATCTGTTTGAAAGCGAGCTCTTCGGGTTTGAACGGGGCGCCTTCACCGGCGCCTCGCAACGGAAAATCGGCCTGCTGGAGAAATCGGAGGGCGGCACGCTGTTCCTGGACGAGATCGGGGACCTCGATCTGGCGATGCAGGGCAAATTGCTCCGCGTCCTTCAAGAGCGATCATTCAGGCGACTGGGCGGCACCGACGATATCGGGGTGGATTTTCGGCTGATCGCCGCGACCAATCGAGACCTTAAGAAGACCGTCGCAGCGGGACTCTTTCGCGAAGACCTGTTCTTCCGTTTGAACGTGGTCATGTTCGAGCTGCCGCCGCTTCGGAAACGAGTGGAGGACATTCTCCCGCTATGCAGGCGTGCCCTGTTCCGCTACGGCAAGGAGTTCGGTAAGGACGTCTTGGACATCGATCCGGAAGCGGCCACCATGCTTCAACAGTATGCCTATCCCGGCAACATTCGTGAGTTGGAGAACATCATCGAGCGCGCCATGATCTTCTGCCAGGGCCAGACGCTGACGGCCGACCATCTACCCGGTGAACTGCGGAGTCGCGAGGGGCAGACGGCCGTGACCGTCGTGCAGGGTGACGAGCAGTTGTTGCGAGTGGAAACGAAGCTCGGGAAACACTCGTTAGCCGACATTGAGCACGCGATCATCCAGGAAGTGTTGCGCCTCAGCGATTACAACAAGACCGCGGCGGCCAAGCATCTCGGCATGACGAGATTTGCATTGGATCGCCGATTGAAGAGAACCGAAGAAGAGTAACAACCAGTCTGACCGACTCCACCGGTCCGTTCTCCGCCATTCTTTGCCTGCCGCTGCCTCCTTGTTCACGTGAGATCGTGTCCTGAAACGGTCCCTGCCGTTTCGCTTCATGCTCACTCGGCCATGTCTGTGCCGGTTCGGCTTTTTCAGGCAGCCGCCGTCCAGGCAATAATGAGCGAAATCGCACAGCCCGCTCGCATTTTCAACGCTCATCGACTCGAAACCGTCAGCACGTGATCGACGTACCTGCCGGATGAAGGACGGGACCGATGTGATGTCTCGACTAATCGGTCTCTTTTGCAAGACTTGCAACCGAGAAGGAGTCGGCTGCGTGATTCGATGTGGGCATGGACATTGCTGGTAGGACATTCTGTCGGATGGAGTCTGACAAAATGGATGACAAAAACGGATCAAGTCGGCAGGAAGGAGACGCTATGGATTATGTCAAACCGCAGGGCGTGGTGGAGAGCATGGTGGCTGGCGGAGTCTACAAGTTGAATGTGCCGCCACGGCACTTGATAGTCCGGGGCATGTTGGCCGGTGCCTACCTGGGCATTGGGACGAGCATGGCGGTGACGGCGGCGGTTGAAACCGGGTATTGGATCATCGGGAGCATCCTCTTCCCGTTCGGTCTCGCCCTGGCGATATTGCTCGGTGCGGAGATCATCACCGGAAGCTTCGCCCTGCTTCCATGCGCGGCAGCGGCCGGCAAGGACAACGCCGGCCTCCGGCAAGTGCTGGCCAACTGGGGCTTTGTCTTCCTCGGCAACCTCATGGGCAGCATGTTGTACGCGGGATTGTTCGCGATTGCGTTGACCACCGCGGGAGACGCGCAGATCAACGCAGTCGGGACCAAGCTGATCGCGATTGCCGAAGCGAAGACCAACTACTATGTCTCACACGGTTCGGCCGGCCTTTTCGCCGCCTTTACCAAAGGAATGCTGTGCAATTGGATGGTGAGTCTGGCGGTCGTGGCCGCCTTCATGTCGACCTCCTTCTCCGGCAAAATGCTCGCCATTTGGGGGCCCACGGTGATGTTCTTTTCCCAGGGATTCGAGCACGCAGTGGTGAACATGTTCTTAATTCCCGTCGGCATGTTGCTGGGCGCCAATATCGACCTCTCCACCTGGTGGCTGTGGAACCAGATTCCTGTGACGCTCGGCAACCTCGTCGGCGGCATGGTCTTCACCGGGCTGGCGATTTACGGAACCCATTCCGCCGCGGCGAAGGGCGGTGCGGTCACCCTGCCGGTCGGGTCTCCCGCACCGGCCTATGCCATCGAGCGGGACCGCCGGACCGAGACTGCCGGGTATCCCATAACTCAGTAAGCAGATCCCATCTCCATTTCCGATGACAAGGCGATCGGGTACACGACGATGAACCATCACCACGAGGTTCAACACGGGGAGCAGCCCATGATCGAGCGCTGGACGAATGGTCCGAGACCCTTTCCGCGTCGACTGCGCGGATGGCGATTGACGCTGTTCAACCTCATGCTCGGAACGGCGCATGCCATTGTGCTGTTCAATGCGGCCTCGTATATCGCATTTCTCCCACATGTGGCGGGAGACCTGGGAGGCGTGCTTCCCAGTTTCGGCACCTGGGCACAGACCGATTTCATGATCGCGCTCGCACTGGCCTTTCCGGTGTCACGGTGGTTGGCGGGCCGATTCGGTGATTATCGGGTATTCGTGGGCGCGTTCGTGCTCTATGCGCTGGCGTCGCTGCTCTGTGCGGTCAGTATCACGATCCCTCAATTTCTCACGGCGCGCGTGCTGCTCGGATTTGCCGGAGGTCTCACGTTGCCGATCGGCCAGGCCATGTTGTTGAAGGAATATCCCAACCGGCGAAAGGCGCTGGTCTTGAGCATCTGGGGGTTCTATACCCTGTTGCCCTTCACCATTGGGTTTCCGGTCGGCGGATGGGTTGCCGACGAACTGGGCTGGCGTGCGCTGTTCCTCTTGAACGTGCCGGTCGGGCTGCTGGTCGCAGGGCTGATCGGCGGGCTCCTGTACGGTCGTGGGTTCATGCCCGCTCGCGTCAATTTCGATTTCGTGGGGTTCCTACTGCTCGCGGTGATCATCGGTGGCGCGCAGACGATTCTCAACCAGGGCAACGATTTCGATTGGTTCGATTCGGGGTTTCTCGACCTGGTGTTGCTGGTGGTCATCGTGGCGGTGCCGACCTGGATCATATGGGAGCTGGATGAAGATCATCCGGCCATCGATCTGCGGCTGTTGGCCGTGCGCAATGTGGCGATCGGCTTGATCTGCCTCACATTGGGCTTCTTCTCGCTCCAGGGTCTGCTGTCTCTGTTCATCGTCCAGCTCCAGTTGCTGATGGGCTATTCCTCCTATCTGGCCGGCCTGGTATTCCTGCCGATGTTCGCGTTCGGCGTGCCCATGATCGCCATCATGCACCATCTCGCGGCGCGGGTCGACGTGCGGCTGATCGCCTCCTTGAACCTGTTGGGGTTTGCCGCCACCTACTACTGGATCGGGTTGTTTGACGATCCGCACTCGTTCGATCAAATTTTCTGGCCTATGCTCGTCGAAGGGATCTTCCTGGGCTCGTTCTTCACACCGCTGACCGTGCTGACGCTGCACGGATTGGCGGGAGAGCGACTGATGCGGGCCGCGGAAGCCGCCAACCTGCTGCGCATCGCGGCGGGCGCGTTCGGCATCACGATGCAGGGCGTCATCCTGTTTCGGCGGGGTCCGTTGCACCAATTGCAGCTCGCGGACCATGCGGGCGGCCGTGTTTCGATTTCCTACGATGCGGTACAGCAGTTTATCGACAAACTACAGACGAGGGGTTTTGACTTCGAGATGGCACACAAACAACTGCAACTGTTGGTCAAGCAGGAGGCCGGCATTTTGGCGTTGAACGACGCCTTCGTCGTGGGCAGCTACCTCTGTCTAGCCTTGGCTGCGCTGGTCTGGATGGCGCGATCGAACCATGCCGCGAGCGACGAGTCGTCGGAGGGTTTGCGGGAATGGCAGGCGGAAGAATTGGCGGAGCAACCGTGATGCGGCAAGAGTCTTTGTGGCGAACCTTGGGAGCGACGGCCGGGTTGACCATTGTGCTGATGGTGGCCGGGTGCGCCTGGTACCAGGAGGAAAAGGAGCGGGCGGAGATCCTGGAGACGCCCACCATGGATCATGCCGTCGCCGAGGTGGCCAGTTTTGCTTCCTCGCGGGAACAATGGCCCAATGATGAGTGGTGGACGGGGTTCTCCAGCCCGGAGCTGAATGGGTTGGAGGAGCTGGCGCTCAAGGAGAATCCCAGTCTCAAGAAAGCCGGCGCCAGGCTTCGTGAGGCCCAGGCGCTGGTCCGTGTGGAAGGGGCCAGGCTGATGCCCTTTCTCGATGCCGACGCCTCCCTCACGCATGAGCGGCTGTCTCAACACGGAGTGTTCGCGGCCTTGAACAATGAAGTGGCCGGTGCACGGTTCCTGTTGGGCGTCATCAATCCCTTGAGTTTTCGCTATGAATTCGACTTCTGGGGAAAGAACCGAGCCCTCCTTGAAGCCGCCTTGGGACAGGCGGCTTCGGAGGACGCGGAGTTGGCGGAAGTGCGATTGCGGCTGACTGCGGGGGTCGCCCGGGCCTACTTCCGAGGTCTGGCGCTCCAGCAGCAGTTGGAGTTGGTGCAGACGATGGTCGATATTCGGAAGGATCTGCACCGTCTGGCCGAGACCCGATTCCGCTTGGGACTGGACGATGGATTTAAGGTCAAGCAGGCGATTGCGGAGCTGGAAACGGTCAACAAACGAGAAGCCGGAGTCCGCGACCAATTTGACATGCAACGCCATCTGCTGGCCCGGTTGAGCGGCAAGGGACCGGATGGCGCGCATCATCTGTTCGCCAATCGCGCGGTGACGATTCCTCAGCAAATTCCGCTCCCTGATCATTTGCCCATCGGTTTGCTCGCGCGTCGTCCGGACCTGGCGTCGGCGCTCTATCGAGCCGACTCTGCAGCGCGAAGGATCAAGTTCGCCAAGGCGCAGTTTCTGCCCAGTGTCGATCTCACGGCGTTCGTCGGATTTAACGCCTTGGTCCTGACCAAAGGGGCAGATCAACTCGGCAAGCTGCTGTTTTCCGGGCAAAGCTTTTCCTACGGCGTCGCCCCGGGCCTGCGGCTGCCCTGGTTCGAAGGCGGACGATTGCGCGGCGAACTCAAAGCCCAACGGGCGGAATACGACGCCGCGGTCGAGCTGTACAACGAAACGCTCCTGGACGCCATGCGAGAAGTGGCGGACAGTCTGAGCGCCTGGCACACCACCCGTGAGATCTTGGAGTCGCATCATCGTCTGCTGGCTTCGTTGGACGACGACTACCACTTGGCCAAGGTGCGGCTCACCAGCGGGCTGGACGACGACCGAGAAGTCTTGAAACATCGGTTTCCGCTATTGGAGCAGGAGTATGCGTTGCGGGCGTTGGAAAGCGATCAGTTGGTCGCCATGGTGGACCTGATCGAGTCGTTGGGAGGAGGCTACTTCAATGAGGATGTCACCCGCCAGCCGAAATTGTAAGGAAGAAAGCTACACATGACCGACGTGCAGAATCAGCCGGAATCCGCGAAACTCCGCCGACAAATCATCCGTGCCAGACGCAACCGACGTCTCCTATTGATGGCGGTACTTTTTTTGGCGGCGGGCTTGGCCTACACCGTCTATTGGTGGTCGTACGATCGTTTCTGGGTGCGGACCGACAACGCCTATGTGACCGGCAACCTCGTTCCCGTCAAGGCCCAGGCAACCGGTATCATTACTCACGTGCTTGTGGAGGAAACCCAGTACGTGAATAAAGGCGACGTGGTGCTTCGTCTCCAGGAACACCTGGCAAGGGCGGCGCTGGGCAAAGCCAAGGGGGAATTAGGTCAAACCGTCCGCCGGATCGCCGCGCTCTTCGCCACACGGCGGCAGTCCGGTGAGAAATTGGCGGCCCGGACGGCCCGTCTGGATTTGGTCCGCCATGATTTGACACGATATCGGCAAGCGACGCCCAGCGGGGCCGTCTCGCTGCAGATTATGCAGAATGCCATGGATCAGATGCATGCGCTGGAGTCGGAGGTCCGCGAGACGCAAGCGGAATACGACGCGCTGACAGCCCAGGTCGGCGGAACCAGCGTGGTGGAGCATCCCGCCGTCGAACTCGCCGCGAGCCAGTTTATCGACGCCTATCTCGAATATAACCGGCAACAGATTCGCGCACCTGTGTCCGGCTACGTCGCCAAACGAAAGGCGCAGGTGGGGGACCGGGTCACGCCGGGCTCACAGCTTATGACCCTCGTACCGCTGGATCACCTCTGGGTCGAAGCCAACTTGCGGGAGACCGAGGTGCGCCACGTGCAACCGGGACAATCCGCGCTCGTATCGGTGGATCTTTACGGCAAGAGTTACACGTTTCACGGCGTGGTCGAAGGCTTGGTTCCCGGCACCGGTAGCGCGTTCGCGTTGCTCCCGCCCGACAATTCAACGGGCAATTTCATTCACATTGTCGAACGGGTGCCGGTTCGGATCGGGTTGCCCATGGATGAACTGCGTCATCAACCGATCCGCCCCGGCCTTTCGACCGTCACCAGCATCAACATCAAGGAGCCCGGCAAGTCGGCCTGGACCTCTCTGGCAACCGCGTCGGGACAAGATTACGAGACAAACGTGTTCGAGGATGAATTTTCGACCGCACAGGTTATGGCCGAGGAAATCATTCTGAAGAATCTGGTGTGGGACACGGAGCATCCGGTTGCGGAGCAGGGGCGTCCGGTGAAACCTATCAACGCGCAGGATGACGATCTGCCGATTTCCAAGATGAGGACCAACGACAACGCGTCGTGATTGCGGCGAATGTGAGGAACCGGTGGACCGCAGAAGAAGAACGGCCGGAGTCGCGGGCGGAATATTGGCGACGGCAGTGACTCTGTTTCTCCCACAATCGGTTCTGGCTGAGCGGATGGATTGTGACCGAGACGACGACAACGCCAAACAGCCAGCGGACAGCCGCTGTGAGCCACGACAGGAACCGAAGCTGCGGGTCGAACCCTACGACGATGTCGGAGAGTCCCGCGTGCCACCGCGCAGTCCGGATCTCGGTGCAGCCTTCAATCCATTGAGCCCTTCGATCGGCCCTGGTTCGGGAAAGCTTGGACCGGAGGCCGGACGCGGCGTCCTTCAACCTGATTCGGATAGGGGTCGCGGCAAGGTGCCGACTCGCAAGCCAGGACCTCGCTGATAACAGGTTCAAATCGCACAGTGCGAGTCGTGCGAAATCGCTCGATTGCTGACGGGTCGAATTCGTCAAACCTCGTCTTTCCGGCCACTTGGAGCAAGGCACGCCTGATGCTTGTTGTTAATGACAGGCTTGAGGGTGGTCGGTCTAGAGGAGGAAGGATCGCATCGTGAAATCTTTAAGAAAATTCGGAGATCAGGAATTCCTGTGGATGCTGGTGGCACTCATTGCGATAGCTGTCTGGGTCACTAACATATGGGTGCTGGATTCCGGCGCCGTCATGACGGCGACCGGTACGCTTCCACACTGATCTCCGCACAGGCTGCCACCTGGACTCTCAGGCTCAGCGCCTTCTCCTCTCGGTCCTCAGGTCCATCACTCGAACTGCCGGGATAAGACCTTCTTCGTTGTCCTCGAGTTGTATCGCGCCGTCGCGTGGTTGTCTTGATTGAATCGACCTGGCGAATTCTGGTCGGTTCATCTGCGGTCACCGTCGTGTTCTTCTTCTCGCAGGCAGATTGTTCACCGAATCAACGCCGGATCAGGACAGACCGCCGATACCGTTTTCGCGTCTCGAAACATTCAGAGAGACGAAGCCGGTTTGCAGGTCTTGTTCGACTTGGGACAGGTACGATCATGCCCATTGATCCATCCAAGGAGTTTCTCCAGCGGTCTATGATAACCAGGTGAAGCGAAACACGCGTAGGGTGCTTCTCTGCCGGCGTACTGACGATGTGACGATAAAGAGGCCAGCGGGTCAAGCGAAGCCTTATCTGTACCTCGTTGCCTCCTCACCCGCTGAGTCTGTCCGAGAGGAAAGGTGCGTCCCGGGCGATCGATTGCGGAGCAATCGGAGGGAGGGCGGATGCGACAGATCCGTCGGGTTGGGCTGGTGAGAATGTCGGCGATCTTGAATCTCCTGCATGGGGGCAGAGATCGTCCGTGATCCTTCGTCGTCTCAGTGCTCGCCGGTACTCGAAAAGAGTTTCAGCAACCTGGTAGTGGTCGTCGAACTCTCCGATCTTGACTGCTCGACCCGGAACCGCGTGCGCTGGAGACACAGGGCCGGCCACATTCGTATGTGAGTATCAATCAGCGTGTTCCGATATCGTGATTCGACCTGCGGTTGCATTTCGATCAAATCCGCACCATGCGCACCGTGCGAAGCAAATTGGTGGAGCTGAGATACACCGCCTCCGCACAACGGGTTGCGCCTCTTCGCAGCGGGATTTTTGCTGTGCCAACCATGGGTTAGTTCTCAAAAGCCATCCTCGGTTTGTGGAGTAACGCCACGGAACCACAATGGAGCGACAATTGCACCATTGAGGGCCGACGGCTTGTGAGTCGTATTGCCCATTTTGCCCGCGGTCGATTCACATTCTCGATGCAACCACGAGGGAGACAGGAGATGACTGTCGGAAGAGTCTCTAGAGAAGGGTCTGGTTCATTCGTCCAGTTCCTTGAGCGGCAGGTGCTCGCGTTGCTCACGATCCGTCCTCGATTGCCATTCAGCGTGCTGGTCGGGTTGATGCCCAATCGTCCGGTGCGAGACCTGTTCGCCGCGTTACGCCGACTCCGTGAGGAAGGCCGCGTTGCGGTGATTCCGACGAGGGGAGATTGCGACATCCTGCGGCTGGAGCCGAACGCTAAGGGTCGCAGGATACGGATGAGCCCCGCCGCGGCGTGGAGGCTGGGGTGTTGACGGGCTGAGTACTCCGCAATGAGCCGATGCGCGTCGATTCTGATGGGAGCCCTGCTTGTCTCGCAGGTCTGCCTGATCGGTGGGTGCGGTTCTTCCGCGAAGGAACTCGACCTTAGGTCTCGCGATCCGTCTTTCGATCATCAGAAGATCGCTCGTTACTATCACGAGGAAGCGGCCAGGTTGTGGAAGGTGTCGGAGGAGATGACCTTTCGGGTTGTACAGTACGAACACCTGTTCGGCCCTTCGTCGGACTGGGTCCAGGGAACCAAGCTGTTGGCCGAGTCCTATCGTAAGGCGGCCAGAGAACAGGAACGTTTGGCGGGTGAGCACCAACAGTTAGCCGAGGGATGGAGGAAACCATGACTCGCCGCTGGAGCCTGCCATGTTTTTTCGGAATTCTCTTGTTGATCCTGTGCGGATGTTCGACGACGGTGCAACCGGGACAACGGGGACTCCGCTGGTACCCGCTTACCGAAGGCCTGATGACCGAAACTCTAAAGAGCGGCCTCTACTGGCGGGCACCGTGGAACGATGTGTATGTCTATGACGTTCGGTGGCAGAGCTATAGCGAAGTGGTGGATGCACTGAGCTCCGACGATCTGCTCGTCACGCTCAAAGCCGCCATCATCATGCGTCCGATTGCGGGGGAGGTCTATTTCCTAGCTCAAGAAATTGGGACGGATTTCTATCCACGCGTGGTGCGGCCCGAACTGTTGGCGGCGGTGCGCAGCGTCGTGTCCAACTATGCGATGGTCCATGTCCCCGAGCAGAGTGCGGAGATTGCGAGCAAGGTGCAAGCGGTTGTGGTGGAAAAACTCAAGGGGCGGCACCTAGAGGTGGCCAGCGTGGCGTTGGCCGACATTGAACTGGCCAAGTTGGTGCTGGAAGCGGTGGAGCGGAAACAGGCGAAGGAACAGGAAAAGGAGCAGAAGGACTTTGAACTCGTGATTGCCGAGAAGGATGCCGAAATCGCCCGTCGCCGGGCAAGGGGAGAGGGCGACGCCATTCGGATCCGATCGGAAGGGGAGGCAGAGGGACTGAAGATTCGGGCGAACGGTCAGGCCAAAGCACAGGAGACGATTGCGAAGACGCTGACGCCGGATTATCTGCGATTCAAACTGTACGACAGCAGCAATGCCAAGTTTGTCCTGATGCCCGATGATCTCAAGGTGCCCATCCTCGTCGATCCCGGTCCGGTCGATACCCGACGACTGTCGCAGGAGATCCCGCTGCGTGCGGACCCCTCCTCAACCGGACCATAGCCGGGGCGGGCGATGGGGGCCCGCGTGGCGGTGAAGGCGCGACGAACCGAGTTCTGTGCGGCAGGAGATTCGATCGCAGTACAGACATGGCGGTTGAACGGGGAAACTAAATCGCCTTTCGAAGGAGGCGGCTATGGATAGCCGAGCTAGGCGCGTTTTGGTTGTGGACGACAGCGAGGAAATCCGAACGCTTATGGCGTGTTTTCTTACCGGAGAGGGGTACGTGGTCAGCGAGGCCTGCGACGGAACAGAGGCATTGAAGCGGCTCCAGGTCGAGCCCTTCGACGTGGTGGTCACCGATTTTGAGATGCCGGGCCTCAATGGCCTTGAGGTCATGGCCCATGCACATGAGCAGGACCACCACAGGCCCGTCATTATCGTCTCAGGACTCGGGACGGATCTCTCCAGGCGCGCGGTTGAGTTGGGGGCCTATGCCTGGCTGACCAAGCCGTTGAGCCGTCATCTCTTTCTGGACATTGTCTATTCCGCAGCGACCATCGGACAACAGGAACCACTGCCGGTCGGCAGTACGGCATGAACGGTCCGAATCGAGCGAGGTCTTGCGACGGCCGTCCGACCGACGGAGTCGAGCTGGCGAGACGGCGCGAGGAGAGAATCCGATGACACGAATGATAGGGGCGACCCGCCTGCGATGGGCGGTACGATGCGTCCTCGTCTACGCGATCCTGATCATGTTGAGCGAGCCCTCTTCAGCGCTGGCGGTCTTATCTGAGGAGGATCAGACCGTTCGGCTGTACGAGCGGGTCGCACCTGCGACTGTTTCACTCTTTACGACGTCGGCAGGTTCAAATGGCGTCGCAGGGCCCTCTGCGGTTGGATTCGGCGCAGGATTCATATTGGATGAAGACGGGACGGTGTTGACCAACGCCCACGTGATCGCCGGAGCCACGACCATTACCGCGACGCTCTATGACGGGCAGAAGGTGGCCGCGGAGATTGTCGGCATTGATCCACAAACCGACGTGGCGGTGGTGAAGTTGGCCCCAGTCAAGGGGCAGCTCGCCACCGTGCGCCTCGGGGATTCAGATGGCATCAAAGTGGGTCAGAAGGTGCTCGTTGTCGGCAGTCCCTTCGGTCTGGGGTTCACATTGACGAGCGGCATCATCAGCGGATGGGGAAGCCCGGGGATACAAAAAGTGGGAACGAACGACGGCATGATCCAAACCACGGCGCCGATCAATCCCGGCAACAGCGGAGGGCCGGTGATGAACTCCCATGGCGAGGTGATCGGCATCACGACCGCCATCATAGCCGGCGCTCAGAATATCGGATTCGCCATCCCAATCAATCGTGCCAAGGACATCCTGGACGAACTCAAGACTCATGGACACGTCTCGCGACCGTGGCTTGGGGTAACCGGCAGTTTCCCGACCGACCAGGTGCTGACGCTCTTCTCGCTCCCTCTGACCAAGGGCTGGATGATCGAACAGGTGGAGGAAGGAAGCCCAGCGGCAGAGGCGGGGCTTCAGGGTGGTGCGCTGCACATTGTCGTGGAGGGGACACCCTGGATCTTGGGCGGAGATATCGTCCTATCTATCCAGAACAAACTCGTGCGGTCGCCGGAAGAATTCGCCCGTGCGGTCAAAGTCTTGCGGATAGGAGACAAGGTCGAGGTCGAGTATTTGCGGGAGGGGAAACTTCATCGTACGGCGATCACGTTGCGGGCACGCCCTATGCCCACCATGACGCCGCAGATCCATACGAGTCTCCCTCTCACCGACACCGCCACACCGGTCAGGCCTCGATGGAGACGGGCAGCCGCGTCCAGCTACTAGGAGGACGGCCTTGCAGGCCATTCTCTTCCGTGCTCTGTTCGATTGTTTCAACGCTCGAATTGCGACGTGCGAAACCTCACGTCGCTTCCTCACGGTCTCCTCACCTGCTTCCTTCCTCCTGCACGAAGATGCCGAAGGGTCGCGGCGTCGGCGGCACCAACCCGCGTTCCAGATGCCTCAGGATCGCCTCCGAATCGCAGGAGAAGCGAGGCAGTCGATCCGTCCATGAAGACGACCGGCGATCGAACGGCCACGTCGAGATGTGGATCGATGGGAGAGATTAAGGTCACAGGAGTAAGCGTCGCGCCGACGCGGAGGACTACTCAACACTCCGAAGGGCAGATCATGATCGTGGTTGGCGCGGTTTGCGCCATGTTCCTTGGCCTGGGAGTGCTGACTGTCCGGAGTCTGATCTCATTCGAAACCAGCACCGACCGAATGATCCGGACACTGGCGATCGGGCAGTCGGTGGAGCGATTGATGACCTTGACGGAGAGTATCGAGACCGGCCAGCGCGGATTCATCATCACGGGAGATGACACATTCCTGAAGCCCTATCTGACGGCCGTGGAGCATGTCGAGTCAAACGTGAATCGTGCGAAAGCGCTCATGCACGGTGACCCTCGTCTGCTTGGCCGGCTCGACAGGCTCGCGGATCTGCTTCAGGCACGGATGGCGTTTGCCGACAAGACGATCGACCTTCGGCGCTCCCAAGGGTTTGAGGCGGCCACGAACCTGCTTCGCACCGGCAAGGGCAGCGAGGGAACGGACGAAATATGGACGATCGTCAATGAAATCAAGGGTGAGGAACACGAACAACTCTCCCGCCAATCGGTCCATGCTCGCGCCTTACAGACCTGGACGATTGCGTTGATCGGGACGGGATGCGCTCTCAGCTTGGCATATGCAGTCGGAATCGGCCTCGTCCATAGGAGGCTGTTGGCCGGACGGCGCAGTACAGAAGAAGCCTTGCAATCGACGCTGGCCAAGCAGGACTTCATCCTGCGCGCCTTACCGATCGTGACCTATTCAGCCAAGGCGGCTGAGGATTATGGGGCATTTTGGGTGAGCGACAACGTTGAACAGATGAGCGGCTTCCCCAACACCACATTCGTTCAGAACAAGCAGTTCTGGGCCATGCGACTTCATCCTGAGGATCGCGAGCGAACCATGGATGAATTCGGACGGGTCGTTCACACGGGCGCACTCACGACCACGTATCGCTGGCAGGTTGCCGAGGGGTCCTACCGATGGTTTATGGATCGAGCCGTCCTTGTCCGGCATCCTGACGGGACGGCCAAGGAGATCGTGGGACTCTGGACCGATGTCACGGAACAGAAGGAGGCGGAGGCGAGGTTTCAAGAAACCTATGACCGCTTGACGGCGCTCATTGAGGCCGCCCCCATCGGGATCGTGATTGTGGATCTCGATGGCATCTGCCGCCTCTGGAATCCTGCGGCGCAACGAATTTTCGGATGGACGGAGGCGGAAGTCATTGGGAATCCGCTGCCCATCGTCCCGTCCGAGAAACGGGATGAGCATCGGGCGCTGCGCGAACGGGTGTTGCAGAACGATGCGTTTACCGATCTGGAAGTGGTCCGACAGAACAAAGCGGGGGGGCGCCTGATCATCAGTTTGTCGACCGCGCCCTTGCGCGATCATCATGGCGCCATCAACGGACTCTTCGGCCTGATGATCGACGTCACCGAAAAAAAACGAGCGGAAGGCCAACTGCTGAGACAAGCCCAGATGATGGATCAGATCCATGATGCTGTGGTGTCGATGGACGTGAACGGGGTCGTGGAAAGTTGGAACAAGGGCGCGGAGCGGTTGTTCGGGTATTCCGCAGAGGAAGCCGTCGGCAGGGGCATGGCCTTTCTCTACCTTGAGGCGGATCAGAATGTGCTGCAACATGAGGTCATCGAACCGCTTCTGCAGAAGGGCGTACATGAAACAGAAGTACGCGCCAAGAAGCGATCGGGGGAAGTGTTTTTCATCCATTTGGCGCTGTCTGTGATGAAAGACGAGAAGGGCGTGGTCACCGGTATGATCGCGTACTCCTTGGATATTACGGAGCGAAAACAGGCAGAAGCGCGGGTCAAGCAGTCCCGCGATCAGCTCCGCGCCCTGGCGACGCGTCTGGAGACGGTGCGGGAAGATGAGCGCGCTCGAATCGCCAGGGAGATCCATGACGAGTTGGGCCAGGCTCTGACCAGTCTCAAGCTGGATGTTTCGTGGATTGCCAGACGGCTGGCTGGCCCCGATGCGCTCCTCGACAAAGCGAAGTTGACGACGCGCGTCCAGGATATGCTGGGGCAGCTCGATGGGACCATCGAATCGGTTCGTGAGATCGCCACGTCCTTGCGCCCGGGTGTACTGGACGAACTGGGACTGACGGCGGCTCTCGATTGGCAAGCAAGGGACTTTGAGAAGCGAACGGGGACCCGCTGTGACCTGACCATGCCGCCCGTGCCGATTCCGATCGGGCCGGACCAGGCCACGGCCGTCTTTCGCATTTTCCAAGAACTGTTGACCAATGTCGCGCGCCATGCCCATGCCACCAGTGTGCGGGTCGTCCTGACGGTGACGATGAAGACGTTGATCTTGAAGGTGAGCGACAACGGCCGAGGTATTACCGACGACGAAATGGCCAACCGACAATCCCTCGGCTTGTTGGGCATGAGGGAACGTGCCGCGCAATGGGGCGGCGACCTCTCCATATGGGGAGAGCCGGGGAAGGGCACCATCGTAACGGTGCGTATGCCGCTCGCATCAGGAGAGAGATGATTCGGATCCTGATCGCCGATGACCATCCTCTAGTCCGCCGCGGGGTGATGCAGATTCTGGCCGACGAGGTTCCTCGGGCAGTCATCGAAGAGGCCAGTAGCGCCCCTGAACTGCTTCAATTAGCTTCGCGACACACCTGGGATATGGTGGTACTTGACTTAACGATGCCCGGGAGAAGCGGTCTGGATGCCCTGCATGAATTGAAGGAATTGTGTCCGACCACGCCCGTGCTGGTGCTCAGCATGCATCCGGAGGATCAATTCGCTCTGCGGGTCCTGCGGGCCGGAGCGGCCGGCTATCTGACCAAGGAAAGCGTCCCCGATGAACTGGTCCAGGCGGTCAGAAGGATTCTCGGTGGAGGACGGTATATCCGCCCCTCGATTGCGGAATTGCTTGCGGCACAGATCCAGGACGGTGATGAGGATCGCCCTCCTCACCATAAGCTCTCCGACCGCGAGTTCCAAGTGCTCAACTTGATTGCCCGCGGCAAGACCGTCACCGATATCGCCGAAGAACTCTGCTTAAGCGTGAAAACCATCAGTACCTACCGATCTCGTATTTTGGAGAAATTGAAGCTCAAGACCACCGCCGACCTTACGCGGTATGCCATCGTGCATTGCCTGGCCGAGTGAGCGTCACCACCGTCCCGTTCTTCCGGCGGTTGCCGTTCCAAAGCAAATCCGTCCGGTGGCCAGCCGACACTTGTCGAACAAACCACGACATCGGCGGTTCCATCCATCTGACGCAATAAATGGCGCTATTCCCGATAGCGCCGGCTGTGCGTGTGTGGTGACATGGAGGCCACAGAGTCATGATACCCGTGTTTGTCCATGTCTGGCCAATCTAACGACTTCATGGTGAGAGATGAGAGAGTCTGGTGCGAGCATGAAGTATGGGCTGCGCATGGCAGCCCGGTCGTGCACCGAGCCTGATCGGCCGACGGGTAGGAGGGCCGTTCATCGGGATGAGAGGCCCGCATGCGGGCGGTGCGGAGGGTTCCTCGTCATTGAACGGGTCGATGGTGGTGGCCGTCATGGCGAGGCGCCGACCGGCTCACGATGCGTGAACTGCGGCTGCATCGATGATCCGGTGATCTGCGCCAATCGGGCGCTTCCCCAGCGGGCACAACCTCGGCAACGAACCCCGCGCCATGAGACGGTCATCTTGCTGTTGTCGCGGCACAATCGAGGGCAACGCCCGCCGCAAGTACGAAGCCGACCTTCTCGGCGAGGCCATGTAGGCAGGAGCAGGACCATCCAGGAAAACGTGCAGAGGTGAACGCAGGCTGCAACAGGTGGAGGTTCCTATGGAACGATGCGGGAGGCAGGTGTTGGTGGTCGAAGATGACGTCTGTGCCAGGGATCTGCTAGCCCAGCTCCTGATCCGGGCTGGCTATGAGGTCCGTGAAGCGAGCAACGGAGTGGAGGCGCTGCATGAACTGGTGCAGCAACATTACGATGTCATCATCACGGACTATCGGATGCCGGGCCGTATTAATGGATTGGAACTCATGCGGTTGAGTCGGCAGGTGTGGCCGGAGACGCCCGTCGTCCTGGTGACGGGAGAATCGCCAAGCATGCTGGGACCGATCGGACAAGGGGTGGGCTGCGCGTACATTCAGAAGCCTTATGACGCAAGCTACCTTCTGGATACGGTTCAGGCCGTTGTGGGGCAAGTCTATGCCAAGTCGGCCTGATTCGCATCCATCATTCAATACCGGCTCCCATGGGTGCTCTTGGAGCAACAGGATCGGAGGAGAAGCTGCCGTTGCTGGTCAATAATTCTCCGCGGTCGCAGTCAGCGAGGAGACGAAGCGCATTCTCTCCGGCACGTGGAGTTTCCGAGTGGCCGGAGAAGGAAGCTGGCGAATGGTGTTGATCTTCTACCGCGACTTGGCTGTGGCCTTTCAGGGACATCGGTAAGACCCGGCCGACCCTCATCGCCGGAGGCTGGTCATGAAAGTGGGACGTCCACTGACGCCTGTGTTCGTGGTTCTGTGTGGTCCTGCTCTGATTGTCGCGTGGTGTCTCTTTCAGGCGCAGAGTGTCGATGCCTCGATCGAGCAGGAAGCGCTGCAAGACGAGCATAGGATTCGCCTCTACGAGCGGGTGGCCCCCGGGACGGTGTCACTGTCGGTCGTTCATGTGCCGCCCCATCCCCTGATGATGCCGTCGCTCATCGGGATGGGAACGGGATTTATCGTGGACAAGGACGGAACGGTATTGACGAATGCGCATGTGGTCGAGGGGGCAGAGAGCATTATCGCTGTGCTCTTCGACGGTCAGCGCATGACAGCGGATGTTCTGGCGCTCGATCCGGTTTATGACATCGCCATTCTTCGGCTTTCAGGAGGCGCCGTGTCGCACGGCGTGAAATGGGTTCCGGTGAGATATGGGAACTCAGATCGGCTCCGTGTGGGACAGGACGTCTTGGTGGTGGGGAGTCCGTTGGGTCTGGGGCTGACCTTGACGAACGGGATGATCAGCGGCTTGGGGCTACCGAGCGGGATGGGAGGCGTCGAGTCGAGCCGGTTGATCCAGACCACGGCTCCGATCAATCCGGGCAACAGCGGCGGTCCCTTGGTTGACTCAAACGGTCACGTCATCGGGATGATCACGGCATCGGTTCCAGGCGCCCAAAACATCGGGTTTGCGATTCCGATCAACGTGGTCATGGATGTCCTGAAGGAATTTCGGGAGAAGGGGATGATCGAACGGCCGTGGCTCGGCGTCACGGGACGGTTTCTCACCGAAGACATCATCGGGCTGTTTGCCCTGCCGCTCACGGCAGGACTCCTGGTCGAGGATATCGACAAAGGGAGCACCGCTGAATCGTCCGGACTCCGGTCAGGATCGTTGATGGTCACCGTCGAGGGAAGCGGGTGGGTCCTCGGAGGAGATATCATTGTGTCGATCCAGGACAAGCCAATGTCCACCATGCAGGCATTTGTGGATCTCATGCGGAGCGTCCATGTCGGTCAGCGGGTGCAGATCCAGTATGTCCGAAACGGCGAGAGACGATTCACGTCGGCGGTGCTACGCAACCGTCCGACTGGATTGGTCAGCGAAGGAACCGTTCCCGGTTCGAAGGTCGCCGGAATCACCCCACAGAGTCTTGATGGGAGGCGTCGATCCCCGCGCGTCACCTTTTAAGATTGCCGTGCTCCCACCCGTCTTCGGTCAGACTTGCGGACCCCGCGCGGCATGTGAGAGGGTGAGCCGGACGGCATCCAGCACGAGCTTGTGCCAGAGCCATCGGTGGGGAACGAGTGGACCCCAAGGCTTGCCCGCGTCGGTTCACAGTCGGCGATTACCTACACGACCGTGCTGTCAGGGTGATCAGTGGAAGGGTATCTCTTTAATCGATCGCTTCCGGAAGCACTCCAGGGATTGGACGATCTTGCCCTGGACCTCCGTTGGACATGGAGCCATGCCACCGATCGGCTCTGGGAAGTCCTGGACTCCGAGGCCTGGGAGCGTACCGGCAATCCATATTACATCCTTCAAAGTGTGGCGCGCGCGCGACTCGATGAGGCAGCGCAGGATGTGGGTTTCTGCGAGCAATTGCAGGGCTGGCTGAGACAGCGTCGGAACTATCTGGACGATCCGGGATGGTATGGACGCGAGTACGGAGCCAGAGGCCTGAAGCGGATCGCCTACTTCAGTATGGAGTTCGGCCTCGGTGAGGCCTTGCCGATCTACTCCGGCGGCCTCGGCATTCTCGCGGGCGACTATTTAAAGACCGCCAGCGATCTGAATGTCCCCCTGGTGGGAGTGGGGCTACTCTACCAGCAGGGCTATTTTCGTCAAATCTTCGATAGCGAAGGGAGTCAGGTCGAGGCGTACCCCTACAACGATCCGATGAGCCTGCCCATCGTCCCGGCCCTGAACCGTGATGGAGGATGGCTCCGCATCCCGTTGGAATTGCCTGGGCGATCACTCCTGATCAGGGTTTGGCAGGCTCGTGTCGGAAAAGTCTCTCTCTATCTGCTGGATAGCAATGACCCGCTGAACAGTCCGCCCGATCGTGGAGCGACGGCTCATCTCTATCCCGCCGATGCGCGAGCCCGATTGATTCAGGAAATCATCCTGGGCATCGGCGGATGGCGCGCTCTTGAGGCTCTGGATCTCAACGTCGAGATCTGTCATCTCAACGAAGGTCATGCCGCGTTTGCCGTACTCGCCAGAGCGGCGAGCTTCATGCGGCGGGAGGGCCAGCCGTTTCCGGTGGCGCTCAGAGCGACCAGGGCGGGGAACGTGTTTACGACCCACACGCCTGTCGAGGCGGCGTTTGATCGGTTCAGTCCGGAATTGCTGAAGCCGTATGCGTCCCTGCTCGCGGGCGGAGGGTGCACATCCTTTCACGATCTCTTGGCTCTGGGGCGAAGGAATCCGGACGATGCCGACGAACCGTTCAACGTGGCCTACCTGGCGATGAGAGGAAGCGGGATGGTCAATGGCGTCAGCCAATTGCATGGCGAGGTCAGCCGTCACATTTTTCAACCTCTCTATCCGGATTGGCCGCAGAAAGACGTTCCGGTCGGATATGTGACGAATGGCGTTCATGTTCCCTCATGGGACTCACCGGAAGCCGATGCGCTCTGGACGAAACGCTGCGGGAAAGAACGCTGGCTAGGAAAGCTTGAGACGATCTGCTCGGCCATCGAAGGGATTGACGAACAGGAGTTGTGGAACCTTCGCGTCTCCCAGCGGCAAGCCCTCATTCACTATGCGCGGCGACGACTGATGCGTCAGATGCGCGTGCGAGGAGCGGCACCCTCGTTAATCGAGCGTGCGGAACATGTGCTCGACCCCAATATCCTGACGCTGGGATTCGCCAGGCGGTTTGTCGAGTACAAGCGGCCCACCTTGCTTCTCCGTGATGCGGAACGTCTGGCGCGGCTGCTCCGCGACCAGAAGCGGCCGATCCAACTGATTGTCGCGGGGAAGGCTCATCCCGAGGACAACGAGGGCAAACGGCTGGTTCACGAGCTGACGCACTATGCCGCGCGCCCCGACGTCTGGGATCGTGTGGTGTTCCTGGAAGACTATGACATGGCGCTGGCTCAGGTTCTCATTGCCGGGATCGATGTCTGGCTAAACATGCCGCGCCGCCCGTGGGAGGCCTGCGGGACCAGCGGGATGAAGGTGCTGGTGAACGGCGGGTTGAATCTCTCGGAATTGGACGGATGGTGGGAAGAAGCCTACAGGCCGGCCGTGGGCTGGGCGCTCGGTGACGGTCGGGAACATGGAGAGCCTGCTTGGGATGTCGCCGAGGCGACGCAGTTGTATGAAATTCTGGAGCAGCAGGTCGCACCGGAGTTCTACGAGCGCGATACGGCAGGATTTCCCCGAGCCTGGCTGAAGCGCATCCGAACGGCCATGTCCTCTCTGACACCGAAATTCAGCAGCAACCGAATGCTGCGGGAATATGTGGAGATGGTGTACCTTCCGGCGGCCGAGGCGGTGACGCGTCGCAGTGCCAACGCCGCGAAGCTCGCGGCCGAATTGGAAGCCTGGCACGACGGCCTCGTCCGGCACTGGCATACGGTCCGGTTCGGCGAGGTTCGGTCTACGCAGGCGGGCCAACAATGGCACTTCATGGCCCAAGTGTTTTTGGGGGATTTGGATCCAGACTCCATCCGAGTGGAACTCTACGCCGATCCGTTAACGGACCGCGATCTTCCAACGAGAATCGTCATGTCGATGCGGGAGGCAATTCCCGGATCAATCAACGGATACTTCTATGCCGCCGACTGTCCAGCCACCCGCCCTTCGTATCACTTCACACCGCGCCTCGTTCCCTATCATGTGGAAGGCCTTGTCCCAATCGAAGAATCGCATATCTTGTGGAAGCATTAAGGTACGTCTCGAAACACCGATGGCAGGTGCTTGGGCGCCCCGAGAGCCCAGGATCTAGCAGGTAGTTGAAAAAGTCCACCAGCTTTATTGAGACACCCATTGCGGTATGTTCATGAGGGCATGAGTCTGATGCGAAGAGGCTCAACACTGAAGAGGTTTCTCCGTTCGTCAAGACCCATCTGGAGGGCGAACGGTTCGCACGAAGCGCGATATGTACTTCTGCCTTCTCGATCGCTGCGGGCGGCCCGCGGCGAGGCGCGTCTCGGACGATCGACTGCGGAGCAATGGGAGGGAGGCCGGTGAGACAAGTACGCCGGGGTGCGCGGGTAAGAAGGACGGCCTTAATGACCATCCTGCACGGGGTTCTGAGATCGTCTGTGATCCCTCGGTGTACCGGCTTTCACGCGTACTCGAGAGACTTTCCAACAGCCTGGTAGATGGCTCCCCGGGCAGGACTCGAACCTGCGACCAATCGGTTAACAGCCGATCGCTCTACCAACTGAGCTACCGGGGAACATGATCTTCGTGTTGAAACTGACCTCGATGGTTCGGGCAGGGGGCGATTGTAGCACAAAATCACGGGAAGGGAATACCGCCTCGCTCGGTCAGGCTACACGTCGAAATCCTCCGACTCGTCCTCGTCCGTCGAGGCGTCGGAGTTTCCCTCGGAGAGATCGGCATAGTGCTTGGCCCAGGACAGGTAAATATTCCCGCTGTCCCGCATGGCATCCGCGCCCTTGATCAATTTGCTGGCCAGCTCCGGATCCTTGCCGGTGACCTGGATCTCGGCTGCCCGCTGCTCCAGCGCCTGGGGAAACTCCCTGAGCAACCCGGCGATGTCCATGAGTAACGCGGTGACGGTATTATCTTCCCGGTCCATCGTCTTGTACTCCTGCATGATCGGATCGAATAAAAAAACCCCACGGCACGAACGCCATGGGGTTTCTCGAGCTACCGCGACGAACGGCTCACCCTTGGTAGGCTTGACCCAAGGCGGCGGATTCCCCCTTCTTGGACAACAGCGTGCCGTCGGCGCTCACCGCCACCATCTCGATTGCCTCGTGCTTGGCTGCGTTACAGACCACCACACACAGCTCGCAGCCTTTGCACCGCTCGATGGTGACCTCTGCGACCATTTTACCGACGTTGAGATCCAAACAGTTGGCCTCCGGGCAATACATGATGCACAGCCGGCACCCCTTCTTGGCCGTGCATTTTTCGTCGATTACTTGTGCCACGTTATACATGCGTTCTGTATCCTTCTCTCGATTACGCCGCGACCGCCGGATTTCCGACCCGCAGTTCCACCTTGTTTTTCTCGGCCCACTCCGCTCCGAGTTCATAGGCCCGCCGAACGGTGGCCAGATTCTTCTGGAGCAGCATTTCTTTCTTTGCGAATTTCTTCTTGATGGCTTCGTCCAAGGAGGCCGTTCCACCCGAGGCGACGAATTTCTTGCCGAACCGTTCCTGGAGCGCCCCGTCGAGCGCTTCCATCGTCACGCACTGAGTGATCCCGGCCACCGAGCCGATCATGGTCATGTTTGTGGAGAGCTCCGTGCCGGCGATTTCCAACGCGATTTGAGTGCCGGGGATATACAGAGTGGCAACATTCAAATCCTTGAGCCGGTCCATGTCCTCCTCGGACAACAGAGGGATATCGGAATTGATGATCACCACGCCACCTTCCTTGATACCTGAATAGAAGGGCATGGTATAGCTCTTCCCCATCGTAATGACCTGAGGATGAAACACCTCGATGACATCGGGGAAGACCAACTCGCCACGGTCGAAAATCCGCTCGATGCCGATGCGGCAATAACTTTCCGCCGGCGCCATTCGCTTCTCCGCGCCGAAGAACGGATTGGAGATCGAAAATTTTCCGTCCCGGTTGGCCGCCATCGCCATGACGTGCGCGGCCGTGACGGCGCCTTGCCCGCCCAAACCAGACATTCGGATATTCAGTCTTTTCTTAATCATGGTCGATCCTCTTGTAGGCGGCTTAGGCCTGTTGCCCGGCCAATTGCTTCGCGGCGGCTTTCTTTTCCTTGTCCTTGGCGGCCATTTCGGCCAGAAGCTGCTTGGCCGGTTCGCTGATGTATTCCTTGTAGGCAAAGCGCTCGGTCGGCTTCTCCGAATCCCGCATTTCCTGGAGCCCTTCCATGCTGTTCTTGCCGATCTCCAGAATGCAGGGCGTATAGAGTTGCAGATAGGTCGGTCCGATTTCTCTGGCGATCATGACCGCGTTGCGGACGACTTTCTCGACGACGGAAGGTTTGCTCACGGTGCAATTCACCACGTAATGGCAGCCCGATTCGCGGGCGATTTCCGGCAGCCGGACTTTGTCGAACAGCTTGCCCACCGGCGCCATCTTGGCAACAAACCCCTTCTGCATCAGCCCGCTCTCCTGGCCGCCGGTGTTGGCGTATAACTCGTTGTCAAAGCAGATCGTAGTGAACTTTTCTTGGCGGAACCATGCCTGCAGCGTCATGTCCAGTCCGATATCGACTGTGGCGCCGTCGCCGGCCAGCACCACCACATCCTTGATCTTGCCCGGAAAGCGGACCGTGAGCGCTCGCTTCAAGCCGGAAGCGACCGCGTTTTGGTTGCCGAACAACGAATGGATGTTGTGGACGGCCACCATGGGGAACACGAGGCTCGTACAACCGGTGGACCCGACCATGACCGTATCCTCAGGAGCCGGCAAAGAGGCGAGAATATATCGGAAGGCCATGGATTCCGGACAGCCGGCGCACAAGGAATGTTGCTCGATCAGCTCCTTTGAATTGCCGATGTCCTTCCACCCGCGGTCGTCTTTTCCATAGGTGGATCGCTGGACGAGATCCTTATACTCCGGGGGCATGATATCGAAGAGTTCGGGTGCGATCTTAATCCGCTCTTTGCTCATTGGGGCCTCCTCTACGGCGTCAGTCTATCGATATGGCGACCTCTGTTGGCTAATTCTTGTGAACCTCCGACCGTTCTGCGTCTCAACTGCCGCGTCCGGCGAGGGAGAAAGTCTTCATCCCGAGCGCGGTCTTGATTTCCGACACGATGATCTCCGGTGGCATGGTCATTCCGCCGCAGACGTGCGGACCGGCATGGACGCGGTCGCTGTTCGGAATCGTTGCCCGAATCTCTTTTGCCAGCCAACCGGTCACGTTAAACTCGGGCACGAAAATATGCTTCGCGTGCTGGGTGGCTTTGCGGATTTCCTCGCCGGGCCAGGGGCGTAAGGACTTGACCTTGATGAGGCCGCAACGGACACCTTCGTCCTCCAGTAAGCGGATCGCTTCGCGTCCCTGAGAGACCGCCGTGCCGGAGGCCACGATCATCACGTCGGCATCGGTGTTCTCGGCGTCGATGAGGCCGTCGATCCAGTGGCTCGTGTGCTTGCGCGACCGCTCCACGGCCGCCCAAACTTCTTGCTGCCAACTGGCATGGGTGGCGTAGCTGATGTAATTACTTTTCATTATGAAGGGATCGCGCATCATCCGAACCGGTGGACACTCCATGTCCATGCAGGGGACCGGTGAGCGATAGGGATCATAGGGAGGCAAACACATATCGGCCGGAGTCAGTTGCACCACGTCCTTTGTATGTGTGACGAAGAAGCCGTCGCAGCAGAGTGCCAGTGGCAGATGCACGTCCGGCTCTTCGGAGACCATGTATCCTTTTAAGATCCAATCGAAGAAGTCCTGCGCGGTCTCGGCATGCCAGACGAGCATGCCGGTGTTGAGCAGATAAGAAATCTCAAGCGTGTCGGGCTGGATCGACAAGGGGGAGTTAATGCCTCGACAGGTGACGATCATCTGGATCGGCAGCCGCGCTCCGGCCCACATGGGGAAGTTTTCCATCGCGCGCATGGTACCGGGGCCGGCCGTGGTCGTGAAGACCCGGGCTCCGCCGAAGGCGGCGCCGGCACATTGCGACATGACGGCAAATTCGCTCTCGCCGCGGAAGTAATCGCCGATATAGCCCTCAGCGAACAATTCCCCGATCAGGGCGGCCGCTTCCGACTGCGGCGTGATGGGATAGGCGATCATCACGTCGCAACTGGCGCGACGAATGGCCTCCTTGATCACCTCGCTGCCCGTGTAAAACGATGGGGTACGAGGCGCCTCGTACATCATCTTCCACGGGTCCATGTAGGTTTGGCCCTTTTTATTTTGTGTCCCGATCAGGGATTTGACGTCAGCCATGGATCGAGCCTCCTTATCAGTCAGCCCATTCGGCCTTCCGGAATTAGGTCGATGGGTTTAATTTGATGCCGAACTACGCCCGGCCGCTTTCCGCACCGTGACCGAGCCTTTCAACCTCTTGACCCACTCCGCGAGGCGATGAATTTTTTCGACCGACGCATCGCGGAACGAGAGCATCGCATCCTCGTGACCAGCTTGGGCACACATGGCGATCGTATAGCAGGATGTGCCGCCGCGGATGATTTTGAGCGACAAGTTCGCCTGATGGCAATGCACGCCTACGAACATGCAGGCATCGATCTTGTTGTGCCAGATTGTCAGATTCGGGTGGTTCGGGTTGATCTCGACTTCGGGATTGATTTTGGGGTACTTGGGGCGATAGTCCGGCATGGGAATGAGCATCGCCTTTTGTTCAGGAGTGACACACTCCTTGATGGTTTCGTACAGATGTCGAACGGCCGCCGCTTTCTTCGCCGCTTTTTCGTTCCAAGCCCACAACACCAACGGACCTGGGAAGATCGTCGGAACGCGAGCCATGAGAAATTGCCGCGCCGCCTCTTCCATGGCCTTTTCTTCAGGAACGATCTCTCCGTTAATGTGGCCTTCTCCTGGATTTGGGAGCACGATTCCCATTGACGCGGCGGCGGGAGGCAAAAAATGCTCTGGACCTGGTAGCACGCGATATTGACTCATCGTTTATCGAGCTCCGACGTTAGAAATAAGATGACGGACACCGGGCGGAAGCTGGCCCACACTTTATGCTTTCTCAGCGAGTTGTGCAAGTTCACAGAAGGCCCACCGTGGCGAAATTTCGGACCCTCGTTCGATGCACGATTAGGCCTTTCGGGCTAAGCGTGCACTCTCGATATTTTGGACCGATCAAGGGACCTAACCGCGTACTATAACGAGCGATTCTGAACGGTGTCAACGCGCGAGTCAGGGACTAGGATGACGACGGACAAGCGGCTTTCAGGCCCAGGGTGCAGGCATGCTGCAAGTCCGAGATTGCCTCAGAGGTCATGCCCAGAGCTTCGTGCAATTGCCCGCGATGACGCAAGCCTTCTGCGTGATGGGGAAGGGCTGTCAACAGTGTGTTGAGATCTTCGAGCGCATCCTCCCGACGGCCAAGGGCTCTGCGGACTCTGCTACGAAGGAGGTAGGCTTCCGCCTGATAGGAAACCCATGACGAAGACGGATCACTGCCCAACAGGCTGTCCAGGGTCATGGAAGCGTCCTGCCAGTCGCGCGCGCGAATCTGCTTCTTGGCAGTCTGGATCGCAAGCACGGTCATTCGCTGCCGGGCCAGGTCACACAGAGGGTCAATATCCAGAAGTTGCCGATAATCCTTCAGGGCTTCGGTGGAGTTTCCTTGTAGGCTATGCAGATCCGCGCGGCCCAGATAGGCCCATGTCTGGTGGGAGTCGATGGATAGAGCACGGGAAAAGTCCTCGGAAGCCAATCGAATGAAAAGGTCGAAGTCTGCGCCGGGGCCCATGCGAACCTTCGTTTCGGTGGCTGCCTTCAAGTACGTCTGACCTCGTACGACGTAGGGATCCGCGAGTTGCGGGTTCAGTTGGATGGCTTGGGTCGCCAAGAGAACCTTCTCGGATAGGCGAGAAGTCTTGAAGGCCCGCTGGACTAATTCATCAGGCGTTTCGATCCGGACTGGGCTCCGATTGTCGCGATAGGCCTCCAGTTCATGAGTCAGCTTCGAGAGCTCGGCTTTCAGGGTGGAATTTTCGCTCTTGAGTTGCTGCAGATGGCTGGCGAAGCGGTCCTCGAGTTGGAGACGCCGGACAGCGTCGGCCAGATGCACGCGATCCACGACGGCTCGGATCTTGACATAAAACGACGGCCGACCCTCGGTGATAGAACTTTCCTGGTCGAGGATTTCCGTCTCGGTGACGGCGGCAGCAATCGTACGGATCACCAATGAACTGGTATGGTGAGCTTCGGTTGCCGTCTCATGTGATACGTCGGTGAACCAGCTCTCCAAGTACACTCCAGCCTGCTCGATGGCCTTCTGTTTGGCACGGAGCAATGCGGCTTCTCTTGCCGACACGAGCGTATCTCGGTCTGCCATGACATAGACCGCCTCACTAATAACGGTTCGAGGATCATCCGCGAGGGCTAAGCGGGATATTGTGAAAACGATCGTCAAGAGTAGGGCGAAGGGCAGGAATTGAATCTGCATGAGGCAATCGTTGGTAAGGAGGCTGTCCTGAAAGCTTACCGCCCACCCCTGCTTCGGGCAAACCGCCGCAGGCGGAAGGAGGGTATCTCCAGCGGAGATGTGCGGTCCTACAGCGGCGAGAGTCGATCGAATACGCGGCAGAGCGAGGGCGGCTCATCTGTCTGATGGGTCAGAAGCGCAAACAAGTTTATTGAGTTACTTTGGAAGGGCTGCTTTCGGGAAAACCTGCATAAAAGGGTGGATTTCCACTCGTTCGAAGATCCCAAATTGGACATAGGGGTCGCTCTGCGCGAACGCTTCAGCTTCCTCGAGAGATTCAGCTTCGATAATGATCAGGCTTCCTGCCTTGTCCGTAAAGGGTCCAGCGAGCACGACCCGCCCTTGTGCGTCGAGCGGCTCCAACCTTGCGAGGTGCGTCGGCCGATGGATTTTCCTTCCAGCCTCCCCATCGGGACCGTCAAAACCAAGAATGACAAATTTCATCGTGTATGCGAATCGTTCTATTTCATGATTGTTTTGCTGGAGGTATGGGGGGGCCGATGCAAAAAGCAGCCAAGTCTTTATGTGGCCAGCGATTCCAGAGGCTGGCGACCTTGAAAACCGCTGGCGACTTCATGCCACCAGCTTATTTCCTCCTCCCCCATCTGCCAGCAGAGGTAAACGATCCGGCCATCCGAACTATGCGGGAAATCACACAACCCACTATCCAGGTCCTTAATCAGCACTCCGGTTTCCTGGAGTGCCTGGATGCTGCTTGAGACGTCCTCCAATGTTTGGAGGTAGAGGCTTCCATACGGACTCCCACCTCCGATATCCATCTTTGCAGCGGCCTTCCGGATCTCCCCCCCGATCCTGATCAGAACCGAGCGGGCCGTCTTGATGCGCAAGAATAGCGTCCTCAGGTGAGGGATGAGAACGTTGGCTTCCTCAACAGAGAAGGTTCGTTCCGGCGGACTGAGAGGCGCGTCATCCATAGGATTCTTGCTGCAAGGGCTGTTTAGCACAAGCCCTGAATGTGGTGCAACAGGTCTCACAAGCGGGAAATCGGTATGTCCCTATTTCAGAATATTCCAGCGAGGCGACACCCTGCGGACAGTTTTTTCGGTCCGCTACTTGACATTGCAGTATCTCAGCGTTAGCATGAAACTGATCGTACTTACCGGACACTGATTACCCCAACCGTCTTACTTAAGCCAACTCTTCGGAGTCGATTTCGCGATCAGCAATTCGGGGAAGCCGGAAGGCTCCTGAGGTATGAGGGTTCGTGCAGTGCCATCCGCGACTGCCCTCAGTGAGCAAACGACTGTAAGTGTCATGGGCTTGTGCAGGCAACCGGCCGCTTGTTATTCAATTCCCAATCAAATACCTCTCAACCCTAGCCAGGCCATACATAAACTCAAACTCTAGCCGAGGCGAACCACCTAAACTTCTGAAATTGTCAATTGTATTGAGTGTTTGTTGGACAATACCGATAGCAATCCGGTCGTGTGAGATCAGTCGTTATTGTTGTTACCTTTTCATATTATCCACGTCCTATTACGTGCAGCAGCACGAGCGGGGTAGTGTGACCTGCCAAGGGGGAATGTATGCATTTGGCTGAATTGAAGCAAAAGTCGATCGCCGATCTGAACGAAGTGGCCCGCGACCTGAAAATCGAGAATGCGGCCAACTTGCGCAAGCAGGAGCTGATCTTTGCCATCCTGCAGGCTCAAACCGAGAAGAACGGCGTGGTATTTGGGGAGGGCGTGTTGGAAACCCTTCCGGATGGATTCGGTTTCTTGAGGGCCCCCGATTCAAATTATCTGCCAGGACCTGATGATATTTATATCTCTCCCTCCCAGATTCGGCGGTTCAACCTTCGGACAGGTGACATTGTGTCGGGCCAGATTCGGCCGCCCAAAGAGAGCGAACGGTATTTCGCGCTCTTGAAGGTGGAGAAGGTCAATTTCGAGGACCCAGAAGTGGCGCGGGATAAGATCCTGTTCGACAACCTCACGCCGCTCTATCCCGAAGAACGGATCAAGCTCGAATACGATCCGGAGGAGTATTGCACGCGGGTCATGGACCTGACCACACCGATCGGCAAGGGACAACGCGGATTGATCGTGGCCGCTCCGCGGACCGGCAAGACCATGCTCTTGCAGGCGATTGCGAGGGCAATCATCAAGAACCATCCGGAAGTCGTTTTGATCGTGTTGCTGATCGACGAACGTCCGGAGGAGGTCACCGATTGGCAGCGGCAGGTCCGCGCGGAGGTGATCAGTTCGACGTTCGACGAACCGGCGCAGCGGCATGCCCAGGTTGCGGAAATGGTCCTGGAAAAGGCCAAGCGGCTCGTCGAGCACAAGCGGGACGTGGTCGTTCTCCTGGATAGCGTCACTCGTCTGGCGCGGGCCTATAATACGATCGCGCCGCCGAGCGGCAAGGTTCTGTCCGGCGGGTTGGATTCCAACGCATTGCAGCGCCCGAAGCGATTCTTCGGCGCCGCCCGCAACATTGAGAACGGTGGGAGTCTGACGATCATGGCCACTGCGCTGGTCGATACGGGAAGCCGCATGGACGACGTGATTTTCGAGGAGTTCAAGGGGACCGGCAACATGGAAGTTCATCTCGATCGCCGATTGGCGGACAAGCGGATCTTCCCGGCTATTGACATTGCCCAGTCCGGCACGCGAAAAGAAGAACTGCTCGTGGAGAAGGATCGCCTCAACAAGATGTGGATCCTGCGGAAGGTGCTGAGTCCACTGGGGACAGTCGAGGCGATGGAGTTTTTGATGGACAAGATGCAGGGAACAAAGGGGAATCAAGAGTTTTTGCTGTCGATGAATCGCTAACAGGGCGGAGTTTGAGAGGACACATACATGAAGAAGAGCATTCACCCCGGGTACCGGACAGCCTGGATCAGTTGCGCCTGCGGTGCCCGGTTCAGCACACGCACGACGGTCGGTGATCTGAAGGTCGATATCTGTTCGAGCTGCCATCCGTTCTTCACGGGCATGCAGAAGATCGTTGATACGGAAGGGCGGGTCGAGCGGTTCAAGAAGAAATACGCCAAGAAAGCCACATAAGTTCGCAGCCGGTGCGTCATGTCTCACGTCACCTGCCAACATGGAAACGAGAGGCCATCCCGTGGCCAACGGACCAGTGTCGGATATCAAGGAAACCGCTCTGCTCTCCAAGTGGGACACGGCCAAGGCTCGCCACGATGAATTGGTCCGCCAACTTCATGACGAGGCCGTCCTTACTCAGCCGCCCCTCATTCGCAAGCTCAACAAAGAACGGCTAGAGCTCGAGGAGCTCGCGCAACTGTTTGATGTCAGGCAGGACCTCCTCCGCCAACAGGAGGAGGTCCTGCAGTTGCTGGGCGACGGGGCCGCCGATGCCGACCTGCGCAGTCTTGCCCGGGAAGAGGCGCAACAGCTCGAAGCTCGTCGCCGAGAACTTGAACAGCGCGCGTTCGAGTTGCTCGTGCCCAAAGATCCGAGAGACGAGAAAAGCGTCTTCCTGGAGATACGTGCCGGCACGGGAGGCGAGGAAGCCGCCCTGTTCGCGGGCGATCTGCTCCGCATGTATATGAAGTATGCGGAGCGCAAGGGACTGAGAACCGAGTTGGTCGATGCCTCCCAGACCGGGATCGGCGGCTATAAAGAAATCATCGTGCTGGTCGAGGGCAAGGGCGCATTCGGCCATCTGAAGTATGAGAGCGGCGTGCATCGGGTGCAGCGCGTGCCGGTCACGGAGGCCAGTGGGCGCATCCACACCTCCGCTGTCACCGTGGCGGTGATGCCGGAGGTCGATGAGGTGGAGGTGCGCATTGATCCGAAGGATCTTCGCATCGACACCTTCTGCTCGTCCGGTGCCGGCGGTCAGAGCGTCAATACCACCTATTCCGCGGTGCGGATCACGCACATTCCCACCGGAGTCGTGGTGAGTTGTCAGGACGAACGTTCCCAACTCAAGAATCGCAACAAGGCCATGCGAACCCTGCGCGCCCGTATCGTTGAAGCTGAACGGGAAAAGCAGGAGGCGGAGATTGCTCAGCATCGCAAGTCTCAGGTTGGGAGTGGCGACCGGAGCGAGAAGATCAGGACCTATAACTTTCCGCAAAATCGGGTGACCGACCATCGAATCGGCCTAACCCTCCATCGTCTGGATCAGGTGCTGGAGGGAGACCTCGACGAAATTGTGGAAGGGCTTCGCTCGGCGCAGGCTCAGACGCAGGCCCAAACGAACTCGCCGCAAGAGGCGTGACCGATGGCCGAATGGCTGGCAGCGGAAGCGGGCTGCATGACCGTCAAGGAACTGCTGCGCCGGAGCATCAAACAGCTCCAGCAGGCCGGCATCGAGTCCGCGGAACGGGAGGCGATCTGGATCCTCGAAGCGGCGCTGGAGCGGAATCACCTCCGGCTCCAATTCGACAGAGACCAGGCGGTCCCGGCCGTTCAGCGTGAGCGGGCGGAAGCTCTGCTGCGCCGGCGGGCTGCACGGGAGCCGCTTCAGTATCTGCTGGGCAGCCAAGAGTTTTGCGGCCGTGCCTTCACCGTCACGCCGGCCGTCTTGATCCCTCGCCCAGAAACGGAATTGCTGGTGGAGGAAGGCGTGCGCTGGATGGCGACGATGACCAATCTCCTGATCGCAGATGTGGGAACCGGCTCCGGCTGTATCGCGGTGAGCCTCGCCTTGGCCTTGCCGCAGGCGAACATTTACGGGATCGATTGTTCGTCGGCTGCGCTCCAAGTAGCCCGCAAAAACTTGGTGCGGCATGGGGTTGCTGACCGTGTGAGGCTGCTTGAAGGGGATCTATTGGCCCCTCTGGGGGCCTGTTCGATGCAAGGGCGATTGACGGCCATCCTCTCCAATCCCCCCTATATTCCAGAGGACGAATTAGCTAGACTCCAGCCCGAAGTGGGGCTGTTCGAACCTCGCCTGGCACTGGCGGGTGGCCCGGACGGATTGGCAATCCATCGGCGACTGGTATCGCAGGCTGTCCGATACCTGGCTCCCGGAGGGATCTTGGCTATGGAGGTGGGAGCGGGGGCGGCACCGACCTGTGTCGATCTGGTGAGGGCGCAGTGCGAATATCGGAACATTCGCACCATCCGAGATCAGCAGGGGATCGAACGGATCGTGTGGGCGGAACGACATTCCTGATCGTAGAATGGCGGCCAATCCACGCCGATAAAAAGCAAAGTCAATCATCTCATGCTAAAAACCATCAACGATAGATACATCTAGGCATGGACCGTCTCGTCATCAGCGGAGGAGCCAGGTTGCGCGGCACCATTAAGGCCAGCGGAGCCAAGAATGCAGCTTTGCCGATCCTGGCCTCAACCATCCTGGGTGCGGGAGAGTGTGAACTGTCCAATGTGCCCCAGGTTGTGGACGTGGTGACGATGATCAAGCTATTGAACATGCTGGGTTGTTCGATCACAACGGAGGGAGATCGGGTTGTCGCCAAGTGCGATCATCTCCGATCGAGCGAAGCTCCGTATGATCTGGTTCGGACCATGCGCGCGTCGATCTTGGTCCTTGGCCCCTTGGTCGCGCGATGGGGCGAAGCGACTGTGTCGCTGCCGGGCGGTTGCGCGATCGGCTCTCGACCGGTCAATTTCCACCTTGCCGGATTGACCAAGCTCGGGGCCGAGGTCTCGATCGATCATGGCTACATCCGAGCCAGGGCATCGCGCCTCACGGGAGCCCGCATCTATTGCGATGTCTCGACCGTCACGGGTACCGAGAATCTCATGATGGCGGCTTGCCTGGCGAATGGCGTGACCGTGATCGAAAACGCGGCCAAGGAGCCGGAGGTCACCGATCTGGCGAGCTTCCTCGTCAAACGCGGAGCCCGTATTGAAGGGGCCGGGACCGACGTCATCACGGTCGAGGGGGTCGCGCAGCTCCATGGGGCGGACCATGAAGTCATTCCCGACCGGATCGAGACCGGAACCTATCTGGTGGCGGGTGCCATGACGCGAGGGGATGTCTGCGTGGAGTCCTGCCGTCCTGACCATTTGGAAGCCCTGACGCTCAAGCTCCGGGCCTGCGGGGTGACGGTCGAGGAAGGAAAAGAAACGCTCCGCGTCAGGTGCGATCAACGGTCGGTCGCCACGGATATCAAAACCGGGGCCTATCCGGCCTTTCCGACCGACATGCAGGCGCAGATGGTGGCGTTGCTGGCGATCTCGAGCGGGACCAGCGTGGTGACGGAAACGATTTTTGAAGGGCGGTACATGCACATCCAGGAATTACAACGGATGGGCGCCGACATCAGGATCGAGGGCAACCATGCCGTCGTGACCGGCTGCAAGGGATTGACCGGCGCGCCGGTGATGGCATCAGATCTTCGCGCGAGCGCCGGCTTGGTCCTGGCTGGCCTGGCCGCGGACGGGATGACCGAGGTGTCCCGCATTTATCACCTGGACCGAGGGTACGAACGGCTCGAAGAGAAGCTCGGCGCGCTCGGCGGCATCATCCAGCGGCAGAAGAGCGCTCCGAGCGCAAAGATCACGTAGCGAACCGGCGTATGAACGACATGTTGACCATTGCCTTATCCAAAGGAAAGCTGCTGGGGCAAACTTTGCCGCTGTTCGTCGAGGCCGGGTATCCCACAAAGGACCTGACCGAGAACAGCCGCAAGCTGGTGTTCACCTATGCGGATCGGGGCATCACGTATTTGATCGTCAGACCGAGCGATGTGCCGGCCTATGTCGAGCATGGGGCGGCGGACATCGGCGTCGTCGGCAAGGACGTGCTGTTGGAGCAGAACCCGGACGTGTATGAACCAGTCGATCTGAAAATTGGTGCATGCCGGCTCTCCGTGGCGGCTCTACGGGGTCGGGAGTCGCGGAGCCGCTTATCGTCCAAGGTCCGGGTCGCCACGAAATATCCCACGATTACGGAGCGGTACTTCAACCAGAAGGGGATTCCGGTCGAAATCATCAAGCTGTACGGATCGATTGAACTGGCCCCCGTATTGGGTCTGGCCGATCGTATCGTGGATCTGGTGGAAACGGGCAATACGCTGAAAGCGCACAATTTGGTGGAAATCGACGTGATTGCCCGCTCGACCGCACGCCTCATCGTCAATCGGGCCAGTTTGAAGCTGAAGCACCAGGCTGTGACGGCGTTGCTTGAGGCGTTGCGGAGGAATCGGCCCGGAGATGGCAAAGCGGCCGCTGTTGCCCACAGCGGGAAACGGCCTAGATCGGCGAAGCGCGGAGCTCTTGCCGGCCGAGATCGGAGTCTTGCATGAAGGTGATGGCCTATTCCGACCGCGGCTTCAAGGCCGCGCTCCAGAAGGTCGTGCAGCGAGGGCGGCAGGACACAGGGGCGGTAGAACCGGCCGTGCGGACGATCCTCAAGGCGGTCGAGCGAGGTGGCGACCGAGCGGTCTTGCGCTATGCAAAAAAATTCGACCGGGTGAGCCTCAAGCCGGATTTAATGCGCGTCACGCCGGCAGAAATCAAGGAGGCCTATTACAAGATTCGTAAGGAGGACGGCGATGCGCTCCGGCTCGCCGCACAACGGATCGGGATGTTTCACGAGAGGCAACGGAGCAAGACCTGGATGTATCAGGAACAGGGGGCGACATTGGGGCAGGCCGTGCTGCCTTTGGATGCCGTCGGGCTCTACGTGCCGGGCGGAAAGGCCGTCTATCCCTCCACGGTGCTGATGGCCGCCATCCCCGCTAAGGTCGCAGGAGTGCGACGGGTGACGATGTGCACACCGTCCGGGCAGGCAGGGATCAACCCGTACCTGTTGGTGGCGGCGGACATTGCCGGGGTCGATGAGATCTACCGGGTCGGGGGTGTGCAGGCCGTAGCTGCGATGGCCTACGGCACCAGGACGATCGGCAAGGTAGACAAGATCGTCGGACCGGGGAATATCTACGTCGCCACGGCGAAGAAGCTCTTGTATGGTGTGGTCGGCATCGACATGATGGCGGGTCCGAGCGAGCTGTTGGTGCTCGCCGATGAGTCGGCCAACCCCGCCTATGTGGCGGCAGATCTGCTCTGTGAAGCCGAGCACGACGAACATGCCAAGGTCTATCTGGTGACGCCGTCCCGCAAGATAGCGGAGGATGTGGCGCGAGCCGTGCAGACCCAGGTGAAGCAGTTGTCGCGAACCGCCATCGCCGGCAAGGCGATCACCCGGCATGCCGTGGCATTTGTCACCGAGTCGATGGAACAGGCCATCGACGTGGCCAACGAAATCGCCGCGGAGCACTTGTCGGTTGCGACGGAGCGCCCCTTCGATTATCTGGAGCGCATCCGCCATGCCGGCGCCTTGTTTTTGGGACGCTACACGCCGCCGTCTGTGGCGGACTATATTGCAGGGCCCAACCATGTGTTGCCCACTGGCGGGACGGCCCGGTTCTTTTCCGCCCTCTCGGTGAACGACTATGTGAAGATCAGCAACATCGTGTCCTTCACCAAAGAAGAGCTGCGACAGGTCAAGGAGCCTCTCGTCAGGCTGGCCCACATCGAAGGGTTTGACGCGCACGCCAAGTCGGCAGAAAGCAGGTTCGCATGAAGAAGAACGGAGCGCCGCGGCAGGCCGCCCTTCATCGTGCCACGAAGGAGACGGACATTCGCGTTGAATGGACGTTGGATGGCGCCGGTGAGGGCAAGATCGACACGGGCATCCGCTTTTTCGATCACATGCTCGAATTGCTGGCGAAACATGGGTTCTTCGACCTCACCGTCCAGGCCAAGGGCGATCTCGACATCGACGAGCACCATACCGTCGAAGACGTCGGCATCGTCATGGGAAAGGCTCTGCACCAAGCCCTGGGGGAGAAGGCGGGAATCAAGCGCTTCGGGTTTGCGTCGGCGCCGCTCGATGAAACCTTGGCGCAGGTGACGGTGGATCTCAGCGGCCGGCCCTATCTCGTCTACAATGTGAGCCTGCCGGATCGGAAGATCAAGTCGTTCGACCTGGGCCTCTTTGAAGACTTCTTCCAGGCCTTCGTCACGCACGGCGGGCTGAACCTGCATGTGAATCTCATGTACGGCCGCAATCCCCACCACATCATGGAGGCGATTTTCAAGGCGACGGCCAAGGCACTGGATCAGGCGACGATGCCGGAGGAACGGCTGGTCGGCAAAGTGCTCTCGACGAAGGGGATGCTGTAGTCCGAGATGGCCAAACGCTGAACCCTGAAATGGGCTTGTGCATTTCGAGATTGCCGGGGATATCGAGGAAGTCGACTGGAGAAAGCTCAAATGGACTGCACGTGAGTACGGGGCACAGGTCGCCCGCGCTAGGAAGACTGAAAAGGCTCTCGGTGCGTTTTCTTTTCATTCGGCAAAGTCAAGACTAGATCCCACAACTCTGACTCCTGGACGAAACTAGCCCCGGCCTCAAATAATCCTTTCCTCTCGTCTTGCTTCCGACTACGCTGGCTAGAGTTGGTTGAGAAGCGGCAGAATGTCTCGTGCCCCGTGGATGTTGCGGTACACCAACACCGTCTTCCGGCGCACTTTGTAGAAAGCCAGATAGTCCCCTACAACCAGCCCTCTGTAACCCATTCTCGCCAGCTTGGCATTGGACGGCAGTTTCCCCAGAAACGGGTAGCTGGAGAAGGTCTGTAATTTCTCTTCGATCTGATCCGTAAGGGTGTGCGCGGCGGAGAGATATTCGGACGCGAGTTGCTCGACAATGTCGGAAAGTGCTGATCGTCCATTGAGAGTAGTCGAAGGGCATACCTGTCTCTGCTCAGAGAGACGCGCCCTCAGATCTTTCATGACGAGGCTGAGCAATCATCCGTGCTCGCCGAAGGCCACTGGGCTTCGGCGAGTGGCGAGCTCCTCGTACGGTTCGGGAGGCCGGTGCGTCCTTCGATCAGCCAGTTCCGAGAATCTCAAAGGGTCTTGCTTATCATGGGATATTGGTCTCAGGTCACGGGCCTTCCTGTTTCATTTCATGGCGGGGAGTCGCGGAAGTTTGCCAGTGGCAGGACGCCTCTGGTTGGGGTATTGTTGACCTTTCACTGGATGTGAAAACAGGCCATGATCGCCATCATCGACTATGGAATGGGCAATCTGCGCAGCGTGCAGAAGGCCTTCGAGACCGTCGGCTGTCCGGCGGTGGTCACTCGCTCGCCTCAGGTCCTTCGCGACGCGAGCCATGTCGTGCTGCCGGGCGTGGGCGCCTTCGCAGACTGCATGAGCAATCTTGAGCAGTTTGGGTTGATCCAGCCGATCCGCGCCGCGATCCAAAGCGGCAAACCCTTTCTCGGCATTTGTCTGGGATTCCAGGTGCTCTTTTCGGAAAGCGAAGAGTTCGGGGTGCACAAAGGATTGGATGTTCTGTCCGGCCGCGTCCTCCGATTTCCCTGGACCTCCGAGTCGTCATGCGGCAGTCCGCGCGGCGGGGTTGCCGCATTGAAAGTGCCGCACATGGGATGGAATCAGATCACGATCGAACGCCGAGCGCCTCCGTTTGCTGATCTCGCAAACGAGGCCAGCCTATACTTCGTGCATTCCTACTACGTCGTCCCGGCCGAACCATCGGTGATCGCGACTACGACCACGTACGGGTTGTCGTTTGCGTCAAGCATCTGGCGAGACAATATTGTCGCCTGTCAGTTCCATCCGGAGAAAAGTCAGTCGGTGGGGTTACGGATTGTGAAGAATTTCGGAGCCTGGCAATGAGGCGGAAATTCGACGGCGCCATCATCCCGTGGACATTTCGACTCGCACTTGCTGTGGCCGTTGGGGGACTTGTCTCGATCGCAAGTGGATGCGGACCGACCAAGGTCAGAGCAGAAACCTCACCCCATGCCGAGCGCTATGACATAAAGGCGGTCGCGATACTGCCGTTCCAGACATTGGAGACTCCCCAGGTCGTGGATGATCGAATCAATGAACTCTCGGTCCCTACCAGCGCTCGGCGGTCCAACATCACGGTTGGAATCCCGTCCGATGCCCGGCCGACCAAGCAGGCCACCACCGTCGTGCCACCATCGGCCGGCGAAATTGTCACTCGATTGGTTTGGGATCGCCTCAGCCAGCGGCCTGGGTTGACCCTTCGGTCGCTTCAGGAGGGCGAACGGGCATGGGAGGAGAGCGCAGCCCAACCGAAGGACGATCAACCGCAGTCTCTGGCGCCTACAATCGCAAAGCAATTGGGTGTGGATGCCGTCGTAGTCGGAAAGGTGTTGGTGTATCGCGAACGAGTCGGTAGCAAGCTGGGCGCCGATCCGGCCGCGGTGGGATTTGAGCTGCGCTTGGTTGGTTCAGACGGCGTGACCCTCTGGGTGGGCAATTATTTCGAAAAGCAGAGGCCGATGAACGAAGACCTGTGGGGGTTTATCGAACGGAAAGGCGCGTTTGTGACCGCGAAGGAGCTGGCGACCTATGGAGTGGACAAGGTGCTCAAGGAATTTCCATACGGCGGGCATGAGTAAGCGAACCGGGAGTGATGGTCCATGCAGGTGATTCCCGCGATTGACATCAAGGATGGCCGTTGCGTCAGGTTGCGACAGGGCGACATGGCTGCGGAGACCGTTTACTCCGATGACCTCGTTTCGGTGGCGCGTGGCTGGCAACAAAAGGGCGCGACGCGGCTCCACGTGGTCGATCTGAATGGGGCCGTCGATGGGAAGCCGAGTAACGACATGCAGATTGAAGGGATCGTCAAGGCTGTCGGGCTCTCCGTGCAGGTCGGCGGGGGCGTTCGCTCGATCGAGACTGTGCGGCGTTATTTCCAGATCGGAGTGGTGAGGGTGGTGCTCGGCACCGCGGCGCTGAGGGACCGGTCTTTTCTCGAAGAGGCCGCTCGTGAGTTCCCTGGCCGGGTCCTCGTGGGGGTGGATGCCCGCAACGGCATGGTGGCGGTGAACGGATGGACCAGTGTCTCTGAGACTTCCGCGGTTGATCTCGTCCGGCGGTTGGAAGGACTGAAGCTGGCGGGCGTGGTTTATACGGATATTGCACGAGATGGCATGCTCGCAGGTCCGAATCTCGAGGCCTTGAAAGAGGTTGCGAGTCATGCGCCCTGTCCGGTCATCGCATCGGGCGGCATCACACGCATAGAGGATCTCTTGGCCGTTCAAGCCCTCGGTGCTCGGATCGAGGCGGCCATTGTCGGCAAGGCGCTCTATGACGGCAAACTCGATTTTGCCGAGGCGCTCCGCGCGATGCGTTCGTAGGATCTTGCACAGGCGCTTACCCATGCTCACCAAACGCATCATTCCCTGTTTGGACGTCAAGGGCGGCAGAGTCGTCAAGGGCGTGAGCTTCGTTAATCTGCGCGATGCGGGAGACCCTGTCGAGATCGCCAAGCTCTACGATCGAGAAGGTGCCGACGAACTGTGCTTTCTGGACATCACCGCGTCTCATGAGGCCCGCGCCATCATCTTGGATGTGGTGGCGAGCACGGCCGAGCAGGTCTTCATGCCCTTGACGGTCGGCGGAGGCATCCGCAGCCTGGACGACATTCGTGCGTTGCTGACGGCCGGAGCCGACAAGGTCAGTATCAATACCGCGGCCGTTGCGTCACCGGATTTCGTCCAGGCCGCGGCGGGCCGATTCGGCACGCAATGTATCGTGGTTGCGATCGATGCCAAACGTGCTGGTTCCCGCAATCCGGACTCGTGGGAGGTCTATACCCACGGGGGGCGCCGTCCTACCGGTCTAGATGTCGTCGAGTGGGCCAAGCGGATGGAGGGCTACGGGGCCGGTGAGATTCTGCTGACGAGTATGGATCGAGACGGCACTCAGGCTGGGTATGACCTTGATTTGACTCGGACCGTGTCCCGGGCTGTCTCGGTTCCGGTCATTGCGTCCGGCGGGGTCGGCACCTTGGAGCATCTCTACCAGGGCCTGACCGATGGGATGGCCGATGCGGTTTTGGCGGCTTCCATTTTTCACTATCGAACCTATACGATCCCAGAGGCCAAGGCCTACTTGGCTGAGCGCGGGGTGCCGGTGCGTCTGGTCGCAGAGGCCAAGCCGGTAGGTCTATGATAACCGGTTGCGAGAACGGGTCGGAATCGGAGCGTTCGGAAGTCTGATGGGGAAGGACGAGCGAAAGTTACAGTTCGACGATCGCGGGCTCATCCCGGCCATCATTCAGGATTGGCGGGACGGGTCCGTGTTGATGCTGGGCTATATGAACCGGGAGGCGTTGGATCGGACCAGGTCCACCCGCTCCGTCCATTTCTGGAGTCGCTCCCGGCAGCGGCTGTGGGAAAAGGGTGAAACATCGGGCCATCGGTTGATCGTGAGGGATCTCTTCGTCGATTGCGATCAGGATACGATTCTCGTGAAGGCCGAACCGGTCGGTCCGACCTGCCACACGGGCGAGCGGAGCTGCTTTTTCACCGAACTGGAGGGGAGTCAGGGACAGGACCGGAACACCTCCGCCGCGTTGGGCGGAATCTTGGAACGGATTACGGAGACGGTACGAGAGCGGCGCGCGAATCCACGCGCTGACTCCTATGTATCCAGGCTTCTGGAAGGGGGACCGGATCGGTTTCTCAAGAAGGTGATCGAGGAGGCCGGTGAGGTCCTGCTGGCCGGCAAGAACGCCAAGCGAGAGGAGATTGTTTACGAGGTTGCCGATCTGCTCTTCCACACCCTGATCGTGCTGGAGGCCAATGGGATCCCCATCCACGACGTCTATCGGGAACTGGCTGCCCGCCATGGCAAGTCGGGTCTTCGTCCGACTCCACCTCGGGAAGGAGGTACGAGTGAGTGACTGTCTGTTTTGTCGGATTGCTGCGGGAAGTCTTCCCTCCAAGATCGTCCATCAGGACCCACAATGCGTCGCCTTTGAGGACCTCCACCCTCAGGCTCCCACGCATATCCTCATCATTCCCAGGAAGCATGTCAGTTCCCTCCGTGAATGTGGCGACGAAAACCAGAGCCTGCTAGGCCATCTGTTGCTGACTTGCGCCGTGGTAGCCCGTCAAAAGGGTTTATCGGAGCATGGCTATCGCATCGTGGCGAATAGCGGCCGAGACGGTGGCCAGACCGTGTTTCATCTTCACTTCCATATCCTCGGCGGACGGGCCATGACCTGGCCGCCGGGCTAGCAGGATGGTGAAAAAGACCGCCAGCGGCGGATGTCCCTGACGATTTCAGGGGTCGAAAAGATTTTTCGGCGCCCGCTAGAGCGTCATCTGCATCAGGAGCGATAACTTCTCGATGTATGCCGTGCTGGCTGGTCGTTGGGAATCATGCGTCACTCCCTCCCCAGCAAGACCATCCTCTCATTGACAGTCCTCCCACTCGTTTGTTAGCCTGAACGGTCAATTCTTGCCTCTCTTTCACTTGGACCGGGGTGAGCCGCTGAAGATTGTTGGCTGGCTCCGGGCTTGCACAGCTCGGAAGGTTCGCTCACGGTGAGTCGAGGGCCGATTTCAGACGCCATTCTGGCCCAGATTAAGGAACGGCTCGACATCATGGACGTGGTGTCGAGTCACATGACCCTGACGCGCACGGGGCAGAACTTCAAAGCCTGTTGTCCCTTCCACGATGATCGCACCCCCTCTTTCACGGTGAGCCCCGGGAAGCAACTGTTTCATTGCTTCGGATGCGGGGAGAGCGGTGACGCCATCGCCTTTTTTATGAAGGTGTCCGGCCTCACCTTTCCTGAGGCCATGCGAGAGCTCGGGCGTCGTGTTGGGATACAGGTCCCCGAGGTCTCGGCGACCGAAACCGACCAGGATGCACAACGACGGAGGCGGTTGGAGTCGGTCAACCAGGCTGCCGCGGGGCATTTCCGGCGTACCTTGAGCGAGCCGGCCATCGGTCAGCCGGGGCGCGACTATTTGGAAACTCGTGGCATCGGTCAGGCTGCTGCAGATCAGTTCGGCCTCGGCTATGCCATGCCGGATTGGGAACGGTTGGTTCGCTCCCTGATGAAGGACGGCTTCTCCGAGGCGGAGATCTGCGAGGCCGGTCTGGCGGTTCCCCGCAACAGCGGGACGCGCACCGCGGCTGCGGGTGGCGGCTGTTACGACCAGTTTCGGGGCCGTGTAATTTTCCCGATCACCGACCTCCGCCGGCGAGTGGTCGGGTTCGGCGGAAGGGTGGTAGGGCCGGGCGAACCCAAGTACCTCAACTCCAGAGATACGCCGCTTTTCAAGAAGGGCCAGACCCTCTATGCGCTCGATGTGGCCTATGAGGCGGCCAGCCGCGAACGGACCCTGATTATCGTCGAAGGGTACTTCGACGTGATCGCGCTCCACCAGGCCGGTATCCGGACGGCGGTGGCGACATTGGGGACGGCGTTGACCCCCGAGCATGTGCGCACGGTGCGTCGCTACGCAAACCGGGTGGTCCTGTTGTTCGACCCGGATGCAGCCGGTGTGCGCGCGGCTTTGCGTACGTTAAACCTGTTTGTGGACACCGGGTTGGCGGTCAACGTGGTCAGTCTGCCTGACGGACATGATCCCGATACGTTTGTGCGATCTCATGGACCGGAAGGTTTCGCTCGCTTGCTCGAGCGATCGCCCAGTCTCTGGGATTTCGCGCTTGATCAGAGCCTGCGACAAGCGGCCTCCGGCCGGATCGAAGAAAAGGTGCGAGCGTCGGACGCCGTGGTGGAGATCATTCAAAAAATCAGTCATCCCGTCGAGAAGGCCGAGCGGCTGAGGCAGGCGGCGGAACGACTGGGGATCAGCGAGCAGCGGCTTGCCGAACGCTATGTGTCCATCCAGAAAGGCGCCAGAGGGAACCGTGCCTCCTCATCCGGTGCGGCTGCGCCCAAGCCGAACGCGACGATCAACCCGGAAGAGCGGGAATTCGTCCACCTGCTCCTGCACGGCCACTGTTCAGCGAAGGATCTTACCGGCTTGCGATCCGATTCGTTTGTCGACCCGGCCGCGCGCTCGATCGTCGAGGCGGCGCTCCGGCACCGTGGAGCGGACGGACGCCTGCTGCTCCGGCCGTTGCTGGACGAACTGCTCACGAATGAGTCGGCGCGCGTGCTGACGGCGGAGTTGTCGGTGCAGGAACGCCATGACGAGGATGCGCCGGCGTCCATGCGGGGCTGTCTCGCGACGTTGGATCGGAGGCGCCACGAGCGGCTGCTCGCGGAACTGGTCGCGCAACTCAAGGAGGCGAGCCAAGCCGGCAGGACGGAGGAGGTGCGGACGTTGAACGAGCGAGTGAACGAGTTGCGGATACAAAAGGCCGCGTATCGCTAGCCCGCACGCTTCGCAAGAGTTCGTGACGTATCACCGGCTGCTCTTGGGCGGTATCGGGTCGTACGGCGGTTGCAGTCGAGGTCATCGTGAATAGTGCGGGGTCGTGAACAGGCGATCGGACGTTGAGGAGTGGGTATGCCGAAACAGGAATTCATGAATGAAGTCAAGAAGCTGATCTCGATCGGGAAGGAGAAGGGCTTCCTCACCTACGAGGAGCTGAACAGCACCTTGCCCCCCGATGTCGTGTCGCCGGATCAGCTCAATACGCTGGTGACCATGTTCGGCGAGATGGATATCGATATCGTGGAATCGGCGGAGGCTCAGCGCCAGCCGAAGGCGGCCGAATCCCGCGAAGCAGAGGAAGAAGACGAAGGCGAGGCGGGCGAAGAAAACGAACGGGAAATCGACCTGACCCCGGGCGCGCTCAGCCGCACGGACGACCCGGTCCGCCTGTATCTCAAGGAAATGGGGAGTGTGGCTCTCCTCAGCCGCGAAGGCGAAATTGAGATCGCCAAACGCATCGAAGAGGGCAAGATGGAGATTGCCTCGATCGTCTACGGCCTTCCGATGACGATCGAATATATCCTGGCCCTCCGTGAGCAATTGAAGCTGGACAAGGTCAAGGTGCGGGAGATCGTTCCGATCTCCGAGGAAGAGTTCGAGGAGGAAGAAGAGGGAGGCGAGCGCGACGACACCGAGTTGCGCGTGCGGACCCTGGAGGCTCTTAATGAGGTTCGGAAGGTCTCGACGGCCTATCGGGGCCTGTGTGCCAAGGTCAAGCAAATCGCGAGTGACCAATCGGAGCAGAAAAAGGTCAAAAAACATATCGAAACCGTACGCGGGCAGTTGGTCGAAAAGATCGAGGCGGTCAACCTGCATGCGGTCCTAAAAGACCGGATGGTCCAGCGTGTGCGGGATGTCGCTCATCAGATCCGGGCGGCCGAGCGGGAAATTGGACATTGCCAGCGGCGGACTGGCATCAGCGGGGAGGCGGGTCAGGAAGCCCTTCGGCGGCTCGGGCGGACGCGGCAGGACTTCCTTGCAGTCAAACGGAAGACCGGGATCTCTGAAGAGACCCTCCTCGATATCAAGAAGGTGTTTCAAGCGGCCAAGGCGCGGATCCGCCAAATTGAAACCGAGGAAGCCTTGGTGTCCGCGGAAGAAATCAAGGACGCCGTCAAGCATTTAGACCAGGCTGACGAGAAGGTCAAGCGAGGCAAGGCGGAATTGGTCGAGGCGAACCTGCGGCTGGTCGTCAGTATCGCTAAAAAATATACCAACCGAGGGCTTCAGTTCTTGGATCTCATCCAGGAGGGCAACATCGGCCTCATGAAGGCCGTAGACAAGTTCGAGTATCGGCGCGGCTACAAGTTCAGCACCTATGCCACCTGGTGGATTCGACAGGCCATCACCCGAGCGATTGCGGACCAGGCGCGCACGATCCGCATTCCCGTGCACATGATCGAAACGATCAACAAGCTCATCCGCACCTCGCGGCATTTGGTCCAGAAGCTGGGACGCGAGCCGATGCCCGAGGAAATCGCCGAGCGCATGGATATGCCGTTGGACAAGGTGCGCAAGATCCTCAAAATCGCGCGCGAGCCCATTTCGCTGGAAACGCCCATCGGAGAAGAAGAGGACAGCCATCTGGGCGATTTTATCGAGGACAAGAAGGCCGTCTCCCCGCTGGAGGCGGCCATCCGCTACGATTTGCAGCGGCAGATCAACAGCGCGCTGGAAACGTTGACGCCGCGTGAAGAGAAAGTCCTGCGCAAGCGGTTCGGTATCGGCGAAGCGACCGACCATACCTTGGAAGAGGTCGGGCAGGATTTCGAGGTGACTCGCGAGCGCATCAGACAAATCGAGGCCAAGGCGTTGCGCAAGCTGCGGCACCCCAGTCGCAGTAAAAAATTGCGCAGCTTCGTCGAAAGCCTGTAAACTACGGTTGTGTCCGGCGATGCAACAGACTGGGCCCATAGCTCAGGTGGTTAGAGCGGCTGACTCATAATCAGTTGGTCCTAGGTTCAAGTCCTAGTGGGCCCACCACCGGAGCCGAGGCCGAAGGGGCGTCGGCCGGATGCCGTAACGATTTCCGCAGGAGACCGTTGAACTCTCATCTCCCTCGTCTGATCGAACTGCAGGCCATCGACCTCCGGATTGCGGAGATCAAGCACCAGCGCCGCTTGATTCCTGATCGTCTCGCCGCCGCCCACGCCCCCTTGCGCTCGGCCGCGGAGGCTACGAAGCAGACCGCCGACTCGGTCGAGACCCTGACAAAAGAGCGTCGAACCTGTGAGCGGGAATTGGATACACAGGAATCACACATCGAGAAGATGAAAGCCCGGACCGCCGAGATCAAGACGAACAAGGAATATCAGGCCCATCTGTTCGAGATCGAGATGGCGAACAAGAAGAAGGGTGAGGTCGAAGAAAAGATCCTGGGCCTGATGGAATCGATCGAACGACTTCAGCACGAGATGGCCGCGGCGCAGGCCAGGGTGCGGGAGGCGGAGGCGGCGTACGAACGCGAGCAACGACTTTTGGCTGAATCGGATGCCGGCTTGAGCAAGGAATTAGTCGAGTTGGATCAGCAGCAGCGCCAAGCGGCGACGGCGGTACCGCGCGATCTGCTCGATCGATACGAAAAGCTCAAGGCGCAACGGAAGGACCATGCGCTTGCGGCTGTCCGGGACGGAACATGCCAGGGCTGCCGATTGCAACTCCCGCCGCAATTGATCGCAGAGGTCAAGCGTTCAGACGAGTTGCAGGTCTGTGACTATTGCCATCGGATCCTCTATTGGGAAGGCGAGCTGCCCGTGGAGGCTCCAGCGACGGCTGGCTCTCCTCACGATCACGACGACGAAGCCGGCGAGTCCTTGTGACTCTGCGGGAAATCGCGGAGGATTGTCTGAGTCGTTCGGAAATGAAGTTTGGCCACCCGGCCCAGCCCCGCTTCGCCGTGCTTCTTAACGATCATCTTCGCCGCCAGCTCCACCGCATTCGACGCCCCTTTCGGAAGGGTGGCGCCGACCTCCTCCGACAGGCGGCGTAATCTGGTGAGAAACTCAGCCCGCGCCAAGATTGACGCGGCGGCCACTGCCAGATCGGCCTCGGCTTTGGGTTGTTGCACCAGCCGGACGGTCTTTCCCTGCTCCATGAGCGCCCGTTGGACGTACCGTTCATCTCCGAATTGATCCGCGATCGCCAGTTCGCAGGGAACCTGTTCGAGGAGGTTCTCCAAGGCTCTGGCATGGCCCCAAGCCAGCAGGCGGTTGAGGTTCTTGATCTTGGCATAGAGAGTGTTGTACCGCTCCGGTCCAATGGAGACGATGCGATGGGGGCAGATCACACGGATATCGCCGGCCATCTCCAAGATGCGGCCGTCGGAGATCCGCTTGCTGTCTCTCACCTGGAGCAGTTTCAGATCGGGTTCCCGATCCGGCGACACGAAGGCGGAGGCGATCACCAGAGGGCCGAAATAGTCGCCTTTCCCCGATTCGTCGATACCGATGCGAGGGATCGATTGAAACCCGAGCATGAGAGGGAGGTCCGCTTGGTGGGCCTGCTTGCAGGGCGCGTGACGGTTGCGTACTCTATCAAAGGCCCAGACAAGGGTCAATCGACAGGCGTCGGCGCATTGTACCGGGAGCGAGGTGACGGCAGATGAAGGATGATCCCACACAGGCTCGCTGCGGAATGACTGGGTTGGCAGCGCTGTTACTGGTCATCTGGGTGGGGGAGGCCGGCTGCGTGACGAATCCGTACACCGATCGCTGGCAGCTCATGATGGTGTCCTCCGGTCAGGAAATGCAGTTGGGCGAGAAAGCCTATCAGCAGGTACTCCAAGATCCCGAGGTGAAGATGGCAACCGATCCTCGTGAGGTCGAGCCGGTCAGGCGGGTCGCGGACCGCGTGATCGAAGCGGCCAAGAAATCCAAGTATGCGGACTTGGCCGATCAGTTTCAGTGGGAGGTCAGCGTCATTAAGGATGATCAAACCTTGAATGCATTCGCCTTACCCGGGGGAAAGATTGCCGTCTATACGGGGATCTTCACCGTGTCGAAGAATGAGGCTGGACTGGCCGCCGTGATGGGGCATGAAGTGGTGCATGCCCTGGCCCGGCACGGCGGCGAGCGAATGAGCCAAAATGTGGTGGCGCAGGGGGCGCTGACGGTCGCGAATGTCGGACTGGCGGTGTTCGGAGTCGATCCGATTCTCGGAACGGGCGCTATGGCGGCGTTGGGGGCCGGGACAAAGCTCGGTGTCCTGTTGCCGTTCAGCCGCAAGCATGAATCCGAAGCGGACTATATCGGCATGCTGCTCGCCGCGCAGGCCGGCTACGATCCCCGCGAAGCCGTGCGAGTCTGGGAACGTATGGCGCAGCTTTCGGGTGAGGCGCCATCGGAATACTTGTCCACCCACCCCGCTCACGAAACCCGCATCAAACAGTTGCAAGAATGGCTGCCCGAAGCGTTGCCCTTGTGCCCAGCCCAGGGTTGTCGTGCAGGCGCGGAGCTGCCGCCGATCGTCCACCGGTAATTCTTTTCCGCAAGATCACCTTCAGTCCACCCAACCATCGAGCTGCTCAATGGCTCGATCCCGGCGGTTCGCGACCGTTCGACCTGAGCTTTTACCTACGCCACGGTAAGAGGGTCACGTAAGCTGTACGCCTTCACGCATTGTCCCCGATTGATCCCGAGAGTCATTTCCCGCAGTGCACCGGCCTCTGTATCGTTTCCGATCAAGAACGTATCTAATCAGATACATCACCACTCTCCCGCGCCGGGAGGATTGTGCCATCTCCGCGAAAAGCGTAGGGTCCTCCCGTTGGAAGTGAGCGGCAAGCCCTTTGCCTCTTTGGCTCACTGTTCCTGTGACCGCATCCGAGTCCCGCTGCGTACTTCATCTGCTCGTAGGCCGTCATTTTATTCATGGAAGATCAAACGCCATTTGACCGATTCCTGTCCCCATCAGGTGCTTGTATGACGGAGATGATTCTCGACGGCATGTGGCTCCGGGCTCCGTATCTCCATCGTGAGTCCGTGCCAACCTTACGTTACCTTTCCAAGACTGGTGGCAACCCTGACGGGAGGAGAGAGAGGCAAGCTCATCGGCAGATAGAGCTACCGTCGCTCAGCTTAAAGAAGGCTATCTCATCGACAGCTATTGAGACAGAAGGTGGAAGTGAGTTGGAGAATGCTCGAGAAGACATGATCAGCAGTCGCGATGCACCCTCTTGTCCGGGGCTGGCGCAGAACCTCTGGGTACCGCCAGTCTTCGGTTCGAGAAGATCGGCGACGCGGTAAACGTCAGGTTCAATACTGGAAGGATGACGGGCCACTGAGGGCTGGACTGAGTTGAAGGGGCGTGCCATGGATGACCTAAAGTGGAAACGATTGCTCGGTCAAATCAATGACGGTGTGGTCGTTCCAGTCCTCGGATCGCAGTTGCTGATTGACCCGATTACGGGAGGCGACTTGCAGGCCAGGTTTGCTGAGATGGTAGGCAGCAGATGTGGGGTCGAAAATGGCGCGGCGCTCTGCCGTGCAGGGCTGGGGCTCAGTGGTTTGGTGAATCACCTCATTCGGGACCCACAGATCCGGCTACAGGAGCTATACGAAATGGTCAATGAGGTCGTCGATGAGCTGACTCGAGACGAGGCATCGATCCCCAAGCCCATTCAACAACTCGCTGAAATTTCCAGTTTTCGCTTACTGGTGACCGCCACGCCCGACGGCATGCTGGCCCGCTGTTTAAGAAAGCGTTGTTCTGTTCAGGAGATTATCCATTCCCCCAATCTTGGAGTGCGTAGCGGGGTGAATGACCTTCCCTCTGATTGGCAGACGCGTGTAGGCGAGACCTACCTCCTCTACCTCTTCGGAAAATGCCAACGTCTGCCTGTGTTCGCGATTCATGAAGAGGATGTTCTCGAGTACGCCCACAATATGATCGCCCGCGGCAGCAATGTGCCTATGGCCTTCTTGGGTGAACTCCAGGCTCGCAATCTTCTGTTTGTTGGCTGTCGCTTCCCGGATTGGCTGAGTCGCTTCTTCCTCCGCATTACCAACAAAGACCGTCTGTCGCGGGAGCGGAGCAAGCGGGAGTGGCTGATCGAGCAGTTGCAGCCCGGAGAGAGCCTGACGCTGTTCTTGGCGAGCTATAGCCGAGATACCGAGGTGCTATCTCAAATGGAGCCGGGCGCCTTTGTGGAGGAATTGAACCAGCGGTGGAGAGCGGAACACGGGGCGTCACCCGCGGCTTCTGGAGCATCCGAGAGGAATGGTCCTCCGCCACGTACCATGTTCTTCGTCAGCTACTCTCGTCGAACCGATCTGCCGCGAGCAGAAGCGGTCGTCAACGCGTTGCAGAAGTTGGGCGTGTCGAAGGAAGAGGTGTGGTTCGACCGAGATAGCATCGAGCCGGCGCAAGACTACCAGCAACGTATCTTGGATGGAATCCAAGGTTGTCGCTATTTCATGCCATTGCTCTCATCCTCCGCAGGAAACCGAGAGGAGGCGTTTGTATTCAGGGAATGGCGTAGGGCGAACGAGCGGTTCAAGGATATGAACCGAGAATTCGTTGTGCCGATGATTGTGGATCAGGAGTACAGCCCTGAGCGCTACTGTGTCAGCCAGGCGCCTGACTGGCCCGTCCGTGTGTGGAAGGAACGCCTGGATTTCGGGCACGCTCCGGACGGCCAACCCGATGCTCGTACGATCGCACGGTTGCAGATACTCATCCGAGCGGCTCGTCGGAAGGAGGCGATGCTGTGAGCGTTCAATGCAGCCCTCCCATCGAGACCTTACCGGCTGCCTCGATGCTGAATCCGCAACAGCCGTGGCCTGGCTTGGCAGCCTACGACGAAACATCTCAAGAATACTTTTGTGGACGCCAGGAGGAATCCGCCACGCTTCTGCGGTTGGTGTGTCAATCACCGCTGACGGTTCTCTATGGCAAATCCGGGCTGGGAAAGACCTCACTGCTCAAGGCCGGATTGTTTCCCCTGCTACGGAGGGAACTTGTCTTGCCTCGCAGTGAACGCTTCTTGCCCATCTACGTCCGATTGACGTTGTTGAGCACGGGAGCGGAGCCGGTGCTCAACCAGGTCAAGGCGATTCTGCAAGCCGAGCTGGAAAGGGCGGGAGCAGAGTTTCCGCCAATGCCCATGGATGAAACACTCTGGGAATACCTCCATCGACGTGATTTGGAGTTTTGGGGAGCAGACAATTTCCTCATGAGCCCTGTCTTCGTGTTCGATCAATTCGAGGAATTGTTCTCGAAGGGGGCCGGCGGTCCGGGTCGCACACAGGAGACCTTCCAAGATCTTGCGGACCTGGTGGCAAACACCATCCCGAAGTCGCTCGACGAGTCGGACGGCACCAAGCGCGGCTTGCTCGATCTCATGTCGCATCGCTATCGGGTCATCCTGTCCTTCCGAGAGGATTTTCTGCCGCAGATGAAGGATTGGGAGCATCAGGTGCCGTCCCTTCTCCGCCACTGTCTTCACCTCCAGGCCATGACGCCTGGCACGGCGATACAGGCTGTGGAACGTGCTGGGGCGGTAGTGTTGGAAGCGGGAGTGGCCGCGCGCATCGTGGACTTGGTCGGGAGGCAGGATGACGACTTCTGTGCTCGCGGCACGGAGAACCTGACCATCGAGCCCGTGCTGCTGAGCCTGTGTTGCTCCGAACTCAACCGTCGCCGTGCTCCGGATTCTAAAATCGATCGTGAGTTGGTGGAAACGGTCGGACAGGACATCCTGGAGACGTTTTATCAAACGGCGTTGAATGATCCCGCGATCAATGGCCCGCCGGATGTGGCGACCTTTATCGAGGACAATCTGATCCAAGGCGATCGTTTTCGAGGCGACTATCCAGTGGAGGGAGCCTTGCAAAACGGGCTTCTGACTGAGCGTCAGATCAAGGTTCTGACAGATACCCATCGACTCCTCCGGGTGGTGCAACATTCCGATACGGCCCGGATCGAACTGATCCATGATCGACTCGTGCCGGTCATCAGCAAGGCGGGTGAGGAACGGCACAGAGCGCGCCGAGTTCGTCGACAGTTGGGAATATTCGGTCTCCTGATTGGAATCGTGGGAGTAGCGGGAATTGCGTGGATAGTCTTCTCGAACAGTCGAACCAGTATGGCGCAATCGCGTGCCCTCGCATCCGAAGCCATTCAGGCAATTGATCAGGATCCAGCCCGGAGTGCTCATCTTGCCATGGCGGCGTTGGCGGTTGATCCCAGCAATGAGCTTGGCGTGAATGCGCTACGGCAGTCAGTCGCGATGCTTGAAACCGCCCACACGGAAAGAATTCTCCAGATTGGGGAGCCGATTGCGGATGTGCGCTACAGTTCTGATGGAACCCTTCTGCTGATCGCGAGCGGGAAAAACCTCGCAGTTTACGATTCCAGTACCTATAGCCCACGACGGGTGCCTATCCAAAGAAAGGAAGCAATCCAGCGCGCCTGGTTGATCGAGAAGAATAGGACTCTCGTCACACAGACGGAAGATGGTCAAGCACAAGTCCAGCGGATCGACGATCCATCCGTCCGTCTGATGACTTGCGAGGGCGAACACAACCGAGTCTATACGATTGGGGTCAGTCCGGATGATAAGTACGTCGCCATCGGCTGCTACGACGGAGAAGTCTTGGTGTGGGACCTAAGCGACCCGTCCTCGAAACCGGATGCCTACACGCACAAAGTGACGAAACCTGTGACGGTGACCGCGCTGGCATTCTCACACGATAGTACGTACTTGGCGAGCGGTGATGCCATCGGGACCGTGAATATCTGGAAGCTGGGTCATCCCGGTGTTTGGATTGCCAGAGAAAGCCCAAAGGGAAACGATTCGCCAATTACGCATGAACGATACTACTCCATCCGTGATATCGAATTTCATCGGGCAGATGCGGGCTTATTGGTGACGGCAGGGGACGATAGCCAGGCCATTGTGTGGCAGTTGGATTTAGAGCGCCGACAACTCGCGAAGCCTGTGCCGAACAGGTGGCCTCTCAAGCACAAGCATCCTGTCATTGCTGCCAAGTTTGCTCCCGATTCAGGCGAGAGCCGCCCGCTGATTACGGTCTCGGGAAAGGTTACCCAACTATGGGTAGATGCCACCATGAATCCGAAACAGCGGCGGGCACATGATGATTGGGTAAACGATGCCAATGCCTCGACTGACGGAAAATGGCTCGTGACGGCGAGTAACGACAATACGGCACGGATCTGGTCGACCAGATCTGGGACCTCGATTGCCGTGTTGCGCGGGCATCAAGACGCAGTCACTCATGCCGTATTCAGTCCGGACGGACGGCATGTCGTGAGCGCTGGAGCGGATGGGATGGTGCGTATTTGGCATTTCCGTGCGCCCAGCCTGCTTGAGGCTTCAGAGCGATGGGCGCTTCACGCTAGATTCGATCCCCATGGAACGCGCGTGGCCGTTGGTGAGGAACAGGGGAGAGCCGTCATGGTTGGATTGACGAATGTCGGCGATGAAAAAGCGGCCGAATCACGGGAGCTGCATGGTGTCGATAGGGACCAATTGTGGTCTTTGTCGTGGAGCAGAGATGGAAAATATCTTCTTGGTGTCGGGGCTGACGGGGGCCTCGATCCGAGGACGAAACCCATTCTGTGGGACGTCACATCGAATCGAACGATCACTCCAGGGTGGCTCACCTCCATGCTGACGGCGGCGTTCAGTTCAGGAAGTGACGAGCTCGTCACCGTCAGCCGAAGCGGACAGATTTCTATCTGGGAGACGAAAACCTTGAGGGTCGAGGGTCCTCTTCAACCCCGGCTTGCGTCTGAGGAGGAATCTGGACGCTGGCTGGCTGCGATCAGCCCGGATGGAAAGTGGATCGCCGCGCTCAATGAAAAAAACAAAAACGTGGAGCTCTTTGAAAGGACCAACCTGCGTGTTCGCATAAGGGACCTTCAGGGGCATAACGGCCAGATCAAATCTCTCGAGTTCAGCCCTGACAGTAAATGGTTGTTGACAGCGAGCGCCGATAAGACGGCAAGGATTTGGCCATTGGAACGGGCTGGTCCGTCGAAGGTACTTGGTGGAGGCCATAGCGCCGGGTTGGCCGCCGCCTCATTCAGTAGGGATGGCAACTGGGTAGTGACGGGTGGTGTGGATAACACGCTTCGTGTCTGGGATGCGACGACAACCAAACAGCTTGCTGTGTTGCGTCGGCACAGTGAAGGGGTAAACTCCGTGGAGTTCAGTCCCGACGGCAAATGGATCCTCTCGGCCAGCGATGATGGTACGGTCTATATGGGGCGATGTGAGGCCTGCACCATGACGGTCGAAGAACTCAAACGACTGGCACCGGTCTTGGCGAGGCTTCCAGAGGAGGAGCTGAACGAGATCCAGAATAAGGCCGAAGCGTCATTTTTCAAGTTGCCGCGATTCTAAATAGACGCCGGCGGTCTCGGGCCGCCGTTGTTTGCAGCGTCTCCTTCATCACTCGTATACTATGCCACGCGTTGAAGAAAGCCGGGTGATCGCTGGGGAGCGCAAGCTCACCGGAGGAAAGTCCGGACTCCAGGGGCAGGGCGCTGGGTAACACCCAGGCGGAGCGATCCGACACCGGCGCCACAGAAATCAAACCGCCGATGGCTGTGCGATCGTTCGTACAGATCAGGTAAGGGTGAAACGGTGAGGTAAGAGCTCACCGCGTTGGTGGCGACATCAACGGCACGGTAAGCGTCGCCCGGAGCAAGGCCAAATAGGGGGACGAGGCACCTTGAGTGCCGCAAGGCTGGCCCGGCCGAGGTCCTCGGGTAGGTCGCTTGAGGTGCGGGGCAACCCGCATCCCAGAGAAATGATCATCCCCGGCTGAGTGCTTCACTCAGGCGGGACAGAATCCGGCTTATAGGCTTTCTCCAACGCGCCTTCTTCCCGGCCTGCGCGATGGCTGCTCGCAGCGCCGGTTGAGTGATCGGTCCACTACAAACTTCAACCCGATCCAGCACCACCACCGGAATCCGGTCGCCATAGCGCCGAAGGAGGGCGGCATCTTCCTCGACATTGCGCTTGGAGATCTCCAGGTGAAGGTCATTCTGTAAACGACGAGCCATCTTTTCCACCACGTCGCAGAGGTGACATCCCGTGCGGCTGAAGATCAGCAGTTCTTTCTTTTCGGAGGCCATGGCGGAATGCACTGTACCATGACGCTGTACCGGGAGGAAGGAAGTCGGCTCAGGGGAGGGCGAAGGTCCTGGTATTGACCAGGGTCCTGAACGAGTGATAAGATCCCACCCCTTAAACTCCTATTTTCCAATAAGAATTCGACAGTCTGTCACTCACTTGTGGGAGAGCCGTGAAGCTCTATCCCGGCTGTTTCACTTGAGGGGGAGGATTTATACATGAAGCTCACAGGAGCGGAGATTTTCATCGAATCACTCAAGCGCGAGGGGGTGAAGACCATCTTTGCCCTTCCCGGCGGCGTCGTACTGAAGATTTTCGACATGCTGCACCAGCAGAAGGACGTTGAGGTCATCTTGACTCGGCACGAGCAGGGAGCTGGACACATGGCCGAGGGCTATGCCAAGGCGACCGGGCGGGCAGGCGTGGCGCTCGTGACATCCGGGCCAGGCATGACGAACGTGATCACGGCCCTGGCGGATGCCTACATGGATTCGGTGCCCTTGGTTTGTTTCAGTGGGCAGGTGCCGACCAGTTTGATCGGTAACGATGCCTTCCAAGAAGCCGACAATGTGGGGCTCAGCCGGCCCTGTACCAAGTACAATTTTCTCGTGAAGGACGTGAACGATTTGGCCGTGACGATTAAGGAAGCGTTTTATATTGCCACGACCGGTAGGCCAGGCCCTGTGCTCGTGGACATTCCCAAAGACGTGTCCATGAACAAGGCCGAATTCCACTACCCGTCGTCCGTGGCGATCCGCGGTTATAACCCGACCTATGACGGCAACAAGTGGCAGATCAAGCAGGCAGCCGACGCTATCATGAAGGCCAAAAAGCCGGTTCTGTACGTCGGCGGCGGCGCAACCTATTCGGGAGCCTCCAAAGAGTTGCTCGAACTGGCGGAGCTGACGCAGATTCCGGTCGATATGACCTTGATGGGGCTCGGCGTGTTTCCGGGAGAGCATCCTCTTTCGATGGGCATGTTGGGCATGCATGGCACCTACTGGGCCAACATGGCCATGCACTATTCCGATCTCGTCATCGCCGTGGGCGCTCGGTTTGACGATCGGGTCACGGGCAAGGTGTCGGAATTCTGTCCCTTCGCCAAGATCATTCATATCGATATCGATCCGACCTCGATTCGCAAGAACATTCACGTCGATATTCCGATCGTGGGCGACTGTAAGCGCGTGCTGCAGGAACTCAATCAGATCCTTCGGGCGACGGTCAACGGCGAGCAAAAGGACCTGCGCAAGCCCTGGTGGGATCAGATCAAGGAATGGCAGCAGGCGCATCCCTTGACCTATGAGCAGGACCAAAACGGGAAGATCAAGCCGCAGCATGTGATCAAGCGGCTCTATGAGCTGACCAAGGATCGAGATCCGATCGTCTCGACGGACGTAGGGCAACATCAGATGTGGACCGCCCAATACTTCAAGTTGGCGAACCCCAATCGGTGGCTGACCTCCGGTGGCTTGGGTACGATGGGTTTCGGATTCCCGGCGGCGATGGGCGCGCAAGCGGCCTTTCGAGACCGGCTGGTGCTCTGCGTGGCCGGAGACGGCAGTGTCCAGATGAATACCCAAGAGTTGGCCACGGCGGTAGCGCATAAGCTGCCGGTCAAGATCGTCGTCATCAACAATGGATTTCATGGGATGGTCCGGCAGTGGCAGGACCTCTTCTACGAAGGGCGGTATGCCTGTAGTGATCTCGGCACTTCGCCGGACTTCGTGAAGTTGGCTGAAGCCTATGGGGCCGTGGGGCTTCGGGCCGCGAAGGTCTCCGAGTTGGACGGGGCGATCCGCGAGGCGATCGACATTGATAAGCCGGTGATCCTGGACGTGCCGACCTATCCGTTCGAGAATTGTTACCCGATGATTCCCGCGGGCGGATGCAACCACGAAATGCTCTTGAGCGATTCGCCCGAGCTCAAGCAGAAGCAGGAAGCGGCGGGGAAGGCTCTGCCGGAAGACAAGGATACGGTGCTGACCGCGTAAAGGAAGTGCTGAGCGATGAGTGCTCGGTGCTGAGGCGCAACGATCCTCAGACTCAGGAGTCGGGACTGAGCACTTAGCACTCAGCACTATAGAATATGGAACACATTATCTCTGTCACGGTCGAAAACAAATTCGGGGTGCTCTCCCGCGTGGCCGGGCTGTTCAGTGGTCGCGGGTTCAACATCGAGAGTCTGTCGGTGGCGCCGGCCCTGGACCCGACCATGTCCCAGATGACGATCGTCACCAATGGAGACGACCGCATCATCGAACAGATCGTGAAGCAGTTGAACAAGTTGATCGACGTCATTAAGGTGGTCGATCTGAACGAGAGCGAGTTCGTGTCCCGAGAAACCGTCTTGATCAAGGTGCACACGCGCCAAGAAGATCGGGCCGAGGCATTGCGGATCGTGGACATTTTTCGCGCCAGCATCATCGATTCCACTCCTACCACTTACACGATAGAGGTGTCGGGCGATCCCAAGAAAATCGAAGCGATCATCAATCTCTTGCAGCCGCTCGGCATCAAGGACATCATCCGGACTGGCCGCGTCGCCATCGGGCGCGAACCGGTTCGGGCTGCGGCTCCGCAAGCCGCGAAGAAAATCGTACGCGAGTAGTCGCCGTTTGGGATCGACGGCCTGGCGGCGCGTCCTTCATTGCCACCGCATCAGTTAGTCTCGTGTTGACCGAGGAGCGTATCATGAAAATCTACTATGACAAGGATGCGGATCTTCAGCAGATCCAAAATCGGAAGATCGCGATCATCGGCTATGGAAGCCAGGGCCATGCCCATGCCCTCAATCTGAAAGAGAGCGGCATGTCCGTCGTGGTCGGCCTTCGCGAGGGAAGTTCCTGGACGAAGGCGGAGGGCAGCGGCCTCAAAGTCATGCCGGTGGCCGATGCCGTGAAATCCGCCGATATTGTGATGATCTTGACCCCGGACGAGGCGCAAGCGGCCCTCTACCGGCAGGAGATCGCTCCGAATCTCAAGCCCGGTGCCTATTTGGCATTCGGCCACGGGTTCAATATTCACTTCGGCCAGATTGTGCCCCCCGCCTCAATCAACGTGTTCATGGTGGCGCCGAAGGGGCCGGGTCACCTGGTTCGATCGGAATACACCAAAGGCAGCGGCGTGCCCTGCCTCCTGGCAATTCACCAAGATCCGAGCGGCACGACCAGGCAAGTGGGCTTGGCCTATGCTAGCGCGATCGGCGGCGGACGGGCCGGCGTGATCGAGACCACATTCCGCGAAGAGACCGAGACCGATTTGTTCGGTGAACAGGTCGTCCTGTGCGGCGGCCTCACGGCGCTGATCCAGAACGGGTTTGAAACTCTGGTAGAAGCCGGGTATTCCCCGGAGATGGCCTATTTTGAATGCCTCCATGAAGTGAAACTGATTGTCGATCTGATCTATGAGGGCGGTATCGCCAACATGCGCTACTCGATCAGCACCACGGCAAAATATGGCGACATCACGCGAGGGCCTCGCATCGTCACGGACGAAACCAAGCGAGAGATGAAGCAAATTCTCTCGGAGATCCAGAGCGGGCAGTTTGCCAAAGAATGGGTTTTGGAGAATCAGGCGAACAGGCCGGTGTATAATGCTTTGTTGGCCAAGGGAGAGGGGCATCCGATCGAGCAGGTCGGCGCCAAGCTTCGGGCCATGATGCCGTGGCTCAAGAAGGGCAAGCTGGTCGATAAATCCAAGAACTAGCAGGATGTTCAAAATGTCCGCCAGCCGGGGTACCCGCCTGGCGGGTTATCGTGTCGCTTAGGGGCTCAGCGTACAGGACAGAGTACGCCTCGCCCCTTCAGTCACTGTGGCTTTGCCCCAGAGAAGGTGCGTCCCGGCGCACCGGGGTTGGGGGGGTGAGAATGTCGGCCTTTTTGAACGTCCTGAGGCCTATTTCGATTCCATCTGCGATAGGGTAGGGTTCTGTGGTTTCGAGAGTCCAATAAGGGCATTTAACGGACTAGCAGGCGCAGTATGGCTGATCGCGCGGTCGGAATACCAATCGTCCGGGAGGGGATGCCGTTTGTGGCCGGAGCGGCGGTCCTGACGGGCGGGGCCTGGGTGGCCGGTTGGACAATCCCGACATGTCTCTTTGGCATCCTCACGCTCTTTACAGCTTGGTTCTTCAGGAATCCGGCCAGACGGGTCCCGATGCAGGGCGGGATCGTGGTGGCGCCGGGCGACGGGAAGGTGATCGCGATCGACCGGGAGTTCGAGCCGCGCTATCTCAAGGACTCCAGCACACGGGTGAGCATCTTTTTGAACGTGTTCGACGTGCATGTGAACCGGATTCCCTGCGCCGGCGTGGTTGAAGACGTGGTATATCAACCAGGCAAGTTTGTGGCCGCCAATAAACCGGAAGCGACCATCCAAAATGAGCAGAATGCCCTCTGTCTCAAGACGGCCGAGGGTGTCAAGGTCCTATGCGTCCAGGTGGCCGGACTGATTGCGCGGCGGATTGTCTGCTGGCTCACGTCAGGCGTGCAGGTCGCGACGGGGGAGCGATACGGGTTGATCCGGTTCGGATCGCGTATGGATCTCTATCTGCCGGAGACGAGCACGATCCGGGTGTCCATCGGGGATCGCGTGAAGGGCGGTGAAACGATCGTGGGGGAACTCCGATGAAACCGAATGGTATGCGCGGCGCCTTTGCCAAGGGCAATCGAAAACGACAGGCCATGTATCTTATTCCCAACCTGTGTACGACCGGCAATTTGTTCTGCGGCGTGTTCGCCATCCTCTCGGTCTTCAAAGGCAACCATTTGGCCGCGGCGATCGCGATCCTCGTCGCCATGATTTTCGATATGCTGGACGGCAAGCTGGCCAGGCTGACGAACAGCACCGGACAGTTCGGCGTCGAGTTCGATTCGCTGTCCGATGTCGTGTCGTTCGGGGTGGCGCCTGGCCTGTTGATCTATTCCTTCGCCTTGAGCGATCACGGGATGTTCGGCGTCGCGGTCATGTTTGCATACGTGGCGATGGGGGCCGTGCGGCTGGCCAGGTTCAATGCCACGGTCGCCGCCGCGGACAGCAAGTACTTTACGGGGTTGGCGATTCCGGCTGCGGCGGGCGTCATCGCGTCGCTGGTCATTTTCGATCTGCACATCACGAAGATGGGGTCCGAGGTCAAGCCGGTCTTGATCATGATCATCACGCTCGGCCTCGCCTCGTTGATGGTCAGTACGCTCAAGTATCGAAGCTTCAAGGATCTCAAGTTCCGACGAGGGCAGCACTTCACCTATCTCGTGTGGGGCATTCTCGCACTGATGTTGATCGTGGCCTGGCCTCAGGTTATGCTATTTGTTACGTTCGCCGGATATGCCATCTCAGGTCCGTTGGCCCGCATGGTGGCCTTGCTGACGAAAACAGCGAGCAAGCGGGGAACGAGGGTTGAGACGCCTGTGTTGGAAAATAAAGAGTAACGGCGTTGACGAGGAGTAGTACGCGATAGCGGCCGAACCGAGAGAGCTGGTGGACGGTGCAAACCAGCCGGTCGCGCGCAGAACTCGCCTCTGAGCCGAATCTGTGAAGCCCAGTAGCAGATTCCGGGTGGCCCACGACACGGGCGACAATGAAGGATGAAGGGCCGGGATCAGCCGGCTCGACATCGAATCAGGGTGGTACCACGGAGCGCGAAAGCCTTCGTCCCTGGATAGGGGATGAAGGCTTTTTTGTTTTGGAGGCTCAATTGGGAAGAACTCCTTGAGGTGTTTCTCCGCCGGCGCCAATGAAGAGAGGCTGCGCCTGAATCGCCGGCGGCTCACGACAAGCGAGGAATGGAGGGTGCGCCATGGACAGCCTGCGGATGATCCGGATTTTTGATACCACGTTGCGGGACGGCGAACAGTCGCCCGGCGCAAGCATGAACGTCGAAGAGAAGGTCATGGTCGCCAAGCAACTGGCCCGTCTGGGCGTGGATGTGATCGAGGCGGGATTCGCCTACAGTTCTCCCGGGGATTTCGAGGCGATCCGCCGAATCGCCAACGAGGTGGAAGGTCCGACCATTTGCAGCCTGGCTCGGGCCCGTCCGGAAGACATCGATCGTGCCTGGGAAGCCTTGAAGGGGGCTCACAAGGTGAGGATTCACACGTTTCTCTCCACCTCCGACATCCATCTCAAGCATCAGTTCCGAATGACCCGCGAGGAGGCCAAGAAACGGGCGGTCGAGATGGTTCAGCGCGCGAGAGGATACGTGGAGGATGTGGAGTTTTCGCCGATGGACGCGAGCCGGTCGGACCCCGATTATCTGTATGAAGTGATTGAGGCCGTCATCGCCGCCGGCGCAGGCACGGTCAATATCCCCGACACGGTAGGCTATGCGGTTCCGTGGGAGTTCGGCGCGCTCATCCGTGGGATTCGCGAGAAGGTGTCGAACAGTGGTCGGGCCGTGATCTCCGTCCATTGCCATAACGACCTCGGGTTAGCGGTGGCGAATTCGTTGGCGGCGATCCTGGAAGGGGCGGGCCAGGTCGAGTGCACCATCAACGGCATCGGCGAGCGGGCCGGCAATACGTCACTCGAAGAGATCGCGATGGGGTTGCGCACGAGACGGGCGTTCTACGGCGCCGATACCAAGGTCAACACCGAGGAAATTCTGAAGGCCAGTCGGTTGGTCAGCAAGATTACCGGTATGGTTGTCCAGCCCAATAAGGCGATCGTCGGCGCCAACGCCTTCGCCCATGCCTCCGGCATTCACCAGGACGGACTGCTGAAGGAGAAGACGACCTACGAGATCATGAGGCCGGAATCGGTTGGACTGGTGGACAGCAAGATGGTCATGGGGAAACTCTCCGGCCGGCATGCCTTCCGACAACGGCTCGAAGAATTGGGCTATCGGCTGTCCGACGAGGAGCTCAATCAGGCGTTCGAACGGTTCAAACAACTGGCTGATCAGAAAAAGGACATCTATGAGGAAGATCTGGAGAGCATCGTCTCCGACGAGCTAGGCAAAATCGCCGAGCGGGTGACGCTCCAATCGTTGCATGTGGAGAGCGGCACGAGTCACAAGCCGACGGCGACGATCGAGCTGAATCTCGACGGGCAGATGGTCCGGCAGACGGGCCATGGCGATGGGCCGGTGGATGCGGTCTTCCGGACGATGGCGGCCATGACCGGGACCAAGGCCAAGCTGTTGATGTATGCGGTCAAGGCGATTACCGGCGGCACCGATGCGCTGGGGGAAGTGTCGGTTCGTTTGGAAGAGAGCGGACGTGTGGTTTCCGGCCATGGGTCGGATACGGATATCATTGTGGCGTCCGGCCGCGCCTATCTCAATGCGCTCAATAAACTGGCCTATTGGGCCAGCAAGGACGCGGCCGGCCTGCAGCGGGTCAGCTTGATTTGATGAAGAAGCGACAGGTAGAGTGATTCTCATTTTAAGGGTGTCGGCATGGTGACCGTTCAGCTTTCGGACTGTCTGGAATTTTTGGCCGGAGACCACACGAGACTTCGGGAACTGATCCATCCCGGCAAGCAGGACCTGAAGCTCGGGTACAGCCTGGCGCACGGACGTCTCGCCCCTGGAAAGCGATCGAAGTGGCACCGGCTGGCATCCTCGGAGGTCTACTATTTCCTGGCCGGGAGAGGTGAGTTTTCGATCGACCGGGAGAATCAGCCGGTGTGCGAGGGGAGCATTGTGTATGTCCCGCCGCAGGCGACGCAAAGCCTGTCAAATACGGGAACTGAAGACATTGAGTTCCTCTGTCTGGTGGATCCGGCTTGGAAGCCGGAGGATGAGGAAATCTGCGAGTAATGGTTCGGGTGCGGTCAGGCGGAGGAGCGTAGGGCAACAGGGTGTGAGGACGGCAGGAGTCTCGCATGAAGGCAAAAATTGCTGTGTTGGCTGGTGACGGCGTGGGTCGGGAGGTGGTTCCCGAAGCGGTCAGGGTGCTCAAGGTGGTGGCCGAACGACATGGTCATACCTTTGATTTTGTTTCGGCCGATGTCGGTGGGCAGGCCATTGATAAGATCGGTGTTCCGTTGCCGCAGGACACCCTCAATCTCGCCAAGCAGAGCGATGCGGTGCTGTTGGGGGCGGTCGGCGGGCCGAAGTGGGAGGGCCTGGATTACAGCCTGCGGCCGGAGCGGGCCTTGCTTGGGTTGAGAGAAGCGCTGGGCCTGTACGCCAACCTGAGGCCGGCCAAACTTTACGCGGCCCTGGCGGATGCCTCGACGCTCAAGAGAGAGATCATCGAAGGGATCGATATCCTGGTGGTTCGCGAACTCATCGGGGGCATCTATTTCGGAAAGCCGAAGGGCATCGAAAAGATCGGAGGGGTCGAACGAGGCGTGAACACGGAAGTATATACCTCCGAGGAGATCAGACGGATTGCCAAGGTGGCCTTCGAAGCGGCGCGCAAACGCCGGCGCAAAGTAACCTCTGTGGATAAAGCCAATGTGTTGGAATCGTCGGAGTTGTGGCGTCGTGTCGTGACCGAGCTCCACAAGAGCTATCCGGACGTCGAGTTGAATCACATCTACGTGGATAACTGTGCCATGCAGTTGGTGCGAAACCCCAAACAGTTCGACGTGCTGCTCTGCAACAATATGTTCGGGGATATCCTCAGCGATGAGGCGGCGATGCTCACCGGCTCGATCGGCATGTTGCCGTCCGCGAGCATCGGAGCCCAGGTGGGGCTGTACGAGCCGATTCACGGGAGCGCCCCGGATATCGCTGGGAAAGGCGTGGCCAATCCCATCGCGACCATTGCTTCCGCGGCCATGCTGCTGTCTTACAGCCTCCAATTGGAGAAGGAAGGCGCCGCCATCGAAACAGCCATCGTGCGGACGCTGGACCTTGGCTACCGGACCAAGGACATCCACAGTTCGGGAACTCGGCTGGTGGGGACCGGGGAGATGACCGACGCGATCATCCGCAATCTAGCAGGATGTTGAAAAAGGCCGCCAGCATTGTTCTCGCGACGCTCAGAGGCTCGACGTACCGAAAAACGTACGGCCTCTCCTCTTCGCTCGCTGCGGCCGCGCTGGACGGTCTTTTTGACCATCCTGCGGCCTTTCGGATGTCATCTACGATGGTGGGTTTTCGTGAATCCAACACGGTGTTTCAATAGCCCGATATGTAGAGGTTATCGGTGAGGCGATGAGCAGCTCAGTCTCTCTTGAATCAGGCATCATCACTACCATTGCAGGCATAGGGGAACCTGGCTGTTCGGGGGATGGCGGTCCTGCGGTGCTCGCACGCCTCAATGAGCCCAAACAGGTGGCCGTCGATGATCGCGGACACCTCTATATTGCAGACGCGGAAAATCACCTCATTCGGAAAGTCGATGCCGCGACCGGCGTCATCACCACCGTGGCCGGACACTTGGAGTCCGATGAGCCAGGCTCGCCTGCCGGAACCGATCACGTCTCGGAGGCGATGGACGGCGGCGCGGAGGACCTCCTGGCCGATCCGGCGCCGCAAACCGAGGGACGCTTCGCGCAATTGGCGGATCTCGGAGGTACCGTCCGATTCGTAGTCGGCAAGGCTCAGGACGGCAGCGCACATTTCGCCGGGGACGGAGGCCCGGCTATGAAGGCGCGCCTGAACTTCCCCTCCGCGGTGGCGGTCGATGCGGATGGGACGTTGTTTGTTGCGGATACTATGAACCATCGGGTGCGGCGCGTCGATCCGAAAACCGGGATCATCACCACGATCGCGGGAACCGGCCAACGTCGATTTTCCGGCGAGGGTGGCCTCGCAGCCAAGGCGGCCTTGAACGAGCCGGCCGCTCTGGCGCTCGACGGCTGCGGCGGGTTGTATGTCGCGGATCAGAGCAACAATCGCGTCCGCCGGATCGATCTGGCCACGGGTATCATCGTCACGGTGGCCGGGACCGGAGAGGCCGGCTATACCGGCGACGGCATGCCGGCGGTTGAGGCGGGGCTGGCCGGGCCCAGTGGACTCGCCTGGGGCGATGATGGGACACTCTATGTGGCCGATACGTTCAATGGCCGCATCAGGGCAGTGGACTCTGCGACCGGCATGATTCGCACGGTCGCCGGCGACGGCAGCGAGTATCGCTACCAAGGAGTGCCCCACGAGTGGTCTACGAGTCTCTCGCGGCCGTACGGGATTGCCTTGGACCGGGAAGGGCACCTACTGATTACCGATTCGGATAGTCATCTGCTGCGTCGCTGGGACCGGCGTAAGAAGATCATCACCCGCGTTGTCGGAACAGGACGGGCACAATTCGGCGGGGACGGAGGAGCGGCCTCCGATGCCAGCTTGAATTATCCCTTTGGGGTTGCCGTCGACCGAGCGGGCCAGGTCTATATTGCGGATACGTTCAACCATCGAATACGCAAGGTGAGTGCGTAGCGGCAGGCGTTCACCGATCCCGCTCAGGAAGGACGAGACCATGTTGAAAACTAAACCCGCCTATACCGTCGCAGTCGTCGGTGCCACCGGCGCGGTCGGTGCGGAAATGATCGAAATCCTCGAAGAACGCGCATTCCCGGTGGAGCGGCTCGTGCCGTTGGCTTCAAGCCGCTCTGCCGGAGGGACAGTCGGATTCTGCGGAACGGATGTGCCGGTGCAGGAACTCACGAAGGCGTCGTTTGCCGGGGTGGATATCGCCCTCTTTTCCGCTGGCAGTGACGTGAGCCGCGAGTACGCTCCGATCGCGGTCAAAGCTGGAGCCCTGGTGATCGACAACAGTGCGGCTTGGCGCATGGAGTCGACGGTTCCGCTGGTCGTGCCGGAAGTGAATTCGGCGGACGCCGCTCGCCACCAGGGCATCATCGCCAACCCGAACTGCTCGACGATCCAAATGGTGGTCGCCCTGAAACCGCTGCATGACGCGGCAAAGATCACGCGCATCGTGGTGACCACGTTTCAGTCCGTCTCGGGTACCGGGAAGGACGCTATGGACGAGTTGCTGGCGGAATGCAAGGCGTTGCTCAGTTTCAAGGAGCCGGAGCCGAAGGTGTATCCGTACCAGATCGCGTTCAACTGCCTGCCGCAGATCGATGATTTTCTGCCGACCGGATACACGAAGGAAGAGATGAAGATGGTGCACGAGACCAGAAAAATTATGAGGGACCAGGCGATCCGGGTTACGGCGACCACAGTGCGTGTACCGGTCTACGTTGGGCATTCGGAGTCCGTGAATATCGAGACCGAGCGGAAACTGACCGCCAACGACGCGCGGGCGCTGCTGGCATCGGCGCCAGGTATTCAAGTCTATGATGATCCCACCCATAAACTTTATCCGATGCCACTCGATGTGGCGGGCAAGGACGACGTCTATGTCGGCCGCATCCGAGAAGACGAATCGACGGCGCATGGGCTCAATCTGTGGGTGGTGGCGGATAATTTGAGAAAGGGTGCCGCGCTTAACGCCGTTCAGATTGCGGAATTGCTGATCCGGTAACACCATGGATGAGTTCGGCTGGGTGGGAAGGATGCTCATGGTCGCGGGCATGCTGCTGGCTGCCTTGGGCGGCCTGCTTGTGCTGGTCGGGAAACTGCCGGGTCTCGGCGACTCGGGCGGATGGTTCGGAAGGCTGCCGGGCGATCTTTATATCAAGCGAGAGACCTTCACGTTCTACGCTCCGCTCACAACCGGCCTGCTCGTCAGCGTGGTCCTGAGTCTCTTATGGTTTGTCCTCTCCACCCTGTTCAAGCGATGAAGCCCCTCATCTCCAGAATGCTCCTGGGTGTCTGGCTACTTGCCATTATGGCGGCCGGGATGCCGCCGACCGCAGAGGCCGGTACGGGGGTCGCCATCCGGGTCTTGTTGGCGGCTGAGGCCAATCAGGTTGAGGTACAAACCGACGGAACCGTCCTGGTCTCGGGTACCGACGGCCGGGAGCGACACCTGCCGTCTCCTCTGATCGTCACTCCAGGGAGTGCGGGTCTGCTGCTGTCCGGAGCCGCATCGTCGTCGGATCGGCTGACGATGCATGGCGGACGCACCGGGCTTGTCATCGGGCTGGTCCAAACGACGGCCGGCGCTGGGAAGCCGTCTCTGGACGGTAATGCCGGGGTCGGGACCCTCACGAAGTGGACCCTGTCTGGCGGTCTTCAGGTCATTCAACATGGTCGTCAGTTGATGGTCGTCAACGAGGTGGATTTAGAAGACTATACGAAGGGAGTGGTGCCCGGCGAGGTCAGTGCCGGATGGCACCCTGAAGTCCTGAAGGCCCAGGCGGTGGCGGCCAGGACCTACGCGCTCTACCAGCGGACCATGAGCGCGGGCCGAGACTACGATGTGGTCGCAGGGGTCCAAGATCAGGTGTATCAAGGCCGGCAGGGAGTCGATGAGCGGATACTGCGTGCGGTAGAAGAGACCAAGGGGCTCGTGATCGGATTTCAGGGGAGGCCGATCTATGCGGCCTTCTCCTCGACCGCCGCTGGACCTACGGAAGATGCGCTGAACGTATGGGCGATCGATCTTCCCTATCTAAGGGGAGTCGACTGCCCATTTGATCTGAAGTCTCCCTATTACCGCTGGCGCGTTGCCGTTCCAATCGACAAGCTCGAACGGGCGCTTCGGCAACAAGGGATCGGAGTCGGCGTTGTCGCGACGGTGACGCCTTTCGGCTTCAGCCGGGCAGGACGGGTGACTCGTATTAGGATCCTCCATTCAGGAGGAGAGCTGCTGCTCCGGGGAGAAGATCTCCGGAAGATCGTGGGCTATTCGATCCTGCCCAGCGCTCGATTCGAGATCGAATCGGTCGGATCCGATGTGGTCTTTAATGGATTCGGGGCCGGGCATGGCGTCGGCCTGTGCCAATGGGGCGCCAAGGAAATGGCCGAACTCGGATATTCATTCGGCACGATCCTATCTTATTATTATCCCGGCACGAGCCTCCTGCGAATTGACCAGGTTGACCTATCTCCACAGCGCCCATCGTAATGCTGCTCTCCGAGTTTGATGTACCGTTTGATCCACTGCTGATCGCGTCCCAGCCGGTCGAACCAAGGCACGATGCGCGTCTCCTGGTGCTCCGACGCGCAGGGGTCGGTTGCGGATCGAAGGACCGATCGGAACTCGCGCACCGTCAAGTGTCGGATCTCCCCGCTCTCTTGCGAGCCGGCGATCTGGTCGTGGCGAATGATACCAAGGTGTTGCCGGCCCGTCTCCATGGGCGAAAACTCGAGACCGGTGGTCGTGTGGAACTGCTGTACGTGCGCCCAATCGGACCCTCCCGGTGGGAGGTGCTGTTAAAGGGCCGGGTCAGAGTCGGGCAGGTTCTTGAATTGACCGGAGGAATGCGAGCGGTCGTTGCCGAGCGGCGCGACGAGCGCGCCGTGATTGAGGTAGCTTCACCAGTGCCGCCGGCACGCCTCCTCGAGACCTCCGGCGAGGTTCCGTTGCCGCCGTATATCAAGCGTCCTCCCTGTACCGATGATCGCCGTTGGTATCAAACCGTGTTCGCTCAAGCAGAGGGTGCGATCGCGGCTCCGACCGCTGGCCTACACTTTACCGAAGAGCTGATCGACCGCCTGAGGGCGGCCGGAATCGGCTGGGCAACGGTGACGCTGCACGTCGGGCTCGGAACCTTCACGCCCGTCAGCGCCGAACACATTGAAGGTCATACGATGGAGGCCGAGGCCTACTTCGTTCCCGAACAGACAGTCCAGTCCGTTAGCGACACAAAACGCCGTGGTGGGCGGGTGGTGGCTGTCGGGACAACAGTGATCCGGACCCTCGAATCGGCGGCGAATGAGGAGGGGACGCTGGCTTCGATCTCAGGAAGCACCAACCTCTTCATCACCCCGGGATATCGCTTCCGGGTAGTCGATGCACTCCTGACAAACTTTCACCTGCCCCGTACCACGTTGTTGATGCTTGTCGCGGCCTTCTGCGGGTTCGACGATCTCCGCCGAGCCTATCGGGTGGCGGTTGAGGAGCGGTATCGATTCTATAGCTATGGCGACGCGATGTTGCTCTTGTGACAGGGGGGAAGGGTGAGCTAGAGCAGTTCTTTGTGAATCTTCACCGGAATTCTCGTCTTCAATGCCTGCCCGTACGCAACCATGGCACGCTGCTGCTTCTGAAAGAGGAAATCCTGGAAGATGGTGTCCTTGTTGGACCCTTTGCCGGCCTCGCTCTGAGGTTGTCTGGCGGCTAAAGACCGGGCCTCGCTGATTTCTTCCGGTGTGAGCGCCACGGAGTCTCGGACCAACGCGCGGGCCTTATTGGCCAGCAGTTCAGTGGTCTGCATCGTTTCAAAAATCGCAGGAGTCAACCGATTGGCGGCCAAGATTCTCCGGTATAGGTCGGGATCAAACTTTCCTTCCCGCTGGAAATCAGTCCGGTTGATGATATAGTCGCGCAAGTCATCGGGCGTCACTGCCAGGTTCAACTCGCGCGCGACCTGGAGCCATAGTCGTGTGTCGATCAGTTGGTCGAGCACCATCTGTTTGATGGTCTCCTCCTTGACCTCCCCTTGGAGGTTGTCGCGGTAGAAGCGATAGGCATTTTCGTATCCCCTGCGAAATTCGTCGATCGGGATCTTCTGGTCGCCAACCATGGCAATCTCGGTGGAGGTCTGCTCGCTGAATCCCCACCAGCCCATGGTGATGATGAACGCCACCGCCAGCACACCCATGATGGTCTTGAGAATCCAGGGGTGATCGTGACTTACTTCGCGGAGCAGTTTGATCATCGCTTCATGTCTCCTGATGGGCTCCAAAATTTCATTTTACTGATCTTCGTCCGGTCAAGCAAGGTGTGCCTGGACAGTGCGTTGTTCGGGAGGGAAGGTTCCCACCCCTGGGGAATCGACCTGAAAAATCCAGTCGTTCATTTGTGATGATCGGGGGGATTTGTTATACTGCCCGTCGAGTTGCAAGGTGATGGAGTCCTCCAGGAAGAACGGGCGCGAAGCCACCTGCTGACCGAAATCTATCCTAAAGCTCACGTCGTCAACCGTGGGTTGGCTCGAAGCGCAGACCTCTTGATAGCGGCCACGATCGACCAAGCGGTTCCATCGGTTGGCTTTCTGGTGGGGCTGGCCTACCTGTTGGCGGCTGATGGGTTGTCGGGGGGACGAAGTCTCGGCAAGCGGCTGATGGGCCTTCAGACGTGGAGCCCGCGGCGGCGGGAGGCCGTGTCGTTTGGCGAATCGATCGTCCGGAATCTTCCGGTGGCGCTGGCCTTTCTACTTTATCAGGTTTCGTATGTCGGTTGGGTGCTCCTACTCGCCGTCCTGAGCTTTGAAGGTCTGCTCGTCCTCGGAAACGACCGCGGGCTCCGGTTCGGAGATATTCTGGCCCAAACACAAGTTGTGGACGCTGATCAGCTCGACATGCCTGACAGTCGATGAAACGAGCTAACTCACATTTAATTCATGACCGCTTCTACTGCAACTACCGATACGCCGCTGCGACAGGCTTGGATTCCGAGTCCCGCATTGAAGCGGTCAGGCTCGCCAGTCGGTCGGTCGACATACTGTTGCAAGTCTGCCCCCTTTCGTCGCGGCTCCGCGTGGGGGTGCCCATTGCGACGAGGTACCCCTTGCGTTCCTGTGTGCAAGGGGTCGAGGCAATGGGTCCAACGTGTGGCGTCTCGACGGTTTCGTCACGAACGGTCATGAATATTGTGGGCTGGGCGGAAGCCATATACCGATCACAACCGACCAGGGTCGTCACATAAGAGGGAGACACGGTGGGACTGGGAAGCGATTTACTAGGGTGGTTCTCCAACGACCTCGCCATCGATCTGGGGACGGCCACAACATTGGTCTATGTCCGAGGCAAGGGCATCGTGCTGAATGAGCCGTCGGTCGTGGCAGTCGAGAAGAAAAGCGAAAAAGTGCTGGCCGTCGGGGCGGACGCCAAGAAAATGTTGGGGCGGACGCCGGGCAACATCACCGCAGTACGGCCGATGAAAGAAGGCGTCATCGCCGATTTTGAAATGGCCGAAAACATGCTCCGCCATTTCATTCAGAAAGCCCACAATCGCAGCGCGTTCGTCCGCCCCCGCATCATCATCGGGGTGCCGTCGCGGATTACCCAGGTTGAGCAGCGTGCGGTGCGCGATTCGGCCGAACTGGCCGGTGCCCGTGAGGTGTACCTGATCGAAGAGCCGGTGGCCGCGGCTATCGGAGCCGGGCTGCCCATCACGGAGCCCTCGGGCAATATGGTGGTGGATATCGGCGGAGGCACGACCGACATCGCCGTGATTTCGCTCGGCGGCATCGTCTACAGCGAATCCGTCAAGGTGGCGGGAGATCGCATGGACGAAGCGATCATGAACTACATCAAGAAGAAGTACAATCTATTGGTTGGCGAACATATGGCCGAGCGGGTCAAGGTGGAGATCGGCTCCGCCTATCCCTTTGAGGAGCGGAAGACGATGATGATCAAGGGGCGGGACCTGATCTCGGGCATCCCTCGGACCCTGGTCGTCGACGACGCCGAAATACGCGAGGCTTTACAGGAACCGATCGGGACGATCGTGAATGCCATCAAGGTGGCGCTCGAGAATACGCCGCCCGAACTGGCCGGAGACATCATCGATCGAGGCATTGTGTTGACGGGAGGCGGATCGCTGCTGAAGGGGATGGACACGCGTTTGCGCGAAGAAACCAACCTTCCCATTATCACGGTGGATGATCCACTCACATCCGTGGTGCTAGGAGTCGGCAAGATACTCGATGAGCTTGACCTCCTCCGCAAGGTCTCGGTGATGTCCCAATACAGCAGCGTCCGGTAACGGTTCCATCCGGAATGCGGATGGCAATGGTGCGTCTGACATACGGTTCCAGGCGTTGGCTCCTGGGGCTTGTCACCCTCCTGCTGTTCCTTCTCCTTCTGCTCCCGGCCCAGACCCAAGGGATTTTGCTGCAATTCGGCGGGCCGCTTGGCCATGTGTTGGCCTGGCCGCTGGAAGCCTGGTCCTCCCTGACGACCGCCGTGACGGATCTCTGGGACGGCTACGTGGCGCTCCGGTATGTCTATGAGGAGAATCGTCGATTGGAGCGCGAAACGGCGCTGTTGCGCGAGCAGAACAATCAATTGCGGGAAGCGGCGGGGTCGGGCCAACGGCTGGCCAGCCTCCTGGAATTCAAGGAACGGGTCGGCTTCGACACCGTGGCGGCCCGAGTTATCGGGAAGGATGCCACCAACTGGTATCAAGCGGTGTTGGTGGACAAGGGAGAATCGGAAGGTATCCAGCCGGAGATGGGAGTGATGACGCCCGGCGGTGTCGTCGGTCGAGTGGTGAAGACGACGGGTTCCACGGCCGTTGTGCTGCTGCTGACAGACCCCAACAACGCGTTGGCCGCGTTGTTGCAGCGGACGCGGGATGAAGGGATCGTCGAAGGCACGTCGCAACACTCGATACGAATGAAATACATCCCCTTGCTCTCGGGCGTTCGAACCGGAGATTGGATTGTGACCTCCGGATTGGTCGGAGGATTCCCGCGCGGGTTGCCTGTCGGAGTGGTGACGAAGATCGAAAAGGAGGAAGGTGAGGGCTTCCAGGTGGCGGAGGTGGAGCCCGCGGCCGAATTCGCGAAACTGGAGGAAGTCCTCGTCATTACCAAGTTGCCCGATGCACCGGAGGCCGACACCTTCCAACTTGCTCCCAAGAAAGCGCCTAAGACGACTCCATGAAATTCTGGGTGTACCTTTGTCTCTGTTTCCTCCTGGTGCCGCTTCAGACTACCGCGCTGGGGCGCACCGGTACGACATTGGTCGAGCCAGATGTGATCCTGGTGGCGGTCTGCCTGATCGGATTGTTGACGGATGAGCTCGAAGGGGCGTTGATGGGCGTCCTCCTTGGATTCATCCAGGATCTCTTTTCAGCGGGCGTCGCGTTCCCCAATCTCGTGACGAAAGGTCTCCTGGGTATTGTGGCCGGCTTGATCGGCCAACAGGTGGTTCAGGTGTCATCGATCGTCGTAGCGCTCGCGGTGGTGGTGCTGTCCTCGCTGAGCGGGCTGGCGTTTCTGTATTTGGCCCGTGGGCATGCGCTCGGGGATGCGTTTCTCGCTGTGCCGACGCTCTTGTTGCCCCAAGCCTTGTTGGACGCGATCTTGGCCGTCGCGGTGTTTTGGGGCGTTCGGCGGATCGCGGCCCGGTATTACCCACTCCGTTCTTCAGTGTTCAGAGAGGATTGATGCATCCCCTGCCGACTCTCGGCAGAGATGGGACTCACCATGGGTTACGGTACGTCCGACGCGGAATTGGGTGAAATTCAGCGGCGGCTGATGATCCTGCGCATAGGGCTGTTGTTGGTCGTGGTCCTGCTCGGGGTCCGCCTGTGGTATCTCCAAGTGCGCGACGGGGTCTATTACCGCGACCTCTCAGAGAACAATCGAACCCGAACCGTGCTGCTCGAACCGGCTCGCGGCCTCATCTATGACCGCAACGGAGTCCTGTTGGCCAATAACGTTCCCAGCTTCACCCTGTACGTCACGCTTGAGGATGTCAAGGACCGGGTCGAGTTGGCCGCGCGATTAAGTCTGTTGATCGGCCTTGAGCCGCAGGTGATTGAAAAGAAGCTGTCCGTCAAGGGACCCAAGCTGCTTCCCCGCAAGGTCAAGGATCGTCTTACTCTCAGAGAGGCCACGTTGGTCGAATCGCACCGGCTGCAACTGCCGGGAGTGATGATCCAGGTGGAATCACAGCGGAACTACCCCGAAGGAGTCGTGGGGGGACACTTGATCGGCTATGTGGGGGAGGTGTCGGCGGAACAGTTGGAGCGGGAAGATGCGGACGATCTGCATCAAGGGAGCTTGATCGGACAGTACGGGGTCGAAAAAACATTCGATCGGCTGCTCCGGGGGCGATCTGGCGAAAAGAGTGTCGAGGTCGATGCGCTGGGCCATGCGAAACGGACGGTGTTTGTGGACAAGCCGCATTCGGGCGATGATCTCTATTTGACGATCGATGCTCGATTGCAAAAACTGGCTGAGCAGCTCTTGGGCGAAGAAGACGGGGCGATCGTGGCGCTCGATCCGACAAGCGGAGAAGTCTTGGCGCTGGCCAGCCGTCCGGCGTTTGACCCGAACCTCATGTCGCGTGAATTGACGGCCAAGCAGTGGGAAGAGATCGTCCAGAACGAGCGCCGGCCGCTGACCAACCGGGCTATTCAAGGGCAGTATCCTCCAGGATCGACCTTTAAGATTGTGATGGCCGCGGCGGCGCTCGAAAGCCGCACGGTGTCGGCTGCCACGCCCGTGTTCTGCAACGGGGGGTACCAGTTCGGAAAACGGCTCTTCCGTGATTGGAAAGCGGGCGGGCATGGATCGGTCGATTTGCATGAGGCCATCGTGCATTCGTGCGACGTGTATTTCTATACGGTGGGACAGCGGATGGGAATTGACACCATTGCCCAGTTCGCTCGCATGTTCGGCTTGGGGCGGGAAACCGGCATCGAACTGCCATCGGAGCGGGTCGGAATCGTGCCATCTACCGCCTGGAAGGAGCGGGTGAGGGGTGAGCCCTGGTATCCCGGCGAAACGATCTCGGTGGCCATCGGGCAGGGATACGTGACGGTCACCCCTCTTCAGATGGCGAGTGTGGTGGGGGCGGTCGCCAATAACGGTATTCTGTATCGACCTCGGTTGATTCAAGCCGTTCTCGATCGGACCACTGGGCGATTGCAGGAGATGCCGACCCCGGCCAAAGAAACCTTAGCCGTGAAGGCGGAGACGCTGCAGGCGATTCAGAAGGGCCTGACCGATGTCGTCAGTCGGGGAACGGCGACGCGCGCCAAGTCCTCGCTCGTGAACATCGCGGGGAAGACCGGAACCGCCCAGACAACCGCGCTCCGCACAGGACCTGAGAAAGACATTCCCAAGAAATTCCGAGACCACGCTTGGTTCGTGTCCTATGCGCCGGCGGAGTCTCCCAAAATAGCCGTCGCGGTTCTGGCCGAGCATATGGGCCATGGAGGCTCGGCTGCCGCGCCCCTGGCCAAGGAGTTGATCGAAGCGTTCTTCACCATGGCGCCAAAGGCTCCGGTCGTGATCGGAGGAGGCGTGCCGCCCCAGGAACAGAGGAGCGCGCAGACGTCGGGGCCTCGTTTATGATATCCCGCATGATCGACGAACGGCGGTTCGATCCTTTCGACTGGCAATTCGTCGGCGTGATCGGTGCCGTGCTCGCCATCGGGGTGTTGTCGATCTACAGCGTGACCTACATCCAGCCTGGGGCTGGTTTGCCGATCTATCTCAAACAAATCATCTGGATCGGGCTCGGGGCCGTCGCATTCATGATGATGCTGTCGATCGATTATCACAAGATTGCGCGCCTCTCGTATGTGCTGTATGCGATCGTGCTGGTCTTGCTCGTTGTGGTCCTGTTCATGGGCAAAAGCAGCCGGGGGGCGCAGCGCTGGATTCCGATCGGTCCGTTCGCCTTTCAGCCCTCGGAGTTCGCAAAGCTGGTCCTCATTTTAGTGCTGGCGAGCTATTATGCCGCAGCGCCCCGCAGCGGCTGGATGCAGCGGGTGCTGATTCCTGGCGCCATCATGCTTCCCGGGCTCTTGCTGATCCTCAAGCAACCGGATCTGGGAAGCGGGCTGAGTTTCCTCGCCGTCTATGCGGCCATGCTCCTCGTGGTCGGCATGCGTTCCAAGGCGCTCGGGATCATTTTGCTGTTTTCGCTCATGCTCTTCCCGTTCGCCTGGGAGGTGATGTGGAATTCGTTGCACGACTATCAGCGGCAGCGGATCATGACGTTCGTCGATCCGGCCTACGATCCGGGCGGAAAGGGGTATCATGCCTTGCAATCCAAGATCGCGATTGGGTCAGGAGAGCTGTTGGGCAAAGGTCTGTACGGCGGGACCCAAAGCCAGCTCAAATTTCTGCCGGAAGGGCACACCGATTTCGTATTTGCAGTCTTTGCGGAGGAATGGGGATTCGCGGGGGTCGTCGTCCTGCTTGCGCTGTTCTTGATCTTGATTTTGCTGTCGGTGGAGATCGCGCTCCGCGCGAAGGATCTGTTGGGCTCGCTCCTGGCGGCTGGGGTTGTCGCCATGCTGTGCTTCTGCATGGTTGTCAATATCGGTATGACCGCAGGCATGTTCCCGATCGTGGGGATTCCGCTTCCACTGGTCAGTTACGGCGGCAGCGCGACGGTGACCACGCTAGCGGCGTTGGGCTTGTTATTGAACGTGAAACGACGCCGGCTGGCGCTGTTCTATTAGCCCGCATGGGTTGGAATCGCACGAAGCTTCGTGAATCATGCGGGTTAGGACTTTTTGCATCGGTAGCCTTTACAATGGAGGCTGCGTGGCTCCAACGGACCGCAGCGGCCTCCAAGTTCCATTCGAGCGGCTTGTGCGGCCGAGAAGCGATGGCAGGACTTGTGTGTTTCGATGGCCTGTCGATAGCGCACCGTCTGGGGTGCAGGTTCTCGACGCCCATCAAACTTTAGTGAGGAGCGTGACCTATGGGATTGGAGATTGCCATTAATGTGGCGCGGGAGGAAACGCGCGTCGCGGTGCTGGATAACGGTGTGGTGACTGATCTCTTTAACGATCGGGCCAAGCACAAGGATTTTGTCGGGAACATTTACAAGGGGCGGGTCGCGAAGGTGCTGCCGGGGATGCAGGCGGCGTTCATCGACCTCGGGCTGGACAAATCGGCGTTTATGCATGCTTCGGATGTCTGCAGCGATGCGGGGCCCGGAGATACGCTGTTCGACAGCGAGGATGACGATCAGGCGCCGGAGGTGCCGCGTCCCAAGCGACAGGGAGTGAAGCCGATCGAACAGCTCCTGGACGAAGGGCAGGATATCATGGTCCAGATTTCAAAGGGCCCCATTGGCACCAAGGGGCCGCGTGTCACCGGGTATGTGTCGCTTCCCGGGAGGTATCTGGTGTTTATGCCGAACGTGGAGCACATCGGCGTGTCGCGTCGTATCGCCAAGGACGAGGAGCGTGTACGGCTCAAGGAGATGATGAAACATCTGCGGAAGCCGGGATGCGGCTACATCGTGCGGACGGTGAGCGAGGGAGTGAAGGAAGACGACCTGCGGGCCGATGTCGAGTTTCTTCATGTGTTGTGGCAGGATATTTTGACTAAACGCGATCAGTCGCCGACCCCTGCGATCATACATTCGGACCTGTCCTTGAGTTTTCGGGTTGTCCGAGACATGTTCTCGAAGAAGGTGGATCGCCTGTTGATCGACGCCCGGACGGAATACGAAGCCATCCGGGATTTCGTCACCCGCTTCCTTCCGGAATTGACCTCCCGGATTCAGTCATACGAGAAACAGGATCCGCTGTTTGAACACCTCGGCATCGAACAGGAAATCGCGCGAGCGCTGAGCCGGAAGGTGTGGCTGAAATCGGGAGGCCATATCGTCATCGACCATACGGAAGCCATGACCGTGATCGACGTCAATACCGGCCGGTTTGTCGGCAAGCGGGATCAGGAGGAGACGATTCTTCGGAACAACCTGGAAGCTGCCAAGGAAATCGCGTATCAGGTGCGGTTGCGGGGCATCGGTGGCATCATCATCGTCGATTTCATCGACATGGAGCGGGAGCGCAATCGAGACAAGGTGTATCACGCGCTGGTTGACGCGATGTCTGCGGACAAGGCCAGAACGAGAATTTCCCGGATCTCCGATCTGGGATTGATCGAAATTTCTCGCGAGCGGGTCCGTGAGGATCTGTTGCGCGCGATGTCGGAGCCCTGCCATTACTGCGACGGGCGCGGCTATACAAAGTCGCCGACCTCCGTTGCCTATGAGATTTTCAAGGAAATGCGCAAGCTCGGGCGTTCGCAGGACCACCAGCGCATTGTCGTTGGCGCTAATCCGGCTGTCACCGATGTTCTGCAGGATCAAGAGAGGCAAGGGTTGGAAGAAGTCGAGCGGGTCTCTTCGTGCAAAATCATCGTCACTCCTGATGCCAGCCTGCACATCGAGCAGTTCGACATCGCGACGCTCTAAGGGGCCTCTCACGGCGGCTTTGCTGGGCGGAAAGGTGCTCAGGTTCCCGCACCGCCTCCTCCGAAGGTTCGGCCGTGAACGATGAGTCGTTGCGGGCTTGGCTCACCTTGCGGGCCATCGAGCGTGTGGGACCAGCGACCTTGGCGAAACTGGCCGAAGCCTGCGGCTCGCCTGAAGCCGTCCTCCGATCTCCGATCGCAGAATTGCGGAGGCGCGGATGCAACCAGGAGCTTGCCGAAGCCATTGTCCGTGGAGTGGATCTCAAGACCTCGGCACAGATTGAGCAGGAAATCAGCCTGATTCATCAAAGCCAGGTCGCAGTGGTGTCCTGTTTTGAGGCGGAGTACCCGGGGCGACTCAACCATATCGCTGACCCTCCTCCGTTGCTCTATGTTGCCGGGAGGTTGGACCCTTCCGATGTTCATGCAGTGGCTATTGTCGGATCGCGACGGTCCACCCCGCAGGGCCGCGCAGTTACGGAGGAACTCAGCCGTACCTTGGCGCAAGCAGGATTCACCATCGTCAGCGGATTGGCTCGTGGAATCGATGCGGCGGCTCATCGTGGAGCGCTGGCAGCCGGAGGGCGCACGATCGCGGTGTTAGGTTGCGGGATCGACCACACCTATCCGCCCGAGCATGAGAAGTTGCGCCGGCAAATCGAAATGCAGGGGGCGGTCCTGTCGGAGCTGGCGATGGGCGCTCCTCCGCACAGCTACCATTTTCCTCGACGGAATCGTATCATCAGCGGCCTCTCCTTGGGCGTCCTCGTGACGGAGGCTGCGCTGGACAGCGGCTCGTTGATCACGGCACGGTTGGCTGGAGAACAAGGCCGCGAGGTATTTGCGCTTCCTGGATCGGTTCGAGCCGAGACCAGTCGCGGCCCGCACCGCCTGATCAAGGATGGCGCCAAGCTCGTCGAGACGGCACAGGACGTGATCGAGGAGTTGCTCCCTCAGTTGGACGAGCAGATGCGCCGGCGGCTCGCCGTGCGACGCGACGCGCCGGCAAAGGCGGTCTCTCCGTTGTCGGCGGATGAATCGCGGGTGATCGCGGCGTTGTCCGCGGACCCGGTGCATATTGATGAACTCACGCTCCGCATCCAACTAGGTCCGGCCGCGGTTTCGGCCGCGCTCCTCTCCCTCGAGATGAAGGGCCTCGTTGAACAATTACCCGGACAATTTATTCTTCGGTTATAATCAGCAGCTTGTGCGGTGGCCCGGTCCATGGCACTGGAATAGTTGAGAGAACCATGGAAGATGGAGTAGAAGAGAAGGACAGAGTCGCCGTGACGGCCGGAGCGCCCGTCGCCGATCATGAAGGATAGGCATGGCCAAGTCATTAATCATCGTTGAGTCTCCTGCAAAGGCCAAGACCATCAACAAATACCTGGGGCGGGGGTATACAGTCATGGCCTCGGTCGGTCACGTCAAGGATCTTCCGACCAGCAAGCTTGGCGTGGATATCGAGCGTGAGTTTGCCCCGCACTACGTCACGATTAAGGGCAAGGCGAAGGTTCTGTCCGACATCAAGAAGAAGGCGGAGCAGGTGGACAAGGTGTATCTGGCACCGGACCCCGATCGGGAAGGGGAGGCGATCGCCTGGCATATCGCACAGGAAATCAGCGGCAAATCCAAGAAGAAGAACAACGAGCGGATCTTCCGTGTGCTGTTCAACGAGATCACGGAGTCGGCGATCAAGCGGGCGCTTCAATCACCCGGACAGATCGACATGAAGCTGGTGAACGCCCAGCAGGCTCGCCGTGTGCTTGATCGGATCGTGGGGTATCAAGGGAGCCAGCTATTGTGGAAGAAGGTCCGGCGTGGGCTCAGTATGGGGCGGGTCCAATCCGTCGCGGTCAAGCTTATTTGCGATCGGGAGAAGGAGCGGGAAGCCTTCAGACCGGAAGAATACTGGTCCATCACGGCGACGCTCCAGGGGGCCAATCCTCCGGCGTTCGACGCCAAGTTGCACTCGATCAACGGACAGGAGGCGTCGATCTCCTCGGCACCGGAGGCCGAGCGCGTGGTTGCCGCGGTACAGGGAAAGTCCTTCGTCGTCCGTTCCATCGAACGAAAGGAGAAGAGGCGGAATCCGGTCGCCCCATTCATTACCAGCCGGCTCCAGCAGGAAGCGGCCCGTAAGTTGCGGTTCACGCCGAAGAAGACCATGGCGCTGGCCCAACAACTGTACGAAGGTATCGAAATCGGAGCGGAAGGGCCGGTCGGGCTGATCACGTATATGAGGACGGATTCGACGAGGATCGCCCAGGAAGCATTGGAGGCGGCCCGGGAACTCATCAGGGAGCGGTTCGGTCCCGAATATTTGCCGGCGACGCCGAACGTGTATAAGACGCAAAAGGCCGCGCAGGAAGCTCACGAAGCCATCCGTCCCACCTCCGCCGTTCGCGATCCCGAGTCTATCAGGCAGTACCTGGAGCCGGACGTCTACCAGCTCTACAAGCTGATCTGGAATCGATTCGTCGCCTCGCAGATGACACCCGCAATTTTGGATGTCACCCGCGTGGATACGGCGCCTGTAGAGGTGTCGGACGACTACATCTTCCGGGCCACCGGCACCGTCGTGAAGTTCCCCGGCCACACGGCAGTGTATCTGGAAGGAAGAGATTCGGACGCGCCGCCTCAAAATCAAAAGAGCGGCGAAGAAACGGAGGACACGCCGGACGGCAACCTCCCTCGGCTGGAGGAGGGTGAGCAGCTCAGGTTGGTGTCCCGCGACGGTGCTGAGAGCGGAGTACTCCCCAAGCAGCATTTCACCCAGCCGCCTCCGCGGTACAACGAGGCACTGCTGATCCGTGAGCTTGAAGAGAAGGGAATCGGTCGGCCTTCAACCTATGCCGCCATCATCTCCACGATTCAAGACCGCAAGTATGTGGAAAAGGTGGAAGGACGATTCATCCCGACTGAGACCGGCCGGACGGTGAATGATTTTCTGGAGAAAGGCTTTCCGGAGCTGCTCAACGTGGATTTCACGTCTCAAATGGAGCAAGAGCTGGACGAGGTCGAGGAAGGCAACAAGGGATGGGTGGACGCGGTTCGAGACTTCTACAATCCATTTACGCGTGACATGCAGATCGCGGAGCAGATTCCCGGTCCCAAAGATATCGTCGAGCCGCCCACGAACATTCCGTGCGATCGCTGCGGGCGGATGATGATCATCAAATGGGGACGTAATGGGAAGTTTCTGGCTTGTCCCGGTTACAATGAAGATCCGCCTTGCAAAAACACCCAGAATTTTGAGCGCTTGCCGGACGGAACGATTAAGATTGTTCCCAAGGAAGAGGTCACCACCGGCGAGCAATGTGAAAAGTGCGGTAGCCCGATGCTCATCAAGAGCGGGCGCTTCGGGAAATTCCTGGCCTGTTCCGGCTATCCGGGATGCAAGACCACGCGGGCGCTTTCGGTCGGAGTCAAATGCCCCGCTCCCGGATGCGACGGCGATTTTGTCCAGAAGCGAACGCGCAAGGGCCGAGTCTTCTACGCCTGCTCGCGCTATCCCAAATGCGAGTACGCTCTCTGGGACCGTCCGGTTCAGAAGGCGTGTCCGAGTTGCAGCGCTCCCTTTCTCGTCGAAAAAGTCGGCAAGGACGCCACCACCGTGCGTTGCGTCAACGCCGAGTGCGGGTATAAGGAAGCCAGCTAGACCATTCCGAGCCTCTCCCTTTTCCATCGTCCACCCTCATACTTCTTGCGCGCCGGGTCGCTCGACGGACGGCCTGAGTGCGTCCCGTGTTCTCATTTCGAATCGCATGATCTTGAGAACAATTTTCAGTTATAGTAAGTTCTACCTACAATTGCTATTGACCTGTCCATCCGTTCCATCGATAATAGCGGCGTCAGGATTCCCGTCGCAGTTCTCATCATAAAAAAAGGAGGCTGATCATATGAAAGCGAAAGAAGGGGTGATCGATATTCTTAACAAAGTATTGACGGCGGATCTCACCGCGATCAACCAATATTTTGTGCATGCCAAGATGTGTGAGAACTGGGGATACGAACGGCTCCATCATAAAGTGCGCGAGCGGAGCATCGACGAGATGAAGGACGCCGAAGAGTTGATCGAGCACATCCTCTATTTAGAAGGGGTGCCGAACGTCCAGCGTCTGAATACGGTCAATGTCGGAGAGGGGGTCCCCGAGCAGTTCAAGCTGGACTTGAAGGCCGAACAGGACATGCTCAAGTTACTGAGCGACGGCGTGGTGCATTGCGCCAAAGTCGGCGATTTTACGACCAGGCACATGCTCGAAGACATGGCCAAAGATGTGGATGCCCACATCGACTGGATCGAGACGCAGATGGAGACCATCAAGCAGATCGGCCTGGAGAATTATTTGGCCGAACAAATCAAGAAGGATGGGTAACGAACCCCGCACGATCGGAGGACCGGAAATGAAAGCGAAAGAAGGCGTCATTGATCGACTGAACACCATTCTCACGGCGGAGCTGACGGCCGTTCATCAATACCTACTGCATGCGGCCTTGTGCGGTAACTGGGGGTACGAGCGGTTGGAACACCATTTGAAAGAAACGGCCACGGAAGAGGTCGGTCATGCCTCGGGCTTGATCGATCACATTATCTATCTTGATGGAACGCCGAACGTCGAACGAATGGAGCATGTCACATCCGGGGCGACCGTCGCGGACCTGTTCAAAGCCGATCTCAAATTCGAGCAGGACGATGTTCAACTCCTGCGGGAGGCGATTGCCCATTGTGCCAAGGTCGGAGATTTCACGACCCGGCACCTACTCGAACATATGGTGATTGATTCCGAGGAGCATGTCGATTGGTTCGAAACACAACTCGAGACGGTCAAGCAGATCGGACTTGAGCGTTACTTGGCTGAACAACTCCATAAAGAGGGCTCATGAGGAGACCATGCTCCGCGAGGGAAGCAGGGGCAGGTGCGCCGGGGACCCGGAAGCGCGCTTTCGGGTCCCTGAGGGTCGCTGGAGGCGAGGCCGGTCCCACCGGCGCCGCCTTATAGCGTCATCCGCATGCCGACGTAGTAGAGAGCTACTCCCGGAAGCGGGACCTGGCCGGCACTGACGTTCATCCGGGATTGGGTCACATTGTCCACGCCCCCGTACAGCTCCACATCCTTCCTAATCTGGATGGCTAACCGAAGATCGAGCTGGATGTTGGACGGAGCCTTTTCGTTGGGGTCCACCACGTTGTTTCGATTCAGGTCGGAGAATCCGAACGAGGAGTTGTAGCGGAGCCGGCCTGTGAAGTTCCACCGTTCCCGCTCGATCCGCATGCGCGTTTTCCACGTATTCGGCGAGCGTTGGAAGAGAAACGAGCCGTTGTCCAGGTTTCGCGAGTCGAGGTACATGTACCCGGTTTCGATGTAGAGCCAGTTCCACGGTCTGACGCCCGCCTCAAGTTCGAACCCTTGGCTTCTGGTGCTGGAGACGTTGCTGGGCGAGAAGCAGAAGGTCGACGGCACGCCTAGGGCGGCCGCATCGGCGGCCGTGCAGGTTCCCGGAACGTATTGGATGAGATTGCTGACCTCGTGACGGAAGGCGCTGGCGCCAATCTTGGCTCGCTCGAAGTAATACTCGATGTTTGTGGTATAGCTCGTCGATTTCTCAGGTTCCAGGTTCGGGTTGCCGACGACGCCGACTCCGCCGCCCTCGACGAAAAAGGCCGAGATATCGGTCAACGTGGGACTGCGGAACCCGCGGGTGTAGGTGAAGCGGCCGCGGAAGTTCCCGGGCTTGAGGAGCAACGTGGTCTGGGGCGAGAAAAACCCGCCGTACTCGCTGTTGGACGTATAGCGGCCGCCCAAGAGGATATCCATCCAAGGCAGCACTTCGATTTCATCTTGCCCCCATCCGGCCGCTTCGTTTAACTCGGTCTTGCCGCCGCGAAGGGATTGACCGCGCTGTTTGCGAATGTCGTCTTCTCCGCCGAGCGTAAGCAAGTGACGCCCGCCGATCTGTCTGCTGTATTGGAATTGCGGCTCCCAGAGCTCCTGCGTGAAGCTCGACCTCCGCAGCAACTGGTTATTGTCCAATCGGAACGTACTCGATTCATTTAGAAAGTTTTGGTAGTGCCCCCACAGCGTGAAGGTCGAAACGGCGTCGGGATTCCAATCCAAGCGCAAAATATTTTGGGACCGGTCGTTGTTGCCTTGGACCTGCCGGATGCTGGGGATGGAGGGTGGAAGGGCGTTCTGCTTGGACTTCCGGTCGTCAGCCGAATAGCGGGTGTAAAAGGACAGCGTGACCCTGTTCGAGAGCCGATAATCGAAATTGCCGCTCGCCGTCTTGGTGGCAAACTGAGGTTCGCCGTCGGTCTGGGCGGTGGCTTGGTTCAAGTCGAAGCCGTCGGAACCGCTGTATCCGGCTGAGACGTAGCCGCCGAACTTCCCGTCGGCGGTGCGGAACTCCGGGGCGCCGAAGGTCGTCACGGTATTGAATCGTCCGTATTGACCAAAGACCAGCCCGCCGGCCGGCTTCGTGCCTCTCCTGGTTCGGATGTTGATGACTCCGCCGATCGCATCGCTTCCGTATTGGACCGCGGCGGCGCCCTTGACGATTTCCATGGCCTCGATTTCCGGGGAGGCCAGCAGGTCTCTCGTAAAGGTGGCGCCCTCGATCGTCCCGATCAGCTCCTGGCTGTTCACGAGAAATAGCGTGTGGATGCTGGAGAGACCCTGGATCTGGAAGGTCTGGAACCCGTTAGGCGCGCGTTGCGCGTCGATGGCCGGGACATCCTGGAGCACCTGCCGCACGTTCGTAGCACCCGCCTGCTCAAGCATCGCGCCGGTAATGCGCTCAGTCTCGACCGGAGAATCCTTCTGGGCGTGGGGCGTCCATGTGCCGGTGATAACGACATCCGCCACGTGAACGTCCTTGCCCGACGGAGGCGGTTCGCTGCGCGGTTTCTCCGCTTTTGTCTCCGCTCGCTCCTCTTGGACAGTGGCGTCTTCAGCGGCTCTCGCGGGGAAGAAGCCTCCCTGCCAGCACTCAGCCAGCAACAAGGCGACGACTACCACGGCGTATGACGGAATGCCATTCGATTTCGTGAGCATCGCGATCCTTTCATTCGATGTAGTGCGGGCCGTTGGGTTCGGTCCTTGGCGTGACGGAAGGAATGAACAGGTCTCAACCAAGAAGTTGTGGAGGGAGGCGGCGCCCCTATCTTCTGGCTCCCCGGAGGGCGAGGGGAGCCAGAAGCCAGGGCGGGACATGTGGAGATATCTGTCCCTGCGAGGCGCCGCGGGCAGGTGCGAAGCTATCTACCGCTGGGCGAGGCGGTCAGTATTGGTTGTCGGGGTCGTCAAAGCCGTGACGGTTCGCTCGATGCCTTCCTCAAGCCACTTGGTGAGGGCCGAGCTGGCGAAGCCTTTTTCGTTCAATACGTACTCCAGCCCATTGAGCATCTTCTTGTAGGGACCGGACCCGTACATGCGGTTCGCGATCACCAGCACGCGCCCGGTCTTGGCGTCCTCCTCGATCATCTTTCTGACATCGGCAACCGCCTTCTCGCGCTTTTCCGGCCAATCTTCTCGCACCGTCGCCGGCTTTATGGCCTTGAAGGACGCGCAGCGAGAGTCCTTCTTGACCCAGTCGATATTGGTTCGAATCACCGAGAGCCAGTGGTCATTGTCCTCGTCCGTATTCGAACCATGGGCCAGAAACACCACCGTCTCCTTGGCCGGATCTTTACTGATCTCTGTGATGCGGTCGCATAGCACCTGCGCGATAGGAGGAAAATTTTCCGTATAGCCGCCGAACGCGGAGAAAAGCGCCGCACTGCGAACCTGCGCCGGAACGTCGTGTCCGTGTCCCTCGCCATGGCCGGAGAAGCCGGGAGCGTCCGCCAGGCCGAGGATGTAATCGGTGAGGGGTTTCATGTGGTGAACCAACTCATACATGCGGACGAACACGATCCGCTTGATGCCTTGACGTTCCAGTTTCGTCACCGCCGTTTGGATGATGTCCGGATCGCCCATGCCGTAGGCCATCTCAATCCGGTACCTGACTTTCAGCGGCTCGATGATCCGCTCGACAGCGTCGTTCCAGGGCTGCATAGAGCCGTGCGGCATAACCACCACGCCGATCTCATCCGGCCGGACCGCCACGAACTGGTTGGCGGTCTTTTTGAGCCAGAGCGAGACGTTGGGATGCGGCATCAACTCGGCAGGTTGGTAGGCGACATTGAGGCCGGCGAACTGTTTGCCCAACCATGCGGTCATGGCCATCGACTGGTCGAATTTGGGGCCAATGAAGGCGGGCACGATCAGGGTGCGGCCTTGTCTGGCCACGCGCGAGAGGACGTGGGCCTTGATTTCGCGGTTCCTTTGTTCCGCCCCATCGGCTTCGCGATCGTAGTAGACGACCGCCTCGGCGCTTTCGAAACCTTTGTACCGTTGGACGTAAGCGAGGAGGCGATCAAGGTCCGCCTTTAAAGCTTTCTCGCTTGCGGCATCGACGGCGCCGATGCCGAGAAGAATGAGGCGCTCGGAGTGCCCGTGGCCACCTGATTCCGCGGCTCGGACCTGTTGGCTCAGCGTCTCAACCCGATCCAGGATCACCTGGCCTGTTAGGTAGCTCTGGGCCATCGCGGGGGCCCAACGCACCGGGAGGCCGGCGGTGTAGGCCGGCACTGTCGGCACGGTCCGTTTCAGAACCGGATCTGCGGAGGAGAGAAACAAAGGGATCGCGACAATGTCCGTCACGCCGGTTTGTTTCAGTTCCTGCACGGCCCGCGTCAGGTAGACGGCATACTCGCCTTCAATGCCGGTGTAGTCGCGCCCGATCAAGGCCAGAGCGGCGGGATAGTCCTTCTTGAACTCCTGTATGAGATCGAGCAACTCCTGATTGCCGACGAAGCCACGGTCCTGAGCGATCACGAGGAATCCGGTCTTGGATTCAGTCGCCGACAGGGGGGCAGACCAGGCAAGCATGGCCAAGAACGCCAGTAGATATGCACGGATAGACGTCTTCATGTGAAATCTCCTTTGTGAGGAAAGCCAGGTTGAAGGTCAGGCCGATCACTCTCTCGGTAGGCCTCGGCCTCAACCTCAGCCGTCTGCCTCATTGTTCGATCCGATAGTGAATGGGCACATGGACGGCCACCTGCGGCTGCCCCAGCGGATGCCGGAGCGCCACGGGGCAGACTTGTTTCATCAACTCCAATGCATGTTCATCGAGCGCTTCATACCCGGAACTTTCTTCGATCGCTTGGTGAACCAGTCGACCCTGTTCGTCGATGACCGCTCGAATGACGACTTTTCCTTCCCAGCCATTCAAGCGTGCCAGGCGCGGATAACGTTTGAGACGCTCGACACGATCCCACAATTCCTGCGCAAGCCAACCGTAACTGGATTTAGTCCCGGGTGTGCCTCGCAACGGCAACTCCAGTGCCGGTGCATGCACGGACGCAGCAGCGAGAAGTCGGTCCTCTTCGTTGATCTCGGAACTGGGCTCCGTCTCTCTGGCAGATGGCGACACGCGCTGCAGCTCGACGGCGTGTGGCGCGATCTCGTTTACAGGGGGCGATGGCGAGGCGACAGGGTGATGAGCGATTGATTGACTTGGCTCACGGGAGACGACTGCCGCAGTACCGGAGGGTGATGCATGTGTCACAATGGACGAATGTGACTGGGTCGGCTCTCGGTGGATCGTCGATTCGGGACCTTCCGTGGAGACAGGTGTTCTGGTGACGAGGCCGGCGGTGCTGGAGACGGCCGCTTCGAATTCGGGTGTCGCAGCAGGAGTCGATCGTGCTTCAACTGCGATCTCGTGCCGGCTTGTCCCATCGAAGGACGAGGTCTGAATGACCGTCTGTTGGGTCTGCTGGAAGGATTGACGGATGGGACCGGCCTCCTGAACCAGAGGTTTCGCTGCGCTGACTTCTTGTTGAAGCCGCTCGGGAATCGGCTGTGCAGGTTGTGTCTCGGTGATGCGCTGGGGCGTCATCCGTGTGGCAGGCACGACCTCTTGCATCGTCGGCTTCGGGACAGTCAACGTTTGCCTGACCGCTTGATGAATTGGTTGAGTCTGTTGGATGGTGCGGACGACCGACGTTGTTTCGGTTGGCCGTGCCGTTGTCGATGACGGTTGAGCCGTCGTTGTCTGTGGGGAAGGCGAAGGAGATGGAATCGCCGCCGGAAAGGCCGGTGCAGGCGGTGGCCCGACTAGCTTGACGTTCCACGTAAAGGGTTCGTGTAGGACCGGCTGTGGTGCGTTGCGCAACAGCGTTATCGCGGTGCTGATGATGAGTCCATGGGCGAGTAGGGAGAGCGTCCAGCCTTGAACGGATCGCGCGGTTGTGATTCGAAGCACGTGCGGCATGACAGGTCCAGAACGGGTCTATATCGATAGTGAGAACTATTCTCATCCACGCTTATATCGAATCGAGCAGGAAGAAAGAATGTTCAATTTCCGGTTTGCGCATGCTCATTGGCCGGAAATGGGCTGTGAAGGAGGGGAAGCGCGAAGGACGACCGCACAAGGGGCGGGCTCGAACGTTCCGGGGGGGATAGGTATGAACGGAAGGTGGGAGGAATCTCGAAGAGGTCACGTACGGAAAAGGACTGCCAAGAGCGAGCACGTCCGCCCTCGATCCGATACCACGGCGTCTAAATCGATGACCACGCCGGTCACCTAGGCGTACTCGATGGTCCAGGATGAAGTTCGATACCGGCCGCAGATTGTGCCGGTTGGAGTTTCCGGTGTTCCCTACCGTCGCTGCTGAAGGCCCGGCACGTCCTGGAGCACCTGGTCGAGATGTATGGCGCCGCTCTGCTCCAGTTGCTTGTCGCTGATCCGTTCGATCTCTATCGGCGTATTCTTCTGTTTGTGCGGTGTACTCGTGCCGGTGACCACTTCGGCCTCGCCGGCGAAGGGCGGCTGGGGGTGCGAGGATGCGTTTCCGACGTCGTCTTGGCTAATGCGGGTTCCTGTCCCGCTTCCCTCCACGCAACCGCTTATCAGCAGGGTGAGCATCAGCAAGGCGGCCACCGCCGCGCGTGTATCCGTGCTTTGCATGGGAAGACCTCCTTCTGGAAGTGCCGGTGTTGCCTCACAGACAGGGGAGACGTACGAGTGAGGGGACTGGATGGCGACGGTCGTCGTTGCAGCGAGGTGCACCGCCATCCGGTCCCAGTCATACTCTGTTTCAGAATCGTGGAAGAGCTGTGATCCATGCTGTGGGGCGGCCCGCTTCAGGTGTTCTTCGATCACCCCGTGTCCTCGCGGAAAGCTCTCCCCTTCTCCCGCGAACGACGGGCATAAGGCAATCCTCAGGTTCTAAACCGAAGTAGTCCTAAACGCTTCTACTGCAATCGCCGATCCGCCTCCGGGCATCCATTGTTCTCAGCCTGCAACGGGTCTCTGGCCAGGATGCGAAGTCGCAGCAAAGTGCCCCTCCGCATCCAGGTAATCGAATGCGGCGGCGGAGGCCCAATGAAGCCCAGCATTGGGCTATACTCCTACATGTTGCCGGCAGGTCGGTATCATGGTGTGGTTCACCGATAACGGGGTTCTGTGTCTGGGCAGCTTGCTGCCTGCAGACACGAGAACTCCGGACAAACACAGGCCGCATTGTCGAAGCGTGGTCTGCAAGGAGAGTGGTGATCGTACTCGACCGGCGCCTACGAAGTTGGCAAGCCAGCGTGTGCCGACCCGCCATTCCCTGACCGATTATTTTAGCTCGAAAAGGAGGAGCGCCAGCAGGGGAGGCAGCATGCCGGCGGCCACGAGCCATTTTCCCCGGCGGGCGAGCCCATACTTCCCGCGCAGGACAAAGAGTCCGGTCACGCTCAAGACGATGAGGATCAGCGCAAACACGTCCGACGCCCACTTCCAGCCTTTGAGGCGATTGAGGTGCAGGACATTGGCCTCATACAGGACTGGTCTTCGCGAGACTTTCTCGTAGGTGCCTTGCCCTGTGCCCAAGTGAAGATGGAGTGACGCATTGTCATAATAGATCTTGACCTGGTCGGAGGTTGGAAAGTCGTACACCTTGTAGTCGTTCTCGTCGACCATCCGGCCGAATTCAGCCAGATGTTCACGCGTGATCTCTTCCTTCGTGTACGGACGTGGCAGCAACACCATGCGCTTGGAAATGACGAAGTCGGGATTCCAGTCGCCGATATGGTTCAGCGCGATGCCGGACAGGCAATAGGCAAGAATCAACGAGGCACAGGCATATCCGATGTCGCGATGAGCCACAAGATTCCATCGCGTGAGCCTGTCGGATTCCGGCCAAGCGATGCGTTGTTTTGCCGAGGTCATCATTACTGTGCCCGCGACAGCCGGGGTTGAATCTTGTGGGCGTACTGCTGTGCGATGGTGATCACCCATTCCTCCAAGCGAGGGTCTGGAAGAATGGAATCCGGCTTGTACACCACACGCTCCCGGTTGTCGGGTACCCGGGCAATCCCGGTGCCGATAATTTTGATCTGGAACGTCTCGTCGTGTGCGACAAGGACGGGAATCACCAAGGCTGTCCGCGCCGACTTGAGAACGGTATTGATGGCCACGGTCGTTTCCTCGGGTTTATAGTCCGCGATATGGCCGCACCAGCCATAGGCATAAGCGCTAATTCCCGTCCGCTGTCGGATAAAATCCGCTGTCTTGTTGAACAACTCGACCCATTCCCTGTCGTACGTCTCGTCGCCATAGCCGATGAGGACGATCCCTTCCTGGGCCGGGTTCTTCGAGAGCGCTGATACGCGACGGAGCAAGTTGTGTTGCAGTAAGTCGGTAAAATCAAGGGGCGGCGTGATGTGGACCTTTGCGCGGGGAGTGTAGCGTTGGATGTTCTCGATTTTGAGTTGCTGCATGGAATGCGGGTCCTCCTTCAATCCGACAATGGTCGGAATGTCGTCGAACGTATGGGGGCTGACGGTCAGGAATACGGGAATCAGAATGATGTCCGTGTAGTGATCCCGGTCGAATTCCTTGAGGCGGGTCGCGATGGACGGCTCCGTATACTCCATGAACGCCGTCTTGACCCCACTCACCCGCGGCTGCTTCAGGATAGTCGGGGCGACGTTCGCTTCCAACTGCAAGAGGCCGTTCCGCCATGTCTCCGAGCGTGAGCCATGGTTGACCAGCAACACGCCGATTTTGGTGGTGCCCACCGAACTGTCCGCCGCCGGGCTATCGTATGGAACTGCCAGAAGGGAAAGAACGAGAGCGGCACAAATGCCACGCATACGGTACCTCCTCGCGCCACGTGCGATGTGAAAAGTCGCCCCAATTCAGCAATGCCCGGACTCATGCCTCGTTGGAGGCCTGGTATGTCCCTGAGCGAGTGATAGAGCGGAACCGACCAGCCAGGATGCTGAGAAAGTCCACCGGCTTTGTTCTAGCCCATTGGGTTGACCGGCATGCCACAATCGTCAACCGCCAATCGACCGACGCTGAATCAGACAGGTCGCCATGACCGGACATTCCCATACGAATGACGAGTGCCGGTAGGCCGACATCCTGCTCGCTTCGGCCGCGCCCTTGAAATGGTGCGTCTCGGAAGATCGATTGCAAAGCGATCGAAAGGTGGGCAGGTGAGACCAGTATGCCGGGAGCGGGTAGGTGAGCATGTCGGGCGGTTGAACAGCCTGCGGGCTATTCCGATGGATCATAGACGATGGAGGTATGGGTTCATGACATGAGAACGATCGTCAAAATCCTATAGCGACTTTCAATGATGTGTACATGTTCGATCGCCTGATCGATATGTTTTCTTTCCAGGTAAGTGATACCGGAATACGGGATGACACGCTTACCGGCCCGGTGCGTGCAGCGCGGCGGTCACCATGACGCGGGCGGCTCTTAGGGCTGGCGGGATTCCTCCCAGCATGCCAATGGCGATCGCGAAACACAGGGTGATGACGATCGATGCTGGAGTCAACGTCAGGCGAAATGTCAGCTCTGAGAATGTACTCCAGTTCATGGTCGAGAGCGTGACGAACTGTAAACCCAAACCTCCCGCGATGGCGAGTGATCCGGCCAGTCCACCGAGCAAAAGAGACTCGAACAAGAACGTAGCGAGAATTCTGTAGCGGCTGAAGCCCAGCGCGCGGAGCATCCCGATTTCCCGAGTTCTGGCGGCCACGGAGCCATACATCGTCATCGTCCCTCCGAGAATCGCCCCCAAGGCGAAGATGAACGTGAACGTCAGCCCGAGGAAGCGAATAAACATGGCCATGGTCAGGGATTTCTCTCGGTAGTACTCGCGTTCGCGTTTCACCTGAAGCATCAGTCGGGGATCGGCCCCAATGGCCTCTCCAATCTGCTGGAAGGCGTCCGGGCGGGAAAGACGAAGTGTCAGCGAGCTGTAGGAGTCGCGCCCGTAGGTTGCCATGAGTTGATCGACATCGCCCCAGATTTCGGTGTCGAAGGCCGTTCCCTGTGCGTCCAGAATACCGACGACGAGCCATTCTCGCTTTCCGATCCGAAGAGACGAACCGATGCCCTTCGGCAGGAAGCGTTGTGCGATCTGATTTCCAATGACGAGCTCCGTGGTGCCCGGTCGCCACTGGCGTCCCTGAGTCAGGCGGGACTGGGAGCGTAGGGTGAACGCCTCCGGCTGCGTTCCGCGAACCACGACGTTAGCCGGGGTTGCGGTCCCCTGTTTGGCGAGACTGATCAGAACTACCAATTCTGGAATGGCGAGTGGTCCTCCCTCCGCAGTCTGGGCAATGCCTGGAAGCGTACGGATGATGTGCACCTGGTCGCGATAGATGCCGCTCGCGATCTCGGTCGTCGCGCCCTTTCGCAACAGCAGGACATTGTCGGGCGAGCCGCTCTCGATGAGCGCGGCGTTGAGGCCGTTGCCCAACATGAGTACGGCCAGGAGCACCAGGCTGACCAGAGCCAATCCGGCGACGGTGAGTGCGGTCGTACTCCCGCGCACCCACAGGTTGCGGAGACTGTAGGTCCATAGGAGGCTCATAGGCCACCCTGGCGGCTATTCTTCAGGGTGTCCGTCGCATGCACGTGCTGTTGCTCCGGCGGAGTGGGAATCTGCCGCGCGTTGAAATAACCCAATACGTTCGCGCAAGTCATTCGACTCCTAATCCGCTCGACCTCTTGAGCGGCCGGGGCGAACATTTCCTGCGGCACCGTCGTGTTCGTCTGCGGCCGAAGCAGGTTCATGAGCGCTAATTCCGCGCCCTTGAGCATGGCCTGTTTCATCAAGACCATTTTCGTGTCTCGTTTGTGACGTGCACCAGGGCCGCGATGTGTTCCGCCGTGAGGCCGAGTCGACCGATCTGAGCGAGAAAAGACTCGAAGCCGAGGTGATTCGGATTATAGCCATGACCGGCGCCGGCCATCCCAGTGGCGGCCTGCCTTGTCCTGCCTCTCGTCCATGGGGTCTGCGGAGCCTGTTTCTCGAGAGCGACGAGGTTGCTGCGCTGCTCCTCCGTCGCCTGATCGGCGAGCTTCTCGGAGACATCGAGGTGCCTGCTGAACCATCGTCCTTCGGTTTTTGCCGGTCTTCTGACGTTGTGCGCGGATCACCTGCGGGTCCATATCCGGTCGCATCACCAGTCGGTCGGCCTCCCCACGACCGAGATCGATTTCCTTCCCGAGCCGCAACAGGTTCCGCAGAGCGGTCTCGAAGGGCGACTGAATCTTGCGCACTTGGCTATCGCTCAACCGGAACTCCCGACGAACGCTGATGCAGACCCGTCCGATGTCGTCCAAGGACATGAGACCGATTCTCCTACTGAACCCTTGCGAGACCCGGCACAGCATGGTCTGACGCGATAACTCACGGACCTAGGCGACTGTTCCGGCGAGCACCACACGGGCACTTGCCGGCATTTCGACGAAGAGCTTGATCTCGTCGGGTTCAATCCCGCCGGGTTGCCTATCGGCGATTTCCTGTGGCGACCGGGCGTCCGCGCGATTCCACCTGAGTACGAGCATCACAATTGTCAGGAGCAATGTTCTCATCGGTGGACTTTTGGACTAGGAGTCATTTCAAAACCTTCCGTTCACTCGGTTCGATGCACTCCCCGCAGGCTTCGACCGGCTCAGGGCAAGCGGATCTGTTCATGAAAAGAGGATATTCCTGCATTCGTGCTGAGCTCGTCGAGGTACGGTCATAGGGTTTCGAAATGACTTCTAGAACAACCCTCGCTTGCATTGTGCTTCGAGCGGGAAGCGATGTGCGTTCATGACCGAACAAGAAAACGGAACCAACATGGCAGGACCGACTACCCGACATGACGAAGGCCCTGCGCTACCTTCGCGCGCAACACCACGGCAACGGGCACGACCGATGCGCCGACGGCGATACCGAACGTCACCACTGCGCTCAACAACAGAGTGGTGGGATACAGGTACATGTGTTGAAAGAAATTACCGAGCTTGGACTCGACCAGTACCGCGTAGAGATGATTCGCGGGGATCGTGAGGAGGATCCCCAACCCCGCTCCCAGTCCGGCTATCACCAGGGCTTCCCCCGTGACGAGCGCAATCAGGTGTGATGAGCGGAATCCCAAGGTCCGCATCACGGCGAGTTCCTTCGTCCGCTCGCGCACTGCCATCACGAGGGTGTTGGCCAAAACGAGGAGAGTGATGCCGTTGAGGACAATGGCGAGAACTTTCAAGGCGCCGATGATAGCCCCCGACATTGCGACAAAGCCCATCTGGAAAGCCTGTTCGGTTTCCGTCCTGGTCTCCGCCATGGAGTTGGCGAACTCTGCATCCACCGATCTCGAAATATTACCGGCTTGAATCGGATCGGCTACGCGAATGATGTACCAGCCCACCGTGTTGGAGCGGTCGGGATCCACTTGTCGTCGTCGCTCATTCATATAGTCCCAGCGGATCAACATCCAGGTTTCATCGGCTCCGGAATCGGCCCCGTGGTAGATGCCTCGGACGACAAAATCCCAGTCGCCCGGATACAGCGTACCTTTGAGCGTAATGACATCGCCGGTCTTCCACCCGTATTGCGCAGCAAGCCGGCGACCGACCAAGCAGCCTCGGCGGTCGGCGAGGAACGCCTGTCGCTCGTCTGTCGTGATCCGCACTTCTTCGTGGAGATCGAGAAACGAACCGGGGTCGACGGCGAATTGGGGGAAAAAGCCCTTGGCGTCCCGATAGACGCCTCCAAACCAATTGGCGAAGGTGACGCCGGTCACGCCGTCGAGCGAAGCAATACGATTCCGATAGGCCAGCGGCAGGTGGATCGAGAGCGACGCGGCGTGGCGGGTAATCAGTCTGTTCGGGACGGAAGCCTCGACGCCTGCGTACCAGGCGCGAACCGTGGTGACGACGAGATTGAACGCGAGAATAACGGTGGCGATCCCCAAGGCGGTCAGCGCCACTCGAAGGGGATGCCGTCTTGCATTGCGCAATATGAATGTACTCAGCGTCATTCGTTAATTCACCTGCTTTTGTCCAGTTGGAGGATGCTGTGCGCGTGCTCGGCGGCGCGCGGATCATGAGTCACCATCAGGATCGTTTTCTTGAGGTCCCGATGCAGGCGGGTCAGGAGACCCATGACGGCGTCGGCCGCATCCCGATCGAGGTTGCCGGTCGGCTCATCGGCCAGCAGAATGGTGGGATCGCTCACAATGGCGCGCGCGATCCCGACCCGTTGTTCCTGACCGCCGGACAACTGGCGCGGATAGTGGTGCGCGCGATCGCTCAGACCAACCAGCCCGAGCGCCGCCTGCACATGTTTGGCCCGCTCTCGTTTGGTCAGGGTGCTGAGCAGGAGCGGCAGTTCGACGTTTTCCGCCGCGGTGAGAACCGGAATGAGATTGTAGAATTGAAAGACGAACCCGATATGCCGTGCTCGCCATCGAGCCAATTCTGTTTCCCGTTGTTCGGAGACCGTAAGGCCGGCGGCGTGGATGACGCCCTGGCTTGGACGGTCCAACCCGGCGATCAGATTCAAGATCGTGGTCTTTCCCGAGCCAGATGGTCCCATAATGGCGAGAAACTGTGTGGGGGGGATCGACAGGTTGAAATCGCGCAACACCGGCACTTCCTGTTCTCCTCGACGGTAAGACTTATTGACGCGGTGGAACTCGATGACGGATTGACTCATCGTGGGGCTATCTCCTGGTGGCCGGGGTGGAAACGAACGCGGGATCCGGATGTGAGCGACCGGGGCGGGGCAAGAATGACGGTGGCGGGCGATGCGAGCGAGCCGCGAATCTCACTGTCGCTCCCCTGTTCGGCCACCACCTCAACCGGAACCTCGCGAGCAGTTTCGTCCTCGAGTACGTAAAGTACTGTTTGGCCGTTCGTCCTCACGAGCGAGGATGAGGGGACAAACATCCGCACCGGCTCGGGATCCGCTGATGAGCCTGCGGGAGAAAACGAGACCTTCGCGCTCATTTCGGGCAGCACTCGATCGTCGAGCTTGTTGAATCGCACTTTGGCCAGGACCGTCCCTTTGGAGCGGTCGGCGGTGGGCACAACCTGCTCAACGACGGCCGGATAATGTATGTTGGGAAACGCGTCCAGAACGATGTCGGCTTGTTGGTTCGGTGAGATTTGAGCGATCAAGGCTTCAGAAATTTCTGTTTCCACGGCCAGGGAGGCCGTATCCGCGATGAGAACGACGGCCCCCCGTGAACCAGCCGAGCTGGCCATAGGGGCAACCACCTCGCCGATCTCGGCGAACTTCTTCAGAACCGTCCCGTCAAAGGGGGCCCGGATCACGGTGTTCTCCAGCATGACATCGGCGGTCTGGACGTCGGCCTCCGCAGCCGTGATGGCTGCCTCGGACGAGCGAACCGCTGCCTCCGCACGGTGCAGGCGATTTTGAGCCATATCGACTTCGGCCTGGGAGATGTATTGGTTTGGAAGCAGAGCCTCGGCCCGGGCAAAGTTTTGCCGGGCGTCACGCCGTTCGGCTTGGGCGTTGATCAGGGCCGCCTTGGCCACGTCGAGACGTGCGCGAGCCTGCTGATGAAGCGCTCGGATATCGTCTTGCTGGACTCGTGCGACCACATCTCCGGTTCTGACTCGACTGCCTATCGTCACACCAAGGTATTCCAAACGGCCGGTACCCTTGGATGCCACCGATGCTTGTCGTTGTGCCACCACATAGCCGCTGGCAATCAACGGGGCGCTTGACGCCTGTCCGCCAACAGTCCGAACCGGTGCCGTGCTCACTTCCGGCCGTGCGGACAAGAAGGGCGCATACCAGTACAGGAGTATCATGCACAAACAGACAGCGAGCACCCCAATGGTCCAGACGAGGCGCGTCCGGCAGGTGCGATGGCCATGAGGAGGTTCATCTCGGGGCAACGTCAAGACCGACACATCGGCGTCGCGGATCGGCGTTCCCGTCATGGTGTCACCGTTCGGCGATTCCTCATTCGTTGTCGAGAACCTGCGTTGTCATGGGTCCGTATTTGGATGGGTGAGAGTCCTGTCGCCCGCTTGAAGAAATGACTGAAGGCGAATTGGTCGCTAAATCCAATAGCACGGGCAATCTCCGCCATTCCCTTGTCGGTCGAGCTGAGTAGTCGTGTCGCATGGATGAGCCGCTGCCGCTTCACATGAGAGGAAAAGGATTCACCCATGATGTCGCGAAAGAGCTCAGAACAGTATTTTTCCGAATACCCAAGGAATTGAGCGAGGACCTTCAGGGTCAAGCCCTTATGGAGGTTCTCGTGAATGAAGGCTGCCATGCGCGCCGCGAGAGAGGCTTCCGGATCCGTGTCGTCATCCCAGAACGGCACGTCATGGCGGAAGTTGCAGAGGTCTGCGACGGCCTCCAGCAGTTCCTTCTCCGAGCTGACGTGAGCAAGCTTGGCAGCCCATGGCGGAACCTGGCGACGCCATTCGGTTGTCGAAGACAGGGTGCGGTCTGAGTCGATCTCTGGTTGCGGCATTCTTGCCATAGGGATCTTCCTGTACGCCTCACTGCGCTACGAGGAGGCATCTCCCCCGCCCGACTAGTCTCGCCCATTTACACGAACGTGAGTGCCGTTCCTTCGAACGGGGCGCAGATAGTGGTCATCTCGACTTGCGCCGAAACCGTTTCGGCACTGTCGTTCGCATGGGCGACCTTGGCCATGCGCAGACGGTCTGGTACCTGGCGAAACGAGGCATCCACATCGGTCGGTGCGGACCGGGAAGGCTCGGCCCTCTTTTCCCCGATCCCCGGCGGGATTATCAATTGACCGAGCCGTCCGGTTCCTGTGGAAGCGACGAATGCGTGGCGCCGGGTGACCGCGTAGTCATGGGCGGAGTGCGGTTGGGGACCTGATCGCGAGCACCGTCTTGTCCCATGGTTGATTCAGGGTGCAAAGAGTAAGAAAACGATCACCAGCCAATCACCTGCCATACGAGGAAGAGCGGAATGAGAACCGGCGACTGGCCAGGCGAGCGGTTCGTACACGGAGCCGGCGCCGCCTCGCAATGAGTGGCCGGGTCCTTCATGTCTCTACCGGGCGCCGGACGAGGGAGCATTACCTCACCTCGTGAGGGCATGAGGTGTAACTCCCGTTTCTGGCGATAGTCAGCAGGAGCTTCGTGGATGAGCCGGATTGACCGATCGAGTCCGGAACATTCGCGGTGAACAGCCGACCGCTTTCTTGAAGAAGTGGCTGAACGAAAATTGATCCGAGAAGCCCAGCGATTCCGCGATGTCCGTCATCGACGTCGCAGTGGTTGCCAACAAGCGTCTCGCTTCATGGACTCGGAGCCGTTCTCGCCAACGCGAGAACGGCTCTCCCATGATCTTTAGAAACAATTCGGAGCAGTATTTCTCCGAGTATCCGAGAAATACAGACAGATCCTTCAAGGTCAACCCCCGATGGAGGTTGTCGATCATGAATACCCGAATGCGCTCTCGCAACGTCGTCGGGGCAAGGCCCTGAGGCGAAACGTTGCCTGGCAAATGCATCGTAGACCGGGAGGCCGGGTGTTGGAGTTTCCGTCCGGTGTACGATTCATCTCGCCACGCTGTCCATTCCGGGGACTGAGGGTGCAAGTCGTCGAACCTCCTACGCCAAACATGTGTTCGCTGAGGAGGGGACTCAAGGGGCGCTTTCCGCACCGCAGTCCCTTCCAAGATGGGCGACAGGGATTGATCAGCTTGTCGGCGATACTCTTCCATGCTTGATCACTCCTGAATATGGTGGGCAGGGGACCCGCAGGAGGGGTGGAGCCCCCTGCCCAGGAGGCGGAGGGGTACAACTCCGCCTCCTCGTGGCCCGTTCCATGCGGGTCTCGGTGGTTCTGAGAACTGACTTGCGTGGGTCACTGGTAGTCCTCATTGAGCGAATGAAGAAATGCGACCAACGGGGAGACATCACTTGCGGTCAATGCAATCCCAAGAAGGAGCGGATCATGGTTCCGGAGGGTGCCGCCACGCGCGGCGTTGGACGAGTTCCGATAGGCGGTCACAATATCGTCCAGAGTGTCGAGTTGCCCGTTGTGCATATAGGGGGCCGAGTGGCCGAGGTCGCGGAGGCTGAGAGTCTTGAAGCGAGCAATTGTCAACGGGAGCAGGACGTCGTCCGAAGGGCAGGGAGAAGGCTGATCCTCACAGAGGATCGCCCGGATCGTCGCTTGCGGATTGGGCATGTCGGGGTTGGCGAAGATGTTCCAGAGGCCGAGGTCCGTCAGTGCCGGATTCGAAGCCGATGGCGGAGAGCGGAACGGCCCCTGATAGGTGGGATGCTCATGGGTTGCCGGCAGATATTGCTGCGGAGCGGCCTTCCTGGCCGAGAGAGATGGTATCGCAAGCTGCGCAAATTGACCTGCACCGTGCAGGTCGTCGTATTCCTTTTGGTTGACGCCGGTGTTGTGGAGTTTGAAATCGGTGAAATGAGGGGCGGCGTGACAGCGAACGCAGTTGCCGATTTTACCCTGGGCCAATTCTTCCGGTGATGCCGTGGCCGTCTGAGGTTCACTCAGAAAGATTTTCAAGCCCTCCAGTTCCTTGGCACCGAACTGGAATGGTTGGTCGTGAAATTGGAACTTGCCATCAGATCGATTGGGGTTGGCCTGAACGAATATTGGATTCTGGAGCCCAGCCACCAGCCCGCGGAGCCGGCGGCTATAGTCGAGCGGGAGTTCATTCTGGTCAGGCTGCGGCGGAAGATTGTTGACCTCCAGAAAGATATCGAATGGCGAACGGATCGGAACGCCGTCTTCGTCCTCTTGGGAAAATTCGAGTCCTGTGACATAGGCGCTGACGAGCCGCACCACGGCATTGAAGACCTCCTCATCCGTGCTCGAGTCCACATTGATGCGGAAGTCGGATGGCAGCCGAAAATCTTCAGGGATGGCGGGGTCGGTCCCCGCAAGTAGCATGCGATAGGATTGCCCGTCAAACTCCTGCGCGAGATTGCCCTTGCCGTCGTCCTCGCGAATCACCCGAGCCAGTTGTTGGATGGCCTCGGCTTTCTGCCCCGGCATCCATCCGAAATTGCGGTCCGTGAAGGTGCCTGCAACCAGATCTTCCATGGTTGCGAACTCTCCGTCTAGGTGAAATAGGGTCCCAACCGGTCGATCCACCGAGGCGCCGACGAGCGGCGGAGCATGTCTCGGACTCGTGACATGGCCGTCAGACGCCTGCGGAACGGGGCTCCGCCTCGCAAAATCCGCATAGGTCCGCATGCCGCCTCCGGCGACGCCGACCTGTTCGTCCACCAGGTGGCAGGCGCGGCAGTTCATGGACATCCCTGCGAATGGGCCGGGCAGCGGCTGGCCGGTGGTCTGTGTTTCGTTCATCACCGGGTCACCTGTAGGAAGCGGGTCGTTGACTTTCCCTCCCCCGTCCAGAAAGAGCTTGAAAGCGCGGGCGAACCGAGTCTCCACGAACAGCCGTTCGCCCACATCTTCCTCGGCGCCTGCCGTACCGGTTGGAGCGGGGTTGGTCTGACCGGTCGAGCTGGCGTTGTCGGAGTCGGAACCGCAGCCGGTCAGAAGGAGAACAAGGAGCAATCCGGACAGAGTCGAGCGGGCCCAATTGGACGGTCCTGATGTCAAATGCGTGGGCGAATGATACAGCATGGAAGTCCCCTCCCTCGGTGATAGCCGACGTCACCTATACCCGTGCATGCCGGGTAGGTGAATCCTTCGTGGCCGAATAAATTGAATGAAGCTGTCGAACCGCTGTCGATCATGTCCATGTTCCCGGGCCGTATCTTCAATGAGATCCCAAAAGTGTGGGATCAGAAAATGTAAGTGAGGAGACAATTTGGAGAAACTGCTCGACAAGCTCAGGGTCCAGTTGCGAACCGGCTACGACCCGCAACAGGGACGTGGCCGCCAGGATGTTTGATTCGGGAGCGTGGCCAGCTTGGTGCAGATACAGATCAAAGGTGTCTGCAATGGCCAGTATCCTGGCACCCAACGGGATGTATTCGCCGCGCAACCCGTAGGGATAGCCACAGCCGTCCCACCGCTCATGATGGTGAGCGATCCAGAGCGCCGGGCGCTTGAGGAAAGAAATCGACTCCAGGAGCTCGGCCCCGGAACGAGGATGGTTTTGGTAGCGGACGAATTCCTGCGGAGAGAGTTCGCGATGTTCTTTGACGAGGTCGGGCGGAAGCGCCAAGAGGCCGATATCGTGGAGGTGTGAGGCCAGCGCCAGATCTCGGAGCTCGTCCCATGGAAGACCCAAAGTCAAACCGAGACGGTGAGCGAAGTCGGCTGTGCGGCGACCGTGTCCTTGATGTCGCGGAGAGATGCGATCGATCAGGGCGGCCAGCTCCCGGACCACACGCGAGATCGCGGCCCAGTGAATGGCGCACGAGGGAGGCCCAAAATCGAGTGCTTTCAAGTCTTCCAAGATGCTGAGCAGGTTGCCCCTTCCGATGGGGAATCCAGGGGTGTACTGTGACATGGGCATGTCCCTCTCCGTGATCTCGCATGACAAAAAAGCCCACGATCGCATCACGCGATCGTGGGCTCTGGGTTTGAAACCTCTGGCCTCGTGTCGAATGTTGACCGTTCGAGGAAGCTCGCCTCGTCTCCCGACGGTCAGGACTTGCCCGATGGGGAGGATCGGGATCTCGGCACCGCGATCCGCACAAGACGCCGGCACCGCTTGCATTTGATCTGGATGTCGTCGCCCACCCATCGGGCCACAAGCTGGCCGCAGTCGCAACGCACATCCTCGCTGTCGTCGGTCTGGTGGCTGTCTCTGACGGCCCGTTGGGTCATCATGTTCAGTCCTTTATTTGTCCGAAGCTCATGGTTCGACTTGCCGATTCCGCTCAGAACGTCCATTTGGCTCCGGCCTGCCAGAGCGCCGGCATTCCCGAATAAATCCCTCGGGTCCGATCCACGATGAAGTCTTGACCCAGCATGTTCTTGCCGACAAAGAAAAATGTCGTCTTAATCGGTTTGACATACTGGTTGATGGCAGCGTTCAGCACGCACCATCCGCTGATCAACCCACGCTGTCCGTTGGGCGTGGGGGTGACGGTGTTCCGGTCGTCCGCGTACATGTCGCTGAGACATTGAGTTTCCAGCCTGGCATTGAATCCAAACGGTCGGTGGGTGTAGCCCAATCCGGCCGTCAACATATACTCGGGAGCGTAGGGCAGCCGGTTGCCCGTCACGCTGACCGTGGTGGGTTCACCGGGGAGCAGGGCGGAACCCGTGATGGAGCTGTTCCGCGTCCCTCTGAATTCCGCATCCGCGACCCAGGTAAAGTTGACGTCGAAGAGGAGATCCTGATCATTGTTTTGGCGAGTCACGGCGTCCAAGAGGTCCAATTTGGTGGCGAATTCGATCCCGCGATGTCGAGTGTGGCCAGCACTAGTCTGCGTCGCGCCGGCGCCCCCTGCAACCGACTGGGAAACGATTTGGTTTTGGAAGTCCAACTCGAAAAAGGTCAGTTCATAACCGGCCCAGTAAGTCGGCGTACCCCTGGCGCCGATTTCGTAAGTCCAGCTCAACTCGGGTTCAAGGTCCACCACGGCACCGGTCCCTGTGACCGCATCGGAGATCAATGGCGGGGACATGCCGCGATGGGCTCCAGCAAAGAACATATGGTTCTTGTTCAGGGAGTATGTGGCGCCGATGCCCGGCAACGCCTCGAAGAATTCGGTTTCGCCGAAGTTGCCGTTGCCGTTGTTGGCCAACCGGTTGTCCGCAGTATATTTGAAGTACTCGAGCCGCACTCCCGGAGTAATGGTGAATTTGCCCATGATCAACCGCTCTTGGAAAAACAGGGCATAGGCGTTCGTCGTACGGAAATTGCTTTCCCCCAAGCACGTCGTCGAGCCTGGCGGGGGGGTGAAGCAACTGAAATTGGCGCCCGCGCCGGAGGCGAGATTCCGGTACTGAATCCGGTCGCCCTGTTCGTACATGTACCGTGCGCCGAAATCCGCCTCCGCGCTGATACCGAACAGCCGATGGACATAATGGAACCGCGGCTCGACGCCCCAGACCCAGTACTCCCGCGCGTTGGTAAACCGACCGTCCGCCGGGACGACGGCATAGGAGGAGGCCGGTATGTTGTTGCTGAGCACGACGGGGCCCACAGGGTTCCCGTTGACATCGACGCCCTGTTGGAACTGCCTTTGCCAAGGCCGATCAATGTAGTGGCCGAAGAAATTAGTGGTCGAGGTTAGATTGGCCGTAAACATGTGATTGACCGCGACATGGGCGCCGATGCGCTGGAACTCCAGATTGTCGTTCGTGAACGGAGTCGTGCGGGGATTCTGTGCATACATGCTTTCGGTGAGGCCTTGGTAGCCAATGCTGGATTCCTCTCGATAGTAGTTGAACTTGGCCAGGATTTGAGTGCGATCGCTCAACTCTTGCACTGTTTTGAAGGTCAGGTCGTCGATCTTCGCCCGCGTGTTCGTAAAGCGCGGCACATCACTTTGATAATGCGTATAGTCGACCAAGTATCCGCTCTTGCCCCACGTGCCTCCGTAGTCAAAATGGGTGTTGATATAGTTGAGGTTGCCGCCCCAGAACTGAATATTCCCTTCTGGCGTAGGGGGCGGCATGCGCGTGATGAGGTTCATCACCCCGCCGATATTTTGCGGTCCGAAGAGCAATTGGCCGCTGCCTTTCAGGACTTCAATGCGATCGAAGCGAAAGATCGGAGGAAAATAATAGGCCGAGGGATCGGCGTAGGGCATCAGCATGATCGGTACGCCGTCTTCCATGATATGCACTTTGCGGCTGCGGGTCGGGTCGAGGCCGCGGATTCCGATGTTCGGCCGAATTCCCAATCCCTCCTCGTCCCGCACATTGACGCCGGGGACCTCGCGCAGGGTTTCATTGATGGAGAAACGATGATTCTGCTCAATTCTCTCCTTCGTGATGACGCGACCGGAGCCCGGAATATGTTCCAATGCCTCAGGGGAGGTGCCGATGACTTCCGTCAGTGGAATCTTGATGGGCGCTTCCTCTTCCTTTGCTTGGACTGCCTCCTCTTTTACCTGGACCGCCTCCTCCTTGGAGCCAACCGCCTCGTTTTTCGAAGTCTCCTCAGGCTGCTCCGTCGTCGAAGGCGATTGCGCGAAGGCGGGTGCAATCAGTACGCATGAGAACGTGAGCACGTACCAAGCGGCGAATCGTGTCCATGGCTTGATATTAAAATTAGTTCCTATTCTCAATAGCCATTTACATGATAACCCTTCACACATCGTTTTCATCCTCCTGAAAGTGTCTAACGGCTGAGAGTGAGCTCTACAAAAAGCGAGTACGGGTAGCTCGCCGTGACGTCCACACGGTTCGGGGCGCCCAGGCGTCCCTTTGTGAAGCGGGGCTTCACTTGAAGACCACCTTCCTGAGGCCGCCTGCAGGCAATTCTACTTCACCAAAGTCGGACTCCCCTTTGAACTTCCCATCGATGGCCAAGGCAAATTCGCCGGTCTTGCCGTTGCTCAGGGTGATGAGTAGCATCGGGAGTCCGCTGTCGGAGGCGGGCTTAATATCGATCTGTTTGATCGTGTCGAATTTGACGTTGACGGTCGCCGTGCCGCGCTTGACGGGAACGTGTCTCAATTCGTGAGGGACGAACGCTGTTTCGCTGACCTTCTCCTCCCAGTAGAAATGGACATTCTTGACCTCACTTTCAATCCCCTGTGCGTCGGTCACAGTGGCAGTAAAGGCTTTGTCATGCTTCGCTTGACCAAACGCAGCCCCAGTGACACTGCAAACGAGTGCGAGGATGAGTCCTGGAATCAACAGCGCCCGAACAGACTGTCTCTCTTTCACGTTACCCTCCGCGTCAGAACTGGCTGCAAGATGATGGATGATGAATGGCGATCTCCGAAATCCCGGACCGCGGTACCCTCTTACTCTTGAGTCACAATGCCAATCTTCTACTGTGCACGATGCGATCGCTCCTCCTGCACCGGCATCGTGGCCTGCGCTTAGCGACGCAGCGAATAGCTGATCGGCACCTGAACCATGACCTGAGGCTTCCCGAGCGGATGCTTCAGGTGTAGCGGTGATGCCTTTCGGAGGATCTCGACGGCATCCTTGTCCAAAATGGCATGGCCGGAGCTTGAAACGACATCGACCGAAAGCAGTTCTCCATCATCTTTGATGACGGCGCGCAAGACGACCTTGCCTTCCCATCGGTTCAGACGAGCCATGTGAGGATAATTTTTCAACTCCTCAACGCGACCCCACAGGGTCTCCACAAGCCACCCATAATCCGCCTTGGTCGTCGGGGTGGAACGCACAGGAACCTGTCTGGTTTCCGTTGGCTCTCCCGCCGACTGGGGGACCAGCTTGGCCTCCTGTACGAAAGGGGCCTGCTGTTGGACGACCGGGGCAACCTGAGCGACCTCCGAGACCGCTGCCTGCTGTTGGACGACCGGAGCAGCCTGGGCGACCTCCGTGACCGTGGATGTGCTCACAGGCGGCGCTTCGATTGCCTGCGGGACAGGCGCCTCGACAACCTGTTGGGAAACCACAGGACGGTTCGGGACCGCCGAGGTCACGGATTCGGATACCACTTCGTTGGCAACGGCGTTTGCGGATTGTGCCGATACCACCGGCACTTCTTTCACCTCCGCAGATTCCTTGACCTCCGCGGTGCTGTGAGTCGCCAGTGGAACAGTTTCCGCCGACTCCATTTCCACCAGTTCTTGTGTTCGCTCAACGGCCTGAACCTCCTGGCTGGCCGGGGCAACCGACTGAGGCGTGGAGGTCGTGACCGGGGTTAGGGATTGCATAGCCGTTGTACTTTGTTGCTTCACAATCTGCTGGACTGGTTGAATCGTTTTGACAACATGGGAAATGGGCTGAGTGACTGGTTGATGCCGTACAGGTTGCATAGGAGGTTGCTTCGGAGCAGGCGGCTGCGATGTTTGAGCGGGCGGGGTCGGTTCCGACGCTGACTGAGGCGCAGGTGGTTGCACGGTGGAAACCTCCCAATGGAAGATCTCCAAAGGAGGCTCCGGCTTCAGATTTGTAACCATGGCGAATGCGGCTCCGAGAGCCAAGCAATGGACCAGCACGGAGGCGGTCCAGCCATGGGTATGTCGGAGCGCCCCGGCGCGAGGAGCCAGACTCATCGAATTCATGACTTGACGACCTCAAGGCTGACTTGACGGAACCCCAGGCCGCGGATTTCATCCACCACGGTCACGAATCTGTCCAGGATGGTTACACGATCAGCCCGTACGACGACGAGCGATTCTCGAGGATGAGTATTCATCGCAATCTTGAGTCCACCCTCCTGCTGAACCGGTTGATCGTTGAAATACAGACCTCCGTCCGCCGTCAATGTCACGATCAACGGGACATCTTGCTTGTCTCCCGCTTCTTTGGCCTTGGCCAGATCGACCGGGATTTGCCCCGTCGTGATGAAGGTTGCGGTCGTAAGCACGATGACCAGCAGAACCAACATCACATCGACGAGCGGGATCACGTTTATTTGGTTCAACTCACGATCCATGCTGGACCTGATAAAGGGTGAGTAGCTCACTGACCTTCCGTCTCAGCACATTGTTCATTACGACGCAGGGGATTGCGACCAGCAGGCCGACAGCGGTGGCTTTGAGAGCCAAGCTCAGGCCGATCATGATGGCGCTGACGGCGATCGTTTTTGAGGTCCCCATCGTGTGAAAGGTCAACATAATGCCCAACACCGTTCCCAGGAGCCCGATATACGGTGCGTTGGCCGCGACCGTGCCGATCACCACCAAGCGCTTGGTGAGCGCGATCTCAAAAACCTGCCGATTGGGAAACTGGGCGAGGTCAACCTGGCGATAGAACAACCACCGCTCCACCGCAACCGCTACGCACCAGAGACTGAGCGCGAGGAGCAACCCGATCACACCGTAATCCACCGTTTCTTTCAGGACTTCCATAGCCTGTACCCTCGATTCGCAAAACCGCCATCATGATAAAACACACGACTCGTAGCGTGGCATAAGTCTACTTCTGTAGTTGATAACGGTTTTCAATACCACAGGTGTGACGCCTCCGTCAATACGATCTTATCGGCTCCGGCCGCCTATTGGAGCGAGCGATGGATGATTCGAAAGTGACTCAAGAAGCAGAAATGACCGATCCTCAAAATTCACATTCAAGAAAAAGGACCAGACTCATGTCTACCGCCAAGAATTTCAACAAGGGCCTCCATCGATCATACCGGATGCAGGCGGTTGTGGCGCATCGGTTGACGCAGATGCCGGACCCGCCTGTTGCTTGAAGAGCACCGTGTGCGCTGCCTCGATCCTTATGGTCACGGATGTGCCCGGTGGATAAATCGCGGTCGAAGACTCGATGCTGTGGATGAATCGGCCTGAGGGCAACTGAATGTTGTACAGATTCTCCGATCCCCTAAATTGACGCGAAAGGATACGGGCACGCCCTTGCGGGTCCGGGGAGAGGCGAATGTCGTCAGGCCGGATCATGACGACCAGCGGCGTACCGGGAGGAAACTTCCCGTGGTTGGGGAAGTCACCCAGATCCGTCGTCACCCGACCATCCTGTACGACGCCCGGGACAAAGTCGGCATGGCCGACAAAGTCGGCTACGAAGCGAGTCGCCGGAAGGTGGTAGATCATTTCCGGCGTGTCGAGTTGCTCCAGACGCCCTTCGTTCAAGACCGCAATGCGGTCGGCGATGGCGAACGCGGCCTCATGATCGTGTGTCACGAGAATGGTGGTGATATTGGTCCGTTTCAGTAGGATGTGCAACTCGCGGCGCATCTTGGAGGCCATGTCCGGGTCCAGGTTGCTGAACGGTTCGTCGAGCAGCAGGACGACGGGATGATGGGCCAGGGCGCGAGCCAGCGCCACTCGTTGCTGTTGTCCGCCGGAGAGTTCGTGCGGGTAGCGATGCTCCAACCCGACCAGACCCGTCAATTCAAGCATGGCAGTCACACGGGCTTGACGCTGGGCGGCGGGCAGCTTGGTCAGCCCGAAGGTAATGTTATCCGCGACACGGAGATGCGGGAACAGCGCATACTCTTGAAATACCATCCCGACACTGCGCGCTTCGGTCGGCACTTGGACGGATGGGGAGGACATGAGGTTGCCGGCGAGATAGATCTCTCCAGCCACGACCGGTTCGAATCCTGCGATCGCCCGCAATGTTGTTGTCTTTCCGCACCCGGACGGCCCTAACAGGCAGACGATTTCTCCGCTTCCCACTGTCAGGGAAATGTCCGTGATGGCCGACCTGTTGGATTGATAGGCGCAAGAAATGCGGCGGAGTTCCAAGACCGGAGCGTGATCGGTGGATAGTCCCGCTTTGCTCGGCTGCTCGGCCACATGGCTTCGCGGCGAGGGCGTGTCGGAGACGGAGATCGTGGGAGGCTGTTGCATGTTAGGAAATCACCCCGCCCGCCAGTCCCGTGCCACCAGGAGCGCGAGGGCCGGCAGGCTGAATAAGACGATCAACAAGGCCGGCGCAGCGGCCAACGTGTAGAGTTCCTCGCTGGCCTCCAACCAGACCCGCACGGCCAGGGTATCGAACCCCACCGGGCGCAGCAAGAGCGTGGCCGGCAGTTCCTTCATACATTGGAGGAACATCAAAATCCAAGCCCCGAAGAATCCGTTGCGGATGAGCGGGAGCGTCACGCGTCGCATGGTGTCCCATAGGGTACTGCCGAGGCTGCGGGCCGCTTCCTCCAGATTGGGGGTGACTTGTTGAATCGCGGGCTCCAGCGACTGCAATCCGACCGGGAGGAAATGCAGGATGTAGGCAAGGATGAGCACCGCTGCCGACCCGTACCAGGCTGGTGCCAACGCCAGCACGATGACCAGCAGCGCCAGGGCGGCCACCGGGCCAGGGAGCACGTAGCCCGCGTAGGAGGCATGTAGGCAGAAGTGGTTCAGCCAGCCTGGTCGGCGGGTGCTGAGATAAGCGACCGGCGCTCCCAGCAGGACCGCGCCGGTCGCGGCTGTCGCCGAAAGGCTGACACTGTTCCAGGTAAAGTCGAAGAAGCGAGCGTCGAGCACACCTTCCTGAAACGCACCGGCACTCCAGATGAGCAACAGCCAGGCCGGAATACCGAAGGAGAGCGCGAAGATCACTCCGACATACAGCGTCATACCGAGTCGCTGTCCCAGGCCGGGATATTGTCTGGGTGCTTGTCGGAACCGTCCCGCGGTTTGGTAGAACCGACTGCGACGCCTGAACCACCGTTCGGTGAGGAGAAACACCAGCGCAAAGAGGACCAGCAGCAGACTCAATACGCTGGCTGCAGCATAATCGTATCGTCCCGTCATCTGCTGGTAGACCGCGTAGGTCAGTGTCTGGTAGCGCAACATTGATACTGCGCCGAAGTCCGAGACCACGTAGAGCACCACCAGCGAGAGACCGGCAAAGATCGCCGGACGGAGGAGCGGCACGGTGACCCGTAGGAAGGTCGGCCAGCGACCGACGCCACAGGCACGCGCCACCTCCTCGAAGGAGAGATTCATGTTGAGGAGGGCCGCGCGACAGAGCACGTAGACGAAGGGGAATGTATCGAGCGCCATCACGAGCGTCACCCCGGTCAAGCTTTGCGGGGCAAACACGTGATGATCGGGTCCCGCCACCACCTGCCAAAGCCGGTCCACCGGGCCGCCGGTTGAAAGCAGGTGAGCATAGACGTAGGCCAGTACAAAGGTCGGCATCGCCAGCGGCAGAATGAGGGCCCATTCCCAGATCGTCCGTCCCGGAAATTCATATCGTGTGACAAGCCAGGCAAGGGACAGGCCGAGGAGCAGCGTGACTCCGGATACCGTCACAGCGAGCGAGGCGGTGTTGACCAGCAACTCAGGTAACCTGGTCCGCCACAAGCGGCTCCACAAGGCCGGATCTGTGGTCGCCGCCTGCACCAGCACATACCCCAATGGAAGGCAGAGGGTGCCAGCAATCAGGAGGACGAGTAATTGAAGGGGCGACAGCAGGTGATGACGGAGAACTGTCGCGGTCATGGGGGCTGAACGCGACTACCGAAGCCCAACATCCTCAATCAGGGCCATCGTCGGGTCCCTGAGTTCCGCGAGCTTGGCGAGAGGAACGGGGGCCGCTCGGAAGGAAGTTCGCTCGATGAGCGCAGGGTCGGCCTTGACGTCCGGATGGAGGGGATATTCTTTATTAAGTTCGGCGAAGAGCTGTTGACCGGATTGGCCGACGAGAAATTCTGCAAGCGCACGCGCGCTGTCCAATCGATGACTGGCCTTGGTCACGCCAATACCGGCGACGTTCAAAATCGCGCCCATCCCGCCGGCCTGTTGGTCCGGCATGATGGCGGCGATCGGCGCAGAAGGGTTCGCCCCCAGATGGCGATAGATATAGTAGTGGTTGACGATGCCAACCGCCACCTCGCCTTTGGCGACCGCTTCCACAATCTGCGAGCTTTTCCCGTAGACTCTGGACCCTGCGTTCTGCTTCAGACCGCTCAGAAACTCTTTGGTCCGCTGATCACCATAGGTTTCTTTAATGACTGAAACTCCCGCTTGGAGGTATTCGCTGCCGGCGTTAGGAATCCCGATCTTGTCCTTCCAGCTCGGCTTGGCCAGATCGAAAAGCGAGACGATCTCCTCAGGCTTCACGAGGTTCTTGTTGTAGACGATGACCCAAAACCGGCCGGAAAGTCCGATCCAGCTCTGATCAGCGGCTCGATATTGGACGGGAATCGCCCGGTCGATGTCGTGAAGCTTGAGCGGCTGGAGCAACCCCAGTTCCCTGGCCCGTTCGAGGCTGCCAGCATCGTTGGTGATCAACACATCGGCTGGCGTACGATCCCCTTCAACCTGCAGGCGGTTGACGAGTTCCGTTGTTCCGGAAGACAGCAGTTCGATCTGAATCCCCGTCTTGCTTTGAAATGCATCCAACACGGGTTTGATGAGGCGCTCGCTCCTCCCCGAGTACACGACCAGCTTGTCCTTGTCCGCCGCCTGTGCCACGGGTGACGACGCCAGGATCAAGATCACGCTGCATAAACAGACGACCAGCGGCATCCATCGCGAGTGGGGTGGTCGGTTGGGAGCCGGCCCCGACGGGCTGTTGAATCGATTCATCATCTTCAACCTATTCTTGTTCGTGATGGGCCAGGCGGTAGGTTAATTCCGGCACTGGGAGCAGAGACCGTAGAGTTCGAGCTTGTGGGTTTTGATGACAAAGCCGTGTCCACCGGCCACTTCTTCCTGCAGACGCTCGATGTCCTCGTTTTCGAATTCGACGATCTTGCCGCATCCGGTGCAGATGAGGTGATCGTGGTGACCCTTGTGCGATACGTTGTCGTACTGTGTTTGCGACCCGAAATGTCGAGCCTGGGCGAACCCCACTTCACAGAAGAGGTTGAGGGTACGATAAATGGTGGCCAGGCCGAGATGAGGGTCTTTCTTCGCGAGCTGGTGGTACATCTCTTCTGCCGTGATGTGTTCCTTCTTCAGAAACTCGATGAGGATTAACTCGCGTTGTCGGGTGAGCTTCAGATTGTGCTTGGACAGATGATGGCGCAGGTCCTCCATTTCCTTGACGGGCTTTCCGATGGTCGCTCGATTCGGCATGATTCAGATATTTAAGAACGAAACGGGTGATCTGGTCAAGAGGCTAGACGGTGGGAATCAAAAAGACCCGAACGCGCTCTTTCTACCACGGAATAGGTTGACGGGCCTCAAGCCCGCCACTATAGTGCACCCCTTTCCAACCGAATCGCCCGCCGAGCCTGCGACGCGTGGGCAGGATCGGCTCTTAGAGAGGGGACGTACGGCATGAGGCAGAGTAGCCATATGACCATCGATCGGGCGCTGCTGCTGTATGTGCTGCATGTGGCCGAGCCACATGGGTTGCTGAACGACGTGAAGCTGCAGCAACTCTGTTTCCTCTGCGAGTTGCAATTGTTCAGCAAAGGGATCAGGGCCCTGCATTTCGAATATTTCCGATTTGCCTACGGCGCGTTCAGCAAGGACCTCGACAACGATCTCATGTCGCTTCGGCGAAAAGAGCGAGTCGAGAACTTTTCCGTGACCGAGCAGGTGGTGGACGAGGTCGTTCCGTTGCTGACTAAAGAGGCCGAATCGAACGAGACGCACCACAAGGTGGTTGACCTAATTCAGGCGGTCATTGGGCACTACGGTCCCCAGGATACGAGCCAGATCATCAAGTCCGTAGAGGATGTGGAACTTACCACCCCTGAAAATCCAGAGAACAAGATCTTCATTCGGGATATTGTCTTCCACACGACGCTGCTCGTTCCACATCGGATTGAGGTCAAGGAAGAATTCATGCTCTCCCCGACCACGCTGGCAAAGCTCAACCAATTGATGGGCTATTAAAAAAGGCTGAGGACTGAGACTCAGCACTCAGCACTCAACACTTCGATCTTCCCTCTAACTGATATAACTCGCCGTATTTCTGCTCCACGTAGGACAGCCAGGGGCTTGGAGTCAGCGACCGGCCCGTGACGCGCTGGACTAAGTGATCGGCGGTGAACATGCGTCCCCATTGATGAATTTTCTGGCCGAGCCACTGGCGAAGTCCCGTGAGCCGGCCAGCCTCGATCTCTTGCTCCAGCCCGATCAGTTCCTGCTTGGCCTGATTGAAGAACTGCACCGAATAGAGGTTGCCGAGTGTGTAGGTGGGAAAATAGCCGAATGCACCCATCGACCAATGGATGTCCTGCAAGACCCCTTCCGCATCGGTCTCCGGAACCACATTGAGGTAGGTTCGCATTTTCTCGCGCCAGCTCTCCGGCAGCTCTTCGACCCTGAGCCGCTCCTCAATCAATTCCTGTTCAACCTCAAAGCGCAACATGATGTGCAAATTGTAGGTTAACTCGTCAGCCTCCACCCGGATCAGCGAGGGTTGCACTTTATTGATCGCGGCATAGAAGCGATCAAGCGGCACCCTGCTCAGTTGCTCCGGGAAGCTCTGTTGCAGCAGCGGATAAAAGCCTCGCCAAAACGGACGGGATCGGCCGACACAGTTCTCCCAGAGACGGGACTGGCTCTCGTGGATGCCGAGCGAGATTGTGTCGCCGAGCGGGGTGCCATAGTGAGCCGGGTCCAGGCCCTGGTCGTACAACCCATGCCCCCCCTCGTGGATGCAACTGAACAGGCAGGATGCGAGGTCCCGTTCAGAGACCCTGGTGGTGACTCGTACGTCGGTCGGATGGAACGATGTCGTAAAGGGATGGGCGGACAAGTCCAGACGGCCGCGCTCAAAGTCGTATCCCATCGCCGTTAAGACCACCCGGCCGAATTCCATCTGGCGCACCGGGTCATAGCGCTCATGCAGACAGTGATCGTCAATCGAAACCGGGCTGGCCAGCACGGCCTTGAGCAAGGGGACCAGTCGCGCCTTCAATTCCTCGAACAGGGGAACGAGTTGGCTCGCGGTGGCACCGGGCTCGTAATGATCGAGCAGGGCGTCATACGGGGAATGGGCGTAGCCCAGATAGGCTGCCTCTTCCTTTTTCAATGCGAGGATGGTGGTGAGGTTGGGGAGGAATCGCTTGAAGTCGTTCTTGGTGCGCGCCTCTACCCATACCTGCTGAGCCAGGGAACATTCGCGGCCGAGCCTGACGACAAAATCGGACGGGAGTTTCTTGGCCCGGCTGTAATCCCGCCAGACCTCCCGAAGCAGCGCCTTGGCCGATTCATCCCAGGGATCTGCAGGGCGTGCTTGGAGGTTGCCGGTCTGGAGATCCAGCCATTGGCCCAGCAACCGTTCGATATCGGAGGACACCAGGCGATCGTGCGCCAGTCCTTGCAGGGTGGCGATGTGATCGGCCCGAGCCGCGCCGCCTCCGGCTGGCATGTAGGTTTCCATATCCCAGGATAAGAGCGAGGCCGCGCTGTTGATCTGTTGGATTGTATGAAGCTGCGTGCGTAACGGATCAAGGGTCCTGAGTGTTGCCACGATCGACCTCCTCCGGCATGATGGCGAACAGTTTGAGCACAGCGCCCGCCAGGGTGTGAGGAAAGTGTTTCACAGGGGAGGTCTGAAATGGAAGAGTTGGTGCGTCCCGAGATCGAAGCCTATGCGGAACAACATTCTATGGGCGAGTCGGCCGTTTGTCGCGAGCTGCGGGAAGAGACGGAACGCACGATGGAATTGGCCAGAATGCTGGTCGGACCGTTGGAGGCCGCCTTTCTCAAGATGATGGTCAAGCTGGTCAGGGCCAGGCGGGTGCTGGAGATCGGCATGTTCACCGGCTATAGCGCCCTTTCAATGGCGGAGGCGTTGCCCTCAGATGGCGAGCTGCTTACCTGCGAGATCGACCTCGAGCCGATCCTCGTGGCACGGCGCTATTTCGCGAAGAGCGGGCACGGCAGGAAGATCACGATCCGGGAAGGGCCTGCGCTGGAGACCTTGCGGGAGGTCCGGGGGCCGTTCGATCTCATCTTCATCGATGCCGACAAGCAGAATTACATCCAGTATTATCAGCGAGCCCTGGAGCTGATCGCGCCGACGGGAGCGATCCTGATCGACAATGTGCTCTGGTCGGGCGATGTGCTTCTGCAACCTCCTCCTGACGATCGGACCAGGACTATCCAGGATCTGAACCGTCTAGTCGCGGACGATCCGCTCGTCAGCGCGGTGCTGGTGACCATCAGAGACGGCATATTGATGGTGAAGCCGGAATTCGGCGCGTCGTAGCGCCCAGGCCTGCCGCCACGGTAGTCGAATCTACAATCGGCCGGAAATAATCCTTGACGGGTCGTCATGACGCTGTTATCCCCAGCGGTATGGCCTCTCCTTCGGTGGCGATCGCCTACGGTTCGTTGACTCTGGCCGCGGTGCTCTGGGGCGGGTCGATCGTCGGGCAGAAATATGCGTTGGCGTCGTTCTCTGCCGTTGAGGTGTCGGTGCTGCGGGGAATCGGTGCGCTGGCCATCCTGATTCCGCTCTGGTGGTTGCAGGAGGGCCGATCGATTCGGCTCGTGGGTCGGGACCGGTGGCTGCTTGCGCTGTTGGGTCTCGCCGTCTTGGGCAATCACCTGCTGACCCTCTTCGGCCTGCGCTACATTGGTGCGGCGGCGGCGGGAGTGATTATCGGAGCAAGCCCGGCCATTACGGCGCTGTTGTCCTCCCTGCTCATCAAAGACGTGCCCTTTCGAAAGGTTGTGGCCGGCAGCGCCCTGTCCTTTGCCGGGGTGGCGCTCGTGTCGGGTGGGGGTGGAGAGAGCGCCGCGGGCGATAATCCCTGGTTGGGCGGAACATTGGTGCTCCTCGGATTGGTCAGTTGGGCGCTCTATACCATCGGCAGCGGATCGGTCATGGACCGCCTGTCGCCGCTCACGATCAATTGGACCACGCTGCTCATCTCGATTGTCCTGCAGATCCCGCTGTTGTGGTCCGACCAGAAGGTGATGCAGGAGGGCTGGACGACGGTCTCCACTGGCGGATGGGTGGCGCTCGGCTACCTCATTGTCTTTGCCACGGCGCTCGGTCAGCAGGCCTGGCTCTATGGGGTTCAGGGAGTCGGTCCCTCACGTGCTGGAGTTTTCGTGAACCTCATCCCTGTCTCTGCACTGCTCCTATCCGCCCTGATTCTGGGCGAAGCAGTAGGGCCGAGGGAAGCTCTGGGGATCGTCCTGATCCTGGCCGGCGTGTGGCTCGTGGGCTATCAGACCAAGGAACCTTCCGGGTAACCTCCCGCCGTCTCCTACTTCATTCCACCGACGGTCTCTGGCCGGGCCAGGTATGGTCCGCCTGCTATACTTCCTCCCATGGCAGCACGCGCAGGAGGACGTATGAACAAGAGAACAACCTTCATGGCAGGGGTCATCGCAGGGGTAGTCCTGGTTGTGGGCCTGCCGAACAGTCTCTGGGCGAAAAGCCGCCCGGTGGACCGTCATGATTGCCATCGGGTGAAGACTGGGTACCTCTGTGAGAAGGGGCCGCTGGCCGGCAGGTCCTTTGCGTCGCGCCAGGCGATGATCCGTGCCTTGCGCATGGATAGTGCTCCCGGCGCTCTTCAACCGGTGCGAGATCAGCCCTCGATCAAGCAGAAGCCATCGCAAGCCAAGTCCTCACGGTAGATTTCCTTCCGGTCTGGTTTCTCCTCTCATCGAGCGTTGACAACTCGTCCTGCATCGGTCGAACGGCGCGCTGCCTGCCGGGCGCTCGCTTTGTGCCTCGCCACGCCGCGCAAGTCTGCGGTATCATGGGATCTTTCAAGCCCGCATTGCTCACGAAGGTTCGTGACGAAACCGTCCATTGATCATTAGACCTAGCGGATCGACTTGCGGTTGCGGCAGCAGCGTTCGCGAACAATGCCGGTCACCGAGGAGCCCTCATGATTGAACAACGGATTGAAGAAGTGGCGCGCGTCAACCAGGCGTTTTACGAAGCCTTCGAGAGCCTCGATATCACGCAGATGGACAAGATCTGGCTCCAGCAAGACTATGTCACCTGCATCCATCCCGGATGGGGACTCCGTTCAGGCTGGCCGGCGGTGCGGGATTCTTGGGTGCTGATTTTCAACCACACCTTCGACATGAAGTTCGAATTGACCGATGTCGAGGTCCAGGTCGCCGGCGATGTGGCCTGGGTAATTTGCACGGAGAACCTGACGACCAAGCAGGACGATGCCACCGTGCAGACCAAGATTCTGGCGACCAACTTATTTGAGCGCGTGGGGGATGAGTGGTTGATGATCCACCATCATGGAAGCCCGGTGATGGGAGGTGGGTGAGAAAGGGGAGGGTGATCAGGCTCATGCCCTCCCGTGCTCGCAGAGGCCGCACGATCGGAATGTGCTCCCTCGATGCGCGCAATAGGAGGGCATGAGCCAGCTCACCCGACTGAAGTAGTGAAAGGGTAAGTCTGGCGGTCGGTCTGCCTTCCGTGCTCGCAGAACGCGCAGGAAGAGGAAGTGGAAGGACACTCATGCCGATCCCTTGCTACCAGAGTCCGCGGAGAAGGGGCGAGGTAACTGGTAGGGTCTATGCTCGCAGAGGCCGCACGATCGGAATGTGCTCCCTCGATGCGCGCAGTTCAGACCCTACCAGTTACCTGCTGAAAGAATATCAGTGAGCAAGCTTGGAAGGAGCACATTAGAGTCATTCGATGGCCGCAGTGGGACCAGCACGAGTGTCCTTCCGGTAGAACGAGACGACGAGCAAGCTTGGAAGGAACGTTATATTTGGAGTCGGCTCGTGCAACGCGCGCCCTGCGGGAAACGTGGCGTATCGGCGCCACGGGGGGGCGGGTGAGAAGGAACGCAGGGCCTCGTTGGACACGCGCAGTGGGAGCCTACATGGCCGCTTCGCCTGAGCGGGGAGGAGTAGTAGAGGGCACCGTGCTAGGCTGCACGGGGAGGCTGCAGCAGACTTATAGTTATGCGGTATTGAACACCACGCGGCGACTCTTCCGGGGATGGTCCCTATCGACCAGAAGCGGACGTGACTCTATACGGCGCTCAAGCCACCAAGGTGCGCCGTGTTAGCTTCAGACGTACGCACGCTCCTCCGGTCGTCGGTGATTGTGCTGAATGAACTTCGAAGCGAAATCTGAGTGTCGTGAACCTTAACGACTACGAAAAGAAGTATTTTGGGACCTATGAAGCCTTTGCTGAAACGGTCCGCTTCATCTTGGAGAAGGCGTTGCTAGCTGCCTCAAACCTGCCCCGGCCTCAGTCAGTTCAGTGCCGTGCAAAAGGGATCGAAAGTCTACGGCGCCGCCTAGCTGAGGACGGCAAAATGGATACACAGACGCTGGACCGTGACCGGCGCGATCTCGCCGGCGCCCGGCTTATCTTCTACACCAACAATGATGTTGACCGTTTCGTGGCCTCACCACTATTTCACGAAAATTTCGAGATCGAGGAGAACTCGACCAGGATCCACCACCCCACCCCGGAGAACCAAGGAGCGCAATATCGCGCAATTCACTACACGGTCCGGCTTCGCGAGGATCGCTTACGCCTTCCAGAATATGCGAGATTCGCTGGCCTGCGGTGCGAAATTCAGGTCCAAACCATTCTGGAGCACGCTTGGTCCGAGACCTCACACGACATCGTCTACAAGAACAAGCTGGGCGAAGGCTACGGCGAGAAAGCCATGAAAGGTATCGCCAGCCGATTTGCTCGGATCATGGACAAGTATCTGATCCCGGCTGGATATGAGTTTCAGAAAGCCCAGCAGGAATATGAACGGCTCCTCCAAGGCAAGGAGCTCTTCGACAAAGATATCGCCAACCTGCTGGACAATGCGCAGAACAACAACGAGCGTTACGAGATTCTGTCAGGACTGAAAGATTACGCCATTCCCAATTACGACGACCTCCCGGCTGCCTTTGAGGCATTGAAAGGCCCTCTGCTGAGGTCTGTTAAAGCGGCGCGCGCCACGGAGCCCGTTCCGATGGAAACGACCTACGGAAATATGGAGGGCTTCAAGGCCGATTCAGTGACGAGACTTGTCGTGGAGATCGTTGAGAATCTGCGCTACGCCGACATAGTTGGAACTCTGCAACTGCTTATCGACATCTATCGGGACGAGCCAAGCGAAGCCATTCGCCAGCAGATTGTGAACGCCGTCAAGAAGCTGTCCGAGTACAACATCGACGCGTACAACCAGGTAGGGCCGAGGCTTCAGATGGCATTGGTAGATCACCTCGCTCAAATGAACGAGGTCGAGATGGACAAGATCCGGCCCATCGCTCTTGCCGTCTGGACCGAAGCGATTCAATCAGACATCAGCGGCACAAAGTGGAAGGCAGACTCCGTAGTCTTTAGCACAGGCGCCGTGCCCGCATCCGATCAGCTCAGAGAAGTGCGCGACAAGGCAATCAAAGTCCTTTTCGCAGCCTATGATAGATCGACCGACGATGTACAGAAGCGCGCAGTTCTTTCATCGCTGGACGCCGCAACAAGGACTCCCCATCGAGGGCAATATTCTAATGAGCTCTTGTCCATCACGCTCAAGGATGCCACACGCATTGTTAACTTCGTGTTGGAACGCGCTGGCGTGATGAGCTACGAGCTGCTTCAGCACTTAGAGCACCGCTTCCTCTACGACTATTTCAGGGTGAAGGGTCTTACAGAAGACTCGGGCAATCGGTTCGGTTGTCAGGCCGAAGCCATGGCACTCGTGGCTGCCATCTTTAGGTTTCGAGACACAATCAACACCGATGATCGGTTTGTCCGATATAAAGTCCTGGTAGGCTTTGAATCTGCTTATCCAGATCACTGGACCGACGAGGAGTTCGAACTAGAAAGAGCCGACCAATATCGGCATAGTGAAGCTGACCGCTACATCGATGAGATCAACCCGGAGAATGAGAACGACTGGTTCGACCTGGTAGAGCGTTGCGCGCAAACGAGGTCGAGCGATCTTGCCACCTTCCCGGTTTTCGGCAATTTCATCAGCAAGCTGGCTGAGAGCAAGCCCGAAGTAGCTGACAGGTTTTTAGCAAAGGCCTCGGATGACCTACGCATCTTTCTTGCTGGCTTCCTCAATGGACTCGCTGTGGGCAGCCGAGCTGATATTTATGAGCGGATCTTGGAGAGTGAGCTTGAGTCTGCCAAAAACCTCACTGGCCTAGCACGGCACCTGCGGTACTCCGATGTGAAGAGGCCCGATTTCGCTACTCGCCTACTGAAACGCGCGATTGAAAAAGGCGACCAAACAGCTGTCATTGAATGCCTGCTCTTCGCTTTGGAGCATTACGGAACGGAGAAGATCGCAGACCCAGACACGTTCGTGCGTGACGCCCTGGCCTTTCTAAATGACCGAAAAGACCCGAGTTGGGTCTCGCAAGGGTGGTTTCTGCAGAAGGCCACGAAGTTCTATGAGGAACTTACCCAGGAGGTGACGGTGCAGCTCTTGAAAAATCTGGGCTATCTTCGCAGGCTAAACTATAAAGCCGAGCGTGTCTTGGTCCGGCTTGCCGATCGCCAGCCAGAGGCAGTCTGGGACTATTTCGGAGTTCGGCTTTCCCATGAGGCCGCTGACGGTGAGGACGAAGATCGCTTCGAGGCGGTGCCGTTTCAGTTCCATGGCCTTGAAAAGGAGCTCTCGAAGAACCCGTCGCTCGCAATCAGCAAAGGGCTATCGTGGTTCACTCAAGACCGAAGGCTTTTCCAGTTTCGAGGGGGGGCGCCTGCTTAGCAATGTGTTCACCAACTGCACTCCGGAGTTCGCTACCGCACTTGCCGACTTGGTAAAAACCGGCGGTGATACGGAGGCAGATTTCGCGCTGGCGATACTGCAGAACTATGACGGTGTGACTTCTGTCCACGTTGTGTTGAAGGAAATTGTGTCGCGGTTTCCAGATGACCAGCACAAATTGAACGAGGTCCGGGTCAGTATCGACAACACTGGAGTTGTAAGGGGAGAATTTGGCTTTTCAGAAGCATTGCAGGCCAGGAAGGAATCATTGACAGAATGGCTAACAGATGAAAGGTCCACGGTTAGGGCGTTCGCCGAAAGTCATATCGCAGAACTCGACCTCAGGATTGCATCGGAACAGCGGCGCGCTGAGTCCAGAAAGGAAATGCGAAACAGGAGCTATGACGAGTACGACGACAAGTCAGGCGACGGTGTTGGTGACGAAGGCCAACGGTAGGGTGATCGGTGGCGTCGCCAGCGTTCCATCAGATACGTTTAGTTCCTGTGCCTGCCGCGAACGACTTGCATTGCCCTGCGGCTTCGTTTGCCACAAATACGTCTGCTTTGGGAAGAGGGGGACAATCAGGGCGTGAGGTACAGTTCGACGGAGAGAAGTAAACCAACGGGGCGGACGACTCAGGGTTTTGCAGTCGGGGCGATCGGCGCTTCTTCGACCTTGACGGTCTTGCGCCATTCTTCGACGATCACATCGCGCTCGGGCATGGTCATGCCGGCGTATTTCAGAAACATCTGAAGCCCGCGGCGGCGGCGCCATGTCAGGAAATCGATGAAATGCGGCTTACAGATCGCGCCCGTGCCTGCCGGCGCATAGGGTCGGGCGGTACAGTCCTGAACGAGACAACGTTCGCTGGTCATTGGTCTGCCCTTTCGGGATCTAGTATGCCCAACGCCGCTCTCGGAAAGCAACCGGCCATAATTTCATTCGCCTCAATCCTGTCAGCCTCAAACTTGTCTTGACGCTCCTGACTCCTTCCTGTAAACGACTGAGCGACATGGTCCACTGTGGTCAGCTCTTCTCCTTGCGTGGTGGCCTCGCAGCCGGTCTCTTCGTACTCTTCGCAAGTTGTGCCCCTGTCTACAAGGAAGGCCTGCCGCCGGGCAGCCCGTTCACGGAGGAAGAGGCCCCGATCGGTCCTTTTGTCCAAGGTCTCGCCAGCGGCGATATTACGGACCAGACAGCGGTCATCTGGACCAGGACCAACGGTCCTCGCATCATTCAAGCGGAATGGTGGGATGAAGCTGGTACTGCTACCGATGGAACCGTGTCAGGACGGGCTCAGGCGAAGGCTCCTCCTCCGGCTGAAGCTTCCCAAGCAAGCGCGCTCCGGGCCACGAGCGCTGCCGATGATTATACGGTGAAGGTGAAAATTTCCGGTCTCCGTCCTGCGACCAGGTATCGCTATCGGTTTTGGGCGGCGGCCGTGGACGAGGCCGCTTCTTTCGGCAACGCGGCCAAGCCGAGTGAGGAAGGGACGTTTCGCACTGCGCCGACAGTCACGGAGCACAGCCCGATCAGGTTGCTCTGGAGCGCCGATCTTGGCGGACAGGGGCGATGTCGGACTGGCCAGGACGAATATCCCATCTTCGACCGCATGAGGAATCAGCAGGCCGAAGCCATGCTATTCGTTGGGGACACCGTGTATGGGGATGAGGTCTGCGGCGCTCCTCCGAACGTGGCGGGCAGTTCGTTTGCCGCGGAAACCGTGGACCAATATCGCGCCAAGCATCGCTACCAGCGGGGTGCCTCCAGTCTCAGGCGATTCCTGAGCGAAACGCCGGTATTGGTGACCTGGGACGATCACGAGGTTCGCAACAATTTCTCGGGACCCTACGATTCGCAGATGCCGGCCGGTCGTCAGGCGTTGTTGGACTATTGGCCGATCGGAACCCCGCAGGATGACCCGACGAGGCTCTATCGAGGATTCCGATACGGCGCGGACGTGGAACTCTTCATCCTCGACACGCGGCAGTACCGCAGCCGCAACAGCGACCCCGACGGTCCCGGCAAGACGATGCTGGGAGCCAATCAACGGGACTGGCTGTTGCGGGGCCTGGCGGAATCGACTGCGACCTGGAAGGTCATCGTGACCAGCGTGCCGCTTTCCAACAATCGGAAAGGAGGGACGATCAGCGCGCCTGGACACGACAGTTGGGCCCGGGCCAATGACGGGACGGGATTCGAGTATGAGTTGAGCCTGATCGTCGAGACGATCCTGAGCCGCGACATCCGCAACGTCGTATGGCTCGCCGCCGACGTCCACTACGTCCAAGCCAATGCCTACGATCCGTCGGGCGACGGGGTACCGGATTTTCATGAATTCATCGCCGGCCCCTTGTCGGCGAATCCCGCTCGTCCGGTCACGCCTGCGCCGACGTTCCGCCCCACCAATCTGTTCTCCGATTCGGGGTACTTCAACTTCGGGCTTGTGACGGCTGACCGGCAGCGGTTTCAGGTGCAGATTGCAGACGAAGAGGGAACGGTCCGTCACACTCACCAAGTGGCGGCTCGTTAGCACTCGGTCGTCGCGCCTTTCGAATCATTTGAATCCGGCCGGCTGCTCGCTTGCATTCTCGAACGCCGACCAGGTACGGTACGACGCCCTACGCAGGACGATCTGACGGCCACTGTCGGTCTGGAAGAGTGAGGTCCTGCGTCCGCGGGCGGAACGGATGCGGCGATGTGGCTTCAAGTTCTGTCGGTGATCGGGGCGGTGATGGTGCTGGTGGCCTATGGATTGAATCAGAACGGCATTTGGCGCGAGCTGGACGGCGGGTATTTGGCACTGAATATTCTCGGATCGCTGTTGCTCGGCCTGGTGGCGCTGGTTGAACAGCAAGCGGGATTCATTCTCTTGGAGTTCTCCTGGGCGGCGATCGGAGTCATGGGCGTGATCCGGGCGCGGCGATCGATCCGGCCATCCTGATCACTCCAATTGGCTGTGTTTGCAAGGAGATGGCGAAGACCAGAAAGGGGAGAGCACGATGGGAGCAGGCATCACAGCGAACGACGTATTTGAGCGGGTCAAGGATGCCGCCGTGGCGGCGACCGGGCCGGATGAAAAAGCATTGCAGATCGACTATGAGGCGCTCAGGAAGAATGTGCAGGCGGCGCTGGGGGACCGCAAGGTCGCGCATTTCCACATCAATAAGTTTTTGCCGGAAGGCTACGAAGACCAGGGACGGTTCAATGTGTTGGCCTTGACGGCAGGAGGCGTGGTCTTCGATATGGTCATCGGGGACTCGTACTTTCGTTACGACATCGTCTCGGTTGGCCAGTTGGACAAGGTGCAGGTGATCGACGCGCTTTGGAACAACCGCGAGAAGCGGCAGGAGGACCCGTTTCTCAGCCTGAGGCTGATGCATGGCGAGGAGGCACACCTGCTGCTGGCGCTGGAAGATGCGGAACGAAAGACTCTGTTGAATTTTGCCGCGGCGGTTACGTCCGCGCGAAACCCGGAGAAGTAGCCCCGAAGGGCTCCTGACCGAAATCGCTTCAGCCGAGGTTGATCAGGCGGGAGAGGACCGGCGGTAGAACGGTAGGGCCTGGACGGTCGCGTGGACCCGGCGGCTGTCCAGTTCGATGCTCAACGAGGTCTCCGGCTTGCTGAAGTCCCGCAGCGGGAAACCAAAGGCGATGACCTGTCCCAACTGAGGAGAGTGGACCGCACTACTGATCCATCCCACCTCGCGATCCCCGCTGAACAGTTTCGCTCCCTTCGGTGGGACCGTCGATCCCTCGACCACGAGTCCCACCAGGTGACGCCGGACGCTCCCGTAGGTGTCCATCCGCGCCACGACCTCTTGTCCCGGATAACAGCCTTTGGTCAGGCTGAATGCTTTGCCTTCCAGATTCGCTTCCGGGGGTACAATGTCTTCCGTCAAATCGATTCCAATAGCTGGGATCCCCGCTTCCATTCGCAGGGCCTGCCGTGCCTCTGATCCAACCGGTTTCAGCCCGAACGGACGGCCCGCAGCCAGGAGTTGCTGCCAGACCGATCCGAGCCTGTCGCTGGGGAGGAGAATTTCGATGTCGGTCTCTCCCGTCTCCTCCGTGCGACTGAACAGTGCAGGTGATCCTTCGAGGTTGTGGCTGATGAACCGCAGGGGCTGGAGCGAAGCGGTGTCGAGACCGAACGAAGTCCTGATCAGCTCCGCGGCTCTCGGGCCGCTCACGAGGAGTAGTCCCCAGGTTTCTGAAAGATTCTGAAGCTTGGCCTTGGTGCCGTACAGGAGGAATTTCCGGATTGCCTGATAGGTTAGGTCCCCGACTTCCCCCACGTCTTCCAGCAACACCGCGTCTTCCTGTATGTAGCAGCGGAAATAAGAGAGCATCCTGCCTTTGTGCGTGAGCAAGCTTGAATAGAGATACTGGCCCGGTTTCAGGGGCATGAGGTCGTTGCTGATGATGCTCTGGAGCCACTTCACCCGATCGTCGCCGGTCACCCGGAGGATGCCCCGGTGGCACAGATCGGACAGCCCAACGGCTTGGCGAACGGCCTGGTGTTCGTCTGCAGGATCACCGTAACGCAGCGGCACCTCCCAGCCGAATGCATCGCCAAACTCGGCTCCGGCCGCGGCATGTTCGTCTCTCAGGCGTAACGGGTTCATGGACGGCCTCCCATGACTTCTTGAACCAACGCGCTCGTTCGTGCGGAAAACTCATTGCGCGAGACGATCTTCGAGACACCAAGAGTCTTTGCACGATGCCAGGTCTCCACTTCCTCATGGTTGGCGAAGGCCAACACCGGCACCTTGGCCAATACAGGATCAGCCTTCAACAACGTCAGTGCTCGGAACGGGTCCAGACTGAGGTCGTTGAGGTTCATGACCACTGCATCAGGACCGATCGCGGCGGCCTTCGACGCGAAATCCTCCTGCGTGCGAGCCCGCTCCAGCTTGTAGCCCTGAGGAAGCAGGGCATCGCGCAGCTTCGTGTAAAAGAAAAGGTCGTTGATCACGACGAGGATCGTTTTCGTCTGGTCGGTCATTGCAGGAGATTTCAATTTGATTAGTTCATCGAACTGATCAGCCGTCCCAGCGACTTCTTGGCGAGCGCGTAATTGGGGTTGAGCGTGAGCGCCCGTTTGTAACAGTCAATCGCCTTGGGCCAATCGCCTTTGCGCTCATAAACTCGGCCGAGATTCAGGTGTGGATACTCCGGGCTTTCATACCGCCTGGCCTGCATGGCGCGCTCGAACCAGGGAATGGAGTCGTCGAATTGCCCCTTCTCGATCAGGTATGCGCCGATATCGTTGTAGGGGTTGCCGAAATCCGGGTCCTGCGAGATCGCATGGTGGCATTCCTCGATCGCCTCGTCGATCCGCCCCATGAAGCTGTAGGTCCACCCGAGAAACGTATAGGCTTCGGCAGTCGGGTAGGCGTCGATCGACCGCTTGTAGAGGCGGACGGCTTCCTCCAACTCACCCTTTCGTTGCAACTCGAAGGCTTGCTGGAAAAGCTGCCACGCTTCGCGTTTGTCTTCTTCGCGGCCTTCGCCCTGGGCTAGAAAATCTTGTACATCCATAAGCGGCTGTTGAAACCCGCCATCAGCGTCGTTCTCAGTCGTTCATCTCCCTCGACGTACGAGAAAGAGTACGCCTCGGGGTATTCACTCCTTGCGGCCTCGCTGAGTGACGGGTTTGAACAGCCGCAAAGAAAAGTGCCTCACTCCTGCTTCAGTTTCTTCTTAATCAACTCGGCGCCGTATCGGCCGGACAACAACATGGAGCCGAAGGCCGGCCCCATGCGAGGCGTGCCGTTGACGGCCGCCACCGCCAGCCCGATGACAAAGCAATTCGGATACACCTCGCCGGTCCGATTCATGACTTCTTCTTCCGATCGGGACACCCACATGGCCCCGTTGCCCGGCACCCGCTGATAGAGATTGCGCCGGTGGAGCAATCCCACCACGACGGCGTCGTGGCCGGTCGCATCGACCACGATCTTGCTTTCCAGAGCAATGGGATCGACGTGAATGACGTCGTGCCCGGCCATTTCCGCCGTCGTATTGTTGACCACGACTCCTTCCAGCACCCCCTCCCGCCGCAGAATGAGATCCACGACCCTGGTGAGGTTCAAGACCTTTGCCCCGGCCCGGTAGGCGGCGGCGATGAGAGCCCCGGTCGCGTACGGTGGATCAACCATGTACATGCCCTCACATTCCTTGATCCGTTTGCAGGGCACGCCGATTCCTTCAAGAATCTCGTTGGCCGGTTCGCAGATGGTGGCCTTGTTCATCAGATAGCCGCCGTGCCAGAACCCGCCGCCAAGCGCCAGTGACTGTTCGACGATCAAGGTCCGGAACCCCATCGCCGCCAGGTCATGGGCGCAGATCAAGCCCGATGGGCCGGCTCCGACGATGATCACGTCGCTCTCGATGAGCTGGTCGAATTCTTTATGGTACTCCCGGGCGATGTGCCGGGTGATGTCGCGTTCCTGCAATGGAGCCGGTCTTGGTGTTGTCATGATGATCGCTCCTGCTAGAGGTAGAGTTCCGCCCCTGCATTGCGGAACTCCTCCGACTTCTCCTTCATGCCGACGGTCAAGGCCTCCTGCTCCGCTACATGCTTTTGAGCTGCATAGTCCCGCACATCCTGGGTGATCTTCATGGAGCAGAAATGTGGCCCGCACATGCTGCAGAAATGGGCGACTTTTGCCGCCTGGTCAGGCAACGTGGCATCGTGATAGGTCCGAGCCGTATCCGGGTCAAGGGACAAATTGAACTGGTCCTGCCAGCGAAACTCAAACCGGGCCTGCGAGAGCGCATTGTCTCGCGCCTGGGCCCCCGGATGACCTTTCGCCAGATCTGCGGCATGGGCTGCAATTTTGTAGGCGATGACCCCGGTCTTGACGTCCTCCCGGTTCGGCAACCCCAGATGCTCCTTGGGTGTTACATAACAGAGCATGGCACAGCCGTACCATCCGATCATGGCGGCGCCGATCGCCGACGTGATGTGATCATACCCGGGCGCGATATCGGTCGTCAGCGGGCCGAGCGTGTAGAACGGCGCTTCGCCGCAAAGGTCAAGCTGCTTGGTCATATTCTCATGGATTAACTGCATGGGGATATGGCCGGGACCTTCGATCATTACCTGGACGTCGTGTGCCCAAGCGACCTTGGTCAACTCGCCGAGTGTGGCAAGCTCCGCGAATTGTGCGGCATCGTTGGCGTCTGCGATGGATCCCGGTCGAAGTCCGTCGCCGAGGCTGAAGGCGACGTCGTAGGCCTTCATGATCTCGCAGATCTCTTCGAAATGGGTGTAAGCAAAGTTCTCCTGGTGATGGGCTAGACACCATTTGGCATGGATTGAGCCGCCGCGGGAAACGATCCCCGTGCAGCGGGAGGCCGTGAGCGGGATATACCGGAGCAAGACCCCTGCGTGAATCGTAAAGTAGTCCACCCCTTGCTCGGCCTGTTCGATCAGCGTATCTCGATAGACCTCCCAGGTCAGGTCCTCGGCCCGGCCCCCGACCTTTTCGAGCGCCTGATAGATTGGAACGGTCCCGATCGGCACCGGCGAATTCCGGATGATCCACTCGCGGGTTTCGTGAATGTTCTTGCCGGTGGAGAGGTCCATGACCGTGTCGGACCCCCACCGGATCGACCAGACCATCTTCTCGACCTCCTCTTCGATCGAGGAGGCAATGGCGGAATTGCCGATGTTGGCATTGATCTTGACCAGGAAATTCCGGCCGATGATCATCGGCTCGCTTTCGGGATGGTTGATGTTCGATGGAATGATCGCTCGGCCGCGGGCCACTTCGTCTCGCACGAACTCCGGCGTGATGACGCGCGGAATGGCCGCGCCCCAGGCTTGGCCAGGGTGTTCGAGCACGCCACTGGGCCGACCGTTCCCGTTCGCAGTCAAATGCCCGGCCATTTGCTCGCGCAGCTGGTTCTCCCGAATCGCGATGAATTCCATTTCCGGCGTGATGAGGCCCTTCCTCGCGTAGTGCAGTTGGGTGACGTTGCCCCCGGCCTTCGCCCGCAGCGGCTTGCGTAGGTGTTGAAACCGAAGGGAGGCGAGCTTGGGATCTTGAGCACGAGTCCGTCCGAACTGCGATGTGAGATCCGGCAACTCTTCCACATCACCTCGGTCCAGGATCCATTGCCGGCGTAGAGGGGCTAATCCACGGCGGACATCGATCTCGACATTCGGATCGGTATAGGGGCCGGACGTATCGTACACGGCAAGGGTCTCCTTGCGGGGAGCCGTGCCCTGGGAGAAGGAGGCCGAGGTGGTTTCGATCTCCCGCATCGGAACTCGAACCCCGGATAATCGACCGAGGATATAGGTCTTCCGCGACCCCGGAAGCGGCTGAGTCGTGATAGGGGCCGTGGTTCCATCCTTGCTGATGGAGGCTGTGGGAGTCACGAGCATACTCATAGGAACAGCTCCTCTCTTCATCGACGGTGCAAACAAAAAAGCCGCACCATGCGTAGGTGCGGCTTGCAACCGTCAACGGTATCAAGTTCGCCGCTTCCCTACGCTGGCATTATCCAGGTCAGGTTCAGAGGGTCGCCCGGTTATCCGGGCTCTCAGCCTTTCGGCTCCCCTAGCTGGGATGCAAATGCTGACGCATCGTACACCTGCGGTTTGGAGGGTGTCAATCTTCTCAGAGTCAGCCCAAAGGACATCCGTCGGGTCTGTGAGGAGGAGGACCGAATTCGAATGCGGAATCCGATTGGCCCAGGGGACCTAGGGAACGCCAAGCCGGTAGTGCTTCCGGGTCCGTTGATTGTTGGAGCACCACTCACGTAGAATTTACGAAATCCCCTCTACTCAAGGAGCACATGTTCGTTCAATCGCCCGTGCTTGGTCAACCGCTTGCCTCGGAACACGCCCGGCGATCCGAGTGCCATCCCATCTCCGAATATCAGTCGGTGTCTGCGGATAAACTCTACAGACGTACCATTGAGGCAAAGCGGGCGTTGGGCGACCGAGTGATGGTGTTGGGTCACAACTACCAGCGCGACGAAGTCATCGTGCACGCGGACTTTCGTGGTGACTCGTTGCTTCTGGCGAAGCTGGCCCAACAACATGCGGACCGCCCGTACGTCGTCTTTTGCGGCGTGCATTTCATGGCGGAGACCGCCGATATCCTGAGCCGATCCAACCAAACCGTCATTCTCCCGGATCTCGCCGCAGGCTGTTCGATGGCCGATATGGCGGCGATCGAACAGGTGGAACAATGCTGGGAATCGCTGGGGAGGGCGGTGCCGGTCGAGGAGACCGTGTTGCCGGTCGTCTACGTCAATTCCGCGGCGAATCTCAAAGCCTTTTGCGGCGAACACGGGGGGCTTACCTGCACGTCCTCGAACGCGCGGGCGATCATGGAATGGGCCTGGGCCAGACGGGAGAAGATCCTGTTCTTTCCGGACGAACACTTGGGGCGCAATACCGCGAACAAGATGGGTTTCCCGCCCGATCAGATGCTCGTGTGGGACCCCCTCTTACCGAACGGAGGGCACTCCCAAGAGGCCGTCCGCAAGGCCAGGCTGCTGTTATGGAAGGGGCATTGCAGCGTTCATCAGATGTTCCAGCCTTCCCATGTGGACTATTTTCGGAAGCAGTATCCGGAAGCGACGGTGATCGTGCATCCGGAGTGCCACGAAACCGTGGTCAACAAGGCCGATTTGATCGGATCTACGGAATTTATCATCCGCGCGGTGAGCGAGGCGCCGGCCGGTACGACCTGGGCCGTAGGCACGGAACTGAATCTCGTGAATCGGCTCAAGCGGGAGCAGGCCGATAAGCGTGTGTTTTTCCTGTCTTCCACCGTCTGCCAATGCGCCACGATGTTCCGGATCGATGCGCCGCATCTCTGTTGGGCGATGGAGAATCTGGTGGAGGGGCGGGTGGTGAATCACATCACCGTTCCCGACGACGAGAAGCAGTGGGCCAGAGTGGCGCTGGATCGAATGATGGATCTGAGCTGAGCAACCTGCAAAGAATTCCCACCTTCCACACTGCCGATCCCGAACGCTGGACTTCCGGGCGAATCTTCGTGTATGTGGCTCATTGATGGATTATAAGACGACGCTCAACCTGCCCCAGACCGACTTTCCCATGAAAGCGAACCTGCCGCAGCGGGAACCGGAGTTGCTCGCCTGGTGGGACCAGCAACGGCTCTACGACGCGATTCAGGCAGCCGGGCGGGGACGGCCTCTCTACATGCTACATGATGGGCCTCCCTATGCGAACGGCCGGATTCACATCGGTCACGCGCTCAACAAGATCTTGAAGGACATCATCGTCAAGTCCAAGACCATGGCCGGGTATCAGGCTCCGTATGTGCCGGGGTGGGATTGTCACGGCCTTCCGATCGAGCATCAGGTGTTGAAGGAGTTGGGAGGCAAGAAGCAGGGGCTTGATCTGATCGGGATCAGGCGGCTCTGCCGGGAATACGCGGAGAAATACTACCAGATCCAACGCGACGAATTCCGGCGTCTGGGGGTGCTAGGAGATTGGGACCACCCCTATCTGACGATGGCCCCGGCCTACGAAGCCGAAATCGTACGCGAGCTGGGCAAGTTCGTCGAGCGCGGCGGCGTCTATAAAGGGCTTAAGCCGGTGCTCTGGTGCACGCAGGACCAAACGGCGCTCGCGGAAGCCGAAGTGGAGTACGACGACCATCGGTCGCCCTCGATATATGTGAGATTCCCTGTGGCCGGAGCGCCGGCTGCGATCGCCACGAAGTTTCCGGGAATCGCGATTCCCCCTTCGGTAACCAGGGTCTCTATCGTCATTTGGACCACGACGCCCTGGACCTTGCCGGCCAATCAGGCCGTCTGCCTCCATGCGGACATCGACTATGCGTTCGCACTGGTCGGCAACGAGGTGATTATCGTCGCCCACAAGCTGCTTGAGGCCGTGGCGAAGGCCTGTCGGTTGGACCAGGTCTCGGTGCTGGGCGTCAAGAAGGGCGGGGAGGGGTTCGAAGGATTGGAGACGCAGCGTCCATTGAACACCGGCCTGTCGCCGGTCTTGCTCGACGATTTTGTGACGCTCGAACAGGGGACCGGTTGTGTGCATATTGCGCCGGGGCATGGGATGGAAGACTACCTCCTTGTCCTCCAACACAATGCTCAGGCCTCTCCGGGAGAAAAGCTGGAGATTCTGGCGCCGGTTGACGATGCGGGGCGGTTTACCGAGGCCGTCCCGGACTTTGCCGGCCAGCATGTGTTCAAGGCCAACCCTCGGATCGTGGAACGGTTGCAAGAGAACGGGCGACTTCTTGGACATGGGTCGCTGAACCATTCGTATCCTCACTGCTGGCGATGCAAGAGTCCGGTCATTTTCCGGGCGACCGAGCAGTGGTTCGTCTCGATGGAGACGAACGACCTCCGGAAGGACGCGCTGGCGGAAATCGAGCGGGTGCGATGGATTCCGTCCTATGGGCGCGACCGGATCAACGGCATGATCGAGAATCGCCCCGACTGGTGCATCTCGCGGCAGCGTGTGTGGGGGGTGCCGATTGTCGGATTCTCCTGCACCGCCTGTAAGACCGTCCTCGTCAATCCGACGATCGTGGAACAGGTGGCGGCGCTGGTCGAACGGGACGGAACCGATGTGTGGTTCAGCCGATCGGCGGCTGAATTACTGCCGGCGGGAACCGCCTGCGCGAAGTGCGGCGGCATGTCCTTCGAAAAGGAAAAGGACATTTTGGATGTCTGGTTCGAATCCGGCGTGAGTTATGCCGCCGTGCTCAAGCCACGCAAATGGTGGCCGGCAGATCTCTATCTTGAGGGGTCGGACCAGCACCGAGGGTGGTTTCACAGTGCCCTTTTGGCCGGGGTCACCACCGACCGGCGCGCTCCCTACAAGGCGGTGCTGACGCACGGGTTCGTCGTGGACGGTGCGGGCAAGAAAATGTCCAAATCGGCAGGCAACGTGGTCGCTCCCCAGGACGTGATCAAACAGTACGGAGCGGAAATTCTGCGACTCTGGGTGTCCGCGCAGGATTATCGGGAAGATCTCCGGATCTCGCAGGAGATCCTGGGACAACTGGTGGAAGCCTATCGGAAAATCCGTAACACGAGCCGGTTCCTGTTGAGCAACCTGTATGATTTCGATCCGCTTCAGGATCGTGTAGCGTATGAACGGTTGCCCGAGCTGGATCGCTGGGCGCTCATGCGGCTCAACCAACTGATTCCCCGGGTCAGGGCCGCCTATGAATCCTTTGAATTCCATTCGATCTTCCACCAACTCAACAACTTTTGCTCGGTGGACTTGAGCGCCGTCTACTTGGATATTCTGAAGGATCGTCTGTACACCTTCCGCAAGGACTCACGGTTGCGCCGCGGTTCCCAGACAGTATTACTCGATATTCTGGGGGCATTGACCAAGCTCATGGCGCCGATCCTGAGCTTCACCGCCGAGGAAGTGTGGCGCATGCTGCCGAAAGGGGCGGTGTCCGATCCGCGGAACTGGAGCGTGCACCTGGCGTCGTTTCCCGAGGCTCGTTCAGAATGGAACGATGCGGCATTGGCTCAAAGGTGGGACAAGCTCCTGGAGGTGCGGACGGCCGTTCAGGCGGCGCTGGAAGAAAAGCGGCGAGAAAAAGTCATTGGGTCGTCTCTTGAAGCCCACGTCGTCATCGAGGCGAATCCACAACAGTATGAATTTCTTTTGCAATACGAGGTTGACCTGCCAAGCCTTCTGATTGTTTCGAGTGTAGATGTGAAGACGTCACCGGCACTACTTGTGGACGCAGGTCTGGGCTTCACGGCAGGAATGCGCTTCACAGTCCAGAAATCTATGGACCGCAAATGCGAGCGCTGCTGGAACTACCGGTCGTCTGTCGGGCAGGATCGGAACCATCCCACGCTCTGTGATCGGTGTTGTGAGGCGATCCAGTGACCGCCGGTGGAACCAGATTTCTGCTGCTCGCGCTGGTCAGCGGAGCGGTCGTCTTTACCGACCAACTGACGAAGCTCCAAATCATGCAGTCGATGCAATTGCATGAATCGACCCCGATCATACCTGATCTGTTCAACCTCACCTATATTCGAAATCCCGGTGCGGCGTTCGGACTGATGGCGGGGAGCAGCACGGGGTTTCGCCTCATCTTCTTCGCTTTTACCTCGATTTTCGCCGTGGTGTTGCTGGGGACGATTCTCGTCCGGCTACCGGAACAGGATTTGATGGGCCAGTACAGCATCGCCGGCATTCTCGGCGGCGCCATTGGCAATCTGCTGGATCGTGTGCGGTTCGGCGAGGTGATCGACTTTCTCGATTTTTATGTTGGGTCGTACCACTGGCCGGCATTCAACGTGGCGGATGCCGCGATCAGCGTCGGAGTCTTTTTTCTCATCCTGCACTTTGCGTTTGAGAAGAAGACCGAAGCTCCTCCGCCGGCGGCCGCCGTTCGTCCGGATTCCTGATCCCACCAACGCTTGTCCCTCCCTCGTAGGCGATCCTCCATCCCATCGATGGTCGGATGGCCTAGCCTGCGAACACATAGAGGACCAATGCTCCCAACCCCATCCGATAGTACGCAAAGGCTCGGAGCGTGTGGCGCTTGACGAATCCCATGAACAGCGCAATGACGGCCCAAGCGGTAAAAAACGACACGACCAGGCCAATGCCGAGTGCCAACAGATCCGCTCGTGACATGAGCGCCTGCGATTTTGTGAATTGATACAGCGTTGCGGCGATAAGGGTTGGGAGGGCGAGGAAGAACGAATATTCCGTCGCCACCTTTCGATCGAGGCCGGCCAGAAGCCCGCCGACGATGGTGGAGCCGGAGCGGGACATGCCGGGAATCAACGACGCGCATTGGGCCAGACCGATCCACCAGGCGTGGGAGAGCGTCACCTGTGGCAGTTCCTTGATCCGTGGACGATCCTTCATGGCTTCGGCCGCCAGGATGACCAGCCCTCCCGCGATAGACGAGAGGGCCACCGTGTAGGGAGTGAAGAGATGATCCTTGATCCACCCGTGCGCGATAATGCCCACCAGGGCGGCCGGCAGGAAAGCGAGTCCGATTCCGACGATGAACCACAGGCTCGGGTGGAGGCGAAATGACTCTCGAAGTACCAGAGTCCACGAGGCAGGTGCGTGTTCCGTTGCCATGCGTCGGAAGTCAAGCTGGTCCTGGTATGCGCGTGCGGCGAGTGTTTTGATCTTGCTCCATTCATAGACGATCACTGCCAGGATGGCGCCGAGTTGGATGGAAATTTCGACGCTGGACGCGATCTCTCCAGTAAACCCAACGGCGTGACCGACCAAAATGAGGTGGCCTGTGGAGGATACCGGCAAATATTCCGTCAACCCTTCGACAAGACCCAGCAGAACGGCCAGTTCCGGACCCCATTCATTCACAAGTACCTTCCTTTGATGAGGATGACGTCGGAGAGTCGGCTGGAATGCACGGCGGCCATCATCACAGAGCCGCTGCTGTGCGTCAAGCGCCATGCGGATGTGTCTGTCGGCCGGCCAGGCGTGCGCTGTCCGCGGGACAGAGAACGCAAATGAGTTGACAAAACCGAGCTGATACAATACATGACAGCATAGCTGGCCGAGTCTCAGTCCCACCACAGTATTGCATGATCATGTAACGCGAAAGGAGAGAGTCCATGAAACCGATCTACGCCGTGACGGGAGCACTTGTGACGGCCTGCCTTGTCGGCGGCTGCGTGAGCTCCGGTAAGTATAATGAAATGGTGTCCGAAAAGGAGGCGACGCTGACCGAGCTGGAGCGAACCCGTTCACAAAAGACCGCGCTGGAACAACAGGTCAAAACCCTCAAGGAGTTGAACGTCAAATTCAGCAACGAAGCCCAGGCCGCGCGCGATGAGCTCCAGCGGATTGAGCATGGCCGAGACAAGGAGCGGTCCTCCGTGGACACGCATACGAAAGAGTTAGAGCAGAGAGTGGCGCAGCTCAGCGCGCAACAGCGGAGCCTCCGCCACGAATACGAGGATGTGAAGCGGCATAACGAGACGCTGAAATCCCTGGTCGCTCGCTATCAAAAAGAGTTGAAGGATCGGACTCCCGTGCCGGTCCCAGGGAGTGCTCAACCACCAGCCTTATCGCTGCCCGGCGCGCCAGGTCCGTCGGCTGCGACCTCTCCTCCTGGGCTTGGGGCCAAGGCGGCGCCTTCCGGGCTGCCGCCGATGGGAGCCGGGGCGCCCCTGAATCTCAACAAGGCGACGGCCGGTGAAATGGTGGAGCAACTGGGAGTGACGAAGGATGTGGCGGAAAAGATCGTGAGCCATCGTCCTTACCGACTCAAGGGAGAGTTGGTAGCGAAGAACGTTGTGCCGAAAGAAACCTATGACGTCATCAAGGATCGTGTGACGGTCAGCCCGTAAGGGAAGCAAGCGCTGCGGTAGGGTGAAGGGGCTGTTTGCCGATGCGGCAAACAGCCCCTTTGTGTTGTGGGGCTAGTCTGCGTGCGCAAGAAAACCGCTCCGGAATAGGGATCGCCAGAGACCAGCCGGGATGGCTCCGCAGGGATCGACTTGGTAGAATAGCCCAGGCCGAAGGCTGAATGTATGCGTCGAACATTCGCGATTATCGCATTGCTGGGTGCCGTGGGAGTCGGAGTGTGGTTTCTCTTGTTTGGAAGTGATTCTCCCACGGTGATTCGGTACAAGACGGCCGTACTCGAGCGGGGAGCGGTCGTGTCGGTCGTCAATGCGACCGGGACGGTGACTCCCGTCGTCGCGGTGCAGGTTGGGACCCAGGTCTCGGGAATGATCAAGAGCCTCAATGCGGATTTCAACTCGGTCGTCAAATCGGGGGAGGTGATTGCGCAGATCGATCCAGCTCCCTTTCAAGCCAGGCGGGATCAGACTGCGGGCAACCTAGGAATGGCGCAGGCGGCCGTTTCGAAGGCGAGGGTGGATCTCACGCAACGGACACGCGAACTGGAACGCATAAAGGGATTGCTCGCCCAACAGTTCGTGTCACAAAACGACGTGGATGTGGCCCGCACGGCCCACGAAAACGCCCAGGCCCACCTGAAGTTGGCCGAAGCTCAACTCAAGCAGGCGGAAGCGACGTTGGCTGCCGCCGAGCTCGATTTGAGGTACACCACGATTCGCTCCCCGGTGAACGGGATAGTGATTGCCCGCAACGTCGAGGTGGGCCAGACGGTCGCTGCGAGCTTCGCCACCCCCAACCTGTTCTTGATCGCCTTGGACTTGACCCACATGCAGGTGGATACGAATGTGAGCGAAGCCGATATCGGGGGCATTGCCGAGGGGAAGGAGGCGGTCTTCACGGTGGATGCCTATCCGGGGGAATTGTTTCGTGGCAAGATCCGGCAGGTACGCAACGCGCCGATCAACATCCAGAATGTGGTCACCTACAATGTGGTGGTGGAGGTCGAGAACCAAGACCTTCGGTTGAAGCCGGGCATGACCGCCAATGTGTCAATCGTGGTGGCGCAGCGCGAGCAGGTGTTGAAAGTGCCCACCGCTGCCTTGCGTTTCATGCCGCCCGCCGTACCATTGGGTGGCGGTGCGATCGACTCCGCGACGGCGGCGCCGAAGACTGACGTTGTAGCGGAACCAAGGGGGAAATCTCTCTGGCGGCTCGGGAGCGGAGATCGGCCGGAAGCTGTTCCGATCCAACCCGGACTCTCGGACGGCCTGTTCACGGAGGTCGCCGGGGCCACGCTGCAGGAGGGAGACCGCGTCATTGTCGGACTGGAGTCACCGAGGTCGGAACAGAAGGCCACCAATTTGCCGCCCGGTTTCGGCTCGCCGCGGCAACGTTCTGGGCGCGATCGCAACCTGTAGAATCCGGTCTATCCGCAAGAGCCCATGGGTGATCTGATCGACTGCCGGGATGTCTGGAAGGTCTACCGGGTTGGATCGGTCGAAGTGCCGGCGCTTCGAGGGATCAACCTTCGAGTGCAAGGAGGGGAGTTCATCGCGATTCTTGGTCCATCGGGATCGGGCAAATCCACACTCATGCACATCCTTGGCTGCCTGGACCACCCGACCAGCGGGGCCTACCTCTTGGATGGGCAGGAGATCGGATCTGCATCGCCCGATGAGTTGGCCGAGATTCGAAATCGGAAGATCGGGTTCGTCTTTCAAAGTTTCAACCTGATTCCCCGCACGAGCGCGTTGGAAAATGCCCAGCTTCCGCTGTTCTATCGAGGCGTCGCGCTGAACGAACAGCGGGCTCGGGCGTCGGCCGCACTTGCCCGCGTCGGGCTGTCGGGGCGAGAATCGCATTACCCTCCCCAATTGTCCGGAGGGCAGCAGCAGCGAGTCGCGATTGCCAGGGCCCTGGTTTCGGCCCCGTCGATTCTCCTGGCGGACGAACCCACAGGCAATCTCGATACGGAATCCAGCCGGGAGATCATGCGCATCCTCCAAGGCCTGAACCATGACGAAGGTCTTACTGTCATTCTTGTGACCCATGAAGCCCACATCGCGGCCCATGCGTCTCGCCAACTGATGATGCGAGACGGTGAAGTTGTGAGCGACCGACATATTTCCTCGGCCATGATTTCTGCTCCGTCATGTACGCCTTCCTCCACCTGACCATCACAACCGCCTTCCGGGTCATCGCGCGCAATCGGCTCCGCGCGGCCCTCACGATCCTCGGCATCATCATCGGGGTGGCGGCGGTCATCGCCATGGTCAGCATCGGCCAAGGGGCTCGCCTGCTCGTCCAGACTCAAATCGCCTCGATCGGTACGAATGTCATCGTTGTATTCCCAGGCGCCACCACTGTGGGCGGTGTGAGAGCGGGCCAAGGCGCCGCCGTCACGCTCACCGTGGCGGACGCGCTGGATTTGAAAAAGAAAGTGCCGTTGCTGCTGGACACCGGTTGGGCGAAGCGAGACGTGTTGCAGATCGTCAGCGGCAACAAGAACTGGAACGGACCGGTGAACGGGATCTCCCCGTCGTATCTGATGATCCGAGATTGGTCCTTCGCCGGCGGCGGACCCTTCACGCAGGCGGATATGGATCAGGCGGCCCGAGTGGCGTTGATCGGGCACACCGTGGCCGAGAACCTGTTTGAGCCGGGTGAAGACCCGGTGGGAGCCGCCATTCGCATCAGGAATGTACCCTTCACGGTTGTCGGTGTCCTGGCTCCCAAAGGTCAATCGGCCCAGGGATCGGATCAGGATGATATCGTCTTCATTCCCTTCACCACGGCGGAACGGAAGGTCGTCGGCACCTCGTTTCTCGGCTCGGTCGGGGCTCTCTTTGCGTCAACTGCCAGGCCGGAAGACCTGCCTGAAGCCGTCGAGCGGATTAGGGAGGTGGTGCGAGGACGTCACCGGCTTCAGTCGGACCAACCGGACGACTTTACCGTCCGTACGCAGGTGGATATCGGTAAAGTTCAGGAGGGCGTCACGGCGACCATTACTAATCTGTTGTTCGCGGTGGCTTCAATCTCGCTCGTGGTCGGCGGTATCGGAATCATGAACATTCTCCTGGTCTCGGTCACCGAGCGGACCAGGGAGATCGGTGTCAGAATGGCCGTCGGAGCCAAGCGGTGGCATATCCTCTTTCAATTCTTGATCGAAGCGGTCACGCTGAGTGTGCTCGGAGGGGTGGCGGGGATCGTCGTGGGGATGGTGGCCTCGAAGGTGGCCACGGCTGTGGCCGGCTGGCCCACGATCATTTCGGCAACGTCGATTCTGGTCGCGTTCGCATGCTCCGTAGCGATTGGGCTCTTTTTTGGGCTCTATCCGGCTAACAAGGCGTCTCGACTGAACCCGATCGAGGCGCTTCGGTATGAATAGATCGACCGGCGGAAGTTACTTTCTGCCCTGGCGCTTGGGGGTTGAGGCCGGGGGCGAGGGAAGATTGCTGTAGCTGGTCGGAGCCAGTTCCAACAATCAAGCGTAGGCTTGTGCCGCGGTGATCGTCATCAGCAACGTTACGATCGATTCAAGAACCCTCCCATCGACGGTACTCTCCTTGATCCGCCTGCCGCAGGTCGAGCCGGATCAACCAGAGCAGGGCTGATCCAACAGAGAGAGTGTCACCTCGATGCGCGGATAGTCCTTATCCTGTCGCTTGAATAGATGGATTTCCGTGATCCGATTGTCGTTGATCCCCAGGCCGGCGCAGAGCGCGTCCTGCGCGATTTTCAACCCGCTATCCACGTCCCGCCGGAGCGCTGAAATGAAGCAGAATCGGATCGTGAGTGAAAGGGCGCCCGATTGGGCCCTGTTCAGAAAGACGGTTCGCCCGGGAGAACGGGCGAGTCCGACCGCGACGATCTGAGCGACCTCCAGTTTGTAGGATCGACCGGCCGCCGTCAGCACGCGGCGGCCGTTGACCGTCGCATATTGGTGGTTGATACTCGGTGGAACCGGGAGGATCGCTTCCAGACGTGAATCGGTGATGCAAGGATCTGGAAAGGGAACCGGCGGACCGGACGCCGATGGTCTTCTCATCGACTTGGAGGAGGACGTGTTTCTGAGGAAATCGAGTCCGCGGGACGGCACAGCCACACGTTCGACGATGGAGAGCACGTCGTCGGACGAGGCCGAATGTCGACCGCGATAGGACACCATGCGTGCAGCGACCGGATATCGATTCTGCTTACGGGATGAGAAGTCGGATGGGCGGAGGGTCACAACAGGTTGAGAATCTTGCCGATATTTTGCTCGTAGTGATCTTCGGTCTTGCTGATGTAGCGACGCCAGTCCGATGGATTCCAGAGTTCGATCCGGTGGTACATGCCGACAAGCACCACCTCCTGGTCTTCATCCAGCGGGATGAGCTTGCGTAATCGGCCGGGGATCAGCACACGGCCGGTTTTATCCAGATCGGAATTGCCGGCTTCCGACACGATAAAGTGCATAAACAGGCGGCTTTGGTCCTCGTCCAATTTGGACTGCATGCGTCCGAGGACACGCTCCCACTCGGGAGCGGTGTATATCCACAATGATTGCTCCGGCCCCTTCAGGAAGACGACACCTCTGGCCTCGGATTCGACTTGCTCTCGAATAGGGGAGGGCATGATAAACCGGCCCTTTTCATCGACTTTGCAGAGGTATTCTCCGGCAAAGAAGGACTGGCCTCGCTTCTCTTCTCTCAGATTGCCAAGGTCCATCGTTCGCTATAAGGAACTGAAACCGATGTTGCTCGGAAATGGTGATCACGACCGCCCGTGTGGTGAAACGGGCTTGGAAGGTGCGCTGATGAGGCCATGGTAGGAGGATGGAGCCGGCTTGTCAAGCCACATTACAAACTGGTAGCGAGCAGGAAGGCGCTGCGGACAGACGCTACAAGGTTCGAGTCAGCGTCACGACATATACTGCGGCGCTGCCGGCCTTGCGAAGGGCTTTCGCACATTCGTTGACCGTCGTGCCGGTTGTGAAGACGTCGTCGACCAGGAGCACGCGCTGGCCGGAGATTTGTGCGGGGTTGGCGACCGCAAAGGTGCGTCGAAGATTCTTGAGCCGGGCCCGGCGAGGCAACGCTGTTTGGGGAGTACGTGGTCGGATACGGACGAGGCTGTGCCAGTCCAACGGTTTGCCGATGGCGCGGGAGATGGGATCCGCCAACAACAGGGACTGGTTGTACTCCCGCTCCAGCAGCCGTTGGCGAGCCAGCGGCACCGGCATGACCAAATCGATCTCAGGAAGCGCAGGGAGGTGCTCACACATCAACCGACCTAAGACCGATCCCAGCGCGATCTTTTTCCTGTACTTGAGTAGATGGACCAGGTTCCGCAGAGAGGATTCGTAAGGAAAGAGGGACCAAGCTCGGGTGTAGGACGGCTTGTGGCGACGGCAGGACCGGCAGGTGTGGTCGGGGCTATAGATCAAAGTATGCGGTGAGGCAAATGGGATACCGCAGCGAGGACAGCGAGGTTGTGGCAGCGGTGTGATCCGCGCCCAACAGAGTCGGCAGATGAAAGGGAGGGGGTCGTCCGTCAAGCCGATACCGCAAGCACCGCACGAGAAGGGCAGAAGATGATTCAGGATGCGCCGCCCGACGGATCCGATCCCTGTCGGCCATGACTGTGGAACCGTCAAGGGGAAGGGTGCAACCGACATGGTGGATATGCTATACGAGCCCGCTTCTCATGTCGATCCAGACCAACATCATACAACTGCGCGCAGTGAGCAAGACCTACGATCGAGGACCGGTACCGGTCCAAGCCTTGCGCGACGTCACGCTCTCCGTGGGAGCCGGAGAATACCTTGCGCTGACCGGGCCAAGCGGTTGTGGTAAGAGCACTCTGCTGAACCTGGTGGCTGGCCTCGACCGGCCTACGTCCGGCGATATCCTCGTGAATGGACACTCTACCGGTTCCTGGTCTTCGCTCCAATGGACGAGGGCCAGAAGAGACTTGATCGGGATCGTGTTTCAGGCCTTCCACCTCTTGCCTGCCTTGACGGCCGAGGAGAATGTCGCCATGCCGCTGTTGCTGAGCGGTGGTGCGGGGCGCAGTCTGTCCTCCCGGGTAGAGGAATGTCTGGAACTGGTCGGCCTTCGCGACCGGGCTAGGCACAGGCCGAACGAGCTTTCGGGCGGAGAGCAACAGCGCGTCGCCATTGCGCGCGGAATTGTCCATGGACCGAGGCTCCTCATCGCGGATGAGCCGACCGGTAATCTGGATTCGCGAACCGCCGAAGAGATCCTGGCGCTCTTGCGGAGCTTGCCGCACCGCTTCGGCTGCACTATCATGCTAGCCACACACAGTGATGCGGCGGCACGGCAAGCCGATCGGCTCTGCCGGATGCAGGACGGGTCGCTTCACGAGGAGCCATCAACTGTGATGCCACAGGACGCCCCATGACGCCGGACTTATCGACCATCATTTCGGGAGTTCGATTCCCCTCCTGCTTCATGAACGCCGCCGGGGCGCTCTGCGTCACGCGCGAAGAATTGGAACGGTTGGGCCGGTCTCGTGCCGGAGCCATCGTGACCAAATCGATGACCGTGGAAGCCCGACAGGGCAACCCCGAGCCGCGGTATTACGGATTTTCATCTGGTTCGATCAATTCCATGGGCTTGCCCAATCTGGGCTATCTCGCCTACGCGGAGATGATCCCCTCGCTTCAGGCCTTCAAGAAGCCGGTCATCGCCAGCGTCGCCGGCCTGTGCGAGGACGATTTCGTCGTGATCGCCAAGGAGATCAATAATAGCAAGCCGGATCTGATCGAGGTGAATCTGTCCTGCCCAAACATCCCCGGGAAACCGCAAATCGGTTATGATCCTGAGGCCTCGGAGCGGCTGCTTAGGCGAGTCCGCCCGCTGATCACCGTTCCCATGGGAGTGAAGCTTCCCCCATATTTCGATCCTGCCCACCACCAGGTGATGGCGGAGGTGATCCGTCGTACGGAGGTGGATTTTCTCTCCCTGATTAATTCGGTGGGTAACGCGCTGGTCGTCGATCCGGAGCAGGAGTCGGTGGTGATCAAACCCAAGGGCGGCTTCGGAGGACTCGGAGGAGCCATCATCAAGCCTGTGGCGCTGGCCAATGTCCGGGCCTTTTGGAAGCTGCTGGAGGGTCGCGTGCCGATTATCGGTACGGGGGGGGTTGTCCGAGGGATCGATGCCTTCGAGCACATTCTCTGTGGAGCGTCTGCGATCCAGGTCGGAACGGTGCTGGTTGAAGAAGGTGTGGAGGTGTTCGAGCGGCTGGAACGGGACCTCGCGGCGGTTCTAGCTGATAAGGGATACGAGACAGTGGATTCCTGCCGCGGGAAACTGCAGGAGCTGTGAGGGGCCGCGGCTTATCGGGCGAGAAAATTCTTCGGGAGAAACTTGTGCATCAGGGCCTGGCGTAGCAACTGGGCCACGTTCCGGACTCCCAGACGGCGCATGAGATTGAAGCGGTGCACTTCGACGGTGCGCACACTGATCCGTAATCGGTGCGCCGTCTCTCGATTGGTCAGACCTTGAGCGACACAGCGCAGGATTTCCTTCTGTCGAGGCGTCAGGGCCAATCTCGGGACCGAGCGTGTGGCGGCGGTCGCACGGGCTCGCGATCTGACAGGCGATCTGGCTCGTTTGGTTGTCTTTCGGTGCGTCTTCATAGTGTGGCTAGCCTAGCACAGCCGACAGCCCCTGTAAACTACCTGCTGGTAAAACCCCTAGGCCTGTGGTTTTTTTCCTGTGCGTGATCGGATCGGCCGGCTCATCTACCCGGCCAGAAGGCCCTGTCCATGAAGGGGGCTGGATGATCGGGCTCCTGCTCTGCGCCTGGCGCTTGGCCAAGAGCCATGTCACTGGCCATCCGCTTCGCACGGGTCTGACCATCGTCGGCGTCAGTCTGGGAGTTGCGGCGCCGGTGGGGCTCCAAAGCGCCAATCAGGTGGTCCTGGAGTCGTTCCAAGAAGCGGTACTCGAGGTTGCCGGTGGGGCAAGGTTGGAGGTGGTCTCGGACACAGGGAGTTTTGCCGAGGAGATCATCGTCCCCTTGCGCGGCATCCCAGGGGTGCTCGCCGCCATGCCGGTGCTCCAGGAAGGGCTTCGCCACTCGGCTTCCGGTTTAGCCTTTTCAGTCCTCGCTCTGGATCTCCTCGATCTGGAACGGATCAAACCCGTAAAACTTCAGGATGATCTGCCGAACTCCCCCACCCCTCGATGGTTCGAAGAAAGGGCGGTCTTGGTCGGGCGTCGCCTGGCCGATCGCATCGGTGCGCAATCTGGCCGCAACTTGGATGTCATCGCCGGGGTCGAACCTCACCGGCTGGTTGTCATCGGCATTATAGAAGGAGCGTCTCATGGGCCGTCTGTCTGGGACGACCTGGCTGTCATGGACATTGCCGCGGCCCAGGAACTCTTTGAACGGGTGGGGAAGCTAGATCGAATCGAACTCTTAGTCGAGGCGGAACAGTCCCTGGAAGAGATACAGGGCCAGGTCCAGGCCCTGCTTCCCCCCTCGCTCCATGCCAGACGACCGGAGCAACGGGGGGAGCAGATGGATGCGATGGTGCAGGCATTTCGGCTTAATCTCCTGATGTTGAGCCTGGTTGGGCTGCTCGTAGGCGGATTTTTGATCTACAACACGCTATCGTTCTCAGTCGCGCAGCACCGCCGGGAGATCGGCATTTTGCGCGCGATCGGGATGTCGGAGCCGATGCTGGCCGGTTTGTTTTTGATCGAAGGTGCCGTGTTCGGCATAGCGGGGGGGATGCTGGGCAGCCTTCTGGGGCTGGTGTTGGCTGATCGCTTGATCCTGTTGGTCGGACGCACGGTAACCGATCTCTATGCCGCGGTCTCGGCCAGCACGCATCTCGACGTTGCTGTTCTTCCGCTGTTGGGGAGGGGCCTGCTTCTCGGAACGGGATTCTCACTGCTGGGTGCCCTGGGGCCGAGCATCGAGGCCGCACGAACCGAGGTGGTTCAAGCGCTCTCGGTCGGCGGATACGACTCGGCGAGACCCATACGGGTCTCGCGGCACGTCTGGACCGGAGTGGCTCTGCTGATCAGCTCTGCGGGCCTGTCGATCCTACCCCCGGTAGGGGCGATTCCGGTGGGAGGGTATCTTTCGGTTCTCCTGCTCTTGATCGGGTTTTCGTTCCTGGCGCCACCGCTGATATCTGTCTGTGCTGGAGGGAGCCTGTTCCGAGCGTGGGATCGATGGAACACCCACCCCAGGGCCATTTTCCCGGTTCTGGCCGTCCAAACCGCGGGACGGTCGCCCGGGCGAAATGGAGTGACGGTCTCTGCCCTCATGATCGGACTGGCGATCATGGTCGGGGTGGTGTTGATGATTCAGAGCTTCCGCCAGACCGTGGAGGCCTGGATTGACCAGACGGTAGTTGCGGACCTGATTATAGCGCCTGGTGGATGGCCCTATGCGGGGCATGAAGGCGGTCGCGATGTTTTGATCCCCCTTGCTTGGACGGACCGAATCGCCCGGACTCCCGGTGTGGAGGCGGTTGATTCCTATCGTGACCTCCGGATCGAACTCGACGGGCGTCCGCGGTCGATCGTTGCCAGAGATCTGACGCTCCATGCTCAACGGAGCCGGTATCTCTTCACCGCCGGCGAGTCGGAGACCATCCTCCGGCAGGCGATCCTCCGCCGAGGAGTCGTGGTTTCCGAGGTGTTGGCAAACGCGCTTCGCTTACGTGAGGGCGACGTAATTGTGATTCCGACGCCCGCGGGAGAACGGACCGTTCCCGTGGTGGGGGTCTTTTATGACTATGCGACCGACGGCGGAAAGATGGTGATGGACCGTTCGCTGTTCCGGGAGCTCTGGGGAGAAGAAGGGGCCACGGTGGTGCCGGTGTACCTTGAGCCTGGCGCCGATCTGGACGAGGTCACCCGCCGATTGGAATGGCAATTTCTGGGACTCAGCCGATCCGCGCCCATTCTCACGGTGATCAAGAATGCAGACCTGCGGAGGGAGATTCTGACGATCTTCGACCGCACCTTTGCACTGACCTATGTATTGGAAGTGATCGCGGTGATGGTCGGGGTGCTGGGCATCGTGAATACATTGCTCACGGCGGTGCTGGAACGACAGAGGGAATTCGCTACCTTGCGGGCCATGGGAGCAAGCCATGGCCAGGTGACCGGCTTGGTCCTTTGGGAAGCGCTGTATCTTGGCGTGATCGGGGCGATCCTGGGTGTGGCGAGCGGGCTCTGCCTGGCCCTGGTGTTGGTGCGGGTCATCAATAAACAATCCTTTGGATGGACGGTGCATCTGACGATCTCGTTTCCGGTATTGGCACAGGCGGTCGTGTTGGCCATGGGAGCGGCGCTCGTCGCCGGTGCCTGGCCGGCTCGTTGGGTGAGCAGACAGGTTCCTGCGGAGGGGTTGCGCTATGAGTGACGAGAAAGAGGAATCGCTGATCCGGTTTCCTGCCCGGCTCCGGTAGGCTGGTCATCCTGCACTTCGACCTCGAATCCGAGGTCTTCAATCATCTTCCAGACATCGGGCGCCGGTTGTCCCGGTGTGGTGAGGTAGCCGTTCACAAAGACGGAATCGGCGGGGTAGAGCGACAGCGGTTGAAGCCAGCGGAGGTTGTGCTCCCGCCCGCCGGCGACCCGGATTTCTGTCCTTGGATGGAGAAACCGGAACAGACAGAGGATCTTCAGGCAACGCTGTGGACTGAGGTCCTGGCAGCCTTCCAGCGGTGTGCCGGGAACCGGATGCAAGGTGTTCAGCGGAATCGAGTGCGGCCGAACCTCCCGTAATGCGTACGCCAGGTCCAGGACATCCTCGTCCTGCTCACCCATGCCGAGAATGCCGCCGCAGCAAATCTCAAGATTCGCGTCGCGCGCATGGCGAATGGTGGCCAACCGGTCCTGATAGGTGTGTGTCGTACAGATCGACGGATGGTGTCGTTCGCTCGTGTTCAGGTTGTGGTTGATGCGGTCGACACCGGCCGATTTCAATCGACGGGCTTGATCTCCGTTCAGCAGTCCCAACGAGCAGCAGATTTGTATCGGGACTTCCCGTTTGATCGCGCGGACCGCCTGGGAGATTTCGTCGATCTCTCGATCCAACGGGCCTCTGCCGCTGATCACGATGCAATAGCGCTGGGCTTTGGATGCGGCCGCCTGCCGGGCTCCTGCTATCATGGCCTCGCGTGGCAGCAGCCCGTAGCGTTCGATTGGTGCGGTCGAGATCGAAGATTGGGAGCAATAGTGGCAGTCCTCCTGACAGGCGCCGCTCTTTGCGTTTTGCAGCATCTGCAGTCGGACCTTGCGTCCAAAATACCGCTGGCGGACGGCAAAGGCTGCGTCGAGCAGCTTCAGGAGGTGATCGTCCGGAGTCGACAAGACAGCCGCCGACTCCTCACGAGTCAGAGATTCGTCGCGAAGCGCTTTGGCCGCACAGGATTGATACAGTGTGTCGCTCATCATGGGAATGGATGCTGTGCGCCGATCAAAAGAAGCGGAAGCCTACACGGTTTCAAACGGCGATGCAACACCTTGGTAGGTCGGACGGGGAGCCGGTTGCGAGGATTCTTGGTCGGACACCTGAGGCGGCGACCCCAGCCAGGGCAGGGCCACGAAGGAGTTCCACTGCCCACAGGCGCGGCAGCGGCCGGACCATTCTTTGGATTCTACTTGGCAATGCAGACACCGGTAGGGAACCACCACCCGCTTTCGGAATCCGAGCGCCTTCTTGAGCTCGATCACGGCCTCCTCCATCTGGTGCTTGCGAAGATGCAGGTTGGCCATGATCTTATGGTAGTCAGCCAACTGGTCGTGGGGACCTTCAAGCGCACTCAACAGTTCATAGGCGTCATCGACCATCTCCAGGCGATAGTACAGCTTCCCCAAGTAGAACTGGAGGACAGGGTTCTGCGGGTCTCGCTGAATGGCGCTCTGATAGATGCGGATGATCTCCGCCGGTTCGCCGAGTTCCAGATGCAATTCTTCCAACCGATGGAGGAGGATGATGCTCTTGGTCTTGGCATAGACCTTCTCGAGAATCTCCACCGCGTTCTTGATCTTGCCCTCGTGCAGCAGAATTTCTCCAAGGCCGATATAGGCGGGCAAAAAGCGCCGGTCCTTCTTAATCGCGCCTCGGAAGTAGCGGCGGGCCTTTTCCGGATGGCCTCGCTCGAGAAATTGCCGGCCAACTTCGTACATGCAGCCGACCAGCAGGTCGGATGCGGCACCAGCGTCGGCCGCCGGCAGATTGGCCTTCACCAGCCGGTGCTGGATCTCCAGGGCCTCACCCCACTTTTCCAACCGAATGAGCAGATCGCGCTTGCGGATGAGCGCGGTCAGATGGTCGGAATCCATGCGAAGGATATCCTGCAAGGCCTGCAACGCGTCCTCATACCGTTTGGCGCCCTCCAGGTCGGTGGCGAGTTCCAGCAGGACTTCGATGTTGCGGGGCTCGACCCGGTGGGCGGTCTGGTGCAATCGGATTGCTTCAACGAAATTGTGTTCGGCCCGATAGAGGTTGCCGAGCCAGATGAGGGTTTCGATTCGATGGGAATCGATAGCCAGCGCTTTTTGGAAGATCGTCTTGGCGTCGCCGAGCCGGCGCGACAGGAACGCCTGCATACCTTCTTGATGCAGGGCCGTCCCCTTCTCGTGACGGCGCTGGAGCCTGGTGCTGCGCCAGGCTCCGATCAGATGTGTGGTTTCGCGAATGCCCACGATGACCGTCACAATCAGAACCCCGACGGCCATCGACGATAGAATGAGCGTCACGGGGCTGAGTTCGAGGGCGACCGTGGGGCTGGTGCGGATGGTGATGGTGCCGGGGTTCAGCTCGCGGAAGTAACCGTAGAAGAGGAAGACCACCGTAAACAGGAAGATCGAGAACAGCAACCGCAACATGGCTTAGGCTCCACGGCTGAGCCCGGATGCTCGAGAGTGTGCCCGCCGCGGACGTTCCGCCGGTTGAGGGGACGGTATCGTGCTGGGAATGCGAATGCGCTTCGCATCCGACCACAGGCGTTCCAGCCCGTAGTGTTCGCGAACGGCGCTGTGGAAAATATGAACCACGACATCGCCGAAGTCCATGAGAATCCATTTTGCCGAGGATGCGCCCTCCATGCTCAGCGGTGGGTGGCGCTGTGAGGACAGGGTTCCGTCGATGCTGTCCGCGATGGCGCGGACCTGCCGTTCAGATTCACCGGAACAGATGACGAGGTAATCAGCGACGGAGGTCAGTGCGGCCACATGCAGGACACGCACATCGGAGGCTTTCTTATCCAACGACGCGCGTGCGATGGCCAGTGCCTTAGCTTTTGAATCCAGCGAGATGATGGCTCTCCCGATATAACCCCTTGCGAAGTATATAGGATTCAACTTGAGCGGGCAAGAGACCGTCGAGGCTGGCCCCATGCCGAAGACGCTCGCGAATCAACGTTGCCGAGACCAAACAAGGTGGGATATCCAATAGAAATAGACGTCGTGCCGACGGCAGGTCGAACACCACGGAGTCCATGCGGCCGTTCTCCAAGGCGCGAAGCGCGGCGTCGTCGAGGCGCGGCAGCAACTCCATACGACATAGTGCGGTGAAGGAGGCGCCAGGCCGCGAGACGACAACAAAGTGACAGGAGGTGAGCAGGTCGTCGGCGCGCCGCCAAGTCGAGAGATCGAGGAAGGCATCCAGACCGATCAGAAAATACAGCTCCGCGGTCGCTCCCCATTCCTGTTGAAGAAAGGTCACCGTGTCGATCGAATAGGAACGGCCAGGCCGCCTGACTTCAAGGTCAGAGGCCGTTAAACAGGATTCTTCTTCCAAGGCCAGCCGCACCATCGCCAGCCGATCTTCGGCCGGAGCCAGACCGCCGGCCAGCTTATGGGGCGGATCGCCGGTCGGAATGAAGAGCACCTGATCCAGGTTCAGCCGTTGGCGCACGTTGTGGGCGACCGTGAGGTGGCAGCGGTGAATGGGGTTGAACGTGCCGCCGAGCAGGCCGATCTTCAGTGGTCGCTGGCCGGTCTGCGCTGCGGGGCGAGGGAGGGACATGGGTAGGGGTTAGTCGAGCAGGACCAGGTTGTCCCGATGGATGACTTCCTCGTATTCCTGTTGTCCGTATCGTTCACGGATCTCGGTGGTCTTGAGGCCTTTGATCCGCATCAGGGCGTCGGCGGAAAAATTTACCAAACCCTTGGCACATTCTCTTCCGTCGTGAGTGAGGCAGGCCACGGCGTCTCCCGCCTGGAAGTCGCCGGCGATCCCGGTGATGCCGGAGGCCAACAGGCTTTTTCCGCGTTCGACCAGAGCCTCTACGGCGCCGTCATCCAGTGTGAGGCTTCCTTTCGATCGCAGAGTAAAGGCAATCCAATGTTTTCGGCTTCCCAGCCGACGGGATTGCGGTAGGAAGACGGTTCCGCCTTGCGAACCGTGCAGGACGGACTGCAATAGCCCCGGCTGTTCGCCGTTAAGCAGGAGCGTACCGACGCCGTAGGATGCGATTTTCTTCGCAGCCCTGACTTTGGTGACCATTCCTCCCGTTCCTTCGAGGGTGGAAGAGGCGCCAGCCAACTGTTGAATCTCATCCGTGACTTTCTCGACCAGCGGGATCAATGTGGCGTGGTGATGCTTGCGAGGGTCGGCCGTGAACAGGCCGTCTACATCCGAGAGGATGACCAGGAGGCCGGCATCGACCAGATGGGCCACTTCCCCCCCCAGCGTGTCGTTGTCGCCGAAGCGGATCTCGTCCACGGCGACGGTGTCGTTCTCGTTGATGATCGGGATCACGCTGAATGCCAAGAGCGCCGTCAAGGTATGTCTGGCGTTCAAGAATCGTCGTCGGTCGGCTAAATCCTGGTGCGTCAACAGTACCTGCGCGACCTTCTGGCCGAATCGTTCGAATGCCTTTTCATAGGCCCACATCAGCCGGCTCTGCCCCACTGCGGCGGCGGCCTGTTTGACCGGCAGGTGTTTCGGGGACGAGGACAGCCCCAGCTTGGTCAGGCCCGATACAATTGCGCCGGAGGTGACGATCAGCACCTCGCGGCCCTCCTGCTTGATCGCGCTGATTTCGGCAGCCAGACGCTCGATTCGATCTTCGCGCAGACCCAGGTTGCGGGATGCGATCAGGCTGCTCCCGATCTTCACCACGAGGCGGGAGACGTCTTTCAGTAGTTGCTCGCGCACGGAGTTTGCCTCAGCGTCAGGACTTGTTTGCCGAGGAAGCGAATCAGGCCGTCGAGCCCTTCCCGCGTGGCGGCCGAAATTGGGAACAGGCGAATGCGCCGTTTCTTGCAGAAGGCTCGGAGGTCCGCAAGACGGCGGCCGTCACCTTGGATGTCAAGCTTGGTGGCGGCGATTGCGAAGGGCCGCTTCTTCAGCGTGTGGTCGTGGGCTTCGACCTCACGACGGAGGGTCAAGAACGCCTCCACGGGGTCGTCCGTCGTCCAGTCGGAGATATCCACGAGATATAAGAGCAAAGAGGTCCGCTCGATGTGACGAAGAAATTGGTGGCCCAACCCCTTGCCCTCATGAGCCCCTTCGATCAGACCGGGAATGTCCGCGATGACAAAGTGATGCTCCTCGTCCCACCGGACGACGCCGAGGTTCGGGATCAGGGTTGTGAAGGGGTAGTCCGCGATCTTGGGTCGGGCTGCAGATACGGCCGCGATCAAGGTGGACTTGCCCGCATTGGGCAGGCCCACTAATCCGACATCGGCCAGCAGTTTCAGCTCAAGCCGCAGCCACCGTTCCTCGCCCGGTTGTCCGGGTTGGCAGTGGGTCGGGGTTTGATTGGTCGAGGTGGCAAATTGCGCGTTGCCTCGCCCACCCCGTCCTCCGCGAGCCGCTACATAGGTTTGGCTCTCGGCGGTCAAGTCGGCGAGGACTTCCCCGGACTCGTCGTCCATGATCAATGTCCCCACCGGGACGCTGACCACGACATCCGATGCTGTTTTGCCCTGCTTGTTCGAACCATCGCCCGGTCTTCCCGCGTCGGCCCGGTATTCCTGTTGATAGCGCAGGTCGAGCAGGGTGGTCAGCCGGTGTGAGGGTTGGAGGATCACGGACCCGCCAGCTCCTCCGTCTCCGCCGTCGGGCCCGCCCCGGGGGACGTACTTCTCCCGTCGGAAGCTGCAGGCCCCGTTTCCACCGGCCCCGGCCTTGACGAAGATACGTACCTGGTCAACGAACATGAGGAGCCTGCTTGATAAGCAGTCAGTGCCACCGGCCCGTTTCAGGACCGGTCAGAGAACGAGATTCAATCAAAAGTCAGGAGAGCTTGTCCAGTGAAGGCTCCGACTGAAAGGGGCGGTGACAAGCGGGCTCGCTCAAGAGGAGACGGGGAGGATACTGACCCGGGCGCGCGCGCGTCCGCTTTCGAATTTGACGACGCCCGAAATCTTGGCAAACAGGGTGTGGTCCTTACCCATGCCGACGTTGAAGCCCGGGAAGAACTTGGTCCCCCGCTGGCGCACAATAATGCTCCCGGCAGGAACGACCTGTCCTCCATACGCCTTGACCCCGAGATATTGAGGATTGCTATCCCGACCGTTTCTGGATGATCCGCCGCCTTTATTTGTTGCCATGGTACCGTACCTCGCGACTACTTGGTTTCAATGCCTGTAATCCGGATCTGCGTGAAGGCCTGTCGGTGCCCTTTGGTCCGGCGATAGTTCTTCCGGCGCTTCTTTTTGAAGATCATGATCGACCTGGTCCTACCCTGGCGAATGATTTCCGCGGTCACACGGGCGGAGGCGACGGTCGGTTGGCCGATCACGACACCCTGGTCGCCCTGGATCAACCGGACATCCTTCAACTCAACGGTGGCGCCTACGTCACCCGGAAGCTTTTCGACCTGGAGTACATGACCCGTCTCCACGCGGTATTGTTTTCCGCCTGCGGCAATGATGGCATACATAGTGAGAAGATCCCTGTAATTGTGCGCTGGATTTTTGAAAGACCAACACAGGTATCACATCGGGAAAGAAGGTGTCAAGCAATCCGCTTGAGGCTGGCTTGAACCAGGCGGTCCATGGTACAAGTGCAAATGACAGGCATGCAGAGCGGCAGTACATCCGTTCGATCTACCCCCAGCACTCCGGTGGCGAGGACCCATGCAGGCAAGTGAGAAAATCTGGATGGATGGCCAATTTGTCTCCTGGAGCGAGGCGAACGTCCACATCCTGACCCATTCGCTCCACTACGGATTGGCCGCATTCGAAGGGATCCGGTGCTATCAGGGCAAACAGGGGTCGGCTATTTTTCGATTGTACGAGCATGTGGATCGGCTGTTTGAATCGGCGCACATCGCGATGATGACCATTCCGTATGACAAGAAACAGGTGGCGGATGCGATCATCGAAACAGTCCGCGTGAACAAGCTCGACAGTTGCTATATCCGCCCGCTCGTGTATATCGGGTACGGCATGATGGGCGTGCATCCGGGCGACAATCCGATCCGACTCGCGATTGCCGCCTGGCGCTGGGGCGCCTACCTGGGGGAGGAAGCCTTGGCGCACGGCATGAGGGCCTGCGTCTCGTCATTCACGCGCCACCATGTGAACGTATCGATGACGAGAGGCAAAATCTCCGGCTACTATGTCAATTCCATCATGGCCAAGCGGGAGGCCAAGGCAAATGGGTACGACGAAGCCATCCTGCTCGATCCCGACGGCTATGTGGCCGAGGGCACCGGCGAGAACGTCTTTATCGTGCGCCGAGGACGGCTTATCACCACCCCATTGACCTCGATTCTGGAGGGGATCACGCGCAATTCCCTCATGCAACTCGCCCGCGAGCGAAATCTGCCGGTCGTTGAAGAGCGGTTCACGCGGGATGCGATGTATGTGGCGGAGGAAGCCTTTGTGACCGGCACCGCGGCCGAAGTGACCCCTATTCGCGAGATCGACGGCCGCCGGATCGGAAACGGAAAGCCGGGGCCAATCACGACCTCGCTTCAACAGGCTTTCTTCTCGATCGTCCGAGGCGAGAACTCAGCCCATTCCGGCTGGCTCACGCCGGTGTAGGAACCACCTCCTCAACACTTCCCATCCCTCGACCTGCCAAGCACTTTCAGTAGCGCTCCCGGTAGGCGCGTGCGCACGACCTAGAAGCATCCCCGAGGATCCGTTGCTCGTACTGCCGAGTCTTGGTTGGGGAAACCCGACTATTTGGAAGATTCGGAAGGCGCGGCGCTCTCTGTCGGCTTCTGTTCCGTCGCAGACGGAGTAGACGATGACGGGGCAGACGATGAGGGAGTGGATGATTCTTTCTTGTTGAGATCGATGACGGTGGAGGAAAACGTCCGTTCTTTGGCCAGGACGGCCAGACTCAATGACGTCACCATGAACACGGCGGCGCAGCCGACGGTGAGTTTGCTCAAAAAGTTCGCAGGGCCTCGGCTCCCGAAGACGGTTTGACTTGATCCGCCGAAGGCTGCCCCGATCTCGGCGCCCTTGCCTGATTGCAGCAGAATGGTCGCGATCATGAAGAAGCAAGTGAGGATATGAACGATGATCAGTAGGGTGTACATGAGCGCTCCATGAAAAATCAGTCTTTCTCTTGGGCAATCCGAATGATCTTAGCAAAGACTTCAGGATCGAGACAAGCGCCGCCCACTAATGCGCCGCCAATCTCGCGAGAGGAGAGAAAGTCGCCAATGTTCTGCGCGGACACGCTCCCGCCATACAGGATGCGAACGGACTCAGCGCTGCTCACGCCTCTCTCTCCGACCGCACAACGGATCTGCCGGTGCACCTCCGCTGCCTGGTCGACGCTCGCCGCCTGCCCGGTTCCGATAGCCCACACCGGCTCATAGGCGACGGTGAGTGTCGTCAAATCTTGTCCGGTGACCCCATCAAGCCCCGCATCGAGTTGGCGCCGAATGACTTTCTCGGTCTGTCCCTGTTGCCGCTCGGCAAGGGTTTCTCCCACGCAGAGGATCGGGGAGAGTCCGTGGCGAAGAACCGCCCGTACTTTCTTGTTCACGGCTTCGTCCTGTTCTCCCAGGAGATGACGGCGCTCCGAGTGGCCGAGAATCACGTACCGGCAGCCCAGGTCTACGAGCATAGGGGCGGAGACCTCCCCGGTATAGGCGCCGCGATCCTCCCAAAACACGTTCTGCGCCCCCAGCGACAGGCGATGGTTCGCGGCGGCAAGGAGCTGCCCCACGACGGGGATGCTGGTAAAGGGAGGGGCGAGGACGACTTCGACCGAGAGCCCGGTCGGAACAAGCTCAAGCAGCCTGGTGACCAAGGACGGGGCTTCCGAGGCCGTCCGAGTCATCTTCCAATTGCCGACGATGAGGTAGGGTGCCATGAAACGAGGTGCGAGCTCTGGAATAGGAGTAGTGCCGGAATGAGGCACGCTAATCAGCCCGTTCGGGCAATGCGATCAACCCGGGCAATTGCTTGCCTTCCAACAGTTCGAGCGCGGCGCCTCCGCCGGTTGAGATGAACGACATGCTGTCCGTTTCGCCCGCGCGGTGCACGGCCAGAGCCGTATCGCCTCCTCCGACAATCGTCAGGGCATAGGCGTTGGCCACGGCATGGGCGACGGCCAATGTGCCTCTGGCAAAGGCATCGATCTCGAAGACGCCCATCGGACCGTTCCAGAGGATGGTCTTGGCGTTCTGGATCGCTTCGCTGAACAGCTTAACGGAGGCGGGTCCGATATCCAATGCGTACCAATCCTTGGGAATCTCCTGAATCGGCACGATTTTGCTTTCCGCGCCGGGCTCTCGGCTGGCGGCCACCACGCAATCCACGGGCAGGTAGAACTTCACGCCGCGCGAGAAGGCGTGATCCTGAATGCCGCGGGCGAAGTCCAGCATATCGTTTTCCACAAGCGAGTTGCCGATCTCATAGCCCATGGCCTTGATGAACGTGAAGGCCATGCCTCCGCCGATGATGACTTTGTCCACCCGCTTGCCCAAGTTCTCGATCACGCCGATCTTGCCGGACACCTTGGCTCCGCCTAGGATGGCGACGAACGGACGCACGGGGTTCTCCACTGCGCCTTCCAGATATTCGATTTCCTTCTTCAGCAGGTAGCCGGCCGCCGCAGTCTTGATGAACTTGGTGATCCCTACGATCGACGCGTGCGCCCGGTGCGCGGCTCCGAACGCATCGTTGACATAGATGTCGCCCAGCGAGGCGAGCGCCTTGGCGAATTGATCATCGTTCTTCTCTTCGCCTGCATGGAATCGAAGATTTTCGAGCAGCAAGACGTCGCCCGGCTTCATCTTGGATACGAGCGCTTCTACTCCCGGGCCGATGCAGTCCGGGGCGAACACCACCTCTTTGCCCAACAGGCGCTGTAGCCGTTTGGCCACCGGCGCCAGACTGTATTTGGGATCAGGCTTGCTCTTGGGGCGTCCGAGGTGCGAGCAGAGGATGACCTTCGCGCCCTCGTCCACCGCACGATTGATCGTCGGCAGCGTGCCGCGAATCCTCGTATCGTCGGTGATCTGCAACGCGTCGTCCAACGGTACGTTGAAGTCCGCGCGAACGATGACTCGTTGATCCTTCAACCTGATGTCGTCGATCGTCTGTTTGTGCAGGTTCATGCCGACTCCCTAGAAGCGCAATGGTCGTGTACAAAGCAACGAATCATCCCTTGGCCGCCATCATCTTGATGAGGTCCCGTACGCGGCAGGAGTAGCCCCACTCATTGTCGTACCAGGCGATGACCTTGACCATGCGGCCTTCCAGCACCGTCGTCAAGGGCGCGTCCAACGTGGCGGAATGCGGGTCGCCTTTCTGGTCGATCGAGACGATCGGCGCATCGGAGTATTGCAGAATGTTTTTTAACGGTCCTTCGGAGGCCTTCTTGAAGGCGGCGTTGATCGAAGCCGCGTCACAGTCCTTGTCCGTCTCGACGGACAGGTCCACCAGCGACACGTTCGGGGTAGGCACCCGGATCGCCATGCCGTCCATCTTTCCCTTCAACTGCGGCAAGACCAGGTGCAGAGCCTTGGCGGCGCCGGTGCTGGTGGGGATCATGGACATGGCGGCGGCCCTGGCCCGGCGTAGGTCTTTATGAGGCAGGTCCAAGAGTTGCTGATCGTTCGTGTAGGAATGGATGGTCGTCATCACGCCGTGCTTGATGCCGAAGCTGTCGAGCAGGACCTTGGCCACCGGCGCGAGACAGTTGGTCGTACAGGAGGCGTTGGACACGATCGCGTGTTTCGTCGGATCATAGGTGCCGTCATTGACGCCCATGACGATCGTCACGTCCGGGTCTTTCGCCGGCGCGGAGATCACCACGCGCTTGGCTCCCGCGGCCAGGTGACGGCCGGCTCCGTCCCGATCAGTGAAGCGTCCCGTGGATTCGATGACGATCTCGACACCCAGGTCTTTCCAGGGGAGATCCTTGGGGTCTTTTTTTGCGAGCACGATCAAGGGCTTCCCGTTGACGAGAATTGCGTCTTCCTTGTGTGAAACTGTGGCATCGAGACGCCCGTGCACGGAGTCGTATTCAAGCAGATAGGCCAACGTCTTAGCGTCGGTCAGGTCATTAATCGCGACAAATTCCAGCGAGGGGTCGTGAAGGGACGCGCGCAGTACGTTTCGCCCGATTCTTCCAAACCCGTTGATTCCGACACGGATGGCCATGGTGCGAACTCCTACAAGCAAAATGTTGTGAGGTGAAGGGTTGAAAAAGCACGCGGACTCGGAGATGGTACTGACCCCTTCGCGTCGAGTCAAGTCATTCGATGGGGGGCCTCGGCTCCGACACGCCGGCCTCGGAGGCGTTGCGGGCCATTGATCGAGCCTCACACGAAGCCGGAGGCCGCCACCAACGGGAGGTTTTCGAAATGCGCCCTGTGGGCCGATCGATTGATAGACCATTGTGACGGATAGTTCTATGAGCGACGACCTCAACCTCAAACAGGACACCATACGCGCGCTGGAATGGGAGCGCCTGCTCGAGGCCCTGGCCGGGCATGCGCGGTCGACCATGGGTGCGCAATATTGCCGCGGGTTGAAGCTCGCGACCGACCTGACGGAGGCGACGGAACGTCAGCGTGAAACCGTCCAAATGGCGGGCTTGCGTGCGGGGACGGACCCGTTTCCCGCGTTACCGTTCGCCGATGTGAGTGAATTGCTCCAACGCACCGGGAAAGGCGGCGTATTGGACAGCCATGAGCTTCGGGATGTCGGGAGTGTGATCCGGCTGATTGAGGACGTGATCCGCTATCTCTCCCGTCATCGCGAGGACGCAGCGTGTCTGGCGGCCCTCGGGGCGCCGCTGCCGCCGGCTCATGTATTGAGCGGGCTTCGGGCCGAGCTTGAGTGGGCGATCGATCCCGAAGGCACCATCAAGGATTCGGCCACCCCTGAGCTGCGGCGACTCACCCAACAGGTTCATGACCTCAAACAGCAGGTACGCCATCGTCTCGAATCGATCCTGCAATCCAAACGGTACGAGGACATCCTCCAAGAGCGGTACTTCGCCCAACGGGAAGGGCGATATGTCGTTCCCGTCAAGACGGAAATGCGGACTGCCGTGCCCGGTATCGTGCACGATGTGTCGGCCAGCGGCGCCACAGTCTTTCTCGAGCCTCGGGAACTGGTCGAGGTGAACAACGCCATCAAGGTGGCCGAGGTGGCGGTCGAACGCGAAATCAACCGGATTCTTCACGAATTGTCGCTGGTGGTCTCGGTGCAGGCTTCGGCGTTGTCGGAGGCCCTCGATATTCTGGCGCTGTTCGATGCGATTCACGCGAAGGCGGCTCTGGCGGCTCAATTACGAGCGAGCGCCCCCGCGTTGAATGATCGAGGCCGCATCAAGGTCATCCAGGCGCGCCATCCTTTGCTGGCGTTGGCCCGCCCCGAGGTTGTACCCAACGATATCGTCCTCGATGAGTCCGTGTGCGCCCTGGTCATCTCCGGCGCCAATACGGGCGGTAAGACTGTGGTGCTCAAATTGCTCGGGCTTTTTGCGCTTATGGTCCGGGCCGGGTTGCTGCTGCCCTGTGATGAAGGGTCGGAGATGGCGTTGTTTGAAGAGGTCTATGCGGATATCGGAGACGCGCAGGATCTGACCAGAGACTTGTCGAGTTTTTCAGCCCACATGATCACGATGATTCGTCTGCTCGCGCTGTTGTCCGAGGCGCAACGGGACGGGCGCAGGGAGCTGCGCTCGTTCCTCGTGCTGCTTGACGAACCCATGACGTCCACCGATCCCGCCGAAGGGGCCGCGTTGGCGCAGGCTCTGTTGTTACGATTGGCCGACCAGAACGTGAAGGCGGTGGTCACGACCCATTACACGGAATTGAAAGTCTTGGCGCAGGAGACGCGCGGGTTTCTGAACGCCAGCGTCGAGTTCGACGTGGCGCGGCTGGCGCCCACGTACCGGCTGATCATAGGGATTCCGGGCGGATCTTCCGCGATCGAAATCGCGGGTCGTCTTGGAATGGACGAGGACCTCTTGGAGGCGGCTCGGGGCCGGCTGGAACGGGATGACGAGGCGCTTGAACGGTTGCTTGGTGATCTGCAGGACACCCAACGGCGGGTGGCGGAGGAATGGGACCGTCTCTCCGCACTTCGGGTTGAGGCCGAACAGCAGGCTGGCGAGGCGGCGGCGATCACGGAGCGCCTGCGAGCTTCCGAGCACACGGAACGGAAAGACCTTCGCAAGCGGCTGACAGCGGAGCTGCAACGCGCGCGGAGCGAGATCCAGGCTGTCTTGGATGATCTCAAACGAGATCGGACCACCGAGAAGGCCAAAGCCGCCAGGGAGCGGCTGTCGGAGATTGCGGACCAGCGTTCCGAGGTGTTGGCGGAGACGGTCTCGACCGTACCGATCGATCGACTCAAACCAGGTGATGAGGTCGAGATCGCGGGATTGGGGACACAAGGCCTGCTGCTCGATGCCCCGGTCGGCAAGCGACGGGTCCGCGTTCGAGTTGGGACGACCGACATGTCGGTTTCCGTGGATGCCCTTCATGGGACCGGGAAAACCGGAATAAGCCGATCCGAGTCGCCAGCAGGAGCCGGCTCCAAGGTCCCGGGGCACTGGTCGCGCGCGGGATCACCGCAGATCGACCACGTGCTGGATGTGAGAGGGAAAGCCGCGGATGAGGCCCTCGATGAAGTGATCGCCCGGCTCGATCAGATGGTGCTGTCCGGCGGGGGGCTCCTGCGCATCATCCATGGGTATGGGACTGGTAAGCTGCGCGCAACCCTGCGGGACTATCTGAAAGGTTCTCCTTACGTCTCGGCGTTCCGCACCGGCGATCGCCACGAGGGAGGAGACGGCGTGACCCTGGTCGATTTGGGCGGCTGAACGCAACAGGTTCGGACAGGCCGGATTCTTCGGCCCTGTCGAAACCGCCTCCAGAGCCGGGCGCCGGTCTGGGTGAAATCATCCGAACAAGGTGATAGGCTACCTCGGTACGACACGCGGTATCTCTCACAGAGAAGGGGCCGCGGGCCTGTGGGCGTGGTTCCCTTCGTTCCCATCCAGCAGCGCTGAGCCTGAGGTTATCATGGCGCAGCGAATCAGCCTCCAGCGTTCCATTTCGCTCACGATTCTTTGTCTCGGGCTGGTGTTCGGAGCCGTGGGCCTTGCGTATGCCTACTGGCATGCAAGACAGGCGCTTCAGATCACGATCGGCCAAAGTTTCGTGGAATTGTCGAAGCAGGGCGCTGCCAACGTCGGTCTCATTTTCTCTCGAGAGGTCGAATGGGTCGAGCGGTTGAGCCGCCTTCCGGAGGTTCGTGATGCGCTCCGGGATGGGGCACGATTGGTCGCTCGAGCCCCAGGGATAACCAGATGGCATGAAGAGCATCAGCGCGACTTTCGCTCGCTGGTACTCCTTGATCGGCAGGGTCGGCTGGTGGGGGTCGCGCCGTCCGACATGAGTGCGGCCCATTATCGTGAGCAACCGTGGTGGTCTGTGGTGTTCGAGGAGGGGCGGCCATGGTCAAGCAATATCAGGGTAGACGAGCACGGACGGAGCTATTGGGAGGTGGCCGTGCCGGTCTCGGATGGGGAGGCGCAGGTCATCGGGGCGCTCGAGGTCGTGCTCGCGATGGATCGGCTGCTTGCCACGATGTTGGGAACGCGCATCGGGACAACCGGGCAGTTGATGTTGGCCCAGGACTGCGGGCAACGACGACTCTGTCCGATTCTGCAAACCGCTCGGCCGGATGTACAGGAGGTCCTCACGGAGGGGAGTGCCGAGCCGACGGCTCGTACTCTCTTCACCGAGGAAGTAGCCGACAACGTGAGCGATGTGATTGCCGCTGCGGCTGTCACCCTGCCGCCACGAGTGCGACAGGCCAGGCCCTGGTACGTCGTTGTCCGACAAGATTCCGATGAAACGGAGGCGCCTGTTATCGGACTTCTGTGGAAATTGGCGGGCTTTGGAGTTACCACCCTGGGATTGTTCGTCTGGCTTGGTGTCAGAACCGCCCGTCGGATCGTGCAGCCGTTGAATGAACTGGGTCTGAGGGTCGGGCGGATCGCGGAAGGAAAGGGAGCGCGGCCACTGGACCGTGCCGTATCCAAAGGTATCAGGGAGATCGACACCCTGGCCGGCAGCTTCAATACCATGGTGGACCGGCTGGAGAGGGCGGCGCGTGAAACCAGTCGCTCCATGATGGAACTCGAACGGGCGAATCAGGAGTTGGCCGAATCGGAGCGCCATTATCGGACTCTGTGGGATTCGTCGGTGGACGGCAAGATCCTCATCGATCCCGAGGGCATCGTGCGCAACGTCAATCATCGGGCCGAATCCAAACTGGAGCACTCGGCAGTCGGGCTTCACGGGAACGGATGGCTGGGCCTGTTCCGCGACGCCGACCGGAATCAATGGGAGGAGCGGTTCCGTCTCGTGTTGGCCACGGGAGCGGAGAGTCCTCCGTTTGAAACTTACCTGCCGACCCCGTCCGGCCTCCTGCTGACCGTCGAGGTCAACCTCGTTCCCCTCAAACGGGCCGGTTCCGTTACGCACGTGTTGTTGCAGTTCAGCGACCTCACCGAGAAGAAGACGCTGGAGCGACAACTGCTGCGATCCGAACGGTTGGCCTCGCTCAGCCAGTTCGCCTCGATGTTCGCGCACGATATCCGAAACCCCCTGGCCGGGATCAAGAAGACGCTGGAAGTGCTGGCCGAGCACTGCGACCTGCAGAAGGCTCCGCTGCGGACGTTGATCGAAGACCTGCAATTTACCGCGCACCTGCTGCTTGGGATGATCAACGACATGCTGGACGTCTATCAGGACAGTTACTCGGGACTTCCGTTGTCCCGGGCGCGGTTCTCGGTCAACGAAGAGTTGCGGGAGGTGGCGCACTTGTTCCAATCGGAGGCTTCGGCCAGAGGCGTGAGGATTCTGATCGAAGCGCCGGACGGGGAGATCGTCATGCAGGGAGATCGGCGACGGTTGCAGCGAGTCTGGATCAACCTGCTGCACAATGCGCTGAAATATTCCCCTCCCGCCGGGCGAGTCGTCATGGCGGTGCGTGTGGCTCGCAGCGGCGAAGGGTCGGGCGCCGCCGGCGAGGGGCGGCCACCGCCGGTGGTCACGGAGATTCAGGATGAAGGGCCGGGGATTGATCCAACTGACCTGCCGCAGATCTTCGAGATGTTCTTCCGGAAAAAAGATGGGACGGATCTGCGCATCGGCCGCGGCCTCGGGTTGCATTTCTGTCGCCTCGTGGTTGAGGCGCACCATGGGCGGATCGTGGCTGCGAACCGCCCGATCGGCGGGGCCGTCTTCTCGGTGGTCCTTCCGGGTCAGGAAACCCTGGTATGTCCATCCGACTCCTGATCGCCGAGGATCAACGGCTGTTCCGGCAGAGCCTCAGGCTGTTGCTCGAGCGTGAGCCGGATCTCACAGTCGTGGGAGAAGCAACCAACGGTCACGAAGCCTATCTCTCGGCCATGGCCCAGAAGCCGGACGTCGTCCTGATGGATGTCGATATGCCGAATGTGGACGGCATCACCGCAACCAAATTGATCCTGGGCTGCTCGCCTGAGACGAAAGTCTTAATGTTGTCGGTGCACGACGATGATGCGCGCATCGTGTCGGCCGTGCTGGCGGGAGCCAGCGGCTATATCCTGAAGGACGCCGACCACCAGGAGTTCTTGCGGATCATCCGCGAGACCCATCGGGGCAAGCAGGTCGAATCCCCCTTCATGCCGGACCGGTTCGCGAGGAAGGCGGTGGGGGCCATCTACGGCGAAGGCCTCAAAAAAGCAACCGGCTTGGCGCTCCTCACCGAACGAGAACGGGAAATCCTCTCGCATGCGGCGGCCGGGAAGGGGAACAAGGAGATTGCCGACCAACTGTGCGTATCGCTGGACACGGTGAAGACCCACCTCCATCACATCTACCACAAGCTCGGTGTTTCCGGTCGAGTCGAAGCCATCCTGCTCTTCCTGCGCGGCGCGTAGTCGCTGGTCCCTCTGCCGGCCTCACCCGACTGAGTGAGGGAAAATCCACCCCTCGGGTAATCGTCCTGTTGCCCCTGATCCCGCTAGATTGTGGCAGCTTTCATGCGTCCTTGATTTCCAACGTGAGCGTGGAATGGCCAATTCTCTTACAAGGAAGGTGAAGGATGTATGGACGGCGAATGATAGGACGCCTGTTGATGGGGGCGGTATTGATGTGGTTCTGCGTGGAGGCCGGTCCGGTCTGGGCTGCGGATCAACACACCGATTCCTCGATGGATCTGTCCCAGGAACCGATGGCGCCGTCCTCGGGGCAGGACATGCTCGGGTACAAGAAGCTCAACCTGGGCTACGACCCGGATTTGGGCGGCGACAATGAGGTGTGGGTCCTGGCGCCGGAGTCGGAGACCAAAGGCGCCACCAGTGGAACTGCGGCTATCGCCGCAACTCCCCGCGATCAGCTCATGGCTGGCAGCGGCCCGGAGAAACCGGAGAGTCCTGCCCGGTATCAGAAGATCAATTTGGGGTTTGACACGGACTTGGGCGCCGAGAATGAGGTCTGGATTCGTGTGCCCGAGTGATGAGGGGGGGCAGCGAAGCGGAGCGCGGCGCGCGATCGGGATCGGCGCGCGCCCTGCGCATTTGGCATGACGAATCGGGAAGGTGTTTCTCAAACGCCAAGATGGTCGACAAGACGCGGGGGAGCCGCCGGCTCAACCGAAGGTTGGTATGGAAGCCGGACAAAGCGAATTCCATGAGGCGTGTTTCCCGACCGCCAAGCTCAATCAAACGGGCGGGCGGCTCAACCGAAGGTTGGGTCAGAAGAAGCAGATCACTTGAGGGCTTTCTCCGGCGGCGTCAATGGGGAAGGGCTTCGCCCGATGAGCCGCCGGCTCAACCGAAGGTCGGTATGGAGGGGGCCATGATGCAACGAGCTATGTTAGTGACGATCCTCGGGATCGGCTTGCTGGCATTCGTCCCGACCGCGACGGCAGCCGAGACGGGCTGGATCGATGAGCTGTCGAATTCGGTCAACTTCTACAAGACAAGCTACCCCAACTCAGACTGGGCGCCCTATCAGGACAAGCTGATGTTGGTGCGGGAGGCCGTGGATAAAGGGGATCAGCGGGCCGTCCGGATGGAGATGGGCCAGTGGTTCAAGATGCTCCGCAATCGGGACTATGGCATTCATGATGTGGCCGCGGATGAACTCTTCAACTTCGCGGTTCTGATCACCCCGGTGCAGGAGTATGGGATTATGGTGCCGATTTCGGCGCCCTCGGTTCCTTAGCCCGCATGATTCATGAACGCTTCTGCCGCAGTCGCTGTGCGACCCGTAGCTGCGGAGATGCTACGGGTGGAACGTCACGAACCGTCATGAAGAATGTGGGTGAGGCGTCGAGTGAAAGGGGCTGGTGTTGAGGACATTGCCCATCGTAAGGAGGTGAATGTCATGCGATTGGCCATAGCGTTCATGGCGGGAAGCATGCTGTTCCTCTGCGTGGTTGTCCCGGTGACGGCGGATGAACCGGGCATGGTGGATGCCAGCCACTACTATGGCATGACGGGAGTGGTCTCCAAGATCCATTCCGGCATGCTGTTCGTACAACCTCCCGTCGGGCTGCAAGCGCGGGCGATCAGTCCTAGGCGGGTCGATCGTGTTGGATTGCATAATGCGAAGATCGGCGATCGGGTCAATCTGTGGGTCGATTCGGGGAACGTGCTGATCGATGCGCGCGCCGACGGCTTGCCGGCGCCGGACCATCGGGTGATCGCGGGGAGGCTCACCTACAGCGACGCGTTTTGGAGCGAGATCACAATTTCGACCCCGGACGGCACCGAGATCTTTGAAGTGGATAGTCTGGCCGGGAGCAAATTCTCGACGTTCGCGGAGGGCATGCCGGTTGAGGTCGAGCTGGATGCCGACAATGTCGTCATCGATGTGTCTCGATCCCCATAGCGTCGGCGTGCCTTGACTTGTCTTTCCGGCGCCGATTACCATCGTACCGGTCTTGGAATCTCCAGGCATGGTACCAGCCGGGGATTCCGAGACCGTGATCATCTGCCTCTCCCATTGACCGTTGGGTTCAACAGACCGATGGGTGGGTGAGGAGGTGCCGATGACGCAGATGGTCCTGCGGTGGGGAATGGCCGTGTGGCTGGTTGGCGCCGCCACAGTGCTTGCGGAACCTGCCTCGCCTCGCAAGGGTGATGCTGGTCCCACCCTCGACGCACTGATCGAGACAGAGAAAACCGCACGGCTCCTGGCCGTGCTCCTCGATTCAGGACGCTCGGTCATCAACGAGAACCAGCCTCTCTTCGATGGTGCCAGCCACGACTCAAAAGAATTCACAGCGGAGGTCTTCGAGCGGCAGCTCATCGAAGTCTTCCGGAGCCGTTCGAGTGTTGACCTGAACCATCTGGACACGGCTCGCTTGTCGGCGAAGGCCACTCGCCTTCTCCAGGCACTGGTCTCCGTCAGTAAACGGGTGGTAACGGAAGCGGAGGGTCAGGCCGACCGCTCAGATGGTGGGAGGACCGGGTTCATCCCGGCCGTGTTCGGCGCACGAACAGCCGCCCAATTCACGAAACAGACCGGAGTCCGGCTGAAACAGACCTCGCTGGCTCCACGCAATCCTCTCAACGCCCCCGATCCGTTTGAACAGGCCGCCTTGCGGGATTTCTCCGATCCAAGCTATCCGAGGGAAAAGACCATCACCGAGATCACGGTGCGGAGTGGCGCACTGCGACTCATGTTTCCCTTGTATGCCACGCGGCACTGTCTGGATTGCCATGGCGAGCCGAAGGGGGCGATCGACAAGATGGGCTATCCCAAGGAAGGGCTTCAGCTCGGCCACAACGCCGGGGCGATCAGCGTGGTGATCCCGATCAAGAAATGACGTCTGCCCGATTGTTCGTCCTTCTCGGAGGGTTGGTCCTGCTGCAGGCGCAATTCGGCGCGGCGGAGCCCTCGGCTCTACCGTCCGAACGACCGTCCGGCAGCGGTGCGATCGTCCATTCCGACGGCTACATCCTGACGGCGTACCATGTGGTCGCGGGCGCGCGGCGCATCGTTGTGGTCACGCCCGGCGAGTTTCGCGCGCCGGCGTTGATCGTGAGCTCGGATCAGGAGCACGATCTCGCCCTGCTCAAAATCGATACCGTGGGACTCTCCGAGGCGGCGCTCGGGTATGCCGGATCGGTCCGACTGGACCAGGAGGTCATCACCATCGGTTTCCCGTTCGGGTTGAAGGATATCTCGGTGACGCGTGGCCGGATCGCGGCGATGCGCACCAAGGGAGTGCGGCGGGTGTTTCAAGTCGATGCCGCGATCAATCCAGGAAATAGCGGAGGGCCGGTGTTCAACCGACGCGGCGAAATCATCGGGATCCTGACGACCAAATTCAGCCATCCATCGGGCATCATTCCCGAAGGGATGTCGTTCGCCGTGCCGCTGAGTTACGCCACGCCATTGCTCGCCAACATCCCCGAGTTTGATTTCAGCGCGATCGGCAAAACCCGTCGAGAGACCAAGGCCGACGACAAGAACGGCGACCTCGTTCGTGAACTCGCGCGTGTGACGGTCCGGATTGAAACCGTGCGCAGCGATCCGCCGTCTCCTGGCGCGGGGACCTCGGCGCGAGCCAAGGCCGAGGAGGCCGGCACCTCGTCTCGTCCACCACGTGCGTCGAACGATCGCCCGGCGCGCGAGTCCAATCCCGGTCCCTCCGCATCCAGGGAGCGGGAGCCTTCCGCGCCGGTCCAACAGACCGAGATCCAGCGGCCGAGGGCGCGCGACGTGGTCGCTCACGAGGACCTGTTGCTGATCCCGGAGGGGGAGTTCCTGATGGGATCGGACGATGGCTTGCCGGATGCGCGACCTGTGCATGCTGTGCACTTGAGCGCCTATCGAATCGACAAGTATGAAGTCACGAATGCCCGCTATCGCCGTTGCGTGGAGGCGGGAGTCTGCCAGCCGCCCAAGGTCCGCGCCCCATTCGAGGATCAAGCCCTGGGCCAGTATCCCGTGACCAGCGTGACCTGGATGCAAGCCCGCACATTTTGCCAGTGGGCCGGCCAGCGATTGCCCACCGAAGCGGAATGGGAAAAGGCCGCGCGGGGAGTCGATGGGAGACGCTATGCCTGGGGGAACGACAGGGATCCGATTCTCAGCCGGGGAAAGAACGGCGAGAACCAGACGAACCATGGTGAGCCGCAACCGGTTGGGAGTTTCCAGGAGGGAGCATCCCCCTATGGTGCGCTGGACCTGACCGGGAACGTGTGGGAGTGGGTCAAGGACTGGTATGCCGAGGACTTTTATGCGGTGGCTCCACCGCGCGACCCTCAGGGACCGCCGAGAGGTTCGTTCCGGGTCCTTCGAGGCGGTGATTGGGGGCAGGGTCCACTCGAACTCCAGACGAGCTATCGCGGATGGGACGAGATGACCTATTGGGGACCCACCTTGGGATTCCGATGCGCCGCCGACGCGCCGTGAATGAATGTTCCGGATCGGACGGCCATCGGAGCCTCCGGACAACCGTATCGTACAGGGTCATCCACTGTCGGGGGAGGGGTTCCCGACGGTAGCGGACGTCCCGTTGTAGGCGGGACAATCGAGAACGAATTCGGTCCCGACTCCTTCCTTGCTCGCGTCCTGCAGGGGCCCGCCCTTGTTTTCAAGCAACCGATTCACGTTCGTCAGGCCCAAGCCCCTCCCGAATTCCTTGGTCGGTCAAAGTGATTCTGGCAGGTCTTGCAATCACACATAGGACCGCCTCCGTTGGCGGGTGTTTTCCCGGGGCCCGTCGTCTCCTCTCTCCTTGCCACGTTTGCCGGGAGAATGTCGTCGCCGATTTCTCGTTGCATTCATTGTCGATTCGCGTAAGATTCGCGATCGAGCCAGTTGGTAGGCCTATGCCCAAACGGGAGCAGCGTGATTGCAGAATGTGACCTCAGCGCCATGGTGTGACCTCCTCGCCATGGTTTCCACCATCCAGGACCGCTGCTTCGTCGAGGTGCGCCGGCGGACTCGATCGATGGTGTGCGTTGTCAACGTCCAGAAGGTGGAGCGGCGCCTCGATTCGATCTTCACCCGGCTGAACCTGGAGTGAAGGCAGCACGTTCTTCGTACAGTGACACGAATGGCGTGACATCACTGGGAGTTGCTCATTGGGAGTTCATTCAATAAGGAGCAGATCGGAGAGTGTGCGGCGAGATCGATCCAGGGGGCGTCATGTCCGATGATGCAGAATCCCGTCAAGCCGCTCAGCTCAAACGTCATCTCGATGAAGTGCAACTGGACCACACCATTCAGGAAAGCCTGGTCGGCGTGAGCGAATCAACGACCCAACAGATCCATGAGCAGGCCGCTGCATTGAGCAGCATGTTTACAGCCACGGCCCCTGTGACGGGAGATGATTTCTTCCGTTCGCTTGTTATGGAACTCGCCTCCGTCTTGAAGGTCCGGTATGCCTTGGTCGGGGAAGCGATCCCGGGCTGCGTGGATCGGGTGCGGACGCGGGCCTTCTGGGCGAATGACGCCTTGGTCGACAACTTCGAATATGATCCGGCCGGAACACCTTGCGCGAACGTCATGAACCAAGAGATTTGCTACTACGAGCGCGGCGTTCAAGACTTGTTCCCCCAGGTTCGCTTTCTCGTGGAGAGGGGAGTGGATAGCTATTGCGGCGCCCCGTTGTTTGACCGCGGAGGGGTGGTCCTGGGATTGCTCGCCGTGATGCACGACCGGCCCATGAGCATGCCATTGGACGCCAGGCGGGTCCTGACCATTATTGCGGCGCGTGCCGGCGCCGAATTGGAGCGGCAGCGGGCGGAGGCGGAGGAGGAGCGCAAGATACAGCAGATGGCCGTCCATCAGAATGCCCTCATCGAGCTGGCGAAGCATCCAGCCGTTCACGGAGGGGAATTGCCCAGGGCTTTTCAAGTTATCACCGAAGTGTCGACGCGGACGTTACTGGTGGGGCGCGCAAGCATCTGGCTCTATAGGGCGGATCGCAGCGCGATCGAATTGCAGGACCTCTATGAATCTGCCACGGGGCAACACTCGACCGGCCAGGTGCTCTGGACGCGCGACTATCCTTCCTACTTCCTCGGGCTGGAGAGGGAGGAACGGGCGATTTCGGCCAATGACGCCAGGACAGATCCTGGAACGTGCGAATTGACCCAAACCTATCTCATTCCCATGGGGATTGGGGCCATGTTGGACGCTCCGATCCGGGTAAAGGGTCAGGTCGTCGGCGTGCTTTGTCACGAGCACCTCGGCGGCTCGAGGGCTTGGACGATCGAGGAGCAGAGCCTCGCAGGGTCGTTCGCCTCCATGGTGACACTGGCGATGGAAGCCAGCGAGCGCAATCGGGCGGAGAAGGCGCTACGGGAGGCGATGGAGCGGCTCGACCTGGCCGTCCGCGGTTCAAGCGACGGCCTGTGGGATAGCCGGACGCTGCCCGATGAACCCTGGCATAGTCCGCAGACTCCGGTCTGGCGGTCACCGCGGTTCAAGGAGATGCTCGGATACCGCGACGATGAGTTTCCGGACGTGCTGGAGTCGTGGGCGACCCATCTGCATCCAGACGATGAGCAACGGATATTCGGAGCGCTCGCGGCACATGTCGAGCGGAAGGTTCCCTACGACGTGGAATATCGCCTGCGAACCAAGCAGGGGGAATATCGCTGGTTCAGGGCGAGGGGGCAGGCGATCTGGGACGAGGCCGGGCGTCCGATCAGGATATCGGGGTCCCTGACCGATGTGACAGAGCGAAAACGATTAGAGGAGCAGTTGATCCATTCACAACGGATGCAAGCCGTCGGGCAGTTGGCCGGCGGCATCGCCCATGACTTCAATAACTTGTTGACCGTTATCAATGGATACAGCGATATGCTCGGTGACAGTTCGTTGCCGGTCGATACGGTCGTGCATGCGGCCCGCGAGATGAAGAAAGCCGGAAGTCATGCCGCCGCGTTGACCCACCAACTCCTGGCCTTCAGCCGAAAGCAAATCTTACGGCCGACGACGATCAATGTGAATGTCGTGGTCGAGACCCTGACGAGGATGCTCACTCGTGTGATCGGAGAAAACATTCAATTGAACACGGTGTTGTCTCCGGATCTGTGGTCGGTGGACGCCGATGCCGCGCAGTTCGAACAAGTCATCATGAATTTGGCGGTGAATGCGCGGGATGCCATGCCGCGAGGCGGTCGGCTGATCATCGAAACCGTCAATATGGATGCGGCGGAAGTTGTCAGACCTCGGCACGGACAGGTGTTCGGCACGATCCAGTCGATGCCCTATGTCCGGCTGGCCGTTACCGACACCGGCACCGGCATGGATGAGACGACGCAGAAGCGGGTGTTCGAGCCCTTTTTCACCACCAAGGAGGTCGGCAAAGGCACCGGTCTCGGTCTGTCCATGGTGTATGGGGTGGTCACCCAGAGCGGCGGATTCATGGAAATGACCAGCGTGCCGAAGAAAGGTTCCACCTTCATGGTCTACCTGCCGCGAAGCGAGAAGGCGGCGGAGCCCGTCGAACGAACGGTCCTCACGACCAGCACGCCGGAGGGGTCGGAGACGATTCTGCTGGTGGAGGATGAAACCATCGTGCGGACCTTCGTGCGCGATCTCCTCAAGAACAAGGGGTATCGCGTGCTGGAGGCGGCCGATGGGGAACAGGCGCTGCGAGTCTGTGCCGAAAACAAGCTGCCGATCGACCTCTTGATCACCGATGTGGTGATGCCGGGTATGACAGGACGCACGTTGGCCGACAGAGTCATCCTGCGTTTTCCGACGGTCAGCGTGTTGTTCATTTCAGGATACGCGCCCGATTCGCTCTTGCTTCAGGGACTTCCCACAGGCCAGGCCTGGTTTCTCTACAAACCCTTTCCCCCCGATACCCTACTCCAAAAAGTGCGGGAGGTGTTGGTCAGGCCTGCGACGCGACGGCTGGAACGAGACACATCACAACCGCACAAACCCTGAGTCGGCAACCATGGGATTCCGGTCGTTCGCGCACTCCTTCTGACCGTCATCAATCATGAATCATGCGGGCTTGCGGAAGGAGGCGCGGCCACGTTGTACTCTGGGAAATAGAGAACGAATTCGGTCCCGGCTGCCTCCTTGCTCGCGACTTGCAGCGTCCCGCCGTTGTCTTCCACCAACCGTTTCACATTCGTCAGTCCCAATCCCGTTCCGAATTCCTTGGTCGTAAAAAACGGCTCGAAGATGCGCCGCAGGTTGGCCTCGGAGATGCCGATGCCCGTATCCGCCACGGTCAATTCCACTGAGCCGCTGGCCGCACGTTTGGTGCCGACCGTCAGGGTTCCCCCCTCTGGCATCGCCTCGCTCGCGTTCATGAACAGGTTGACCAATGCTTCCTTGACTTGATGCGGATCGACTGAGATCAGTGGGAGATCGGGCGCCAGCCGGCGGTCCACAACGATGCGCTCCTGTCCAGCCTGGGCCTTCCAGTGACGCAGGGCCTCTCGGAGGAGCTCCTCCGCGGCCACGGGCTGCGGTTCGGGCGGCTTCTGCCGCGCGTACCGGAGAAAGTCATTGATGCGGTGGGTCAACCGGTCAACCTCGTCGATCACGTACCGCGCCACCTCCTCCTTCACCGAATCGGGCCGATTTCGGTCCAGGATAATTTGTGCTGAACTCCTGATGACGCCGAGCGGATTTCGCAGATCGTGTGCGAGGGCGGCCAGCAACTGTCCGACGGAGGCCAGCCGTTCACGCCGGACGAGTTGTTCCTGCTGATCGCGGACCGTGGACAGGCTCTCCTCCAGAGCCATCCGCATGGTGTGAAAAGACTGCGTCAGGTCGGCGATTTCATCGAGGTTGGTAGCGGGATGCTGCTGGACCGGTCGCGCTGTTGCCTTCCCACCTCCCTCTTGCCGTACGGCAAACTGCTGGCGCAGCTCCTCGGCCTCCTGCCGGAGCGAGGAGATTGGTGCTACGATCCGTCGCCCAACGAAGAATCCCGAGGAGGCCAGGGCCACGAGCAATCCGAAGCCGATGAGGCCGACGGTGATCAACAAGTTGTAGATGGGCGCATAGGTCTCATCCGGTTGTTGGCGCACGAAGGCAAACCATCTGGTGCCGCCCAGGCTTTTGGACGTCAGGGGATGGATGATGCGGACGGGAGCGGAACCCACCAAGGTTTGGTGCCCGCCGTGCGCGTCATCCTCCGCCACAAACCAGGTGGGTTGGTCGATCATGAACTGATTCAACAGGACTTGGTGAATCAGGTGGCTGGTGGGAGGCAGCACCGGGCAGATCAAGGGGGTCCCGTCCGTGTCGACGAGCATACCGTGGCCTGTCTCGCCGACGTGAATCGTCAGCACGGTATGCAGCAAGACCCCACGGCGGACGAGGCTGTGCACGACCCCGATAGGATTCGGTCCTTGGCGAGAGAGAATCGGGGCGGCCACGTCGAAGACGTAATCCTGATAGGCCCCATCCCACCTCAGCGAGCTGACGTAGGCAGCGCCCCCTCCGCTCATGATTTCCTGCCACCAGAGTCGGTTTCGATTGAGGAGAGGAGCCTCGGGATCGCTGGAGGCAACCGTGGCTCCTTCTCGATCGGTGACGGTCACGCCGATGTAATACCGGGTCTTGGCGATCCACTGTTGCAGGTATTCCATCGTTCCCTGATGGGCGGCGGGTGAACCGATACCGCGCTGCGGGCCTTCTGTCGCGAGCATCCGGTCGAGCAGGGCTCGGATGTCCTCGCGAGTTTTCCCTTCGTACCGTTCATTGGCGGATTCGACATGGCGTCTGATATAGACCGGCACGAGCGCCAGGCGTTCGGCGCGATCGATCTCGGTATCCACCGTGGCGGCGAGCCGGAGGGCGGCCGAGTGGGCGATTTCCTGAAACCCGCTGCCGATCGAGTGTTTCAGGCTGTGTGTGCTGTACAGGTAGGTGGCGACGAGGGCTGCAATCCCGGGAAGAATGCCGACCAACAGGAGGGTGAAGAAAAACTTGCGTTGGAGACCGCCGCGTCGAGTTGGAGCGATCATGCCGTTGCCCGGTTAACCCGCATTCTTCACGAGAGTTCGTGCCGTTTCGCCCGTTGGTCTTGGGCGGCAACGGATCGCACGGCGGTTGCAGGAGCAGTCATCGTGAATAATGCGGGTTAGGAGAGCTGATACTTGGCCATCCGATAGCGAAGTGTGTTCCGTGTCATTTTGAGCATGCGGGCGGCCTCGGAAATGTTGCCGCGACTCCTGTCCAAGGCCTCCTGGAGCAAACGTTTTTCCATCTCATCGGCCGACAGGCCGAACGACAATAACGAGGCGGGAGGCGGATCGGCCTGTACCGGAGCCGTCGTGCGGCCCGTCCAGGCTGGCGGCAAATCTTCCGATCTAGCCTCGTCCCGTTTGCAGGTAAGAGTGAGCCATTCGACCAGGTTCCGCAGCTCTCGGACGTTACCCGGCCATTCGTACTGTTCCAAGCGCGCCAAGGCTTCGGGGGATATTCGGCGCAGCCGGGTCCCGCTCTCCCGACGGGATCGTTCGAGAAAGGCGTCGAGCAGGGGACGTAGGTCTTCCGGCCGTTCGCGGAGCGGAGGGATGTGCAGGTGGCAGACGTTCAGTCGGTAATAGAGATCCTCGCGGAACCGTCCCTGTTTGACCAGGTCCGGCAACGACTGGTTGGTAGCGGCGATGATCCGAATGTCCACGTTGACGGCGCGCACCGAGCCGAGCGGTTCCACCAGTCGGGTTTCCAGCACCCGCAACATGGCGGCCTGCGCCGTGAGGCTCATTTCCCCGATCTCATCTAGAAATAACGTGCCTCGATCGGCGAGTTGAAAACGACCGGGCTTGGATCGCTTGGCGTCGGTAAAGGCTCCCTTCTCGTACCCGAAGAGTTCGGACTCTAAGAGATGTTCGGGGATGCCGGCACAGTTTACGGCGACCAACGGGCCTCCGGATCGGCTGCCGGCAAGGTGGATGGCGCGCGCGAGCAGCTCCTTGCCCGTTCCGCTTTCTCCGGTGACAAGCACCGTGGCGTCCGCCTTGGCAATGTCGAGGGCCAGGGCTTTCAGTTGCGCCATGCGGGGTGAGAGGCTGATCATGCGGTCGAAGCCGTATTCGTTTTCCAAGTCCCGGTACATCACCTGCTGGGTCTGAGACAGGCGCCGGAGTTCGATGGCGCGGGCCACCACGATCTTCAGTTCCTCGTTGTCGATGGGCTTGGAGATATAGTCGTAGGCGCCCTTGTGCATGGCCTCCACCGCCGATTTGACCGTTCCGTACCCGGTCACGATCAGTACCGGAATATCGGGATGGGAAGCTTTGGCCGACTCCAGCACCTGCATGCCGGTCATGCCGGAACCCAATTGGAGGTCGGTAATGATGAGGTCCGGCAGGGGAGTGTCGGCGAGGAGTTGCAGACCCAGTTCCCCGCTTCGAGCGAGACGCAGATCATAGCCTTCCGGCGATAGGACCAGTTCGAAGAGCCGGCGCATGCGCTCTTCGTCTTCAATAATGAGCAAGATTGGTGGCCGCATGTGCCCTCTTGCCGGTCGGCTGTGGTCTGATCGGGTTCCGCGATCTCTCGATGGATCGGCCGACTATTCGCGGTCATCATACCCCTGCCAAGAAGCAAGCGTCCATCCCGGTGGGAGTCCGGGACTGACGGGTGGGGTTGTCACGGACTGGGTTGCGGTACGAGCTGCCGAATCAGGAGGAACCGGTGTTTTGGCGCGCGATCTCGATGTTCCGGAGGAATCCCGCATGCTTGCTTCGACGAATCGGGCTCTGGTGGGTGAGGCTGAGGAAGTCGGCAGTTGTCGTCTCGCCGAGGCGCGTGAGGTCGGGCCGTAGCGTCCAGGGACGGGGCTGTACCTCCGCGTTCGCGGTGGCCGGAGCCTGCGCATTGTACGGGCAGACATCTAAGCAGTCGTCGCAACCGAAAATGCGGTGGCCCATGCTCCGGCGAAGCTGGTCCGGAATATCCGAACCTTCGCCGCGATATTCGATCGTGAGATAGGAGATGCACCGCCGCGCATCGACGACATAGGGGGCGACAATCGCGCCGGTCGGGCAAGCGTTGATGCACAGCGAACAGGAACCGCAGAGATCGCTGCCCGCCTCATCAGGCTCCAACTCCAATGTCGTCAGGACCTCGCCCAGGACCAGCCACGAACCGTACTGTCCCGAAACCAGATTGGAATGCTTGCCGATCCAGCCGAGACCGGCCTGTTGCGCCCAGGCCTTCTCCATCACCGGACCGGTATCCACGTACCAGATTGATCGGGACTCCGGCGCAAGGTCGTGGATGCGGGCGCAGAAGGCGGCGAGTTTGTCTCCCAGCACCTCATGATAATCGCGCACCCATGCGTAGCGTGCGATCCGTCCGTATCCGGGGCCTTCGTCGGCGTGATGGCCGGTGAAGTAATTCAGGCCGACAGATACCAGGGACCGGCACTCGGGCAGGACGCGAGAAGGATCGGCCCGCCGGGCCGGGTCGCGCGCCATCCATCCCATCGTCCCGTGGAACTGAGCGTCCAACCAGGTGCGAAGCCGGTCGAGGAGGTGGGACAGAAATGCCGATGGCGATGACGTGCTTTGGGGACCGCTCTCGTGGCTGGACGGCGGCACGCGGGCAATCCCGACTGCGTCGAATCCCAGTACCTGCGCCTCCTGCTTGATTCTGTTGCTGAGAGACATGGGTGGCCATGAAGGTAGGATCGGATTCAGTCGTCCCGAAGCCGGTAGGCTATGAACACATAAACCGAACGTTGAAGGTCACGGAACATTGCGTGGAGGTGCATTTCGTGCAGGCGCCGACGATTCTGGTTTTCCAGTCGGTGGCTTTGGGGTCGAACTGACAGGTCGTCTTCCCGCCCTTTGAAATGGTGGTCCAGGGCTTCTTCGTTCCGGGAAAATTGGCGACCACGCACCCCGGCAGGATCGGCACTTCGCACTTCTGGTGTTTTTCTCCCTTGGCCATGCCGAAACTGCAAAATCGTTCTGTCGTGACGTGCGGGTCTTCCGGAATGTCCTGAGCCCAACTCGAAGGGAGGACGGCGTTCGCGAACCACAGGGCGGTCCCGCCTACTACGATCACCACGGCGATCAAGAACATGAAGTTGCGCGCCTTCATGACGGCGCATCGTAACATAGGGCGATGAGTTGCGGCCACTTCCGTGGGGAGCGTAGAATTTCTCCGCCATGCCGTCGCCGACCAAGCGCGAGATCGTAGAGATCCTCGATGATATCGGGTTGCTGTTGGAGCTCAAAGGAGAGAGTCCATTCAAGAGCCAGGCCTATTACAATGCGGCCAGGACCATCGTAGGGGCCACGGACGATCTCGCCGAGATGGTGGCCACGGGGCGCATTCGCGAATTGAAGGGAATCGGACAGGCTCTGGCCGAGAAGCTCACCGAACTGGTGGAGACGGGGCGGCTGGTCTACTATGAGGAGTTGAAACGGTCAGTGCCGGCCGGCTTGGTCGACATGCGGGCCATTGCTGGAATGGGACCGAAGAAAATCTTGACCGTGTGGCAACAGCTTGGTGTCACCACGGTCGGGGAACTTGAATATGCCTGCATCGAGAATCGCTTGGTCGGATTGCCCGGATTCGGACAGAAGACCCAGGATAAGATCAGACAGGGAATTCTCCAGTTCAAGAAGCGTCAAGGGTTTCAACTTTTCGCCAATGCCATCGAGGAGGCCCAGGCGCTCGTCGCCGCTTGCCGGTCGGTCTCAGGAGTGGTACGGGTTGAGTTGGTGGGCGATCTCCGGCGTTGCATGGAGATCGTCCAAACGATTGAGTTGGTAGTGGCCACGGATCGGCCGGATTCAATCGGGCCGGCGCTTGTCGCGCAAGGCATCGATCACCGGCTGATTCAGGAAGGGCCCGTCCTTCGCGGGCGGTCAGCGCTGGGGCTTGCCGTGGTGATTCACGTTTCCTCATCCCTCTCACCCCATCTCCTGCTCTCCAAGTCCGGCAACGATCAGCACCTGGCTCGGTTGAGAGACCGTGCCACGGCACGGGGAGTCACATGGAATCTGGACGAGGACCGAGGCCCCCTGTCTCCACCGGCGGAGAATGAGGCCGACCTCTATCGAGCGCTGGACCTGCCCTGGATCGAGCCGGAGTTACGGGAGGGATTGGGCGAGATTGAGGCGGCCGAGCGGGGCGAACTCGCTCGACTCGTGACAGCGCACGATATCCAAGGTATCTTTCACAACCATACGACCGCCAGCGACGGTTCCTCCACATTGGAGGAGATGGTCGAGGAGGCCCGGAGGCTAGGGTATCGATACATCGGCATCTCGGACCACAGCCAGTCCGCGTTCTACGCCAACGGCTTGAAGGAAGACCGCATCCGCGAGCAACATGCGGCGATTGACGCGCTGCGCAAGCGGCTGCCCGACATCCTCATCCTCAAAGGTATCGAAGCCGATATCCTGGCTGACGGCGCGATGGATTATCCGGATGAGGTATTGGCGACGTTCGACTTTGTCATCGCCTCGGTCCACAGCCGTTTCAATCTTCCGGAGGAGGAGCAAACCGCCCGTGTGGTGCGCGCCTTGGCCAATCCCCATGTGACGATGCTCGGGCACCCCACCGGCCGGCTCCTGCTCTCACGCGAAGGGTATCGGATCGACATGGCCCGCGTCATCCAGGCGGCGAAGGAGCACGGCAAGATCCTCGAGATCAACGCAAACCCGCACCGGCTGGACCTCGACTGGCGTCTCTGCGCCGCGGTCAGAGAGCAGGGTGTCAAGGTCAGCATCAATCCTGATGCTCATGTCGCAGACGGATTGAGGGACGTTCCGTTCGGGGTGAATGTCGCCCGCAAGGGAGGGCTGAGCGTCACCGATGTGGTCAACACACTGGAGCCGGCCGAGATTCAGGCGGCTCTCAAGCAGTGAACGGAGTCAGGACGAGGGGTGACGATGCTCGCAACGCGGATCCGCCAGAAGGAAGGCACGTTCTATTTTATCTCATACAAGGCGCAGGACCTGTTGCGCAAAGTTCGGTTCACGAGCCGCTACTATTTCGAAGGCGAGGAAATCGCGGAAGGGAAAGTATCCGAGCACGACGAAGTAGCCAAGTTTATCGCAGGCATCGAGCGGAGCGAGAGGGGTTTTCAACGTATCTTGAACCGCCAGAAAATCAAACAGATTGTGAACTTCTACGAGACGGTCGTGACGCAGCCCATGATTCCCGGTACCGTGCTCTTGTTCACCGATGAAACCTTGCGGTTCCAAAAGCTCGACGGGAATGAAACACTGGGGCATCTGAGCGAGCCGAACGGTAAGTACCTGGTGATCGACGGCCAGCACCGACTGGCCGGCCTTCACTTTTTTCAGGACAGGCACCCGGATCAGATTGAGCAGGTGGAAGTGCCTTGCGTGCTGTTCGATGGGCGCAGCGCAGACTTCGCCACCGAGATGTTCGTGATTATCAACTCGACCCACACGCGCATCAACCGGTCGCATCTCGTGGATCTGTACGAAAAGGTTTCCTGGGAAAGTCCGGAGAAGAAGTTCACCGCCAAGGTAGTGAATCTGCTCTATGAAGAGGCAGACTCGCCCCTCCAATACAAGATCAACCGGCTGGGCGGACGCAGCAAGCAGGAAAAGTGGGTGCTCCAGTCCGAGATCTTCAACGAGTTGCTGAAAGTCGTGACGGCGCATAAGCGCTGGATGGACACGCACCTGGGTATGAAGCCGGACCGGTGTTATGCGCTCGTGCGGGACTATCTCAAGGGCGCCAAGGAAGTGATGAGCGAAATATGGGGAAACAACGAGCGATACATGTTTACGCGGGATGTGACGCTTAAGGCGCTGATCCGCGTGCTGGACGACCTGATTATCGACCGAAAGCTCATCAGCGATTGGGAGCAGCAACGATCGCCGAAGCCGTTTGCCGACCTGCTGCAACCTTGGGCGAAGCTGGTTAAGGAGTTTCGGGCCGACGGCTTTTATGAGCGGTTTCCAGCCAAGGGGCAGCTCGAGCGGGTTCGGCGCATTCACCAGCGGCTGCTGGATTCACTGATGAAGCTGGGATGATGTGGGACAGGGAGTGACGAGGCATCTTGTGAGTGGCCGGGCCTGGCCGCTACTCTGGTGCGCGGCCGCATTGTTTCAAGCACCGGGAGCCACGGGGGCCGGGATCGAGGATGTGGCGGCGATCAACACACACCTCGATGTCAAGCCCGATCCGCAAGGCGGGGTGAGGGCCCACGCCATCCTTGATCTGCCGGCCCCGATGGCCGCCGTACAGGCCCTGTTCACGGATTACGAACATTGGCCCGAGCTGTTCGACGTGTCGATGAGGGTGGGAAAAGTCGAGCGGATGCCTGATCGTGCCATTACGGAGATCTTTATCGCTCATCCCATCTTGCCCGGCGAGTCGCGTCTGCTCGGAGAGAATCGAATCTCGCCGGACGGGGGCTTGACGACGACCATGATCGGCGGCGACTTCAAACGCTATGCGCGCACGTGGAAACTCTCTTCGAACGGGTCTCCCCTCCATACCAAGGCAGAGTTCGACCTTCTGGTCGAGCCCAAAACGATCGCGCCGGACTGGCTCGTGGCCCTCGAGGTCAAGCGCGAGCTCGAGGCCCATTTCAAGCTGGTGCGGGCCAAGCTGGCGAAGCTGGACAAGGGGCACTAGCGAGGGAACGCCAAATCGACCGACTCGGCTGCCTCCAACCCCTGTTTGGTCAGGGTGCCGATGTCGAGATGCCGTTCGAGCTTGCGGATGTGGTCGAGGTCGGTTTTCGTGCTGGGATGGGGCGGGACGAACAGTCGGCAACAATCCTGATCCGGTTCGATCGAGGTTTCGAAAGTGCCGATGGCCTGAGCCTCGCCGGTAATTTCAATCTTGTCCATTCCGATGAGCGGGCGCAGAAGGGGGAGGGTGGCCGCTTCCTCGATCACGCTCAGGTTCTCCGCTGTCTGCGACGCCACCTGCCCGAGACTGTCTCCGGTCACCAATGCCCAACAGTGTTCACGCCGGGCGAGTTCCTCCGCGATCCGGATCATCATGCGGCGATACAAGACGACGCGAACGGCTGCAGGCGCGCTCAGGACGATGTGCCGTTGGATCTCTCCGAACGGGATGAGGTAGAGGCGAGAGGTCAGTTGGTAGGGCGTGAGGATCTTGACCAACTCGCGAGCCTTCTCCTCCGACGCGCGGCTCACGAACGGCCTACCGTGGAAATGGACAAACGTGGCCCGGCAGCCGCGCTTCATCATGCGGTAGGAGGCGACGGGTGAATCAATCCCTCCCGAGAGCAGACAGGCCACCTTGCCGCTGACGCCGATCGGCAGTCCGCCCGGTCCCGTATGCCGTTCGACCGCCACGTAGGCTTCCTTGGACGCCAGTTCGACGTAGATCGTCAGATCAGGCTGCTTCAACCTGACTCGCTTGCCGGTGGTTCCACAGACGTGTTCGCCAACCGCCCGCTCGATGTCCATCGAGGTCCAGGGATAGCGCTTGTCCGCTCGTTTGGCGGTGACGCGAAAGGTGGCGGAGGACTGGCCGCAGGCCAGCACCGAGGCGGCAGTCTTGACCGGTTCCAGATCCGGCTGCGCGACGTCCATGGGCACCGCGTGGGCCAACAAGAAGTGGGTGCATCCGAAGGCCTGTGCCAGGCGTTCGCGCACGACCTTCCAATCGGTCTCGACCGTCATTTCGACCCGGATGCGGCCGTGAAGCGCCTGGATTTGTCGCACACCAAGATCCTTGAGCGCTCCGCGCAGGTGTTCCACCAGACGCTGCTCGAAGAATGGACGATTGCGTCCTTTGAGAGCCAACTCGTGATAGTGGACGATGGCCACACGCATCACGGATGTCCCACGGATTCCAGCCAGCGTTCGGTGTCGATGGCGGCCATGCAACCGGAGCCGGCGGCGGTGACGGCTTGGCGGTAGACCGAGTCTTGCACGTCCCCGGCGGCAAAGACCCCCGCGACACTGGTGACGGTTCCCTTCCGAGTTACGATATATTTTTTCTCATCCACCTCAAGCTGACCCGTGAAGAGATCCGTATTCGGCCGGTGGCCGATCGCCACAAAAACTCCGGCACACGGCAACTCAGAGACCTGGTTGGTCCGCACCTGGCGTAGCCGAACGCCGGTCACCTTGTCCGAGCCCAGGATGTCCTCGACGACGGTATTCCACAAGAAGGAGATCTTGGCGTTCATCTGCGCGCGTTCTTGCATGATCTTCGACGCACGCAGTTTGTCGCGCCGGTGCACCACCGTGACCTTGGTGGCGAATTTGGTAAGGAAGAGGGCTTCCTCCATGGCGCTGTCGCCGCCGCCCACCACGATCAGTTCCTGACCGCGAAAGAAAAACCCGTCGCATGTGGCGCACGTGGAAACGCCATGACCGGTTAAGCGCGATTCATTGGGCAGACCCAATCGAATGGCCGACGCGCCCGTCGCGATGATGAGAGCGTTGGTAGTCAGGTTCTTTTCCCCGTCAACGGTGAGGGTGAACGGCCGACGGCCGAGATCCACCGAGGTGACGTCGCCGGTCAGAAACTCAGTGCCGAACCGTTCGGCCTGGGCGCGCATCGCCTTCATCAGATCGGGGCCCATAATCGGCTGCGAAAAGCCGGGATAATTTTCAACTTCGGTGGTGGTTGTCAGTTGTCCACCTGCTTGCCAGCCTTCGATCAGGAGGGGCGAGAGGTTGGCGCGAGCCGTGTAGAGGGCGGCTGTCAGTCCTGCGGGACCGGAGCCGATGATGACCACCTGGCGCATGCCGGCACTCTAGCACACGGGCTCACAGCCCTGCACGGGTCGAGGTTCGGGGCAAGGTGGCCGCGCGCTGTCGAGTGCGGTGGGAGGCCATGATCCGATAGGTTTCAAAGAGGCGGGCCACCTGGCGGCGGAGCACGCGCAGCGGCTGATCCCCGTCGATGACGTCGTCGGCCAGCTTTCGTTTTCGGTTCAAGGGCATCTGAGATCGAATACGCCGCAGCGATTCGGCGCGGCTGAGATCATTTCGTCGTTGAAGTCGAGCGATTTGTGTGTCACGCCGCGCCGTGACCACCGTCACCCGATCCATGCGCCGATGGGCGCCGGCTTCGATCAGCACGGGGGCATCGTAGATGATGACTGCGTGGGGATGCTGCTCGACGATGGCTCGAACGAGCTTGGCTTGCTCCCTGGCCACTCTCGGGTGAATGATCGCTCCAAGCCGCTTGAGCTTCCGATAGTCCGCGAAGACGAGTCCGGCGAGCGCCTCTCGGTCGATGGTACGGTCAGGCTTGAGGATCTTGGGCCCAAACCGCTTGACGATGTCGCGCCAGGCCGGGCGGCCTGGTTCCACCACCTGTCTGGCCAGGAGGTCGGCATCGATGATAGCGGCGCCGCAGTCTTGAAACATCCGAGCAACCGTGCTCTTGCCGGTTGCCACCCCGCCTGTCAGGCCCACCAGGATCACGCGGCGAGAATACCATGAGGCCTGCACTCCGACAATTCCGGTTGCGCGACTCGTTGACTTCTCCGTGCGCCGGCCTGTAAGAGGCTGGTATGACGCCGTTCAGGATCATCGTCGTTCTGATCACCTGGTGGGTGGCTTCGCCTGGGATGGTGGCCTTTGCCGAGGGAGAGCTGCCACAAGACAAACGAGGTCCGCGGACGATTGTGGTGGCATTGGACGGAAGCGGCGAGTTTCGTTCTATCCAAGCCGCGTTGGATGTCGCCGGAAAGGGAGATACGATTCAAGTCAAAGCCGGGGCCTATCCGGAGGATGTGACCATCCACAGCAAGGAGGACCTCAAGCTCATCGGCGAGGGAATCGATCAAGTGACGATCCTCGGCAAGGATCGAGTCGGCGTCCTCCACATCGGGAAGTGGCCCTATGGAGCGACCAACATCGAGATCAGCGGGATGACGATCAATGAGCACGGCGGACATGCAATGGGAATTTTCAACGGCAAGGGACTGGTACTTCACGACCTGAAGGTGAAGGGGATGCTGTTCGGCCAGCAGGTCCAAGATGTCCGGATCGAACGCTGCCGGATCGGCGGCAGCGAAACCACCGGCGTACAGTTTGCCGATTCACAAGCGGTCCTCATCGGAAATGTGATTCATGACAACGATCATGGGGTCAACATCGCCGGCAAGAGCGTCGTTCGACTGGAACGCAATCTGATCATCCGCCAATTGTTCGAAGCTGTGGTTGTCACGGATCACGCCCGCGCGATCGTGATTGCGAATACCCTGGTCAGGAACGGAGGTGCGGCAGCCTTTCTGGCCAGATCCCAGAGTGAGGTGTCGGGGAATATTGTGAGTCGGAACAAGGTCGGATTTGCAGTAGCTCCGACGAGTGATGTCCGATTTACTCACAACGCCTTCTCCGAAACAGGCGAGCACTATGTCCGCCCAGGATCGCCGGAGGTGCCGGCGCCGGAATTGGGCAATGGATCCGACTTCACAGGCGATCCAGGTTTTCTGGATCCAAGCCGTGATGATTTTCGCCTGCGCAACGACAGTTCGCTTCTCAAAGTCCGCGATTTTTCTTACCTTGGAGCACTCGATCCGGCGCCTCCGGATCGATAGTCGGTTTTGACTCGATTTAATCTTGGAATCCGGCATCTTATATCATTGGCACACGATGTGAATTCCCTGTGCTATGCTTAGTCAAGGCTTCAACCCAACCGAGATAAGCAAGCCGGTTCAACCCAAATTCGTTGGGGGACCGTTGCCGGGAGGCGAAGGGTGGCGAGTTACCGATCGGATCTCGAGAAATCTCGTTTTCAGCACATGCCGTCGCTGGATGAACTTGAGGGCGGCAAATTGGTGGGCGCTGTGGTCCCGATGTCCGAGAAGGCCCAAAACCAGATGCGCGACAGCATCGAAGTCATCGATTACCTGCTGAACCAGGACCACGTCACCTGGAGTTGACCATCCGCACGCGATCCCCTCTCGTTCCTGAGCCTCCACCTGTTGCCGTGCGAAGCAGAGACCTAACCGTCCCGTTCTGCCAGCTCTCTTCCCGTTGAACGAATCCTGCTCCATCGAGCAGGCAGTGTCCCGCCTTGTAAGACTGTCCGACGATTCATGACCAACCGGTGACAGTTAGAAAAATGCTCTGCCAGTGATAGGAATAGCCATCGTGCATGGGAAGTCGGTAACCCTGCACGCAGTTCTTGTCTCGGTCGTGAATCAAGAGACGCCGCTCAAGTTCGGCAGCTAGCCCGCATTATTCATGAACGCTTCTGCGGCGATCGCGGATTTCCCGCTACGACAAGCCCGGATAGTCGAAGGAACTCTCCGGCGGCTTATCGGGCCGAGCCCCTCTTTATTGTCGCCGCCGGAGAAATCCCTTCGACTGGCCGGGCTTATCACCGTCGGGGGTCTCGGTGCTCTTGTGTTGATCTGGGTCAAGGCAGCAGATACTCATGAATAATGTGGACTCATGAATAATGTGGGCTGCTGGTCTGGAATGCCGATAAAAGAGAGCTTAGAGTAGGCGCAACCTCTCTCAATTGATGGAGCAACCGATGAAGAAGGAGCATCAGACTGATTCCGTTTTCTCGACCGGTCAGACGGCGGAGGGTCTCCGCCTGATAGAGGATGGAGAACGGACCAAACACTGGAAGCGGTGGGGTCCGTACCTGAGCGAGAGGGCCTGGGGGACGGTCCGGGAGGATTATAGTTCGGATGGGAGGGCGTGGGAGCATTTCCCCCACGATCACGCCCGTTCCCGCGCCTATCGCTGGAATGAAGATGGGCTGGCGGGAATCTGTGATCGCCATCAACGGATCTGTTTCGCGCTGGCCCTGTGGAACGGCTGCGATTCGATGCTGAAGGAACGGGCCTTTGGGTTGACAGGCAACGAGGGAAACCACGGAGAGGACGTCAAGGAGTACTACTTCTACCTGGATTCCACTCCCACCCACTCCTACATGAAATGGCTCTATAAGTATTCTCAGTCAGAGTATCCCTACGCCCGTCTGATCGAGGAGAATCGACGACGTGGACGCCACGAGCCGGAGTTCGAGCTGATGGATACGGGCGTGTTTCGAAACAACCGGTATTTTGATGTGGCGGTGGAGTATGCCAAGGCCTCTCCAGAAGAGTTGTTGGTCCAGATCGAGGTGGTGAATCGAGGGCCTGAACCGTCCGAAATTACGGTTCTCCCGACACTGTGGTTCAGAAATACATGGTCATGGGGGTTGGATGAGCGCCGCCCACGCCTCCGACTCGGCAATTCGATCCGTGGGATGAGCGTAGTCGAGCTGACCCATGACCACTATGGCTTTCGCCGTCTCCTCTGCCAGGGATCGCCCCCGCTGTTGTTCACGGAGAACGAGACCAACAGCAGACTTCTCTGGGGAGATGAAGACGGACCCCGGTATGCCAAGGACGGGATCAACGACTATGTGGTGCTGGGGAGGAAAGACGCGGTGAATCCCGACCACGTGGGTTCCAAAGTGGCCGCTCACTATACGCTTGCGTTGGGGGCCGGTGAATCGAAAACGATCCGCTTGTGGTTCACCGATCAATCATCCAATGAGACCGTGACCGACGAATTCTTCACGACCACCCTGGCCCAGAGAAGGGTTGAGGCGGACGAATTCTATTCGCATCTGGCGCCGCCCGACCTGTCCGATGACGCGAAGCGGGTTCAACGCCAGGCCTTTGCCGGTCTCCTCTGGAGCAAGCAGTTTTATCACTATGACCTCGCACGGTGGTTGAAAGGCGATCCTGCCGGGCCCGAACCGCCCGCGAGCCGGCTCAAGGGGCGCAACTCCGATTGGACGCATCTCTACAATGCAGATGTGATCTCGATGCCCGATAAATGGGAGTACCCCTGGTATGCAGTCTGGGATCTGGCCTTCCATTGTATTCCGCTCGCCTTGGTCGATCCGAAATTCGCCAAGGATCAGCTCATCCTGATGTTGCGCGAATGGTACATGCATCCAAACGGGCAAATTCCCGCATACGAGTGGGCGTTGGGGGATGTCAATCCGCCCGTGCATGCCTGGGCGGCCTGGCGCGTGTACAAAATCGAAAAGAGGCGAACGGAGGTAGGAGACCGGACCTTTTTGGAGCGTGTCTTCCACAAACTGTTGTTGAATTTCACCTGGTGGGTGAATCGGAAGGACGCAGAAGGCAAGAACATTTTCCAGGGCGGATTCCTCGGGTTGGACAACATCGGTGTGTTTGATCGCAGCGCGCCGCTTCCCACCGGAGGCCATATCGAACAGTCCGACGCCACGAGTTGGATGGGCATGTACTGTCTGAACATGCTGGCGATCGCGCTGGAGTTGGCGCGCGACAACCGGGCCTATGAGGACGTAGCGAGCAAGTTTTTCGAGCATTTCGTTTACATCTGCCGCGCGATGAACAATATCGGCGGCGAGAAAATCGAACTCTGGAACAAGGAGGACGGATTTTTTTATGACGTCCTCCATTTGCCGGACGGGCGGAGCCTGCCGTTGAAGGTCCGGTCGATGGTCGGTTTGATTCCACTCTTTGCCGTCGAGACGCTGGACTCCGAACTCATCGACCGGTTGCCGCGCTTTAAGCATCGCATGCAATGGTTCATGGAGAACCGGCCTGACTTCGCCTCGCACGTGGAGACGCAAACCGAGGATGGAGGAGTCCGGCGGTTCTTGTCGTTGGTCAATCGGAGTCGCCTGAAGAAGGTCCTGCGCTACATGCTGGATGAGCGGGAATTTCTCTCTCCGCACGGTGTACGGGCACTGTCGCAGTATCATCGCGAGCACCCCTACATCTTCTCCACGATGGACATGGAGCACCGGGTCGATTATGAACCGGCGGAGTCGAGCACGGGCCTGTTCGGGGGGAATTCGAATTGGCGGGGTCCGGTCTGGTTCCCGGTGAACTATCTGCTGGTCGAGTCCCTGCAGAAGTTCCATTACTTCCTGGGCGATCAATTCAAGGTCGAGTGCCCCACCGGATCGGGACATCTGATGAGTCTCTGGGAGGTGGCGGGGGATCTGTCGCGGCGACTGGTGAGGACCTTTCTACGGGACGGCAACGGGCAACGGCCCGTGTACGGCGGCACGGACCTTTTCCAGACCGATCCCCATTGGCGCGACCTCATTTTATTTTATGAATACCTCCATGGGGACAATGGAGCGGGTGTCGGGGCCTGTCACCAGACGGGCTGGACGGGCCTTGTGGCCAAGCTGATCCAGCAGTCAGGGGAATGACGATGTCTCAGCACTGATACAGCCATCTTGGCTGCAGCACCAACGGGATGCCAAGGTGACCTGGTGAAGATCACGCGAATCGCGGCGACGGACTGCCAAGACCTTCAGCGATCGCTCGGCCTCGAATGGCTCGAAACCGACGGCCGTGGCGGGTTTGCTTCCGGGACGGTGGCAGGACCCAATACGCGCCGGTACCATGCGCTCCTGTTGGCTGCTCGACGACCGCCGGTCGATCGGGTCGCGCTCGTCAACCATCTTGAAGAGTGGGTGGTGGTCGGTGAGAGCCACTTGCCTTTGTCGTCCACGCTCTATCCAGGGGCCGTGCATCCCGACGGGTATCGATACTGCACCGGCTTTACCACGGACCCTTGGCCGACCTGGACCTACGACCTTGCCGGAATTCGAATGACCAGAGAAATCGTTTGCATCCGAGGAAGAGATCTGGTCGTTGTCCGTTGGCGGGCGGCGAAGGGCCCTCGCAACGCCGTTTTGAGAGTGCGCCCGATGCTGTCCGGTCGCGACTATCATGCGACGCATCATGCCAATTCAGTGCTGCAATCTGAGGCTGCTGTTGGGAAAGAACGGGTATCCTGGCGTCCGTATCCTGACCTTCCGTCTGTCAACGCGCACCATGGCGGTAAATATTTTCATCAACCGGAGTGGTTTTACCGTGTGCAGTTTCCGGTCGAACAGGCGCGTGGCCTCGATGGAGAGGAGGATTGGTGGTCGCCGGGGGAGTTCCGCTTTGACGTCAGCGATGCCGGCCAGGCGTGGCTGGCGTTCACCATCGAGGACGGTGAAGCGCTGGAAGTACCCGAACTGCTGGAGAGAGAGCGGCGCCGCAGGGAACTGGTTACGAGCGAGGCCCCGAAGGGGGATCGGTTGGTAGAAGCGCTCTGGTGCGCAACCGAAGCGTTTCTCGTCGCACGAGGCGAGCAACAGACGGTCATCGCCGGCTATCCCTGGTTTACCGATTGGGGACGGGACGCTTTCATTTCGCTGCCTGGCCTCTGCTTGGTGACGGGGCGGTATGGCACCGCGCGACAGGTGTTACAGGCATTTGCCGCACACGTGTCACAAGGCATGATCCCGAATCGGTTCCCCGACGCCGGCGAAGAACCCGAGTACAACACGATCGATGCCTCCCTCTGGTATGTCCATGCAGCGGACCGCTATCTCTTCTACTCCAAGGACGAGGAGTTCGTCCGGCTCGTGGCCTGGCCTGCGGTCAAGCAGATCATCGATGGCTATCGAACGGGCACCAGGTATGGCATCAGAATGGATGTGGATGGACTGATTACCGGAGGCGCGCCGGGAGTTCAGCTCACCTGGATGGATGCCAAGGTCGGCGATTGGGTCGTGACCCCGCGTCGCGGCAAACCGGTCGAGATTCAGGCCCTCTGGGTCCGGACGCTTGAAGTAGGCGCGTTGTGGGGGATGAAGTTCGGCGAGCCGGAATTTGCCGCCCGTTGTCGTCGGGACTGTGCGCTGGCGACCAGATCGTTCCGGTCCAGGTTTTGGTACGAGGAGGGGAGGTATCTCTACGATGTGGTCGATGGCGAAGGCGGGGACGACGCTTCGCTCAGGCCGAATCAAATCTACGCAGCGGCCTTGACCGACAAGCTGTTGACCAAGGAGCAGCAACGGCGCGTCGTGCGCATCGTTGAGGATCGTCTGCTAACCCCGGTCGGTCTACGCACGCTGGCCGCACATGACCCACAGTACCGTGCCCGCTATGAAGGAGGAGTGTTCGAACGGGACGGAGCGTACCATCAAGGGACCGTCTGGCCCTTTCTACTTGGCCCGTTCATGACGGCGTGGGTGAAGGTCCATGATCGCAGCGAAGCGACGAGGCGGCGGGGCCGGAAGCTGCTCCAGGGCCTGGAGCGACATCTGGAGGAATCCTGCCTCGGTCAGGTTTCGGAAATCTTCGACGCAGCCCCGCCGCATCTGGCTCGTGGTTGTGTGGCCCAGGCCTGGTCGGTGGCTGAACCATTGCGGGTGTTGCTCGAAGATTTGTCTCCGCCTCGTGCTGCCCGACCTGCCAGACCACAGAAAATGGCCGGCACGATCAGAACGAAACCGGCAAACCGGTGATCCTACCGATCCTAAGCGCGCGGCACTGACCGCCGCGCCGCGAGGTCGTGTCGTGTAGAACTTGTTGGCAGGCTTGTCGTGCATCGTCGCTCTTGCGCTGGTCGCCCGGATGTGATACTCAGAAACGCCTCACGAGTCGATCACAATCTCCAGGCGAACTCATGGCACGCAGCAGAATTCCGAAATCGGAATGGTGGTTGGTGTTGGCGCTCTGTGTAGCCGCGGGCTGTCACACGTCATCTCCCTCCACCCAGGGGACGGCGATCGAACCCCCGCAGTTTGATCATCTGTGGAAGGCCTATACGCGTTGCATGACCAGCCGGGATTTGGATACGGCCCGCCGTCAGGCGGATTTCCTTCACCAAGCGGTCTTGCACGAGTCGGACCGTACGACCTTTCTTCCTTCCCCGCTTGACCGGTATGTCGAGAAGCCGCCGACGCGCCTCGCTGCGGACCCGCGCGAGTTGGCGACGGCCTGCCGGTCCCATGTTTCCAAAATCGAGCACGCGCAGGCACAGCAGTAGGAGTCATTTCAAAACCATCCGTTCACCCGGTTCGATGCACTCACCGCAGGCTTCGACCGGCTCAGGGCGAACGGATGTGCTCATGAACACATTCTGCTTCTCCGTTCGTGTTGAGCCCTTCGAGACTGCTCAGGACCGGCTTGTCGAGGCCCATCGTGAGCGAAGCCGAACCGCACGGTCGTGAGCGTTTTGAAATGACATGTAGAAAAAGACCAATATCCAATCTTTTGAGTGGTTCCCGCCCGCGATCAGCCTTCGTTCCTGTAGGAATCCGGTAATCCAGCCTCACTCGGCGACGCCATGCCCTCTGTAAGCATTCGGGTGTCGCTCTGACCAACCTCCATCGGAATCGGAGGAGGTCTCGATGCGTTGTGACCAGTGCCGCGAAACCATGGTTCCAGACCCGGCGTTTGACAGTTTCGATGAGCACCTCACGCTGCGCGTGACGGTGTGGCATTGTGCCGGCTGCGGCGAGGTGATCGAAGAGATCCTGTGCGAACCGGAAGGGGATGCCGAGCGTCCTCGGCGAATGCGGTATCGGGTGGGGGATTGGGCGGCCGACCAGAATCAGCCTGCCGGCCGATCACACACGCGCCGTCGAACATCGGCCTCTGTCGCGGCAGAAGCCGCCTCCCGCCCGGGTGGTGACGGGGGTATTGAGGTCCGGTGCCTATGGTAACGCGTCCTGAAAAACTGCTTGGAGACCTTTCACCTGCACCGGAGCGGCAGAGACTCCTTGTGTGGGCCCGTTGCCGAACTGGCCGCGAATATTTTGAACCCAGATCCGACAACACCATTGTTGAGCCGAACGCAACGGTGGGCGACGCCAGCCGGCAGCCAACAGTCACACCGGCAGCGGTGACGCCCACCCTCTTACGGTATCCCGACTACTTGGACAGGCAGAGGGCTCACGAGGAGGACCCCGTTTCCCAGTTGTCCGGATCCGTTGGCTCCCCAGCAGGATACAGTTCCGCTGGCCAAGCGCGCGCAGCTGTGGGAATTCCCTGCGGCGACGGCAGTCGCAGTCGTGAGCCCGGTAACCATCACCGGGATGAAAGATGTATCCCTGGTCTCGTCACCTAACTGGCCGGAGAGATTGCTCCCCCAGCATCGAACGGTTCCGCTGTTCAGTCTGGCGCAGTTGTGTGCATCGCCAGAATCGAGGGTGGACACGCCCGTTACGCCCACGAGATTAAAGACCGTCACAGGGCTTGAGGATGCGGTGCTGGTCCCGTTCCCCAGCTGGCCGGAGTCGTTGGCTCCCCAGCAGGACACAGTTGTTGGACCCAAGCGCGCGCAGCTGTGGTTGAGGCCGGCGGCGATGGCGAACACCTGGGCGCTGAGCCCGGTGACTGGCACGGGGCTGGACGATGAGGTGGTGGTCCCGTTCCCGAGCTGGCCAAAGCCGTTGGCTCCCCAGCAGGACACAGTCGTTGGACTCAAGCGCGCGCAGCTATGGCTGCCCCCAGCGGCGACCTCCAGCGCAGGCGCGAGCCCGGCGACTGGCACGGGGCTGGACGATGAGGTGGTGGTCCCGTTCCCGAGCTGGCCGTCGGAGTTGGCTCCCCAACAGGCTACGTTCCCGCCGATCAAGCGCGCGCAGCTATGGCTGAAGCCGGCGGCGATGGCGGTCACGGGGGCGCTGAGCCCGGTGACCGCTACCGGGCTGGCCGATGGGGTAGTAGTCCCATTTCCGAGCTGGCCATCGAAGTTGGCTCCCCAACAGGCCACGGTCCCGCCGGTCAAGAGCGCGCAGCTATGGTTGCCCCCAGCGGCGACGGCCGTCGCCGTGGTAAGCCCGGCGACCGACACGGGGATAGAGGAGCTCGTGGTGGTCCCGTTTCCCAGTTGTCCGGATCCGTTGGCTCCCCAGCAGGCCACGGTCCCGTCCGTCAAGAGCGCGCAGGTGTGGTTGCTCCCGGCAGCGATGACGGTCACGCCGGTCAACGTAGCCCCATTGGAATTCACAACTGCCACGGGGCTCGAGGATCTCATGGTGGTGCCGTTCCCGAGCTGGCCGTCGGAGTTGGCTCCCCAGCAGGCCACGGTCCCGTCGTCCAAGCGCGCGCAACTGTTGAAACTCCCAGCGGTAATGTCGACCGCGGTCGCGAGCCCGGTTACCGTCACGGGGCTCGAGGATCTCATGGTGGTGCCGTTCCCGAGCTGGCCAGAGCCGTTGACTCCCCAGCAGGAGACGGTCCCGCCGGTCAAGACGGCGCAGGTGTGCGCAAAGCCGGCGGCGATGGCGGTCACGGGGGCGCTGAGCCCGGTGACCGTTACCGGGCTGGCCGATGGGGTAGTAGTCCCATTTCCGAGCTGGCCATCGAAGTTGGCTCCCCAACAGGCCACGGTCCCGCCGGTCAAGAGCGCGCAGCTATGGCTGCCGCCAGCGGCGACGGCGATCGCAGTCGTGAGCCCGGTCACCGTCACGGGGTTCGACGATGGGGTGGTGGTCCCATTCCCCAGCTGGCCATCGAAGGTGGCTCCCCAACAAGCCACGGTCCCGTCCGTCAAGAGCGCGCAGGTGTGGTTGCTCCCGGCGGCGATGACGGTCACGCCGGTCAACGTAGCCCCGTTGGAATTCACAACTGCCACGGGGATCGAGGATCTCATGGTGGTGCCGTTCCCGAGCTGGCCAGAGCCGTTGGCTCCCCAGCAGGAGACGGTCCCGCTGGTCAAGAGCGCGCAGGTGTAGGTGAAGCCGGCGGCGATGGCGGTCACGGGGGCGCTGAGCCCGGTGACCGTTACCGGGCTGGCCGATGGGGTAGTAGTCCCATTTCCGAGCTGGCCATCGAAGTTGGCTCCCCAACAGGCCACGGTCCCGCCGGTCAAGAGGGCGCAACTATGGTTGGCCCCAGCGGCGACACCGGTTGCGGGGGCGCTGAGCCCGATGACCGGCACGGGGCTGGAGGATGGCTCCATGGTCCCATTTCCGAGTTGGCCAAAGTTGTTGTCTCCCCAGCAGGACACCAATCCGTCGGCTAAGGACGCGCAGACGTGGGATGACTTGGCGGTGATGGCGGTGGCGGGGGCGCCTAGATTAGTAAGTGTGGTGAGCCTGACGACGGTAGTCGCATTGGCCACAACCGTCCCGACCGCGCTGGCTTCGGCGATCACATAACGGGCGCTTCCACTCCCGGCACGATAGGTGACCCGGAAGGTCCAGGTACCTGCGGGGACTCCGTCAACTGTGGCGGTGACGCTCCCGTCTGGATTGACCGTCATCGGGATGTTCGTGCGCACACCCACAATATCGAGAGTGGCCTCTTGCCCGGGCAGGACTGAGCTGGCGAAGACGGCCCTCGTCTGTTCCAGGATGACCTGCCCCATCCCTGCCGTCGGTGACGACTCGGTGCCACAGCCCCCCATCATGAGCAGCATTCCCACCATGAGACCCACCACTGTCCCGGTTGTTCTCGCGAGTATCATGGGCCTGTTCCTTTGCTGTCCGTTCCTCAACGGGGAGGTGCCCCCGTGACGGTGACGGTTCCGCTCGGAGTGGACGCACTGTCTCCCCCTCCGCCCGCGGCCGCTGCGGCAATCCCGCCTACCACCACCACGGCCACGAGCGTCCAGAACCACCAGCGTTTGTAGAAGGGCGGCTTGGCAATCGTCTCCGTTCGCTGAATCGGTGGCAGTTCGTCACTCGGCTGGATAGTAGGCACGGGTGCCGACCCTTGCGCCCAGAGAGTCGTTGGCAGAACCCATTCGCTACAGAATACGATCAGGACCATCAGTATCAGGGCCGTCCAGGAGAATTGAGTTGCCGGTGGGACCCAAGCCTGGAGCCGCATCTCGCTACCTCTCAATCCGCGTTATCTCCCAGTAATGGCATATGGAACGATCTCCTCGATGATGTCGGCCTGCACCACGGACAGGCGATGATAGAAGTCTGCGAGCGAGAGGATCGCCTCCGGGTTGCCGGTCAGCGGCAACTGAATCCGATCTGCGGCTTTGGTCGCCACGAGGATGAAGGCTTCGGACGCGCGCACCTGGCCTGGCGGCAATTCCATGACCAGCGACACACCTGGTGGAGGGAATCGCCCCGGTACGCCGGGCAAGACCTGCAAGGGCAGCCCCATCGCCGGTCCGCCGTAGAGGCGAATGTGGTCATCATCGGTGAGATTGAAAATGGTCACGTGCGCGGGCCTGGTGCTGTGGACTTCGAGCCGCGCCTTGTCGCCGGGTGTGTAAACCACTTTGTCCAGCTTCGCGGTGAGCGTGAAGCCCGGGTCCCGCTTCTTCGCCACCGGTAGGACACAGGCACGCAGGGTCACGCGCAAGATCGGGATCGGACTGTTCTTGGGGGTCGGCTGATACCGTTCCTGGTCCCACTTCACCACCTGCTCCCGCGTGACGTAGCCCATCACGAGCGTGCGGACGAAATCGGCCGCCAGCATGTAGTCGCGGACGAGCGTCGCGGACTTCACCTCGACCCCGAGCGCATCGACGATCGCGGCGGATCGCGCTTGGCGGAGCGCGAGTTGCCGGGCCTCGGCGGTGCTCAACACGTCGGCGGCCACACGGCCGACTCCCTGTCCCCAGCGGCAGTCTTCCGCCATGGCCTGCGATGAGCTGGATGCGGCCATGAGGAGGGCCAGGACCGCGAGGGCGAGTGGCATGCGAGTTCGTGCATGGCTGGTCACCGAGACTTATCCCTTCTCCCACAAGGTAAATCGGCGCACGGTTGCGTCCGCGGGTCGTAAGGCCGGGGCTTGCTGGACATTCTGCAATTTCGCCTCATCCTCCACCCGAGGACCGAGATAGTCGTAAATCTCGCCGAGCTGCGTTTTGCCATCCTGAATCGCTTTGAGGAAATGATAGGTAAAGATGCCATGCCGTTTCTCCCGCGACATGGTGCTGATCTGCGTCCCCTGGGATGCCGAAAGCACCGCCAAGTGCGGGGAGGCCAGCACCGGGTCGTCAATCTTGGCCACAGCCGGGCGTCCCTCCATCATGACGGAACGGCCCCCTTGTCCCGAGAAGCAGGAATCCAACGTGACGAGGACCTGGCCGACCTTGAGATCGGCAAGCTTGGCGTAGAGCGTTTTCAGCGGGTAGGCGGTCTCTTTCAATAAGGCCGGGTCGCCATCATGCGGCATGAGATAGGCTTCCCCCGTGACCGGGTCGGGCGAGCCGTGGCCCGCGTAATAGACGAGGACGCGGCTGTCGCTTTTGACGCGGCTGGGCAGCCAGGACTCCACCGCGACCTTGAGGCCGGTCAGCGTGGCCTGGTCGTTGAACAGCACTTCCACATTGCGCGCCGGGTAGCCGAGCGCACGGAGATACCTGGCGACGATCTCCGCATCGGCCTTGGCATGGCGTGCAAGGTTGAGCCTTTGGTAGCGCTCGATGCCGATGATGAGAGCCACGTCGTTGGGCCGAGGCTTGGCGGCGAAGGTGGGAATCCGATCCACGTCGCTCGGCGGCGCCAGGGCCTCGGCTTGAATCTTCTTCTCCAATCGTTTGACCGAGGCGCGGCCATAGTTTTTCCACTCAGGGCGCTGCTCGCGCGCGAGGGCGGTCTGCCACTGTTGGAGCGCCTCCTCTTCGAAACCGCCTTTGGCCTCGAGCGTAAGGGCCAGATTTTCCCGGGCGGTCACCTGCTCGGCATCCTGTGCGAGCACGAGTCGGAACTCACGTTCCGCCTTATCGTATTCCTTGCGGTCGTAATATATGGCCCCGAGATTTTGGCGGGCCTCGATCAGTCCTGGCGCGGTCTCCAATGCCGCATAGTAGGCGGTCATGGCCTCATCAGAGTTGCCTGCTTTTTCGAGTGCAACCCCTTCCTCATACTTGGTCACATGGGGGGCGGTTGCGCAGGCAGTCATCCAACAGGCAGCCAGGAGCCAGGCGCTGTTCCACCCGTTCAAGCCGACAGGCCTTCGGGAGGCCAGGCGCTCTTGCCTTTCATCATGCGAAGACACCATGCCCAACCTCCTAGGGTTGAGAAACCATGACGATCGGGCTAGAGAGGCCGCGCCTCTTCGAAGGATTCGCTTCCATGCATCAGGCAAAACGTATTAACACTTGCTGACTGAATCCTGATGATTGCTCATCCATTCTTTCTTCGACTCTTCGACGAGATCAGACCAAGCCAGGACCGTGCCGTGGGCAATGTCCCCGTCCAAGTTGCAAATCCTGAAGTGATGGACAGAGTTGCGGTTCTAGGCTGGACTGGCTTGGGGAGGTTGTTGACGTGAAATTCCACAAGGCCGACCTAGCGACTGGCGCAAAGGGCAACAACGGCGGATGGGATCTGCCTCTTGTGGTATCCGAGCCACGAGCAATTCAGCAGGCCCTGGCAGCAGGTTCACGGCGTTGCCATCTCACGGACTAATTCGGCGCATAGGTGCTCCCTGTGGCTGATGCCGTTTCGGAGTGAACGCCATCGGTGCCTCCGCCTCGACGGCTAGGGAAATTGGACCATTTTGTCTTGTCTCTGCCATCGTCTATGCGTCGAGCTGCACTTGATAGATGCCTTAGGCTTCACCTCGTCAAGGCCAAACAGCCTAGCCCGCATTATTCATGAACGCTTCTGCTGCAATCGCGGATTCGCCGCTACGACAGGCCTGCATGCGGGTTCCACGACATGCAGGCGAGCGGGCTCGCCGTTCAGCCCCTCAACATACTGTTTCAAGTATGCATCGGGCCTTCGCGGCTCCGCGCGCTCGTCTCGCGTGGCGACTACGCGATTTCGCGACGAATCGTCATGAATAATTCGGGCTAGCTACCTTTGTTTGGGCAATAATATCAGCGCTTGATCGGATAGCGCGAGGATCGCCAACCCCTCGCCGGGTATCAACTCCAACGGCAGATATTTGCCTGTCCTCTTTTGCGCATGATATTTTGCGTCGCCTTTTCACGCCTCCCCTGTAACGGGAATTCGGTGGATTGGTCGTCATGCGTACAGATTCCTTCTCGTATGAGGCCTTGAAGGGTGTCCTGCAGGCTCATGGAGAGTGGCTCCAATCCAACGGCTCGACCGGCGAGCGGGCTGATCTTCGTTCCGCCGTGCTGCGACGGGTCGAACTCCCTCATGTGAATCTCAGCCGGGCATTACTCGATTCTGCCGATTTGTCCGGAGCCTCGTTGCCAGGCGCCAACCTGTCCGGGGCGAGTCTGGTTGGCGCCAACCTTACAGAGACCTGTCTGACCGAGGCGAATTTATCCAAGGCTCATCTTGTCGATGCCAACCTCTCACATGCTGAACTCGTGCGCAGTGATCTGTCTGGCGCTTGCCTGAATGGCGCCAGGTTGCGCCATGCCGGTCTGCAGGAGGCCAATCTTGCGGGGGCGGTTGGTCTCTCAGTGGCACAGCTCGCGGGGACGAATCTTTCCGGGACCACGATGCCTGAAGGGGTGGATCAGTTCGAATCTCTGACCTATGTGGGAGAGCTCTCGAAAAAAGCGGGAGCCTTGCTCACCACGATGCTGATGGGGTGCGCCTACGCCTGTTTGACCATTGCGACGACGACCGACGCCCGACTCCTGACGAATTCTCGCACCTCTCCGCTTCCCATCATTCAGGCGGACATTCCGATTGCGGGATTTTATTGGCTGGCCCCGGCGGCGTTAGTGGCGCTGTACATTTACTTCCATTTATATGTGTTGCGCCTCTGGCATTATCTTGCCGATTTGCCCGCCATATTCCCGGACGGACGGCCGCTGGATGAGCGGGCCTATCCATGGCTGCCCAACGGCATCGTGCGGAAGTTCGTCGGACGGCTTCGTCTCGCCCCGTCATTTGTGTCCGCCTTTGAAGTCGTCGCGTCGGCCATTCTCGTCTGGTGGCTGGTTCCGTTGACCTTGGTCCTCTTCTGGCTCAGATACTTAACCCGCCACGACTGGAACGGCACGCTGGTGCATATCGTGCTGTTGAGTTTCACGTTTGCCTGCGCTTTATGGCTGCAACGGCAGGCTCGGTCGATTCTTCAGGGGCGGCTCGAGTCTCCTGCGATGCCGGATTCGAGGCGGGCTCGATCTCTCGTGACCAAGACAACTGTGGGAAGGGCCGTCGCATTTCTCCTGCCGGCAGGGGCCGTCTGCCTTCTCTTGTTGCTCGTATCCGACGGAGCCATGAACGATGCGACGGACGAGTCTGCCGCCATCCATCCCGCTCGATTCACTGAGGCGCCACACCGGTGGGCAGTGGCGGAGTTTCGATCTCTTACCCCAAGCCTGCTTCAGGCGATTGGTTTCAGAACTCACGCCAATCTCGTCGAGCAGGACGTCTCGAGCAAACCGGAGAATTGGTTCCTCCGCGATGAGGCCGACTTGATTCGGATCGTTCACGGGGCCCAATTGAAACGAGCTGATTTGCGCCGGGCATCGGCCATGCGGGCCTTTATGGTCAAAGCTGATCTTCGTGAGGCCGATCTGCGTCAGGCCAAACTCGTCGAGGCTCAACTGCAAGGAGCGGATCTTCGGGGAGCCCGCTTGGAACGCGCGAATTTACGGCGAGCTTATCTCCAGGGGGTTAGGTTCGGCGTGCTGAAGGACGCGAACACGAGACTCCTGCTCGAAAAGACTCAAGAACTCCTGGAAAAGAGCGTGACTGCCCTCGAAAAACTGACGGATATCGGGATTGCACAAGTACGAGTCATGCAGGAATCGCTGGAGGTTGAGTCCCAGTTGATGAGGCTGGAGGAAGATGAAGATCTGCAGCCGACAGATCTGCAACAGGCCAATCTCAACTTTGCCGATTTGTCGGATGCGGACTTGCGAGGAGTGCATCTGGAGCAGGCGGTCATGATCGGAGCCCAACTCCAGCGAGCAAAGCTGATGGGGGCACTCCTAAAACGAGCCGATCTCTCGCGAGCGAACTTGCATAAAGCCGACCTCCGTGCCGCGGTCCTGAGCGGAGCCAGTCTTCACCACGCCCAACTTCAAAGCGCAAATTTGGAATATGCCATTGACCTCACCCAGGGCCAACTTGACGGCGCATGTGTCGACAAGGACACTCGACTCCCTCCACACCTGATGCGACCCAAGCCGTGCTCCGAAATCCTGCAGGAAAGCTCTGCCCGCGATGAGGTTTCGCGGTGAGAGGCCCTGGAATACCCCACGATGTGAGACCATCCTACCGTCCAGAGCCGGAAATCAGGAGGCAAAGCACGACGATTAGTAAATACAAGTATTTTGAGATCGTTCAATCCCGAGCCCTACGCTCCATTCCGTGGCCCAACTGCTTGATTTCTCGTGCGGGAACTCGTACCCTTCGCTTCCTCAACTAGGCACGAGAATCGGCTGCTGCCGTTACTTTGGGCTCATTCGTCTTTCCGCGTCTGTGTAGGGTCTCCGTGCCGGTGCCATTATTGGTCACCGCCCGACTTCAAGCGACCACATGACTCATCCGGAAGGATGGAGTATGGGACCTGCCTCAGCCTCTTCCTTTAACTGGGATACCTTTTGTGACCGGCTGAGTGGGGTTCCTTCGGATAGGAATGCCCGGCCGTGGCCGGAGTCCAACGGTGCAGAGGCGATGCAGGAAGCATCGGATGCGGAGGTTCTCTCGTCTCGGCTTGCCGGGATGTTCTTATTCGATCTCGATCCTTCACGGCGGACGCTGGAACGCTATTGGCTCAAGCTCAATCTGTTTGAGTTGCTCTGCCGAGTGGTCCTGCATGCCCATGCGTCCACAGGTCGTCCCATCCTAGCCCTTACTCCAACTTGCGTACGGGTCACGCCTCAGGCTTGGCGCGATACCTGGTTGCCGCAATGGTGGCGCTTCGGCGTCAGCGTGGTGTCGAGTCCGGTGCCTTCGTCGCCCTTGCTCGATGAGATCCCGCATGAGATGGCCTCCGAGCTGGTCCCGATACCGGATCACGTCGACCAGATCTACGCGCCCCTAGTCGTGCGGGAATGGCCGCTTGGTCGTGAGGTCATGACAACGGCCCTGGTGCAGTCCGTGGATCTGATGCCTCATGATGCGGAAGGGGAGATGCAAGCCCTTGTCAGGCTCCATCTCGTCACTGAACAACTTCCAGCTCGAGAATTCACGACGCACGACGTCTTCAAAGTCAGCCTCCCGGTTCATGGAGCCTCTAGAGTCGTGTCGGTATGGGCGAGAACCATTGACGCTCCGGAACGCGGGGTGATCGTCAGCGGGGTGACAGAGACCGTCCCAAACGAGGTGGGGAACTTGCTCGTCAAATTGAACCAACAGGTGCTTCCGGATACTCATGTGGCCCTCTTTCGGGCGTTTCCCCTGTCGTCTGATTTGGACAGTCTCGCCATGCTCCTGTTGCGGAGTTTGGTGGCACCGGCTGGCCGGGACTTTCCCGAAGCTGTCAGTCAGGTTCGAGAGCTTGTCAACCGGATGACGCCTGCTGTGGAGAGCATGGATCCGGACGATGCGTATATCAGGCACACACGCCTAGGGGAGCGATTTCGGGAAATGGCCCGGATGTTACGGAATCCGGGGGTTCCAGATGAGCTCTGGCTCGACGGGCTCATTCTGGTCGCGCGGTGTTTATCGCCGGTCTCCGGCTTTGGGTTCCGAGCGCAAGCCGGCAAGGATTTGGGACACGAGCCCGTGAGTCCGATCGCGTTCGTCCTGAGGGAAGTGGCTCATCTTGCCGCCCGCACGAGGGTTGAGTTGTTTGAGTCTGAGCAGCGAGAGATCGATATTCAACGGGCATGTGAGCAGGTGCTGGCTGAAATCGATCGAGGCGCACTGCAGTGATATGCCATTCACATTGCTCGTTGGACCAGGCACGGAGTCCCCACATGCGGCGGTCGAGGAACGATCATTCGACAAGCCGATCGTCACGATCGGGCGTGCCGCAACCTGTGACCTTATCCTCAAGGACGTGCGGCGAGCGGTGTCGTCCCGACATGCAGAAATTCGTCGCAAGGATGATCACTGGGTCCTGGTCGATACGAGAAGCACGAACGGAACCTTTCTGAACGACAGGCGGATACCGCCGGACAAGGAATGTCCGCTAACAGACGGCGATTGTATCGGGGTTGGTGGCTTTGTCCTGACCTTCAGGACCAGCCTGGAAGTCTCGGGGCCACATCAACCATCCGGTGCGGCCCCTGGTACCACGTTCCGGGAGACTCCCGGGATTGCAGGGGACGAAACCGTTGATCGTCTCGCCTACCTTTTGCGGCAATCCTATTCCGAAGGCGGGCCAAGCGGTGATGACGAACGGGTTCCAGAAATGGCCGAGCTACTTCGTCAGAACGTGCGATCGCTCCGGACGGAACAGGCCAGGGCCATGATCCATGCGCTCAAGAGAAAGTTCGCTGTCTCAAACCCAGATCGGATCACAACAGGCGGCCAGGTTCCGCAGCCGCCGCTGCGTTCCCAACAAAAGGAAATTCGTGAGATTGGATCCGTAGCACAACTCTTGAGCGCCATCGTCGGTCGCTACTGTCCCACGTTAGCGATGCCACTCTCCCCGGAAGATTCGGCTCGAGCGCTGACCCGTATGGCCCGAGTGCTCGAGGTGACGTTTAAGAGTCTGGCTGATGCCCTGAAGGGCCGGCGGGAATTTCAGAGGGAACTCGAAGTCGATGCGACGCGGATTTTGTCGTGGAGCCCCAATTTGATCAAGTGTCTTGAGACCGAACAGGAGATCGGACGAGCCTTGTTGGATCCTCGGGGGAGCGAAATTGTAGATGAACGATTGGAGGGCCAGCTCCGGGAGGTGTTCCAGGATCTTCTGTTACATCAAATTGGATTGTTGGCGGGGATGCAGGAATGCTTGCGTGGATTGCTCAAAGAGTTTGCTCCGAGCACGTTTGAGGGAGAAAAACCAGGCCTGGCGGGCAAGCAAAGCGCTCCGTTCTTTGAACGGGCTCAGATGAAGAAGAGTGCAGAAGCCTGGAAAGCGTTCAAGGAGAAGCATGAAAAATTTTCGGAGGAGGAGGTGAAACTGTTTGAGACAATCCTGGCTCCATACTTCGCACGGGGATATCTGGCCGTGCAAAAGACCAAGCCGCGCAAGTAGCGCTGCGACTCTTGCGACCGCCGTGCTGCTCTGTTGCAGCGTCGTGCTCACGAGCGCCTGCAGCAGCGATACGCAACGTTGGCGGGTGATGCTGACGACCACGAAATCGCTCAATCAGGACGACTCCGGCGCCGGGCTGCCGGTTGTGGTGCGTCTCTATCAATTGAAAGCGCCCGGGAGGTTTCAGCAAGCCGAGTTCAAGGCTCTCTGGAAGAACGACAGGGACGTGCTCGATGGCGATATGTTGGAGCGAAAGGAGTTGACGGTATTCCCTGATGCCAAATCCGTTGTGGAGATCGATCTGCAGAAGAAGAATGGCGCCGAGTATATCGGGGTCATGGCCCTGTTTCGTAAGCCCGATATGGAATCTTGGAAGCAAGTCGTGCGGGCGGAATCGTCATGGTGGAATCCGTTTACCCCCAAGATCAGAATGGTGCTGGAGCACTATCGCGTCAAGCTGGACGATTAACCATAGAAGAGACGACTGAAAGCTTATGGATATAACCAAGCGGGTCGTATGGAGCGAGGGGATGTTGCTGACCCCTCAGCTCTTTCAGCAGTGGGATCGATATTCCGACAACCTCCTGTCGCAACGACTACAGGCTCTGACGACTTTTGGGTGGGGGATCGCGGAACTCGATATCGATCATGATGGCCTCAGTAACGGACGGTTTACCCTGTTGTCGTGCACGTGCATCCTGCCAGATGGCTTGGTAATCCGAATTCCGGATGAGGATCTCGCGCCGCAGACGCGGGTGTTCGCCGACCGGTTTTCGACCTCGATGGAGCATCTGAATGTGTACCTGAGTGTGCCGATCGATCGGGCGGACGGCATCAACTGTCAGTTGGGGAAAGATCCTGGCTCTCGGATCCCCCGATACGCGACCGAGCATATTCAGGTCGTGGATGTCACGACCGGCGACAATCCTCAAGAGGTGTTGGTCGCGCACAAGAACGTGCGTATTCTCTTTGCCGAGGAAGAAGATGCTGATCAGGTGTCGATCAAGATCGCGGAACTCGTGAGGGCGCCGACGGGAGCGGTGGCGCTTCGAGAAACGTATATTCCTCCCTGTGTCTGGATCTCCGCTGCCCCCTATCTCTTGCGGATGCTTCGCGGTCTGATCGAATTGCTCACGGCCAAGCTGGCGACGTTCTCCGATGCTCAGCGGGGTCCCCTCGACATCATTGGCAGCGATCTTGGCAAGTTTGCACTCGTCACCGCGATTTCATCGCACCTTCCGGTGTTGTTGCATCTCAGCCGTGTGGAAAAGGTCCATCCGGAGATGCTCTACCTCGCGATGGCCCGTCTGGCCGGCCAGTTGATGATCCTGGTGTCTCCTTCAGATTCCCAAAATGTCCCGGCCTATGAGCACGAGGACCTCGCACGGTCGTTCCAGGAGCTCGACAGAAGGATCAGGACGATTATCGAAGGCGCTACTCCGACGCGATATGTGCCCATTCCGCTCGAGAGCACGGGTGACAATGTGTGGATCGGTCGTGTTCCTGAGAGTCGGTTATTCGCCACTTCGCAGTTTTTCCTCATGGCCTCGGGTGATTTGTCCGAAGATCAGATACGCACACTCATTCCACAACACATCAAGATCGGCTCGCCGAGTAAATTGAAGGACATCGTGGCCGCGGCCATGCCCGGGGTTCGGCTTTACCATACGCCCCGTCCGCCCGCTACCTTGCCGATGAAGACGGGGACTCAGTATTTCAGGCTAGACGACCGTGGACTGTTCTGGGAGGAGATCAAAAAATCACAGGTGTTGGCGATTCATGTCCCCGACAGTTTACACGCGATCCGAGTGCAACTGGTGGCCACGAAGGAATAAGGCGCATGGCGAAGCCGATGGAGATCGTGGGCGCTGGAAGGCTTGCGGAGATCTATGGAGACCTCCTGGTCTTGGGAGCCTACATCCGAGATGCCAAGGAGTTGGGCGCCATTGAACAATTGCGCGCTCGCATCCACCGCCTCTTTCAAACGGCTGAAGAGCAGACCAGAAGTGCCGGGATTCCGCAGGATACGTTGACGCAATGCCAGTACGCGGTGGCCGCCTATCTGGATGAAATGGTCATCAATTCCCGCTGGTCTCTCCGCGAGCAGTGGGCGTCGAAGCCTCTGCAGTATGACTTCTTCGGAGAGTTCGTGGCGGGGGAAGGGTTTTTCAAGCGGCTCGACGTCGTTCGCAACACGCTGCCGGTGAATGTGGAGTTGTTGGAAGTCTTCTCCCTGTGCCTCATCTTCGGTTTTGAGGGGCAGTATCGCCTGCACGATCGGGAGATGTTGAAAGGAGTCCTGCAGGATGTCACTCGGGAAATACAGGCCAAGCGCGGCGAGGCGGCGCTCCTTTCTCCACGAGGGCGGCGCCCCGATGAGCTGATGGAAATGGTCAAGCGAGAACTTCCGGCCTGGGCGATCCTCGTGACCAGTGCCGGCCTCGTGCTCCTGTTCTATCTGGCGCTGTCGTTTTTGAGCAGCCAGGATGCGGGGCACGTGGTCGAGCAACTGAGGCGGCTGATGCAGGAGACGAGAAGTTGAAATCTCTCATCACCAAGCTGGGCGCGTTCTTGGTCGGCCTATTCAAGAACCCTCGGCTGGTTGTTGAGATTGCCGTGCTGTTTCTGGCGCTGTTTGTGTGGTTTGGGGGACACATCATTGGTCTTGAGTCCGAGGCTCATCGGATCCAGGCTATTCTGCTACTCGGTTTCGTTCGCGCGTTACTGTATGTCGGGCACCATCTGCTGGCGCAGAGAAGAGCCTCCCGTCTGGAAGCCTCGCTGCAACAGCAAGCTCGTCAACAAGTCGGTAGAACCAAAGCTGATCGAGCAGAGGAGGTGGAGGCCGTTCGTGAGCAGTTTGAGAAAGGCGTTGCCGCCCTCAAGGAATCGAACCTTTCGAAGGGGCTCAGAGGGAAAGCCGCCCTGTACGCCTTGCCCTGGTACATGTTTATCGGTCCGCCAGGATCCGGGAAAAGCACGGCATTACGCCACTCCGGTTTGCAGTTCCCTTATATGGCCGGCATGGCCCAAGGCCTGCAGGGATTGGGCGGCACGCGGAACTGTGACTGGTGGTTCACCAATGACGGCGTGGTGCTCGATACGGCGGGGCGTTATGTCTCGGCCGAGGAGGATCAGCCGGAGTGGCTCGCGTTCTTGAACCTCCTGAAAAAGTACAGACCAGGGACACCGCTCAATGGCGTGATCGTGGCCATCAGCCTGGCGGATTTGCTTCAGGCGGGAGAGGAGGAGGTCCAGGCGCATGCGCAGAAAATTCGGGCGCGCATTGATGAGCTGACCAAACAACTGGGGGTCGTCTTTCCCGTGTATGTGTTGTTCACCAAGTGTGACTTGATCCAAGGATTCGTCGAATTCTTTGAGGATTTGAGCCGCGCTGAGAGAGAACAGATCTGGGGCTGTACCCTCCCCAAAGCCTCCGCGGGCGATCCGCCGCAGGTCCGATTTCAGAAAGAGTATGACGACCTGCTGGGGATTTTGAAGGAAAGGCGGCTCAGCAGGCTGGCAGCCACACGAGGCCCACATAAAGTCACGATATTCGGATTTCCGCTCCAAATGAACTCTGCTCGGGATCGGCTCGCCCGCTTCATCGAAGCCTTGTTTCAGGCAAGCCCCTATCAAGAGTCGCCGCTGTTTCGAGGCTTCTATTTCACGAGCGGCACTCAAGAGGGGACCCCGATTGATCGCATTCTGAGTGCGGTTGGACGGGCCGCAGGGCTGACCGAAGTCGGCACGTCTCCAGTTCGTGTGGCGGAGCCCAAGAGCTATTTCTTGCGGGACCTGTTTACGGAGGTCATTTTCCCGGATCGATTGTTCGCAACTCCTTCATCCGCCATCCATCGTCAGCGCGGCTATCTAAGAGTCGGCGCCTTCGTGCTGTCGATCGTGGGAGTGCTTCTCGCGGTGATCGCGCTCACCGTGTCGTTTGTAGGATATCGCCATCTCTTAGGAAGCGCGCTGACGTCCGCGCTCAACCCACCGGAGCCCGGCATCGATGTTCCTGGCTTCGAACGGAATCTTGAGTATCTGCAGGGGCTTGGCTCTCACCTCACCCTCCTGCACTCCTATGAGCAAGAAGGTGTGCCCCTTCGTTTATGGGGATTTTATCAAGGTGGGCAGCTCCATGACGCGATCCGCGAGATGTATCTGCATTATTTCGCAAGGCAGTTTCTTGGTCCGACGAAAGCAGAAATGGAAGATATCCTGGCCGGGTTCGTTGGCGGAGAGGCGGGAGCTGATGGCGCCGCTCAGGGAAGCGATTATTACTACTCCCTGGTGAAAGCCTACATCATGTTGGGGGATCCGGTTCATCTCAAGCCAGACTATCTCGACGGATGGATGAACGGATTTTGGAGCGAGAAGCTCCCGCTGGTGTATCAGGATTTTCAGGTGCCAGACGAAGTGAAAGAAGTCACGGCGCAGCAAGTACGCCTGTATAGTTCCTATCTGGCGAAAGAGACCGCGAGTCGGCTGGCATTGAATGGCGAGCTCATTCGTGAGACCCAGCAGCGTCTCCGGCAGATTCCCCGTGTGCAACGAATCTATGCGCTGGCGAGGCGTGAGGCCCAGCATCAGATACAGCCGTTTACGCTCGACTCGGTGATGCAGGGGAGGTATCAGGGGAGTGTGGTGAGCGACTTCTCCATTCCGGGTATTTACACGATGGAAGGCTGGAAAGGTCCGTTTCAACAGACTGTAGCTAAAGTTCTGGAAGAGCTGGGAGAGGAAGGATGGGTGATTGGAGAGCCTGAGGTGGGGAGGTCCCAGCTCGATAAGGAGATCAAACGGCTGTACTTCCAGGACTACGCCCGGTACTGGCGGGAATTTGTGGGTTCGCTCAGCATCAGGCCGGCCTCGACGCCTGCCCAAGTGGAGGAAATTCTCGCGATTCTGGGTCAACCAGATTCACCGCTCTTACGGGTGTTCCGCACAATCGATGAGAACACGAGAATGGATACGGAGGGCATTGCAAAACTGCAATTAACGGCCAACAGTCTGCTGGAAAAGGTGAAGCAAAGTTTTGGGTTGCAATCTGATGCCACACCATCGGCCGTCGCTCAAAAGGAAGCGGAAGAGGTTATCCGGCGATTAGCTGACCCCAGCGATTTTTCTGGTTCGGTCTCCATCCGGCTCAAGCCAATCCACGAGCTCGTGGTAGTGCCGAAGGATGCCAAGGAGGAATCGCTGCTCGGGCGGTATCTGGCAGAAGTGCGGAAACTGCATCAGACATTGCGGCCTATCCTCCGGGCGGAGAGTCCGCCCGGAGATACCAAGATGCTGGCGAAGAATGTGGTATCAGGCGAGCCAAACGATCTGCTGCAAGCCATCAAGACAACGGATCTGTTGCTCCACCAGTTTCCGCCTGACCTTCGCGAGTCTCTCTCAGCGCTCCTGATGCAACCGTGGACTATAGCGATGCAGGGAGTGATGGATCGCGCCACGGCTGAGGTGAGCCGCCGATGGGAGGGTGAGGTGTACCCAGCATGTCAACGGAACATAGAAGGGCATTATCCGTTCCTCGCTTCGGGGGCCGATGCTCCAGCATCCGACGTGGTCGAGTTTCTTCATCCTGAGACAGGGGCGCTGTGGAAGTTCTATCAGGCAGAATTGAAGCCGTTCATTGAACAGGGGCCAAGCCAGTGGCAGGCGAAGAAGTGGCGCGGAATTGGCCTAGGACTTTCGGATGAATTTGTGGCTGCCCTCCAGCATGCGGGGGGCATGACCGAGAGTCTGTTTCTCAAGGGGAGTCCAGACCTGGGCACTCAGTTCGAAGTGTACCCCAATCCTCCCAAGGGAGAGATCAGTCATACGGTCAGTGAAATCCGTCTTGAGGTAGGCGGGCAAACTCTGCGGTATCGCATGGAACCACAAGAATGGCACGAGATGAAGTGGCCAGGCCAGGTGGCCAGCGCGGGAGCCGCGATACAAATTCAAGTAGGAACCAACTGGATTGGCAAGGAGTACAAAGACCTGTGGGGGTTCTTTCGACTCCTCAGACAGGCGGATGAGGTCAGAGAGGAAAGCGACGGTGCACAGTACCAGTTCCAGTGGGAACTGATGGTGGCAGGACAACCGGTCAGAGTCCAATACAATATCCGGGCTCGTGGGCACAAGCACCCATTTGCTACGGACTTCTTCGCCAAGTTTCGATGCCTTCAGAATCTGTAGTGCCGTCTTTGTTTTCGCATCGCAGGACGCCTTTTTGAACATCCTGGGTGGCACTCTGGCATCCCCTGAGATCGCGCAGCATCGTCTCTTTCGAGGAGGGTGCTCAGAATGTCTTTCAATGGCCTGTCAGGAGCGACGTCACGACTCTCAACCGAATGATGGTGTCGGGGAGGATGGATGCCCGGTGCATATGTGACCGGTTATTACGGAAAGCTTCCCTTCTCCCGTGAGTTTTTGCGGTGGAATGGGGCTGGCGTGGAGATGCGCGAGTTGGATCCCTGGCTACAGGAAGGGATGGTATCCGCCAAAAGCAGGCTGGGTCATGAGTTGAAGAAGGCGGTTGAAAAGGCCGAGCCTTGGAACTTCCTTTTTGCTCCGGTCCGAAGTTCGCGGCTGACCCTGGGGGTCATCCTTCCCAGCCTCGATCAGGTTGGACGGGAATACCCCTTTCTGGCCTTTCTGCTCATTGATCAGGAGACCATGCGTCTCCGCCGGGCGTTGCTGCCGCTGGCGTTCAAAGGATTTCTTGGCCGGACCCGTGACCTCGTTCGACGCCTCCAGTTAACCCAGGATTGGAATGCGTTCAAACAAGCGTTCGAATCGTCGAATTGGACGGCACCCATGGAGGCAAGCCAGGTGCAGGCGTGTTATGACGCCGCCTTGAACAGCGTCACCGTCGCGGAATGGTGCACTGAAATCTGGGGGGATACCACGAGCAGGCCCATGGTGGAGGTCCTTTGTTCCGCACTGGTCAAGAAGGTAGCGCCGCATGCTGGCGCACACACGCCTCGATCGCCCGTGCTCAGATTTCCCCTCGTGAAGGGCGAGAAAGACGAAACGAACGATATGCCGTTCTGGATGGATCTGACCGCGAGCGTCAGAACGGAATGGGGCGACCCGAGGGTGATGTTCTGGACACGAGGAAGCGCAGCGGTCGATCCTTGTATGGTGGCTGGCTATGGAACTCCTTCTCCGAAAATGGTCCAATTTATCCTGACACCCCAATCTGCCTGTCCTGACTGGGTTGACCCATTCTCATCCGCGGACACCGATCGCCAGGCGGGCAGTCAGGATTTGCAAGAAATCGCTTGTGACCCAAGAGCTTCGCTGAAGCGGACCCTTGATGTAATACGTAATATATCTTTGGTTGGGCACTCGTCGAGTCCATCATCGGAGTGAGCCTAAAATCGGAGCATTGCTGGTCAGGAACGTCCAGTCGCTGAAGTCCGGGCCTGGCCGGCGCCACCTCCGGCGGCTTGCCATTTACGTGGTAGTTGCGTAGGATGAGCTCCCGACCTTGGCTCGGAGGGGTCATGAAAGCAAAGGATCTTCTCGATGCCAATCAACTGTCAGCCGCTGTCGCTGAGCTGAACCAAGAAGTCAAGCGGCATCCTACCGACGCCCACCTGCGAACGTTTCTCTTTGAACTCCTGTGCTTCGACGGTGACTATGAGCGTGCTCAACGCCAACTAGACGTCATTGGACATCAGGACGAGAAAGTTGGCATTGGTGTGGAGGTCTATCGAAACATTCTTCGTGCGGAAACTGCACGCCGGCGATTTTTTATCGAAGGTATCAAGCCGAAATTTCTCTCCGATCCTCCGGAATATGTCCTGTTGTGCGTGGATGCTCAAAGCCAATTGCGCGAAGGCCATGCGGCCCGAGCCAAGGAACTGTATGAACGCGCGCATCGGATGTGGCCGGAGGTACGCGGCCGGATGAAGGGACATCCCTTTGCCGCCTTTCGCGATTCTGACGACCGCACGGCGGGTATCCTGGAAGTGTTCCTGCGCGACTCCTACATCTGGGTGCCATTCGAGCGAATTCGGAAAGCGGTCATCCCCCAACCGAAGCATTTGCGAGACCTGCTGTGGGTGCCGGCGTCGGTCGAAATTGAGGACGGAGCGGCAGGCGACGTGTTTCTGCCTGTGCTGTATATCGGGTCGGAGTTGGATGCCGATGACAAGGTGCGCCTTGGTCGAGTGACGGAATGGCGAGATCTCGGCGCGGGCTTGGCCGGCGGGGTCGGACAGAAGACCTTTCTGGTCGATGACCGGGAAATATCGATCCTGGAGATCGGAGAGGTGGAGTTCGAAGCGCTGGCGCCGGTGTAAGAGGGTAATATAGGAGCACGAGATCATGGCTTCGGTACCGACGGTCGATATCGACGCGATTCTCAAGCCGATCTCGGGAGACAAGCCCTGTGGAGTCGATCCTCGCGACGGCCTATCGTTCGAATTGCTCAAAGAAGCGCGCCGAGAGGAAGATGTTGCGAGCCAGGGTGACTGGAAGCGTGAAGTGAAGGTCGCGGATTGGACCAAGGCGATCCAAGTCGCGACCAAGATTTTGGCGACGGAAGGTAAGGAGCTGCAGGTGGCAGCGTGGCTCACGGAAGGATTGGTCAAGAAGCACGGTTCAGCGGGACTTCGGGACGGGCTGAGGATTCTACGGGAGTTGCATGAGCACTACTGGGAGACATTTTACCCCCTGATCGAGAATGGCGATCTGGAGTTTCGCAGTGGACGGCTTGAAGCGCTGAATAAGATTCTCCCTATCGCCATTCTCAATATGCCGCTGATTCACCCACCCGGCGGGCCGGCCTACAGTTATTGGCATTATAAAGAATCGCAGGAAGTCGAGAACCTGCGCCGCGGAGCGGCGACGGACGGAGACAAAAAACGGGCGCTGGCCGAAGCCTTGGAGGAAGGAAAACTCGAAGGCGAAAAATTCGACAAGGCCGTCGCGGCGACGCCTCTGACCCATTGCTCGACCATGCTTGAGAATCTGAATCAATCCTGGGATGAGTTTGAGCGCTTGGAGCGAAATGTCGATGAAAAATATGTCCCGGAGGCGCCAAGCTTGAGGTTCATCAAGGATGCCGTGAGCGAATGCCGGTCGCTGATGAATGGAATTGTCCGAAAGAAAGGGGGCATCGCAACACCCACGGTAAGTCAACCAGACATTGTTCCCCGGGAGGCGGATATGACACCGGTGGTACAGATGGCGGCGAGTGGAACGAGCATTATGCCAGTCGACCGGGCGGACGCTTTGCGACGATTGGAGGCGGTGGCTGACTTTTTCCATCGCACGGAGCCGCACAGCCCGGTCGCCTACCTCGTTCAACGTGCCGCGCGGTGGGGACAAATGCCCTTGGAAGAATGGCTACAGGAAGTCATCAAGAGCGACGACGTGCTCGGTAACGTCCGAGAAACGCTGGGTCTGAGCCAGGGCCGGCCGACGAATGAGCAGAATTCTTAGCAATCAAACGACGGAGGATTCTCATGGCGCGTGAAAGTACGCAGCATAAGTTGGATCGCGTTCGGCCGCCGCGTGTGCAGATTACCTATGACGTGGAGACTGGCGGCGCCATCGAAATGAAAGAGTTGCCGTTCGTCGTCGGAGTCATGGCGGACTTGGCCGGAAAACCGGATCAGCCCCTCCCGGGTTTGAAGGATCCCAAGCGCAAGTTCGTGGAGATTGATCGGGATAGCTTCAGCGACGTGATGAAAGGGATGGGGCCGCGTCTCGCGTACAAAGTCGACAATAAGCTGACCAATGACGATACGAAGATCGGTGTGGAACTGCGCTTCAAGAACATCGACGATTTCAGCCCCGAGCAGGTGGCTGAACAGGTTGAGCCGTTGAAAAAACTTGTCGAGGTCAGAAAGCAACTGTCCGCGCTCTTGGCGAAAACCGATGGGAACGACAAGCTGGCAGAAAAACTACAGGAGATCATTGGTAATACGGAGTTGCAGCAAAAGATCGGGAAAGAAGCGGGACTGGGAACTGAGGGTGGTTCCCAGAAGGAGGGCTAACCATGGCGGAAGAAGCGAAACAAGCGCAGCCGCAGGGCGCGGTGGCCGCGGGAACGGAAGAAGTCGGCTTTCTTGATCGGATTATCAATGAAACCCGCATCGGGAAAGACGACTGGGAGCGTGATCAGTCGCGCCGGCAGATTGCCACCCTCGTCGACGAGGTGATGAAAGGCACCCTCCGAGTGTCGAAGGACCTCGAGGCGACGATCAACGCACGTATCGCGGACATCGACAAGGTTTTATCTGCCCAGCTCAATGCCATTATGCATTCGCAGGAGTTTCAAAAGTTGGAAGGAGCCTGGCGGGGGCTGCACTACCTGGTGATGCAAAGCGAAACCAGCACCATGCTGAAGATCCGTGTGTTGAATATCAGCAAGGACGAACTCCGGAAGGATCTTGAGAAGGCCGTTGAATTCGACCAAAGCGCGCTGTTCAAGAAAGTATACGAAGAAGAGTACGGAACTTTCGGTGGAGCGCCCTACGGGGCCTTGATCGGAGACTACGAATTCGGGCGGCATCCACAGGATCTCGCATTGCTGGAGAAGGTGTCGAATGTGGCGGCTTCGGCGCATGCGCCCTTCATCTCGGCGGCTGCGCCCGGTCTGCTCGGACTCGAAAGTTTCACGGATCTTCCGAACCCTCGTGATCTGGCCAAGAAATTCGAAACGCCGGATTACGCCAAGTGGAAGTCATTCCGCGAATCAGAAGACTCTCGCTACGTGGGCCTGACCTTGCCGCATGTCCTGATGCGGCTGCCTTACGGACCGGATACCGTTCCGGTTGAAGCGTTCAATTTCAAAGAAGACGTGGATGGTACGGACCACAGCAAGTATCTCTGGGGGAATGCCGCCTACGCGATGGGGGCCCGTCTCACGGATGCGTTTGCAAAGTACGGCTGGACAGCAGCCATCCGCGGTGTTGAAGGGGGAGGGCGGGTGGACGGGCTGCCGACCCACACATTCCGCACGGATGAAGGGGAGATCGCACTCAAGTGTCCGACGGAGATCGCCATCACCGATCGTCGCGAAAAGGAATTGTCGGATCTCGGCTTTATCCCCCTCGTGCACTGCAAGGGGACGGACTTTGCGGCCTTCTTCGGCGCGCAATCCTGCCAAAAAGCCAAGAAGTACGACACGGATGCGGCGAACGCCAACGCGCGGCTCTCAACGCAACTCCAGTATCTCCTGGCGATGTCACGCTTCGCCCATTATCTCAAGTCTATTATGCGGGATAAGATCGGGAGTTTCATGACACGCAAGGATTGCGAGGATTTCCTGAATCGCTGGATCAGTAAATACGTCGTGAGCACCGAAGATGCCGGACAGGAAATCAAAGCCAAGTTCCCACTGAAGGAAGCCAGAGTGGAAGTCGCAGAGGTGGCCGGCAAGCCAGGCGTCTATAAAGCCGTGGCCTTTCTGAAGCCGCATTTCCAGTTGGATGAGCTGACCGTGTCGCTCAGGCTGGTGGCTGAGTTGCCGCCTCCGGCGAAGCGATAGTTAGTGCAAGGGTCCGCTTCTAGCAGGTTGCGGAAAAACCGTTTTGAACCCCTGAGGGTGTCACAGACAGCCAGGTCTCAAGCTACAACGATACGCCGCGCAGGATGCTCAAAAAGGCCCTCCAGCGAGGCCGCAGCGAGTGAGGAGGCGAAGCGTACTCTTTTCGGTACGTTAAGCCTCTGAGCGACGCGAGAACAAAGCTGGCGGAATTTTTCAGCATCCTGCTAAGAAGCGGCTAAGGTGAAGGGTCGGTCTGTCCAATACCCCCGGCGATTGATATCTCGATCCCGGTGTCGGTAATTGGGCTGAAGCCGCGGGAATGGCTTGGAGTCGCCATGCGAGTCCATTGCTCTTCTGTCGTCGATCAACTGTCCCCTCGTGTGCCATCAGGCAGGGGCCTCACGCCTGCTTCGTCCTATCTAACGTCCAGTCGTACAGCGTATCTGATTGTCTCGATCGCTTATCCTTTTGGATACAGGGCAGGCTCACCCTGCCAGCTACGGTAAGACCGGATACGGGAGACAATTAATATCCCGCTATCATTCAGTAACTTAGAGGGCACTGACCTTCCCCCGATTTCACAGACACCTGTATAAGGAGGAGTTTGATGAAATTGGAGGACGGTATGAGCACCAAGACCAGACGGCAGTACACAGAAGAGTTTAAGGCGGAAGCAGTTCGATTGGTC
>JBFWWG010000006.1:0-219001 GCA_050246315.1 Nitrospiraceae bacterium | reverse complement strand
ACTGGTGGCCTTCCAGCAGGTGCCGAAATTTACAGATGGTCGTCTCATCGGGCACAGGCTCGCGGCCCAGATCAATGCCGACAAACTGCCGCATGGCGCGGGAGTCATACAGGGCCTCCTCCACTGCCGGGTCCGACAGGGTGAACCAATGTTGCAGGAAATGAATGCGGAGCATCCGATCCACGCCCACCGGCGGACGCCCGGCCCCCTCAGGGTTGGGATAGAACGGCGCGATAACCCCTGCCAGGGCTCCCCACGGAATCACGCGGGCCATCTCGTCCAGGAACCGCTCTCGGCGGGTGGGCTTCCGGTACGGTTCAAACGTGACCTCTGCAAACGTCTGTTGCTGCATGGGGCGCGCCTCCTCATCAGTGCCGCGCTACCCGTAGCATATCGGACGGAGAGAATAAATCAGAGATTCCCTAGGTATGGTGTCCTGAAATTCCGGTGATGATCCGTTCACTCTGAGTCTGTTGAAGGGTGCGAGATTTCGGGTAGTTCTGTCCCTGCGATTCGACCGAGTTCACCGCAGGGTTCGGCGAGCATGTCCTGAGCCAGGCGAAGGGCTCATCATGAACGAACCTCTGGTCCACAACACGAACCTTCGTTGGCCCTTCGTGCCGCGTCGATCTTCACTGTGGTTTCTCCATCGCCAGGCTTCCCTCGACCGGGCGCAAGGCGAAGAATGTGTCATAGATGGCGTCGTCGATCCGGTTGAGCTTGGCCTGGAAGTTATCGACAAATTGGTGCAGGCCGTCCGATAAGAGCTCCGCCATCTCCGCGTAATCCATCTCCGACCGTAAGCGACCCAACCGCTTTTCCGCGAGAGTATGATGCTGGCCGCTGTCCGATCCGACAATCGCATGGAGTGAATCCTCGGCCTTGATGAGGCAATAGCGGACGGCTCGCGGAAAGTTCGGATTCAGAATCAGAAATTCGACCACAGGATTGGGTGCGATTCGACCGTGCTGCTTGCAATACATCTCCAGGGCGCTGGCGGACTTCAACAAGGCCGACCACTGGATAATGTCGAACGGCGTGCCCACCTCGGCCACCGTCGGGAGCAGCATGAAGTACTTAACATCGAGAATGCGGGACGTCTTGTCCGCCCGTTCCAGCAAGCGGCCGAGCCGGGCGAAATGCCAGCCTTCCCCGTGCGACATGGTGGCATCGGTGATCCCCAGAAACAGATGGCTGTTCGCTTTCACGTCCGCTAGGAACGTATGAAGATTTTGGCTGGCCAGCCCGTGAGACACGGCGTCTCGGACCATCAAATGGAAGCGGTTGACCTGTTCCCACATGTCGGTAGAAATGATTTCCCGCACCGATCGGGCGTTTTCCCGTGCGGCCACCGCGCAGGACAAGATCGAATTGGGGTTCGCCGCATCGGCCGAGAGAAATCGGATCACGGCCTCCTTCGTGGCCTTCCCATACCGGCACGTAAAGCTCTCATGATCGCCCGTGGTCGCCACCAACGGCTCCCATTGCTCCGCCGTTCCTCTGGGGAGGTCGAGCGTGAGATTGAGATTCACCTCGATGAAACGGGCATAGTTCTCCGCCCGCTCAATATACCGGTTCAGCCAGTAGATGGAGCTTGCCACCCGGCTCAGCATCGTTGACCGCGCGCCGGCTTGTCGTCGGTCCGCTGTTCGCTGAAGGGGAATGTGCCGCTCATGAGAGGACCCATGTATCCTTGTTCCCGCCGCCTTGAGACGAATTCACCACAAGCGACCCTTTTCGCAACGCCACGCGCGTCATGCCCCCCGGCAGCACATACACTGTCTGTCCATGGAGCACGTACGGGCGCAGATCGACGTGGCGTCCTTCCACATGGTCGTCAACCAGGGTGGGAACGCGCGAGAGGGCCAGCGTGGGCTGGGCGATGTAATTCCTGGGGTCGGCATTGATGCGGCGGGCGTACTCATCCCGCTCCTGTTTCGAGGCCTTCGGGCCGATCAGCATTCCATACCCGCCGGCTTCATTGGTGGCCTTGACGACGAGTTCGTCCAGGTGCTCCAGGACGTAGGCTCGATCCTGTTGGTCCGAACAGAGGTAGGTGGGGACGTTCGGGAGAATCGGCTCTTCCGTCAGGTAATACTTGATGATCTTCGGCACATAGGCATAGATCGCCTTGTCGTCGGACACGCCCGTTCCGGGCGCATTCACGAGGGCGACCCGGCCCTTCTTGTAGGATTCCATCAACCCGGGAACGCCGAGAACCGAATCGGGACGGAACGCGAGGGGATCCAAATAGTCGTCGTTGATCCGACGATAGATGACGTCCACGCGCTGCAATCCCTTGGTCGTCCGCATGTGTACCGACCCGTCCACCACCACCAGATCGTTGGCTTCGACCAATTCCACTCCCATTTTTTGCGCGAGGAGAGAATGTTCGTAATAGGCGGAATTGTAGAGCCCGGGAGTCAGGATCACGACGGTCGGATCGGGAAGATCCGAGAGATACCGGAGCGTGTCCAAGAGCTGACTGGGATAGCCATCGACCGGCCGCACGCGATAGGCGTCGAACAGTTCCGGAAACGTCCGCTTCATCACCTGCCTGGCCTCAAGCACATAGGCGACGCCGGACGGGCAACGCATGTTGTCTTCCAGAACGTAATATCGGCCGTCGCCGATGCGAACCAGGTCGATCCCGGCGATATGGCACCAGATGCCCCGAGGCGGATCAAGCCCCATGCAGGCTTGAAGAAAACCCTTGCAGGAAAAGATCAACTGGTCGGGAATGACGCCGTCTTTGAGGATGCGTTGTTCGTGGTACACATCGTCGATAAACAAATTCAGGGCGCGCAGACGTTGGCGAAGCCCCGATTCGATGTGGTCCCAATCCCGTGCCGAGACAATCCTGGGCACGATGTCGAAGGGAAAGATCTGCTCATGCCCGCCGTCGCTCCCATACACACCGAAGGTCATGCCCATATTGAGAATGACACGTTCGGCCGCTTGCTGGCGTTTCTTGAGTTCCCCTTGTGGTAGGGACGCAAACTTTCGCAGCAAGAGCGTGCTCTCGGGCCGTGGTTGGCCTGTCCCCTCGTACAGTTCGTCGTAGAACTCGCCCGGGTCATAGACGGAAAATCTCATCGGCGATCTCTTCTGGCTTTGTGGAGCCGCTGGTGAATTATCTTCGCAACACCACCGCCAGGCGGGCATCCGCCTGGCGGACTCATTTCGCATCCTGTTTAGGGCTCCAGGGGAATCTGAATCACAATCGCCCCCATCACCTCTCCGGCCTTGAAGTCGTGCTTGGGGCTGTTGGGATGCGCATTATGGCAGCCGATACAGGCTTGGGCCACTGCGCGGTCGGCATAGATCGCCTCAAAATACCGCTCTGTGCCGTCGGTCGTCAAACGGGTATGGGGCTGCTCCGGATGTTCTTGGACCTGTTGCAGCCCGGCCTTTTCGGCTTCGGTGGCGGGCGCATTTTGCCGGTTGATCGGCCAGAGCCCGATCAACCGGTATCGGATCCTCGTGCCGGTCAGCGATGCGAGGTCACTGGTCTCCCTCAGAAACTGCGCCGGGAGCGGAAGGGTGTGGGCGGCCCGCCAGTTCTCCGATGCGACCAGCGTACCGTGTTGCTGCAAACGCTCGACGACCTGCAGCGTATAAAACGTGCGATGGGCCTCAATCACGGCGTGCACGTAATCCGCAACAGCCTCGACGGGGAGGGTGACCGCCCGGGAGGGTTCCGCAGGGTAGGTCGGAAGCGGGATCAGGATGGCGAGGAGAGCCAGGGATGCGAGCATAGGTACGGTACGGCCTCTCATGGAACGACCTCCTTTCTCCAACCGGCCATTGCGGGCTATTGTACGCCGGTCCTCCCCCCAAGGTCACGACCGCGTCATCTCCAATCGGCAAGGCGCCCTCAAGATCACATGACCCTATCCGATAAAGGCATAAGCACCACCGGCTCGGACTCAATCCAGTCGCGCACCTCCAGTATTCCGAATCATTATGTCCACACCGGTCGAAGAGATCCGAGCGGGATTGCATCCTGATTTGCAGCCGCTGTTCTACCGGCATACCTGCGGCCTGCCCGCACTTCAAGCGACATGCCGCACGATCATGCGGCAGATCGATGACCGGGCGAATGCCGACGATCTCTCGCGGACCGTCCGGCTGGACCCCGGACTCACCTGTAAGATTCTCCAACTTGCCAACAGCGTTGCCTATAGCCCGGCCCAACCCATCACCTCAATTCCCCATGCCATCACCTGGCTTGGACAGGACATCGTGCGGGCGCTGGTCGCCACCGCCGCCTTGGTCGAGCAACTCAAGGAATGGCCCGAGCGGCATGAACTGGTGATCGTCCTAATCGTGAGGGCGATGTATGCCGCCGCCTATGCGACGGAGATCGAAACCGCCATGCAGATTCCGCCGAGGGGCGGTCTGTTCAGCGCGGCCCTGCTCTATTCGCTCGGCGATCTGGCGATCGCCTACCAGGCGCCGTCGTTATGGTATGCCATTTCGGAGGCGGCATTGCGGGAGCAGGCAACCGGGACACCCGGGCGGGAGGAAGCCGGCATCCTGGGTGTGACCAAACGTCAGGTCGCACTTGCGCTGGTCGAACATTGGAAGCTGCCGGCAGACTTCGGCCATCTGCTTGGAGCCCAGACGGGACTGCCCTCCGCCCGGTGGCGGACAGAAGCGGAGGAGTTCCATGGATTGGTTGTGGGCGCCAATCTTCTGATTGAGGCGTTCAGTACGGAGAGCGACCCGGCGAAAGTCTCCGGGATCACCAAGCAGATCCAGATCGGCAGCGGCCTTGAGCCGATGGTCTTACACAAGCGATTGGTGCAGGCACAGGAGAAAGCGAAGCAATTCGTTCGGTCGGTGGGCCTGCCGGATTCGTTCAGTCGGCCCGCGGGCCCTCCACCGGCGCGTGCTGCATCAGGAGCCTACCAACTTTCCTGCCGAGCGGACTGGGCGTCGCAGGAATGGAAACGGAAGAGCGGTCGTCCGGCTGCCTCGATGCCGATGCATACCCGTCCAATGGAAACGCTCCGTGAATTCCAGCGCACTTTGGACGAGGCGAAAGATCTCCACACGTTGCTCTCCTCCTTCGTCTCAGTCTTACAAACCAGCGGCGGATTCATGAGGATCGGCCTGGCATTGTTGAATCCGACGGATCGTGATGCCCTTGTGGGACGGCATGTGATTGGCGCGATCCCGGTCGAACCCTACCTGGCCTCCCTGACGGGGTCGCTCTCCCGGCAGCATCCGTTCCTCGCCTCGGTGCTCGCGGGGGGAGACCCTCTGCTGGTGAAGGATCTCGCCCAGGGTCATCATCTCCGTCCGTCAGACGAATTTCTAGACGTTTGGAAGGCGACGTCCGCGGTTCTGGCCTCCCTGCGGGTCAATGCTCGTCCAATCGGGCTCATCTATGCCGACAGGGGCGAGGCGCCTCACACAGTCACCGAAGGGGACTATGAGGTCTTCCTTGCGCTCTTTAATCAGACCGTCCTGAGCATGAACCGTCTGACGGGCGTCCGCTAGCAGAGGCCCGCCAGCTCCACCAGTGATCAGCCAGTCTGGTCAGGCCACGAGAGTCCCACGCGATCGTCGGCGTCCCCACACCTGTCGCATTCGATCGGTGATTCTCGTACACTCCTGTTGTGGGAGAAACGGACGACCCGCTAGGAACACCGATGACAGCAACGCCGCAATTTCCGGATGAACAGGTCAGCGAGGGTGTCTTCAAACGCCAGGCGGATGCATTCCGAGATTGGGTGACAGAGGACGGGAGTTCCGGTTATTCCCCTGCGAGCGGCCGCTACCACCTGTATGTGTCATGGGCCTGCCCCTGGGCCCATCGCACCATCATCGTGCGACGACTGAAGCGACTTGAATCGGTCGTCGGCATGACCGTCGTCGATCCGATTCGCGACGAACGGGGATGGGCGTTTCGTGAAGGGCCAGGCCATTCGCTTGATCCCGTCAATCACTTCCAATTTCTGAGCGAAGCCTACAGGGCCACCGATCCCCAGTATCGCGGCCGCGTTACCGTTCCTGTGCTCTGGGACCGAGAACGTCGCCGGATCGTGAGCAATTCGGACGATGATCTCATGCGGATGCTCAACCGCGCCTTTAATCGGTTCACGTCCAGCGATCTGGATCTGTGCCCAATCGGGCTGGAACGCGAGATCGACCGATTGAATGACTTTCTCTATGAAAACATCAACGACGGGGTCTACCGGGCGGGATTCGCGACCTCCCAGGCAGCCTACGAGCAAGCCGTCACGCGCCTGTTCAGTGCCCTCGATACATTGGAATCACGTCTCTCCGCTCAACGATACCTGTTCGGCGAGCGATTCGTCGAAAGCGATTGGCGCCTCTTTGTCACCTTGCTGCGGTTCGATCTGGTCTACCACGGCCATTTCAAATGCAACCTGCGTCGAATCGTCGACTATCCAAACCTCTTCGGTTATCTCAAGGATCTCTATCAGGTGGACGGCATCGCGGAAACGGTGAACGTCGACCACATCAAACGCCACTACTATGTCACGCACGACGAGATCAATCCGACCAGGATTGTTCCACTCGGCCCGATACAAGACCTTCGCTCGGACCCTGGCCGACGCCACCTCGGTGCTGGCGGGTCTTTCTCCGGCAGCACCTCCCCGCGCCTCTGACGACTTGCCGGTTCGGCAGGCGCTTTTTCTTCATCATCCTCGAAATCGCGAATTGATTGGAAGAATCGGCCCGCTGCCTCTACTCTCATCCGGAGAAAGGTAGGGACATGAGCAACCCAGGGTCAGTGAGAACGTGGAGGAGGCGAGCATTTTTTGGAATCGGGGCGTTCACCGGACTTCTCTTTCTGCCGGCTGGTATGGGAGCCGCAAGCTCACCGTTGTCGAGCCCCGAAATCATCATGCGGACGATCAAAGACGAGGGCGCGGTGGCGGTCGTGGCGCGACTCACACTCGATCCGCATGAGTGGAAACATGTTCTGGAGCAGGTGGAGCAAGGGAGCAGCCGCTGGCTGGAAGTCGGCCGTGCGTTGCGACCTGGAACCGGGGGTGGAACGAGGCACCCGTTGGATGTCGCACTCCACTCGGCATTGCCCAACAACCCCGAGCAGGTCTTGAGGTGGGTCGGACACGGTGTTTCCATCGATGACGTCTGCTCTGTGCCACGTGCGGAGTGGGACCCGGCCCAGGCTCGTGAATATCTCACCCGAGCGAAGCAGTCGCTGAAGAAGCCCCTGCCGGCTGATATCGAACCGATGCGGACGCGATGCATCCGTCAGCTTGAGAAAGCAACGGCTCGCCTCCGGCGACAGTAATCTAGACATAATGATGTGATCTGCCTCCGTATTGTAGCTATGGTCTGCATGTCCTCGCGCAACATAGTCCTCGTCTTGCAGACTTGGTAGGGCACATCATTTGGTAGGGCACACCATTATGTCTAGAGGAGCAGGATCGCGCGGAACCGGCGGAAGCCGCCATGGGCTGGCTGGCCAAGAGCCCTCCACGATGGATCTGAGGTGTCTTTGGCTCAATGAAAGCCTGCCTCGGCCAGGCGGTCCCCTAAACCTCATCAGGCTTGTTCTGGCCGAAGGGGTATGGTAGAGTCCCGATACCTCATCGGAGAGGGGCCTGCGATGAGGAGAGAGTCAAGAGGCCCATTTACGATGTTGTTTTGTTTGGGGTTCTGATCGGAAGCCGATCCTAAGCCGCTTCATGGTTTGCGTCTTCGGGCAGACTTTTCCCGTTCTCTTCCTCCCTCAAGACAATATCGCTTCATCACTTTCAATAAGGAGGAACCCCTCATGGGTTCAAAAATTTTCGTCGGTGGGTTGCCCTATGCGGCAACGGAGCAAGAGTTAACGGACCTGTTCGGACAACACGGAGCTGTGGCGTCCGCACAGATTGTGACAGACCGGTTTACCGGCCAGTCGCGAGGGTTCGGCTTTGTCGAGATGACGTCGCCGTCTGAGGCCCAAACCGCAATCAATGCCCTCAACGGGACGCAGTTCGGCGGCCGGACGCTGACCGTCAACGAGGCGAAGCCGCGTGAAGCCCGCTCCGAAGGCGGGAGGAATGGCGGGTTCGGCGGAGGGGGTGGAGGCCGAGGCGGCAAGCGCGACCGCTGGTAACCACCAGTCAGGCTGAATAAACAGGGGGCGGCCTTCTCTGAAGGCCGCCCCCTTGTCGTTTGTCCGGGCTCCTTCCGTTGCCTCCGCTGCCCCTTCTTCCAATCATCTGCCAGGTGCTCTCCTGAAACGGCCCTGGAAAATCGCCGGGACGGTCATGTATGCTACCGCCCCTGCGGGTCCATGGTACGCGCATGTGAGGATGATTAAGAAGGAGGGCCTCCCATGGAGACGATCATTGCTCGTGGCTCGATGGTTCTGGCGCTGGTGTTGGCCGCCTGTGCCCAAGACATGGTCCGCTTAGATCCGGCAACCAGAGAGTCGCTCAAGACCACTCCCGAGATCAAGGTGATCCATCACGTTGCTCCCGAACTCTATGTCCCAACCAACCAGCCGCGAGTGGCCTATGCGGGCGGCGGAGGGTACACGGCGCTGGAGTCGCAGAGTCGCGACCTCCTGATTAAAGAGTACGATCTGAAAGATCCTGTCCTCCGAGTCAAAAGCACCTTTGCGGCTGTTGCGGGAAAAAGACTGGGGGGGCCGACCCTGACGCCCGTGGCGGCTCCGTTCATGATCGGTGAAGGACCGGATCGCCTGAAGCTGCAATTCGGTCGTGAAACGATCCTCGATTTCGCCACGACCTATTGGGGTGTGCTCCCTGTCCCGTTCGAGCCGACCGACATTGTGGCCTATCGGGCGCGAGCGAGGCTTATCCGATTTCCAGAAGGCAAGATTCTCTGGCAAGGCGGCTGTGACCTGGAAGGAAAGGACACATCCTCCGGGCCGAGGGGCGCGAACGTGCAGACTCCCAAGACCGGTGGGCTCAAAGAGGCCTTTGACCTATTGGCGGATACCTGTGCAGACCAGCTCGTCGCCCAGTTCCTCGGCAAAGAAGCCGACAAATAGTGTCAGGGCGGTCTTGACGGTTCGAATCGTTCCTCCAAATGGTGTCGGAAGGACCTCGGTGATTGGTTTTCGTGCTGACTCAGTACAGAGCTGCGCGAACCGCGGGATTCAGTGGATTGCCGCTCTCCTCCTCACCCTTCAGCTTGCCGGTTGCTCTGTGGGCATGGCGATCAGCGGGAAGCCGGAGCCTCGGCTTGAGCTGTTGCACGTCGGGATGGCCCGGGAGCATGTAGAAGGTATCCTCGGACAGCCTGTCGAGACGGCACAGACCAAAGACGGCTACCACACCGCCGTGTACGTCTATACTCGTGGCAATGAGCCCAGTGCCGGCCGCGCAATCTTCAATCTTTTCATGGACGTCATCACCCTGTTGCTCTGGGAAATTCCGGCTACGGCGGCCGAGGCTTCGCGCGGAGAAGAACGACGTTACCCGGTTGTCTACGACTCGGAGGACAAGGCTGTGGCCCTGAACGAATACGGCAACCTGTAGAAGGATGCTGAAAAAGTCTGCCAGCGACGTTCTCGCATCGCTCAGAGGCTCAACATACGGGAAAAAGTACGATTCGCCTCCTCGCTCGCTCCGGCCTTGCTGGACGGCCTTTTTGAGCATCCTGCACGGGCTGTCCGTCGTCGTCTGAGACCTCGATGCCCGTGACGATTTCAAGTGTCGAAGATAGTTTTTCCGCAGCCTGGTAGAGGCCACCACAGGCACCCAGGTCACGTCATGAGATGAGTTCGCCTCGTACTTGGCCGGACGTTCAGACCGACGTGGTGATCACGTCCGGCGAAACTCCCAAACGTGTTGACCTGTTCCTCGCTTCTCGCGACCCCACCCTTTCGCGGGCGATGATTCAACGCCTCATCGAAGAGGGTCGTATTCGCATCAATGACCGACAAACGAAGCCCAGTTACAAGATCAGGCCCGGGGATCGCATCACGTTGGTCATCCCACGACCGGAGCCGCTCGAACTGAAACCGGAAGCCATCCCGCTGGATGTGCTCTTCGAGGATGAGGCGCTGCTGGTGCTGAACAAACCTGCCGGTCTGGTCGTCCATCCGGCGCCGGGCCATTGGTCGGGCACCTTGGTGCATGGACTCCTGCATCACTTCAAGCGGGGCGAGCGCGCCCTCTCGACGATCGGCGGCAAGGAACGGCCCGGTCTCGTGCATCGGCTCGACAAAGAGACGTCGGGGGTCATGGTAATCGCCAAAATGGATGAAATCCATGCGGGGCTGGCCGCGCAGTTCAAGGCCCATACCATCACGCGAGAATATGAAGCGTTGGTGTGGGGCTCTCTGAAGAAACCGCGTGGGATCATCGAATTGGCGATCGGACGGGATACGAAGGAGCGAAAGAAATTTTCTGCGCGGACGGCAAGACCGAAACCCTCGGTGACGGAGTATCAGGTTCTGGGACGCTTCGGGAAGACAGCCACGCAGGTGATGTTGCTGCCCAAGACCGGACGCACGCACCAGATTCGGGTCCATCTGGCGTCCATCGGCCATCCAGTCTTGGGCGATCCAACCTATGGAGGGCGAAAGGTCCGCACGGTCGCCGAATGTGAGATTCCAAGAGTCATGCTGCATGCCAGGCTGTTGGGGTTCATCCATCCTCTCACCCAACGCTACCAGCAATTTGCCGCGGACATCCCGGTCGATATGCAGGCGGTCCACCATGCTCTGCAGCAACGCTCGTGAGGACACGGCCGACCGTATTCGACACATCGACTCTTGACAGCGCAGCAAGGTGAGCGTATCAGTCTGCTGCGTTCGATGAGCGACAAGCATGGAAAGCAGTCACGTTCTGGATCTCCTCGGTAGTCTGATTACGCAGCTCAAGGGCTATGCGGTCTCGTTGCCGGCCGTGGTTCACCTGGGGGCGCTTCCGGGAGGAGTGAGGCCCAAGCCGGAGGCCGTCGACGTCTATGAGCAGACACTCTCGCGGTTCCGCGGGCAGGCCGGCGGGACACCTTACAGGCGATTGACGCCGCTCTTCATGGATTCGTTGGAGGCATTTGAGGCCGGCAACCTTCTGGGAACAGTGCAGCCGCTCCTGGCCGTCCTCGATCACCTCGACCGAATGGCTCGGGATAAGGACATTGCGATGTTGCCGGCCGAAATGAAACGCATGGCCGAATATCGCGTCCATCTCCATAAGATCCTTCCTGGAAATGAACCGGAGTTGGAAGGGGCAGGAAAGGGAATGGTCTAGGCCTGGCGCACTTGAGGGGTGCGCGATCGGCAGCTTCCTCTGACGCGTCAGGTGTTTCGTGCGTGAGGTGCTACGATAGAGACGAAGCTCAATGACCCATTTTGGGTCCTGTGGCATTCGGTCCCGAGGTCACCAGCCTGACACGAACCAATGTCTTGCAATGGGGGCAGGTGGTGCGAATCGTGTCCTCGTTCTCGTGCTCGATCAGGTCTTCTTTGAGCCACATGAGTTTGAAACATCGGGGACAGGTGCGAACTTGTGTCGCCATGGTGCATCCTAACGTCGTAGATATCCTCCGGCATCCGGTGACGTGCCGGCGGGCGGTACTCTAATACAGAGACCTCGTGCCACTCAAGACCAAGGTGTCGACTAAGACGAAGGCCTTGCCAAAGGTTCGGAAATCCGCCGAGACGATTGTCTATGCGGACGGCACCGACATTCCCCCTCAGCACCTCTTCCGCCTCTACCAACAGGCTCCCTGGGCCAAAGGACGGACCATCGAGGACGCGAAGACCATGCTCAACCATACGGATGAGGCCGTGACAGCATGGGACGGAGCGCGACTGGTCGGCTTCGGCCGGGTCCTGACCGATTATGTGTATCGGGCAACGATTTGGGATGTGATCGTGGACAAGGCCTACCAGGGTCGAGGGGTTGGAACGGCTATCGTGAATCGAATTTTGCATCACCCGCGCTTGAAGCGCGTCGAGCTGTTTTGGCTCTGTACCCGCATGCCCCGCTTCTACGAGCGGTTGGGGTTCAGCTCCAGGGAGCAGACCGGCATGGTGCGGGCGACGCGTAAGCAGGCGAAATTGGAGTAGCTCACCTGGTCGTCGAAGCATCGAATCCAACGAGATCCCATCATCCTCCTTGGCCGGCGGCCCTCTGCCAGCGGTCCGCGAGGCAGCCCGTATTATTCACGAGGACTCCTCCTGCAACCACGGTGCGACCCATTGCACTGGGACATGCAACGGCTGAAACGTCACGAATGCTCGTTGCAGGCCAGGTGCGGACCTGGCCCGCCCGAATTCATCATCAGAAGGTGTAGCGAAGCCCGAGGAGCAAACTCATGCTTGTCGCATCGAAGTTGCCTTCGGCTCCCCCGACCTCAATTCCGCCCCGATTGCGCTTCCAGGCGACTTCCGTATTGAGCGCCATATTGGAGGTCAAGGGGAAATCAACGCCGCCGGCGAGACGGAAGGCAAACGTATTACTCACGTCGGTACGAGGTGTTCCCGTCGCTTCGCTGAAGGAGTTGACGTTGACGCCGATGCCTGTCGAAAGATAGGGCATGGCGTTGCCGAACCGTCCCGGGTGAAACTCCAGCGTCGGTAAGATCGACACGGTGTTGAGCGTGCCCAGGTCCAAGCTGGGCCGTTCGTTATCAATGCCGCGGTGTTCCCAATCGACCATCAGACCGGCCGAGAACCACTTGTTCAATCCGTACATGGCCTGAACGTTCACCGCGGGACTGAGGCCCCCGTCTGTTCCTGCCAACATTTCCTGTGTGAGGATCGAGAGGCCGGCCCGCACACCGATTTGCCAACGGCCGTCCTTGACCTGGCCTTCGTGCACCCAGTCGGCCGCCAATGCGGTAGACGACGAAACGAAGATGATGCCGAAAATCAACGTCAGCAGGCCTGCCGTCGACCACCGGGCTCGTCCTTTCATCATGTCACCCTCCCTCCTCGCTCCTTGGCGATGAATCAAAAGACCACTGGCCTCGTGATGATGTCGTGAGCGTCCATGCTCGACGCAATCTCGGGACCGCCGTTCGACTCTATAGCCCATTGATCCCTCAGATGCAAGCAAAGAGCGGAGCGCGAGAGGAGGGTACGGCAGTGGACAGCTGTCGGAAGTCCGACGGGTAACAGAACGGTCTAGCGAGACAGTATCTACAGTATCTAATGGGACGGAACGGAGGCAGCGACGCGTCGGTGTTTCGGCGACAGCAGCGCCGCTAGGACGAAGATGAGTGTGGCCAACAACACGATGGTCGGACCCGAGGGAAGGTCCCACCAATACGATAGGAGCACGCCTCCCACTGCGCACCCGGTGCCGATGAGAACCGCGTAGGAGGTCATTTGCGCCAGACTATGCGTCAACTGGTAGGCGATCGAAGCAGGGATCAACATCAAGGCAAAGACGAGGATCGCTCCGACGATCTTCAGCGACACGACAATGGTCAGGGCGATCAACGAGAGTAGCAGATAAAAAATCTTGCGGGCGGGGATGCCGGACGCTTCCGCCATTTCCTGGTCGAATGCAATGAAATACAGTTCCTTGGAGAAGAGCACGATGGTGCCGAGCACCAACAACCCCAACAATGCAATCGAGAGGAGTTCCTCCGGGGTGACGGCTAGCACGCTGCCGAACAGATAACCGTAGACCTCCGCGTTGTAGCTCTTCATCAGTCCGATAAACAGGATCGCGAGCGCCATGGTGGCCGTATAAAGAATGCCGATCGACACGTCCAATTTCATCCGGCCCTTCTCCTCCATCAAACCCGTGACCCAGGCGGTGCTGAGTCCGAACAGAATGGCGAATGGCAGGGGCGGGCCGCCGATCAGGTAGGCCAGGGCGACGCCGGCGAAGGCGGCATGGGCGGTGCCCGCCCCGATGAAGGCCAAGCCGCGGAGCACGACAAAGACGCCGATGAGCGAACAGAGAGCGCCGACAAGGGCCGCCGCCAACAGCGAGCGTTGCATGAAGTCGTAGGTGAGAAGGTCCAACATCGGTGAGCCGTACTGAATGCCGGGCTGAGGGTATAACGCGTCCTGTCAGGAGAATCAAATACCGTCGTCGGGCCGAGGTCCTCGGTGGTGACCCGAAGCAGGCTAATGGTGGTGATAGTCCCTCACCGTGACCATGCCATGCTCGGAGATGACAAGGTCTTTCTCATAGACCTGCTGCAAGACTTCCGGTTTGAGCACCTCGTCGGGCGGTCCGGCGGCGACGACCCGTCCCTTGAGCAGGAGCAACCGATCGACATGCGGGCTGATAAGGTTAATATCGTGCGTCACGAAGAGAACCGTTAACCCCATATCCCGATGGAGTTGGCGAATCAGATCGAGCACACCATGCTGGGTGGCGAGATCGATGCCCGTCGTCGGCTCGTCGAGCAGCAGCACCTGCGGCTGTTGAGCCAAGGTGCGGGCGATCATCACTCGTTGTTGCTGCCCGCCGGAGAGCAACCCCAGGGCATTCTGCTGATAGTCCGCCATGCCGACCTTCTCCAATGCCTCCAGTGCGATTCGTCGATCGGTCTTGCCGGGACGCTTCAATAGGCCGAGGGCTCCGAACCGTCCCATCATCACCGCTTCGAGGACCGTGACGGGAAAGTTTCGATCCAGGACGCCCTTTTGAGGCAGGTAGCCGATCCGTGCGCGATGGTGGCAGCGCAGTGCTTCGCAGGAACAGTCGAAAATGTGCAGGTGCCCTGAGAGCGGGGGCAGGAGGCCTAAGATCGCCCGGCAGAGCGTGGTCTTTCCCGAGCCGTTCGGACCGATCACGCCGAGAAATTCGCCGTCAAAGATATCCAGGCTCATTTCTCGGAGGGCGACAGTTCCCGGAAAGCCGAAGGTCGCGTCGACGAAACGAATGATGGGCTGTGCCATGCGAAGGCTCGAACCGAGCCCGGCCCGTGTCACCGGGCGGAGCGCGCCGGCTGGTCGAAGGCGCGGAGCAATTGGAGCACATTGTAGCGGAGCATGTCGAGATAGCTGTCCGTCCCCGGCAGCGCGCCCGGCAACGGGGTGAGGATGGCAATCCGCGCCCCGGTTTCTCGCGCAAGGAGACCGGGCAATTTCTGATTCAATTGGGGCTCGGACACAATCACCCGAATGTGGTGGGTGCGAATCAAGTCGACGAGGGACTGAATGTGTCTGGCCGAAGGTTCCGAGCTCGGTTGGGTTTGGATCTCACCCACGATCTCCAGGCCGAACCGCTTGGCGAAATACGGCCAGGCCGGGTGATGAACGATCAGGCGTCGATCCGGCAGCTTCCGAACCAAGTCCGACAATTCCGTTTGCGCACGGTGCAATTCCTGGAGGTAGGCCGCCTCGTTCCGTCGGAACTCCGCGCCATGGGCCGGGTCTGTCTGGCTCAGTGCGGCGGTGATGTGACGGATCATCGTCACCGCGTTCTCCGGATCTAACCAGACATGGGGGTTCGAACCGGATTGATGATCGTGTTTTGAGGTTTCCATCGGAGCCGGCATCGTCGCCGAATGGTCCGAAGGCGATGCCGGCGAGGCGGTGCGATCGGGCAAGAGCGGGATGCCCTTGCCCGTCGTGACCAATGACAGGGAAGGATTGTTGGCGCTCCGGATCATTCCGGACACCCAAATCTCCAGGCCCACACCGACCTCGAACAACAGTTTTGCCTTGCGGACAGCCACCAGATCGCTGGGGCGAGGCGAGTAGGAGTGCTCGCTCTCCAGTCCTGTAATCAGCGTCGTGACCCGGACGTAAGGACCGCCGACCCGGTCCACCCAATCTTTGAGCACCGGGATTGTGACGACCACGGGAATGGGGTCCGAGGCCCGGACCACAGGCGCGGGAGTGAGCATGAAGGCGACTGCCAAAACCAGGAGTGTGACGAGTGGTTTCACGAATCGAAGAGGGGGCCGAAGGTCTGGCACGAAGACACGGAGGGACCCTAGCCTGCATTATTCATGACAGTTCGTCGCGTTGCACCCGTTGCATCGAGAAGAGCAACGGGTATCCGGAGGTCGCCAAGCGGTGGACCCATTGCAACCGAGAAGAGCAATGGATGCCCTCATGCATAGCCGCGAGGGACCGACGCGTACTTGAAACGAGACGTCGAGCGACTAGGCGGCGAGTCCGCGATTGCAGCAGAAGCGTTCATGAATGGAGCAGGCTATCATCGGGTTGAAATGAAGTCAACGGAGGGCTGTCAGGCGGAACGGACGAGAGGTGTTGCGCACGAACTTGACCCGCAACAGAAGTTCCATTAGCGTAAGCCGCTTTGCCGGGTGTGGTGGGATTCGAGGCTGAATTCATTCAGGGAGTCATCTCGTCCAAGGGAGTCATCTCGTCCAACGGGGAGGAGGCTGGAGTGCGCATGCGCGTGGTGGGCCTGATGTCGGGAACGTCCGGAGATGGAGTCGACGCCGCTCTGGTGGAGATCGATGGTCACGCTGACGCGCTTGAGGTCAGCCTGCTCGCTGTTGCCGTCACGCCCTTGGCGCCGGATCTTCAACGGCGCGTCTTGAAGACGGCGCTCGAAGGCTCCGTCCATGAAATCTGTTATTTGAACGCCCTGCTCGGCGAGGTCTTCGCGCGGGCCGCCCTAAAGGTGATGAAGAAAGCGCATCTCACACCGGCCGAGGTCGATCTGATTGGGTCCCACGGGCAAACCGTGCACCATCTGCCGGTTGGTCGACGGGAGCGGGGGATCGGTCTCGTGCGCGCGACGCTCCAGATTGCTGAAGCGGCGGTCATCGCCGAACGCACCGGCGTGACGACCGTCGCCAATTTCCGCGCCCGTGACATGGCAGTCGGGGGGGAAGGGGCGCCGTTGACTCCCTACGTCCATCATATGCTGCTCCGAGCTCCCGACAAGACGAGGCTTGTCGTCAACCTCGGTGGCATCAGCAACGTCACGGTGCTGAGACAGGGCGCCGGCTTGGATCAGGTCCAGGCGTTCGATACAGGGCCCGCGAACATGGCGCTGGATGGTCTGATCAGCCAGATGACCAGAGGCCGGGTGAGCATGGATCGTCAGGGGGCCATGGCACGGTCCGGCCGCATCGATGCTGTGCTGCTGAAGGACCTGATGCGCCATCCGTATCTGCGGCGTCGTCCGCCGAAGTCAACCGGTCGTGAGGAATTCGGCGCTGAATTTGTCGCACGAATCCGGGCCATTCAGAGACGAAGGCAACTGGCCGATCGGGATGTCATGGCCACTTGCGCACGATTCACGGCTGAATGTATCGGCGCGGCACGCCAGTGGCTGCCGAAACAGCTCGATGAGGTCATCGTTGGCGGCGGCGGGGTCCACAATCGAGCGGTGATGGGCCACCTCGCGCAGGTCCTGGCGCCGGCGCCCATACGCACGTTTGACGAGGTCGGATGGTCAAGCAAGGCCTTTGAGGCCATCGCCTTCGCCGTCTTGGCCTATCAGACCATCCATGGACGGTTCAACAATGTCCCATCGGTGACCGGGGCGGCGAGAGCGGTGGTGCTTGGCCACATCGTGCCCGGGGGGCCGGAATCGATATCGCGACTGATTCAGGGACTTGGGTCTTCGGGACGCTGATGGAAAAGGCCGTCTGGATGGTGCTGAGCGTCTCCTGCCTGCTTGCGGGTCTCTGGCTCTGGCGCGGGGTGGGGCCGTGGCGGGAACGCCGGTTGGACGACGGAACCCTGGTCAATCGGGTCGGCCTGACGGCGCAGCCGGTGCTCTCTCGTGAAGAGCTCGAATGGTACAACGTGATTCGCCTGGCGGTCCAGGATCGCTATCTTGTCCTGAGCCAAGTCCCGCTGTGGGTGCTGATCTCCATGCGTAGCGGCAATCGACGCGAGCGTGCCGTCTTGATGGGACGGCTGGCGTTGAAACGTGTGGGCTTCGTCCTTCTGCACCCGGGAACGGGAGAGATCTACAAGGCGATCGACATCGGGAGCCAGCAAGGTCGTACGGCCGACCAGCGTCGGCGCGATCGGTTGATCTCGCAGGTCTACGCCGCAACCAGGATCGAGCATGTTCGACTCTCTCCTCAGGACGTACTCTCGGTTCCCCGTGTGGCGGCCAGCTTGGGGCTTGATGCAGGGGAGTAGGTCAGATGGAACGCGCAGGCCGATGCGCCGTAGGGAGGCGGTTACGGCTCCACATCACGGTCACCGGTGGGCGAATATTTCGCTAACTCCTTCCGAGCCACGTCGGCTTCGACCGTATCGGGCCATTCGGAGATCACGCGTTCAAGCGTGATGCGGGCTTCTTCCTGCTGTCCAAGCTTGCCATATGTCAGCCCGATCTTCAGCGTGGTGGCCGTGATCTTTGGACTCACTGGATAGTACGAGACCAGCTCGGAAAAGGTGTTCATCGCCGCTTCGTATCGCCCCAGCCGATACTGACACTCTCCCATCCAGTAGCGTGCACTTGGGGCGAGGGAGGACTTGCCGTGAATGGCGAGGAAAAACTCGAAGCCCGCGAGTGCCGCTCGATAATCCCGCTGCCGATATTCCTGCATGATGCGGTCGTACAAGCGCCTCGCGGATTCCGACTTGGATTGGCGGGCGGCAACCTGCTCGAGCGGTGGTGCGGGCTCTCGTTCAACGCCAGGATCATTTGAAGGAGCCGCCATGACATCCCGATGCTCGGCCGAGAGACTGAGCACCATCACGGCCAGGAGCAGGCGCGGAATCAACAGCGTCATCGTGCGTCCCTCACTTTCTACCGTCCTTTTCGAAACAGGACTGGGTCAAGAGATCACGCAACTGCTATGCCATGAGGATCCATGTGGCCGGCTGTGCCGAGAATTGTCCCTCAGGCCATTCGACCTGCAATCCCGCGAGCTTCATCCAGGAGATAGAAAGGTCACCTCGCGCGTGATTGCGCTCGATTGGATGGACGCTCACCAAAAGGTTCGCTCAGGAACACCCCTTGTATCCGGCCAGCATGGCCAATCCAATCATGGACGGGTATCGACGGCCTCCGGCAGCGTCGAAACTTGACTTCTCGCCAATCGCTGTTCCAGGATCGATCGCTGCAAGACCCGGTTCGTTTTGACCGGTTCGACCGTATCGACCGCCGATCATGACCGTCTCAACCGGGGCCCCACTTCTGTTTGAACAGCCGCCGCCAAACCCGGCTGGTGGGCGCACACTGATTGTGGACAACGCCGATTCCAAGGCCTTTGCTCGCCCCAGCGAGGCGTTAGTCCAGGCGGGTCGAGACGACCTTGTGTTCGTCCGGCCCGGGATCTACGAAGATAAGATTTTCATCGCGGATCGTCCCGTGACGCTGATCGGTGCAGGGCGGGATGCCGTGCAGGTCTTCAACCGTCGCGGTGGACCGATCTATCTACAGCGTGTGCCGTCGGGACGAATCAGCGGGATCACGTTCCGGTATGTCGGCAGCGACCAACATTCGGCCGTAAACATCTTCGATGCCGCTTGCACGATCTCGCACTGTCGGGCGGCCGACGGCATCCTCTCAGGCGTCGTGCTTTACGGTCCGGAATGTCGGGTGACGTTTACCGACAACGAAGTCCGCGATAATCGTGAGTCGGGAATCTTTGTGTTCGGCGGAGCCTGCCCTCGGATTGCGGACAATCTTTGTGTCGGGAATCATCATTTTGGTTTGGCCGTCCGGGATCCCGGCACACATCCCGAGTTCGTGCGCAACCTCTGCCGAGAAAACTATCTGAGCGGCATCCTGCTGTTCTGTGAGGCCCAGGCGCTCCTGCTCGACAATGTCTGTCGAGACAACCACCATTGGGGTGTGGTGATGACGCCGGACTGCCGCACCACCCCTGTTTGCGGCGAACTGCAGAATTCCAACGATCTCTTGTCCAACCCTCGCGGCGCCCTGCAGGTGACCGAGACCCCGCTCGCCGACATCGGCCGGTAGCCAAAGCCCGCCCGAAATCGGGTTGTTCAGCCTGATGAGCGTAGAGGTCATACAAAACCCTCCGGTGACCCGGTTCGATCCACTCACCGCATGCTTCGACCGGCTCAGGTCGAATGGATCTGTCCATAAAAACAGGATATTCCTCCGTTCGTGCTGAGCGTGTCGAAGCACGGCCATGAGGTTTTGAAATGACTTCTAGCGAGAGGCGGAACAACTATTTTCGCCCATTGGAATCGTCAAGGACATCGAAGATTCAGATGCCGATGGATCGACATGCAGGATGCTCAAAACGGTCGTCTTTCTCACCCGCCCAACCCCGGCGCGCCGAGACGCGCCTCTCCACGGCCGCGGCCGCAGCGAGCGAAGAGGCGAGGCGTACATACGGCACTTCGTGTGAACCCGCGGCTCATCGGGTGAAGCCCTCCCTATTGACGCCGCTGGGGAAAACCTTTCAGAGTTGAGCCTCTTCGCGTCAGACCCATTGCATCAAGAAAGGACCGCAATGAGAGCCCCAACCAAGCGGCGGACGCTTTCAGCATCCGGCTACAGCCACTGCTTGCGGTGGAAATACCAGAGCATGCCGCCGGCGACGAGGACCATGACCACCAGCGTGATGGGATAGCCCAGCGGGGATTTCAGCTCGGGCATGTAGTCGAAGTTCATGCCGTAGATGCCGGCAATAAAGCTCAACGGCATGAAAATCGTCGTGATGACGGTGAGCACCTTCATCACCGCGGTCATGCGGTTGCTCGCGCTCGACAGATAGAGTTCCAACATGCCCGCGATGATGTCGCGGTACGTTTCGATCGCATCGATGAGTTGGATCGTATGGTCGTAGAGGTCAACGAGATAGGTGCGTGTAAACTCGGTGACCATCTGTGATTGTCCGCGCTGGAGCGTGCCGATCACTTCGCGAAGCGGCCATACTGCGCGACGCACGAAGAGCACGCAGCGCCGCAGGCTGTAAAGCTCTTTGAGAATCTCCGGTTTTGGATCGCTCAGGAGCTGTTCCTCCACCCGTTCGGTCACCTCTCCGACACCTTCCAGTACCCCGAAGTAATTGTCCACGATGGCGTCCAACAGCGCGTACACCAGATAGTCGGCGCGTTGCGTTCTCATGCGCCCCCGCCCGGTTCGCAGCCGTTCCCGCACGGCGACGAAGGGGTCGTTCCCGTTCTCCTGAAAGGTCAGGACGAAGCCCTGCCCGAACACGAAACTGATCTGCTCCGTCAGCAGATGGCGATCCGAAACGGTATAGTTGAGATTCTTCACGACGATGAAGCCGTAGGTTCCATAATCCTCGCCCTTGGGACGCTGTTCCGTATTCACGATGTCTTCCTGCACCAGGGGGTGTAATTGAAACAGGGCCCCCAGTTTTTCGATCAGGGCCAGGTCGTGGATGCCGCTCACATTCACCCAACAAATCTGGTTGTCGTTCAGTAGCGCAGGAAGCTCGTCGAGATTGGCCAACGTGGGCTCCACATAGCCATCTGCATTGAACAACATGAACTGGAGCGTGACGGGTCCGGCTTTGGGCTCGCCGATGTGCACCAGCGTGCCGGGCGGCAGGCCGGCCTTGCGGGATCGTCGCCGCTGGCGTTTGGGTTTGGGGCTGTCCATCGAAACCGATGGAACTGGTTGATCGCTCATCGTCTGCTAAGTCCTGGTGCGGAGCGCTGTGACCGGGGCGCACTCTACCTGGTGTGTGCGAAGCGTGCAACAGGCCGGGGGCCAGACCAACGGTGTTGTCTGCTACAGGAATCAACTGCCAAAACGAGGGTGAGATCGGCAACATTGGCTAACTCCGGAAGAAGGCGGAGCGGGCTCCGCCCTGTTGCTTGGCGAGATACATGGCCGAGTCGGCCTGTTTTAGCAGTCCGTTTGCGCTCTGGTCGTCCTGAGGAAACAGGGTGATCCCGATGCTGACCCCCACCGTTGCTTGCCGGCCCGACAGGGCGCAGGGTTGTCGGACCGACTGTATGATCCGTGCGCCGACGGTCTCGGCGCCCTGCTCCGTCGCCGTCCCTTCGAGAATGATCGTAAATTCGTCCCCACCCATGCGCGCGACCGTATCGACCTCACGGACGCAGTTCTTCAGCCGGTCCGCCACGATCCTGAGGACTCGATCGCCGGCGTCGTGTCCCAGTGAGTCATTCACGGCCTTGAACCCGTCCAGATCCAAGAGCATGAGAGCGAAGCCCTGTTGTGTGCGCCGAGAGCGGGCGATGGCCTGAACGAGCCGGTCTTGGAAGAGGGCGCGGTTCACCAATCCCGTCAGGTGATCGTACTGGGCCAAGTAAGTGAGCCGCTCCTCTGTCCGCTTGCGTTCGATGGAATAGCGAATCGACCGCGCAATCAAATCGCCCTGAATCTGACCCTTCACGAGGTAGTCCTGAGCGCCTTGTTGAACGGCCTGGAGCGCTGCCGACTGGTCGGCAAACCCACTCAGCACGACGATCGGAATGCCGGGGCTCGTTTCCTGAACCATGGTCAAGGTGTGAAGGCCATGGCCGTCCGGAAGGGACAGGTCCAGCAGCACCGCGTCGAACCGATCACGGCTTAAGATCGTGAGCGCGTGAGTCAGGTCGGAGACATGGGTGACGTGGAACTGATCCGTGTTCCAGTCTGAAAGAATGTCCTGGGCGAGTTGCGCATCAACAAGGTTGTCTTCGACCAGGAGGATCTTCAGCATGCTGAAGCTGTTCCAGGGTGGGCAGCACCGGCCAACCCGATAGCGCACCGCATGACGAACCGGCTGCATGAACCGGCTTGACCGGGTAGACCGGATTGGCCGGTCTGGACCTTTCAGCGGTCAGTGTAGCCTGCCGAATGGGCCTTGCCAAAGAATTCGCACAAATGGAAGGCGCCAGGATGGTTTGAATGATGAAGATGTTCGGGGGCTCCTCAGCCGATAAACTGGTAGCGTGATGGGTTCTGGACCAGCGCTGGCCCGCCCTTTCTGTCATCTCCGCATGGTTCGACTGATTAGTGCGGTTGACCGGCGGAGCAACGAATGGTCTTCACGACCGAGGCAGGAGACGAAGGCAGGTTGGTTGCGGAGGACTGTGAGGACTTCATATCATCGCGGCATGAGAACCTTCGATTGCGAGGAACACGTTGTTCGAGCCCGCATGGCAGGACCGCTGTTCAGGCGCATCCTGTATGCCTGTGTGGCTCCTTCCCTTCTGCTAGCTCTCTCAGCGTGCAATGGGGGAAGCGACTCCGGCACGGTAGGAAGCAATCCTTTGCCTTCGCCGCTCCAGCCCCCTTCGACCGCAGTGACACTGCAACCCATCACCATGAGACTCAGTGCGCCTGTGTTTCTGACAGCGCCTGCATCAGATACGACCCGCCTGTTTATTGTGGAGCAGGGCGGCGCGATCAAGGTGTTCGATGTCGCAACCGGCGCGCTGCTCTCCACGCCGTTTCTTAATCTTTCCGATTCGATTTCGAGCGGTGGTGAACGCGGCCTGCTGGGAATGGCGTTTGATCCCGGCTATCAAAGCAATGGACGCTTCTATGTCTACTACACGGATGCAAACGGCGATCTCGTGATCGCCCGGTACCTGGCCAGCAGCGCGACTGCCAATGTGGCGGACCCGTCCTCGTCTGTGATCTTGCGCAGAATCGCGCATCCCACGTTCTCCAACCATAACGGGGGCATGCTGGCCTTCGGACCGGATGGTTGTCTTTACGCCGGACCGGGCGATGGGGGTGGAGGCGGCGACCCCAACAATAATGCACAGAACACGGCCTCGCTCTTGGGCAAGATCCTTCGATTGGACCCAAGCACCGGCAACGCCTGTACGAATGGCATCGCGAATCCCTTTGCAATCGCAGGAGGCGCACCGGAGGTCTGGAGCGTCGGGCTGCGGAATCCCTGGCGCTTCTCATTCGATCGGCAGACCGGCGATCTCTACATCGGTGATGTCGGGCAAAATAGCCGAGAGGAAGTCAATGTTTCGTTGGCTCCACAGGCAGGCCGGCAGGCCAATTACGGCTGGCGCTTGATGGAGGGATTCTTGTGCTTCAATCCCGCGAGCAATTGCAATCCCGGTGGACTCGCCTTGCCGGTGCTCGACTATGACCAATCCGGAGGCGCCTGTTCGATCATCGGCGGCTATGTCTATCGTGGCACGGCGATCCCGGCGCTCAATGGCACGTATTTCTATGCGGACCTCTGCACAGGCTTCGTCCGGAGCTTCCGGTACCGGAACGCGCAGGTGACGGATCAAATCGAATGGTCAACCCTGAGCCCGGGACCCTCGATCACCAGCTTTGGCGAAGACGCGCAGGGCGAGCTCTACATCATGACGTTAAACGGCGCCCTGTGGCGTATTGCGCCGCTGTAAGACAAAGGCGCCCCTCACTTTCTGTAGATTGGTTCCTTTGCCGGCGTCTTGGGCCGAAATTAACCATGAAAATACCCAGGGATCCGCTGAGGTGACTACCATCCTACTTGGTCGTAAAATGTGTGCATTTACCGCGGTAGATTAGGAACTTACGCGAAATAAACTTGCTTCATTCTCCATAGTATGGGTATAAGGGGACGCGACAGGGGGAGGAGGTTTCCTCATGAAAGCGAAAAAAACCAAACAGATCGAACTGCCCAACCTAGAACGGCAGTATGAAACCATTGCGAAAAGAGTGGGCCCTACATTTCTTCGGCCTGAAGATCAGTCTCTTGAGCAACCGACTCCATATCGTATCGTGCAGACTGTTACGACCTACAGTGCCTACGAGGAGCCCATTTAGGGCATATGCCAAATTGGGGTGAGGTCCTCCAAGAACTTCAAGAATACAAAGCCTCCGCTGCAGATCATTCCAAGCGCGCAGTAGATTATATCCGCCGAAAATACCTCCACTCTCTCCACGAACACACCGAACGCAACGTTATTGCCTACTATTCCGGGTATCTCTCTAAACCGGATATCCCGTCCGAAATCAATGATGAGGATAAGAACGGTTTCATGATGGCCGTTCACAAATTAGACCGCAGCAAGGGCCTCGATCTAATTCTCCATACCCCGGGTGGAAGCATCGCCGCTGTTCAATCCATCACGGATTACTTGCACAAGATGTTTAACGACGATATTCGCGCCATAGTACCTCAGATTGCTATGTCTGCTGGGACGATGCTGGCCTGTTCCTGTAAACGAATCTTGATGAGCAAGCATTCGAACCTAGGACCGATTGATCCCCATCTTCGTGGGATTCCAGCTTACGGTGTAATCATGGAGTTCCGGCGGGCATGGAAGGAAATCAAGAAAGACCCGTCCAAAATTAGTATCTGGCAGCCGATTATTGGTCAATACCGGCCGACCTTTCTTAGCCAGTGCGAGAATGCTATTGCTTGGTCCAATCAATTTGTCCAACGCCAACTCGAAACAGTTATGTTCAGCAGTGATCCTTATGCAAAAAAGAAGGCCAAGCAGATTGTGAAGAAGCTGACAGATTACAAGGGTAATAAAGCGCACGATCGGCATATTCATGCAGATGAATGTATTGCAATGGGGTTGGCGGTTGATATGATCGAAGCTGACCAGAAGTTGCAGGACCTAGTACTTACTGTTCATCACTGCTATATGCATAGTCTCATGAATACACCCTCATACAAGATGATTGAGAACCATGACGGGCTTGCACTGGTGAAGCAGCAAGCTGTTATGGTGCAACAGTAATACTCGTTCCGCCTTTATTTTACTCGGCACTCATCCTACTAAGACGCCTTGAGGCTGCTAGGCTCGCAACCGCCATCCAGGCCTTCTTTCTGCGCCATTGCAGTCATATCTTTACACACTACTGGGCAATTCCGAAGCCCTCCTGTGCAGCTTCTCAGAACCTGCTGCGAACTAAGGAGAAAACCGAGTGGCTTCCTTCCACTTGTCCTCAACATCTCGCATTACGATATCATGCGTGTCAGTTAGCTCTATCATAGTGAACGTCTTTTTCCCTGCATCCTTGAGAGAAGACCCGATGATCCAGCAACGCTCATTCAGAATGACGTAGCGATCATGTAACTTCCCATGTCGCTTCACTTCGATGGTACGCCCTTCTGCAGCGAATTCCCTCAGATGTCGTTCAAAATCCTTCTCTATTGCCGCATCATGGGCGCCTGTTAAAAGCCGGATGGGTTGTGGCACCTCGTGCAAACAATCTAAAGTCCCTAACCCCACATAGTTATCGACCACAGTAATCGGCGTCGTGGCTATGGCTACTAGATTGCGGACTTCTGATTTGGCCGTAAACGGGTTGCTCGGTTTTACGGTGACCTCTGTTCGTGCAGCGCCTTCTTCTAAGATCTCAAGAAGGGGTTTGATACGCGGCCACATGCTCTGATGAAAATCTCTCCGCTCCCAATCGGTATTCGCGATGGCTCTGTCAATCCGATTCTCTAGACTAGCGGCGATCACATCCAGAAACTCTCTGTTTCTACCCGTATCCATCTTTGTAAGGAGCATCTCGGCAAGTCCAGAATGATCAATGCCGTGCCAATCAGTTGGAAGCTCGATCCCATAGTAGGCTGCCATTCGCGATAGTTCATCGTCGGGGTAATAGGTTTTTAGTGCGTCTGACAAAGAGAGAACGTGCTCAAACATTTTATTCTCCTGGAAAGATGCTATCGCACTGTGCGTAAAATTCCAAGCAGGGCCGATTAGGTGGAACAAGGAGAGGACATTCAACTTTTAGATTTAGGTGCTTTGTCACAACTACAGGAGGCCCTTTGACTGCGCGGAGTGGGTGTAATGGGCGGCGCAGCAATGATGCTGAAGGCGAGAGGCTGGAAGGGCGCCGAGCGGAGAGCCGCTGCCCTGGCGGGGTGAGGCATCTCAGGTGCCGGATGACTGTCGCCGCGGCGGCCAACAATACGACATGGCATAAGGCATCGACCTCAACGCATCAGGGCACGGCCCCGAGACGGCCCTGCTTCGTCAGCCGAGGCTATCGGAATCCGCCTTTATACCCACCCAATATGGGGAAGAGCCGAAAAGTTGAATCTCACCTTGTGGTGAAATGTCGCGGATGATGGCGGTCCAGTGAAAGAGCTTAGCGGAAAAATAAACCGGGCTCGACACCGATACGCCGAGCCCGTCAAAAGAGTTAAGCAGGCCGTTGGCCCTCTTGGACTAGCTCCTAATTGATCCGCGTTCTGTCTGGTAGAAGCACGTCGGCTATCATCCGCCCATATTTGTCGAGACCGCACGTGTGAAGCGTGACTTCTCTATCAAAGATACGTGCCGTTGAGAGGGATGGAGCCAAGGTGCTCGTATGGTTCCATGTCATTCGTGTACGGCATGCCCAACCATCGTGCCGATGCTGACTTTCCCGGTCGGCAATTTGGCGCCCTCGGGCCATAGGGAAAAGATGAGCCCGTCGGTCTTGGCCACCGTGTCCGCGAATTCCTTGGCCTTTTCGGGAGACATATCCAGTACCTTGACGTTCCCTATGACACCCTCCACGGAATGATCATGCCAGACCTTTTTCCAAGCCTTCTTGGGAAGGACCTTCTCGTCGCGAGTCACAGTCTTGGCGACTATGTACTCCACACCGATGAGTCTCGCGTGGTTGTCTTCCGTCTCGTAGAGAAGGCATTCAATGAATGGCTCAGGAGAGACGATCTTGCAATAGTGATGGAATGGCCCCCGTACCTTTCCATCGATCAAGTGCGGGGCCGTGACGTGAATGACATGGCCGTCCGCGGGAGTCACTTTCGCGGCAGCTTCTGGTGCGGCTGTGGAGGCAGCAGGTGCCTCTTGGGCTTGTGAACGCCCGGCCGCGATTGCAAAGATGAAACAAGCGCTCAGAAGGCTCAGTGTCTTTATCATGGAGCCCTCCTTTCTGAGGACAAGTGACTCCAGCATACGAAAACAACAGAAGACAGGCAAATGCCGGTAGCTCAGTTGGATAGCGCAAGCGGTTTCTGAACGACGGAATACCGAGCTTTAGCGATGAGGAGGGTTCTTAAGTGCTTGAAGTGGTTGGTTGCGGGGGAAGGATGTGAACTTCGATCGTTGGGTTCTCATGCGGAGAGGAGCACATTCTGAATTTCGCGGCGCGGGGCGGCCGAGGTACTCCCCCAGCGGTCTCGCGCCTCACGATGCGTAGCAGGATGTTGAAAAAGTCCGCCAGCTTTGTTCTCGCGTCGCTCAGAGGCTCAACGTACGGAAAAGAGTACGCTTCGCCTCCTCGCTCACTGCGGCCGCGCTGGACGGCCTTTTTGACCATCCTGTACGTGGTTCTGAAATCATCCGTGATCCCTCGCTGTGCCGGCTCTCACGGGTACTCGAAGGGTTTTTCAACAGCCTGGTAGTCGTCGCTCACTATAGACATGTCCGTATCACAAACGTAACATGAGTCGACTCCTCATTGGACATCGACAGGCGATACCTGATGCCCCTTGTTGTTGGCGTTCTCCTTGGTATTGCGATCGCTGCACTGGCCAAGTTCACACGCTTCGATGAAAAACGCAGCTTCTATTCCACCGTTCTCGTCATCATCGCGTCCTATTATGTGCTCTTCGCGGTTCTGGGCGGTTCCAGTCACGCCTTGGTCTGGGAACTGGTATACGCCGTCGGGTTTGCAACCGTCGCGATAATGGGAGCTCTCTTCTTTCCCCTGCTCGTGGGAGCTGGGATTGTGGCACACGGTCTCTTTGATCTTGTGCATGACATGCTCATCGAGAACGCCGGCGTCCCGATCTGGTGGCCGACCTTTTGTGGGAGCATTGATGTCGTGTTGGGGCTGTGGGTGATGGCCCTTACCCGTTCCAGACAGAGCGGGAGGTTCAGACTCCGTTCTTGACGGAGAGTGAACCTGATCCAGCGGGCTGCCGGAAAACCGATTTTGGAGGGTCGCCAACCACCACTGAACCAGCGACAACGAGATGATGGACATACGGGTCCTCATCCATTCCGGACTCAGGTCGGAATAGAAACGCAATCCGCGCGTGACTTCTATGTTCAATGCGCTGGAATTAAAAGTCCCCCCGCTTGCGCTCGTCGTGCTATTCGCCGCTGCGATGTGGCTCGCCTCCGTCTCTTCTGCGTTCACCCTCTTCCTGCCATGGCGCGCGGCGTTCGCCCTTATGTGTTTCACCGTGGGGTTCCTGGTCGCCTTGGCCGGCGTCTTGGCGTTTCGCCGGGCGAAGACCACGGTCAATCCGCTGACACCGGAAGCGACCACGGCGATGGTCACCTCGGGTATTTACCGCTTCACCCGTAATCCGATGTACCTTGGCTTCCTCTTTGTACTTGCCGGGTGGGCGATGTATCTGTCCAATTTGCTGGCGTTCGCATTCCTTCCCCTCTTCGCGTTGTACATGAATCGATTTCAAATCGTGCCCGAGGAACGAGCCTTGTGCGCCAAGTTTCCGGATGCCTTTACGGCGTACAAGCGTTCGGTTCGTCGGTGGTTATGACCAAGGCTCGTGGTGAACCGGCCCTGTATCCAACGTCTTGTCCGATGGGGCTGAACGTGTATCGGCCGCGGCGAAGGTTATTCTGCGGCTCGGTGATTAGACTCGCTGTTGCGAATCCGACACCGTGGACCCTAAAATCGACCTTCCTGCGAAGTGTTATGCCCTGGTATGGAACCCACGCGTAAATCGGAGACGGGACGCAGGAGCAACGATGCCAGAAGAGGATGGAAGTTCTTCTACCCGGTGTACGTTTTTCCTGCTCATCCTGGCGCTCTTTCTGCTCGGTTCGTTCGTGCTCCCCTCATTCAATCAGAGTCGAAGCCAAGCCCATGCCGCAGGCGGAGGGCAGACGAAGTTCCAGCGCATCTCGACACAGTTCATCGCGGCGTTGGGCAATCCAGGTGCGACTTCCGGGAGCGGCGCCCAGGCGTGGGGTCTGTGGCCTCTGGACCCGGGTCCTCGGGGCGTCGAGCTGAACAGCTATAAACGGTTAAGGGATGCAGGTGGCGTCGCCCCGGCGCGGTGGCAATTCGACGGCACGGACTGGTGGCTGGAGGAACACGGCTTGATTATGGAGCAGCCGACCTTTCCGCTCCCTCCCGGCAAATACCTGGTCACGGGCGCCCGCGACGTGACGGCTGTGCTGACCATTCATCCCGCCGACAAGAACGGCGACAGGCGTTGGGATCTCGATAAAGGGGCGACGCTCTATGATGTGACGCACCTGGCCTGTCGCTCCGCGCGCTATACACCGGCAGCGGGTGGTGGTTCGTGCTCGCCGGCAAACGTGCAGCAGACTGCGTTTCCAGTTGCGCCAGGGGGATCGATGCCTCCGGTCGAGGGCTGCACGAAGCAGGACTATGCGGTTCTCATCGTGATCGGTGTGGGCGTGGAAGACTGAGCACCGATGACGACGGACAACAAGGAACGCGACGAACACCTTCACGGTGGCGGGCGCTCTGTGACCACTTTTTTCGCCAGACTAAGCTGGAAGGGAAAGAAAAGGACGCGAAAGGATGGAACCAAGCGTAGTTGTTCCTGAGGGAGAGCCATCGGACCATCCCTATGCGCCGGAGAGAAAGAGGTGTCGTATGCGATCGTTCATACTGCTTCTGGCTGGGCTCGCGAGCGTGTCCTGCATCGCAGCGCCACGCACGGAGTTCATGGGACCGAATGGAAAGTTGATCGCATCGGTGAGCTGTAACGGATGGTTCCACACGATGGACGATTGCCGACAACGTGCCAACGACCTATGCTTGGCCGGATACGAGTCGATTCGCCTGGCGTCGGGAGCCGAGACCGTGTCGAAACGAGGCGGCTTGGAAGATTGGCCGTCTCAGAAAATGACGATTATGTGCCGGTAGGAAAGACTCCTCGTGGCGTCACAGGACGTTGTCTCATCGCGACGAGAAGGAGAGGTGACCATGAGCAGCGGACGAATGTTGATCTTGATGGTACTGCTCGTCAGCACTGCAGCCTGCGAGTCTCAGACCCGGCCATTACGATACACCAATCCGTTGATCGCCGATGCGAAACAAGGTCAGGACTGTCGGCATCAGGTGTTCGGAGTGGGTGGCATGGCGGACGTGACCGGGAGAAAGGCGATGCGCCAGGGCGGGATCACCCAGCTTCGGAGTGTCGAGTATCAAGTGAACACGGTTCAAGGGGTGGGACGCGAGTGCGTCATCGCGCACGGAGAATAGCGGACAAGATCAGGAAAGCAAAAAGGGGACATTCAACTTTTCAGCCGAGGTGCTTTTGGCGGACAGCGGCCTACGAGAGCCGTTTGGTTGCAGTGTGGAAGTAACGGACGGCGCAGCGATGACGCGTGAGATGCGAGGCTGCAGGGGCGGTGGCCGACAGCATGACCTCATGCATCACATCGACACCAACGCATCACGAAACGCGGGAAACGGCGCGGGAAACGGGGTCAGGTCTTGCAATCACACATTGCTCCTACTCAGGCATCGATAAGTGGGCGGCCAACTGAGAATCCAAAAGCAAACGGGCTATCTGGCGTCACCAGATAGCCCGTTTGCTCACTGCGGAATCAAATTGGTTGCGGGGGAAGGATTTGAACCTTCGACCTTTGGGTTATGCGTACCGCTACAGCTTTCGCTGCCTGGTTGGACCAGTTCGTGGTCTGGACTTTCCCTTCACCCTCGGCTGGCTCGCGCCACCGGGAGGGTGCCTGCCATCAAGTCTCTACACCTTCTCAAGGACCGGTATGGCCACTTGAGCTTGGCTCGGGGTTACCCCGCCAACGGCTTCCCCGACTTTGACAGGTGATCTCGCAGAGGTTTCCCCCTGCGCAGCCCTTTGCAGGATCAGATGCCATGCGTTCCGATAAGCGGCGGAACCATGACCCATGGGGGTCGTGCTCATGGAGATCCTGCGGAATGAGCCCAACGAGCTACCAAGCTGCTCCACCCCGCAGGCGGATGCTAACAGAACGGTTTGACCGAATACAAGATGTCGCGCAGGAAAGTTGCGCCGCATCGGTGAAGAATGGTAACACGCATTCATGCGGATCATCTTCATGGGCACACCGGAGTTTGCGGTCCCTTCCCTGGAGGCGCTGCTGCGCTCGGAGGATCAGGTGGTCGGCGTCGTCACGCAACCCGACCGGCCGAAGGGACGGGGCCAGGAATTAACGGCCCCGCCCGTCAAACAACTGGCCACGCGGTCGGGGATTCCTGTCCTGCAACCGACCAAAATGAAAGACCCCGGCTTTCTCTCTGCGCTCCAAGCCTGGCAGCCGGACGTCATAGCTGTGGCGGCATTCGGGCGAATCCTTCCTCCGTCTATTTTGTCATTGCCGCCTCGGGGCTGCATCAACGTCCACGGGTCTCTGTTGCCCAAGTATCGTGGTGCTGCTCCAATTCAATGGGCCGTCATCAACGGAGAGCGGGAGACCGGCATCACGACCATGTTGATGGACGAGGGCATGGATACCGGCGCGATGCTGTTACGGGAAGCCATTCCAATCGAGCCGGACGATACGGGCGGCTCGGTCGGGGTCAAGCTTGCGCAAGTGGGAGCCAGGCTGCTGATCGAAACCCTGCGGCAACTTAAAGCCGGGCATCTGCATCCAATTGTCCAAGACCACAGTCAGGCCACGCTGGCTCCGATCCTCAAAAAGGAACATGGGTTGATCGACTGGAACCTCAGTGCCTCAGCCCTGTCCAATCGCGTGCGTGGGTTGACCCCCTGGCCCGGCGCCTACGCCTTTGTCCAGCATCATGATCATGTGGAGCGATGGAATATCTGGGATGCCCATGCCTCAGAGACGGCCGACTCTTCCGGCCAGCCCGGTACCATCATCAAGGTGGAAAAGGGCCAATTGCTGGTGGCCACGGGACAGGGCATGCTTGCCATCACAGCCCTCCAGCCGGCCGGGGGCCGGCGCATGACTGTCGCTCAGTATTTGGCCGGTCATGCGATTACTCCCGGCCTGGTGCTGGGTTCTCTTCCGGCAGCAGAATGATGAACCCATCCACCAAGGCGCATCGTGAAGTGCCGCTCGTGAAGCGTTCTGAACGAATCGTGACAGAGAGACTCCGGCGCAAGGGCGCCAGGGCAGTGGCGCTGGACGTGCTCGGCGCGGTGGAGGATCGGCGACTTCATGCCGAGGACGAACTCGATCGCGCGAGCGCCGCCGCGTCGTTGGATCAGCGGGACCGGGCCCTGGTGCTGGAACTGGTTTATGGTGTGTTGCGGCAGCGGAGCCTGCTCGATTGGCGGGTCAATCAGGTGGCCGATCGTTCCATTGAGCGGCTGCCTCCTCCGATTCGATGGATTCTGCGGCTCGGCGCCTATCAGATCCTGCTTCTGACCAAAATACCGCCTCGCGCGGCTGTCCATGAGACGGTGGAGTTGGTTCGCGACACTCGCCTCCATAACCGCCCTCACTGGACGGGATTCGTCAATGCCGTGCTTCGGGCCTTGCTGCGGGCTCCCGATGTATCGCTGCCCGATCCTTCATCCGATCCGCAGATCGATCCCATCGAAGCGTTGAGCCTCCGCTATTCCTGTCCGTCCTGGCTGGTCGCGCGGTGGATCGCGCGTCTTGGCACTGAAGAGGCCGAAACCCTGTGTCGGCAGGTGGCCTCAGCACCTCCGCTGACGCTCCGCGTCAATACGATTCGGTTCCAGCGGGCCGACCTGCTTGCTGCCTTCCAAGAGGCCGGTATCGTGGCCTGGCCGACGGATGTCAGCCCGGATGGAATTGTCGTTGAGGGAGGCGGGAGCCCCGTCGAGTTTCCTCTGTTCCGTGAAGGAGGATTCTACGTAGAGGATGAGGCGGCCCAGTTGATCCCGCTCGTGGCTAGCCCGAGGCCGGGAGAGCGAATCCTGGACGCCTGCGCGGCACCGGGTGGCAAGGCGACGCATCTGGCTGCGCTGATGCAAAACCAAGGAGAGATCATCGCTCTGGATCGCAGCCTGTCTCGATTACGGCTTCTGAGGGACAACCTGCTGCGATTGGGCGCGACCAACGTGAAGTCGTTCGTCCATGACCTTGCGACGCTGTCGCACCCAGATCAATTACATGAACAGACACGTCAACCGGCCACGCGAACACAGCCTCGGGCCGAGTTTACGACGGACCTGCAGCAACCGTTCGATCGAATTCTGCTCGATGCGCCCTGCAGCGCCTTCGGTGTGCTGCGTCGGCACCCCGAAGCGAAGTGGCAGAAGACCGTTGCCAATCTTATAGAGGCACACTCGGCCCAGCTCGACCTCTTGGATCGGACCAGCCGTCTCTTGCGACCCGGCGGCGTGATCGTCTATAGTACCTGCTCGACTGAGCCAGAAGAAACCACCCAGGTGATCGACCGCTTTTCCGAGGCGCATCCGGAGTTTGTGCGAGAGTCGGTGGCGCCGGAGCTTCCTCCCGTTGCCCAGTCGTTAGTCAGCGCACGCGGCGAATTCTGCTCAGCCGTGAACGCATTCAACATGGACGGCTTTTTCGCGGCCCGATTGCGCCGCTCCGCATGATGACTCGCCCGGCCCTGAAGATCGCTCCTTCCATCCTTTCCGCGGACTTCGCGCGGTTGGCCGACGAAATCGCCCGGGTCGAACAGGGCGGTGCGGATTGGCTGCACGTGGATGTCATGGATGGTCATTTCGTGCCGAACCTCACGGTGGGACCGCCGATCGTGGAGTCGATCCGCAAGGTGACGCGCCTGCCGCTCGACGTGCATTTAATGGTGACGAATCCGGACGACTGCATCGGCGCGTTTGCCGAGGCCGGCGCCGACTATCTCACCGTGCATGTGGAGGCCTGTCCGCACCTGCATCGCACCGTGCAATTCATTAAAGAGCGCGGGGTCAAGGCCGGCGTCACGCTGAATCCCGCCACGTCGGTGTTCACGCTGGAAGAAATCCTCCCCGATGTCGATCTGATCCTCGTGATGTCGGTCAATCCCGGCTTCGGAGGCCAGCATTTTATTCCCGGCGTGCTGGAAAAAATCAGGAAGGTTCGTGCGATGCTGGATCAAGCCGGAAGCCATGCCTTGCTGGAGGTGGACGGGGGCGTGAAGGTGGACAATGCCGTCTCCGTCGTCGAGGCCGGCGCGGATGTGCTGGTGGCCGGCTCGGCCATCTTTTGCAGCACCGACTACGCCGGCACCATCAAGGCCATGCGCGAGGCAGGCCACGCAATACCGGGATCTCGCCAAGGACGGAACGCCGTCTCCGCGTGACGAAAGTCGAGGTGGCGTGGACCGCTCAGGATTGATCGACAGCCTCCATCCTCTTGAGAGCAAGGTCCTCACCGCCCTGGCTCGGGAGGCGGATCGGGGAGCCCTATCCCTGGAGGACCTCGCGGAGACGACTCAGCTCGAACCCTCGCAGCTCAGCATGGCGGTGGAATGGCTCCTCGCCAAACAACTGATTCGCGTCGCATCCGAACTTCTCACCTCTCACGTGTCCCTCACCAACATCGGCGAGCAGTACCTTCAGGGACGCGCGCCGATCGAACGGGCGCTGGCCACCCTGCGAACGGCCAGTGACCTGGGGCAGAGCTATACCATTCAGGAGTTACAGGCGAAGGAACAGATCGACCCGGCGCAGATGAGCGGCGTCGTCGGCACGCTCAAGAAGGAAGGCGCGATCCGGATCGTCCAAGGCGGCTATGTACAGGCCACCGGCCGGTCCAGCTCAACTGCAGATACGCTGCGAGCACTGTTGGAGCAGGTGAAGAGTGGCCCGACTGATCTTGCGTCCGTCGCGGAGCCGGCCCAGGCCGTCCTCAAGCAGTATGCGGTCCGCCGGGGCAATGCGCAGGAACCCTTCCGCATCGACGAGCGCGTCACACGCGATTATGCGCTCACCAACGAGGGTCAGGAGGCGGCCAAGTCCTTGGCGCAGGTCGGCGAGATCGAGGAGGTCTCGCAGCTCACGCCGGAGATGCTGAAAGATGGGTCCTGGCGCAACAAACGGTTCCGCAAGTATACGATCAGCCTGCGACCGCCGCGGGTGGCGCCCGGAAAACGACACGCCTACCGCGAGTTCCTGGATCTCGTGAAGATGCAGCTTGTCAGCATGGGATTCCAGGAGATGCGGGGCTCGCTGGTCGAAACAGAATTTTGGAACATGGACGCGCTCTACATGCCGCAGTTCCATCCGGCTCGCGACATCCACGACGTGTATTTCGTGAAGGAGCCGACTCATGCCTCCGCGATCGAGGAGCCGTTTCTCTCGCGGGTGAGTGCCGCGCATCGGTCCGGCGGCAAGACCGGCTCGACCGGGTGGGGCTACGAATTCAACGAAACGCGCGCCAGGAGATTGGTGCTCCGCAGCCAGGGCACGGCGGTCTCCGCCCATTGTTTGGCGAGCAAGCCGCTGATCCCCGGCAAATACTTTTCGATCGCCCGCTGCTTTCGCTACGACCAGGTGGATGCCACGCACGCCACGGACTTTTTCCAGATCGAAGGGATCGTGCTCGGCGACGATATCAATTTTCGGACCTTGCTCGGATTGCTCCACCTATTTGCGCGCGAAGTCGCACAGGCGAAGGAGAGCAAATTCTTGCCGGCCTATTTTCCTTTTACGGAGCCATCCGTCGAGTTGCATGTGCGCCATCCTAAGTTAGGCTGGATGGAGCTGGGCGGGGCGGGACTGTTCCGACCGGAAGTGACGATTCCGCTTGGTGTTGACGTGCCGGTGATCGCCTGGGGCCTGGGGCTGGACCGGATGGCGATGGTGGCGCTCGGCATTCACGATATTCGGGATTTGTTTGCAGCGGATTTGGATTTGATCCGGACGACCCGCGGCCGCTTCTAGCATACACGGGGCCCATGCCGACGATTAGTCTCTACCGTACCGATCTGGAATCGCTCCTTGATCCGATGCCGATGGGGCCGAACGCGTCTGCGCGCAGACCGGCCGCGCGGGAACGAGAACGGATCTCGACCGAACAGTTGGAGGAGCTGCTCCAGCTCGTCAAGGGCGAGTATAAGGGACAGGATTCCGACACGGGCGAGTGGCGGGTCGAGCTGCAGGACAGCAACCGTCCCGACCTCTGGTGCTGCGAAGGCATCGCCCGCCAGATCCGCATCAAGCGGGGAGGGAAGCCCCTCCCGTATCCGTTCTTTTCCAAGAAGGCCAAGGCGACGCAGCGTATCCTGGTCGGTCCGGGCATCGAGAAGGTCCGCCCCTTTGTTGCTGCCTGTTCGGCCATCGGCTATGAGGTGACCGAGACCGGGCTGGCTCAACTGATTCAGACACAGGAAAAACTGGCCGATATGTTCGGGCGCAAACGGCGGACGGTCTCAATCGGCATCTATCGTCTCGCGAAGATCCGGTTCCCGGTCCATTACGAATTGGTCAAGCCGGATGACGCGCGCTTCACGCCGCTCGGGTTGGACCAGCCCATGACCCTGGGCGAGATGCTGCTGGTGCATCCGAAGGGCGTCGAGTATGGCGGAATTCTGGCCGGAGCGGAACGGCTGCCGTTGTTGCGCGACGACGCCGGGCAGGCCTTGAGTTTTCCGCCGATCATCAACAGCCGGGAAATCGGAGAGGTTCAGGTCGGCGATCGGGAACTGTTCGTGGAGGTGACGGGCACGGACCTCCAGATGGTTATCCTGGCGCTGAATATCTTTGCAGTCAATCTTGCGGACCGAGGCGCGCGGATCGAACCGGTGGAGGTGCGGTATGGCTCCAAGACGCCCCTCGGCAAATCGGTCGTCACCCCGTGTGAAATCGCGAAGGCCCAGGCTATTTCCCTCGACACGATCGGCGCCGCGCTGGGTCAGGACCTGAGCGGGCAGGAGATTCGGAAGGCGTTGCAGACCTACGGCTATGAGGTCGAGCTGAAGCAGGCACGCGTGGTGGTCAAGCTCCCGCCCTATCGGAATGATGTGATGCATCCGGTCGATGTGGTCGAAGACGTGGCCATCAGCCGGGGCTACGGAAGCTTCACGCCCGTGATGCCGCAGCAGTTTACCGTGGGCGGCTTGTCTCGGATTGAGCGGCGTTCGGACCAGGTGCGGGATCTCATGGTCGGTCTCGGGTACCAGGAGGTCATGTCGAATATTATGGCTTCCAGACCGGAATTGGTGGACCGCATGCGCCTGGCCGGCACCCAGTGGGAGCGAGTGGTGGAAGTGGACAATGTGATGTCGCTCTCCTATGCCTGTCTCCGACAGAGTTTGCTGCCGTCTCTGTTGCGGGTGGAAGCGGCTTCCAACCGAGCCTTCTATCCCCATCGGCTGTTTGAGGTTGGCGAGTTGGCCAGGCCGGACGAGAATCGCCCGATCGGTTCGTGTACGCTCACGGCGCTGGGCGTCCTGGCGGCGCACCAGTCGGTCTCGTTTTCGGAGGTGCACTCGGCGCTGGACCTGCTCCTGTACTATCTCGGACTAGACTACCAATTGAAGCCGATCGCGCATCCCTCGTTCATGGACGGCCGCGTGGGCGAAATCGTGATCCGTGATCGGGCAGTCGGTCTCATTGGCGAGTTCCACCCTGAGGTGTTGGAACAGTGGCAGATCGGTGTTCCTGCCGCTGGATTGGAGCTGAATCTGACCGCCCTGACAGAAGAGGAACCAGAATAGGGCGCGACATCGTCATCCTGCGGCATAGGAAGGGAACCGTGAGAATAGACGACGGCCCTGGGACCAAGCTCTTCGAGCAGCGTCCCAGGGCCGTCTCTTGCGCTTACGACTGGATCAAGCGGTCGCCACGTGCTGGCGCGCGAGGACGACCAGTTGCTCGAATCCGCTGGGGTCCTTGATCGCCAGCTCGGAGAGGGCTTTCCGGTCCAATAACACCTTGGCCTTCTTCAGCGCGTTCATGAACCGGCTGTAGGTCAGGCCATGCTGACGGGTGGCCGCGCTGATCCGTGCGACCCACAGTTGTCGGAAGTTCCGCTTGCGCTTCTTCCGCTCCCGATAGGCATAGGTCTGGCCCTTATCAACCGATTCGGTGGCTGATCGGAAAAGCCGGCTCTTGGCGCCGTATTGGCCTTTTGCAAGTTTGAGACGCTTTTTTCTTCGTTGTCGGGTTTTCGGCCCGCCTTTGACCCGTGGCATGGCGATGTGCTCCCTTCTAGCAGGATGTTGAAAGAGTCCGCCAGCCGGGGACCCGTCCGGCGGCTGATCGCATCGCTCAGAGGCTCAACATAATACGGAACAGAGGATGCCTCGCCTCTTCGCTCGCTGCGGCCGCGCTGAACGGCCTTTCTGAACATCCTGGTTGTATGATTCTGGCAGACCGAGATCGCGTTGCAGCGGCCCCTCGATGGTGTCCAGATTGTTAGTGCCAGTCTGTCAGGTGTCAGTGGTCATTCGCAGAAACGAGTGATCGGCTCAGTCGTTCGGTAGCAGCCTGGTGATCGTCCCGCTTTGGGTCCGAGACACTTCGCTCTTTCCCTTCAGCCGCCGCTTTTGGCTGCGTGTCCTGCCGGTCAATAGGTGCCGGCGCCCGGCCGGCTTGTGCAAGACGCGACCTGACGCCGTCTTTTTAAATCGCTTGCTCGCTCCGCTGTGTGTCTTGAGTTTTTTCCCCGCCATGCTCAGTCCTCGTATTCCTGATTCGCTGGTCAGTTTTTCGGCGCCACTACCATGATGAGGCTGCGCCCTTCCATCCTGGGCGCATATTCCACCGTGCCGCAGTCGGTGAGATTGGCGATCACGCTCTGCATCATGCTACGCCCCATCTCCTGATTCGCCATCTCGCGCCCTCGATAGTTCACGCTGACTTTGGTCTTATTACCTTCTTCGAGGAACCCTCGGATCTGGCGAATCTTGATCTCCAGGTCATGCTTATCCGTTCTTGGGCGCAGCTTGATTTCCTTGACCTGCGTGGATTTCTGGTGTCGCCGGCTCTGATGCTCCTTCTTGCTGAGCTCGTACTTATACTTCCCGTAGTCCATAATCCGGCACACGGGAGGCTGGGACATGGGCGCGACTTCGACCAGGTCATATCCGATCTCCTGAGCCCGCCGGTACGCGTCAACCGTCGGGAGAATCCCCAGTTGCTCGCCCTCAGGCCCGATGACGCGGACTTCGCGGATTCGAATTTCCCGATTGACTCTCAGCTTCGGAACGATAAGCCACCTCTTTGAACGTGGATGGATTAAGACCGGCCGGAGGGTTGTGTCATGTCCGCCCGCAACATGTCAAGCAGGTTTGGAACGGCCATGCTGCCCAAGTCCGCCTTGTGACGCCCCCTCACGGAGATCGTACCACTCTGAACTTCACGATCTCCCACGACCAACATATAGGGAATTTTGGACGTTTCCGCCTCGCGGATCTTGAGACCGATCTTCTCGTTGCGGAGATTCGCCTCGACCCGAAAACCGGCTTCCGATAACTGGGCGCGCAACGCTTCCGCATAGACATGCTGCTTCTCGGAGATCGGCAGGATCACGGCCTGGACGGGCGCCAACCAGGTGGGGAAGGCCCCCGCGTAGTGCTCGACCAGAATGCCGAAGAATCGTTCGATCGAACCCATCAGTGCCCGATGGATCATGATCGGCTGGTGCGGGCGGCCATCCTCACCCGTATAGGCCAAGTCGAACCGGATCGGGTTGTTGAAATCCACCTGAACAGTCGAACATTGCCAGGAGCGCCCCAGCACGTCCTTGATTTTAATGTCGATCTTCGGCCCATAGAACACGCCTTCCCCGGGATCGACCTGATAGGCGATGTTCCGGCTCTGAAGCGCAGCCTCCAATGCGGCGGTCGCGATGGCCCAGTTCTCATCGGTTCCGACGGCCTTTTCCGGTTTGGTCGAGAGAAAGACCTCATACTCTGTGAACCCGAAAGTCCGGAGGACGAAGAAGGTGAAGTCCAGCACGCGACTGACTTCGTCCTGTATCTGGTCCGGTCGGCAAAAGAGATGGGCATCGTCCTGGGTGAAGCCGCGCACGCGCAGGAGGCCGTGCAAGACACCGGTGCGCTCGTACCGGTAGACCGTCCCCAGTTCGCCGTAACGGATCGGCAAGTCCCGGTAGCTTCTGAGATGAGACTTGTAGATCATGATGTGGAAGGGGCAGTTCATCGGCTTGAGCTGGTATTCGCTGTTCTCCACCTTCATCGAGGCGAACATACTCTCGCGATAATAGTCGACGTGGCCGCTGGTCTTCCACAGGTCGAGGCGGGCTACGTGCGGGGAGTAGACTAACTGATACCCCTGCTTCAGGTGCTGTTCTCTCCAGAAATTTTCAATCAGCAACCGGACCAACGAGCCCTTGGGATGCCAGAGGACCAATCCAGGGCCGATGTCGTCCTGGATGGTGATCAGGTCGAGCTCCTTTCCCAGTTTCCGGTGGTCGCGCCGCTTGATCTCTTCCAATTTATGGAGATGAGCGTCGAGGTCCGCCTGGGTCGGAAACGACGTTCCGTAAATCCGTTGCAACATGGGATTCCGTTCGTCGCCGCGCCAGTAGGCACCCCCGGTGCTGAGCAGCTTGAAGGCACCGACATGTCCGGTCGTCGGAAGATGGGGTCCGCGGCAAAGATCGACGAACTCTCCCTGGCTGTACAACGAAATCGGCTGACCGTCCTCGAATCCCTGAATCATCTCGACCTTATAGTGCTCACCCCTCGAGCGAAAGAAGGACACGGCCTCTTCCTTCGGCAGCTCGATCCTCTTGACGGTCAGACCGCGCGCGATGATCTCCTTGGCGCGGGATTCGATCTTTTCCAGGTCTTCCGGTGTAAAGGGCCGGTCAAACGCAAAGTCGTAGTAAAACCCCTCTTCGAGCGCCGGGCCGATGGTCAACTGTGCGGTTGGAAAGACCTCCTTGACCGCCTGCGCCATGATATGGGTGCTGCTGTGTCGATAGACTTCCCTGCCGTCCGGCGAATCAAACATGAGCGGCTCAATCGCCGCATCCTTCGTCAGCATCGAAGAGAGGTCCACCGGGCGGCCGTCCACCTTGGCCGCGAGGATGGTCTGGCCCAGGTGCGCGCCCGCTTGGCCCAGGGCTTCCTGCACCGTGCAACCAGTCGGAACCTGTCGGCGAGACCCGTCTGGGAGGGTGATTGTGATCGGCACTGAACTCAAAACAAATGGCCTGGAAAAGAAGAAAGGCACCGGAACCTGCACCAGCGGTTCGATGCCCGCGATTACATGGTAGGCGCGGACGGTCTTGAACCGTCGACCTCTACCGTGTCAAGGTAGCGCTCTCCCCCTGAGCTACGCGCCTAGAATCCAAAGGGGAATGCTAATACATGGTCTTCTTGAGTGTCAAGAAACTGGAACTGGAAAGATGCCCCGTTCTCCGACACATCTGTTCCAGCTCCAGCCTCGGTTGAAGCGCCGTTCCCGGGAAGGACGCGTCATGTCACCTCACCGCAGCCTTCAGTTCCTTACCGGCAGAGAATTTTGGCACGCGAGCGGCAGGGATCTTGAGCGGCTCGCCGGTGCGCGGATTTCGACCTGTTCTGGCCTTTCGCTTGCTCACGGAAAACGTGCCGAAATTCACCAGGCTGACGCGTTGCCCCTTCTTCAAGGATGACGAGACCGCCGCGGTGAAGGCCTCAAGGGCTGTTCCGGCTGCCACCTTGGTAATGCCGGCCGATGTCGACATCTTCGCGATCAGTTCCTCTTTGGTCATCGCTCATTCCTCCCGTCACACGCCACGAGGGGTTCTCCCCATTACTCTCAATGGGGACGTCCTCACGGGTTAATGGTGATATGAAACTCAGGCCACAGGCCGGAGCCTAGCTGGCGATGGTCTGAACGGATTTGGTTCGAGAAACGACAATGTGTAGAGCCGTGATTTTTTTCCGCAACGTATTGCGGTTCATCCCCAGCAATCGAGCAGCCTGAATTTGGTTACCATTGGTTTCTTTAAGTGCGTGGGTCAGCAACGGACGTTCGACGGCTGACATGAGTACCGGATAGAGGTTCTTCGCGGAGCCGTGGCGCATGCCTCTGACGAAGTCCCCCACTTTAGACTCGATCAGTTCCTCCAGCGACAGCACGTATCCGTTCGATTTCTGGCCGTTGTGGGCTTCCGGCCATGCATGGAGGAACTGGATGGCTTGCTGCAGAGACTGTCGCGATCCTGCGACGACGAGCGTCTTGTGCGAATCGACAATTGTCTTGAGCGGCCCCGGTTCGGCAAAGGCATTGGTTGTGCCTTCGACTAAAGCCACATCGAACCGTTTCTTGGGGAGCAGCCGTGACAGCCCCCCGACTTCCTTCGCATGCGTGACCGTCGCTTCCTTGAACGTGCGTTTGACCTGTGCTTGCAGGTCCGCATCTGAAGTCACGAGCAGCAGATTCAGGGGTACGGCACGAACCATGGTGTGGATTCCAGCAGCAGAAGAGGGCGGGATTATGTCCCACCTCCGGTACGTTGTCAATTCGGAATCTTGTGCGCCGATACAACCACGAGCCTCAAACGGTGATCCTTGAGTGATCGCCGCAAACCAACAGGACAAGCGGGCGCACAGGCATCTCAACAACTTGGAATTGGACGTATTTCCGTATCAACCGGCACCATCATGAGCACAACGTGAGTCGCAAAATGGATCGTCGGGAGTCGGTGTCGTGGCGCCTGACAGAATTCTCAAGCCGAAGTCGATGCCGTAAAGGCGCACAAGATCGAGTCGATCGGTGGGCGATCTAGAAGGTACGTCCAGGTTGTCACCTTGGTTCAGACAGCAGTGTGGAGAACGTGACGTGGCATCCCTTCTTGAGGCGGCAAGTTTGGTCTGGTGAGTTCATCGTGATCCGATCCTGGCCATGGGTGTCTTGACAGCTCTCATGACGATACGCTAGGCTCCTCATGGTAAAATAATCTCTATCGGATATGTAGGATTTATCTCATTGCATGATAAGTAAGCGAATCAATTACGCGATTTTGGTCATCATCGACCTGGCGCTCTACGGCGGATCCAACCCGGTTCAGGCTCGAACCATCGCGCGGCGACAATCCATCCCTGCGCGCTTTCTGGAACATGTGCTGAATGCGATGAAGCGGGCGGGCCTGATTGACAGTGTGCGCGGAGCGCAAGGGGGCTATCTCTTGGTGAAGCAACCGGCTGAAATTTCCCTGGCGCAAATCGTGGAATCTGTCGAAGGTCCGATCGTAGGACGGATGGCAGCAAGGGGGCCGGCGCACCTGCACGGACCCAGTCAGATCGATGGGCTGCTCCGTGTCGTGACGGAGCGACTTCGCCAGGCGGAAAATGACGTGCTCAACCGCATCACGCTTCAAGAATTGATTGATCGCTATCGAATGACCCACCGGGCGGACAGCCAGATGTACCACATTTAGTCGCGATCGACGGACGATTGCGGCGGATGCGCGCCTGTATCTCATGGCGCCGAGAGGGACGACGATGACCACAGCCACCATACAACGCGTGCCAGTACAGACCACGCCCATTCCACAGAATATTCTCGAAGAGATTGAAGCCTTCGAGATCGAGGCGCAACGGGTGCTGTCGGGCGACCTGTCCGGCGATCTCTTCAAACCCTTCCGCCTCCAGCATGGGATCTATGGACAACGGCAACCCGGCGTCCAAATGTTTCGCATCAAGATTCCGTTCGGTGGGCTGACCGGCAACCAATTACGTCGGATTGCCGAGTTGGCCGAGCATTACACGACAGGGGTCGCCCATGTGACGACCAGACAAGACATCCAACTCCATTATGCCGAACTGAAGCATGTCGGCACGATGATGCGCGGTTTGGCCGAAGTCGGTCTCACGACGAGGGAAGCCTGCGCCAATACCGTCCGCAACGTCACGGCCTGCCACCTGGCAGGGGTCTGCGCCGGTGAGGTCTTCGACGTCACGCCCTACGCCAAGACCGTCGCGCTGCATCTCCTGCGCAACCCGTTGACCCAGAGCCTGCCGCGGAAGTTCAAGATCGCCCTTTCCGGCTGTGCCCATGACTGCGCCTTGACGCCGATTCACGATATCGGATTGCTCGCAGCGCGACACTCCAACGGCGATATCGGGTTTCGGATGGTCGTCGGCGGAGGGCTTGGATCGACGCCGCGCATCGCGCAGGTGTTGCGCGACTTCGTGCCGATGCCCGAATTGATTCCCACGATCGAGGCGGTGATCAAGGTGTTCGACCAACTCGGCAACCGCAAGAACCGGCACAAGGCGAGGATGAAATTCGTCATCGACAAGCTCGGGTTCGACGAGTTCAAGCGGCGTTGGGAAGCGGCCTATGCCTCGATGACGCACGGAGCTGTTCGGACGGAACCCCTCCGCGTGCTTGAGTATCGGGATGATCCGGGTCCGCTGATCATGCCGTCCAGAAATGGCGGGCAGACCGGTGGCCATGGCAACGGGCATGTGTCGGGCGCGCATCTCACAGAAGTCGAAGCCTATGACCGATGGAGACGCACCAACGTCTTGGCCCAAAAACAGCCGGGCTACGCGGCCGTGTTTGTCAAACTTCCCATGGGAGATGCCACCGTCGATCAGATGTACATTCTGGCCGATGCTGCCGAGCAGTTCGCGAACGGCAATCTACGGACCACGATCAGTCAGAATCTCATTATCCGCTGGGTGCCGGACTCAAGATTACCTGCTCTCTATGATCTGCTGGCCGCGCACGGGCTCGCCGAACCGGGAGCGGAACTCGTGGAGGACATCGTGGCCTGCCCCGGCACGGATACCTGTGGCCTCGGGATCACCTCGTCGAAGGGTCTGGCGAGAGCCTTGGCGGAAGTGTTCCCCGCGGGCTCCGTCCCCGACGATCTCAAGGGCACCAGCATCAAGATCAGCGGTTGCCACAATTCGTGTGCCCAGCACCACATTGCCACGATCGGGCTGCACGGTGTCGGTAAGCGCATCGGGGACCATACCGCGCCGCATTATGAGTTGCACATCGGAGGCGCGGTGAACGGCACGGCCCGTATCGGCCAACTCGTCGTCAAACTGCCGGCGAAGAACGTGCCGGCGGCGGTGGCACATCTGATCGAGGTCTTCCGCCGGGACCGTCAGGGTACCGAAACCTTACCGACCTTTGTCGCTCGGGTCGGCAAGGCCAAGCTCAAGGATGCATTGATTCCCCACACGATTCTCCCGTCGTTCGAGGAGGACGCGACCTACTATTATGATTGGGAAGGGGAGAAAGAATTTGTGCTCGAGGACTTGGGGCCGGGAGAGTGCGCCGGCGGCGCTCTCGAATTGATCGACAACCAAATGCTGGAGGCCGAGCAGGAGTGTTACCAGGCGACATTGCTGTTGGAAAAACATCAGTATCCGGTGGCCGTCAATAAGGCCTACCGGGCCATCCTCGCCTGCGCCAAAGCGCTTCTCGTGACAGAGGGCATCGAACCGGCGACCGATGTCGACACATTCCGCGAGTTCGAGTCTCGGCTGGCCAGCAAGGGGGTGATCCCTCCTGCCTACCGGAATTTGCAGGAACGCTGCGGCGATCTCGGACCGAAGGACGCCACTGCGGAATTCGCACGGGCACGGCTCGATTTTGCCAAGGGGTTCATCGACGCGTGCCGCAACGCCACGGAGGGGATTGGAAAGGATCTGAAACTGAAAGCGTCCGCGACAGATTTATCCTCGACGCAGGCAGACACCGGGGAGGCGGCGGTGAGCGCTGCGCCGGCGTCGGAGCGCTCTGCGGCACCGGTCTACGATCTTCGTGGGGTTGCCTGCCCGATGAACTATGTCAAGACCAAGCTCAAACTCGAAATGATGGAGACCGGTGAGCGACTCGAGGTCTGGTTGGACGCCGGAGAGCCGATTCGCAATGTCCCGATGAGTTTGCGCAACGACGGGCACAGGGTGTTATCGGAGCAGCCGCTCGATCCGGACGTGCCGAACGCGCCGGCGGCGCACTTCAAGATCCTGGTTGAGAAGGTGGAGGCATGATGGGTCAATGTTCATCAGTCAGTGGTCACTCGGTGAGAGTGGACGCCCGGCTCGTGGTGCTACTGACCAGTGACCATTGACGATCGATGCGATCGGGGCCGATGCCGGTCCAGATGGCTTGAAGCGGGCAGAGGCGAACGATGACGGAACCGGTCAGACCATCGGAGAGAGAGTTGAAGGAGCTGAGCGACTCGCTCGAGTCGAAACAACCGTGGGAGGTGTTAGTCGAGGTGTTGCCGCGCTATGCGCCTCGAATCGTCCTCGCCTGTAGTTTCGGACTGGAAGACGTGGCCTTGATCGACATGATCCACCGGATCGATCCCTCCACGCCACTGTTTTATCTGGATACGGATTTTCTGTTTCCTGAGACCTATGATGTACGGGACCGCATCATCGAGCGGTACGGGCTCAAGCCGGACCAGGTCATCCGGATGAGGCCGTTACTGACGCCTGAGGCTCAGGCCCGTCAATATGGAGAGGCCCTGTGGGCTCAGAGGCCGGAGGGGGCGGATCGATGCTGCGGTCTGCGCAAGATCGAACCGCTGACGCGCGTGCTCAGGGATTACCGGGCATGGATCACGGGCATTCGCCGGGACCAGGCTCCGACGAGGGCCGGGGCCGGCATCATCGAGTGGGATCGGAAATTCGAGTTGGTCAAGGTCAATCCGTTGGCCCGTTGGACGAGCGACGAGGTATGGACCTATGTTCGTCTGCACGAGGTCCCGTACAATGCGCTGCATGATAGGAATTATCCGAGCATCGGCTGTACTCATTGCACGGCTCCGGTGGGCAACGGGGAAGATCCGCGCTCCGGACGATGGAAGCATCTCGGCAAGACCGAGTGCGGGCTCCACAAGTAACCGGCATCATCCTGTCCGAGCATCCAATGAGTGAGAACCAGAGGCGCGTCTCGTGAAAAAACTCGCCGTCCTCGTGACCACCGGGACATACAACCGGCTGCTGCAGGCGCTGGAGTTCGCCGGTGCGGCCACGCAACATGGCGTACAGGTCAGCGTGCTCTTCCGAGATGAAGCGGCCTCCCGCATGACCAAGGATAAGGTCCGCGACATCCCGTTTTCTGACGCCTATCGTGGGCGAGAAACGCGCGTGAAGAATCTGCTGAAGGAGCAACAGCGGCATGATCTGGCCGCGCTGATCCGCGGGATGAAGGAACAAGGCGACGTGAAATTTTCCATCTGCCGTGATTCGCTGGCCTACTTCGACATCACTGTGGATCAGGTCATCGCCGAGATTGACGAGGTGCAGGGATTGGATGCCTTTTGGAAGGAAGGTATCAGTGCGGCCGACCAGGTGGTGGCGTTTTGATGCAGACCTTCATCGCCAAGGTGGGAAAGGGGGCCAAGACCTCCAAAGATTTGACCTGGGACGAGGCCAAGCAGGCGATGAGCCTGCTGATCGAGGGGACGGCCACTCCGGCCCAGACCGGGGCCTTTTTGATGGCCATGCGGATGAAGGGAGAATCAGTCGGCGAATTGGCCGCCTTTACCGCGGTGGCGCGCCAATATGTTCCGCCGCTTGCCGGCCTTGCCGGTCTGAATATGGTGGACGTGCCCTGCTACGCGGGCAAACGCGACACCTTTTACGCGGGCGTCGGCGCGGCTATTGTAGCGGCCTCGGCCGGCGCGTCCGTACTCGTGCATGGGTGGGAAGGGACGCCGGAGCGGCCTGGCCCCATGGCGGTATTGGGTCAGTTGGGCATTCCCACCGACCTTGGACCCTTGGCGGTGAGCGAAGCGCTGCTCGCCAAGGGGTTCGCGTATCTCGACATGGCGAACTACCATCCTCCATTGGCGCGATTTCTCGACCTTCGCCGGGAGTTGGGGTTGCGGAATTGTTTTCATCCGGTGGCGCGCATGATCAATCCGGCGCGGGCCCGCTGCCAGGTGATCGGCATGGCCCATCCACCTTATTTCGACAAGACGGTGGAGGCCATGAATATGTTGGGCGCATCCCACGCCATGGTCATGCGAGGAGTGGAAGGCGAGCCGGAGCTGTCGATCGCATCGCTGACCCGGATTGTCGAGCTACGGGACGGCAGGCTCATTCCCGTGGCGCTCCACCCGAAAGATGTGGGCCTGTCGCTGGGTACCACGCGAGACATGGCCGGTTTCGCACCGTCGCAGCGGCAACAAGAGGCCGCGCTGCTCGTGAAGATTCTCCAGGGCGAAGTCAAGGGCGGGCCGCGGGATTGGGTGGTGCTGAATGCCGCCATGCTGCTGTATGGAAGCGGCGTGATCCCTTCAATTGCCGTAGGAGTGCCGTTGGCGAACGAGATGATCGATCGCGGGGCGGCGCGTGACAAGCTGCGGGCATTGGCAGAGATCGGTGCGGCGACTCCTGGATCGCGAGTGCGGACTGGGTAGGAGCGGGCGAAAGGGACACCATCGATGAAGCATCTCCGGCAACTGGAAGATCAGAGCGTGTTCATTCTCCGAGAGGCCTACAAGCACTTCGACAATCTGGCGATGCTCTGGTCGATGGGGAAGGATTCGACCGTGCTCTTGTGGCTGGCGCGCAAAGCCTTTTTCGGGCATGTCCCGTTTCCTCTGCTCCATGTGGACACGAGTTTCAAAATTCCAGCCATGATCGAATACCGTGACCGGTTGGCCCGCGAGTGGCGGCTCAATCTGGTGGTGGGGCAGAACACGGAAGCGTTGGCAGCCGGTATGAACCACACGCTGGGGCGGCAGGTCTGCTGCACGGCGTTGAAAACGAACGGGCTGAAGCAGCTCATCGAGAAAAACGGCTACACCGGGATTATTCTCGGCGTACGAGCCGACGAAGAGGCCACCAGGGCCAAAGAGCGGTATTTTTCCCCCCGAGACAAGCATGGAGAGTGGGACTTCCGGGAGCAGCCGCCCGAACTGTGGGATCAATTCAAAACATCGTTCCCGCCTGGCACCCATATCCGCATCCATCCGCTGTTGGATTGGACGGAAGTCAACATTTGGGAATACATCAAGTTGGAGAGCATTCCATTCATCGATCTCTACCTCGACAGAGGGGAGGGCATCCGGTATCGCAGCTTGGGCTGCGCACCCTGCACCGCTCCCATCCGTTCGACCGCCAAGACTGTCGATGACATTATCGATGAGCTGCGGCGCACCAAGACCGCAGAGCGGGCGGGCCGGGCGCAGGACGAGGGGCGGGGCATGGAGATGCTTCGCAAGGACGGATACATGTGATGAAGAACGCTGAAAACGACCCCCAGTTTTGTTCTCAGTCGCTCAAACCTCTCAACGTAGGAAAAGGCTACGCCTCGTGGTTTTCGCTCCTTGCGGCCTCACTGGGGAACCGTTTTGAGCGTTCTTCGTCTATGAGATTTCTAGGGGTTCGACGAGCTCTGCGGCCGCGCTGACGGGCCTTTTGAATCATCCTGCTGGAAATCTCATGACAGGTGTCCCATGCACGAGCGCAATGAGGTGGCGCGCCGGGGTGGGCGGGTGAGAAGGACAACCTGTTTGATCATCCTGTTAGGAAGCATACGATGATGACGACTGCAACCGACCCCCACGTTTCTCACGCCCATCTGAATATCGTCATCGTCGGCCATGTGGACCATGGCAAGTCAACCCTCGTCGGCCGACTTTACGCCGATACCGGCTCGTTGCCGGATGGGAAGCTGGAAAAGGTCCAGGCGATCTGCCGCCAACAGGGCAAGGAGTTCGAATACGCGTTTCTGTTCGATGCCTTTCTGGAGGAACAGGAACAGGGGATCACGATCGACACGGCCCGCACCTTCTTTTCATGGAAGAACCGGCAATACATCATTATCGATGCGCCAGGCCACAAGGAGTTTCTCAAGAACATGGTCTCGGGCGCCGCGCGGGCGGAAGCGGCGTTACTGCTGATTGATGCCCACGAGGGTGTCAAAGAGCAATCCAAAAAGCACGGCTACCTCCTCTCTCTGCTCGGCGTGAAACAGGTGGCCGTGGTCGTGAACAAGATGGATCTGGTCGGGTACCGTCAGGACACCTTTGTCCGCATCGAACAGGAATACAGTGAGTTTCTGGCGCAACTGAAGGTGAAGCCGGAGCGGTTCATCCCCGTCAGCGCGAAGCTGGGAGACAATATCGCGCAGCCGAGCGGCCAGATGCCATGGTACAGCGGGCCGACCGTGCTTCAAATGCTGGAATCCTTCACCAAGGAGACGGCGCGCGAACAGCAGCCGCTGCGATTCCCGGTGCAGGACGTCTACAAGTTTGACGCGCGGCGTATTCTCGCAGGGCGCATCGCCAGCGGGGTCCTCAAGGTCGGAGACCGCCTGTTGTTCTCACCTTCCAACAAGTCCGCAGTGGTCCGGACCATCGAAGCCTTCAACGTTGATCCCGTTCCCACCGAGGCGAGGGCCGGCCAATCCACCGGCATCACGCTGGATGAGCAGATCTTCGTCGAGCGAGGCGAGATGGCGTCCCACCAGGAAACCGTGCCGCAGGTTTCGACGATGTTGCGGTGCAATTTGTTCTGGATGGGGCGGAGGCCGCTGGAAATCGGTCGGAAGTATCTCCTGCGTCTGGCCACCCGCGAAGTGGACTGCGAGGTCGCGACCATCCATCGCATTATCGACACACAGGATCTGGATGCGAAGCAGGTCCACACCTCGGTTGCCCGAAACGAAGTCGCCGAGTTGACCATCCGCACCAAGTCGCCGATCGCGTTCGATCGCTACTCGGACTCCGATGTCACCGGACGTTTCGTGCTCGTAGACCAGTTCGATGTGTCGGGCGGCGGCATCATTACCGAGGGGCTTAAGGATGACCAGACCCAGCTCCGCGAGGAGGCTCGGCGGCGAGACATCGCCTGGGTGAAGGGGGATGTGAGTCCGGACGAACGAGCGTCGGTGTTCGGGCACCGTGCGGCGATGGTGTTGATCGCCGGAGGCGCCCATGCCGGCAAATCCTTCCTGGCCCGCCGGCTGGAGGTCCGCCTGATCGCCGAAGGACGGCACGCCTACCTGTTGGACGGACAGAATCTCCGGCACGGCCTCGACAGCGACGTGCGCGATGGAGATGCGAAGGAAAAGGAGTTGGTCCGGCGGTTCGGCGAAGTCGCCCGTCTCATCACGGATGCCGGCCTGATCGTGATTTCGACGACGAACACGTTCAGCCGTGCAGACCACCAGGATGTCCGGACTCTGGTTCAGCCGACGCCGGTCATCACGGTGCATTTGTCCAATCAATCGGAGGTGCCTCCGCCTGGGACTGATCTGGCGTATGCGGGTCCGAAAGATTTTGAAGCCATCGCGAAGCAGATCATTGCCGAGCTGAAGGGCCGCGGCATCCTTTCCCGTCAGGAGGGAGGCGCGCCCTCTGCGCAATATTCCATTTGAAGATCAAGGGATCGACCGATCCGTGGCAATGGAGGATGTCGAGCCAATCACACTTCTGCGGTTTGACTCTCCCGAAAAGCCTGTGCTACGGTGCCCGGTTACGAACGGTGCTCTGCGATGAATGACGCCACGACCATGACGCCGGACAAAAATCTTAAAGACATTCTGACAAAGCTCCAGTATCGCGATGATGCCAAGGTCGTGGAGCAGATCACGGCGCAGATGCGGCAGGTCCGAGGCCGCATGGCCGGGATCAAGCACAAGCTGGTGGTCATGAGCGGGAAAGGCGGGGTCGGCAAGAGCATGACGACCGTGAATCTCGCGCTGGCCCTGGCCCGGATGGGCTACAAGGTGGGGTTGCTGGACGTCGATTTGAACGGGCCCTGCGTCCCCCGCATGCTGGGGATGCACGGCCAACGGTTGACGCTGACGCCGGAAGGCGCGCTTCCGCCGATCGGACCCTTGAATATCAAGGTCGCCTCGATGGATTTCTTTCTCGACGCGACCTCCCCTGTGCGCTGGAAGGGGCCGATGGATCTCAGCCCGGTCTGGCTGGGTTTGATGGAAATGAATGTGATTCGAGAGTTTCTCGGCGATGTCATATGGGGGGAGCTGGACTACCTGCTCACGGATCTTCCCCCTGGAGCCGCGGCTGACAAGCCGCCTGTCATCGCCGGCTTTATTCCCGACCTGGCGGGCGCCGTTGTGATAACCACGCCGTCGGAGGTGGCCTCCGATGTCGTCCAGAAGTCGATTACCTATGCGCGCGACATGGGCATCAACGTGCTCGGGGTCGTCGAGAATATGAGCCAATATCGCTGCCCCTCCTGCGGGGCGGAGCACGAACTTTTCGAAGGCAACACTGAGGCCATGTGCGACGCTCTGGACGTGCCGTTGCTCGGGAGGATTCCCTTCGACCGAACTCTGGCTAAGACCTTCGACAAAGGAATGCCGTTGCTCGACGAGAGCTATCCCACTCTGCAACGGTATCGGCAGATAGCCGAACGGGTTGTGACGTTGGCCGAATACCGAAAGGTCTTGGCTGAGAAGTTATAGAAACACCGTCATCTTTTTTTGACGTGCGACATTACGAGGTGCTGGCATGAAGTTCGTCTGCCTCAACTGTGAAACCTACATGACCTTCCAGAAGGTCGAGCAACCGGCGGAAGGGTCTCTCGGAGTGTTTTTCGGCTGCCCGGCCTGTGGGGCAAAGTTCTCCATGGTCACCAATCCTGGAGAGACGCAGATGGTCAGTTCGCTCGGGGTGAAGCTCGGCGGAAGACCGGCTCCGGCCGAGCCGTTTGAGATGACACGGGGAACACTGAAGGAAGAAGCCAAGGCCGGTATGGGGCAGATGGCGACCTATCTGAACGAAAAAATCCAGGCCGGGCAACCGGCGCATCAGGCAGCCCATCCCAAGCCAGGCGTCTCCACTTCTCCGAAGGAGGGAGAAAAATCTGGCGGGTCCTGTCCCTTCGCCGCCGTTGTCGCGCAGATGGGTATGGGAAGTGGGAATAAACAGGCGGAGGCGGCTCCATCAGGGTTGAGTTGGACTCCGGATGCGACGGAGCGGTTGGAACGATTGCCGTCCTTTGTCAAGCCGATGGTGCAGGCCAGTGTGGAAGCCTATGCGAGACGACATGGATTTGCCAGCATCACCCTACAGGTTATGGATGATGCGAAGAGCGAGCCGAACGGACTTACCTGGACGGCGGAAGCGGAACAACGGCTTGAAAATATCCCCGACTTCATCCGACCGATGGCGCGGCGCGAGATCGAACGGCTGGCCAAGGAACGCGGGGCTGCGACCGTCACCGCTCAGGTGATGGACGAGGCGAAGGACAAGTTTCTGAAATTCATGTAGGCAGGAATTCGCGGCGGGCTGCGGTACGGGGCCCATTCGGCAAGCCGAATGGGCTTTTTGTTTGTCGGGTGCTGTCGATCGAGCAGTTGGAAGGAATGTCTGATATCGAACGTCGGTGGTTTTCGTTCCGGAATCTGTTGCTTGCACTAGTGCTCGCGCTTGCGCCCTGGTTCTCCCCCTCCCTTCTTTCAGCCCAGCACAACCAGGAGCATCAAGCGAAATCCGACGCCTACTACGCACGATCCGGGCATGCCCATGCCGTGTCGCAGCTCCCTCAGTGGGAGGGGTCGGCAGAAGGCAGGGCCTACTCCGAGTTCAGCCATCAGATCAGTGCACTCTTTGTTTTGTTGATCGGCTTGAGTGAACTTCGAGCCAGCGCAGGTGTACGCGGCAGAGATTGGGGTACGTATCTCCTGCCGGGAGCGTTGATGGCGGCCGGGATCTGGCTCCTGATCTGGAGTGATCATGATGCCTGGCCGGTCGGGCACATGAGTTTTCTCGACACCTTCGTCAGGGCCACGAATGAGATCGCGCAGCACAAACTGTATGGTCTGCTCGCCTTGAGCGTCGGTGCGATTGAATTGGCCAGACGACGAGAGGTGCTGCGATCTCCCGTCTGGCGCTTTCCTCTGCCGCTGTTTGCTATCGTTGGCGGGTTCATGCTGTTCTCGCACGACCATGGGGCCCATCCTCACGCCGCGCACATTGCGGTTCATCACCTCCAAATGGGAGCCGCCGCGATCGCAGGGGGGATCGCCAAGACCCTGGCCGGCTGGAAGGCCGTTCGTGAACTTCCTCCAAAAGCCGGTTTGGAGCATGCCGGCACTCACAACATTTCCTGGTGGGACCTCACCTGGTCGCTGCTTGTGCTGACGATTGCCGTGCAGTTGCTACTGTATCGGGATTAGCTGTAAATCACCTCTGCACCTCGGTTCGTTGACACCCCCGTTGAGACTGTGCTAGCTGTACCGAGTTACACCGATTGATTGCAGGAGGGTCATATGGGCGGCCATAGTCATTGGGCCACCACCAAGCGGCACAAGGCGTCGGTCGATGCCAAACGAGGCAAGCTCTTCACCAAGGTTATCCGCGAGATCACGATCGCGGCCAGGGCGGGAGGGGACCCAGACGGCAACCCTCGCTTACGGTTGGCTGTTATCAAGGCGCGCGAAGCCAACATGCCCAACGACACGATTAAGAAGGCCATCCAGCGGGGGACCGGTGAATTACCCGGCGTGACGATCGAGGAGTTTTCGCTCGAAGGCTACGGTCCTGGCGGGACCGCGCTTCTGATCGAGATCCAATCCGATAACCGGAACCGTACCGTGGCGGAAATCCGCAGTCTCCTCACCAAGAACAGCAGCAGCTTGGCCGAGGCTGGCGCCGTGGCCTGGCAGTTTCACAAGAAGGGCCTCATCATCGTGGATAAGGCCAAGGTTGACGAAGATCGGCTCCTGTCGCTGAGCCTCGATGCGGGGGCCGAAGATGTCAAAGTCACGGACAAGACGTTTGAGGTCGTGACGGCGCCGCACGATTTCGAGCCGGTGAGAAAAGCCATTGCGGATGCCCACCTCGAACCGTCGCTGGCTGAAGTCACATTCCTGCCCCAGAACTCTGTTCAGCTTGAGGAGAAGGCAGCGGAGCAAATGCTGAAGCTGCTCGAAATTCTCGACGATCACGACGACGTGCAGAAGGTTCACGCCAATTTCGACATCTCGGAAGAAATCATGGAGAAGGCTGCGGCAGCCGGTTAACTTCGAGCTGCTTGTCTGTCGAGTCATCGGGCTGGCCGAGCCGGCATGATCGCCTCATTGACGGGCCGACTGGTCCGCAAATCCCCCAGCCAGGCCGTTGTCGATGTGCAAGGCGTCGGCTACGAACTCTTTATTCCCCTCAGCACCTACTGCGGGCTCCCGGAGGTCGCGCAGGTTACCACTCTTCATGTGCAGACCTGCCTCCGGGACGACGCGATTCAGTTGTTCGGATTCCTGACGGAGCCTGAGAAAGCTGCATTCGGGCTGCTGACCACCGTCAGCGGCATCGGGCCTAAACTGGCGCTGAGTCTGCTCTCGACCTTCACGATCCCGGACTTGGCCTCGGCGGTGGAGGGCAATGACATCGACAGACTCGCGACGGTGCCGGGCATCGGGAAGAAATCTGCCAGCCGCCTTGTCTTGGAACTGAAGGACAAAGTCGAGCGGTTGTATGGGGTCGGGGGGCGATCGTCACCCGCTGCGAGTCTTCCTGTGACATCCGTCTATGAGGATGCGACATCCGCTCTGGTCAATCTGGGCTACAAGCCGGCCGATGTCAAACAGGTCTTGAGCAGGCTCCATCTCGAACAGGCCGATCTCACCGACGTCATACGGGCGACACTCAAGCACTTAGCCAAGGGGTGAACGATGAGACAGTTGGCCATGATGGGACTGGCTGCGGTTGTCCTTGCCGCTGGTCTTTCCGGGTTTCCCGCCTGGGCGGAAGAGAAGGGAGAACCCAAGATCAGGCAGTTGCGCTGCGGGAGCTGCCCGGAGGGGTTTGCCACCACCGCGGTCACTGCCGATCCGAAAACCTGTCCGGACGGTGATCCCACCCTCGTTCAGTGCGTCCCGCTCGGAGGCAATCTCCTGTCCGTGTGCGGAGAATGTCCTGAGGGGTATGTCAAGGTCGGAGGAACCATGGTGCCGTCGCAGTGCGCGCGAGACGCGGGCGCGATGAGCCGGTGCCAACTTCAAAAAATGGATTCCATCACGCCGAATCCCTCGCAAGGCGGCCGCTTTTGCCCGCCTGATTGCGCCGGGCAGTTACCCACGCCGGGACAGGGGGGCCTGCCTCCTCCCGGGCAGACCTTGCCGCCGCCCCCTTCACCGGCTCCAGGGAGCAAGTAGCACCAATGGATCGGCGCATCGTGTCGCCCGGAGCCACGGATGAAGAACAGGGATTGGAACTGACCCTCAGACCTCAGACGCTTCAGGAATACATCGGCCAAGTGTCGATGAAGCAATCGTTACAAGTCTGTATCGATGCGGCCAAGCAACGGGGCGAGGCTCTGGACCATGCGATCTTTTATGGGCCGCCGGGACTCGGCAAAACCACGATCGCACATATCATCGCGCGAGAGATGGGGGCAGCGATCCGTTCTACCTCGGGGTTGGTCTTGGCTCATGCCGGGGATGTCGCGGCCATCCTGACCAACCTACAGCAGGGCGATGTCCTGTTCATCGACGAGATCCATCGCCTGCCTGCCTCGGTAGAGGAGGCGTTGTATCCGGCGATGGAGGACTACCAGTTGGACCTGGTCGTCGGGCAGGGACCGCAGGCGAAGACCGTCAAGCTCGAATTGCCACCCTTCACGTTGGTGGGGGCGACGACCAGAGCCGGTGCCCTGACGAGCCCCCTCCGGGAGCGGTTTGGACTGGTCTATCGGCTGGGATTCTATGCTCCAGAGGAATTGGAGGCGATCGTTCGGCGGACCGGGCGCCTCCTGCGCGTGGAGATCGACGAAGCCGGCGCCAGGGAAATTGCTGGCCGCGCCAGGGGAACGCCCAGAGTCGTCAACCGGCTGATGAAGCGGGTGCGGGATTTTGCTCAGATCAAGGCCCAAGGGCACATTACCCGTCAGGTGGCCCAGGATGCCTTGGATTGGATCGGAGTGGATCGGGCCGGGTTCGATGAGATGGACCGAAATATTCTCTTCACGATTCTGGAGAGGTTTGGCGGAGGGCCGGTGGGAGTCGAATCCCTCGCGGCCGCCATCAATGAAGACCGAGCCACGCTCGAAGAAGTCTACGAGCCCTATCTGATTCAAGCCGGGTATCTGGAGCGGACCGCTCGCGGTCGTTGCGCGACCAGGGTGGCCTATGAGCATTTCGGAAGGAAGAGGGACCTGTTTGCATAGCTTCGATTTCTCGCGACCCCTCGCACGCTTCCTGCCGCGGGCGCTGGAATAATCAGCGGAGGACGCTCGATTCGACCGAGTTTCCTATCCTTGCAAGACTTCAGGGGTTTTTAGTAACATTCCTTCTTTGGTTCTGAAGGGAGCCCTCTACCTCTCAGGCCATCCATTCCAGGGAAGCCGAGCCCGCGCTGCGGGATGGATTCGGGCTGAGAGGCTCCCCTCCGACACCAGCGGGATTGTGAGGGATTGTATTGTGACGGAGCGGACCCCCCCGGCGATGAACACGGATCTGCACGAGCTACGGCGACGCATCGACCAACTGGACGACGAAATTCTTCGCTTGTTAAACGAGCGGTCGACCTATGTGATTGAAATCGGCAACCTGAAGCGGCAGAACGACGCGGGAGCCAACCTGCATACCCCCGCGCGTGAAGCGGAGATCATCCACCGACTCACCAGCGCGAATGCCGGACCCTTTCCAAGCGACGCCATCCGGTCGGTCTATCGAGAGATCATGTCTGCCTCTCTGTCGCTGGAGGGACCGCAAAAAGTTGTCTATTTGGGGCCACGCGCCACATTCACGCATCTGGCCTCTCGGCAGAAGTTCGGCGAGTCGGCGCAATATGTCCCGGTCACGAGCATTAAAGATGTCTTCACGGAGGTTGAACGGGGCCGGGCGAACTTCGGTGTGGTACCGATCGAGAATTCGACAGAAGGAGTGGTCAGCCACACCCTTGATATGTTCATCGATTCCCCCCTGCTGATCTATGGGGAGGTTCTGCTGGAGGTGTCACATCACCTCTTGTCCAAACCAGGGGTGAAGGAGGAGATCACGAAGATTTATTCACACCCCCATGCCTTGGCCCAATGCCGGAATTGGCTGGAAACTCATGTCCCGAACGTTCCGTTGTCCGAGGTTGCCAGCACCGCACGCGCCGCCGAAATGGCGTCCGAAGACGCCTCCGCCGGAGCCATTGCCTCGGAACTGGCGGCGCAATTGTACGGCCTCAAGGTGGTGCAATCGAGGATCGAGGACAACATCCATAACTTTACCCGGTTTCTGATCCTGGCTAAGACCGCTCCCCAGCGGACCGGAAAGGACAAGACCTCCGTGATGATTTCGGTCAAAGACCGCGCGGGCGCCCTCTATGACCTGCTGCGGCCCTTTGCTTCGTCTGGCATGAACATGACCAAAATCGAATCCCGCCCCTCGCGGCGAAAGGCTTGGGAATACATCTTTTTCGTCGATGTGGAAGGGCACCTCGAGGAAGAGCGCATGAAGAAGGCGCTCGAGGAAGTGAAATCTCGGTGCCTCTTCATGAAGATACTCGGGTCGTATCCGGCACACGCGTAATCATGGCACTGACCGTTCATCCCGATATTGATTCGCTCGTTCCCTATGTCCCGGGCAAACCGATCGAGGAGTTGCAGCGGGAACTGGGGCTGTCGCGGATCATCAAGTTAGCGTCGAACGAGAACCCATTGGGGCCCTCCCCGAAAGCGGTGGCCGCGATCGGCCCGGTGACTGAATCGCTGCATCGCTACCCCGACGGTGGGGCATTTCGGCTGCGCTCCGCGCTGGCGGAACGATGGAAGGTCGCTCCCGACCAGGTGATCTTGGGGAATGGATCGGATGAAATCCTTGGGTTGCTGGCCCGAACGTTCCTTGCTCCTGGGGATGAAGCCGTCATGGCCAGCAATACCTTCGTGATCTACAAAATGGAAGTCACCGCCGCGCATGGAAAGCCGGTCGCGGTGCCGATGAAGAACGGACGCCATGATCTTCCCGCCATGGCTGACGCCATCACCCCGCGCACCAGGCTCCTGTTTATCTGCAATCCCAATAATCCCACGGGAACCATGGTGACCGAGGCTGAGGTTCGGACCCTCATGCCGCGTGTGCCCGAGCAGGTCGTCGTCGTGTTTGACGAAGCCTATTACGAATATGCCGAGGCGGCGGACTATGCCGATTCACTTTCCTATCTGAAACAGGGTCGCCATGCAATTGTGTTGCGGACCTTCTCGAAAATTTATGGCCTGGCGGGGTTGCGCATCGGCTACGGTCTGACTACCCCGGAGATCACGAATTACCTCAACCGGCTCCGCCCTCCCTTCAACGCCAACAGCGTCGCGCAGGAAGCTGCCATCGCGGCTCTGGGCGACGAGCGGCATGTGGCGCGAAGCCGGAGTCTCAATCGGGAACAAATGGACGTGGTGCGACAGGGCCTCGAGGCCTTGGGTTTTGCGCCCCTTCCGAGCCAGGCGAATTTTCTGTATTTCGATTCGGGACGGGACGGACGAGTCCTGTTCCAATCCCTGCTGCGCGAAGGCGTCATCGTCCGGCACATTGAAGGGGCGATGCTGCGCGTGACAATCGGTCTCCCGGAGGAAAACCAACTGTTTCTTGCCGCGCTCCGGAAAGTCCTGGGGCGTTAACCGATTCCGTATCGATCGTCGAGGCGACACCATGATCATTGTCTTGAAACCGGACGCGACGGAAAAGCAGATCGATCATCTGCTGGAACGACTGCGGGAACTGGGGTTGAAATCGCACATTTCCACTGGACAGGAACGGACGATCATCGGGGTGATCGGGGATGATCGGATCCTGCACAATCAACCGCTCACGGCCTTCCCGGGCGTGGAAAGCGTCACGCCGATTCTGGCTCCTTGGAAACTCGTCAGTCGTGAGTTCAGGAAAGAGGGGACGGTGATCGATGTCGGCGGGGTTAAGATCGGCGATCAAAAACTGACCATCATGGCCGGTCCCTGCGCGGTGGAGCGATTGGAATTGACCGTCGGCATCGCCCACGAGGTCAAGGCCGGTGGGGCGGGCATCCTGCGGGGCGGGGCCTACAAACCGCGGACCTCTCCGTATTCGTTCCAGGGAGTGGGCCGGGAAGGGCTCGACTATCTGTTGGAGGCCAAGAAGCAGACAGGGCTGCCGGTCGTGAGCGAAATCCTGGACACGCGCGACATCGATCTATTTCTGGAAAAGGCGGATATCATTCAAGTGGGCGCGCGCAACATGCAGAACTTCGAGCTGCTGAAGGAGGTCGGCTCCTACGACAAACCGGTGCTGCTCAAGCGCGGGCTTTCGGCGACGCTCAAGGAGTTCCTGCTGTCGGCGGAATACGTGATGTCGCGCGGGAATCGCAACGTGATGTTGTGCGAACGAGGCATCCGGACGTTCGAAACGCAATATCGCAATACGCTCGACCTTTCGGCCGTTCCGACACTCAAAGAACTGTCGCACCTCCCGGTCATCGTGGACCCGAGTCATGCCACCGGCAAGTGGAACCTGGTCGCCCCCATGTCACGAGCCGCGATCGCGGCGGGAGCGGATGGGCTGCTTATCGAGGTGCATTCGAATCCTGAGTGCGCACTGTGCGACGGCGAGGAATCGATCAAGCCGGCCAAGTTCAAAGAGTTGATGGTCGAGATCAAAAAGATCGGACAGGCGGTCGGGCGCGAGCTATAGCCGGTCCGTTCGGTGAAACCGCGGCAATGGCGATTCGGACGGGCTGGGGCTTGACGATGTGGCCGATCGGCCGAGCTGAATAGGAGAGATGACAGTACATTTCAAACAGATGACGATCATCGGGGTCGGCCTGATCGGAGGCTCCCTGGGAATGATCGTGCGGCGAGAAGGGCTGGCCGAGACCGTCGTGGGGGTCGGGAGGAGGATCGAGAATCTCAAGACGGCGATGGAGGTCGGCGCGATCGACCGGTATGTCTCCGATCCTTGTGAAGGGGTGCGGGACGCGGACCTCGTCATTCTTGCAACCCCGGTTTCTACGTATGAGCCGCACCTCAAGGACTGGGGGGCGGTCCTACGGCCTCACGCGATCGTCAGTGACGTGGGGAGTGTCAAAGGAAACCTCGTGATTCAGGCCGAAAATCACCTCCCTGCGCAAGTCCGCTTTGTGGGCGCACATCCCATCGCCGGCAAGGAAAAAACCGGCGTGGCAGCGGCTTCGGTGACGCTTTTCAAGAGAGCCCGGTGCATTGTCACCCCGACGCCGCGCACCGATCCGGAGGCGTTGCAGGCGATCACGGAGTTGTGGGAACGAACAGGTTCGACCGTGCTCTCGATGGACCCCTTTCTCCACGACAAGATTTTGGGCGCGGTCAGCCATCTGCCGCACATGGCCGCGTTTGCCCTGGTGAATGCGCTCGCGGAGGTGCGGGATCGCATGGCGCCGGATTTGGATCTCCGCCTGCACTCGGGTGGTGGGCTGCGCGACACGACACGCATCGCGGCCAGCTCTCCTGAAATGTGGCGCGATATCTGCCTCTGGAATCCGGACAATTTGGTTCAATTGATCGAGGTCTATGAACAGCACCTCCGGCAATTGAAGGAGCTGATCAAATCCGGTGACGGACCCGGTCTGGAAAAGAAAATGGAAGCGGCCAGGACCGTCCGAGAGCAGCTCAACGGACAGCCGGCGTAAGGACTCTCCGCTGTACACCATGTCATCATTGACCATCAAGCCGGCTCGATCGCTCCGCGGTGTCATAGACATGCCGGGGGATAAGTCCGTGACCCATCGTGCCATCATGTTGGCCTCCTTGGCTCAGGGGGGCAGTTCCATCACCGGCTATTGTCGTGGTGAGGACTGTCTGAACACGATGCGGGCTTGTCGGGCCATGGGGGTCGAGATCCAGGAGTCGCCCGAGCGGCTCGACGTGCAGGGAAAGGGACTCTGGGGACTTAGCGAACCGAACGGCCCGATCGATTGTGGTAACTCAGGGACCGGCATCAGGCTCCTGGCGGGCCTCCTCGCAGGCCAGGATTTTTTCACGGTCTTGACGGGCGACACCTCCATCCGGCGTCGGCCCATGGGTCGCGTCGTCCGCCCTCTGCGGGAGATGGGCGCCTCCATCGCCGGTCGGCGCGGCGGTGAACTGGCGCCTCTGGCCATCACGGGAGGCAAGCTACGAGGCATTGCCTACACCTCTCCTGTTGCCAGCGCGCAGGTGAAGTCGGCCCTGCTATTGGCCGGTCTCTTTGCGGAGGGGGCCACGAGCGTGACCGAGCCGCGGGTCTCGCGCGACCATACTGAGCGGATCTTCCGCTATTTCGGCATTGCCTGTTCGCAGCATGGCGCGACCGTATCTGTGGAAGGACGCCCCGCCGCGGGCTGGCCGGCCAAGGATCTGCGTGTGCCGGGTGATTTCTCCGCCGCCGCGTTTTTTCTGGTGGCTGCGACGATCGTGACCGGTTCACATGTGACGATTCGCCGGGTGGGCGTCAATCCGACCAGGGTCGGGTTGTTGACGATATTGACCCGTATGGGCGCGGATATTCAGGTCATGAATATTGCGGAGGAGGCCGGGGAGCCGGTCGCCGACCTGGTGGTTCGGTCCGCGGCGCTCAAAGGTGTCACGGTCACGGCGGAGGAGATTCCGAATATGATCGACGAGTTTCCCATTCTCTGCGTGGCCGCGTCGGTTGCCGAGGGAGACACCATCGTCTCTGGCGCCGAAGAATTGCGAGTCAAGGAAAGCGATCGGATCGCCACCATGGCCGCGGAATTGCGGAAGATGGGCGTCTCGATGACCGAGCGGCCGGATGGGATGGTCATTCATGGAGGCGGGGAGAAAGCCCGATTGACCGGAGGCTGCTGCGAGAGTCATGGCGATCACCGCATTGCCATGTCGATGGCGGTGGCCGGTCTTGTCGCCGAGGGAGCCACGACGATCGCCGACTCGGGATGCATTGAGACATCTTTCCCGGGATTCGAATCTAAGTTATTGGATTTGTTGACACCTTTGAGCTGATGTCTATAATACAAGCGCCACGAGCCGCCGATACCCACGGCCGCACTCAGCGGTCCGCATTCGTGATCACCATCGACGGACCAGCCGGAGCGGGGAAGAGTACGGTCGCGAAGCTACTGGCTTCCCGGCTGGGCTATCTCTATCTCGATACCGGCGCTCTGTACCGGGCAGTGGCCTGGAAGGTAAAGCAAGCCGGCGTCGCACCCGACGATGCGGCGGGTGTGGAGCGACTGTTGGCGACGACGCGGCTGGACATCCGCCATCCGGATGGCGAAGGGATGCGGGTGTCGGTCGATGGATGCGAGGTCAGCGAGGACCTCCGTGCTCCCGACACGAGCGCGATGGCGTCCGTGATCTCCTCCCTTTCGACGGTTCGCGACTGGCTGCTCCCGGTGCAACGACAGATCGCGAAGCAGGGAGCCGTGGTGGCCGACGGGCGTGATCTGGGCACCCGGGTGTTCCCTGCCGCGGACGTGAAGTTTTTTCTGGAGGCTACCCCTGAAGTCCGCGCTCAACGGCGTTATCGTGAACTCGCAGCATCGGGACGGTCTGTCTCGCTGAAGGACACGACCCAAGAGTTGGCCGCCCGTGATACCCGAGATCGAACCAGGGAGCATGCGCCGCTGGTCCCGGCGTCGGACGCGTTGACCATCGATACTTCGAACCTGGACGTCGAGCACGTGCTCCAGCAGATGCTGGCGGCCGTTTCAGCCAAACTGTGAGTTCGTTGCTGTATGGCATCCTCTGGATGCTGATCAGATCTCTTGCGCATCTGTTCTTCCGATTCCGCGTCGAGGGTCAGGAGCATGTTCCGAAGAAGAGCGGGGTGCTTCTCGCTGCGAATCACGCGAGCTACCTGGACATTCCCATTCTGGGTTGTGCCGTCCGGCGCCGACTCTGGCATCTGGGCCGGCGGGATTTGTTTTTTTCATGGCTCAGGCCCCTGATTCGGGCCTTGGGCTGGATTCCGATCAGCGCGAATCGGTTGGATCGAAAAGGATTCGAACTGGCGATCGACCTCATTCGCCAGGGAAAGGCGGTGGTCATTTACCCGGAGGGCGGACGAAGTCTCACCGGGAAGCTGAGAGCGGGAAAACCAGGAATCGGCCTTGTGGTCGCACAAACCGGATGTCCGGTGATTCCCGTTCACATTGGAGGGACCTATGACGTGTTGCCGCCGGGCGCATCGTGGCCCCGTATGCGACCGTTGTCTGTGCGGTTTGGGCCGGCGCTCTCCTTCGATGGGAAACCGGGGGAGTGGCCGGAAAAGACGTTTTATCGAGAGGTGAGCCGGCGTGTGATGCTGAAGATTGCGGAATTGGGAGGTGTCGAGCCACCACGGGAGGCGAAACCAAGAGGAGCCTCTTCCGCTGGCGTGACACACGAACCACCGGCCCCACAGTCGCTCAGCGCTGAGAGCGGCCATGGGTCATAATCATATCAGCACCCGACAGAGTTCGGAGGATTGGGTTGTATCGTCATGACTATTGCCACGCAGCCGACAGGTCAACATTTGGATCGGGGGGCCATGGAGTCCCTCTATGAGGAGACGTTTCGGAATTTCGAAGAGGGGACGATCGTCGAGGGACGTATCGTCGCCATTGGGAAGGATAAAATCGTCGTCGATATCGGATATAAGTCGGAAGGGCTCATCTCGCTCGAGCAGTTCTCTCAGGAAGAATTGAGCCACCTGAAGGTCGGCGACCGGGTTCAGGTCTATATCGAGGACACGGAGGATTCGGAGGGCAATCTCGTCTTGTCGAAAGAGAAGGCCGACAAGATGAAGATCTGGGAGGATCTGGAAAAGATCTTCAAAGAAGAGAAGCATGTGGAGGGAAAGATTCTCTCCAAGATCAAGGGCGGGATGATGGTGGACATCGGCGTGAAGGCCTTCTTGCCGGGATCGCAGATCGACCTCCATCCGGTTCGCGATCTCGACGGATTGATTGGAAAGGTCTTCCCGATGAAGATCATCAAGATCAACCACCGGCGCGGGAACGTGGTGGTGTCCCGGCGCGTGCTCCTCGAAGAGACGCGCGACCGGAACCGCCAGACCACCTTGGCGAATCTGCGGGAAGGCCAGTTGATCCAAGGCATGGTGAAGAATATCACCGACTACGGCGCCTTCATCGATCTGGGTGGCATCGACGGATTGCTGCACATCACCGATATGTCGTGGGGCCGAGTCGGCCATCCCTCCGAAATGTTCCAGATCGGAGACCGTGTGGAAGTGACCGTGCTCAAGTACGATCGGGAAACCGGACGGATCTCTCTCGGACTCAAACAGAAAACGGCGGATCCCTGGACCAACGTGGCGGTGAAGTATCCGATCGGGACAAGGGTGAAGGGGAGAGTGGTCAGTCTCACCGACTACGGCGCGTTTATCGAGTTGGAGCCGGGTGTGGAAGGCTTGGTCCACGTATCCGAAATGTCCTGGACGCACGAAGTCCGCCATCCTTCCAAAGTCGTGTCGATCGGCGATCAGGTTGAGGCGGCCGTGCTGAATGTGGACCCGGGCAACCGGAAGATCTCCCTCGGGATGAAGCAAACCGCGCCGAATCCATGGGACGTGGTCGAGACCAAATATCCGGCCGGGACGAGGATCGAAGGCAAGATCAAGAGCCTGACCGATTTCGGCGCGTTTGTGGGTTTGGACGAGGGGATCGATGGGCTCATCCACATTTCCGACATGTCATGGGTCAAGCACATCAAGCACCCGTCGGAGCTCTTCAAGAAGGGCCAGAAGGTCGAGGCCCTCGTGCTCCGGATCGACAAAGAGAAGGAACGGCTGTCCTTGGGGTACAAGCAGTTGGCACGCGATCCCTGGGACGATGAGATCCCCGCCCGGTTCCATGTGGGCGATACCGTCATGGGGCGGGTCAGCAAGGTGGTGGATTTTGGTGTGTTCGTCGAGTTGGAGGGCGGGGTCGAAGGGTTGATCCACGTGAGCGAAACCAGAATGGAGCCGTCCGGCCGACTCGAAGAGGCCTTTAAGCTCCAGGATGAAGTGACCGCCAAGATTATTAAGGTCGATCGGGAGGAGCGGAAGATCGCGCTGAGCCAGCGGGACCACCACTCGGATGTGGAGTCGCGGCAGGTGGACGAATTCCATGCCTCTCAAGGCGCGGTGGACCAGAGCCTCGGCCGTGCGGTCAAGCAGCGGAAGCGCGGCAAGGGCGACGACGAATAAACGGTCGTCGGTGGATTCACGACCCGCCCCGAAGAAAGAGCGATGCGAGCATGACGGAGGCGTCGGTGGCAGAAGCGAAATCCCGCAAGAAGGGGTGGCGGCTGACGCTCTGGATTCTCGTGCTCGGAACCCTATTGACGCTACTCGGCAGTTGGATCCTCCCCGGGCTGGAGATGCTCGGGGAGGACCGTGTGGCGCTGATCAGGATCGAAGGGGTCATCGTGGATTCCAAAGAGACGGTGGGCGAGCTGAAACGGTTCGGCGACAACCCGTCGGTCAAGGCGATCGTGCTGCGGATCGACAGCCCCGGGGGAGGAGTGGTGCCGTCTCAGGAAATTTACGAGGCCGTCAGGCGGCTGCGAACCAGGACGAACAAGGCCGTGGTTGTGTCGATGGGAACCGTTGCCGCATCGGGAGGGTATTATATCGCGGTAGCCAGCGACCGGATTATGGCGAATCCCGGCACGTTAACCGGCAGCATCGGCGTGATTATGGAGACTGCCAACCTGGAAGGCTTACTCAAGAAGCTTGGGGTCGAAGGCGTCGTGATCAAGTCCGGGCGGTTCAAGGATGTCGGCTCGCCGCTCCGGAAAATGACGGATGAGGAGCGCACCGTCCTCCAAACCGTGATGGACGACGTTCATCAACAATTCATCGAGGCGGTGTCGGAGGGGCGGTCGCTTGCTCTCGCCGATGTGCACACGTTCGCGGACGGACGGGTGTTCACCGGGCGGCAGGCGAGGGACATGAAGCTGGTCGATGAACTCGGGGATCTGGATGATGCCATTCAACTGGCCGCGGATTTGGCCGGCATCGAAGGGGAGCCTCAAGTGGTGGAACCGAGGAAGCGGTTTTCGATTCGCGAGCTGATCGAAACGAAATTGTCGGGGGCATTGCCGGAGTTCGATTGGCATCCCGGAGTGAATCTGAAGTACTTGATGGCCTATTGACGGCCGCGCCGGTCTTTCATGCAGCGGAGGAAGGGGGTTGAATGACGAAAGCCCAAATCATCGAACGGTTGTCGGAGCAGGTGCCGACATTGACGAAGCGCCAGGCCGAGATCGTGGTCAATACGGTCTTTGACAGCATCCGTGATTCCTTGCGGGCCGGCGATAAGACCGAGATTCGCGGGTTCGGCAGCTTTCGTCTTCGCTCGCGTCGGATGAAGGAGGGGCGGAATCCGAAAACCGGCGCGACCGTGGCCGTCCCGGCCAAGAAGGTCCCGTTTTTCAAGGCGGGCAAGGAATTGAAGGAGCTGTTGAATCAATAACGTTCACGACACAACAGGTACGAGGCGTCATCATGGCCGAGTCAACCTCACCAATCGCGTTCGACGATATCATGTGGACTCCGGAAGCGCTCCAACGGATGGAGCGCGCACCGGCCTTCTTGCGGGGCATGGTCAAACGTTTGGCAGAAAAGAAGGCCCGTGAGTTGGGGTACGGCACGATTACGGAAGAGATTCTCGATCAATTCAAGGGGCAGATGATGGGCAGCATGGGCGGGAGCGCCGGGATGGCCCAAGCGGCGTCTCAGATGCAGGCCGGGCGATTGCCATGGACGGCGGCGGCGCAAGCCCGATTGGATTCCGTACCGGAGTTCATGCGCCACATGATCAAGCAGATCGCCGAAGAACTGGCTCGCGAACATGGGCATATGGAGGTCAACGTCGATCTTTTCGAAAAGGTCGAAGCTTTGGGAGATCTTCAGGAGGCCGCCGCGCCTCCGATGGAGTGGACCGAAGGGGCGGCGGGCAGGCTTCAGGAGAAGATCAAGGAAGCACCGGCCATCGCCCAAGAATTTGTGGCCGACATGCTCAAGCGCGACACTGAAGAGATGGCCCGTGAGCAGGGACTGTCGCGAATCGATGAGGCGGCACTGGTTCAGGTGTGGGACCGACCGCAAGAACGGGTCGGCTGGTCCGATGAAGCCTGGAAGCGGTTGCAGACCTCGCCCGACTTCGTCCGGAGCGGCATTCGGAAGGCCGCCGAACGACGGGCACGCAAACTCGGACTCATGGAGATCGATTCAGATCACCTCACGCAGTTTCGGAACCAAGCCATGATGAAGGCGGTGAAACGCATCCGCTCCTACGGTTTCCGGGAACTCACGTTCGATGCCTTTGAGACTGCGCTCCAGAAGACGAAGCGGCTGCAGGGAAACGATCAGGCCGAAAAGCGGCTTCAGGACATTCGACAGCACTTTGCCGATCCGGAGACGAAGAAACCCGAAGGCGGCACGCTGGGTGCTGAGCTGATGGACCGGTTCAGGAAGTATCTCAAGGGGGAAGGATCACTCTAGCCCACATTATTCATGAGCACTTCTGCTGCAACCACCGTGCGACCCGTTGCGATCAAGATGCAACGGGTGCCTCAGCGGCGACTAGCTTGGGCGCGAGTTCTCCGCTCCCAAGCTGGCAGGCTCGCCGCTCGATCGGCATACGGTTTCAAGTACACCTTCCTGCCTCGCGGCTCCGCGTGGAGTACCCATTGCTCTTGTCCATGCAATGGGTGATGCGCGAAGAGGCTCAACCCTGAAGAGATTTATCTGTTCGTCGAGATCTATCCGATGGGCGGCCGGATCGTACGAAGCGCGGATGAGGCTCGAAACTCGCTGGTGGGTCTCGCCAGCAACGCCAACTCGGATGGGCTTTCCCCGATGAGCCGCTGGTCCATATGAAGTGCGGCAGGTATCTCCTTCGACTCCTCACCCGGTGAGGCCGCGCCTCTGGAGAGGCGCGGCCTCGGCGAGCGATTGCGGAGCAAACGTAATCGCTGGTTATGTCGGCTCCATACGCAGGAATCAGTGGACGCCGGAGTGCTGGGGCCAAAACTTGTGCCGGATTTGGGGTAGGGGTACGTTGTCGAAGTTGGGAATGTCGTAGAGACACCGGTCGATCACCTGGACCTCCTCCGGTGTGAACTCCAGCGTCACGTTTTTCTTCCAAAACTGGTCAAGTGTGAAGTAGTCGCCGGCTTGAGGCTTCTCGGCAACCAGCGCCTGCATTTTCTTAAACCCCTCTGTATCTACTCCAGGTACCCGTCCGTTGTTGCGGTCGTGGCACCACTTCAACACTTCGGCGATGCCGTACATGGTTAAATCGATCTTCATCTTCTCTGCCATAGATCCCTCCCTATCAAGCTTCATGAGCACCGTTGGCTCTTCTGGGCCCTCTCGTCACTACTGCCACCGGACAGGCTCCTAATAACATTTTCGCGAGAACCCGCCCCTGCGATGGCTCGTAGCTGCCGGACAAAGCGCGTCATGGACTTCCGTCTATCCGGCGACATGTATGAAGGTATTATGGTAGCTCAGACACGAGGCATATTTCAATTTTTGAGAAATCCCGGCGCTCCCCCGTACCGCATGGTCTGCGGTCGGCCTCGCATCAGCCGGTACGGTCGTGGCTCAGGCACGTACCCGTCGGGCCGATGGTTGTTCTGTTCGGCGATGACCAAGTATACTCGCGCTGCACCGACGGCCAAGGTCCCGCGTTCCATGTACCCTTTCCAAGCGACATCATGGCGCATCCGCCACGTCTCGGCCATGATGCTGGTTGCGAGTGCCCTCCTCGCGGGGCTGTGGGGTTGTCCCAAGACCGACGCCTACGATCCGCCCGACCTGTTTTATCTATACGCCCACTATGCAGTTGGGAGAAATCCGACCAGCGTCACCACCGCTGATTTCGATCATGACGGAGTGACCGATGTGGTTACAACCAATATCGGCAACAACACCTTGTCGTTTCTCATGGGCAACGGCGACGGTAGCTTCAAGGATCAGATTCAGATGAAGGTCTGTGCGGAGCCGCGGGCCCTGGCGGTGAAGGATCTCAACCATGATGGGCTCGGCGATATGGCGATCGTGTGCGCGGGCAGCGATCAGATCGGCATCTATCTGGGACGTCCGGAGGGCGGCTTTCAAGAAGCGCACCTGTATACCGTTCACAAGATCCCGGTTTCCATCGACGGGGCGGATGTGGACGGCGACGGCACCATCGACCTGGCCGTGGCGCTTCGCAACGACAAGATCAAGATTCTCCTCGGACGCGGCAATGGGGAATTCTCGGACGGGCCGCTTTATGAATACGGGGACACGCCGACTTCGCTGGTACTCAAGGATCTGAACGCCGATGGTAAGCCGGATCTGCTGGTGACGAACGGAGGGCGTATGTCGAACGCCGTGTCCGTGTGGATGGGCAGAGGCGACGGCTCCTTTACCGGTCCGACCGATTATCGCACGGGAAAACGTCCGCTGGGCGTCAGCGTTGCGGACTTTAACAACGATCAGCTCGATGACCTCTTTGTGATCAACGGCGAGATGGATACGTTCACGATTTTTCTCGGCAAGGGGGACGGGAGCTTCCAGCCCGGCAAAGAATCAGGGGCCGACGCCGGCCCCAATTACGGAGTGGCAAGGGATTTTGACGGGGATCGGATCTTGGATGTGGCCATTGTCAACATTCAGTCAAACGACCTCTCAATTCTTTTCGGACGCGGAGACGGCACGTTCCGGTACCCGCCCAGAAACTATCGAACCAAAGGAGGGCCGTTCGCGCTCGCGGATTTTTCCGTCATGACCGAACAGACGGCGGTCCCTGGATTGGTCATCGCCAACAATGGAGCAGGGAGCGTCTCGGTGTTCTTGCATCGCGGATTCAAATCTCCGCCTCCAACGCAGGAGGTGGGTAAGGGGTAGTCGCGCTGATCGCGCAGCGGTGAGGCCCGAGCTGGTATTTTCCTTGACAGGGTGATACCTCGCACGTACCATTTGCGCACGTGTCGATGCCTGATTGTCAGCGCCACTCGCCTGCCATTCATCCTCTCGGAGTCCGGTGAGGACCTTCGTCTGGTGGTTCGCCATGGGGTCCTTGACCACGTTAGCGGTCCTCATGGTGCAAGGTGGGGTGCGGGATCTTGTCTACGGCCATCATCCCAGCGGCAGTACGCCGGCCTATGTGTCGTTTCTCATGACGATCCTCGGAGGAGGCATTCTTGCTGGCTGTCTGGCGCTGATTATCAATCGTCTCCGCTAGCCCGCATTATTCATGACAGTTCGTCACGAAATGGCGGAGTCGCGTGGCGAGACGAGCCCATGGAGGCGCAAGACCCCGAAGCATGCTTGAAACAGCATATTGAGGGGGCGAGCGGCGAACCGGCCCGCCTGCACCGTGGAAAGAGTGTGCAGGCTTGTCGCAGCAGCGAGTCCGCAATTGTAGTAGAAACGTTCATGAATAATGCGGGCTAGGTAACCAACCAGGGCACGGGCCGGTCAAGGCCCTTGAAGGGAATGAGCAAGATAGGGCGGCGTCTACGCGGGTGCTGCCCCTGGATTGTGCGAACTGACGATGCATTGTCTCAAGTGTAAGGGGTGCATGCTGATTGAGCGGCATTACACGATGCTGAGCCGACGCCTGTATGCGCGCTGCATCAATTGTGGGTTCTGGCTTGACCTGGCGGACCTGCTGCGATTCTTCCATCGCGTTATCGAGAGCGGAGTGCGGGGCCGAAAGGTCCGCGAGGAATTCACTCTCTGATATGTCCTGGGTATTTTCATCGACGGGTATCCTGTTGAGGCGACTGCCGTGACGCCTGCGCGAGCGCAGGTCCTACGAGTCGTTGTCCGGGTCCTCCTCTTCTGGGTGATCGGGGGGATGAGCGGCGTCGGCGCCTGGGCTCAGGCTGAAGAAAGTCAACCGCCCGGACTGACGCACAAGGCCACGAAGAGTCTCCGGCTGCTCAAGTGGCGACATGTCCCGGCTCACGGCATTCTCCTCAAAGACATGAAGAGCGGTCAAACGCTTTATCAGTTCCGGGCGGGCGTACGACTGTCTCCTGCCAGTCTGACGAAGATCATGTCGGCGCTCATCATTCTCGAACAGGGGAATTTGAATGACGAGGTGGTGATCAGTGAGCGCGCGGCCCGAGCCCACAAGGTGCGACTCCGCTTGCGGCCTGGTCAGGTGTTCAGGCTGGAGGACTTGTTGAAAGCCATGCTGATCGTGTCCGCCAACGACGCCTGTGTCGCGGCAGTGGAGCATGTGGCCTCGGACGAGGTCAGTTTCGTGGAGTTGATGAACACGAAGGCCGTGGCCTTAGGACTCAAGGACACCCACTTTGGGAATCCCTGCGGATTTGACGTTCCCGGTCATTACACGACCGCGGAAGATCTGGCGACCCTCAGCGAAATTGCGCTGGAGAATCCGATCTTTCGAGATTTGGTCCGACAAGAACGCGACCTCATCTCACCGATCAACGGGAATCGGGTCTATCTGCTGCACAATACCAATCGCCTGTTGGGACGAGTGCCGGGAGTGGAAGGGGTGAAAACCGGGTTTACGTCCAAGGCCGGCCGTTGTCTGATTGCAAAGGTCTCACAGGACGGGCGGGAGCTGCTGCTCGTGCTCTTGGGTGCGAAGCGAAGATGGACGACCGCGTCAGACCTCATCAAGTACGGCCTGACGGTGCTTCAGCTGGCGACCCCGGAGTTCCAAATCTCGGACCGGGACCAAGCCTACGAATAAACTCGTCCGGACGGTCGCCCGTCGGACCGCCCGAGGGAACGGATCACCGCGGCATGATGAACTCGACGTTCACATCCTTGCCAAGATAGTTCACTTCGAAGCCCTGCTGATCGTAGGCTAGCCTGGCCCCCATCACATTCTCGTCGCCGGAGGTTTCCTTTCCGAGGTGGCGCCGTACGTCCTCCGAGCTTTCGCTGTTCAACACGTTGCGGAAGATGCCCCGAGTCTTAAAGGCGAACCGGTTGTTGATGAACAACATATCGACTTTGCCGTCCATCACCCGGACGCCCGCCATCGCGCCGATCGGCTTGCGCTGATCGTACAGCAGGATGAAGGTGCCTTCCTGCTCGGCCTTGACTCCCTGGATCTTTTCATTCAGCAACATATCCAGAGCCTTGCCTTCGGAATCTCCAAGCTTGACGCCGAAGAGAGAGACGTCCGTACTTTTGATTTGCGCCGGGTCCATCAGATCCTGCTTGGTCAATTCATAGGGTTCGGCGAGCGTCCAGGCCGCTGCACCGAAGAGGCTGGTGGCTACCACCGCGGAACATGCCAGAAATCGGACCCAAGCGCGCATAGCAACCTCCCTCATCTCGACACTCAAACGGTCAACAGTAGATGGTCTTGTCACAAGGCCGGCTTCAGGCCGGCACAATCGGCGCATTCTAGCGGAGGGGTCCGGTCGTTGCAAGAACGGGGGCACGAACCAGCTCTCAAACTGAATCTCATCGATGTCGCAGCGGGACGAGCCCACATCCTTCATGACCGCTTCTCCTGCACCCGCCATGCGACCCGTTACGGGTTACGTCATGCAACGGCTGGAGCGTCACGAAGTGTCATGAGGAATGCGGGCTAATCCGCGTTATTCATGAACGATTCTACTGCAACTGCGTATCCGCCCCAGCGACAAGCCTGGCCAGTCGAAGGGATTTCTCCGGCGGGACAATGAAGAGGGGCTCAGCCCGACGAGCCGCCGGTTCACACGAAGTGCGGTATGGCGGGCGGACTCGCCGCTCACCCCCTCGACATACTGTTGCACGTATGCCTCGGGACCTCGCGGCTCCGCACGGGGGATCCATTGCTCCTCCGATGCAATGGGTGCCACGCGTCGCATCCCCGTCGTTTCGTGACGAACTCTAGTGAGTAATGGGGGCTAAGAGGCCTGATGCAAGAGCCGGGCGAGTCGGTGGAGTCGGATGAAATAGTCGGTCGCCTCATCCGGAATACGAGGCAGCAGCGTCTGGAGGTCATCGAGACACTGGAGGAGGATCACGCGACGCTGAGGATCGAGTCCCGCTGGGGTGTCCAGGTAACAGGTAACGCAGCCGCTGATCACGGTATCGAGGGTCATCAGTTCGCCCTGATCGGCGCTGATGAACTTCGGCCATTCGCTGTCGCGGTGTGTCTCCCAGAGTCTGGTGAATTCATCCATTGGGCTTGCGTTAGGGTTCATACGGCTACAGTTTACGGCGCCGGCTGTGATCCAAATGCGCCCAGTCCCTTGCCCAGCAGCAGAGCGAACGTGCAGAGAGCCAGTCCCCAGAGACGATAGTCCACCTCCTCTCTGGAGAGGCTCCACGCAACCGCAGGCTTCCGCCACGTCTCAGGAGCCAACCCGATGAAGAGGCCCTTCAGGACCATCACTCCGCCGACAAGCAGCCAGAGCGGTTGGAAGCGAAACATGTCTGGGAGTACCAGCAAGGCCATGCCCATGAGACCGGTGAGCCCCCACCAGCGTGAGGGACCAGTGTCTCGATCGAGGTAGTTGCGCAGGAGTTCTATCACAGTCCGAGGCGAGAACACGAGTGCGAGCCCATCGATGGCCCAGGTCACCGCCAGCAAGGTCAGGATCCCGTGCAGCATGTGCGATCATCCGGTCGGCCTCGTCCCGCCGGTTACGGATAGAGCCCGCGGTGGAGATGTGCTTGTGCGACCTTCTCGATGCCGCCCATCAAGGCGGCCATTCGCATGGTCGTCTTGTGTTCCGTCGCGAAGGCCAAGGTCCTGCCAAAGGCGGTGGTAATGATGTCGTGTAACCGCTCTTGAATGTCTTTGGACTTCCACTCGAATCGTTGGGCATCCTGCACCCATTCAAAATACGAGACGATGACGCCGCCGGAATTCGCTAGGATATCGGGAATGACGAACGTGCCCTTCTCTGCCAGGATGGCGTCTGCCTCCATGGTCGTCGGGCCGTTGGCGCCTTCGGCGAGAATACGGCATCGGAGTTTGTCCGCGTTCTTCTCGGTGATCTGTTCCGAGAGGGCTGCCGGCACCAAGACGGTGCAGGGCAGTTGTAGCAGGTTTTCGTTGCTGATCCGGTCACCGGTCTGGACCTTTCCAAGGGGCGTGCCTTCCTCTCGGTAACGTTTGAGAATGTCCGGAATGTCCAGGCCCTTCGAATTGTATATCCCGCCGTTGACGTCGCTGACCGCCACGACCTTGAAGCCGGCCTCTTGCATAATGCGGGCTGTGTGCGAGCCGACGTTGCCGAATCCCTGCACCGCAACGGTAGCCTGGGACGGGTCTAGCCGCAGGTGTCGCATGGCGGCGAGCGTCACATCCACCACTCCGCGTCCGGTCGCGTCCTCTCGCCCGAGAGACCCCCCGATCGAGAGCGGCTTCCCGGTCACCACTCCGGGTGACGCATAGCCGACCTGCTGACTGTAGGTGTCCATGATCCAGGCCATCACCTGGGCATCTGTGCCGACGTCCGGCGCCGGCACGTCGCGATCCGGCCCGATGAGTGGAAAAATCTCCGCCGCATAGCGGCGAGTCATGCGCTGTAGCTCGTCGCGGGAGAGCGCTTTGGGATTGACCCTCACGCCTCCCTTGGCGCCTCCGTAGGGCAAACCGGCCAGCGCGCACTTCCAGGTCATCCACATGGCCAGGGCCGCAACCTCTCCAAGCGTGACGCCCGGATGATAGCGGATGCCGCCTTTGCACGGGCCTCGGGACATGTCATGGTGGACCCGATAGCCCGTGAATACCTCCACGTGGCCGCCATCCATCCGCACCGGAATACTGACCATCAGAGAACGTTGAGGCAGTTTCAGCCGCTGGTGCAGATTGCCGTCCAAGTTCATGCGCCTTGCTGCTTCATCAAATTGCGCCACCGCCAATCGCAAGGCGGGCGTATCGAGTTCATTCTGCATGACAGAGCCTCTCCAGGGGTGAATGCAAGGTCCACCGGTGTTCCAACCAGGTCCACTGAAACAGGACGGCAAACCAATGGGCCAGCCGGGTGCGCACATCGTTGACCACCATGGCGCGCCCCAACAGTTCCGCCATAGACGTTACTTTGCAGCCGTCGACCCCGCAAGGGGTGATCCAGCGAAAAGGTGTGAGATCCATCGAGACGTTGAGCGCCAGACCATGCATGGTCACGCCCTTGACGATCCGGACGCCGATCGAGGCGATCTTGAGGGGATGGGACGGACTGACCCAGACTCCATGCAGGCCTGGGCGCAGAAAACCCTCAATGCCCCATTCGGCGAGCGTCCGGATCACGATCGTTTCTAGCCGCGCGACATAGGCCTTGGGTCCGTAGCAGGGGGGTGCGAGACGGACGATCGGATAGGCTACGAGTTGTCCCGGTCCGTGATAGGTGATGGACCCGCCGCGATCGACTTCCAAAAGTGGGATGTCGTGGGCGGCGATCACCCGTGCAGCCTCTTCCCGGTGTTGTGAGGTCGTGCGGCGTCCCATCGTGATGATTGGGTCGTGCTCCAGTAACAATAGGGCATCTGGATGGCGATCACGCAGACGATGCTCCACCCACGCCCGTTGGGTCTGCCAGACCATGTCGTACGGGAGCCGGCCCGGCGTGACGAGCAGCGCCGCACGTGAGGCGGACCCTTGCTCGGTAGCGGAGCGCGCGTTTATGGGGTTGGTCATGGTCCGTACAGATCGCAGCGGTCGCGGCATGGCTCCGGGCATCATGGGCTCGGACGAGCGCCGCCATTCATGCGTGGCAAAGGAATCGTCTCCTGTCCCGGCCTGCCTTGAAGAGTGAGTTGCGCGGGATTGTGATCACGCGTCGACAGATACGCATGCCAGAAGTCTCCCAGGTTGTAAATCGCATGGTTGTCGATAGCCGTGATCACATCCCCCATCTTGAGGCCAGCCACGGCCGCGGCCTTATCCGGGTCCACATGCGCAACCAGAATGCCCCGGTCGGCTTCGAGGCCGAAGCTAGCGGCGATGCTGGGGGTCACGGTGACCGGGATGAAACCTAAGTCTGGGCGCATGATCGTCCCGCGCACCAGCATGGATTGGAGGTGAGGATACACGGCGCCCATTGAAATGGCGTAGCTGATGGCTTGGGCGGATGGGGCCACGGCGACGCTGATGCCCACGACCCGCCCCGACAGATCTACCAGAGGGCCTCCGCTGCTGCCTGGATTGATGGCGGCATCGGTCTGGATCAAGTCATAGAGGGTTTCCCCGTTTGGCGCCAAGACGGCCCGATCCAATGCGCTGACGACCCCGACCGTGACGCTCGATCCTCCCTTGAGCGCCAGCGGATTGCCGATGGCGACCACGGTTTCCCCGATCTCCAGCGCCGGACCTTCGCTCAGACGCGCGGGAACCAGTTCGGTGGCGTTGATCCGAACCAGGGCGAGATCCAGCAGGAAGTCGCGGGCGACCACACGTCCCGGCGTCAACCGTCCTGTTGAGAGACCGACTACGACGCTCTTCACTCCCTCCACCAAGTGGTTGTTCGTAAGAATGTAACCGGCGGCATCGATGATGATGCCGGAGCCAGATCCCGCGGAGGTTGTATGGGGGGCCGGACTCGGTGCGACCCCGCGCGACATGATGGTGACCACTGAGGGGCGAACGCTGGACACCACAGCCGGTACGGACAGGGGCTTCTCAGGTGCGGGGAGCGGGGAAGTAGCGCGGGCAGCGTCGTCCAACGACAGAAAACCGAGGAGCAACGTGCAGAGTAGGGTACAGAACTGACTCAGGCGAAGAAACATACAAGGCCCTCTCCTATGGATGCCGATATTCTCTCACATTTGCGAGAAATGACCCAAGTGGATGGAGCAAAAAAGGCGGGCGGGTGACGCGGCCGCATCACCCGCCCGCCTGATCCTCTTCGTGCCTCTGCCTGGTCTCTACCGCGGCATCGCCGCTGCGCATGCCGCACAGGGATGGTGGAAGGTCAACGAATCGCGGTCAGCATCTCGCGGACCTCCGGACTCTTGAGTTTCTTGAGCGCCTTCGCTTCGATCTGCCGGATCCGTTCGCGTGTGACCGAGAGCTGATGCCCGACCTGTTCCAGTGTTCGGGGCTGGTCCTGTCCGATGCCGAACCGCATCCGGATCACAAGCTGCTCGCGGGGCGTCAATGTGCAGAGGATGCGGTCCAACTCGCGCGTCCGTTCGGATCGGTTGACGTGAGAATCCGGCGGGACGATATTCTGGTCCGCGAGCAATTCACCGAACTGCGTTTCACCGTCGCCTACTGGATGCTCCAGAGCTATCGGTTCCTGAAAGACCAACATCGTTTCCTGAAGCTTGTCGGTTCGCATGCGCAGGTTGTGGGCGACCTCCTCCAGTCTGGCCGGACGTCCGAGCTGTTGCCCCAAGCGGCGTGATGTGCGGAGGATACGGTTGGACGCCTCTGTCTGGTGGACCGGCACTCGGATGGTCCTGGATTGATCAGCCAGTGCGCGCGTGATGCCTTGCCTAATCCACCAAGTCGCATAGGTGCTGAACTTGAAGCCTTTTCGGAACTCGAATCGCTCGGCCGCTTTCATCAAGCCGATATTGCCCTCCTGGACAAGGTCGAGCAGCCCCAGCCCCCGATTGGTGTAATGTTTCGCCACGTCCACTACCAGTCTAAGATTGCATCGGACTAGTTCGTCCTTCGCCTGCTCCAGGGTGATGCGGCCCTGCCGGATTTGAGCGAGACATGCGCAAAGCCGCTTCGCTGTCGTCACGCCGACCTTCCCCTGTTTCTCCACCAGGTCCTGAAGCGCCCGCACGGTCGTTTCTGTGCGATCCAATACCGGAGCCGAGAACCCGCTCAGCTTTCGGGTTTCGTCGAGGGTCGCGATGAGGTGTGCTGTATCCGGAGATTTCTTGGTCCGGGAAGCGACCTGCACCGCCTCTCGGAGGGCGGCTCGAATCAGGCGGGTCCCTTCGTCGGTCCGGCGCGCCAAGGCCACTTCTTCCGCTTTCGTCAGAAGGGGGCGTGGACCGAACGAACGGAAATAAACCGACTCCAATTCCATCGAGCGATCGCCGAGCACCGACCGCTTCTCTCCCGGCCTTTGTTCGCCCGGAGGCGTGAGGGCGGACTGTTGATTATCTTGTGCAATGACCTCGAGCATTTCGCTGGCGACGCGATCGTCCTGCTCGATATCGACCGGAACAGTTGCGCTGGTCTGCTGTTTGTGAATTGTCATGATGCCTAATCGATCTGCAATCACCGTGCCCTCCTCCCAGGAGCCGATCGTCTCATATCGACTCGCCGAATGGTTACGCGTCTGCTCCTTCTTGCATTACTCTTAGAGGTAGAAGTTCGTCAAACGATTCATTTGGATTCCGCTCGCACCTCCCTCGATCACCCGCAGCCCCCGCCCTTTCTACGAGCGCAGAACCCGAGCGGGATGTTGCTCCGGCTGCGATGCATAGGTGCCACAGTTGTTGTCGCAACCTTGCCACAGGATGGTAAGGTGGGGATTAGAATTTGATTAGAAGACGCTAATAAACAAAGGATGACGAACGACAAACCGGTGCGCGTGATGGCTTGATAGCTTCCCACCCATGGCAGAGGAAGGTGGAGTAGAGTCTGGGGACGCGCGGGTGGAGCACGTCAATCAGGGTTTGCGATCCGGCAGGTACTTGAGGAAAGGGGCGAGGGTATCGACGGGGATCGGAAAGATGATGGTGGAGTTTTTCTCCGTGGCGATTTCCACGAGTGTTTGGAGGTACCGCAGTTGCAACGTTGCCGGTTCCTGGCTGATGACTCTGGCCGCATCGGCCAAGCGTTGTGCGGCTTGAAACTCCCCTTCGGCGTGAATGATTTTTGCCCGTCTCTCCCGCTCCGCCTCCGCCTGCCGCGCGATGGCCCGTTGCATTTCTTGAGGAAGATCGACGTTCTTCACCTCCACGGCGGTCACCTTGATCCCCCAGGGTTCGGTTTGTTGGTCGATGATCTGTTGCAGGTTCGCGTTGATCTCCTCGCGCTTGGACAGCAATTCGTCAAGCTGAGATTGGCCCAGGACGCTCCGCAGTGTCGTTTGAGACATCATGGAAGTGGCCGTGAAGTAATCCTCCACCTGAATGACGGCGCGTTCCGGATCAACAACTCGGAAGTAAATGACGGCGTTGACTTTGACCGTGACGTTGTCCTTGGTGATCACGTCTTGCTGCGGGACATCCATGACAACGGTTCGGAGACTGATACGAACCAGTCGATCGATGAAGGGCAGGATGACGACTAGTCCCGGTCCGTTGCCCCCGACCAGGCCCTGTGAGAGGCGACCAAGTCGGAATATGACGGCTCGCTCGTATTCCGGCAGGACATTGAATGTGAGCTTGGCAATGAGCAAAAAGAACAAGAGGACCAGCACTAACCCTGTCAGTCCCATCGTTAGGCCTCTTTTCTCCGGAGAACCGGTTTGACGTAGAGGCGCAACCCCTCCACGCGTGTAACTTCGGCGGTGTCGCCCGGTTGAAGCGGCACATCGCTGACAGCATCCCAGAGTTCGCCGCGGATCGCGATCTGGCCGCGGGGCGCCACCGTCGTTTTGGCCTCCCCGACGAGGCCGATCATTTCTTCAAGCCCGGTCATGGGCTTGCGCCGCAAGGCCCGGAGGCCGACCCCGACGATGAACAATGAGAGGCTGGCGACGGCCGCCACAACCGGAATGATGACTGACCAGGAGATTTGGAGAAACTCCGCATCGGTCTTCATGAGCATCAACGACCCCAGCACCATGGCCGTCACACCTCCGATGGCCAAGACCCCGAAACTCACGACCAACGCCTCCAGGATGAAAAACACGATCCCTAAGAGAATCAACAAGATGCCGGCATAATTCACCGGGAGGGACTGAAAGGAATAAAAGGCCAGGATCAAGCTGATCGCTCCCACGACGCCGGGGAGGATCGCGCCGGGGTTGTAGAGTTCCGCGAGGAGCCCGACTGTGCCTAAAGTCATGAGAATGTAGGCGATGTTCGGATCGCTGAGAGTCTTGAGGATGTGCAGCCGGAGGCTCATGGGAAAGGGCTCCAAGGGTGCCTGTGCCGTGTGGAGTGTCACCTTCCGGTTGCCCAGCATGACCGATCGTCCGTCGAGCGCTGTGAGGAGAGTCGGAAGATCCTCGGCCACCAGATCGATGATCTTCAGGGAGAGCGCCTCCTTTTCGGTCACGGATACACTCTTTCGGACCGCCTCCTCCGCCCATTTCGCGTTGCGCCCATGTTGTTCGGCCAGGGACTTGATGTAAGCAGCCGAATCGTTCTCCACCTTCTCCTTCATGGTCTTATCCATCTCACCGCCCCCCATCGCGACCGGATGGGCGGCGCCGATATTCGTGCCCGGGGCCATGGCGGCGACATGGGCGGCCAACGTGAGAAAGACGCCGGCCGACGCGGCCCGACCTCCGGATGGAGCGACGTAGACGACGACCGGCATGGTCGAAGCCGTAAAGTCCTTGATCATGGAGCGCATGGATGTGTCAAGGCCGCCTGGTGTATCGAGTTGGAGCACCAGCGCCTGCGCCTGGACAGCCGAAGCATGGTCGAGCGCGTCACGCACGTATTCCGCCGCCACGGGGTTGATCACTCCGTCATAGGAAGCCACGACGACCTGGGGGGTCGCCGTGGCTACACCAGGGGTGAGCAGCCAGCACCAGACCCACGAGGTCAGGAGCAGGCACCGCAAACCCGCCCTCCGCGCCAGCACAGGTGGTGTCCGGGCGCAACCTGGATGTGCTTGGCGCATCATGCTCGGAAAACCTTCCTGCAAAGACACGGGCGAGTGGCGAGACACATGGGACTGAACTCAGGAGAAAATCTTACGAGGCCCTCACAGGCCTGTCAAGGAAGCGGCCGACAAGGTCTCCTCCGGTTGCAATGGCCGAGAGCCGTCTCCTAGAATGCCTCCCCAGAGGATCTGGCGATCGTGATCATCGCGGAGGCGACATGGTGACCTTACAGAGCGGCGACCGGATACATCTGGTCGACCGGAAAGCCCGCCACTATGCTTTTACGCTCAAGGCGGGCGAGACCTTTCAATTGAGCGGCGAAACCATTGCCCATGACGCGATAATCGGACGACCGGACGGCACCATCGTGACTCTCGCCCGCGGCCGCCGCATGCTGGCCGTGCGTCCGACCCTCGGAGAGTATGTGCTGAAAATGCCCCGAGGCGCCCAGGTGATTTATCCGAAAGACCTGGCCATGATTACGGTTTGGGCCGACATCTACCCCGGTGCCAGGGTCTTCGAAGCCGGCACCGGATCGGGCGCCCTGACGATGGCGCTGCTGCGAGCGGTTGGGCACCGAGGTAGTGTGGTGACGTATGAAGCCCGCGAAGACTTTGCGCGAACTGCGGCCGCCAACATCCGGCGGTATATGGGGGAAGTCCCCAATCTGCTCCAAGCGCGGCGCGATGTCTACGAGGGGATTCTCCTCACTCCCGGCGAAGACCAGTTCGATCGCATGGTGCTGGATTTGCCGGAGCCCTGGCGTGTTGTTCCACACGCGGTCTCTGTGCTGCGATCGGGTGGAGTGTACGCGAGTTATGTGCCGACGGTGCCTCAAGTCATGCAGACGGTGGAGGCATTGGAACGGGCCGCCGTATTCGGCATGATTCAGACTTTTGAAACCTTGTTGCGTACCTGGAACATTCAGGGCCGGAGCGTTCGTCCCGACCACCGCATGGTGGCGCATTCCGGGTTCATCACGGTGGCGCGTAAGGTTGAAGCGCTGTTGGAGACTCGATCCGGAGCCACAGGGTCGTCGAATCCGGAGCAGCTCGATGCCGACAATGCGTCGCCGACGAATCACGATGACGAGGATGAGCAGGAGGAAGCACAGCCGTGAAGCGGCTCGACGGCAAGGTCGCAATCATCACCGGCGGCAACGCGGGGATCGGTGAGGCCGTTGCCAGGGTCTTCGTCAGGGAAGGGGCGGCGGTGACGATCACAGGACGTCGGAAGGAGGAGTTGGACCGGGTGACGCGTGATCTGGAACAGGCAGGCGGGCTGGTGTTGGCAGTGGCCGGCTCGGTGACCGATGAGGCCCATGCCCGTGAAACAGTCAGCCAGACCCTGCGGCGATTCGGAAGGCTCGATTGCCTCGTGAACAATGCGGGTATCGGGGCCTTCGGCAAGAAGCTGCACGAAACCGACGATGCCACGTGGGATCAGTTGATCGACGTCAACCTGACCGGCGTGTTTCGATTCACAAGAGCCGCGATTCCCGAGATGATTGCCGGCGGCGGCGGAAGCATCATCAATGTCTCATCCATTGCGAGCCTGGTAGGCATCCCCTACGGAACAGCGTACGCGGCCACGAAGGGGGCACTCGATGCGCTGTCGCGGGCGCTCGCCGCGGAATATGCCGAACAAAACATCCGGTGCAATGTGGTAAATCCAGGCCTGGTCGATACGCCGATGGCGACAAGCCTCCTCCAGGACAAGGAGCGGGCAGCGCAGGTCCTGGGCGAGTACCTGCTACGGCGCCCGGGCCGACCGGAGGAGATTGCAAACATGTTGGTGTACCTGGCCTCCGACGAAGCCACCTGGGTGACCGGAGCCACCTTTGCGATTGATGGAGGCCGGACGATCAGATAAGGGTATCGATCACATGGCTGGTGAGGTGCTCTATGGAGTTGGGCGCGAAACAATCCAGTCAGCAATCCAGCAAATTGGGGGCGAGGGCGACGAGGCTGCAATTGATCTGTCTCGCTCTGACCGTCTGGCTCGTAGTGCCGATCCAAGCCGTGGCCCAACAGAGTGCTGAGTTTGCCGGTGCGGTGCTCTCCGTGGATGCCGGAGCGAAGAAATTTGTCGTGCTGAAGGACGGAGGCGGTACCCGCTTCACCTTTGTCACCAACGATCAAACCCAATTCAAGGGTGAAGGGTTGAAGAGCGTGAACGATCTCAAGAAAGGTGAGGCGGTGACGGTGTTCTACAAAGTGGTCGGAAGCCAGTACCAAGCCCAAGTTGTGGCGAAGAAGGCCAAGTGAGTGGAACCGACCGGCTGTCGCGCTTGGCGCAGAGAGATGACGGAGGCGGATGAGTGATGGAGATCAACGCTCACACGAAGTGGTGCGGAGTGATCGGCAACCCCGTCGAACATTCTCTGTCGCCCAGTATCCATAACGCCGCGTTTCGGGAATGTGGATTGAATTACGTCTATCTGGCCTTCCGGGTCGAGCGGATCGACGACGCAGTCCGCGGCATCAGATCGCTCGGTAACGCGGGTGGCTTCAGCGTGACCATTCCCCATAAGGTCTCCGTGATGGCGCATCTGGACGAGGTAGACGGGACGGCTCGCCACATTGGGGCCGTGAACACGATTGTCCTTCGCGACGGCAAGCTCGCCGGCTACAACACCGACGCGAGCGGCGCACTGCGAGCCTTGCAGGAAGCAGGCACCGAGCTCAAGGACCGGCACGTGCTCCTGCTCGGTTCCGGAGGGGCGGCTCGTGCGATTGCCTTCGGATTGGCGACCCGGAACGAAGTGCAACGGCTGACCATTTTGGGCATCGATGAGGGAGAGCGGCGGAAGCTAGTCTTGGATCTAGCCTCGGCCACGGCTGCGAAGATCCAGGACGGATCTCTGGATGAGCCACATCTGCGCGAGGTCATGCCGGATGCGCAGGTCATGATCCATTGCACGCCCGTAGGGATGTCCCCCAAGGTCGAGCAGACCTGTGTGCCGGCTGCTCTGTTGCATCCGGCTCTCACCGTGATGGATATCGTGTACAATCCGCGAGAGACCAGGTTGCTGCGGGAAGCCAAGGCGGCCGGCTGTCGAGTCATTCCCGGCCTTGATATGTTTTTGAATCAGGCGGTCGAGCAGTTCGAACTCTGGACGGAGCGGAAGGCGCCTGCGGCGGTCATGCGGCAGGTCCTCGAATCGAAGTTCGCGTGAGGAGGCCGGCCAAGAGTGTCCGAGGCGCTCACTGCGCACTCCTCACAATTCACGAGGTGCGATGAACATTGTCCTGATCGGCTATAGAGGAACGGGCAAAAGCACCGTCGCAAAGCTGGTGGCTCAGCGGTTGCGCTATGAGGCGGTCTCGACCGATGCCGAGCTCGTCAGGCGGGCAGGGGCCACGATTCCCGAGCTCGTTCAACGATACGGATGGGAACCATTTCGTGATCGGGAGTCTGAAGTCTGCCGCGACATCGGAGCCAGGGATCGGCTTGTAATCGACACCGGTGGCGGGGCCATTCTACGCGAGGAAAATGTGCGGGCCTTGAAAGCCAACGGCCTACTGGTGTGGCTCACGGCCGAGGTCAAGACCATCGCGCGGCGCATCGAGGGCGATAATCAACGGCCCTCGCTCACCGGCACCAAATCGTTCATAGAAGAGATCGAAGAGGTCTTGCGGCAGCGCCTGCCTAAATATCAAGCGGCGGCGGATCAAGAGATCCGTACGGACGAACTGAGTCCGTCCGAGATCGCGGATCGTGTGATCGCTGCCGCCCACAGCGCGTCGGAACGTACGACGGTTCGGTGAAGGTATCATAGCTCCGCCGTGCAATCTTGCGACACGTCGTCGCTCGGCTGCGGGCCCGTCCGCTCGTGAAGCAACACGCAGCTTGACAGCGTGCTCACCCCGTGGTTCAAATAGCCTCAGTGCGCCCGTAGCTCAGTTGGATAGAGCGTCGGGCTTCGAACCCGCAGGTCGCAGGTTCAATTCCTGCCGGGCGCACCATACCAACCTTTGGTTGATCGGCGGGCTCTTCAGGCGCAGCCTTCCTCATTGTCGCCCGCCGAGAAATACCTCCAGTGTTCTTCATTCCTTCCTTTCGTGTGAGCCGGCGGCTCATCGGGCGAAGCCCCTCTTCATTGACGCCGCCGGAAAAGCACCTCCAGTGATTCGCCTGTTCCGCATCGAATTGCCCTAAGCTTGAACCGCGGCCTCTTCAGGCGCAGCCTTCCTCATTGTCGCCCGCGGAGAAACACCTCACGAATTCTTCATTCCTCCTTTTCAGTTGAAGCGGCTGTTCAATTGGACGGCATCTTCGGAGAGGATTTGGCTACAACCACCTCATCGGCATAGCGTAGATCACGATCACTGGCCAGCAACAGATAGGCTTCTCCCCACTAATGTCGGTTTCCCAGATCCCAGGGTTCATCGAGGTCGATAGGTTTGAACCGTAGACCGTAGAGCCCTCCGAAGACGACATGAGCCAGACCTGATCCAGAGTCTTCCACCACCTGGGAATGGGCGGGGCAGACCGGCGCCGCACCGTTGTCGCTCCAGCCCACTACCCAGTACCACGCACCGGCCGGATTGCGATCATAGAGCCGCACCTGGAGCAGCGGACGCGCCGGGCTCACTTCCTTGAATCGTACGAACAGAGCGGTCTCGCAATTGTCGCTTGATTCGACTTCAATGATCATGGACTCATTCTCGCGTGCGCCCGGTGGAGGCCATTGATTGTATTCTATAGTGGTCGAGCATTTGGAAGCATGAAGACGTGAGTCTGGGGGAGAAGGGGGTTGACAGTTGTTGGCATATAATGATATTGAGAACTGAAATCAATATATGCCATGCGGGCTCGCATTTGGTCGTGCGTTGAGACGCGGGTCCGCAGAAAGCTCTGTGCCGGACAGACAGCAGGATTCATAAAGAGGCCAGAGGTTAACAGCATCAGAGGAAACCCAAGGCACTCCTCGATGTCCTCGGGCTTTTTTGTGCTCGGAAGGGCCATGTTCGAAATTCATGGAAGGAGGGCGTCAATGAGAGACACCGTTCATCAACAAGGAAGAACCTCACTGGCCGTCTGTGATTGTGGCAAGCTGCATTTTCGCTATGGCATGATCACGGTTCATTTTGAGCCCAACGAGTTCGCTGCCTTCGCCCGCGACGTGTGCGGCTTGGCGGCGGTGTTCAGCCGCCACCTCAACCGAACCGGGGTCAGCCGCGTGGTTGATCACGAGCGGACGACCTGTCATTGAGATGCTGGTCACTGGACTGTCGCGTCGGCATCCACGAGCGGCCAATCGGTCAAGCGCCTTCAGTGCAACTACCGAGAGGAGACCATGATGAAAATTCGATCGTGCCCCGCTTGCCATCAGCACAGCTTAGTGTTTACCGGAGCGTTTTGGTCCTGCGCCGTCTGTAGGCTGGCCGTGACAGACCAAGCGTTGGCGTTCGATCTTGCCGGAGGACAACGGACCCGTGACAAAGCAACCGGCCGCTCGCCTCAATGATGGAACCTGCGAGGAGTGGTGGGCTCCTCGATGGTGACGTGGCCGTCCCGATTTCGGACAGCCGATTTGACGAGTGACAAGAGTGGGTAGCCTGCGCTCTTCGTCCTGTCCTCCTTCACCCTATCCATATTGAAGGGTGGCAGACGGAGCCGCTTTCAAGGGCCTTACACCGACACCTCACGGCCAATCGTCTGCAGGTACGAGGGAGTACGCGGAGCAGGTTCAACTTGGGATCGTCGCAATCGCGCTGGGGTTGCCAAATTTCCTCAGTCACTTCTACCTGGCCGTTGAGTCTCTCGGCTCTTACCCTGTGCTCCGCTTCAACTTCCTAACCTATAGAGACCGATGCTCCTGGCGCATTGCGCGGCTTGAACGGTGCGAGGTAACTCCGGTCCTCGCCGACGGCCTTCTGTTCGCCATGCGATCTTGGATAGCAGTCGAGACAACCTCATGCCCGATCCGGCAGCACAGCCCTCCGAAACGTCAAATTTATGTAGGGAGGACAAGAAGGAGAAGTCCAAATAGCATAGCAGCGAGTTCCACCTGTCTCACCTCTCTCCTACCATCTGAAGGTGTTGGGAGTCACCATGGCCTGCCGCGGGCTACCTTGGATTGTATAAACCATAGGCCATGCCCACCAAGATGAACGAGGCAGAGGCCTCACGGCCGGGTGCGAGCGAAAAGCTTGTGGTGCCATATCGCGGGGTTCCTACTGTCTGCTTGCCCATGGTCTTGGAGCACTTCGGAAGTCTTGGCTCAAGACTCGTCTCTACCGGGGCCTCATTATCGGTGAGCTGTTCGACTCTTTCGACCGTAACTGCAGCCACCTCGTGTTTTATAGAGCCATTGATGTGCGGTTCCTAGGGAAGGTCTGATCAATTCAAAATCCTAGGCCGCGATCCGCCAGATTTCCCGTCTTTTGTACACCTACCAATCGAAATTGGGAATTATTCAGACCTTCCCTAGCTGACTTGACGCATCGATCACTCGCGGCTGAATCCCGCTGGTTCACTGGGAGCAACGCGATGGGAGGAGCGGCCGGCTGGAAGAGTGACGTCTGGTGGCGATCCGGCCTTTCGGACATATCGAGTCACGCTTCTCGCGTTGTATACGATTCCGACTCACGATCTGGTGCAGCTCCGCTGATTCGCGGGTCGAATCGGAACCGGATGGCCTCTCAGGTGGACGAGCCGCGGCGGATTAAGGCAGATGTTCTCACTGGAACCAGGCGCGGGCGTCGCTCGATGCCATGACGATAGCAACAAGCTCCCCGTCCTCCATATCGCACCCGTGGTGGCACCTCCCGCGATCACCGAGGCCTATCTGGAATTCTCATCGGAGGTAGTCTCCATGGTCGCATCATTTTCTCTATCCAAGGATCTCCCGAGGAAGGAAGAGCTGCGCCCGATGCACCCAGGCTCCGCTGCACCAGGCAGCTCGATACGAAGGCGGTGGCGCTTCCTCACGAGGTTTTTCGGGACGGGAGCATCAACGTTCTCGGGGAGCATGACAAGTCGGGCGGCCTTTCTCAAATGCTGCTACTCCGGCCGGATGAGGTGCGTGAAACGAGGGGGAAGAGCTTGATGTGGCTCAATCAGTACAGGGGGCGTCCTGGGTGTTCGTGACTGGCGGAACTTGACTTCGGGTGATACATTCGAGGCCTGTCTGCTTCCCATGCACTATGGCGAGGTGTTCGGCTTGGTGAGACCCGGATCGTGTGTACGACCGAATTCGTTCCTTCGGTCCTGTGCCACATGGAAGTCACATGTGCGGGTTGGAGCGGTGCGTCGATCAACGACAGTCAGGTGTGGTCGCCTCGTCAACGCGGGAGCTGATCGTGCATGATTGATCTCATCGGTCTCGGTCTTGTCGCCGGCGTCATCCCGGTGTATCTCGGAATCGCCGCCGCCTTGGCGCTCGGTAAGGTCTTGCCTCGAACTTGGGAAGGAGCCTTGATCGGTGTAGCGACGGGTGTTCTGGCGTATCTCTTCTTCGACCTTATGCATGAAGCGGTGGAACTGACCGGCGCGCGAGATGGGCTGTCGTGGGCGGTGTTTCTGGGTAGTCTCGGCATTGGCTTGATCGGGCTGGTCGCGTTGGAATCCAAGCAGATTCTTGGAACCGGGTCTGCCGGGCGATGGTGCTCGCTTCCTTATATGATCGCCCTCGGCATGGGGTTTCACAATTTGGGAGAGGGCTTGGCGATCGGCGCGAGCTATGGCGCTGGGGAGTGGGTCCTGAGCGCGCTGCTCGTGACCGGGTTCGCGCTCCACAACGGCACGGAAGGGTTCGGGATCGTTGGGGCTGCGGGGAAGACGCCGATACACTGGATCGATGTGTTGTGGCTCGGCCTTTTGGCCGGCGGTCCCACCTGTATGGGCACGCTGCTGAGCGGACAGGATCTATCGTCGTATTTCTCAATCGCCTTCTATAGCATAGCCGCCGGATCGCTGCTCTACGTGATTCTTTCGCTCACCGCAATCGCCTACACGGCGACGCGACGTCTCCAGGTCGCTTCCGGCATCTTCTTCGGCATCAGTCTCATGTACATCACCGCCATGGTACTGACCCGCGTGTCGGGGATCCGCAGTTAGCTCCATCGGAAAATGTCTGTACTTTTTCCATTTGGATCATTATAATCATTAAATGATATGAGTTCTCATTATCAATGTATGAGGAGCCGCGCCGGTCTGAAGATCGTAGCAGAGAGGCCGGAGTCATCGATGACCGGAGCCCGAGCGTATTGCATACACTCGGGCTTTCTTCTTCATTGGCCTCTGACGAAATAGAGTACGGAAGAAAGGAGTAAAGTGATATGACTGCGTCAACGCATTGTTTCCGATGTGGAGGTCTACTGATACCTGACTATAGTGGCGAGGAGTATCCCCGTCTGCCAACATTGAAATGTATCAATTGCGGCCGAACACTGCCGGCCGTCGAGAGCCTTCAGTCGGTATCCGCACCCGTCTCGCCCTGGTCCGGGTCCGGAGCACAGCGTCAAGGCCTACGGGTTCCCTTGCGCGTCGGTCAACCAGCACCCAATTTTCGTCTTACGGCGGTCATCAACGGCGAACCGGTCTTTCTACATTCCGCGCACTATCAAGGCCGGTGGGTGGTCCTATGCTTTCCCGGTTCGATGGGTTTGAGTGAGCGGATGTTGCTAGATCGACAGGGCCATCTGTTCGCGCGGGCAGAAACCGCGCTCCTCGCGGTTGCACCGGACGAACTGACTCGAGACGAATCCTGCGCAGCACCTTCCGCGCCAATCTCCGTTCCACTGTTGATCGACCCGATGAGGCGGCTGTCCCGCCTTTACGGTGTCAGGAGGAGTGCGACGCCAAGCCGATGTCACACGTTCGTCATCGACCCCGACAACATCGTCAAGTTCCATCACGTGCATCCACTCACGATTAGGAGCATGGAGGCGATCCGAAGACGCCTCAACCCCCAGGACCTAGGCATGTTTCGTGGGACTGTTTTGAGCCGGTGACGTAAGGTGGCAGCATCCGTCTGGGCGTGGCGCCAAGCGCAGCCATAGCATCGAATTCGAGGCCACCGCTAGTGTCCTGTCTCTGAAACTGGTCGAAGAAGTCCAGCAGATGAAGTTGTCATCAATCCAGCAGTTGGCTATCAAGATCATGATGCGAACTTCGGAGTCAGGACACTAGTTTGGTCGGAGGTCGGAACGCCAGTGCGGGCTATGACGGATTGGGATTAGTGCCTTCCAACAGGGTTGCGCACTGGTCCACCCATCGTTTGGAAGAAGGGGCTTAGAAAACCCCTGCTACCGGCGACGGATCGTATGGATTCATCAACCTCAATGTCTCGATCATTCGGGGCAAGCGGAGATCCAGGACTTTCTCCGAATTCATGCAACGTGCCATACAGCCACGATTTGCAGCGTGGCGACGGCCTGGGAGCGAAGCAGGAGCAGGGTGTGCCCAATTGCTCCAATCTCCTTGATCAACGTTCTATTGAGTCTGCAATCAATCCGACCACTCGCTTCAGTTCCGGTGAGCCTATACAGTCTTGGCTACGGTGAGACTCCAATTCCAACAAATGGCAACCACCGACAAAAACCTCTGCAATTGCCGTCGGGCGTGGTTGGAGCGGTCTCATTAGAACCCATCTCCAAATTGCTTTGGGAGCATCGTGATGGATGCGAGTTGGACAAACCCAAGGAAATTGGTCGCGCAATATTCCCAGCGGACCAGTAACCGACGCTTCCATTGCAGCCAGGCAAAGAATCGCTCGACGAGCCAGCGGCGCTGATAGCGCCGCAGATGGCGACCGTCCTGGGTCTTGAGTTTGGGGGTGGATCGGTGCGGGGCCATCATGTTGATCCCGTCTTGCTTGAGCTCGTCATCGAGCCGGTCGCTATCGTATGCCCGATCGCCAATGAGATGCTCGGGCTTCGCCTCCAGCATGGAGAAGTCGAAACTGAGTTGGACCAGCGTGACCTCATGATGATTCGCGGCGTGCGTACTCACGGAGAGGGGCAGCCCATGACGATCCACAATCGCGAGGATCTTCACGCCTTTGCCCCCGCGGGTGGGGGCGATGCCTTCGCCGCCGCCCTTGGCCATGGCAACCGTCGCCTCGATGAAGCGCTCGCGCTCGTCGATGGCCCCTTCCTCGCGCCACGTATTCGCCAACTGAGTGCGCATCTCGCGCCGCACCTCCCGTTCGCACCACTGCTGGAACCGGCGATGCACCGTTTTGTAGTTGGGGTAGCACTGCGGCAGCATGTGCCACTGCGCACCCGTTCAGCATCCACAGGACGGCTTCCAACACGGCGCGGGCCGGCACCGGCTTGCGGCCCGGCCGACTTTCGGGAATATGTTCCTCGGGAACATGCTCCCGAATCCGTTCCCATTGGTCATCGCGCAGACGCAACATGCGGGCGCATTATAGGGACTTTCTCTAGCGACACAACCATTTTGAGATAGGTTCTAGACTATCTCCGCGGATACGATCGCCGTCTGTATCAGCCTCAGCGGATGCACGTGGTCGAAGGGCTGTCGCGACCTATGCTTTTCCTACCTGGTTGATCCTCCTCCTGCCGCTGTCGAAATCCGCAGCGGTCCGGACCGCTGCGATGTCGTCCACTGTGCTCGACATGGGTGCCATTTTCTGTACGGCCTCAGCGGCCACGTCACACCGTGCTTCGATTGGCCGCTTGGCTTCCATCGCGGGGAGGCAGCGAATCGCCTTGATCCTGATCGACGGGCTGCTGATCTGCATCCTGCTGTCGTTGTCTCTGGTTCTCATCGTGTACCGGCTTCTCGCTCGCGATCCCGTATCCTGCCTCGCCAGGCGCATCGGATTCCCAGCCAACTCATGGCCATGATCGTGTCGCCGGATCCTGGCTGAGCCGGGGCGGAGGACGACGGGCCTGGCGTGCAGGAAACGGTGATGGGTTTTGCGCTGGTCGGCGGATTGAAAGTGCCCGATAACACCTGGCACGCGCTTGTCCAGTAACAGCCGAGCGAGAGCGATCCGCCGATTCGCGAGCAGGTCAGCAACCAGGCAGTGATTGGGTTGGTGATGCTGGGCTTGCTGTGGTTGATGGGGCGCTACGTCGCAGCCCGAATCGCCAGGCCTATCCAGACCTTGCAGCCTGGCGTGGAAGCCATTAGCCAGGGCTCCTATGACCGACCGCTCGGTATTGCCACCGGCGACGAATTTCAGGAGTTGGCGGCGGCAGTGAATCGAATGACCGATCGTCTAAAGAACTCTTGCACGGAGCTGGAAGGGTTGAATGCGGACCTGACTCGTCACGTATAAGAGGAAGCCGCTGATGTGACCAGCGACCTGAGGAAGCTTCGGTTCGCCAAACGCTAGGCGATGCTCCGCCAAGTGGCCAGCGGGATCGCGCAGGACATCGACGATCAGCCGGGGATCATCGTGAATTGTATCGAATGCATAGAGCCGGCTCCGCAAGCCAATGGTAGCGGTCGGTTGCAAAGACGCCCCGTCATCATCCAAGGGCCTGGTCTTGTGCGCCTGCGTTCAGGCTTGAATTGCGAGAGGAACGCTAGTAGGTCTTTGCCTAGGAGCCCGATTAATGGAATTCATCCCCAACGACCGATGAATGTCGACCAGCGGGAATCGGTGGCCTGCCTGATCGGCTGTTGGGCGCGTCCTGGTTGCTTGACCGAGGTCCTGAAGAGCGTTAGAGTGACCTCGATGGTACGGCTGCTCTGGATGGGTTTGCTGCTCTTGGTTCTCACGGCTCACGCCAGGGCCGAGGATGTCTCTCGTCTTCAGGATCCCCACATGGCGGCCGATTTGGTGCAACAATTCGCTCTTGAGTCAGGGATGGCGGCTGTCAAAGGTCTTCTGTCGAGGGTAGACACCTACCTGCAAGAACACTTCGATCTGGATGGGCAGTATCGCGCGGATTCATCGAACGACGGCGGCTCTGGCCGATTTCGATTCAAATGGTACCCCGACGGGAAGAGCCGCTCTGCCGATGGGTTTGAAGCGGACGCCCGGTTCGAAGCCTTGCCGCATCAGTTCTCGTTCCGTTTCCGGTTCTCCGAGCCGCAGCTCCAGAATGATTCGTCCGAAGCCGACGTGCTGTAGCCGCTCGATCATCCCTCCGTTCGAGCCTTCAGCTTCTTGTTCTTGATGGAGTCGGCGGCGGCCTTCTCCATGGCCATCTGGCACAAAGGCGTCGATCAAAATTCACCATTTGGTCCTCCGGCCGTCAGGCCGATGCTATGATCCTCGATAGGGCGAGTGGCCTTGTCCATTGCATCGGGCGCCGCCGCGCATGCCTGCGAGCGCATAGCATCTCGGAGACCCCGTAGAGCATGATCTCGCGACTGTCCGCCAGGTGGCAGTCATCCTGGACCAATTGGCCTGAACAACATCTCTTGTATCTGCGGCTATGCGATCGGGGGCACGCCATCAACGGAGGCTTGCGGCGTACACAGATCCAGCGTCTCGATGACGGCCTGGCCGCGAAGCAAATCCATTTCCGTCCTCATTTCTGACCCTCGGACGAATGGATCTGTACACGATCGACCAAGTCCTCGAGGACATGAGTGAACGTTGCCGGGCGCTGAATCTTCGGGAGGCGATGACCCTGGACCAGCTTAAGCTGGGATTCACGGTGCTGTTGAGGCGGCAGTCGATGAATGACCTGCACTGCGGGTGGCGTCCGGTGGCGGCATGAAAAGGCTGCGCGTGCTTGTGCTGATGCATGAAGATCTGGTTCCGCCGGATGAATTGGACGGACAGGATGCGACTGCGGCCGAGTGGAAGACCGAATACGACGTCGTGTCCACGCTGCGCAGGATGGGCCATGAGGTCCGTCCGCTTGGGGTCAAGAGCGACCTCGGTGTGATCCGGACAGCGGTGGAGGAGTGGCATCCGCACATCGCGTTCAATTTGCTCGAAGAGTTCGACGGCATCGCCGTGTATGATCAGAATGTCGTCTCCTATCTGGAATTGCTGCGCGTGCCGTATACGGGCTGCAACCCGCGCGGCCTGATGCTGGCGCGGGACAAGAGCCTGTCCAAGAAACTGCTGTCGTTCCATCGCATTCTCTTTCCGGACTTCGCCCTGTTTTCCATGGGTCGATCGATCAGACGCCCCGAGCATCTGGACTTTCCGTTGATCGTGAAGTCGGTGACCGAAGAAGCTTCGTTGGGGATCTCGCAAGCCTCCATCGTGAGTGACGAGGAGAAGTTGCAGGAGCGTGTGGCCTTCATCCACGAGAGCATCCGTACCGGTGCCCTGGTGGAGCGGTACATCGAAGGACGTGAACTGTACGTCGGGGTCATGGGCAACGGCCATCTCCGCGTGTTGCCCGTGTGGGAGTTGGTGATGGATCGGATGCCGGAGGAGGCCTGGCGGATCGCTACCGAGCGGGTGAAGTGGAGCAGGACATACCAGAACAAGTACGGGATCCGATCCGGCGAAGCTCGGAATCTTCCCGAGGGGATGGAAGAGAAGATTCGCCACCTCGCGCGCCGTGTCTATCGGGTCTTGGGGCTCAGCGGCTATGCCCGGATCGATCTGAGGATGGATCCATCGGGCAGGGTCTACGTGCTCGAAGCCAATCCCAACCCACAGATCTCCCGCGATGAGGATTTTGCGGAATCCGCTTTGAAGGCCGGCTGGACCTACGAGGATCTGCTGCAGGAGCTGTTGCAGCTCGGCCTGCGCTGGTGTCCCGCCAAGGCGGCGTGACGAGCGGCATTATCCAATGGGATGCGACCAGAAGGACTGCACAGTTTCAGTTCTGAAGCCGTGCTCACGATCGCCAACTCATCCGATCGACCTGCGGCAACAGACTTCGTGGGATGCAAGACGGAGATCTCGATCGCCACGATTGAATCGACAGTGGATGAGATCGCCGCTGGACCGGGACAGATGGGTGGCTTTCTCAACAATCCGCTTCCGTGCGGGTGTTTCTGGTTCGACCGTGTCCGAGAGCGACGGGTGAGTAGTCGGTTCGAGAAGGGCCGTCTGCGCGCCGTCGTCCAATCTCGTAGCGATTCGAGGCTAGCTCGTGCTCGGGTCACTATACAAGAATCCCTCGCACTGCGGCCGACACGGCCTCGATCAGTGGGTCGTGCGCGCGCCGGCATTGGTAGGAGAAGAGCAAGCGTACCTCTTGTTGTGCGCCGCCGAGCAACTCCATCTCGCCCTTCCTCTCCGCCTCCCAAGCCGTATCCGCATGCAATAGGCCGACGCCGACTTCCTCGGAAATCATCGTTCACGTCACACTTTCCTGATCGACGCTGACGAGCTTTTCCGGACGGAAGCCGTTCCGCTCGAACACACCTTCCGCCGCGCGCCCGCAGCATGTGCTCGACGCCGCGCAGATCCATGGCAGGCGCGCCAGGTTCTGCCAGCCGGGGCACATCGGATTCTCGATCCACCCACGCGGGGCGGCCAGGAGGATGCCAAACCGATCCACCTCTATGGTCTCCAGTTCCACATCGGCATGGCCGTCGTCGGTGTAGAAACCAGCATCCAGTGTGCCACTGCGGATGGCGCGCTGGATCTCTACGGAGCTGCCGAATTACAGCGCCATCTCGATGTCCGGACATGTTTCGGAAAGCCTGGTCAACAACTTACCCATTACCTGCGCATTGGTACTGCGGTTCGACCCCAAACGGAATGCCCCACTCACTCGACTCTTGATCCACCCTGCCTCCTCAAGGAGATCTCGGTGCACGGCCAATACCTGCTCCGCCTTGGCCAATACCTTCTTCCCCTGGACGGTCAGGCTCATGCCCCGAGACGTGTGTTCGAACAACACCAGCGTGAGATTATCTTTCATGGTCTTGATATGCGCGCTCACAGCCGGCTGGCTGAGAGAAAGGATCTCCGAGGCACGCGTGATGCTGCCCTCTCGGGCGACAGCGACAAACGTTCTCAACTGATAGATCTCCATCGGTATTGTCTCAATGTGCTGTCCGGCTGCTGCTGATCGCTAGGCATAGGCGTGCATCAAGTAAATCCGGAGAATCGCAGAGAGGTAAAGCCCGAAACCGAACGCTGTATGGGTCATCAAGCTTTTCAGTCTGGCTTGGGTTGGATGTGGCGTGTTGGCTGAAGCGATGCCAAACCCCAAGGCCGGTTGCACAATGAAGAATGGGATGAGCACGGTCCCGACACCGACAATCAAGGCTGGGAAGAGGGACGGATGTTCCAACCAGCCACCCGATGTTGAAATGATCAGTACTAACGCAAAGGCCACGCCGATAAGAAAGTGTGCGGCCCAGCCGATCACACATTCTGCCGGTCGCTTCGGGGCTGCTGCAATTCGAGCATGCGTGAAGGTGCCGAGAAGCATATGGCTCAACCAACGCCCGACGAAACAATAGTTCAGCGAAGCAATGTTAAAGACACGTTTCAACAAGAGGTTCCAGAGATCCATGATCAAGGCGGCCCCCATTCCCACGAACACCGCGCCGCCAATGTAACCCTGTTCAAGACTCATCACAATGCCTCCCTATCAGTGCTCCAGGTGCGGCTGTGGAGCGGGCTCGGCCGCAACGATCGACGCGCCATGGAGTGGCAGCGCCTGCTGCGTTGCCTGTTCGTCATTCCCTTTTTTTGACATGGCCTACGACATGCGAACCGCAGGCGTGATTACAGTTAATGTCGGAAAGGCGATGATAAGCGCCTGCGCCCAGGCCTTGAGCCAGATGACGATAATGCCGTTGATCAGCCCCATGTTCACAACGGAAATAATGGACGACATCAAGCCCGACATGATCAGGTCCAGAAGGAATGAAGAGACATGGCCAGTGTGGTTCTTCGGAATCATGGAATATCCTCCTCTGATCATGGCTACCGAACGGCCAGGAGAATTCCCGAGCGGCTAGTCGGATGACGTCCCGCCCGCAGGGCGAGATCCATCCGTTGAAATATAGGGCCTTTCCCGCCACCCGTCGAATTGAATGTTCGGAGGGCCGACCTCAGCATTGCGGAGGGTTGGTGTCGCCTTCCCGAGCGGTCCAGCAATGATTCAAGGCACTCGCACTGCTTACCGCCATGCGGTGGCGGGGGAACCTTTTTGATAGTTGGTTGCCCCATGCGCCTGCCCTGACATCACGGGATTCATGGCTTATGCTGTGCCGGCAGGGCGGTCCGGCGGATCGACGGGCACGTGAGCGAAACAACCATTTGCGTGATACAAGGGGAAGGGCCGCGGCTGTAGGACGCATCCCTATCCGCCCAGGTGGATGGAGCAGCCTGGTGATCGCTGCCATGAACGGTGAGCAGGTGAGAGGGAAAAGCGGTGACGGAGTTCGGTGTCATTCAGGGAGAAGGTGGGGTCGGCGGAGGATGGTTATCTGACCGCACGCCGGCATCTGTCGCACCTGCATAGCGAATCCGGCCGTCGAGCGAGGCCTTCAGAGGCCGTTCCTTGAGGGCTTGCAGCAAGAGGTCGCGCAAAGGGACCTGCCGTTCTATTCGGTCGTGGGCCTGTTGCAACATCGTGTAACCGTCGCCGCCGTCGGCCATGAATGAATCGGTCGTGACCCTGTATTGTCGGATTTCGTCCAACGGTTTGTCGCCAACCTTCACAGTCTTCACGCGGGTGCCGACCGGTGCCTGTAGATCATAGGTCACGGTGAGGCCGGACACTTGGAGAAAGCGGCCATTGGTGGCGGGCAACCGGCTGACGCTGTTCTCCAGCGCCGACCGCAGCTCCTGCCCCGAGATCGAGAGCGTCACGAGCGTGGAGCTGAAAGGCAACACCCGTAGCACCCGCGTCAGGTCGACCGGACCGGCCGGGATACTGTCCCGGATTTGTCCGCTGTTCACCAGGGCTAGGTCAGTTCCAAACTCGGCTCTCGCCAGATCGGCCAGTAAGTTTCCCAGATTACTCTCCTTGGCCCGCACCGTCGCGGTCTCGGCATCCAGATTCACCAACGAGCGCCCGACCACGGTCGCACCGAGTTCATCCATCTTGCGCACATACTCCTGAATCAGTTGGTCCACGGACCGGTCCGGTTGGACATCGTCGCCGATGGGCAGATTCCTGGCCCGAGCCTTTACCACGATGACCTTCGTCTGCTCACCGGGTACTCGTTCAAGGGTAAGATCAAGCCGTCCGATCGTGCGGCCCTGGCGATGGGTCTTGACGAAGACGGGACCGGGACGAGTCGCTTCGGCCACTGGGTTGATCGAGGCGGCCGTGCGGAGCCCATCGAAACCCGGTGTATGGCCGCCGATCACCGCGTCGATCTCCGGAACCTGAGACAGCAGGGCCAAATCCTCCTCGTCGTCTTGATGAGTGACGGCGAGGACCAGGTGGGCTCCTTCCTGTTTAAGCGTCCGGGCTGAGGCCCGGGCGGTCTCGATGGGATCGCGAAGGTCCAGTAATCGGACAACCTCGCGGTTGAAGGTGTCGGGAAAGTTCTGGCGCCCGAGCAGGCTGATCACACCGATGGAAAGGTCTCCGACCGGAACGACCACGGCGGCTCGACAGGGCAACTCCACACCTTTGCCGACCAGATTCGTGCAGAGGAGCGGAAAGCGCGCGAGCGCTTGCAGTGCGTGGAGGTGATCGAGTCCGAAATCGAACTCGTGGTTCCCCGCCGCCATCGCGTGATATGCCATCAGGTTCATGGCCTTGATGTCCGGCTCGCCTCTGAAGACGGACGACATCGGTGTGCCGATCAGCAGGTCACCCGAATCCACCAGGAGAACCGCCGGAGTGGTTTCCCGAATGTCGGCGATCACTTTGGCTCGGGCGGCCATGCCGCCTTCCCGTTTCTGGCCCATCCGCTCGATGGGCAGCACCTGTCCGTGGTGCTCGCTGGTATGAAGGATGGTGAGGAACTGTTCTGCTTCCGAGGGAGAGGTCGGCCAGAGTAGCCCAAGCGCAACCAGCAGGCACAACTCGATCCAGCGCTGGAGCCGAATCATTTCCGTGCCGCACCGTCGTGGGCGCGCTTTCGTCGGTGAGCCTTCGCCGGTGGTCTGCTCATCGCACCAGACTTCTGATGTAGGTCAAGACCCGCTGGCGATCTTCATCCGAGAGCCGATCCTTCCAAGCCGGCATTGCCGGCAGACCTTCGTGGATGGAATCCAAGAGATCTGCGTCCGACTTCTCTTGGATCCGTCGCGAGGTCAGATTGGCGGGGTCGGCGCCAAGCAGCCGGTACCCCTCGCCGGTGCCTTCTCGGCCGTGGCAGCCGGCGCAGTATCGCTGAAAGATCCGGTTGCCCTGGTCTGCTTGAGTCCCACCTTGTTGCTCGGCTAACACGGTCGTCCAGCACCCGGCCGCGAGCAGAACCCCCAAACCCCACCAGAGGCCGGACCGCCAATCGGTGACAGGAATCGCTGGTTGCACGTGTTGACCTAGTAGATCAGGGATGCGGGCGGTTTGCCTGCTCACTATGGGACCGCTCTTCCTCGTATCTCGTCGAGTCCGCGGAAGCGCTATGCTCAGCGTCGGACGATGTCGGGAGGCTCGCCAAGATGCGGTCGAGTTCGATCCGAAGCTCTTCCAATAGATGCAGCAGGGCTCCCTGCTGAGAGGAGGATTCTCCGACGGGTCCGTCAAGCCTCGGCGAGTTCGGATTCTGTTGCTCCTCGGCCATGCTCCACATCCGGGTGAGCGATCATTGAGGATGAGCCGTCCGTACTCATATCCCAGAGGCTGTCCTGTGTACTCTTTGACGGATCTGGGTTCGCATGTCAATCACGAATCTCATTCAAATTGTGACCGCCATCTTTGGTCCGGTTGATCGGATCTTCCATGGGGCTCGACCGGACGGCGTCCAACCAAAAGGATACAGGTCTGTATCCATCTCGATACGATCACGAGCCGGGAATCAGCGCCCCATCACAGAATGTTCTGCAATCTGGCTTGGTACGCCGATTGCGGAAGCGTTTGCGGGTGGACCACGGACATGACAGAGGAGGAACGACCGGTGCAGGAAAGGGAGACGGAGTTCTAACTGGCGTGATTCACGATCATTTCTCCGTCCATCGCCAGGTGACTCGGTGCTCTTCAAATGCAACCGGTGAAACGTCAGGAGCTCATGAATCATGTGGGGTGAGTCTTCGTTGGGGTGTCGCCGAGCTATCCCGGAAGGACTGAAGAAGTACGACGAACGACTCGATGTTCGAGTGCCGATCAATGATCAAATCAGGTAACCAGGTTGCTCCAGATCGTCCACAGGATGGGGCCCTGAGTCGAGCGGATTGTACAGCCGACCGACCGCCGATCTGTCCGAGACGCACCTGCCTCCGCCCCATGCGATGGGATTCGGCTGTCCGCGATGAACGATCAGCGTTTCAACCGGTTGCTTGCTTCCAATGCTGATCACATGGGGTCGTCGCGACGAACGGCGTCCTGGTGTTGCTCGGCTTCCGCCATGCATTCGTGATCGGCTACGAGGCGTCCTGCTCCACCATGACGGTCAAGCTTTCCGAATCGGCCGTCACATTGTTCGGCCGACACGGGCTGACTCCGGATCAAATCGCGGCCTATGCGGCGAAGTGGGCATTGCTGGCCGGCCGTACCAACGGCATCCTGCGTCTCTGCGACGACCAGGTAGTCATATCGGATTGTTACGAACATTTCCGGCGATCCGTTCTGGACCTCCGGTCCGCCGCCGGTTCCGTCGAGACGGCCTGATCTAACCAAATTATTCCCATGATCTGACTTTAAGGGGGATAGCTCTGGCCTGAGAGTGGAACGTGGGCCAGCGAGGGTTTCGAGGTCGGCGAGGTCGGATTACCGGTCTATCGCCTTGGGGAGGAAGCGAGCAGTTCGCCGACCTTTGCCGTGAGAGCGGAGGGGAGAAACGGCTTCTGCAGGAATGCGGCTTGATCACTGACCCCATTCGCCGACAGGGTATCGCCCGCATAGCCTGAGATATACATCACCTTGATGGACGGAATCATCGCGCGGACTCCCTCGACCAGGACGGCGCCCTTCATGCGGGGCATCACGACATCGGTGATGAGGAGATCGCAGTCACCCCTGCGAAGTTGCAGCAGCTTGAGGGCGTCATTGCCGTCGCCTGCTTCGAGCACCTCATATCCGTCATCGCGCAAGACCGCCCCCATCAGGTGGCGAATGCCTTCATCGTCCTCGACGAGGAGGACCGTTCCACGGTGGATGGGCTTGGCCGCCCCGTCCCGTGTCGGCTCCTCTTCCTGTTCGGCTTTTACGATACGCGGGAGTAACACGGTGAAACGGGCGCCCCGGCCGGGCTGGCTCACGACGTCGATGTAGCCGCCGCTCTGTTTCACGATGCCGTAGACCGTTGCCAAGCCCAGCCCGGTGCCTTTGCCGAATTCCTTGGTGCTGAAGAAGGGTTCAAAGATATGGGTGAGGGTGTCGGCGTCGATGCCGCAGCCCGTGTCCTCGACTACGAACTTGATGTGCGGTCCGGCCTTAGAGCCTGGGTGCCGACGGACGAACTCCTGGCTCAAATCCATGTTGCCGGTTTCGATCGTCAGCACACCTCCCTCCGGCATCGCGTCACGCGCGTTCAACGCCAGATTTAGAATCACCTGTTCCATCTGGACCGGATCTCCGAGGAAGTGCCCGGTCTTGGGGTCCGGCACGATCACAATCTGAATCTGCTCGCCGATCAAGCGGCGAAGGATGTCTTCCATCTCCCGCAGCAGGCCGTTAGGGTGGAGTTCGCGCTGTTCCAGGACCTGATGACGGCTGAACGTGAGCAGCTTCTTCGTCAGCGCTGCGGCGCGTGTGCCCGCTTGGCTGATGAACTCGAGCTCATGGCGACTGGGATGTGCGGCGAGCTGCTGGATCAACCGCTGCGCATGGCCGATCACGACCATCAGCAGGTTGTTGAAGTCATGGGCAATCCCGCCCGCGAGCCGACCGATCGCCTCCATCTTCTGAGCCTGGCGCAGGCTGTGCTCGATCCGTTTGTGTTCGGAAATATCGGTGATGGTCTCAATGACATGGACCTGTCCGTCAGTCGTGAGGGCCTTGGACCAGTGGATCAGAAGATATTGATTCTTGGGGAGCGCCACTTCGCTTGAGACAAGACCAGCGGTGGTCAGGACTTCTGGCATGCGACAAAAGCTACAGGGCGAGGCATGGCCTGGAAACTTCTCGTAACAGGGGTGGCTGGAGATGTCTCCGAACTTCTTGAGTCCCGCCTCATTCTGAAACAGCACGCCATGCGTCTCGGGGTCGATGACCGAGACGATGGCCGGGTGTGAATTGAGCAAGGTCTGCGGGTCGTACTGCGGGATATTAGCTGGTGAGGACGAAGCGGCCATCTCGTTCCTATTGCCGGAAGGGGAGCAGGACGCGACCTCTGGAACGCTCCTTTCCTTCTACACCATCGTGAAGGAGAGTCAAGCAGATGCGGCTTTGGAAGCCGGTCGGAGGCTGCAGAGCGTGGATCTCCGGTGCGACTCACTCAGCTAGGGCTGCCCTTGTCCGATGAGGACGTCAGAAGGATTGGCGGATATGGATAGCTCGTTCTGGCCGTCCGTGGCAGGGGTTGTCGTATGTGAACGGACGACCCACAGCTCTCCGGCGACCAAATGCTTCGGCTACGCTCTTGCATCAGGTGATGTATCTGTCCATACTACTCACCTCGATTCGAGCCGCTCACGCGCATCGTGGATATGTCCAGCCCTTCTGCGGATACTCCGCTTCATGGTCTCCAGGCAGACCTAGCCTTACGAGCGATTCTTGAAGGCACCGCGACCGAAACCGGCGAGCAGTTTTTCCAGGCGTTGGTTCAGAACCTGGCTCTGGCGCTGAATACTCACGGTGCCTGGGTGACGGAATACTTTGCGGAGACACGCCGCCTGCGCGCCCTGGCCTTCTGGATGGACGGGCAATGGGTGCAGAATTATGAAGTGGACATCGCGGGGTCGCCCTGCGAGCGCGTGATCGATACCAAGCAATTGGTGCATCTCCCCGATCGGCTGTTGGAGCTCTATCCCAACGAACCGGACGTGCTTGCGATCGGCGCGGTGAGCTACATGGGCGTGCCGCTGGAGGACACGGATGGGACGATCCTCGGGCATTTGGCGGTCATTGACCGGCGCCCTCTTCCGGAAGAACCACGCATCCACGCCATTTTTCGCATCTTCTCGGCGCGCGCCGCGGCGGAACTCCGGCGTCTCCGTTCGGAGGCCCAGGTCCGAGAACGGGAGGAGAAATTATCCAGTCTGGTGAGGAGTGCGCTGGATGCGATCATCGAATTGGACGACGCCCTGACGGTGACGCGGTTGAACCCGGCGGCCGAGGACATCTTTTCGAAAACGGGGCTGGATATGATCGGCCGGCACGTGTCCGCCTTGCTGACAGTCGAGAGTGCGAGGACCCTCACCAAGCTCATTGACCAGATGCGTGCCATGCCGGAAGGCCGGCGATCGCTCTGGATCGCGGGTGGGTTGACGGCCAGGCGTGCGGCCGGGGCGGAGTTCCAGGCCGAAGCGACCTTGTCGCAGTTCGAGTTGCGGCGCCGGACCTTCTACACGCTGATTCTGCGGGATGTGAACGAGCGCCTCGAAGCCGAGCGGAAGATCCGATCGCTCACGGTCGAGACCGAGTTGTTGCGCGAGGAATTGAAGGCGCTGCAACAGTACGACGCGATCATCGGGGAGAGCGCCTCGCTTCGGCATGTGCTCCGGGATGTGGCGCAGGTGGCTGAAACGGATGCGACCGTGCTGATCATGGGGGAGACGGGGACCGGAAAAGAACTGATCGCGCGCGCGATTCACGAGGCCAGTCGGCGGCGCGAGCGACCGCTGGTTACGGTGAACTGCGCGGCGATCCCGTCGTCGCTGATCGAGAGCGAATTCTTCGGGCATGAGCCGGGGGCGTTCACCGGTGCGACCAAGCGGCGCGAAGGGCGGTTTACGCTGGCGGACAAGGGAACGATCTTTCTCGACGAGATCGGTGAGCTGCCGTTCGATCTCCAGGGAAAGCTGCTGCGCGTCCTTCAGGAGGGCGAGTTCGAGCCGGTCGGCAGCTCGTACACGAAACGGAGCGATGTGCGGGTGCTGGCTGCGACGAACCGCGATCTGGCAAGGGCCGTGCGTGAGGGCAAGTTTCGAGAGGATTTGTTCTACCGCTTGAACGTGTTCCCGATTTCACTGCCGCCGCTCCGTGACCGGGGCGACGATGTGATCAGCATCGCCCAGTGCTTCGCGCAGCGCGTAGCCCAGCGGATGGGGAAGACGATCGCACCGTTGGCTCCCGAGTCCAAGCGCCAATTAAAGGCCTATAGTTGGCCGGGCAACGTGAGGGAACTCCAAAACGTCATCGAGCGAGCGGTCATCACGGCCTGTGACGGACGGCTGAATCTGGAGCGCGCGCTACCGTTAGCCGCGCCCTCTCCTGTTGACGAATTGCCAGCCCGCGGGGATGAAAGCAGGTTTCCCATACGGACCATGAAAGAGCTGGTTGAGATCGAGCGGGGGAATATTCTTCGCGCGCTGGAAACCGCCGATTGGAAAGTCTCTGGCGACAAGGGGGCCGCCAGGCTCCTCGGGGTGAATCCATCGACCTTGGCCTCCCGCATGAAAGCCCTGGGTATCGTACGTCCTTCCGTTTCGTAGGCTGGTCCACCGGACCCTTCTGCTTACAGTCCATACCGTTTATCCCGATTCGTCGGATTGTCTCTTCCATCGTCTCACCAACAGGGATTCGTGAATTCTCGCAAACACCTCGCGAGATTTCATGAATTGCGAATTCCCACGTATCGAAGTGCCTTAGCGTGGATTTCATAACCCTTTGCTTAAGAAGGACAATAGCTGAGAGCTCCTGATGGCATCGATCGTGCTCATACCCGTACTGTCGATCGAATCTTACGTCAGGAAGGAGGAAGCCATGGAACCGGTTCGAGACCTTGGATGGCGATACTGGCTGGCGACGGTGTTCCTGCTTGCCGCTTGGTTGTCAGGCTGGACCCCGGCTATCTGGATGGCCATTGCCCTCTGTATCGTCCAGATCGTCCACTTCACGGTGCGTACCGGCAGCTCCATCAGCTTCTTGGTGCAGGTGCGACTGGCGTATCTCATCCTGTTGATCGCCGGGCTCTGGTCTCCGCTCATCTGGATTCACGTCCTCCAGTTCATCGGCACCAGCGCGCGGGTGTTGTTCAGCTATTGCTTCTTGGCCAGGACGATGTCGCTGGCTCCGTGGAACCGGTCCGAACCCTGGTCACTGGACCTGGTACGCCGGACCTTCTTCTCGTTTCCGACAGGACTCTCGCCCTGTGCCGGCGCAGGAGATCCGGCATTGCGCAGTCTGCTCGCATGAATTGGGAAGCACTCTGTCGATCGGCGGACCAATGGTTGTTCCGCCGGATGATGATCAACCAGCAGACGCACAAAGGAGAATCTATCATGTCACAACGCATTGTCAGTCAAACAGTGAACGGAGTGGATGTGGCCCGGCTGGGCCAGACGGTCGAGGCGGTGCGGCAACAGCCGAGCCTGGCCACCTTTCAATTCCGCGCGGCTAACCGATGGATCGAGGGCGGCCACAATCGCTCGACGATTCAAGGTTTCTATGGAGCAGGTGAGGAGGACAGGACGCGTGCCACGGCGTTTGTTCTCGATGCGGACGAACCCCCGGTGTTGCTCGGGAAGGATCAAGGGGCGAATCCGGTGGAATTGGTCCTGCATGCCCTGGCCGCCTGTTTAACCACGTCGATGGTCTACCACGCCGCGGCCTGCGGCATCAGGATTGATTCGGTAGAATCGCGCCTGGAGGGCGACCTTGACCTGAGAGGGTTTCTGGGGATCTCAGACAAGGTCCGGCCCGGCTATAAGAACATTCGAGTGCACTTTCAGGTTGCATCCGATGCACCGGTCGACGAGTTGCAGCAATTGACGACCTATTCACCGGTCTTCGATATCGTGTCGAATCCCGTTCCCGTGTCGGTCTCGATTGAGGTGCAACGGTCAACGGCGGGATGAACTACCGATCTCGGCGGCATTCACCCACACGAAGTCAAATAGAAAGGAGACCGTGCCATGAACCGGATACTCGCCTTCAGCTATGGAATCTTCTCGTATGTCATGTTTCTGGCCACACTTCTCTATGCGATCGCGTTCATTGGAAACATCGCCGTGGCGCAGACAATCGACGGAGAGCCGCAACGACCTCTCGGCCAGGCTTTGCTGATCAACCTGTTGGTACTGGGTATCTTTGCAATCCAACACAGCGTCATGGCCAGACCGGGTTTCAAACGTTGGTGGATCAAATTCGTGCCGAAGCCGATCGAACGGAGCACCTATGTATTGTTTTCAAGCGCGGCATTGCTCCTGCTGTTTCATGCCTGGCAGCCGATGGGCGGGGTACTGTGGGATGTGCAGCATCCGGTCGGTCGAGCGGTCCTCTATGGCCTCTTTGCCGGCGGTTGGCTTCTGGTCTTGGTGGCAACCTTCTTGATCAACCATTTTGACCTGTTCGGCCTGCGGCAGGTATGGATGTATCTCCGAGAGGAGGACTATACGCCGCTGACCTTCAAGACGCCCGGACTCTACCGGTACGTGCGGCACCCGCTCTACGTCGGATGGCTGTTCACCTTCTGGGCGACGCCGACCATGACGGCGGCTCACCTGGTCTTTGCGCTGGCGACCACGGCCTATATTCTAATTGCCATTCGATTCGAGGAACGCGACTTGGTGGGTGCACACGGCCAAGCCTATGCCGAGTATCGTAAACGGGTGCCGATGCTCGTGCCGAACTTCAGCCGTTCCGTCACGGCGGAGATGCAGCCTCGCTCGGCGTCGGTTGTGTAACGAGATGGAAAGGGGCACGGCGCGCAGTGCTCCCCTTGCGCCACGGCAAAGGAGGCAGGGTCATGTGGAACTCACTGGGCCTTACCCATGCACAGACCGGACAGGGAAGTCAGTGGATGAAACGAGCCGGCCTTGCAGGCTTTACCTTCTTTCTCGTGAAGGGACTGCTCTGGCTCCTCGCGCCGGCGCTGCTCTATCTTATGGATTCGCTGATTCGGTCATAGAACGTAGGGTCCACCGCCATGCTTGTTCGACTGACCATGGATTAAAGGAGGGATCACAGATGGCCAATCAAGACGCTCGGACAATGAAGCAAGACGAAGATTGGGAAACGGTGACAAGCGGTCAACCTCGTTCCTTTTCAAGACGCGAATTCCTCGCCCAGGGAAGCTCGGCCTTGGCCTTGTTGGCCCTGATGAACTCTCCGCTGTCGTTCCAGCATGCCCGGGCGGAGGAAGGGCCGCAGCTCGTCCCGTTTCTTGACCAGCCTCCTGATGCTCCGGAACAGGCCATCAAGGCCTATGGCGAACTGAACAAGCATGACTGGCAACGATCGACGTCCTGGATCACGCCTGCCAAGGACTTCTTTACGGTCGCGCACTATAGCCGGCCTCAGATTCGGGCCGAAGACTGGCGGCTGACGATTGGCGGCCTGGTCGATCGCCCTGTGACGTTCACGCTCGATCAGCTAAAGGCGTTGCCGCGGCAGGAGGTTGTCTTTACTCTGGAATGCGCCGGCAATCACGGGTTCGAATGGTTCACCGGAGGCATCGGGACGGCGAAGTGGGCGGGCACGCCTTTGTCTCCGATCCTCAAGCAGGTCGGGATCAAGGGCCGCGCGGTGGATGTGGCCTTCTTCGGGGCCGACGAGGGAGAGGATGAGGTCCGCGAGATCAAGATGAAGCAAAGCTTCAGCCGCAGTCTCTCCGTACCGGAGGCGTTGGAACCCTCCGTGCTCCTCTGTTACGAGATGAATGGAGAGCCGTTGCCTCATTTGAACGGCTACCCCGTGAGATTGATCGTCCCAGGTTGGTACGGTGTGGCCAACGTGAAATGGCTGACTCGCATCGAGGTCATCGATCAACGATGGGCCGGGCGGTTCATGAGCAAGGACTATGTGACGATTCGCGAGGAGCGCAGGTCGAATGGCGAGACGGTCTGGAGTCAGAAGACCGTCGGGCGGTCTCTGATCAAATCGGCTCCGGCCCGGGTGCTCGCCCAGAACGGCAAGTATCGGATCGAAGGCGCGGCCTGGGGAGCGCCGATCCAGCGGGTCGAGGTGCAGATCGACGACGGACCCTGGCTCATGGCCACGATCGATCGCGGTCAGGATCATGACTATGCCTGGAAGTTTTGGCATCTGGATTGGACGGCGCCGTCCGGGGAGCATCGGATCACCTCACGCGCCATCGACCGAGAGGGGCATGTTCAACCGGCGATGAGTGATCCCGTGATCGCTCACAAGCGAACCTATTGGGAGAGCAATGGCCAAATCACGAGGCGGGTGCGCATTGGGTGAGGCAGGCTCGATTTCAACAGTCGGCGGTCTATCGAACCCGTCGCACCTCGCCATGCTCGACATCAAGGTCCAGGAGGTCCCCGGTTTGAATGATCTGCATGGCGTCGCGAGCGTTGGCAATGGTGGGGAGGCCGTACTCACGGGCGATAATGGCTCCGTGAGACAGGGTGCCGCCCATCTCGGCAATCAAGCCACCGGCCAGGGCGAACAGCGGGGCAAGCCCGGGATCGATGACCGGCACGACCAGGATATCGCCTCGCTGGACGGTCCGCAGATCATCGGATGATCGAATGAGCCGCGCGGGACCCCGTACCCGACCAGTGGAGATGGGAATGCCCCGCAGAATCTCAGCCGAGTCCCTGCTCGGCAGTCCCTGGCCGTGCATGGCGCTGTCCGGTTCGATCAGATCCGGAACCGTGGCCTGCAGATGGGTCTGTCGCTCCTCACGTCGCCGGTTCACTACCGGCCGCCAATCTTGTGATGCATCGGCGTCCAATGTCCTGATCTCCTGGGCGGTGAGGAAAAACACATCCTCCCGCCGTTCAAGCTTTTCAGCCGTGACGAGCCGATCGCCGATGGCCAGCATGAGTTCCCGTACCATGGTTGAAAAGTGCATGACGTGATGACGATTGCCTTCTCTCAGCGAGAGGCAACGGGTGAGGCGTCGATAGGCCCACTGGAACAGGAGTCGGTGAACCAACCGCCGTCCCAATCTCCGGCGAATCTCTCGTACGGCCTCACGGCGTCCCCGCGCGTGACGAGCCGGTAGAGCTTGAGGCTCCTGGTGTGCCGAGAGTTGGAGATGGTTCCGGATAACGGTTAGGAGATAGTCCGGGCGGTCCGCATGACGCGGGGCCGCAAAATCGCTCTCACCGATGCCCCGGTGACCATACTCATCGAGAAAGGTTTCGAATCCCCGGAGGAAGGCGGTGCCGGGCAACCTGCTCCGGACCTCGCCCCAATCGGTCCGTTCATGCCGGAGGAAGTCGCGGACGGCTGGTTCTTGCGCCGCGACCCTTGCGAGTTGCTGAATCCGTTCGATCTGGTCGGCGCTGATGATGGTGCCCTGACCCTGCAAGGCTCGGTTCAACAGCGGGCGCCAGTCCGAGCCGATTGCGCCGGGCAGCAACGTGCCCAAGATTTGGAGCCCCTGTCCGACGCCCGCGACGATCGCGAAGGTCAGGTCGCGCTGCTTCAAGAGATTCCCGAGCGACTGCAATCGTTGCAATAGCGCTTCCATTGGAAGCTTGGAATACTCCCGGGCTTCTCTCGCCGTCGTGGCGGCAAGCTGTTTGATCTTGGCAAACCAGGAAGGGGCTGTGCGGATAGCCCGGCGGATTCTCCACTCGACGAGGAAACCGGCCCGGATCATCTTCCCGAGAGGGAGCCGTTCCGGCAACTGAGGTGACACCGTCGCTTGTCCCCCCATTTGTTCGGTCACGTCTCTCGGATCTCCTCCGAGTTGAGCGATCAAGGATTGAAAGAGGGTGACATTGATGAACGGGCGGCCTTGGATGACGCGAACCGGCGTCAGGTCCGGTGGGATGATGCATCCCAGCGAACGATAATGGATCAGGATGTTGTCCTCCATGTATTCTTGGAGAAAGGAGGTGCTCAGCAGACTCGGAACGTCCGGAAGCGTTTCCTTGAAGTTGGCGCGCGACCAGATGCTCTTTGCGTCACTCAATAGCGGCCGAGCCAGCCCTCCGTCGCTCTCTACGAACCGGCCTGTGGGATTGGATTCGCGGACCCTTGCGGTGATCGGTCTGGCCTGGAGCAGCCAGAGGCCGCTATCGTCGAAGGCCCATTCGATATCCACCGCATGCCCCATGGCCGTTTCCACCGCTCTCCCTGTTGCGGCTAATTCCAGCAATTCCTGGTCCGTGAGCGTCGAGGTGGTGGCGGCCGCATCCTCGATCGTCTCCTGAATCAACCCCCGTTCTCCCATCCGTAAGGCCTGCCTCTTCGCTTGAAGACGTCGTTCTGCAACAAACCATCGGTCGCCTTCCTCCGCCACGACATACTCATCCGGTGCGATTGTCCCGGCGACGAGAGAGGAGCCGAGTCCGGGGACTCCATTGATCAGGACGATATTGTGTTGTGGCTTGAGGGGAGAGCGAGAAAAGAGAACGCCCGCTGCCCTTGCCGAGATCATGGGTTGGAGCAGCACCGCCATCTTGGGAGCGCGTGCGAAACCGCCTGCCCGCAAGAGGTAGTCCACCGCCCGCTCGCTCCAAAGACTGGCCCATTGTTGGAGGATGGCCTGACGCAGATTCATGGATGAGACCCCGAGCGCCGTGTCGTACAGCCCCGCCATGCTCTGGAAGGCCTGATCTTCGGTGGTGCCGGATGAGCGGACTGCCCACCAATCTGTCCCACCCCAAGCCTCTCGGCGGAGTTCGCCGTTGAGCTGGGACGATGCTTCCTCCGGGAGATCGTGGCGCAGGATGATCTCACGGCATTCAGTTAGGACCCTCGACCGGTCCTCCTCCATTGCACGAAGTGCTTCCTGCCATCTGGCTTCGGCGTCGAGTCCGGCCTTGTCGCAGAGCGCATCGTAGGCGGCGGTTGTGAGACAGATGCCAAGAGGTACCCGGAAACCGTGTCGGATTAGTCGCCCGAGGGCAGCCGCCTTACCTCCTACCAGCGGAACGTCCAGCGAAGCGGCAAGTGGGAGTATGAGCGGAGAATCGCCCATGGGATTAGAGCACGAGCAGCAGGTAGAGATCGTTGACGTTGGTTCCTGTCGGACCCGTAATGACGAGTTGCTTCAAGGATTTGAGTAAGGGATAGGCATTGTTGTTGGATAGCGCGCGGGGGAGGTTGAGCCTGCGCTTGGAAGCGCGCGTCACGGTTTGACCATCGACAACGGCGCCGGCCGCATCGGTTGGTCCATCGGTACCGTCTGTGCCGAACCCCGCCACATAGACGTTCGGGAGACCGACGATCTCTTTAGCCGCCGCCAGGGCGAATTCCTGGGCACGACCACCTGTTCCCTTTCCCTGGACCGTGACCGTGAGTTCACCGCCCGCGATCAGGCAACAGGGACGACGCGCCGGCCGCCCGCGCAGGATCACCTGTCTGGCCAGCGATCCGAACCAACGGGCGGCCATCTTGGCTTCACCGGTCAGCTCAGTGGTGAGCACAAGGGGCGTGACACCTTCAGACGAGCAGACCGCGCTGGCGGTTTCGACGGCCGCGCGATTGTTACCGATCAGATGATGCGTCACGCGGCGGAAGACCGAGGCTCCCGGCTTCGGTGTCTCGCTCAAGACTCCCCGGCGTCCTTGCGTCAGGTGGCGACGTACCGAGGTCGGAATCCGACTCCAGACCCGATAGGACTGAAGAATGCGGATCGCGTCTCGATAGGTGGTGAAATCCGGAGCCGTCGGTCCGGAACCGATCGTGCCGAGGTCGTCTCCGATCACGTCGGAGAGAATGACACTGACCACGCGGGCCTTGGTCGCAGCCGCAAGCTGGCCTCCCTTGAGCATGGAAAGATGCTTCCGGACGGCGTTCATCTCTTGAATCGTCGCGCCGCTTCGTAGGAGGAGACCGGTCGTATCCTGTTTGTCCTTGAGGCTGATGCCTGCGGCAGGCGCAGGGAGCAGTGCGGAGGCTCCGCCGGAGATCAGGACCAGGAGCAGATCGTTGCGAGTCAGACCGTGAACCAGGTCAAGGAGCCTTGTGGTTCCTTCCACTCCGGCCTGATCCGGCACCGGATGTCCCGCTTCCATGACCTGGATCTTTCGAGTGCGGCCTCCGTGTCCATACTTCGTCACGATCAATCCGGTCTCAAGATATTTGCCCAGCATGTCCTCCATCGCCAGGGCCATGGGTAAGGCGGCCTTGCCGGCTCCGGCGATCACGATGCGTCGATAGCGGCGGAGATCAAACCGTTCCGAATCGATGGAGAGGATCGAGCCGCGCCGTCGTGCATGGGCCCTGATTGCCAAGTACGGATCAACCGCCTGTAGCACGCAGGTGAACAGGCGGGTCAAGAGCCGGCGAGCGCGAGTCTGCCTGACCTCGACCCGCATCAACGCACAGGAGCAGTCGTCTCTTGCTTGAAGCAACGCTGCGGGCAGGTTTGGCGAGGCACCTTGACGGTGTAGACTCCTCGGGGCAGGTATTCCTTCTTGAATTCCGGATTGAGCATCTTCAGTTCGAGGTAATAGGTGCCGTACTCCTCGGCAATCGAGACCAGCGAGCGCTGGGCTACCTTGATCGTCACGGTCACCGATTCGGTCTCCAGCGGAGCATAGAGATCCTTCTTCGACAGGCCGAGGTACCGATCCGGCTGCGAGTAGATTTCCTTTGCCGCGATGATCCGCGGAACATAGCGCATGGTTTCACGCGGCCCGTGCAGCTTCCAGTAGTCGGTGACCTTCTGCTCCTTCATCAGTTTTCTGATCCGGTCCTCTCCGGCGTTGTACGAGGCCATGGCAAGAAACCAATCGCCCTGTTGAAAGTCCCGCAAGTGCCGCAAGTATTTCACTGCGGCATCGGTGGACATTTCCAGATTGCGCCGTTCGTCCAATACGCGGTCGCTGTGTAGCTTGTAGCGGCGGCCGGTCGAATTGATGAACTGCCAGGGGCCCGAGGCCTTAGCTTTCGAGTAGGCGGCGGCGATGCATTTGCTCTCGACCAGGAGCATGTACTTGAGGTCGTCCGGGAGTCCCGCCTCGCTTAGTTGCTTTTCGACGGGAGGGAAGCACCGGCCGGTCCGCTTGGCCATGATGATGCTTTCGCCTTGGTCTTCGAGGAACGCGTAGAACTCATACTCGATCCGTTCCCGGACCTGCCAGTTATCGAGCGGGATCGATTGCCCGGCGAACGTGAGCTTGTCGGGCAATTTGAAGCTGCTCAGATAGAAGCGCTCGCCTTCGCGCCTGATCTCTGGAAGCACGACCAACCGCTCTTCGACCTCGGCATTCGCCTCCTCAATTTCCGCGGCCGCGGGGTCTCCGTTTCCGTTGGAGGCCTGGCCTGATTCCAGAGGCTTGTCCGCGGCTGGGGTGGAGCTTGCCGGATGTGGCGCCGATTGTGCGCGGAGGTCGGCCCTAGAGGCCAGGAGCAGCACGGTGAATCCGATCAGAACGGTGGCAGCTACCCCTCGCATCATGCCTCAACCCCTCCATAAATGGCAGCGTGTTCCGGATGTCAGGCCCGATGCTAGCAGCAAGTTCGGGGCGCAGCAAGCGGGATTGCGGTTTGGGTTCATGGTAGACTCGCCCGATGCGGACGTTGACCATGCTGAACCAGGAGATCGCTGCCTGTGCGAATTGCCGTCGGCTGGTGGAGTATCGCGCTCGCATCGCGGTGGAGAAGCGTCGGCAATATCGCGAATGGAGCTACTGGGGGAAGCCGGTGCCGGGGTTCGGAGATCCCGGGGCGCGCCTCTACGTGCTGGGCCTTGCGCCGGCTGCGCACGGAGGGAACCGGACGGGGCGCGTGTTCACAGGCGATCGGAGCGGGGACTGGCTGTATGAAGCGCTGCACCGATTCGGGTTTGCCAACCAAGCCACGTCCGTCCATCGGGATGACGGGCTTAAGCTCTCGGACTGCTATATCGGAGCGACGGTCCGTTGCGCACCGCCCGGCAACAAGCCGAGTCCCGACGAGTTCTTAGCCTGCCGGCGGTTTCTGCTTCAAGAGATTCGATTGCTCGGCGGGGTTCGTGTGGTGGTGGTCTTGGGCAAGATCGCGTTTGACCACTATCTGAAAGCGAGAATAGAACTCGGATGGGAGGTTCCGAAACCGACTCCCCGCTTTGCCCACAAGGCATTCTGTCGCCTGCCGGCTGGGGTGATGCTGATCGCCTCCTACCATCCCAGCCAGCAGAATACCTTTACCGGCAAGCTCACGAGGCCGATGTTCCACGCGGTCTTCGACCAAGCACGCCGAATTCTGTCCCAGTCTGACGAATCGTGTCGAGCTACTTCTGTCCGCGCGATTCCCAGTCGGCCAAGAATTTCTTAAGTCCGATGTCGGTGAGCGGGTGCTTCACCAGTTGCTGGAATACCGCATACGGGATCGTGCAGATATGACCGCCGACGAGCGCCGCTTCCACGACATGCTGGGGATGCCGCACGCTGGCCACCAGCACGTAGGTGGTGTACGAATAATTCTTGTAAATGGCGATAATCTGACGGATCAGCGTCATGCCGTCCGAGCTGACGTCATCCAGCCGTCCGATAAACGGCGAGACGCACCAGGCGCCGGCTTTGGCCGCCAGCAGCGCTTGTGTCGGGGAGAAGCACAGCGTCACATTGACCTTGATGCCTTCGCTCGAAAGCCGCTTTGTGGCTTTGAGCCCTTCAGGAATCAGCGGGACTTTCACAACGATGTTCTTGTGAATTTTGGCGAGTTCGCGTCCCTCCTTCACCATCGCATCGGCTTCGATCGCGACGACCTCCGCGCTGACCGGGCCATCGACGATGCGGCAAATTTCCTCGAGCATGTCGCGGAAACTGCGCCCCTCCTTGGCTACCAGTGACGGATTCGTGGTCACTCCATCGAGAAGACCCAGGCTGGCAGCTTCCTGGATTTCTTTGACGTTGGCTGTGTCGAGAAAGAGTTTCATGGCATGATCCTTTCGTCGATTGCGAACTCGCCTCTCTGCGCACTCAGGTATTCTAGAAAGAACAGCACCTGAATGCAAACGCTGCGCGGAACTGCTGAGCCGTTTGCAGAATGTTCGGTCTGCCGGTAGAATTTTCGAAACGAGTGCGCGATCGTGTCGCACGATTATGAAAACGGATCGGACGGTTCATGGCATCACGCGGGAGGACTCAGGTATGAAGGGCAGAGGCTGGCTGCTCGCCGTTCTTTTGCTGGTCGGCTGCAGCAACAACCCGTACCTGGAGCAGTCGCTCAAACCGGCAGAATTCGAAGGAAGGGACAAGACTTGGTTCGAGCAAAACTGGGGAACTCCCAACGCCAAGGCGCCACGCTTTTTCGGGGGAGAGACCTGGACCTATTACCGAATCGCCGGAGGGAAGACGAGCCTGCCGTTGTTCAACTTCAAACCCAATGAGTGCGCCATTACCTTGAAGTTCGACAAGGAGGACAAGCTTGCGGATTACAGCTACTCCGGCTGCTAACCGGAAAGCTGTCGCTCGAACTTTGTCGCGCAATCGGAACTGCAGAAATAATAGGTTTGGCCTCCAATCCTCGCAGAGACCGCGGTGCCCCTCGGGATGAAGACTCGGCACATGGGGTCCTGGACCATCTGTCTGGGGTCGGATAACTCACTCGGCGGCCGTCCCCACTGTCGGATGGCCGACCGAACCAGCAGATACATGACGATCAGTAACCCCGCGACAATAAAGAGTCTCAACATTCCACTCCCGTCCTGAAGTCATCCTATGAGGGGCTTCCACCACTGTCAAGGTCGTGGCCGCTGCCGTTGCTGCACGGCCACGGCCTAGCAATCCCTGGCCGAAGGACCCAGTCGAGCCGAAGAAGCAGAGGGTCCTTTGCGCGCGGTTGACCAGTACTTCAGATGGATGGTTCGTGATGGCTGCCGATGTTAGTGTGTGCCCATGCAAATCTGTGACAAATGTCGCGGTACCATGATTCCGGAGCGAGCGGTCGACTTGGATGCGGGTCTTGCCATTAACGTCTACGCCTGTCTGAACTGCGGGAGACGGAAAATGGTGGATCCTGAACCACGTCCCTTAACCTCACGGCATTGATGACCGGACGAACCACCAGACCTCTTACCAACGACGAACGGAAAGCCGCCGAGGCTGCGTTCCGGGGCGAGCCCTTCAAGCCCGAGTGGTCTCAATCCGCACGGGAGATGTACGACGGGATCTCCGCCGTCCTTGCTCTCCGGAACTCCGACAAGCCGACCTCAGTGGAACAATCTGAGGAATTTCAGTTGGAACCCGCCCAGACACGTTAGTCGCCTGCGCCTCAATCCACAGACATCCGCAGCAGCAGTCCAACGGTAGGTTACCGGCTGATGCGCTACGCGCAATCTGGTGGGCGGGGGTCGAACAGGATTCCGCGGCACAAGTTTACTCTCTGAGACCCAGCACATCGAGCATATCGTACAAGCCTGGGGGTTTGCTGACGACCCACCGTGCGGCTCGGAGCGCGCCGCCGGCAAAAGCGTCACGGTTGTGCGCGCGGTGGGTCACTTCGATGCGTTCACCCATCCCGCCGAACAGGACGGTGTGGTCTCCAACGATGTCACCTGCGCGGATGGTCTGAATGCCGATTTCATTGCGCGTTCGTTCTCCGATCATGCCATGACGCTCATAGACACCGACCTGCCCGAGATTTCGATCCATGGCACGAGCCAAAACCTCGGCGATCTTCATCGCCGTCCCGCTCGGCGCGTCTTTCTTGAGTCGGTGATGGGCCTCGATCACTTCGATGTCGTAATCCTCGCCCAACGTCTTGGCGATTTCCGCCAGGGTCTTGAAGAGCACGTTCACGCCGACACTCATGTTGGGAGAGAAGACGCAGGGCACCTGCTGCGTCAACCGCTTCAGGTCATCGGTTTCTTGTGAGGTGAATCCGGTGGTGCCGATCACCATGGCCCGTTTTCGTTTGGCGACCTGTGCAAGGTTCGTCAGGCTTGAAGATGGAGATGAAAAGTCGACGACCACCTCGCCTTCTTCCAATAGCGCGGCGAGCTGATCGGTAATCGCGACCCCGAGTCGACCACATCCGGCCTTCTCGCCTGCGTCCTCACCGACGGCATGATGCCCTGCTGTTTCGACGGCTCCCGCCAACGTCAGTGTGGTGGAATCCTTGATCAATGAGATTAGGCGGCTTCCCATGCGACCGGCTGCTCCGACCACAATTGTCTTAATCATGGATGATCGTGCAGAGCATGACGCTGCCTGCGTGCGCCTGATCCATGGAGAGCGGGACAGCGATGCTGATTGGGAACCATGACGGATGGGCTTGACGAGGAGCCTGTCCGACAGTGCCCTTTCGACTGCGGGGAAGGATGCCCCGGCATCTGCTTCGTTCTCGACCCCGAAACATGCTGAACGTCTGCCGGCGAATACGCCTCCGGTATTTCGCGGCCTGCGGCATGGCCTCTGCCATCGCCTGCTTCGCCTTGTTACGAACGGCAATGTCAGGCAGGCTCCTAGACGAGGCCATAGTCCTTGAGCACGCGGGTGAGACGATCCCGGTTGTCAGGCATGAGCGGGCAGAGGGGCAGCCGTACTTCAGGATCGATTTTGCCCATGAGGCCAAGGGCCTCCTTGACTGGAATCGGGTTGGTTTCCAGAAAAAGCGCCGCAAAGAGCGGAGACAACTTATAGTGAAGGCGCCGAGCCTCATCCCAATGATGAGCCAGAGCTGCGGCGACCATTGCCGACATCTCCTGCGGGAGGAGGTTGGCCGTCACCGTAATCACCCCTTTGCCTCCAAGGGCCATGATCGGCAGAGTCAACGGATCATCTCCAGATAGGACGGTGATACGCTCTCCGCAAAGCTGCACAATATCAGACGTCTGTTGGATCGATCCGCTGCCTTCTTTGATGCCGACGATGTTGGGGCTTGAGGCGAGTCGCGCGACCGTGGCCGGCAAGAGGTTGACTCCGGTTCGTCCCGGAATATTGTAAAGCACGAGTGGGAGATCGACGGCCTCCGCGACCGCCTTATAGTGTCGGAACAACCCCTCCTGCGTGGGCTTGTTGTAATAGGGGGTGATCAGCAACGCGCCGTCCGCCCCAGCCCGCTTCGCGTGCTGGGTTAGGGTGATGGCCTCCTCTGTGCTGTTTGAGCCGGTTCCGGCAATGACCGGCACCCGGCGCCTCACCGCTTCGACGGTGAGGCCCACAACACGATCATGTTCCTCGTGCGAGAGCGTAGCGGACTCGCCGGTCGTCCCGCAGGGCACGATGCCGGCCGTGTGGTTGGCGATCTGAGATTCGATCAAGTCGCCGAGTGCGCGCTCGTCAACCTTGCCATTCCGAAACGGGGTGATGATTGCGACGATCGACCCGGTGAACATAAACGAGCCTCCGTTTCCGGCGTGAACCCGCACGATTCACGAGAATTCGTGACGAAACCGCGGAGATGCCATGCGTTGGATCCGGTGCTCTTGGGCGGTGACGGGTCGCACGGCAGTTACAGTCGAAGTCATCGTGAACGGTGCGGGTTAATTCAAGAACGTCGGAATTGTTTCCCCTTTGATCAGGTCCTCATAGGATTCTCGCATCCGGATCAGATGCGCTTCGCTGCCATGAACCAGAACTTCAGGCGCGCGAGGGCGGGAGTTGTAGTTCGACGACATCACGAATCCGTACGCGCCCGCACTCATCACGGCCAGGAACTCCCCTGGGGGCACGTCCGGCAAGGTGCGGTCCTTGGCCAGAAAATCGCCGGACTCGCACACCGGTCCGACCACATCAACCATGTGGGTGGCGGACTGGAGAAACCGTTGCTGGACAGGCTTGATCTCATGGTACGCCCCGTACAGACTGGGGCGGATGAGGTCGTTCATCGCCGCATCCACGATCACGAAACGCTTCGCTTCTCCTTGTTTGTTGTAGAGAATGCGGGTCATGAGGGCGCCGGCGTTGCCCACGATGTTCCGTCCCGGCTCCATGATCAGCGTGCAATTGAGGCCTTGCAACAGCGGCGCAAGGGCGGCGGCCAGATCCTGAGGCTTCGGCGGTGTCTCGTCGGCATACGTGATCCCCAGCCCTCCGCCGATATTGATATAGCGAATATCCGTGCCGTGAGCCTTCACCTGGTGGACCAGGCTCAGAATCTTTTTCAACGCCTCAACGAACGGAGTGACCTCCGTCAGTTGCGAACCGATGTGTTTGTGGACCCCCACGACCTCGATATGTTTCAACGAGGTCGCGAGCTTGAACTCGTCCAGCGCGCGGTCCGCTGCGATCCCGAATTTACTCTTCTTCAGGCCGGTCGAGATGTAGGGATGGGTCTTGGGGTCGATGTCCGGATTGATCCGCAGCGCGACGCGCGCACGCGCTCCCATCGAGGCCGCCACGTCATTGATGGCGTGCAGCTCCGCCGATGATTCCACGTTGAACATCAGGATATCCGTCTTGAGCGCGTCGCGGATTTCATCCGGATTCTTTCCGACACCGGCGAACACAATCTTCTGAGGAGGCACGCCGGACCGTAAGGCTCGAAACAGTTCGCCGCCGGAGACGATATCCACTCCGCTCCCTTCTTTGGCCATCAATCGCAGAATGGCCAGGTTCGAATTGGCTTTCATCGCGAAGGCGATGATGTGAGGTATGCCGGAAAAGGCGCTATTGTAGGCCCGGTATTGGCGCAGGAGGGAGGCGTGGCTGTAGACGAAACAGGGAGTGCCGTATTCCTTGATGATCCGGCTGACCGGCACCTCCTCGCAATACAATTCTCCGTCACGGTATTGATAATCTTCCATGGCGCGTATCCTTGTTGGTAGGGTTCGTCCGGTCCCCGCCTATCGCGTTCCGATCGGCCTGAGCGGTGGAAGTTCCGCCTCATCAGGTACCACGGAAGGCTGCTGTCGGGATTCCTCTGCGGAGAATGTCCGCTGCTCGGACTGCTGCTCCCTGGCCTTGGCCGCCTGTTGTTCTCGTTGCAGTCGCGGGCCGATCCCCACATCCTCCGGCGCAATGGGCGAGCCGATGGTGCCACATCCTACCCCGACAAGGAGCCAGAGAGCCAGAGGGATCGCGTGCCATCTGCGCTTCTTTAACGCCCCGCTCATTTCAGGCGCTTCTCCCATCTCGTCAATTGTGCCGTCACGGCCTGCCTGGCTGTGCCACCGATTTGATTTTTCCGGTCGATTGCGCCCCGAACGGTGAGCCGCTCGGTGACGTCCGCTTCGAATTGCTTCGCAAACCGCTTGTACTCGTCGAGCGAGAGATCAGCCAGCTCACGATGCTTCTCGATGCAGTACCGCACGATTTGGCCGACAATCGCATGGGTCTCTCGAAAGGGGACCCCCTTGAGCACGAGATAATCCGCCAACTCCGTGGCCAGCATGCCGCCCACCTCCGCCGCCTGCTCGACGACGGGGCGGTTCACTCGGAGCCCCATCATCAACTCCGTCAGCACCTCCACCGACGCATGGGCTGTGTCCAGCGCATCAAAAAGAGGTTCCTTATCTTCCTGTAAATCACGGTTATAGCTCAGCGGCAGACCCTTGAGAGTTGTCAGCATCCCCAGCAGATGGCCATAGACTCGCCCGGCTTTTCCTCGCACGAGTTCCGGCACGTCGGGGTTCTTCTTCTGCGGCATCATGCTGCTACCGGTGCAGAATCGGTCCGGAATGTCCACATAGCGGAATTCCTGTGATGCCCAGAGAATCAGTTCCTCGCTCAGCCGGGACAGATGCATCATCAGTGTCGCCAGCGCCGCCAGAACTTCGACGACGAAGTCGCGATCTGAGACGGCGTCCAGGCTGTTCTGCGAGACGGCCGGGAACGAGAGGAGTTGCGCCTGGTATTGCCGATCAAGGGGGTAGTTCGTACCGGCCAGGGCGCCGGAGCCGAGCGGCATGACATTCAGACGAGCGAGGGCGTCGCTCAGCCGCCCCTTGTCCCGTTCCAACATTTCGACAAAGGCCAGCCAGTGATGCGAGACGAGCACCGGTTGTGCCCGCTGGAGGTGCGTATAGCCGGGCATGACGACGCCGAGGTTGGCTCGGGCCTGAGAGACAAACGCGCGTTGCAGGGCCTCGACCCGATCACGAAGGACGGCGAGGATGTCGCGCACATACAGACGCAGGTCGGTGGCGACCTGGTCGTTGCGGCTGCGCCCGGTGTGCAGCTTGCCTCCGACGGGGCCGACGAGTTCGGTCAGCCGGCGCTCGATGGCCATGTGGATGTCCTCGTCGGCGGGGTGAAACCGAAAACGCCTCCGGTCCAATTCAGCCTTCACCTGATCGAGCCCCCGGATCAGGTTCTTGGCCTCACTCATCGTGAGGATGCCGGCGCGCTGAAGGGTTCGACAATGAGCCTGGCTGCCTTGAATGTCCCAGGGGTAGAGCCGTTGGTCGAACTGCAAGGAAGCCGTGAACGCTTCCACGAGGCGATTCGTCTCTTCACCAAACCGCCCGGCCCAGGCCTTCCGACCGGCGGTGGGGGCTTTGGTTTTGGGCTTGGTCGATCTCCTCCGGCGGGCGGACTTCACCGTCGCGTCCTCGCGGTGCGACGTTGCGCGCGAATTGCCAAACGCAGCGCGTTTAACCGGATGAATCCCTCCGCGTCCCGTTGCCGATAGACCTCGTCCTCTTCGAACGTGGCCATGTCCAACCGATAGAGTGAGCGGTCGGAACGCCGTCCCACGACCGAGCAGGTCCCCTTGTACAACTTGACGCGCACCGTGCCCCAGACATCCTGCTGCGCCTCGTCGATGGCCTTCTGGATCATATCCCGTTCAGGGGCATACCAATAGCCATAGTAGATCAGCTCGGCATAGCGCGGGATCAAACTATCGCGCAGATGGAGGACCTCGCGATCCAGCGTCAGCGATTCCAGCGCCCGATGGGCCACGTGCAGGATCGTCCCGCCGGGGGTCTCGTAGACACCGCGCGACTTCATGCCGACATAGCGATTCTCGACCAAATCGACTCGGCCGATCCCATGTGCGCCACCCAACCGATTCAACTGCGCGAGCAGTTTGGCCGGAGACAGCCGCTTGCCGTCTACGGCGACCGGGTTCCCCTGCTCATACTCGATCTCCACGATCCGCGGTTTGTCCGGCGCCCGCTCCGGCGAGATCGTGAGCTGGAACATCTCCTCCGGCGGCGCCTCCCAGGGATCTTCCAGAATGCCCCCTTCATAACTGATGTGAAAGAGGTTCATGTCCATACTATAAGGTTTCGCCTTGGTAGCCGTCACCGGGATGCCGTGCTTCTCGGCATAGTCGATGAGTTCGCGTCGGGATTTGAACGACCATTCGCGCCAGGGAGCGATGATCTTCACCGACGGCGCGATGGCCAGGTAGGTCAGTTCGAACCGGACTTGGTCGTTGCCCTTGCCCGTCGCCCCGTGCGAGACCGCCTCCGCCCCTTCCTTGACGGCGATCTCCACTTGGCGCTTGGCGATCAATGGGCGCGCAATCGAGGTCCCGAGCAGGTAGCTGCCTTCATAGACCGCGTTGCCCCGCAGCATAGGGAAGATGTGGTCCTTGACGAAAACCTCGCGGAGGTCCTCGACATAGACTTTGCGAACGCCCAACGCGGTGGCCTTGGCCTTAATGGCTTTGAGATCCTCGCCTTGCCCGAGATCGGCGCAGAACGCGATGACTTCGCACCCATACGTCTCCTGCAGCCATTTCAGAATGACGGACGTATCCAACCCGCCGGAATAGGCAAGCACCACTTTCTTCAATGTTGTCGATTTCATCCTTCGGTGCTCTCTCATGTCTGGGGGCGTCCCTGGGGCCGAACAAGTTCCACGAGAATCGCCTTCTGCATGTGCAGCCGATTTTCGGCCTGGTCCAGTACGACGGATTGCGGCCCGTCCAGCACCTTGGCGCTGATTTCCTCGCCGCGGTGCGCCGGGAGGCAGTGCATGACGATGGCGTCCGGTCTCGCCCGTTTCATCAGCCGTTCGTTGACTTGATAGGCGCTGAAGGCCTTGAGCCGGCGGGCCTGCTCCCGTTCCTGCCCCATGCTGATCCACACATCGGTATAGACCACGTCCGCATCCTTGGCTGCGACTTCCGGATCATCCGACAATTCGATCACCGATCCGGTCTTGGCCGCTTCCTGACGGGCTTGCTCGACCACGGGGGAGTCCGGTTGATACCCCTTGGGGCAGCCACAACTTACGGACATGCCCACCTTGACGGCGGCTTCGATCAGCGAGTTGGTCATGTTGTTCCCATCTCCCACGTAGGCGAGGCGCAGCCCCTTGAGGCGCCCCTTTTTTTCTTGAATCGTCAGGAGGTCGGACAGGGCCTGGCAGGGATGGTGCAAATCGGTCAGGCCGTTGATGACCGGCACGGTCGCTTCGCGAGCCCATTCTTCGACGATGGCCTGATCGTACGTGCGGATGACCAAGCCGTCCAGATAGCGGGACAGCACCCGTGCCGTATCCGCGATGCTTTCGCCACGCGACAATTGAATGTCTCCGATCGGCAGGAATAGAGCTTGGCCGCCTAACTGATTCATGCCGACTTCAAACGACACCCTCGTGCGGGTCGAGGCCTTCTGAAACAGCAGGCCGATCGTGCGTCCGGCCAGCCAGGCGTGAGGCCGTCCCCGTCGCTGCATGTTCTTGAGTGTGGCCGCGAGCGAAAGCAGCGCCTGTACGTGGTCGCGGGGCACCGACGCGAGCGACAGCAGGTCTTTCTGGATCGTCCGAAGGGGAGAAGTCCGACCTGCTGTGCGAGCCGACCGAGCCATGGAGACTGTCGTCCGGGTATCGGGTTTGGTTAGTGGTGACCGGTCTGTGACGAAGTCGGAATGAGCTGAGGCAGGACCTCGATCAGGCGATCGATCTCGGCCTGCGTGATGACCAGCGGTGGAACGAATCGGAGCACCCGGTCCATCGTGCAATTGAGGAGCAACCCTCTCGACAAGGCCTTCTCCACCACTCCCTTCCCATCCACGGTGAGTTCCATTCCCTGAAGGAGGCCCAGTCCTCGCACCTCCTTCACGCTCGGTTGGCGGTCCTTACAGTCCTCAAGGCCTTTGGCCAGATACTCTCCCATGCGCTTGGCCTGCTCCAGCAGCCGGCCTTCCAAGAGCACTTGCATGACGATCAGCCCCGCCGTACAGGCCAAGGGGTTGCCTCCAAAGGTCGAGGCATGGGAGCCGGGTGTGAACGCTTTCGCAACCGTATTGGTAGCCAAGCAGGCGCCGATAGGGACGCCGCCCCCCAGACCCTTCGCCAAGGTCATGATATCCGGCTGGACTCCCAACTGTTCGTAGGCGAAGAGGGTGCCGGTCCGACCCATCCCGGTCTGCACTTCGTCGAAGATCAACAGGATATCCCGCTCCCGGCAGAGTTCCCGGAGACGGGCAAGATAGGCCTGGTGAGCGACATGCACACCGCCTTCCGCCTGAATCGGTTCCAGCATGATCGCCGCGGTCTGGTCGGAGAGCGCCTGCTGCAGCGCCCCCAGATCGTTAAAGGGGACGTAGGTGAATCCCGGCACCAGCGGCTCGAAGCCCTTCTGAACTTTTTCCTGTCCGGTCGCCGTCAGGGTCGCAAGCGTGCGGCCGTGAAACGAGTTCTTCATCGTAATGATCTGGAATCGACCCGCGCCGTGTTTATCGTGGGCGTACCGGCGAGCCAGCTTGATCGCCGCTTCGTTCGCTTCCGCGCCGCTGTTGCAGAAAAAGACCTTATCGGCGAAGGAGTGCTCGACGAGGGCTCTGGCAAGTTTCACCTGAGGCACGGTGTAATACAGGTTGGAGGCGTGGATGAGCTGGACGGCCTGCCGTTGAACGGCCAGTACGAGGTCGGAATGACCATGTCCGAGCAGATTGACGGCGATGCCTCCAACGAAGTCGATATACTCGCGCCCTTCCAGATCGTAGACTTTCGCGCCGCGCCCGCGCGCGATGGACAACGGCAGCCGCGCGTACGTGTTCATCAGATACTGATCGGCTTCGCGCCGGACTTCTTCCGTCAACATGGGCTGTGGCGATCCTTTATCTGTGACCCGGTGCCGTGCGCTCGTCTGATCACCCACCAGACCGAGCGGCCATGAGAAGAGGCGAACGGTAGCATAGGAATCTGGTGAAAGCAATGATGCCGGCGCGACGACAAACGGCACGCGGCGAGGTCGCTGCGGCCATTCACCGAGGCCGCGTTTCTTGAGAGCCCACCGGGGCTATGTTATAAGCTCACGAGATGGGCCCCTGTCCTCAATGCGGAAACCAGAACGCCGTCGAGGCCAAGTTTTGCAGCCAGTGTGGTACGGGGCTCGACGGTCCGGCACCGGCCGCTCCGACGGCTGCGGCTTCCGATTCTGCCCTGGCAGAGCAAGAGCAGGTCTGGAGGCAGTTCATCGGGCTCAAGGCCGACCACTATCTGCAGAAGTTCACCAAGTTTACCGCTCCCGCAGGTCCGAAATTCGCCCTGACCTGGAACTGGCCGGCGTTTGTCTTCGAGCCGTTTCTCTGGTTCCTTTACAGAAAGATGTATCTGTACGCCTTGGTCTATGCGATCGGGCCGGTGCTCGCATTCTATTTTACGCAGGATTGGTCCGCCGACCTGGTTTGGCGGATCATGGCGGGCGCCAGCGCGAATTATCTCTACTTCTGGCACATCAAAGAACAGTTGGCCGATATCAGGCGACAGTCGGGGTTCGACAACGCGCTGCGCGACCGATTGATCCGCGATGCGGGCGGCGTTCAGGCCTATGTCGTGTGGGTGGGCGTCGGTCTGCTTGTGTTGAAGTTCATCTTGGTGTTGTTCATGTTGCAGCAAGGGCGGGCCGGTGAAGGCGGGCCCCTGACTCCCAGACCCTCCGGAACACCTGCACGTCAGGTTTCTACCTTTCCGACCTTGAGCGGCCAGGACTCCGATCACACGTGGCGCCCAGAGGCGAGCGGATAGCGCGCTCGCTGCCACGCGATCCAGGCCTGAAACCAGGCAGAGTCGTGTTGATAGGCGGCGCCCGTCAGATCAGCCGTCCCTTGACCTTTCTCCAACTGGGTGTAGGTCCGCGGCCAGTTCTTTTGCCACCAAGACTTGAGGTCGTCGGCGCCGTAGGGTTGGCCGGTGGGCTGTGTGATCCCGGCCGATGCGCAGACCTCCGCGACGACCGGCCAATACCGATCTTTGCCGAGTCCCAGCGAGCGTAGGTGCTCGCGCAGCAAAAACACCACCCAGAGCTCCGCGCTGTGCTTCTTATTGTGCTTGAAGGGTTGGCTTTGGCGAAGCGGGACTGGGTCGAATTGCTTGATGACGGAGGTGTAGTCCGGGCCGCCATAGCTGCCGGCCGCTTCGGCGATGCCCTCCAACATGCGCGCCAAGTCCACTTCGACGGCGGGCTGCCTTGATTCGACCCTGTCCGAAGGCGGGGTGTCGAGCGGGTTCTGCGCCGTCAAGAGCTCGATCAGCGGCTTGAGTTCGCGCAATCGTACGACAGCCGTCTTCAGAATCTGCTCGGACTCCAGCCAATAGTCGAGATCGCCCTTCGAGAGCCGTTCGCGTCCGGAAGGGGGAAGCACCACCGGCAGCCAATAGCGCACCAGCACAAACAACAAGTAATCGACCTGTCCGCCGAGCTGCTCCACCCGGTTCAGGCTGTTTTGCGCGATCGCCCGTTGAAAGAACGCGTCGCACCGCTCGCCGACGCCCAGGCGTTCGGCCAGGCTATTCCACCACGAGGCCAGTAACGGGGAGTGCGTCGCCCATTGCAACGGGGACTCTTCGGGCAAGCCGGATGCGGGCTGTTCCTGTTTCATGGCGAGGGCACGGAACTGGTCGATGTGCGACGGCCGGCAACAGCGTTCACGAAGAGCCTGCTGCCCGACGGAACGGTCCGCATCGTACTGGCCGAAAGGGGGGATTGCAAGGTAGGCTCGGCTCGGGCACGATGCCTCCCGCTCCCGGCGCTACCGAATAGGCGGGAGCCTGGGAGCTGGCATTGTTCACCGTGTCTGCGCTGAGGTGTCAGCCTCTTGAGCAGGGACACATTTTTACGCAGCGGAGGCAATCGATCATGGGCATAGCGGTATTGATCCGGCACGGCGAGTCGCAGTGGAATTTGGAGAATCGGTTTACCGGATGGGTGGATGTGCCCCTCTCCCCACGCGGCGAGGAAGAGGCGAAGAAAGCCGGGGCGAAGCTCAAAGGATACCGCTTCGACGTCGCCTTCGTCTCGGCGCTTAAGCGTGCCCAGGATACGCTTGCGATCGTGTTGCGCGAGCTGAACCAGACCGGGATTCCGACCCATCAAGACCAGGCCTTGAACGAGCGGCATTACGGCGATCTGCAAGGCCTCAACAAGGCGGAGACGGCACAGAAGTTCGGCGACCAGCAGGTGAAGATCTGGCGCCGGAGTTTCGATATCAAACCGCCGGGCGGGGAAAGTTTGAAGGATACGGCCGAGCGGGTATTGCCCTATTATGAAACCAACATCAGGCCGCACATCACCGCGGGACGGTCCGTCATCATCGCTGCGCACGGCAACAGTCTGCGCGCCCTGGTCATGCACCTCGACCGGCTCACGCCGGAGCAGGTCCTGGAATTGAACATTCCCACCGGCGCCCCGCTGCTCTATGAGTTTGATTCAGCGGGCGGCGTGCTCTCGCACCGCTATCTGTAGCCGTCGGGCGTGCTGCGGGCTTCGGGGTGAGAAGACAAAAGAAAAATAGCCCGGCTCATTCTCTACAGGGCGTGAGGAAATTCAAGACGGAGCGACCGAGCCATGCCGGGACGCTACTCTGGCGCGTTGCATGATTACAAGACCTGACCCTAATTCTCGTGTGACCCTAATTCTCGACCCTCTCAGCCTATCCCACCATATTTTTAGCCTGATGCTCCTCGCGCCTCGGGCGGCGGGATCAGTTCCAGCGCTTCGACGAACTTGCCGACGGCTTCCATCGGTACCAGATCCACAATGAGAGAGAGCAGTGCGGCCTTCTGCTCGGAGCGGATCACCCAATCCGACTCCATCCGCGCGACGGCCCGGTTGCCGATGTCGATTTGGCCACCGCCTTGTTCGGCCACCTCAAGATAGTCTCGCCGGCGCGCCTCCGCCTCGGTCAGAAACGTCCGCCATCCGGCCGCCGGCATCCGAAACACCGTCGTCCAGCGCTCGCGGAGCAGCCGGTGCAGCTCGGGCGTCACGAGCACGTCCCCGATGTCTTTATAATGGGCGGTAAGCGCTGCTTGGACCCAGTACAGGGTCAAGGTCAACAGCTCTCTGGAGACTTGCTGCGCCTGCTCCGTGGTTAAGGCAAGTCCGTACTGGTCCAACGTCTTTTGGGTGAGACTCTTCGGCAGGAGTGCGAAGAACGCTTCCGCAGTTTCAAGCGGCGTGAGCGGTTGTTTCGGCTGGCTGTTCCCCTGTTGAAACATACCCGACAGCATAACGCAACCGATCTACCGACGACAACGCCCGGCTGGCGCGTTGCCGACCACAGACTCCTATGTTAGATTCGCCGCTCCACTCAACTCTGGAGTCATCCGTGTACTGGGTCGGAAGAGGCCTGGTGGGTGACCCTCAAACAGGATCTCGCATGATGCCTCGATGGCGAAGGCTCGCCGGCTGGCTCTGCATCTGGGTGCTGCTGTCGGGAGTTGCAGCCGCTCAAGCTCAGGAGCCGCGATTTGGCTTCACGACCGATCTCGGCCTGCTCAGCGGCTCACCGGACGGCACCAAGTTCGCCTTGAGCTTCGGGTTGGACTATTACGTAGACCGTTCGTTGTCCTTCGGCCTCCTGACGCTCTTCACACCGGCCAGCGATCTCAATACTTACGGGTTCGCGGCTGCCGCGAAATATCACTTCCGACTGAACCGGGTGAATCTGGTTCCGTTTGCCGGATTGGGCTTTATCCACATGAGCCTGGATACCGGTGGGCCGCCGCGGGTCGATGCCAGCGACACAAGCCACTGGATTCCGCTCGGGATCACCGCCGAGTACCCGGTGACATCCGGCGTTGCCCTCTCCACCACCGTGATGGTGAATCTTCACGCGATCCGTCTCTCGCCCCTCGAACGCGACGATACCAGCGTCGCGGCGCTCTTCGGCCTGCGCTTCGGCCCATAGAAGTGGCTATAGGCCATCCTTCACCAGCAGACCAAGGGGCGTGGTTCCTTCCGATCGCCCCCTCTTGCATCGACCTCCCCCCATCGCGGTAAGAATGAAACTCACACGAACTGGATACTCGAAGGTCACCGGCTTGCTGCGTGATCCAGGCGGGTGCGATCGTGGAGCTGCGACAAGGGCGACAGGGCAGACCAATGGCGGTGATCCATGGAAGTCTGCAATCAAGACACAGGCCCCTGCGGCGGCCGCCGTCGGGATCCGCACGCTTCCTTCGTATGCTCCTCGTGTGGCTTTCGTTCCCAACCGGAGAGATCTCCCTGAGCTTGGCAGAGGCTCCGGCACCCAGCGTGCATTGGGGGTCGCTCGCCTATCCGGATCAGCAGCGCACCCTCTCGATGGGTTTCACGATGAACCGATTTACGGAATTCAATGTCGATGGTCGTGCCTTTACGCCGACGGTCAAGGAAACCATCGGCCTGAATTTTGCGACCCTGTCCTGGAGCGAGCGTCTCGGGAAGTGGGGAACGAATCTGACGGTCGGGGCGGGGCCGACGTCGGATGAGCCGAGCCAGTTTCTGCAAAATACGTTCGTCCATCGGGCGATTCTTAACCAGAGCGCAGTGCCGGTCGGGGAGACACGCGAAGGCCCCGACGCGATGGTGAGTGGCTCGGTGACCTATTGGGGTCAGGTGCTGGGGAACGAGGAAACCGGGTTCGCAGGACTGGGCATCGATTCCGGGACACTCTATCACGAAGTCTATGCCCGGATTGGGCTGCGACGAATGCCCGTTCCCGGCGTCTCATTCATGCGCTTCTCAGCCCTGGGGCGCTATGGGCAGATCGCGAACGGATCGACGTTTCAAGCCGTGGCGGCCCAGTCGTATCTGGGCCAGGTTTCGTTGAGTGTTGCCGACTATCGCTCCGGCTCGCGTCCGCGTTGGGAACTGGAGGTGGGCGCCTCCATCGACTCGGGGTTGTTTGTGGATGCCCGGGGCAACTCGATCGAAAAGATGTTCGGGACGATTGCGCTGCGTGGTCCGGGCGTCGCGATTGAAGTGTGGGATGATGTCATCTCGCAGAAGGATGAAGGACCCACCTTCGGAGGCATGATCGTCATCGACCTGTTTCAGGTGATCGACATGATTTGCCGGTAGGAGTCACAATCGGCCTGACAGGTCCCCGCTTCGCTTTCCATCCAATTCAGCCCAACGTGCGTATAGACTGTCAACATCCGCTTGTGCCCCTTCCAATGCGAGGCATCGCTCGTGGAGCGCTGTTGCGTCCGACACGACATCGGGGTCCTGAAGCGCAGCCTGGCAGGCGGCGAGGCGCTGCTCCGCTTCGAGAATCCTGTCCTCGATGACCGCCCATTCCTGTTGCTCGCGATAGGACAGCCCCTTGCGCTTTGGCACCGCCGAGGCCGCCGACGATGCCGGTGCGGCCTTGGCAGCCGCACCGCCCTCAGCCACATTCGATCGGCGCGCGGATGGCGTTCGGGCGGCTTGAGCCGATTCCCACTGGGCATAATCCGCATACCGGTCCGCACGCCCTTCGCCGTCCAGCGCCAGCAGGGATGTGGAGACCCGGTCAAGGAGCCAGCGATCGTGCGTGACTAGCACGACCGCGCCGGGAAACTCCATCAGACTCTCCTCCAGCACATCGAGGGTGGGGATATCGAGATCGTTGGTCGGCTCATCGAGAATCAACAGATCGGCCGGCTGCAACATCAGGCGGGCGATCAGCAGCCGGGCTTGTTCGCCGCCGGACAGCCGGGAGACCGGCAGGTCCAGTTGCTCAGGGCGAAAGAGAAAGCGCTTGGCCCAAGAAATGAGATGGATCGCACGCTCGCGATAGATGACCGCATCGCCGGCCGGAGCAAGGGATCGACGGAGCGTCGCCGATTGATCGAGCGAGTCACGGTGCTGCTCGAACGTCACGACCCGCAGGCCCTCTGCATGGGAGACGGTCCCCGTATCAGGCTCCATCCTGCCGGCCAGGAGGGAGAGGAGCGTCGTCTTGCCGCTGCCGTTTGGTCCGAGAAGCCCGAGCCGTTGGCCCGGTCCAAGATGGAGGTCGAGGCCGCTTACGATTCGACGGCCGCCGAGCGATTTGCTGAGTCCCCTCACGACGACCAGTTGCTTGGATTGACGTCCCGATCCGACAAAGTCGATGCCCGCGGTGCTTGCGTGCGCGCGTGCGTCCATGGCGGACAATTCGTCGATCATGTCATAGGCGGTATCCACGCGGGCCTTGGCCTTGGTCGTGCGGGCCTTCGGCCCGCGTCGCAGCCATTCAATCTCGCGTCGGACTCGATTCGCCAACGAAGCCTGATAGTCGGCCTGTGCCTGCAGGGCGGCATCGCGCTGTTCGAGAAAGTCGCTATAGCGTCCGTTTGTCGTGAAGACCCCGGTCGGATAGCAGCGACTCAACTCGATCATGCGGGAGGCGACCGATTCCAAGAAGCGTCGGTCGTGGCTGATGGCGAGAAAGGCCCGCGGTTCCACCTTGAGCAGCGATTCCAACCACAGGATGCCCTCTAGGTCCAGGTGATTGGTCGGTTCATCCAGCAAGAGGACATCCGGTTCCAGCATGAGGGCGCGGGCGATGGCCAGGCGTTTGCGCCATCCGCCGGAGAGGGTGCCGGCGGCCTGCTCGCCGTTTCGAAACTGTCCGATGCTGAGGGCCTGGGCGATGCGTCCTGCCTGCTCATGTGGGTCCAAGCCCGCGGCCGTCAAGGCCTGGACAAGAATTTCCTCGACCGTGAGCTCCGGGTTGAAGGTCGGCTCTTGTGGGACGTTCCCGATACGAAGGTGACGACGGACGGATCTCGCCCCGCTGTCCGGCTGCTCAACGCCGGCCAGAATCCTGAGCAGCGTGGATTTGCCCGATCCGTTCGGACCGACGAGGCCGACATGGTCGCCGTCGCACAGCGCCAGGGAGAGGTCCTGGAACAGGGGGGTCACCCCATAGCGCTTGCCGACGGATTCACAACTGAGCAGGACGGTTGGGGGCATGAGCGGTGTACGTGGTGAACGAGCAGGTTTCGGTCGAACGATCGATCAGCATCGTCATTAAAAGGGCAGAGGTCGCAGCGGCTTCAGTATACGAGGTTCGACCATGCGAGCGCCATGGGGATTCGCCCGTGCATCCCTGTGAGCCGGAGGCCCTGATCGCGGAGTGGTGGCGTGCTTAGAAGAGGATGCTGAGCAGCGTGAGGTTGCGGGACCAGAACCAGTAGGTTAATGCAGCGACGGCGACCCAAACCGGTCCTGTGACGAGGAGCACCAGCCCGAGATCGACCAAGCTGAGTGCGGGAGCTTCCAGCGGACAGACCCCGGCCTCGCCACGCTTGACTCGGCGCACCAGCAAGGCCGCATTCTTGGCGTTGCTCTTATAGGTGAACGAGAACAGGTCGCCGAACAACGGCACACTCCCGATCAGCCCGTTCAGTAATTGAGAATAGGCCATGCGGAAGAGAAGCCCCGTGGGGATGCCGAGTTGTCGGGCGATCACGAGCACGAAGGAGCCGGCGACCGTCGCCGCCAGGTCTCCTACGACGGGCACCAATCCCATAACCGGGTCCAGTCCGAATCGGATCCTGGTATGAGGGAGGTGCACTGCGTCATCCAGGAGGTGGGCGATCCACTCGGCCTGTTCTTCCTTGGCTCGGACAGACACCATGGGGCCATTTTATCATTGCGCCCGTACTTCAGCAGGGGCGATTGACTCCCATCGCCGCCAAGTGTTGGACCCATGGCATGGTGGACCCGTTGCATCTCGCAACCCGCAACGGTTCCTCGGCAATGGGTGTCTCGGCGCGGAGTCCGGGGGCTGACACCCTTCACCGCGTCTGCCTGCCCGCAGCCTTGCAGGCGGGCGCGTGGGAGCAGAGAATGCGCAATCCCAGCAGATGCATTCAGGCATCATGCAGTTTTAGGGAGAAGCGGATGACGATGCCGGTTCCATCGATACGAATCGATCAGGCTCAGCCGGACGATGCCGTCGTACTCGCCCGGATGGTGGGTGAATTGCTCGGTGAGATTTCAGCGGCGGTCGGCTCCCGCCAGTTCGACTTTCAAGAGCAAGAGACCGCCGCCCGTGCGCGCGAGTGGTTGGCCGAGGAGAAGTATTGGGTGTTCCTGGCTTGGGAACGGCATGATCGGATGCCGGAGTGCGTCTGCGGGTTCATTGCGCTGACCGAGATCCACGCGTTGTACGCAGGCGGCGCCTTCGGCACGATTCCGGAGCTGTTCGTGTATCCCGCCCACCGGAGTTCCGGTGTGGGGTCGGCGCTCCTGGCGCGAGCCAAGCAATGGGGCCGGTCGCGCAGATGGGCCAGACTCGAAGTCACGACTCCCCCGCTGCCCCAGTTCGACCGTACCGTGCTGTTCTACGAACGCCAGGGGTTCAGTCTCTCCGGAGGCCGCAAGTTAAAGCTGGTGCTCTGAGCGAACGGTCGGGCCTCCTGCGGGCTTGTTGCCGTAACGGGTCGGTTCGCTCCACGGTGCGGTTGACTCGCGCTACGAAGCGGAGTAAACAGAGGCATGGCCTGCGGATGGTCCGAGAGCATGACCCATCCGGGTTCCTGTCCCGTCTCCTTCGACCCCTATCGTCACGGGTACGATCCTCCTTGTGCGAATCGCGCAGCTCGGCGGTTCGTGAACGATTGCCGAGACATCGATCGGATTCCGTCGCCCGGTCGATCGTTGTGAACTGGTGCAGCAATTCGTGCTTCCGGGGATGGCCCATGCTTGGCCGGCCATGTCCGTGACCGAGAGACGTTATCGGCGGCAAAGGATGATGTGAAGGAGAGGTTCTCATGAGTCGACATATCATGGCGAATCGAGAGCCGGTCAAACGGCTGCAGTTGATACCCCAAGGCGTCGTGCCGAAATATCCATGCGCCTCCCGTGCTTCTCGTGCGTGGATGTGGTGGCGGCAGATCGGGAGCGCGCTGCTGGCGGCGGCCGGTGCCTTGATCTCCGGGACCGTGGGGGTCGTGCGAGCTGCAGGCCGTCTGACTGCGACGGCGTTCCGACGCCTGGCGCTCGGGATGAAACTGGTTCGGATCGGCCGGGCGGCGCGCTCGGGGCTGTATTGGGGTCTCCGCACTGCCGGACAGGGAATAGCGGCAACAGGCCGCTGGCTCGGCCAAGCCGTCCGAACAGGGGCCATGCGGGGCCGAGAGCGTCTGTCCACCTGGTCGTCCAAACGCAGCCGTCCGTCTGAATTGCCGGTTGCGCCGGCGACCCTCCCATGGACCGGGTTGACCGACAATCTCTACGATTCAACTTTCTGGCAAGAGCGATCCTTGGTCAGGAATCAAGCGCTGCGTCACGAGATCGGCGTGGTCCGCGCGCACTTGGCGGCTCAGGAAAAGGAACTGGCCCGTGCAGCGGCGCATATCACGCGTCTGCGCGGGCTGGTCCGGATCCAACAACAGGCGTTGGAGGATGCAGCCAGGGATGTGCACGATCATGACGAGGGAGCCGAGGAGCGAGACGATCTCTTGATTTCGGTGACGGAGAAGACGCCGGAGCAACAGTTCGGCCGCGACCGTCTGTTCTGATCACCGTGCGATGCCCGCTCGTCGCGGAGATCGGCACTCATGATTCGTCAACCGTCAATCGTCAAATCTGGAGGAACGGCCTATAGTTCACTCCGCCCTCTCCATCGGTCTTCGATTGACGCTTGACGGAGGACGCATGTCGATTGCCGAAGGCGGCATTCCGTCGATAGATGCGAATGGCTCTGATGGCTTAGGGAACGGCGTCACCGCTTGACCTGCCGAGACGTTTTCCGTAAGCTCCCCAAAAACCTCGCACATCATCCTTCCTGCGTATTGCACGCTTCACTGTACGTACCGCCGTGAGGAACCAGTCCACATGACCGACATGACCGCGTTGGCGGCGGGGGCCGCTATCGGGGTTCTCGTAGGAGCGCTCATCGCGGGCTGGTGGGGGGCGTCGCGTCTCGGCCGGCGGTTCCACGATCAGGTGATGGAGGTGGCGGAGCGCGCCCAGCGGGCAGAAACCGTCGTCACCGAGCTGAGGCGGCAAGCCGAGCTGAACCAGGATGAGATCGCCGGTTTGCGTCGGGCGCTTGCCGAATCGCAACAGGCCAGGGTGGCGGCGGAGACGAGACGCGAAGAGGCGCTGAAGCGGGTGGAAGAACACCGCGTCATTTTGGCTCAGGCCCGACTGGAATTGACGGAAACCTTTCAGGCCCTCTCGGGGACGGCCTTGCAGCGGAATAACGAGGCCTTTCTCGATCTCGCCAAAGCGACCTTTCAAGCCATCCAGGTCGAGGCCAAGAGCGAATGGTCCCGGCGACAGCAGGCGATCGACGACCTGGTCAAACCGCTCCACGACCACCTCGACCGTTATGCCGATCAGTTACAGCAACTGGAACAGTCTCGGCAGGCAGCCTATGGGGGCCTTGACCAACATCTGCGGCTGCTGGCCGAGTCTCAACAGCGACTGCAACAAGAAACGGGGCAACTCGTCACCGCCTTGCGGACGCCGACCGTCCGAGGGCGGTGGGGAGAGATGACATTGAGACGGGTCGCGGAACTGGCCGGTATGGTGCCGCATTGCGATTTCTACGAGCAGGAGACCGTCGTCTCAGGGGACGGTCGGTCGCGGCCGGATATGGTGGTGAGGTTGCCGGGTGGCCGGCGAGTCGTTGTCGACGCGAAGGCCGTCCTGAGCGCCTATCTCGAAGCCCATGAGGCGACGAACGACGATCGGCGGATGGACCGGCTGCGCCGACATGCCGCGCAGGTACGGTCCCGATTGGAGGAACTCAGCCTTAAGGCCTACTGGACGCAGTTCGATCTGGCGCCGGAGTTCGTCGTATTGTTCCTGCCCGGCGAGCAATTCCTCGGCGCAGCCCTCGAACAGGACCCGACCCTCATCGAGGATGGATTCTCCCGGGGCGTCGTCCTGGCCACGCCGACGACACTCATGGCCCTCCTGCGGGCGGTCGCATACGGCTGGCGGGAGGAGCAGTTGACCGCGCATGCGCAGGAAGCCGGGCGTTTGGGGAAAGATCTCTACGAGCGGATGGTGGTACTCGCGCAATATCTCAACGAGATCGGTGCGGCGCTGGGGAAAAGCGTTGTGGCCTACAACCGTGCGGTCGGGTCGTTGGAGAGCCGGGTCTGGCCGGCCGCGCGAAAATTCAAAGACCTGGGCATTGCAACGGACAAAGAGGTGCCGCCGATCGAGCCGGTAGAGCAGGCCCCACGCGTGGCGGGTGGACAGGCGGCGGATGAATGGAGAGCGACCGATGACCGATGAGCAGAAGCAGGTTGAGGAATTTCATCGAACGTTCGAGATCCTGGCGGCACGGACGCCGACGGCGCCGGACGACGCAACACGTCTCCTGCGCGAGCGGCTGATCGAGGAGGAATTTGCCGAGTTGCGCGACGCGATGGCGTCCGGCGATCTGCCGAGTATTGCCAAAGAACTGGCGGATCTTCTGTATGTGGTCTACGGTACCGCAGTGTCCTGCGGTGTCGATATGGCACCGGTGTTTCGCGAGGTGCATCGATCGAACATGACCAAGATCGGAGGTCATAAGCGGGCGGACGGCAAGTGGGTCAAACCGCCCACCTACTCCAAGGCCGCGCTGGAGCCGATTTTGTTGGAGCAGGGGTGGCAAGGAGCCGGGCGCGAAGAGACGGCGGTTCTCGGCGATGATGCCGACCATCGGACCACGAGGGTGATGACCGAGTCATGAAAGAACCCCATTGCCCCGAGTGTGGAACCACGTTCGTGAGGGTCATCCATGTGGCGACGATGACGGATTCGCTTCTGCAACTGGCGCGGGTGTATTCCTTTCGGTGTCAGCTCTGTACCGCACAGTTTCGGGCCTTCCGTCCGGCGGCGCGGGACCTGACACAAGCCTTTGACCGCCGGCAATACAAACGGCTTCCCACGTCCTGCATGGCCACGCTGGTCACCGATCTACTCAGTCCGCGGGAGATGGTCACGGATATCTCGATGGACGGGTGCAGTGTGCGGATGGAAAGCCCGCTGCCGCTCGGGACATTCCTGGGATTGCAATTCCAGACCGCCGAGCGGGGGCCCGGGATTGCCGTCTCGACCGCGATGGTCCGGTCGGTGCGCGAGCGGTCGGTCGGTATTCAATTTTTGGAGATCGAGCGCGATCAAAAGACCAGACTGAGTGAGTTCGTCCACGGCCTGCTGCTGAGCCAAGGATTGGCGGCGGAAACGGCCCCTTCCTGACCGGAGCGAGAACTCACGCTCCGCTTCGTACTGCGCGGCAAGTCACCAGCAGGTTATCGATCAATCGCACGGTTCGTGCCCTTTTCGCGGACGGTGCCTCGCCGACCCTGATCGCTCCTAGGAGCACGGCCTTCCGCCCGATTCGATGCAGCGGTTCCAGCGTCTCAGGATCGCAGACAGTCAGGTACTCGATCGCAATCTGCGGCTCCTTCCGAATCACCCGGACCATTGCCTGTCGCACGAGCGCGCCTGAGGAGACTCCTCGCTTGATGGCCGCCGCCCCCGCCTGTAAGGCGCGGTACAACAGCGGAGCCAGGCGCCGTTGCCGCTCGCTGAGGTAGGCATTGCGGGAGCTGAGGGCGAGGTCGTCCGCTTCGCGAACTGTCGGGTGGACGACAATTTTGGAGTCCAAGTTCAAGTCGGCGACCAGCCGGCGGATCACGCAGACCTGCTGATAATCCTTCTGTCCGAAGATCGCCACATCCGGCCGGACGATGCCGAAGAGTTTGACGACGATCGTGGCCACGCCCGAGAAATGCTGCGGCCGCAGTGCCCCCTCCCACCGTTTCGAGATCTCCGGCACCGCCACGACCGTCTGAAAACCGGCTTGGTAGAGGGCCGCGACGCTCGGGGCAAAGAGCAGGTCGATGCCCTCATCCCGGCAGAGGCGTGAATCCTGTCTGAACGGACGAGGGTACCGGGCATAGTCTTCGCTCGGACCGAATTGCGTGGGGTTCACGAAGATGCTGACGACCACCGCGTCGCAGGTCAGCCTGGCGCGACGGATCAGCGCCCGATGGCCTTCGTGTAGGGCGCCCATCGTCGGCACGAAGCCGATGGTGGCCCCTTCGCGTCGGATCGACCGACTCCATGCGGTCATGGCTGCCGGTGATCGCAGGATCAGCATTAGAGACGGCCGGGAGAGGAGGGGGCACAGGCGGGACGCAGCCTATTGAGGACGGACGGTTGGGGGTCGAGCTTGCGGACCTCCGACGGATCGTTCAGCGCTTGCAGCAGCTCGGTGACCGATCGTTCGAGGACCGGATGGACCCACGCGGATGCCACTTCGGCAAGCGGGACCAGCACGAATCGGCGACGGTGGAGCCGGGGGTGGGGAATCACGAGCCCCGCGTTGTCGATGGCCCTGGTCCCATACGACAGGATATCCAGATCGATCGTGCGCGGCCCCTTGCGATTGTCCTGGTCGCGGCCGAGGGCCGATTCGATTTCGCGGCAGATCTCCAACAGGCTCTGCGGCGTGATGTCCGTATCGAGTCGCACGACCCCGTTCATGACCCAGGTGGCTCCCGGATCGCCGCCATCGGGAATCGGTTCCGTTTCGTACAGCGAGGAGAGACCGGTCAATTCTGAATGCGGCAGCAGGCTCAGCAGCGTCACCGCGCGTGAGCAGTAGTCCACCCGATCGCCGATATTGGAACCGAAGCCGATGAAGACCGTTTCACGCGACATAGGGCATTCGTCAATGGTCAAGCGGTAACATCCGGCGTCATTCGTCAAGCGTCATTCGAACAGCAGACTCAATGTGTCTTCTCTGTCTGACCGATTGACGAATGACAAGCGACGAATGATGTCCTCCTCAGAGCCCTGTCTTGCGCATCCGCTCCAACGCTTCCGCCAGTCGCTCCTTGGTCGTTGTGAGCGTCATGCGGATGTAACCCTCGCCTGGCTCGCCGAATCCATTGCCCGGTGTGCTGACGATGCCGGTCTTTTCCAACAAGTGCGCGGTGAACGAGGCGGAGGTATAGCCCTTCGGCACGCCGATCCACACATAGAAGGCCGCGGGCGGCAATTCCACGTCGAGACCGATCTGGCGCAGGCCCGGGACAAACACGTCCCGCCGTTCCTGATAAATTGTGCGCAGACCGTCCACGAGGTAGTCGCCGGAATCGAGCGCGGTGATGCCGGCCTCCTGCACCGCTTGGAACACACCGGAGTCGAGGTTGCTCTTCACCTTGCCGAGCCCGGCCAAGACCTGTTTGTTTCCGACGGCGAAGCCGATCCGCCAGCCGGTCATGTTGAAGGTCTTCGAGAGCGAATGGAACTCGACGCCGACCTCCTTGGCCCCCTCGACTTCGAGGAAGCTGGCCGGAGGTTGTCCGTCGTAATAGATCTCCGAATAGGCCGCGTCGTGGCAGACGATGATCCGGTGTTCCTGTGCGAAGGCCACCACCTGCTTGAAATAGTCCTTATCGGCCACCACGGACGTGGGATTGTTCGGCGAATTGAGGAACATCAGCTTTGCCTTCTGAGCTACGTCCTTAGGGATCGCGGTCAAATCGGGCAGGAAGCGGTTTTCCTTCTTGAGCGGCATGATGTAGGACGTACCGCCGGCGAAGCCGGTGGCGACCGGGTACACGGGATAGCCGGGGCTCGGCACGAGGACGATGTCGCCCGGATCGATGAAGGCCAGCGGCACGTGCCCGATGCCTTCCTTGGAGCCGATCAAGGTCAGCACTTCCGCAGTCGGATCGATCGTAACCCCGAAGCGCCGCTTGTACCAACCGGCCACGGCCTGGCGAAAGCTCAGCATACCTTCATAGGAAGGATACTGATGATTGCGCGGCTCGGCCGCCGCAATCTTCATCCGGTCGATGATCGGTGCGGGGGTCGGCAGATCGGGATCACCGACGCCGAGATTGATGATATCCACCCCGCGCGCGATCGCCTCCTGCTTCATCTTGTCGATGGCCGCGAATAGATAGGGCGGCAAGGTCTTGATACGTGTGGCAAATTCGATGGGAAACCCAGCCATGCGTTGGTCCTTTCCTGAAATCAACTGAGATGTTCGATCGTGTAATCGATAGCTCGCGAGCCCTGATCCGAAATTTTCATTTGTCCGCCTGTCACTGCACAGGCGCTGTTGGGACGCATTCTCGGCGACGGACGGGGCTCGGCCTCAGACGCCCTGGAATGCGCTGACGATTCGCAGCTTCTGCAGATGCCTTGTTGACGCCCGCGCCTGTGGGGCCGCGGCCAATGGCCGCGATGCCGGCACAGGGCTGTACTCCGCCCCCCTCATTTATGAAGAAGCCGCTCCAGGGCTGCTTCGTCCGATCACCCGTCCCGCCGTGACGCCCTGAGCATGTGCGTGATGACTTTCGGATCAGGGGTAGTTCCTCTCTCGCACCGATCCGCAGTGGGACCCGGTGAAAAAAGCATAGGGTACAGGATGACGGGCGCGGCAATCAACGAGACAGGTAGATCAGGACAAGTGGATCAGATGGCCGATGAGCCGATCGGCCCATTGGTGAAGGTGTGGAAGGGCTGGAATCGTACGACGCCTCAGCTCGTCCACGGTCTGATGTCCGCGCGTCACATCGTCGGCACATTCCCGACAGAGAGCTTCCATACCGAGCTGATCCATTTCCATGTGAAACAGCAGACCATAGGCGCGGGTATCGGAACGGAACGCCTGCACCGGGAATAACTCGGACGACGCGAGCGTCACGGCGCCGGGCGGGCAGTCGTAGCCCTCGCCGTGCCATTGAAAGACGTCCATTGAAGGTGGGAGCGCTCCGAACACCGGGTCTTTCCGGCCCTCTTCCGTCAGTTGGATCGCTGTCATGCCGATTTCGACGCCATGCCCAGGCTGAACGGTCGCGCCGAGCGCCTTGGCCATGAACTGGCTACCGAGACAGACGCCGAGCGTAGGCACTCCCGCCTGCATCGCCCTCCGAATGAAGGCGGTCTCCTCTGCGATCCAGGGATCGGGATCGTTCACCGACATCGGTCCGCCCATCACGATCAGCAGATCGCCGGGATTGTCCGGGAGGCCGTCGCGAGGGACCAGCACCGGCCTGAGCTCAACATTGCGTTGCTTCAGCGAGGCCGCAAAGGCCCCGGGTCCTTCAAAGGGGACATGTTGGAGGCAAACGGCGCGCATGGACTCCTCTTTTTACAAGCGGGTGACTGGTCGGCGCGATCTGGATAGTTTCACCAGATGGTAAGTTCTCCAATTACACTAATTGGGCTAAATGTTTCAAATCGAGTGGAGGCGTGGGCTCCTAGTGGTGTGTCCCGTAAGTTCCGGTAATTATCCGTTCGCACTGGGCGTGTCGAAGGGCGCCCACTTTCAAGGAGTTCCGTTCATGGTTCGACAGGCTCACCACGAACGAACTTCTGGGACGCAACACTAGCTCTTCCTGAGTCTATGTTGAGTCCCAGTCGGTATCAGGGGCTCCTGGCGAACCGACCAGGCGAAGCCCGTGGGACGTGAGCACCACAATGAATGATACGCATGCCCTGAATCGAGGCGGACATAGCGGAGAGAACCCGGCAGCCCGCCTGCGACGTGATTGGTCGGAATATACTGCGGGTTGATAGCCGGATAGACTGCGGAGGTTGCAGTCTATCCCCGTAGGCGAAGCGGTATGCAATCTTGAATACGTGTTGAATTTGTCAGTAGACTCGCCCTCCAGGGGGGTGCTCAGTCTACTGTGATATGCGGCACGGGTAGGCCGCAGCAGACTTAATAGTTAGCGGGACAAGGATGGGATCTTCGCAGTGAGAATGACCAGCCTACGCAAGGACCCGAATGCGGTGCCTACGACTGGCGGCCGCGTATCGTTGCTGACGGCGCTCGATGACGTGCGCAAGGAAGCCACGGCGCGCTTGGATCCCCGGAGCCGTGCTCAGCTGGGGCAGTTTCTCACACCTAGCCCCGTTGCTGCCTTCATGGCCGAGATGTTTCGCTCTTCGAGGTCCGAGTTCCGCGTCCTCGACCCCGGCGCCGGAGCCGGGTCCCTGTGCGCCGCTCTCGTATTGGCGCTCTGCCAGCGCCCCACGCGCCCCGCCAGCATCGCCGTAACGGCCTACGAGATCGACCCTCTGCTGGTCGGCTATCTGCGCCAAACGCTGGATCAGTGCAAGGCCGAATGCGAGAGCTTTGCAATCACGTTTCAAGCACGGCTGATGGACCGAGATTTCCTCGAGGCCGGCGCTCATGGTCTTGCTGGCAATCTCTACGGAACGGGGGAGAGTGAGCGTTTCGACTGCGCCATCCTCAACCCGCCCTACCGCAAGATTCGGACGGAGTCCCGAGAACGCTCGCTGCTTCGTTCGATCGGCTTGGAAACCACCAACCTGTACGCGGGCTTTGTAGGTGTTGCCGCGCGCCTGCTGGCTCCCGGCGGAGAGATGGTCGCCATTACTCCACGGAGTTTCTGCAATGGTCCCTACTTTGAGCCATTTCGCCGGCATTTCCTGCGCGAGATGCGTTTTCGCCGCGTTCATCTCTTTGACGCGCGAGACAAGGCCTTCGGGGATGACAAGGTCCTGCAGGAAAACATCATTTTCCATGCCATCAAGAACACGGAAGCGAACCCACAGGTCGTTGTGTCTGCCAGCGCAGAGCCTGGTGCAAAACTGCGCACGCGAACGATCGCACACAATGAACTCATTCATCCACGCGATCGCCAGGCGGTCATTCATGTGGCCCCGGAAAAAGACGGCAAGCTTACCCGCGACCAGCTGCGCGGCTTGGGAGGAACGCTCGCCGATCTCGGGCTGACGGTTTCAACCGGGCGGGTTGTCGACTTCCGAGCTCGAGACTTGCTTCGTGCCCAGCCGGGGGAGAACACAGTGCCTCTGATTTACCCCTGTCACTTCAAGCAAGGTTACGTGGAGTGGCCGAATGGCAAGACACGGAAGCCAAACGCCCTCGCCCTCGGACCGAGGGCCGGAGAACTCGTCGTCTCCGAGGGGCACTATGTTCTGATCAAGCGGTTTTCGTCAAAGGAGGAGCGTCGTCGCATAGTCGCTGCCATCTACGACCCCACGCGTGTCTCCGCTGCGCAAGTCGCCTTCGAGAACCATCTGAACTACTTCCATGAACGCGGTTTTGGACTGCCTGCAACCCTTGCCAAGGGGCTCGCAGCCTACCTGAACTCGTCGCCCGTTGACACGTACTTCAGGCAGTTTAGCGGTCATACGCAGGTGAACGCGTCCGACCTGCGATCTCTGCCATACCCCACCCGTTCCGCTCTCACCGTGCTGGGGCGGCGGATCGGCTCGACCCTTCCGGGCCAAGAAGAGCTTGATTGTCTCGTTGATGAGGTGCTCTTCGGTGGCTAAGCGCCCTGCCAACAAGCGTGGTACGACAGCGAGGCGTATCAACCAAGCACACAAGGTACTCGCCTCGTTGAACGTCCCGAGAGAACAGCAGAACGAGCGTTCCGCTCTCGTTCTACTCGCACTCCTCGGCATGACCCCGCGGAAGTCGTGGTCGGCTGCGACCGATCCGATGCTCGGCATCACGGAGATGATGAATGTGTTTCGCGACCAGTTCGGCAAAGAGTATGCACCGAACACGCGGGAGACTGTACGCCGCTTCACCGTCCATCAGTTCGTTCAACCGCATCTATTGGGGTCACTCTATTGGGGTCATCTATTGGGGTCAGGTCATCTATTGGGGTCAGACATGAGTATTGACTTATGAGGAGCATGGGTTGTGCAGGCACGTGCCGATGGATTGGAGGAGGCGTGGGAGTCGGTTGTCAACGGTTGATGTAGAAGTGCCGGCTGCCACGCATGAGCATTTTTTTGGGTAAGGTCTTGCCATCACACTTGGGGTTATGATGAGTGAACCGGTCAGGCCATATGGATAAACGTAATGGAACGCTCCTCCGTGGCCAACCATGCCCGGTCTAATGAGTAAGTCGTGGTAAGGTGGTTACGTTTCTGCACGGTAGCCGTGCTTGTATGTCTGGTCTCGCTCGGAACTGTTGCCTGGGCCATCGAGCTGAGCGAGCGGCAGAAGATCGAGGCGTTGCTCGCTTCCCTGAAAGACATTTCCGGCGCCGTCTTCATCCGCAATGGCCGGGACTATGACGCAGGCAAGGCGATAGACCATCTGAAACGCAAACTCACGGCGGCCGGGTCGCGCGTGAACAGCGCGGAGGACTTCATCGTCTGTTGCGCCACCGGATCGTCGATCAGCGGCGAGCCCTATCGCATCAAATTTCCCGACGGCCGCCTCGTCAACAGCGCAGACTACTTCCGTGCGAAATTGAACGAGCTAAACCATTCGAACGAGCCGCGCCGGTAAGTGCGCGTTTCGACCTCTTGCCCAGTTTGGCGATATCGTGATCGCCGTGTCCACCGATATTTCATTCCCGCAGTAGTGTTTCACCCTCCACCGCGCTACAATTTGCGCATGGCGCATCGAATTCAGTCGATCGAGGACGTGGGCTGGCTGCTCCGTCACACACGCGGGTTTCGCGGCGGGCAAGTGACGGACGTGCACGTCTCCCGCCGTCAGGTGTTCGACGAGAACGACTGTTGCGAGGTTCTCGCCGACACCGTGGTCACCATTGTGATTCGCTACTATATCGAGGTCCAAGAGGCATCCCACCGCCGGCGCCTGCTGCGCCTCGCGCGGTTCCGCATGTTGGGCGTGACGGATTTTTCAATCTTCGAGCAGGAAGGGGCCAACAGCGCGGCGATCGACGCCTTGCAGGCTGAGATCCAACAGGGGCGCCTGCGGTTCTGGTTCGATCAGTACGGGGAAATCTATGTAATCTGCGAATCGGCCGAGTTGGAGGAGGTTGCCTACCCCGACACATTGCCCGATAAGCAGGAAGCCACGCAGTGGCTGTTCCAGGCCAGGGATGCGGATGCTCCCAGCGTGGCTTGGCTGTTGGAGCAGCTCGATCGGGCGGGCGTGCCCTGCGTGTGGAAACCCCGGTCTCGCGCAAATGGAAATGGTCTGGGGAAGGGAACGGGGCCCCATGTCCTATGGGCCGGAGAGCTCCGGATCAGCCCCTCGCGGACTTCCCTGTCTCGCGATTCTCTGGAGGTGCAGGCCTATGGTCCGCTCGACGGCCGATCCTTTGGCGTGATGTTGCGGGCCCAGGACTCCGAGCGAGACGCGGGAAGACACTTACTCTCGGCGGTAGCCGAGATTCTGACCAGCCATTTCCCAGGCGAGAGCATTGCCGGCCAAACGCTTATTCCGGACGAACGTCCGATCCTGCGTACCACCGGCAGAGGAAAGCGGAATGGAGACGGGAGAAGGAACGGAACGGGAGGCGAGGAGTGACCGGCTAGACTGACGCGGCGGAAGCGGAGACGGCGAGTTTGTGGCGGCCGTTTCCATTGAGGGAGCCGTTCAGATGGTGCCCGTTGACGGCGCTCCCATTGACGGCGACCGGTTTGGCGTTCACGCACTCGACGAGGTGCCAGAAGCGGAGCGGGTTGACAGCCTGCTTGCGGGAAACCTGAAGGGTGGTGCCTTCGAGCACGGTATGGAGAGAGAGGTCGGTCCGCCAGCCGAGATGCTTCGTCAGGGGTGAGATGACTTTCTCCATCGCTGCGATGATCTTGTTCCCGTTTCGGAAGTGATTGAGCATGATGATGCGCCCGCCCGGCCGGCAGACCCGGATCATCTCGTTCACGACGCTGCGGTAATCCGGCACTGCGGTAACGACATAGGCCGCGACGACCGTATCGAAGGCATTGTCCGAAAACTCCATCGCGCCCGCATCCATTCGATGCAGCTCGACATGGTCCATCCCAAATACGATCGCCCGCTCACGGGCCTTAGCGAGCATTCCTTCCGACAGATCGATGCCGACGATCCGGCAATGTCGCGGATACATCGGTAGCGCCAAGCCGGTCCCGACGCCGACTTCCAATACTCGTTCGTTTTCCCGTAAGGCCAGGTTTCTGATGGCCGACTCGCGGCCTTCGTGGAACACCTTTCCAAAGACCCGGTCATAGACGCCTGCATAGCTGGTGTAGACGCGTTCAACCTTCTTCAGATCCATTCACACCCTCTCTGGCTCACAGTAGCGCCCCCGGCATACGCCGAGCAGGAACTCTTTCACCGCGCGTTGAACTTGGAGATCTAGAGACAACTGACGGCGGGAACCCACTGGAGCTGGTTGTTGAAACACACCCGCCAAACCAAGCGGGGCTACTGTAGCCAACTCTTCTACGTGAGTCAACTCCCGGCCTCACATTTCACGCAGTTGCGTCTTGCGGATTGGAGCTGGCTCGGACGACGGACATCTGACCGCCCCATTTTCCGGACGCGCACGGCTATGCTATCGTGCGCGGCATGATCGCCGCGGGTCTGTTCATGTTCGTGCTGGTGGTGGGGTTTGTCGTGCTCGATTGGTGGTATTTTGCGCAGGGCCGGAGCGACGCCACCCGCTATGGGTGCCGCGTCGCAGCGGTCGCGCAGCCGGTGGCCGTGCCCTCATCCGAGGAGCTGACCGCGCGGTTTCATCCGTCCGGCGTCCTTCCGTTGCCGCACGGAGCCGCGCGCTTGTTTCCCAACGATCGCCGGATGATGCTGCAACCGGACTGCCGGCGCTTCGCCTCGCGATTTCGGACCGCCTGGCCGATGAAGGGCTCGATCGACATTGCGCCGGGGGCGGAGGGCCTGCATCTGGTCTGCACGAAGCGGATTCCCTGGTCCTCGGCCATCGTCACCCTGCTCTGGTTCGCGTTGGTCGGCTTGGGTACGGCTTGGTTCCTGATCTCCTATCTGCTCCAGGGAGGATTCACGTCACTGTCCGGAATCGTCATGGGAGTCGGCCTGGCAGGACTCGGCGCGCTGGTGTTCGCGTTTGGATTGGTGACCGTGTCGTTGGCCTATCGATTGGAAAATACGAGATTGATGCAGGTATGGGAGGAACTGCGCCAGGCGCTGCGGGCACCGGCAACGGACGACAGGGCGAGCGTGCCGAACGGTGACGCGAGGCAATCGGAACCGTTGCGTGCGTGACGGCGGTCTTCGTCAATCGTCATTCGTCAATCGTCAGTCGAATCAGGCGCGGCGAATGTGGAGTGGCGACCCAGTTCACGGTGGCTCAGCATCGATCAGCTTGATTGCTGCGCGAATGGCGGTTGACGGTTGACGCCCGACGGGGCTACATCAGAAACGTGTCCAGCAGGCCATGATACTCAGCCGGCAGATCGAGGCTCTCGCGCCGGCGCGCCATGCCGGCCAGAATTCCGCGATGTTTCAGATTCAACCCCGACGCCACGAAGGCCTCCTGGAAATAGGTCCACTGGGCGGCGGGATCGTTCGCGATCCGACGTCGCTCCTCGACCGGCAGCGCATGAAGAATTTTGGTCAGGTGGAGAATACCCTGCTCCACGCTATGGTAAGGTGGGGCCAGCTTCAGCGTGGCATAGAACGTTTCCAGGTGACGGCGGAACGTCTCACGAAGCTCGCGGACGGGATCCAGAGCGGACGGCTGGTCGGCTGGTGGAGCGGCCATGGGGCGATGCCTCAGCGGTGGATCATCGACGGCAACAAGCAACGGTGCGAAGCATGAATAACAAACTCGGGAGGGATGCGGCAATGATGAAGTCGGCGCGGACGATGTTGGTGGGAGTCGTGGCGGTCGGGATGGCGATGGGTACTGCGGCCTGCGGGTCGCATCACGGACGCTCGCCGCACGGGGGGATGCCGTATGGGGCGGGTGCGATGGGACCAGCCGGACACACGTCGCTGGAGAAGGGCAAGCAGGAAGTCGCAGCGTTGATCGATAAGACGATCCAGGACCCGGCCAAGGCGGCACGCGTGAAGAGCCTCGCGCAAGAGATTATGAAGGAAGTGACGTCCTCCACCGAGCAGAGCCGGGCCGGCCATCAGCAACTGTATGCCGTGAACGCCCGCTATGATGCAACGCCGGAGGAGTTCACGAAGATTCTGGACGACATCAACAATCAACGGATGCAGCATGCCACACGGATCTTGAAGCTCCGTTTTGAGATGAAAGACACGCTCACGGAACAGGAATGGAAAGCCTTGACCGACGCGCTGAACGGCTATCGCGGCCAGTATCATCACGGCAAGAATGCCGTCCAGGGAGCCGGCTCCGGCTCCAGTTACTGATCTGTGAACAGTAGCGGCGCACAATGGCTGCGGCCGAAGCTCGTAGGGACGGCCACCCTTCCCGCAGGTGGCTGTCCCCCATCGGTGATCAGAGCAGATCGCTCGCAACCGGCCGATAGTTCACGCAGGTGACCACCCAGGCGGTGTCTGTGAGGTGAAGCGCCGTCAGCGAGGCATGGTCGAACCGCAGGCGGCGCATGGGTTCGAGCCCGGTGCCCAGGAAGTGAGCGAGAATCGCCCGCAGCACGTCCCCATGCGACACCAACGCGATGGCCCCACCGGGATGGCGATCGAGGGCTTCGGCCACGGCCGTCACCGCCCGGGTCTGCACGTCTCCTAACGATTCGCCGTTCGGAAACCGTGTGTCATGCGGACGGCTGTACCAATGCAGGCGGATCGGCTCCTGATCCAGGTCGCGCCAGTATCGCCCCTCCCAGTCTCCCACGCCGATTTCCCTGAGCCGCTCATCCGTCGTCACTGTCATGGCACAGGAGGAGGCGAGGAGTTCGGCTGTCTGCACGGTACGCAAGAGCGGGCTTGCATAGAGGGCCGCGAGCCGTTGCTTCTTATGCAGCTCGGCGAGGACGGCCGCCAGCTCCGCCGCCTGCCGTCGGCCATTGGCGTTCAGCGGCACCGGTTGCGTTCCCATGATACGGCCGGCCACGTTCCAATCCGTCTCGCCATGCCGGATCAGGTAGAGATGGCTCATCGACGGCTCGGCGCTCATCCTGGTGCCGCCTGTGGGCCCGACTCGGCCGCCGCCGGCGCCAGCGGAAGCGCCGTCCAGTTGTCTCCTCCGTCGGTGGAACGGTAGAGCCCGCTTCCATTGGTGCCGGCGTAGAGAGTCCGTGCCTCATGCGGGCTAAAGAGAAGGCAGCGCACGTTCAACGTGGTGAGCCCGTGATTGACCGCGTACCACGTCGCTCCTCCGTCCGTGCTCTTATGCACCCCCTCTCGGCCCGAGACGTAGAGCGTGTGCGGCGAGAAGGGATCGACGACGACCCAGCTCATGAATTGATCCGGCAGCGATTCCCCGATCCGCATCCAGCTCTGGGCGCCGTCCGTGGTCTTGAACAGGCCTTTGGTCGTGGCGGCGTAGACCGTATCGGGCGCCTGAGGATCGACGGCCAGGAGATTGACGCCCAACGACAGTGAGGCTTCGAGAATCCGTTCGGGGATCAAGCCGTTGTTGACTTTTTTCCATGTGGCGGCCCCATCGACGCTCTTGTAGGTTCCGCCGGTCGTACCGGCGTACAGAATCTGCGGGTTCAGAGGATTGATCGCGAGGGTCACGACAATATGCACTTCGGTCATGCCCGCCATCTGCTCGGTCCAACTGCGGCCTCCATCCCGCGTCGCGAAGGCTCCCACCGTGGTGGCTGCAAAGATCGTCTGGCTGTCCTGCGGATGAAAGACGAACTGATTGACGTAGGACACATGCTCCTTCAGGCCCACGTTGTGCGGTAGCCAATGTTGTCCGCCGTCCGGGCTCTTGTACACCGCATCGCCCATGGTGCCGGCATACACGGTGGCAGGGAACAGCGGGTCGATGCTCACCGTGGTCACACGCCTGGCACTGAAGGTTGGCATCTTGGACCAGGTGGCACCGCTGTCACGGCTCTTGAGCACGGCATCGTTGGTGGCCACGTAGAGGGTCGAGGGCTTGGTGGGGTGGATCGCGATGGAGACCACGGATTCGCTCGGCCGGTTGCAGCCAGGCGCCGGCAACAGCACAGACAGGAGCAACCAGATCTGAATCGAACGGAACAGCATCGTGTTTTATGGAGATACGAACGGCACCCTAGCGGGGTGCTTCGATCGGAGTCAAGGCAGGAAGGTGGATCGCCTCATGGCATCATGGCCGGGTCGTCCCGTTTGGCATAGCCGGTGAGTTCCACGTAGCCCCGCCCGGCAACCGGCTTGCCACGCAGGGTTCCAATAACACCCACCGCGCCTTCCCAATAGGTGACGCGGGTGCTGCGCGCGGTGATCAATTCCTGATTGCGCAACAGCGGATCGATGTTCACGACGAGATCCAATGGCTTGCTGGAGAGGCGCCAGCGGCTCGGGTAATGGGCGCCGCTCTGCGGGCTGGTCCACTGCTCCAGCTCGTCGAGCCTGATGGATGCCGTCGTCAATGGGATCGATTGTCCATCGGCAAGGACCCACGTGCCGCTTGAGGCCGGATCGGCCACACCATCTTCCCGTCGGAGGCGGTACCACATGAGTTCGTCGCCCGTGTCGAGTTGGAGACTGAACCAATCCCATCCGACCAGATCAGCGCTCAACTCGCTGGAGCCGAACTCGTGATCCATCCAGCTCTGTCCCGTCACCGGGATGCGTTCGCCCTCGATCGTCACGGCACCTTTGGTAGAGAGTCTGGTCAGCGAATAATAATGAGAGGCTTCCCCCGGCTTGGCACCCTTTCGGCTGATCCCCTGCGATCCGTGAATGACGGGCGGCTTGGCCGGCGACAAAGCCAGTTCGATGCCATAGGTCTCCGTTGCCGCCGTGAGGTGATGGGTTCCGTCCGGGGCATTCGATTCTTTCGACGATCCGTTCGCCGATGTCGTCGCCAATCCATCCGATCTCACCGGGCTCATCGCGCTCCACTGGTCGATCCAGACTCGTAACCGGTCTTGGTCGGCCCCGGCTTTTCCGATCCCCTCCCGGCTGATTTTTTCTGCATAGTGAAACTGTCCCTTCGTCAGGTCAGTCAGCGCGAAGTGCGCCAGGTACAGATCATAAATACGCCAGCGGGAAGGTTCCTTTGCCGGGCTCGAACCCTCACCTGTCTTCTCCGGTCGGTTCACGCCTCGGCGGAAGAACGTCAGCTCGTACCCGAACTGACGACCGTCCGCGGCTTGGAGATGCCCGGTGTAATACCACCATTCGGTTTGAAAGGCCGGATGGGAGCCGTGATCTCGTGGAAAGAGGTACCGGTAGCCCGGCAAGGCCTGCTGAAACGAAGAGCTCTTGGCGGTGGCCGGCTCAGGCCCCGATCGGTGATCAGGGCTTGAGGAAGAACTTGAGGAGGAAAAGGCCGGTGCAGCCGGGACGACAAGGCTTGCCGTAAGCCAGATCGGAGCCGACCATGAAAGCAGGCTGCGCGCCACGGAGGAAGGGGCGCGCTTGCTTCTCTCAATTCTATTCCACATGACGGCTATATACCATCTCCGGTGCATGAGGAAATAGACGTATTGTCTGCAAACCAAGGAGGGCTGTTTCGTGGCGACGGGGGTGTTCGAGCGTTGACATCATAGACCCCATCGGCTATCGTGGGCCATGCTGAAGGAGTCTGGCCATCATGCACCCGAGCCCTCACGGAACGTCCCCGATGAGGTCCTGCAAGTTCCTGAAATAATTCCTATTTTTTCACTTCCCACCGTGGTTTTCTTCCCTCGGACGTACCTCCCTTTGCATGTGTTCGAGCCTCGGTATCGCGAGATGGTCCAGGATGCGGCCCGCGAGGGCCGGCTGATCGGGATGGCGCTGCTGAAAGACGGATGGGAATCGGACTACTACGGCAATCCTCCGATCTTTTCATTGGGCTGCGTCGGCCGACTGATGACCGTGCAACCGTTGCCGGACGGCCGGTCGAACATTTTGCTCCAAGGTATGGAACGATACGAGATTCAGGAGGAGTTGTACGACCGACGCTACCGACGGGCTCGGATTGTGCTCCGTCCCCCCGCCGATGATCGCACCATCGAACCGGCGCTTCGGACCAAGTTGGAACGGGATCTGGAACGGTATATCGGGGAGCGGGAAAACAGCCACGTGTGGAAAGAATTTCTTCGCCAGGGGGTGAGCGACGAGAGCCTGGTTCAGCGGGTGTCCGCGTATTTGGATTGCACCCCGCTTGAAAAGCAACTGCTGCTTGAATCCGAGAGCCTCCGCCAGCAGACCCGTCGATTGCTGGATCTCATCCATTTCAAACTGCATGAGCAACATGGGGTGAAAGGTTGGGGATGAGCATGAGTGAACGAACCGTGGCGATCGACGTCGCCCATCTCGGCAAGACCTATGACAAGTTTCAGGCCGTCCACGACCTGTCCTTTCAAGTCCATGAAGGAGAGATCTTCGGACTGCTGGGTCCCAACGGTGCCGGCAAGAGTACGACTCTCCGCGTGATGATCACGCTCCTCCGGCCGACGGCGGGACGAGTGTCGATTCTAGGCCTCGATGTTGTGCAGGAGGCCGACCGCGTCCGACGCATGATCGGTTACGTGCCGCAGGAGCGCGCGATCGATCGGTTTCTGACCGGCCGGGAGCATCTCGAACTGCTCGCATCGCTCTATCACCTCCAGAAGGAAGAAGCGCGTCGCCGGATCACCGAACTCCTGAAGCTGGTTGATTTGGAAGGCCATGCGGACCGGCCGGCCAAGACCTATTCCGGAGGCATGAAACGCAAATTGGACATCGCCTGCGGCCTGTTGCCCAACCCCAAGATTCTCTTTCTCGACGAGCCAACCTTGGGACTGGACGTGCCGAGCCGGCTGCGGATTTGGGACTATGTACGGATGCTCCGGAAGCAGGGGCTGACCGTCGTGATGACCACGAATTATTTGGATGAGGCCGATCAACTCTGCGACCGGCTGGCCATCATCGATCGGGGGACGATCAAGGCGCTGGGGTCTCCCACCGAGCTGAAGCTCGGGCTGGGCGGCGATCTTGTCTCTCTGACCATTAAGAACGGGGAGGCCCTCGACGCCTTGGCGGCGGCCGTGCGCGGGCTCCCCTCCGTTCGGGCCGTGATGATGAAACCGCTGGGCCTGGACATCAGGGTCGACTCTCCCGAGAAGGCCCTCCCGGCCATTTTGGATGTAGCCAATCGGACGTATTGCCAATTGGAACGGATCGATTATCATAGGCCGCGGCTGGATGATGTGTTCATCGCCCACACCGGGCGTCCGATTCGAGAAGAGTTTCCGACGGAGAACGGGGAATGAGCCATGTGGAATTCGGAATGCAGAAGGTGAAATGCGAAATGAGAATGTCGGGCGTGCAAGTTCCAGCGGAACCTTTCCTCATTCATCATTCTTCATCTCTCATCTTCGGAAGCGGAGCGTAACGATGTCCGAGTATTGGCAGGAGGTCAGCGCCCTCACCATGCGGTGGGTCCGGCGGCTCAGCCGCGAAAAATTCAGCATGCTGTTCACGTTGGTCCAGCCCATGCTGTTCTGGCTCATTTTCTTTGGGAATCTGTTCCAGCGTGCGGCCGATACGCAGGTCGTTCAGGCGCCGAACTACATCAGTTTCTTGGCCGCAGGCGTGGTGGTGATGACCGTCCTGAACAACGGACTGGCCGGCGGTGTGGATTTGCTGTTCGACAAGGAGAACGGATTTTTGGAACGGCTGATGTCCACTCCGATCCATCGAACCTCGGTCATCGTGAGCCGGTTCCTGTTCGTCATGGGGATCACTTCGATGCAGGTGTTGGTGATTTTGGGCGTCGCCTGGCTCTTCGGCGTCCGCCCGGCAACGGGCCTAGCCGGCGTGGCGATGATTCTCTTGATCGGCATGGCCTTCGGTGTGGGCCTGACGGCGATTTCGATGGCGATGGCCTTTTCGGTTAAAAGCCACGGGGATTTCTTCTCTGTCCTGGGATTCTTGTCCTTGCCGATGATCTTTTTGAGCTCGGCGCTGGTGCCGTTGACGGCGATGCCGTCATGGATGGGTCTTCTGGCGCAGTTCAATCCGATGACCTGGGCGATCGATGCGGTGCGCCCGCTGATCCTGTCGGGATGGAGCGAGGCCTTGCCGAAGATCGGGGTGGTGGCCGCGGGCATGGCGGTGTTCGACGCCCTCTGTCTCTATGGGGGCGCCAAAGCGTTTCGGCGGGCGCTGGGATGACCTGGAGCGTCCGTTCGACCGGGGCGGAGAGGGTAGGGACGATGCCGACGAGTGAGAGTCAGATCAGGGCGATGATTCGTCTCCTGAGTGATGACGACGAGCGGATTGTCAGGACGATCACCGGGAAGCTCGTGGATATGGGCACCAGCGCCGTGCCGCTGCTCCAAGAGGCGGAGCGCGAAGAACCGGAAATGATCCAGCGCATTGCCGTCATCCTGGAAGAGATCCGCGGCGGAAAGCTGGAACAGGAGCTGCAAGATCTGGCCGTGATGCCCGATCACCAGATGAACTTGGAAGCGGGCGTCTTTCTCATCGCGAGGTACGCCTACCCCAATCTGGATGTCGGCTATTTTACCAGGCAACTGGATCACATGGCAGCCGAGGTCCGAGGCTATATCGGTCCACGATGCAGCGGAGAGGAAACCGTCAAGGCGCTCGGCCGCTACCTATTTGCCGAGTTGGGCTATTCCGGCAACACCAAGAATTACTATGAGGCCGACAACAGCTATATCAACAAGGTGCTTGACCGGCGCACCGGCATTCCGATCAGCCTGTCCACCATCTATCTCTTGATCGGTCAACGATTGGGTTTGCCCGTGTGCGGTATCGGCATGCCGGGACACTTCCTCGTCAAGTTCGACTCGGATCGGTATAAGATTTTCATCGACTGTTTCAACTCCGGCGCCCTGCTGACGGAAAAAAACTGCATCCGATTTCTGACCGAAGCCGGGTATGGCTTTGACGACCGCTACCTACAGCCGAGTTCCATTCGGGCGATCCTCATCCGGACGATCAAGAATCTGGTGGCGATCTACAGCAAGATGGAAGAGCCGCTGAGGAAAGCCCGGCTGGCTCGGTTCATGACTATTCTCGAAACGGACGCCAAAACCGCGGACTAATCTCACCACGCGATCTGCAGCAGATCGCGGGCCCGCGTAATCCTTCCGCGAAACTGCTTTCCCGCCTGCGTCTTGACGTCGTACCGCTCCGCCAATTGATAAAAATGGGATAACACCAGCCGCGTCACGCCCGCTTCATGGGCCACGCGGCCGCACTCTCCCGCGTGCATGTGCGCGGGGCCGGGGCGGTTGGCCGGGTAGGAACAGTCCAGCACCGCGAGGTCGCTGTCCTCGCAGAGGGACAGAAGGGCGGGGCAGTATTGCGAATCACCCGAGTAGGCCCATGATCGGCCCTGATGCTCCAGGCGGTAGCCGAGACAGTGCAAGCGCGGCGTGTGGCGTACGGTTCTGGCCGTGATGCGGGTCTGCCCGATGGTAAAGGTCTCGTCTGCGACCTCCTGGATGCGAACGCGAAACGGGGCATCTCGGAAGGAAGGAAAGGTCCGGATGATGGTCTGAAAGATCCGGCGGCTGCCGCGCGGGCCGATCAGCGCCAGATCGGGTCGCGGGCGAACGAGCTTCGCATGAATCACCGCATCGAAATAGAACGTGATGAAGTCCGAAAAATGGTCGGCGTGGAAATGCGAAAACAGCAGATGGGTGATCCGGTGACGGTCCAGTCCCGTCTTGAGAAGGTTCGACAGGGTGCGCGGCCCGAAATCGATGACGAAGGGCTGATCTGTTTCGACGAGATAGCCGGCGGCGGCCCGCCGAGGATGTACGTTGGTGCCCGATCCTAAGACCGTCAGTCGCATCGTCAGCGGGGCTGGGTGAAACTGTTCCGGATGCGGGTCAGCAAATCAGCCGCTTGGGCGGCTTGTTGCTTGTTGAGCGCCCGCTCAAAGAACGGACGCAAGTATGTGATATGCGCGCCATAGGTCTTTCGAAACAAGGCATCGCCCTTCTCCGTGAGCCTGATACGCACCGCTCGTCGGTCTTGCGAGTCCGGATCTCGCCGGATCAATCCCTTTGCCGCCAGGCGATCCAAGACGCCGGTCAAGGTGCCCTTGGTCACGAGCGTGGCCTGCGACAGCCCCGAACAGGTGAGGCCGTCCGTATCGCCCAACGTCGCGATGACGTCGAATTGCGCGGACGTGAGCTTCATCGCGCGGATGTGCCGATTGTCGGTGCGCGAGAAGGCCAGATAGGCCTCCACCAGCGGGCGGATCACCTTCAGGTGGGGATCGTCTTTCAGGTCCGGCAACTTCGTCGGCAGCATGGCGATCGGCGCCGGATCGTAGAAGGACCGGAACACCGTGTCAAGCCGGCCGGGAGGGCGGAACGGCAATTCCACCGTCCCGCGGTTGACGGGCCAAAGACGCGCTTTCTATAGTGCCGCATGCTCCACCGTCATGAACAGGGTGAAGTCCGGCTGACCCTGGTGTTCCTGCTCATCGGTTTGGTGGTGACGGCGGTGTGGATCTGGAAGCGGACTCCGCCCGATATTCAGGACTATGTCGTCGAGCAGGTCGTGCCGGCCATGGCCCTGGCCTGTGTGGTGGCAACCGGCGGGTGGCTCTTAGTCCGTCCCATCCGCAAGCGGCGCGCACAACGTGAGCAGCGGACCCGCTTGTTGACCGCATTCAAGGGCACGCGCGTCTGGGAGAAACGTCGAGACCTGGCCTTTCAACTGGTGGAAATCAACGGCTATCAGCGTCGGGGAATTGAAGAGGTGGCCGGAGAGTTAACGGACATCTTTTCCGCCACGCTGAAGCAGGCCGTGGGTGACAAACAACATCGCCTTCGCGGCATGGCGGCCAGCCATCTGGGCGCGCTGAATGATCCAGCAAGCGTGCCGGCGTTACTGGCGGCGTTGGACGATGATCATGCCTATGTCCGCAGTTGTGCCGCCCTGGGGTTGGGACGAATGCGGGCGATTCAGGCAAAGGAGAAACTGGCGGTCATGATGAAGGATGATTGGGACCAGACGGTTCGCAGCCGTGCGCGGGAAGCCTGGGAGCGGATCGGGTAAAGGGGACGTCTCGAAAAGAGGCACTCCTCAATGGTCAACCGTGAATCGGGGTAGGAGTATGAAGTCATTGGTCAAGGGGCATTAGTTAATGGCAAAAGGCTTTCACCGTCTCGTTATCCTCTTATTCGTTATTCGGCCCAGTGACCGATGACTAATGACCATCTTCCGACGGTGGATGAAAGACGCGCCCCACGGGAGCGATTTTTCGACGGACCGTCGGAGACCATGCTGGTCAGGTCCATTCGATCAACAACACCTCCGGCGGACAATTCCACCGGAGGGGCAGAGCAGACCAGCCGAGCCCGCGATTCACATACAGCCGATGCCGGCCCACTTCATAGAGTCCTCCCAGCTTGCCCGCGCAGCCCGGCGGCAACCAGAAGGGTCTGAGATACGGCGGCCTCCATTGGCCGCCATGACTATGCCCGGTAAGGATGAGATCGACGTGGTGCTCGTCGTGGAGGAGTTGCAGGATGTTCGGAGCATGGGCCAAGAGCAGCGTGAACCGATTCGGATCGGGCGGCGGCACCTGGTCGAGACGCGCGCGGTGGAGCGACGGATCATCGACGCCGATGATGGTCAGCTCACCGCCATTGACCGGCAAGGCTGTGCTTTGATTGACGAGCAACGTGATTTTGTGCCGGTCGGCCAGCGAGGCAAACTCGTCCACTGGGACGCCGCTATAATGGTCGTGGTTCCCGAGGGTCATATAGAGAGGCGCGATCCATCGGAGACCGGACAGGAAATGGAAGAGAGCCGGGAGCCCGCTGCGGACATTGAGGAGATCTCCGGTGATGAAGATCCAGTCCGGTTTGAGGTCCGCCACGATCCGGAGGACCTTGTCATGCCGGACCTGGTAGCGATCCAGATGGAGATCAGTCAGGTGTACGGCGCGGCGTCCGGTCAAGCGCGCATGGGTACAATGCAGCCTGGTCAGTTGAGGTCGCGCCAGCCCATACTCCCAATGCGGCATCCGGTTGAACAGGTGATGGAGCGGGGCGGTCAGTACGTGACCGGTAAACATGCGGGAGAGGTCTTGCCATTCCTGCCACCGGGCATTCATCTCGTGACCTGGTCGAGCTCGTTGCGGTCCGCGGGGGTCAGGCGATAGCCGGAGTCGTACAGGTGTCCCATGCCCGTGACGACGAGGTCGAGTGAGCGATTGAGGTAGATCCGGTCGAAGGTGCGGGTAAGGGTCTGGCCATGGGCCGCTTCGGAGCCGGGGGCCGATTCCTGCAGGTCGAGCGCTCGGAGAAAATCCTCGATCTCGGATTGGCTGTAATGTCCGTCGTCATCCCGGTCGGCGACGAGTGCGAACTCATAAAACGTCAAACTGATCGAGAGCGCCGTCTGGGTAAAGCCGAATGCTTGCCGCGCCTCCTGCAACCCCTTTGGATAGAGCGTTGCGCAATCGGGAGTGGCCGGCTCACTCTCGGCGACAGGCTGGTTGAGACGCAGCCTGTTTTCAGACGGCCGCCAGGCGATCGGTTCGGCGCTCGGTCGGGGAGGAGTGTGACCAGGTCGCAGTTGCCGATAGAACCACTGGGTGCAGGTGTCGGCGATCGTGAATTCCCGCTTATCCTGCGTGACTTGGCGACGGACGTGTGCGGTAATCTCAGAAAACGGATCGACCAGCGCTGCCTGGGCGGGGGGATGAGGAATGGTCCCATTGCAAGCAAAGAGGAGAAGGCACACCGCCGTCCAGGGCGGAATTGGCGCCCTGATCCTGCGAGGCGGCCGGTTCCGACCGGAGGAACTCGACGATGAGGGTCTGGACGTGCAAGAGTGGCTCACAAGTGGGATCAGTATAACATGGGCTGGAAGGACGGCGAGGAAAATGACCCAATGACGGTTGCAGGACCATTGTCCACGAGGGGCGAACGAGGAAGTCGGCCGGGGCCGATGGTGACGACGCCATGGCCGTATCTGACCGCGTCGGTTCCCGGCATCGGAGGGACGATCCGATCCACGCCCGAAGATTTTCATGTGACGGAGCGGCCGCTGTACCTTCCCTGCGGAGAGGGAGAGCATCTGTATCTGCGAATGACCAAGCGAGGAATTGGGACGCCTCAATTGGTCCTGCATCTGAGTTCGGTCTTGGGGATCAAGGCGCGTGCAATCGGGGTAGCCGGGCTCAAAGACGCGAACGCCGTAACGACTCAGATGGTCTCCTTGCAAGGCGTGAAGCCGGAGGCGCTGGCTCGCCTGCGCACGGATGACCGGATTCTGGCCGTCGAGGTGCTGGGACGCCATCGCAATCGTCTGCGAACCGGTCACCACGCGGGGAACGAGTTTCGATTGGTGATACGTCAGGTGTCGCCGGACGCCGGTGAACGGGTACCGGCAGTGCTGGCTGCACTGGTCCGTCGCGGGGTGCCGCATTACTTCGGCCCGCAACGTCAGGGGCGCAAGGGGGACAACTACTTGCTCGGCGCCGAGTTATTGATCGATGAGGCTCGGCGCAACAAGTTGTCGAGGAGCAAGCGGCTCTGGTACCTGCATGCCTATCAGGCGCACCTGTTCAATCGCATTCTCGCTGCGCGTATCGATCGGATCGATCGGATGCTGTCGGGCGACTGGGCCATCAAGGTCGTGAACGGCGCCTGCTTTCCGGTGGAAGATCCAGCCCAGGAGCAGCCACGGGCCGATGTGTTTGAGATCAGCCCGACCGGCCCGCTCTTCGGCTCGCGCGCTTCCTGGGCGACGGGCGAAGCCGGAGAGATCGAGCAGGACGCGGTGGCCGCATTCGGTACGACCAGGGAGGCGTTGACGGCCGCTGCCAAGGCCTGTGGGTTTCGTGGAGAACGGCGAGCGCTGCGGGTGCCGTTGGCTGGGTTGGATTGGGAGTGTCGGGATCGAACCCTCGTCCTCTCGTTTACGCTCCCTCCCGGTGCTTACGCCACCAATGTGCTTCGAGAACTGATGAAGAGCGAGCAGGAGCGTTGAGGGTAGCGCCGGTTCGGCCGGCGACGACCGAGAGGGACGGCTCCGCCCCTCCGATGGCCACCCGCCCGCGTGGTATTATGATGGGAGCGGGCCTCTTCCCGGTGTCGTATGTCCCAACTCCCCTACAGTGAACTGGTCTCCCTTCAGGGACACATCATCGATTCTCTGCTGCTGGCCAAGGTCCTGGATACCATCCTGATGATGGGCGGAGGCTTTGATCTGCAGGAAGTCCAGATCGGCGTGACGCGGGAGCAGCCCTCCAGAGCCAGCATTCTCGTCCAGGCTCCATCGGAAGAGCTGTTGGCCGAAATCCTGACCGCCATCCAGCCGCATGGCGCCGCCCCCGAGTCGGATCGTGACTGTGAAGTCGAGCCGGCCCCGGGGGACGGAGTCCTGCCTGACCGGTTTTACGCGACGAGCCACCTTCCGACCCAGGTACGGCTGCACGGCCATTGGGTGCCCGTCGAGCCGATTGAAATGGATACGGCGATTCGAATCGATCCGGCCAAGCGCTGCGCCGGCATTGTCCCGATGGCGGACATCCGGAAAGGCGAGCTCGTCGTCGTGGGCCGGTCGGGCGTGAGGGTTCAGCCGCTGAGCCGGCCGGCAGGGCGGGACGTGTTCGGCTTCATGGAAGCGCAGGTGTCCTCCGAGCGTCCGCATACACCGTTGATCGCGGACATCGCCAAACGGATGCAGGCACTCCGTACCTCGTTCCGTCAGGGGCATCGAGCCAGCAAGATCCTGCTGGCCGGCGGACCGGCCATTGTCCATGCGGGTGGGAGGGACGCGCTGACCTGGCTGGTCGAATCAGGTTTCGTGCAGGTGTTGTTTTGCGGCAACGCCCTGGCCGCCCATGACATGGAGGCGGCGCTGTTCGGCACCTCGCGTGGCTATGGGTTGACGGCTGGCCGCACGATGCCGCACGGACATGAGCATCACCTGCGCACGATCAACCGCATCCGTGCCATTGGCAGTATCGAAGGCGCGGTGCGCCAAGGCCTGATCACGAGCGGCATCATGGCCGCCTGCGTGAGGCAAGGTGTGCAGATGGTCATGGCCGGCACTATCAGGGACGACGGGCCGCTGCCGGGGGTTGTCACCGATTCCATGCAGGCGCAGGCCGCCATGCGGGCCGCCCTTCCCGATGTCGCCTTGGCTCTCCTGGTTGCCTCCACCTTGCATGCCGTGGCGACCGGGAACCTGTTGCCGGCGACGGTGCCGACCGTCTGCGTGGACGTCAATCCATCCGTGCCGACCAAGTTGGCCGATCGCGGCAGCTTTCAGGCCGTCGGGCTGGTCATGGACGCCGCCTCGTTCTTAAAGGAACTGGCGCGAGAATTGGGGTGGCAGCCGTGAGCCGGTTTCTTGTCTGCGCCCCGGATTATTTCTCGATCGACTACGAAATCAATCCTTGGATGCGCCGTAAGAACGAGGTCCATCCCGATTGCGCGCGGGACCAGTGGAACGGGTTGGTCCGAGTGCTGGAGCAGGACACGGGCGCGATTCTCGAACGCCTGGATCCCGTGCCGGGCTTGCCCGATCTCGTGTTCACGGCCAATGCCGGTGTCGTACAGGGACGACGCGCCGTCGTCAGCCGATTTCGTCATCCTGAGCGGCAACGAGAGGAGATTCATTTCGAGCGCTGGTTCCACGCGCAGGGTTATGAAGTCGTGTTGCTTGAGCGCGGGCTATTTTTTGAGGGCGCTGGAGATCTCCTCGGATTTCCCGATACCTGGTTCGGGGGCTATCGGCAACGGTCGGACATCAGGGCTTATCCGGTGCTCGGCGAGGTCTTCCACCGGGAGATCATTCCGGTTGAGCTTGTTGACAGCCGCTTCTACCATTTGGACACCTGCTTCTGCCCGCTCAGCGGAGGGGAGTTGCTGTACTATCCTCCGGCGTTCGATCTCTACGCGCAAGCCGCCATTGCGGAGCGTATTCCTGCCGCCAGGCAATTGGTCGTGCCGGAATCCGACGCGCTCCAGTTTGCCTGCAATGCCGTCTGTGTCGGCAAGCACGTGGTCCTGCCGACCGGCTGCGAGACCACGGAGCGGTTACTCCGCGAACGGGGCTACCTCACCCATCCCACGCCCCTTCATGAGTTCCTCAAATCGGGCGGCTCGGCCAAGTGCTTGACGTTGGCCCTGGATTAAGCGCACCGCGTCAAGCGGCGAACGTCAATCGGCAGGAGGAGCACGAAGCGAAATACGCACCTTCTTTCGTCCCTCGGCACGATTGACGGTTGACGAAGGACGATTAACGTCTCCTGCGGAAAAGCCACGAAGCATAGACCCCGCCGATCACAGTGGTCATGGTCTCAATGATCAGCAACATGCGACTGATGACGGCCGTGGCTGTCGGCGGCTTCCGGAAAGGGTGAAACCCCAGGAAGGCAGGAGGTTCACTCGGAGGAGACTCCCAAGGCGGGAAGAGGAAGGCGAGGAGTAAAATGCCGATCATTACATACAGGACCGGCATGCTCATCTCTTCCTTGATTGCGTTGGCTTGTGGACTCGAACCATCAACGGTACGGGCAGGCTGGGGACGCCCGCATTGCGGACAGAATCGGGCTTCTGATCCGAGCACGATTCCGCAGTTGACGCAGGTGGTCAGCATCGCGAGCGCGAAGTATGGCGGGAGGGACTTGCACCGTCAATCTGGATGATCGCGCCCGAGCCTTCGGAGCGGAGCAATGGTCACTCGTCGTTCATCAATCGTGGGAGGTGGCGAACCTGGTCTTGCGCGTCCTTTCCTCAGCCAACTGCTGAATGATGGGTAGCGTATGACGTCAGGTCGGAGCGCTTCGCGACGTGCCCAGAGAGGCCCGTCATCGATGAGGGTTAGAAGTGGTACCCGAGGCCGAGCACGAAGTGGTTCATGCTGTAGGTGGCGTTGAAACCGAAATAATCGGGCATCTCCTCGAAGTGGAACCGGACATAGTTGTACTTCCACTCGCCGAACAGCGTGACATGTCTTGTGAGGAAGTACCGGATTCCAACCTGGGTGTTCAACCCGAGCCTGGTGTCGGATTGCGAGTCGGAGGAATTGGGATCCTTGATGCGAGCGAAGAAGAGGCCGGGGCCAATGGCCACATAGGGTTGCAACCGTTTCCCGGGGTAGCGGAAGACCAGATTCACCGGAGCCCAGGTCACGACGCGGAAGTAGGCGCCCGGCAACTCCGCTGTGGCCGAGACCGGAGGAACGGTCAAGGTCAACGGCTGCTGCTTGATATGGGGATTCGTTATATACGCTTCCGTTTCGAGCCCGAACCACGGCACGCGATTGAAAAAGTGACCGAACTTCGCACCAAATACCAACGAGGACTTCAGCGCATTATCTGAAAAGGTCGATCCCTGAGGGAATGAGCCGGTCAGATCGACATCGGTCAACCCTCCGCTAATCGAGGGAACCGTGATCCCAAATTGTCCGGCTACGTAGGATTCCGCCTGCACCGTCTGCTGCATCCCGACGAACAAGCTGCCGGCGAGCAAGATTAAGGCCGTAAGCCGAAACAACGAAGCGTGTTGTGCAGGCGCCATCTTAAGTGTTCCTCCTCTGGCCCTTGTTCCTTGGGGAGGGGGCAATCCAGGAAGTTCTCATTACGGAAACGCAATGCTCGTGCCGCCGCATGGGGTGATCTGCGGCCTCCTATGCTCTTACAGCGGACTCCTCGTGAAGTCTATTAGAAACGCCAAGTCCGACAGGTGCATGTTCGCCGACAAAGGAACCCGGTATTTCTTCGTGACGTATCGCGTCGCCTGAGACATGATGGCTCCCGCGAAGGATCGGATCGAGTCCCCATCGCGGTCGGGCAGGGTCGCGTCGATTGACAGCGGAGAAACCCGGTTTCTATAATGCGTCTCTCTCCTTGCGGCGACCGGAATGAGACCGATCACCGCCCATTCATGACTGACTCCAGCCGAACATTTCATCGCATTGCCGTCATCGGAGCCGGCGCGTGGGGCACCGCCCTTGCCGCTCATCTCGCCAGGAAATCGCTCTCGGTGACATTGTGGGCCCATGAACCGGAGGTGGCGCAATCGATCCGCAGTGAACGCGAGAACCGCCTGTTCCTCCCCGGCTTCATCCTCCCTGGCACGTTGACCGCCACCCACTCCCTCGCCGAGGCGTTGGAAGGGACGGAGGTGTTGGTGTTTGCGGTGCCGTCTCACGCGGCCCGTTCGGTCCTGAGTCGTATCGGCGAGGGAGGGCATCCCGCCCGTCCCGTCATCAGCGCGACGAAGGGTATCGAGGAGGGGTCATTCGAGTTGATGTCCGAAGTCGTGACCCGCGGCTGGCTGCGGGACCATCCCGATCTGTTGACCGTGCTATCCGGTCCCAGCTTTGCCGGCGAAGTGGCCAAAGAGCTGCCGACCGCCGTGGCTCTGGCCGGGTCGGACCGTGACCTCGTGCGCGACCTTCAAACCATGCTGATGACATCCCGTTTCCGAGTCTATGGCAGCAGCGATGTCGTCGGAGTGCAACTCGGCGGCGCGCTCAAGAACGTGATGGCGCTCGCCGCCGGCGTCGTGGATGGGTTGGGTTTGGGACACAATGCGCGCGCCGCGCTGATCACGCGGGGGCTCGCGGAAATCATACGGTTGGGACAGGCGATGGGCGCCGATCCGCGTACGTTCTATGGTCTGTCGGGCGTGGGAGATCTGGTGCTGACATCGACGGGGCCGGCAAGCCGCAATCATCAAGTGGGGTTGCGGCTCGGGCAAGGGGAACGGCTCGCCGACATTCTTGACGGCATGCAGGCCGTGGCGGAGGGAGTGCGCACCGCCGGGGCAGCGCTCGGTCTGGCCCGGCGCCACCAAGTCGATATGCCGATCGTGCGCGAGGTTTGTGCGGTGCTCTTCGAGGGCAAATCGTGCAGCCGTGCCGTAAGCGACCTCATGGAACGGGGGGCCAAGGAAGAGGTGGTCTGTTGAAGGGGGGAACACCCGCGTCATGACGCGCGAGCAGGTCACGCGGCTGCTGGCGGAATTCCGACGGGGCAGGATCAGGGAGTCGGCGGTCATCGACCGGTTGCGGTCGCTGCCGGCCGAGCATCTGGGTTTTGCCACGGTCGATCATCACCGGTCCCTCCGGCAAGGATTTCCCGAGGTCATTTTCTGCGAAGGCAAGACCACGGCGCAGGTGACGGCGATTGCCGGGCGGCTTCTCAAACGACATCGGTTGCTGCTGGCAACCCGAGTTTCGCCGAAAACGGCGCGGGCCTTGGTAAGGCTGGACCGCTCGGCCCGGCACCATCCGGAGGCGCGGGTCGTCACCGTTCAACCGGGTCGGCGTCAGCAACAGGGCCACATACTTGTGCTCACGGCCGGGACCGCCGACGTGCCCGTAGCGGAGGAAGCGCGGATCACCGCGGAGATCATGGGCAGCCGCGTTGAAACTCTTTATGACGTGGGCGTGGCCGGCATCCATCGCGTGCTCAGCCAGCACCGGCGCCTGCAACAAGCTCGGGTGTTGGTGGTGGTGGCGGGGATGGACGGGGTGCTCCCCAGCGTGGTCGGCGGATTGGTCGACCGCCCTGTGATCGCGGTGCCCACCAGCACCGGCTACGGAGCCAGCCTCGGAGGCTTCGCGGCCCTTCTGACCATGCTGAATGCCTGCGCGGCGGGGGTCGGGGTGATGAACATCGATAACGGATTCGGCGCGGGCTGCCTCGCGCACCGGATCAATCTACTGGGGGAAGAGCGTCGTTCGTCGACCCTCAAGCGGTCCGCTCCGCGTCGCCTCTCCTCCACCGGCAGAGGGCAGGGGAGAGGGGGGCGCAACACGAGGCCACGATTGGCGAATGACGAGTGACCACCGACCGCGGTACTATCTCACCTCCATCGTCCCTCGCTTCGGCCAAGAGACGGTGAGGGTGCGGGGCGTGTTGTCCCCATCTCCGATGATCTTGGCGCGGAGTTCGTAACGGTACTGGCCAGACTGAGCCTCCTGCCTGGTGTGGTCCATTCCATCCCAATTCAAGGTCACGGTGACTCTGGGAGAGGGGGGGCGATCGCGATGGTCTCCGGCAGGAGCGGGGTGCGGCGACTGGTGGCCGATGGTCTCCAGCAGGGGAGTAATCGGCTGGCGGTAGGTGAGAAATCGGAGACTGGTCTTCGAGGGCGAACTCAGCAAACAGGTGACTTCCAGCAGGGCCGTGCGTTCGACGTCGGGAGGAAGGTCGATCGCCAGCGTGAATTGCAACTCGCCGTGCGAAGGGACATAGGGCACCGGCTTAATCCGAACATCGACGATTCGAAGGTCCGGCTGTTTCTTGGGCGCCGCTTTCGATTTCCGCGCCGCCTCGGACTGGTCCGGACCCAGCAGACAGCACGCCGTGACGCAGAGGAGGCCGATCACCGCTTTCCAGTTCGTCGGATCGATCATGGCGTCGGCCTGCTGGCCATTGTCATCCTGTCCAGTCCGTTGAGCCAGGGGGCAGCGAAACGAATTGATGCGGGATGTCACCGGATAACACAGGCTCCGAAAGCTGTCAATCGGGCGCGCGGATTCCGCTGGATGATTCGATCGCCGCGATCGCCACATTTCCGACTGAAGACGCATTTGTTAAGATGCGCGCACATCGAGCCGGGATCGGGCGACGATTCTCGGCGGGTGAGGCGGGTGCGCAGACTCAACGAAAGCCAAATCAACGATGACGATGCATCTGCATTTTGATTGTTTCTCCGGCATCAGCGGCGACATGATGCTGGGCGCTCTGGTCGATGGGGGGGTGCCGATCGGAGATCTCCGGCGGGGGCTGACATCGCTCGATCTCACCGGCTATGAGATCCGGGCCAAGAAGGTGATGCGCAGCGTCATCCAGGCCACCAAGGTCGATGTGGTGATCCATCGATCGATGAAACGCCCGTTGACCTTTCGCCAGATCCTGCGTCTGATCGCAGGAAGCCGATTGCCGGCGCGCGTGAAAGAATTGGGAGGGGAAGTCTTCACCAGGATTGCCGAAGCCGAGAGCGCCGTGCATGGCGTGCCGGTCGACCAGGTGCATTTCCACGAAGTCGGGGTCATCGATTCGCTCGTCGATGTCATGGGTACCTTGCTGGGCTGCCACCTCTTGGGTGTGTCACGTGTTACGGCGTCTCCGGTCAACGTCGGAACCGGCTTCGAACAGTCGGCGCATGGGACCCTGCCGGTTCCGGGTCCGGCGGTCGCGCGCCTGGCTCAGGGTGCGCCGATCTATAGTGAAGGGCCGAGAAGGGAATTCACCACCCCGACCGGCATGGCGGTGCTCCGCACCTTGGTGGAGGAGTTTCGCGCCCTGCCGCCGATGTGGCCCACGACGGTGGGGTACGGGGCAGGGGAGGCCGATCCCCATGGGTGGCCGAATGTCTTGCGGTTGTTTCTCGGGGCGGTTCAGGCGGAGGCCGGTGCCGACACCGAGTCGGTGTTCGAAATTGAGACGAACCTCGACGACCTCAATCCTCAGATCTACGAAACGGTGATGGAACGGCTCTTCGCGGCCGGGGCGCTGGATGTGACCTTGAGCCCCGTCGTGATGAAACGGGGGCGTCCCGGCACCGTCTTGGCGGCGCTGGCCAACAAGGATCGAACCCGTCAAGTGGCGGACGTCATGCTGCGGGAGACCACCGCGTTGGGCGTCCGCTATCGGGAGGTGGCCCGCGAGGTCTTGCCCCGCACCTTTCATCGCGTCTCGACCAAGTACGGGCCGGTCCGAATGAAGGTGGCGTCGCGAAACGGCGTGCCCATCCGAGCGGTGCCGGAGTATGCCGATTGCCGCCGGCTGGCCGAGCGGTCCGGCAAGCCGGTGCGGGAGATTATGGAGGAGGCGATCGTGATCTATCACCGCAAGCCCGGCCGGTCTTCCACCCGGAATCGATCCCGGCAGGAACGATCGCGATGATCGGTGAAGTGACGCAGTGACCATTCTGCTCTACACGCTTCTGTTCCTGGTGTCGATCATCGTGACGCTCGCCGGCTGCCACCTGTTCACCAACGGCATTGAGTGGGTCGGTAAACGGCTGAATGTCTCTGAAGGCGCGGTGGGCAGCATTTTTGCGGCGATCGGCACGACCTTGCCGGAGACCTCGATCCCGATCATCGCCATTTTCTTTGGAACGGGACCGGAACAGACCGCGGTCGGGCTGGGCGCGATCTTGGGGGCGCCCTTCATGCTCAGCACGTTGGTGTTGCCGATTCTCGCGGGCTTGCTGCTGCTCTATGCCAGGATGGGCAAGCGGTCGGCCAAGTTTCATTTGAATTATCGGGAGGTCCGGCTGGATTTACAGGTGTTTCTACTGGGCTACGGCGTCGCGTTGCTCTGCGCCTTGACGCCCAGTAAGGCGCTCCACTATGCCGCGGCGACGCTGTTGATCGGCGCGTACCTGTATTATATGAAGCTGAAGCTCTCGGCGCCGGAGGAGGAGGGAGAAGCCTCGTCGGTCGAGCCGCTGATCTTCGCGAAACAAGCGACCAAGCCGTCGTTCGGCATGATCGCGGTTCAGGGAGCGGTCGGTATGGCCGGGCTGGTGGGAGGGGCCCACCTGTTCGTGACTGCGGCCCATTCCCTGTCCGAGTCGCTCCATGTCGCGCCCCTCATCCTGGCTCTGTTGATTGCGCCGCTCGCGACGGAACTTCCGGAGATGTCGAACAGTTTTCTCTGGCTCTACCGAAAGAAGGACCAACTCGCGGTCGGCAATGTGACCGGGGCGATGGTCTTCCAGGGCACGTTTCCCGTTTCCCTTGGATTGATCGGAACCGAATGGGCACTTGGCCCGTCGGCGCTTCTCACGATGGTTCTGGCGGTGCTGGCCGGCGGCCTCACCCTGTTGCAACTGCTGGGAGGGGGACACTGGCGCCCGTGGCTGTTGACCGGTGGTGCGATCCTGTATATTGGGTATACCCTCTACCTCTATGGCTCCTGACACAAATAGAACCGCCTCGCGGCAACGCCTGCCGCTGTTGGGCATCACGATGGGAGACCCGGCGGGGATCGGTCCGGAAGTCGCGGCGAAGGCGCTCGCCAACATGTCGCTGCGCCGCGCCTGTCGGGTGGTCGTCATCGGATCCTTCCCGGTGGTGCAACGGACGCTCAAGCGGTTACGCTCGCCTCTGAAGGCGGTCAGAGTGACAGACATCGGACTGGTACCGGCCGGACCGAAACAGGTGGCGGTCTGGGATCCGCTTCCCCGGCCATTGGGCGCGTTCGTCATCGGCAAGGCCGCGCCGGAGACCGGCGCCGCCTCCGTGGCCTTCATCACCGAGGCGGTCCGTCTGGCCGAGGGCGGCCTCATCGACGCGATGGTGACCGGACCGATCAATAAGGAAGCAATGCACATGGGCGGGTACCGCTATCCCGGCCATACGGAGTTGCTGGCCGATCTGACCAAGAGCGACGAGGTCGGTATGATGATCTTGGGCGGGCCGCTGAAGATCATGTTCACGACCACGCACGTCGCGCTCCGAGACCTGCCGGCTAGATTGACCGTGCCGACGATCGTCAAGGCGATCCGATTGGCCGACCGTGCGCTCCGCGACTCGTTCCGCATCCGCAAACCTCGAATCGGCGTGGCGGCGCTCAATCCCCATGCCGGTGAACACGGGTTGTTTGGCAACGAAGAACAAACGACAATACAACCGGCGGTGGAGCAGGCCAGGCAGGCCGGCATCGATGCGAGCGATCCGCTCCCGGCCGATACGCTCTTCGGCAAGGCAGCCAGAGGTGCCTACGACGGAGTCGTCGCCCTCTATCACGATCAAGGACTCATTCCGTTGAAGCTGGTTGCATTCGGGACCTGTGTCAACATGACGGTCGGGCTTCCGATCATCCGCACCTCGGTCGATCATGGCACCGCGTACGACATCGCCGGCCGAGGGGTGGCGGAGGCGGGAAGTTTGATTGCGGCGATCAAGCTCGCCGTGCAGTTGGTGCATATCCGCCGCCAGGCCGGTCGCGTCGGTTCGGGGGGGCCGTTACGGAAATCTCAAATGACGGGGACAGGATGAACACTTCGCAGACCGCACAGCACATCATCGACGGCCAACTGCGGGAGCTCGACACGATCGTGAAGCGGCTCCTGCAGGACTTGAACAGTGCCGCCGGAACCGAGCGACTGACCAAGTGGCAGGCGGCAACCGCGGATTTGCTCAAGCCGCACGTGGGGGAGGCGGAGGCGACGAAGTTCGCCCGAATGAAACCGGGTCTCTCCTTCACCAACGATCTGGTGGAGGAATTCACGGATCAGGCGGAAGAGTATCGAAGTGCGTTGAAAGCGCTGGCAAAGAAAGTTACCTCTCAGGCCTCGCCCGGCGGTTGACCGTCACCCTTCAGGATGCTCCCCCGCCCGCTCAAGCGACTCGGTCAGCATTTCTTGATCGACCAGAACATCGTGCGGAAGATCGTCGCCTTGGCAGAACTCCAGGCACAGGAGACGGTCTTCGAGATCGGGCCGGGACGGGGGATTCTGACCCGCGGCCTCTGCGGCGTCGCAAGCCGTGTCGTCGCCGTCGAAATCGATCGGCAACTCTACGAACACCTACGGAACCATATGGAGGACTGCCCCAACTTGGAGCTCCACCAGGGCGATGCGCTGGAATTTCCATTGAGCCGCCTGCCGGAGAACACGGTCGTGGTCGCCAATTTGCCCTATTACCTTTCCACGGCCCTCCTGTTTCGACTGCTGGAACATCGGGATCGATTCTCGCGGCTGGTGCTCATGCTGCAAACGGAGGTGGCACGTCGCCTCATCGCGGAGCCGGGCGGCAAGGACTACGGCGTGCTCTCCGTGCTCACGCAAGCCGCAGCCGAGGCGGCACTGGCCTTTCACGTGTCGGCCCAGTGTTTTCGACCCAGACCCGATGTCGGCTCGTCGGTGGTGACGCTGCACCTCAAGCGCCCCGGCCGCATCCCGCCGGCGCAGGAGACCGTGTTTCGGTTGGTCGTCCGAGCCTCGTTCGCACATCGGCGTAAGCGGTTGCTCAACTCGCTCCGTGACGAAGGGTTTGCGCCGGCGGTCGTGCAGGACGCGCTGGCGCGACTTCATCGATCTTCCGACTGTCGTGCAGAGGAATTGTCGATCGAGGAGTTTGTCCACCTTGCCGAAGCGTTGGCTGAAGCGGCGGAGGCTGGTGTCCTCCGCGCCGACCAGCGACCGACGACATAAGCGCCTGTCCTGCCGCTCTGAAGGGCCGTTGCGTGCGGCGGTTTGTTTGAAATGACGATACCCCTATGCTACGATCCGCGCGTATGGGTGCATCCACCACGGCGAGACGCGGTGACGCCCGCAGAGTTGGATCTCCTCCTTCACATATCCGGCGCGAGATCATTGCCGTTGTTCTGATCACGCTCGGTCTGCTGCTGCTCCTCAGTCTCCTGTCGTATATCCCAGGTGACAGACTGTCGAACAATGGCGTCTCCGCCGGTCTCTCTGCAGCGTCTCCAAGCAAGAATCTGATCGGCACGGTCGGCGCGGCGACCGCCTCCACCCTGTTTTGGCTGATCGGGGCGGGCGCCTATGTGCTGCCGTTGTTCCTGATCCACGTGGGCATCCGCTGTTTCATGCAGGACAATGTGACGGTGCCTCTGAAGACCGCGCTCTATTCCACGGTCGCGCTGTTCTCCCTCAGCGGCTTCCTTCATCTGGAACTGCCCGGTATTCCGACGTTGGTCGGCGGGGTCGTCCAGCGGGGGCTCAGCGGCGGTGTCATCGGACTGGGACTCGCCTCGTTCCTCAAGACCTATTTTGCGAGTACGGGCGCTCACATCATTCTGTTTTCCATCCTGTTGGTGACACTGCTCCTGTCCACATCGACCTCGCTGGCGCGCCTCATGGATCACCTGTCCGCTTGGACGGAGCGAGGCCAGGAGGTTCAGTGGGCTATCCGCGATTGGTTGGAAGAGCGCTTCGAACAGCGGGGCAAGCGGAACCGACGTGCCAAGACGAAACCGCCCAAGATCAATCGAGCTGCGACGGACGCCACGGCGCCGGTCGAAGAGGAGTGGGACCAGGAAGACCAGGAGGAGGCGCAGGACCCGGTGATACCGTTGCCGGTGGTCAGGACTGTTCAGCCTGTGCCGAGTGAGGAGACGGTCGAACCGCCGATGCCGGTGGCAAGCGCCGTGCGGTCGGACTATCGCCTCCCCGATCCTCGCGAACTACTCGACGATCCGCCGCAGCCTGCGGCTCGGATGACGGATCAAGAACTCAAGGCTCAGTCGGAGGTGTTGGCCAAGGCGCTGCTGAGCTTCGGCATCGAGGGAAAAGTCACGGAGGTGCATCCGGGTCCGGTGGTGACTATGTATGAGTATGAGCCGGCGCCTGGCGTGAAGGTGTCGAGGATCGTCAACCTGGCCGACGATTTGGCGCTCGCCATGAAGGCGATGAGTCTCAGAATCGTAGCCCCATTGCCGGGTAAGTCGGTGGTCGGCATCGAAGTGCCGAACCGCCAACGAGAAACTGTCTCGTTCAAGGAAGTGATCATGAGCGACGCCGTCACGCGGTCCCGATCCAAGCTGACGATGGCGCTGGGGAAGGACATCTTCGGCACCCCGGTGGCGGCGGATCTCCGGACCATGCCCCATGTGCTGGTGGCGGGCGCGACCGGCGCCGGCAAAAGCGTCAGTTTGAATACGATGCTGCTCAGTCTCCTGTTCAACGCCCGGCCGGATGAGGTCAAGCTCCTCTTGATCGATCCGAAGATGTTGGAGTTGCAGACTTACGATGGGATTCCTCACCTACTACGGCCCGTCATCACCGATCCCAAGTCGGCGGCCCGTGGACTGGGCTGGGTCGTCCAGGAAATGGAACGTCGCTACAAGTTGCTGGCCCAAGCGGGCGTTCGCAACATCGAAGGGTATAACCGGTGGGTCCACAACGAGCAGGGAGGGGCGGCAGGCGAGGGCGAGAAGGGTGCTCCCGAGCAGCCGGAATTGCCGATCTTCCTATCGGAAGAGGAACGACTCTCGGCGGGGGAGAGCGAACAGCCGCCGTTGCCGACCGGAGAACTGGGTCCGCAGCCCAAGACGCCGCCCGCTCCCTTGCCCTACATCGTCGTCATGATCGACGAGTTGGCCGACCTCATGATGGTGGCTCCGAAGGACGTAGAGGAAAAGATCGCCCGCCTGGCGCAAATGGCCCGCGCCGCCGGGATTCATTTGGTGCTGGCCACGCAACGCCCCTCGGTGGATGTGCTGACCGGGTTGATCAAGGCGAACTTCCCCGCCCGCGTCGCCTTTCAAGTCGCGTCCAAAACTGATTCGCGAACAATCCTGGACGCAAACGGAGCCGAAGCCCTCCTCGGGCGGGGAGATATGTTGTACATGGCTTCGGGGACCGGGCGGTTGATGCGTATCCACGGGTCGTTTGTGGCGGATGAGGACGTGCGGCGCGTCGTGGCCGTGGTCAAGAAACAGGCCGCCCCGAGCTACACGAGCCCGGAGCAGTTCCAGCGCCAGGAGGAAGCAGCGGAAGAAGAAGCCAGGGATGAGGTGTACGAGCAGGCCAAGGAACTGGTCCTCTCAACCGGGCAGGCCTCGGCCTCGCTCATCCAGCGGCGCTTGCGGGTGGGCTATCCGCGTGCGGCGCGGATGGTCGAACAGATGGAGGCCGAGGGGATCGTCGGTGCCGCGGGTCGCGACGGCCGCCGGGAAGTGTTGGGCCGGCGCGGACCGGTCGGGCAGGCGCATGGAGAATAGGCGATACGGAGAATCCTGATGAGAGGGTCAAATCGAATGATGGAGCAGGACGGTGCAGGTCGCAGGAAGCGGCGGGCGGTCATCTGCGTATGCACGGTGGCGGTCGTGCTGCTTGGGCAGGGGTTGTGGGCTGAGGGGAGCCGGGCCGAGGAGGGGAAGGCGGCGCAGGAGATCAAAGGCGTTGTGAAGAAGATCCAGGCTCGCTACGAGCAGACGAAGGACTTACAGGCGGATTTCACGCAGAAGACCAAGGTCGAGGGATTTGCGACACCCATCACGTCATCCGGCCGTGTGTTTCTGAAACGTCCGGGCCGGCTGAGGTGGGACTATGTCGAACCGAGCCGGGAGGAGATCTACGTCAACCAGGACGACGTCAAGATGTATGTGCCGGAGCACAGCCAGGTGCTGATCGGGAAGCTGACGCAGATGGCCGCCTCGCAGGCGCCGCTCCAGTTGCTGCAAGGGATCGGCAAGATCGAGGAGGAGTTCGATCTGGCGCCCGCACCGGATCAGGCACGCGGGGCCGGCGGGCTGCCGCTGGTCGTGCTGACCCCGAAGACCAAGAACCAGGAGACGGCCCGCCCCTTCCAGCAGATCGTGCTGGAGGCGGACCCCAAGACCCACTATATTAAGAGTTTGACTCTGCACGAATTGAGCGGCAACGTGGCGACCTTTGAATTTTCCTCCGTGAAGCCGAACGCGGGATTACAGGACGGGCTCTTCGAGTTCACGGCTCCGGCGGACACCGAGGTGGTACGAGCGCCAAGCTTTCGCGCTCCGTAGCAGGCGCATCTAGACCGACAGATGGAACAATGAAATGCCGAACCTAGCTGAAACCGTGAAAGAGCACCTTGGAGCCGAGATCGAGCAGGCGGTTCGTTCCCTGGACTTCGAGACGCTTCGACAGACCTACTGGGAACAGGGCGAGTTCCTCTTTATCAAGGCGTTTCTGCCCCGTGGAACGGTGGAACAGTATCTGGTGCCGCAGGCCCAGACGGTGAAGCCGCTGCTCAACCGCAACTATATTCCCGGTCACAAGAAGGGCGGCAGCGTCAGTTATTTCCAAGTCATCGATCGGGCCCCGCTGTTTCTCGATCTCTACCGCTCGCCGGCTTTTCTCGATTTCCTGAACCGACTGGTTGGAGCGAAGCTGATGCTCTGTCCCGACAGCGACCCGCACTCCTGCGCGCTGTACTATTACACCGAAGCCGGGGATCACATCGGCTACCATTTCGACACGTCCTATTACAAAGGTGCGCGGTACACCATTCTGATGGGACTCGTCGACCGATCGGAACATTGTCGGTTGGTCTGCCAACTACACAAGAAGGACCCGGCCAAGACCAGCCACGAAATGCAACTGGCGACCGGCCCCGGCGATCTGGTCATCTTCAACGGGGATCAACTCTGGCATGCGGTCACGCCCTTGGCGGAGGGGGAGGAGCGGATCGTCCTCACGATGGAATATGTCACGAACCCCGACATGAATCCGGTCAAGCGGCTCTACTCCAACCTCAAGGATGCCGTGGCCTACTTCGGATTGAAGGCGTTTCTGCCGGGACGCCGCGCCGGCTCCTCCTCGTAAACTGCAGCATCGAAGCCCGTTTGTGTTTCGCGGTACAGCCGACACGCGGGTCGTCGCTCGTCAATCGTCAGTCGTCTATCGCACAGGAACAGGATTCAGGCCGGTCCCACCCTTTGAATGACCAATGACTCCTGACGCTTCACGAATGACCAATCTCGAATGACGACCGACGATTGCGGCCTCGTGGCTACTCCCTCCGACCTGGCTTCGACTGTTCCGGCTGGTTGATCGGCAACGTGATGAAGAATGTGGTTCCCACGCCGACCTGGCTCTCGACCGTCACGCTCCCGCGGTGCAACTCGACCAATGACTTGACGATCGAGAGCCCCAGTCCCGCTCCACGCGCCTCCGGTGGGACCGCCCCGCCTCGGAAGAATCGCTCGAAGACCTTCGGCAACTCGTCCGGCGGGATGCCGCAGCCTGTATCGGCCACCGAGATCTGCACCTGTTCCGGTTCCACCAGGGATGTTTCGACCGTGATCCGGCCTCCGCGAGGCGTGAACTTGGACGCATTGCCGACGAGGTTCGTGACGATCTGGTGCAGCTTGTCGCGATCCCCTCGGACGACCAGATTCGATCCGACCGAGCGGGTTTCGATCACGAGGTCCCTCTCCGAGGCCGGTCGCCGGAGATCGTCCGCCACCTCCTCGACCAGCTCGGCGAGATTGACCGTACTCCAGTGCACCTCGACGCGGCCGGCTTCGATTCTAGAGAGATCGAGCAACTCCGCGATCATATGGGTCAAGCGATCGGCATTGAATTTGACCCGATTGAGATAATGGCCTTGCTTGTCGGTCAGGGGGCCGGTGAGCCCGTCCAGCATGTTATCGACGTAGCCGCGAATCGCCGTCATGGGGGTGCGCAATTCGTGGGACACGATCGACACGAACGCGGATCGGAGCTTGTCCAGTTCTGTCAACCGCTCGTTGGCGGCCAGTAGCTCTTGTGTCCGCTCCCGGACGCGATGATCCAAACTCTCGGTCAAGCCTTCCAACTGGTGATAGGTCCTGGCATTGTCGATGGCGACGGCCACGTGGCTGGCAACCGTCGTCAAGAGGTCGAGATCCTCCTGGGTGCATCTGGTCTCGCCGCGATCGCCGCCCAGGAACCCAAGGATCCGCTCCTGCGTCCGCAGCGGGGCCACGACAAAGGAGCGAATGTGACTTCGCCTCAGGAGTTCGAGAAGCGGCGGATAGATGCGTTCGCTGCCTGTCTCGATGTCTTGGATCAGCAAGGGTTTGCCGTGAATCAGCGTCTCGCCCCTTACGGTATCCGCATCACGGACCGGCATGTCGATCTGCATGCCGAGTCGGACCAAATCCTCCGGTATACCGGAGGTACGGGCCAACCGTGCGGTTCCAGTTTCTCGGTCGTAGAAAAAGAGAGCCATACGCGCGAATCCGAGGTTCTCCGTCAGTAACTGGAGCACCGTGCTCAGTAATCGGTCCAGATCCAGCGTTGAAGTGATGACAGCGCCGGCCTGGTTCAACGTCGTCAACTGACGCACCTGCCGGGAGATCGTTTCCAGGTTCCGGGAAATCGCTTGATCACGGTCCTTCAAGGACTGGGTCATGCTGTTGAACGTCGTCGTGAGCTCGCCGATTTCATCGCTCGTCGTCGGCGGGACGGTGGTCGACAGGTCCCCGCCGCTGATCCGCCGTGCGATGGCGGCCAGCGACTGCAACGGCGTGACGATTCGATTCGTCAACAGAATGGTGCCGATGATGCCGGCCAGAATAATCAGGAGCGTGAGTATGGCAGATGTGCGAACCGCCTCCATCAAGGCTTGAGTGAGGCGCGACTCCGACAGCCCAACCTGCACGAGCCCATAGACTCTAGGGGTGGAGGGGGCTTTGCTGGGCGGCGTCAAGCTCTCTTGGCTTTCGAGCGATGATCCCGTGCGCAGAGCGTCGCGATCGGACGGTTTGGTCACGGGGAGCGCAAAGTCGTAGATGCTTTCGCTGCCGATGGCCGAGGGTAGAAGCGGATTGCCCCGCTCCGCGAGGCGCGCCTGAGGGGCGGCGCCCTTCTGGACGACCATATAGGAGAGGATCGGTTCCGTGGTGGAGACCTGAACCAAGCGCGGCGCCAGCGCGGGATCCGGAAAGAGGGGAGGCTCCGGCGAGCGGACTCGATGGGCGCTGTCGGCGAACGCTCCCTTCGTTTTTCTCACGAGCGGGTTCCCGTCCGAATCGGAAATGGTTACGTAGACGACGTCCTCCACAGCCAAGGCGCCATCGACGAATTCGGTCAGCGTGAGGAGGTCCTCGGTGGCGATGGCGAAGCGTACCCGGGGATTGAAGGTCAGGTTCATGACGAGAATCCGTCCGATGTTGGTCAACTGCTGGGTCATCGTGGCCTGCTTAGTGTAAATAAAGTACCAGCTCAATCCGGAGCAGGTGGCGATGATGATCAGGCTGAAGAAGACCACAAACTTTGTCCTCAGACCGAGGAAGCCTGCGGTGCGGGCCTGGCTTGCAGCAGAGGGCTGAGATTGGATCGGGCTCATGAGCTCCTCTAATAGCGCTCGTCCGCGCGTCGCTCGATTTCTGGAGGAATGTCGAGGCCGAGGAAGCGAGCGGTCTTGAGGTTGAGGGTCAGAGTAAAATGGTCCGGCACCGCTTTGATCGGCGGCACGACCTGCCGGTCCAGAATGCGCCTGGACAGCCGCGCCGCCTGTTTCCCGATGTCGCGATAGTTCACGGAGATGCCGAGGAGCGCTCCCCTCTTCACAAACTCGGAGGAAAAGCCGAAGACCGACCGGTTGGCGTCCAAGCTCTCCTGAAGAATGAACGGGAGGGATTCTTCGCTGAGCACGGTGGTATCGGGGACGAGCCACAGGGCATCGACCAGCGGGAGCAGGGAGCGCAGCATCGGGGGAATTTCGCGTTCGGACGAAACCGGCTGGGCCAGCAACTCAAGGCCTTGCTGTTTGGCCACCATGGTGGCCTCTTGCATCAACCGGGCAGACTTGCTGGGATCGTACAGGACGCCGATTCGCTTGAGCTTCGGCAAAATCGCCTTCATGGTGCTGAATTGCTGGGCCGGGGGGACTTCGAGCGAGATGCCGGAGACGTTGGACGCGGAGAGGTCGTACTTATCGGGGTCGAGCACGAGACAATAGACGACCGGAACATCGAGCACTTCGAGCTTGGCGGCGAGTGCCGCCTTCACCCCCACGGCCAACACGAGCGCTGCGTCGGATGCGCGGATGCGGCGCGCAAGCTTGCGTCCGCGTTCCAGGTCTCCTTCCAGATCATATTCGCGGAACGTGAGGTTGTCGTGGGCAGCGGCGGAGCGGAAGCCTTCGACGGCTTGATTGTAGGCGGAGAGATCGGAGGATTTCAGGATGGCGATCTCGGAGGCCGTGCTCACTGATGCGAAGGGTGGAGCGAACAGCCACGCGAGCGAGAGCGCCAGAATGAGCGACCATGGGGTGGAGCGCCATCGGTTCACGTCAAGGCCGGCCTTTCCAGAGCGAAGTCCCGTGCCCCGCCGCGGTGCGATGTCCCCGGCGAGTCACGGCACCAGGCCTGCCCCTGTGAATCGAGACTCCTCATTCGCGGGTCCGTTCGGTGATGTCTTCGGCCAATCCCGCCACCCGATAGACGCGGCCATCGCGATTGCAGATGGGAAAGGCCCGGTCTCGGATCATGCGGATCGATCGATCCGGGCGGATAATGCGATAGGTTTCGTCATACGTCCCACGAACCTGCTTCGTCACGGCTGCCTCGCGGACGCGCGGCTGGTCCTCCGGATGGATCGACTCTATCCAGGAACCGGGGTAGGCGTAGAGACTGCCGCAGGACCGCCCCCAGATGGTTTCATAGGCCGGACTGACGTAGAGGATGCGCGTTTTCTCAGGATCCGACAGCCAGAACACCTCGCGGATGTGTTCGGCCAATTGGCGAAACATTTCTTCGCTTTCGCGCAAGGCCTCCTCCGCCCGCTTCCGGTCTGTCACGCACTGCAACGTCCCGGCCATGCGCATGAACCGGCCTTGACTGTCCCAGGTGGCTTGGCCGCGGGCTCGGAACCATCGGAATTCCCCGCGCTTGGTGCGCAGGCGGTACTCCACGTCATAGGGGTGCCCATCGTTAATGTGGGAGGTCAAGGCTCCAAAAACCCGCTCCTTATCCTCAGGATGGAGCAGGGCGGTCCAGCTTTCCAGCACCTCGGGAAATTCCTGCTCATCGAAGCCGAGTAGAGCCTTCAGACGCTCCGACCACCAGACCGGCGTATCCGGCGACGACCAAGGTTGGCCCGGGCGGGGGCGACTGTCCCAGAGGCCCAGGCTCGAACCTTCGACGGCCAACTCCAGGCGCTCTTCGCTGATGCGCAGGGCCTCTTCGGCCCGTTTGCGCTCCGTAATGTCGCGGATGATTCCGCTGAAGAACCGGCCGGATGCGCTGGTCCAGGTCGCCAGCGAGAGTTCAAGGGGGAACTCTGCGCCGTCTCGTTTCAGGCCGTGGAGCTCGATAGCTCTGCCGATCAAGTGACTCTCACCGGTCCGTTTCAATCGCTGCAGGCCTGCGGAGTGCGCGTCACGGTAACGGGCCGGCATCAGTATGGTCAATGGCCGCCCCGCCATCGCGTCCTCCTCATAGCCGAACAGCTCGGCGGCCGCCCGGTTGCACGAGACGATCACCCCCTCGCCGTCCCCGACGACGATGGCGTCCGATGCCGACTGGACGATGGCACGGAATCGCTCCTCGCTTTCGTTGAGGGCATGCTCGACCTGCCGGGCCTTCACGGCCAAGGCCTGGACCCCCACGGCCCGGCGCAAGGTCGCGCGCAGTTCATCGCGGTTGTAGGGTTTGGTCAGATAGTGGAAGGCTCCCTGCATCAGTGAGCCGACCGTCCGTTCGGAATTGGTGAAGGCGGTGAGGATAATCACCGGCAGGGTCGGATCCAGACGCTGGAGCGATTCCAGCACCTCCAAGCCGTCCATATCCGGGAGGCCCAGGTCCAGAATGACCGCGTTGTAGTGGCGATCCTTCGTCTTGGACAGGGCTCCGGTCCCGGTACCGACGAACTCGACTTGATACCCGTCGTGTTCGAGCAACTCCTGCAAGGTGAAGGCGATGTCGGGATCGTCGTCGACAATCAGAATGGAACAATCGGAGGTGGACGTGATCATGGCTTCCTCCATACCAACCTTTGGTTGAACCGGCGGCTCATCGGGCGAAGCCCCTCTATACCAAGCTACGCTTGAACCGCGGGCTATTCAGGGGTTCTGTGCACATGACGCCCGCGGAGAACCCCACTGGTGTTTCTACTTTTTCAGTCCAACCTTTGGTTAAACCGGCGGCTATTCATCGGATTATCGAAACGAACGCCTGTCGAGAAACACCTCTAACAGGATGCGGAAAGACCCTCCGTTCATCCTTCGAGGGCCTCAGGACGAACGGAGCATTCATTGCATATACTGATATCTTTCGATCGTGCTGAGCCTGTCGAAGCACACAAATCGAGTTTTTCCGTAGCCTGCTAGGGATTCTTCTCCTTCTTCCCATACCAGGCTTTGCGAGAACCGGTGGGCTCTGTTTCGACTTCGCGACTCTCCCGACGCCGGCGCCACGCCTCATGGAATTCTCCTCTACTTCAGAAGCTCGCATGCAGACCGATGAACACGCGCCGTCCCGGCTGAGGAAAGCCGGGGTCCCGCGCGTAGTTGGAATCCAACAGGTTCTCGAATGCCAGAAAGGGCTTGATACCCTTTCGGACTTCGTACATGAGCTTCCCGTTCAACAGGACAAAATTGGTATAGGCCGGCTGGCGGCCTGCTGAAAAGTCCGCAGCGGTGAACGGCGAGCCGTCGATATACGACAGTTGCAGAAATCCGCTGAGGCCGAACGGAGCCTGATAGGTCAGCCGGGAGTTGACCTGATGGAAATAGGTGTTGGCCGGCGCCTGGCCGCGGCTCTCGAAATCGATGTTGGTGTAGGTATAGTCCGCCGACAACGACAGACCCTTGAAGAGCCTGGCGGTGATGCCGGTCTCAATCCCCTGGGTGAGCAGCGAGGTGAGGTTCTGGTCCTGGGTGAGATTCCCGGGAAGCCGGACGAAGCCGATCACGTCGCGGAGGTCGTTACGGAACCACGTCGCGCTGAGTTGCACCCGGTCGCCCCAGAAGTACTGGTCGGCTCCCGCCTCGACGGCAAAGTTCCGTTCGGGCTGGAGCTCCAAGTTGCCGATACCGCTGAAGACGTTCAGGAGCCGAGGCAGACGGCTCTTGTCGCCGATGACGGCATGTAGTCTTGTGCTGGTGAACGGCTGGTAGACGACAGACCCTCGGGGGCTGATCGCATCGATCGTGCGCCCCTGAACGTACAACAGGTCGTAGTTGAGGCCGGCGGTGACAAGCAGGTTCGTGACGGGAGCGTACTCAACCTCGGTGAAGAGGTCCGTCGTAAACGAGTCCTGCTCTTCCGCAACGGCCGGGTTCACGCCTTCCCGTTGATGCCGGTCCTGCTTCAAGAACGTGCCCGCCTTGAGCCGGAACCGCTTGGTCAGGTCATAGGCTGCCTGCAGGTTCGTGCCGTAGACGTCGTTCTTGTCCCGGCTGATGTCGGTGGATTGGGAGAACGATTGGTTGGTGTAGAACGCCAGGTCGTTGCTGAAGCGGTCGTAGTAGACGTTGCCCCTCAATTCCAACCGGTCGAACAACCGCGTCGTCCCGTAGAGATCCAGATATTGCCGTTTCCAGGTCGGGAAATTCGTGAAGTTGAGCCCGCCGCCCAAGCGCCCGCCGCTTTGCAGGTTGATGTTCACCGGGTTTTCGAGGTCCGCGCTGTAATAGCCGGCGAGGAGGGCGATACGGCTGTTCTTGGAAAAATCGTATCCGAGGTTCAGCGAAATGTTCCCCTTTTCATAGGCCGAGTTTTCCCGAAAGTCGTTCGGCTGCACCGGCGTGGGTTGAAAATCCGAGGAGAGTGGAAAGCCGTTGCTCAGTCGATAGCTCCCGGCGAGAAAATAATTGAAGCCGCCCTTGCTGCCCCCGTGCTGCAACCAGTAGTCCTGCGTGTTGTGACTCTCATAGGAGGCCGTCAGCTTGGTCGTGGGCACGTCAGTGCCGCGCTTGGTCACGATGTTGATGACGCTGCCGATGGCGTTGGGACCGTAGCCGGGATCGACCGGGCCCTTCACGACCTTGATCTTATCGACATTGTCGATCGGGAGATTGTTCAAATCGACGTCCCCGAAGTACGCATCGTAGACCGGGCGGCCATCGATAAACACGATGGTCTGTCGCGCGGTCAGGCCGCGGATGACGGCGGAGGAGGGATTCTTGCCGCCTCCGACCGCCAGGTAGAGCCCTGGGACGAAGCGCAACGCGTCGGCCACGCTCCGGGCGTTCTGGTCGAGAATATCCTGGGCCGTCACTTCGAAGACCTGCGAAGTCGGCCCCAACGGCTGCTCGGTCGACCGCACCAATTCGCCCATCCGAAACAACTCCGGGTTCTGCTCTTCTCCGATGAACGCGAACAGGTCCTTGGTCTCCTGCGACTCGTCTGCGCCGGCCGGCTGATACATCACGAGAGCACCGACGAGGCCCATCACCAGTAGCCAGGTGACGAACATAGGGCACCAATCCTACCGATTCAGTCTCGCTCAGGTCGATTCCAGGCGCTCTGGGTGCGTCGGCTCGGGAGACTGTTCCCGTTGATAGGGCGTGCGCTCGATCGCGAGGCCGATCGTGCCGATAATCTGCCCGGCGTCGTTTCGGAGGGGCTCCACATGTGTATGGAACGTGAGTCCCATCCAGTCCTGCTCATAGGTGATGGATTCCCCCGCGAGGGCGCGCCGATGGACAGCGATGGCCGGGAAGCTGTCGTCCCTGCTGTCGAAGTAGTCGTACAGCGTCATCCCGATCACCTCGTGAGGACGGTGATGGAGCAGCGCCAGGCCGGCGCCTAGCGACGAGGTGAAGCGCAGGTCCCTGTCGGTGGTCCAGAGGATCCCCGGCACCTTGTCGAGCAGCAGGTGCAGGCCCTGTTCGCGATGGTGCAGTGCGTCCTGGGCCTGCTTCCGTTCACTGATGTCTTCGCACACGATCATGATGAGCGGCCGGTCCGTATGGTCGCGGATGAGGCGGGCTCGTTCCTTTACCCACATCACCGTGCCGTCCTTCCGGACCTTGCGGAATTCCCAGGTCAGTACGTGCCCGTCCAAGGCCAGACAGGAGGCGAGGTGGCGCCGGATCGACGCGCGGTCTTCTTCGTGCACGACTGTGAAAATCGGCCGGCCGATCAGCTCGGATACGGCATACCCGAGTTGATCCGCGCCGAACCGATTGACCGACTGCACCATGCCCTCGGGATCGATCGTGAAGTACATGGACGGGTTGTCGTCATACAGGACCCGGTAGCGTTGCTCGCTGAGTTGGAGAGCCTCTTCGGCCTGCTTGCGAAGGGTGATGTCGCGAATGATTCCGCAGAAGAACGTGCCCTGTTGGCTGGTCCAGGTCGTCAAGGTGAGCTCGATCGGGAATTCATCGTCCTCCTGCCTGAGCGCGTGCATTTCCACCGTTTTGCCGAGGATACGGGCTTCGCCGCTGGAGGCGAAGCGCTCCAGGCCCCGTTGATGCGGTTCACGGTAGCGGGCCGGCATCAGCATGGTGAGGGGGTGCCCCACCATCTGAGGTTCCGTGCGGCCGAACAACCGCTGGGCCGCCGGGTTGCACGACAGGATGATCCCTCGCGCATCGGCCAGAATGATGGCATCGGTAGCCTGTTGCACGATCGATCGGAATCGTTCTTCCTCGCCGATCCCGGCCGGCTCGTTCGCGCTTCTTCCACGTGGCGGAGTCCGGAACCCGACCGCCCGGCGCAACAGCGACCGCAATTCCTCGCGATTGTACGGTTTGGCCAAGAACGCGAAGGCTCCATGTCCCAGGCTGGCCACCTTCCGCTCAAGCGTGGAATAGGCGGTCAGGACGATGACCGGCAGCGTCGGCACCATCGACAGGATGGCAGCGAGCACCTCGGACCCATCGCAATCGGGCAGCCCCAGATCCAGTAACACCGCCGCAAACGACCGCTCGCCCACGCGCAGGATGGCCTCGCCTCCTGTCCTCGCCGAGTGAACCTGATAGCCGTCGTGCTCCAGGAAGTCGCTCAAGGTGGCGGCGATATCCGGATCGTCGTCCACGATCAGAATCACCGGACGGGGTGGAACCGGGTCGTCAACGATCACGGGCAACCTCCGCTAGCAAGATGTTGAAAGAGTCCGCCCCGGGGAGAGGCGCGTCTTGGCGCTCCGGGGTTGCGCGGGTGAAACGGACGGTCTTTCTGACCATCCTACTGGCGATGCCGGCAACATTATCCCTTCTCCTCATCCTATCCCCCTCCTCAACGGGGCGAGGTCTCTCCGGCCTTCTCCTCCGAGGGGAGAAGGGAAGGTTGAGAGGGCTTGCCTCCAAGCGCTTGACCGCTGTCCGACAACGTCTGTATTCTGTCCGACAGGAGGTGACACATGGCCCTTGTTCAAGTGTCTGCCAGGCTGAATCCATCCCAGTTGAAGCGAGCCAAGAAGGCTCTCGGCACCAGGACGACGAGCGAGACCCTTCAAAGAGCCTTGGACCTGGTCACCGAAAAGGCTGCGCATGATTGGGTGATCCAACGGTACAGCGGCGTCGGGAAGCCGGATGCCTTCAAGCACTCCTAAGTTCGCCATTCTCGACACCTCGGTTTACATTGAGAACTTCCGAACCGGCCGTTTCGCATTTCGAATCCTCCAGTCTCCGTTCGTCGTCCGCTGCCCGGCGGTCGTGCTTCATGAACTCCTTCGCGGAGCGCAATCGAAGATTGAGCGGCGGTTCGTCATGGACTTGATGAATCGATGCCAAGTCCTCACCTCCACGGAGGCTCATTGGATTCAGGCTGCAGCGACCCTGAGTGTGATCAGGAAGCGTGAGCATTATGACCGTTCCAAGATGCGGGATTTGGCCATGGATGTGTTGATCGCGCTTACCGCTCGCAGTATCGGAGCGGCCGTAATCACCTGTAACAAAACCGATTTCCAAGCGATCCACCGTCATCTGTCTTTCCATCTGATCTGCTGGGACTAACCTCTCTATTGGGCTGTGACACTCAACCGCGTCGTTTCAGATGTCTCATGAGTCTTTGGTCTGGCGATCTGGACAACCCCCCGATTCCTCCCCCCGCTGGGGCGAGGGCTACCCGGCCTTTTTCCCTCGGGAGAGAAGGGAAGGTTGAGGGGGCTCTTTTCAGAGAGTTCTCTCATTTCGCACTCAGCACTCAAAACCTCACCGTCACCCACCCCATCACGCGGCTGCCAGCATCGGATGTCCGATGCCATTCAACTCATCGTTCAGTATTCCGCTCTCGGCATTGCTGAGAGTCATTTGACTTTCTCTACGCGACTGTGTACTTGATACACCGCTACTGAGAGGGCTTACCCCATGGCAGTCGTGCTTCCAGCCAGGATTACCAAGCGAACGCGAAAGCGCCTCAACATTGAGATCACGAAGGACAACTTCGAAGCCTTCTGTGATTCGATCGGATTGTACCGACCGGAATTCCTCGACGCCCTGGACGCCTCGGAGCGGGATCATCGGGCCGGTCGAGTCACGAAACGGAAGACCCTGCGCGAACTGATCAAATAGGCGGGCATGATCGAAATTGCGACGACCGCGACGTTTGATCGCCTGTTTGACAACCTGCCGACATCCATTCAGCGAAAAGCCGCCTCCAAAACGGATTTGTTCAAACGCAACCCGTTTCACCCATCCCTGCACACGGAAAAGCTGCACCCCAAGCATCACGAAGTGTGGAGCTTTCGAGTGGATCGAGCCTATCGGGTGATCTTCAAGTTTGTTGGCCCGAGCCAGGCGGAACTCCGATATATCGGGCACCATCATCCGATCTACGACTACGATCTGTTCAAGTGATGAGACGCAGTTCATGGCCGTTGAGTCCTTCCCCCTCACCCCCTCCCTCTCCCGGTTGGGTCGAGGGGTACCCGGCCTTTTCCCCTCGGGAGAGAGGGAAAGGTTGAGGGGGCTCTTTTCAGAGAGTTCTCTCATTTCGCACTCAGCACTCAAAACCTCACCGTCACCCACCCCATCACGCGGCTGCCGATCGTATCGCCGAGCGGATGTTCCTGGTGCTTGTCGTTCAGCGCGTTGAACACGGAGATCGCCGCTTCCGCCTCCCGGCGATAGCCGGCCGCCGCGCGCTGCTGCCAAAACCGGTACCCGGCCCTGAGATTCAAGAGGCTATAGGAGCCGACCCTGGGATCGATGACCGGGCCGCCGAACGGGACCAACAACGGAAAGGTGGACCCGATCGGATAGGTCGCCGCTCCGACATAGTGCCAGGCGAGTTCACCGCTCCAACCGTTTTCCCAGTCGCCCCGCATCCCCGCATTGAACTTGAGCCGTGGGGCGCCGCGTTGAAAGGGCGGACTATTCGTCTGGCCGATTTCCTGGTAGGTGACATTCGCAAAGGCGCTCAGCCAGCTTGCGGCGAGCAGGTCGGCGCCGGCCTCCACGCCGTAGATGTCGGCCTCTCCCCCGTTGGAATTCTGTTGGAGCGTGGGAGAGAGCGGCGTCGTAGCGATCAGGTCGCTGATGTGGTTGAAGAAGAGGCTGGTCTGGAGAGTGAGCCGGCGCCAGCGACCCTGGTAGCCGACTTCATAGGATACGATCTGTTCGGGATTGAGCCCGCTGGTTCCCATCAGAGTGACGGTGGGCAGTCCGGTTGAGCCGGCGAAAATGCGCCGGAGGTCTTCCTGAGTCTCGAATAGCGTGGGCGGCCGATAGGCGACCGACACGTTCGCGCGCAGGGTCTGTCCCGGTGCGAGCGTGTAGATCAGCGCCAACCGCGGGCTCCAGGTCTGATGAATTTCCGTGTGCAAGTCGTAGCGGAGGCCGGCGACGGCGATGAAGGCCGGCGCGAGCCGCCATTCGTCTTGGACGAACAGACCGAGACGGTTCTCTCGGCCGAAGGCCGCCGTGCAACTGCACGAGAGGGAGTTGTAGCGATAGTTGATCCCGTAGGTCATCTCGTGAGCGTCCCAGAGGCGAACGGAATGTTGAGCCTCGAGGTTATAGGTGTTCCCGGTAAACGCCAGCAGGTTGGACCCGTCGCGGGTCAGCACTTGCGTCAATCCATCCAAGGACGGATGGGATACGGCCAGGCTGTCCGTGAAGAAGCCGCTCCAAAAGGCGCGGACCGTGAAGGTCCCCTGCTCATAGGCGATCTGGGAGTAGGGGAGCGAGACGCCGGTCTGAAGAATATTGGCGCCCTGGCCGGCGAGCGGCCCGTCGAAGCGATTCGAGTCGGCCATCCCGCCGGAGACGAGCAGTCGGGCGGAAGAGGACAGGTCGTAGGTCGTATGCACGTTGAAGCGATAGGTGCGCACGGCTAGGCCGTCCCGATTGCGCCATTGCTGGTTTTGATCTTCGCCGGCCGAGAGGCGATAGCCGAACTTCCCCGTCGTGCCTGCGTGCACGGCGGAACTGATCACGGTGCCCAGTTCGCCTGCGCCGACCTGCACCGTGGTGCCACGCATCTCTTCCGGCGATTTGGTGATGATGTGGATGACGCCGTCGAACGCGTTGAATCCGTAGAGGGCTTCGATCGGCCCCTTGACCACTTCGATACGTTTGATCTCGGGGAGCGTGATCGGGAAGGATCTCCAGAACATCGTGCCTTGCACGTCCACGTAGACCGATCGCCCGTCGATCAGCACGAGGAGCTTATTGGCCAGCACCTGATTATCGCCCCGGACACTCACGTTGAAATCGGCGCCGGTGGTCTGCATAACGTCGAGACCGGGGATGCGGCGCAGTAAGGTCGGGATGTCGGTCGCGCCGGAATGGCGAATGTCTTCATCGGTCAGCACATAGACGTTGGACGGCGATTCGGCGATCGAGGCAATACGCCGCAAGGGCGTGATCACGCGATCATCTTTGAGGAGCGCCATCTCCTCGTTGACGAGCGCCAGGTCGTCCCCTGCCGACCCCGATGCGGTAGTGCCCATCGAGACCACTCCTGCGATCACGGCGGCCATCCACCTCAGCGAGGCTGTCACGCGGTGGCCGCTGAACTGTCGAGATCCGTGTCGAGCCATCATCAAGCGGAGGTGGTACAGGATGCGTCCGCCCTACGTCAGCGGCCCGGAATCTCGTGGATCTCTAACCCACATTACTCATGACGGTTCGTGACGAAACCGCGGAGACGCCACGCGTTGGACCCATTGCTTCGACCCCTTGCACAAAAGAGCAAGGGATACCTCGTCGCAATGGGTGCCCCCACGCGGAGCCTCGAGAGGCCGAGGCAGACTTGCCTCAGACTGTTGAGGTCACGAGGGGCGAGCCCGCCCGCTTGGCTATTGGAATCCGGCAGCCAAGCTTGTCCCAGCGGCGTCTCGGCGGTTGCAGTAGAAGCGTTCATGAAAAATGTGGGCTAAGGCCTCGCGCGCATCACTCCAGCGCGTCTGAGCAGGCTTATCCTGCTATCGCTGGCGGGCTTTCCTAGGGCAAAAGCCGTGCTACGAATCGCGACCAGACGAGATGAGAGGTCTTCTAAAGGATGGCCTAAAAACAAGGGGTTGGAAGGGGGAGCCCAACCTCCATCCAGCGGAGAACTCAGGCAGGCATCACGCCGTTTATCCATCTGGATACAGTTGCCGGGTACGCCTTGTCACAGATGGATACGCGAGAGGCAGATCCATGGAAACGGTCGGACCGGATGATGCTCGCTCCGGCCCCGGCAGAGGAACGTCGACTGGAAGGGATCAGAGGTAGTTGCCGATCAAACGGCTAGACCTCAAGGCCATGGCCGACCGAATCCCCTCGGCTCTCGGGAATGGGAAAGGACGACAGAAGGCGGGAATCGCCTCTTATCTTCCGAGGTCGGCCGCTCTTGAGCTCACCCATGCGCGGCGGGTAGGGTCGTCCATGCCGTTGCTCCATCCGTGCGAGGGACTCGCAAAGGGCGGTCTTGATCAATCCCGTCAAGGTGACGCCTGGCGTCCAATAGACGGTATTTCTCAATTGATCCAGCAGCTCGATCGGCAAATTCAGCGTGACGCGCCGATAGTGCCTTGATTCGGGCGGCGAGCCGGCGGTCTCCGTTTCAGGTACGGGAGTTTCGGAAGCGATAAAATCATCGGACCGAGCCTGCACAAGTGCCTCTTCCATAGAACAGTCCCTCCAATGGGGCTCTCATCATGATGGTTCTGGATCAGAGCCGTCTGATGGCGTCGAAGCCGCATCCCGAATGTGTCTATGGGAGACCTACCGGGGTCTTGCTTCGTTCCTTTCGAGGTCGTCCTTCCCACAGTGTGAGCATGAGAACCCAGACCAAGCCGACCACTCCAGCCAACAACCCGATGAACACCAAATCGGAATCCATGAGCCTCCCCCCGTTCTCTCCCACCGTTCGGTGTGACGGAATCAATGCCCTTCCGCCGGGAGTCGACAGATGGTGAATGTGCTGCCCGATACCGTCGCAACACCTATGCCAACCGATGGACGGAATCGCGGTCTGATACCGCGAGGCGGAATCGTGGAATCCTGCGTGGTTTGGAAGCGCCGCACCGCCTCATGGTCAGGCATCGAAGTCTTTGCAGATGAGCGGATTGTCGAGTGTATCTAAACCGATCCACAACTGTATCCATTTGGATAACAATTTGACCGGCGCGTTGAGATTGGAACGAGGCCTGCCAAGCCAGACCCGCTACCCTTACCCTCTCCTCCAGGGGTGGGAGGGCCAGAGTAGCAAGGGGAAGCTGTTAACCGGGAGATGTGAAAGGAGATGCTGCTGGGCAGGGAGAAGGGGTGAGGTAGAGCAGGTAGGTGGCCATGCCGTACTGCTCCCGCCTGTCGTGAAGCGGGCGATGGTAGACCATGGTGAGACGATAACGGTCCCGCCGATTGATCGGGAACCCCCTAGCGTCGGAAAAAACCTGCTCCGCCGAAAACCCGAGGAGCTTTCCTTCTTCATCGAGTTGCGGGGCCGTCCGCAGCAACGTGCTCTGTGAAGAAAGATTGTCGAGCAACATGAGGGCGAGGTAGTCGTGCGCATGGGCATAAGCGAATTTCACGCACCCATCGAACGGAAACGAGACATCGATTGAGCGGGTGGTGACGCCCGGCGACAGCCGCAAGCCTTCGTCGGTCTCGTCCGGTCCCGCCTCGACGAAACGACGGTAACAGTCCGACGTGACGCTGATATGGTGCGTCCGCATCGTGGTCGCCGGTTCGCCCTCCGGAGCCAGGTGCAGCGTGAGCCGGATGACGACGCCCCGACGCGGCTCGACGTGATCGTAGAAGGATGCGACCGCGAGCAGTTTGGCTCCCTTGGCGACTGGAACGCCATGGCCTGGCGGAAAGCGGACGCCGGTCATTTCTACGCCTGATCCGCCGAGGAGATACGGGGCGCCTTCACAGAAAGTGCTGGGCCGCGTGCTGTCCAACACCGATACATGATGGAGGTAGTGCTTGGGTAGCGGCGTTCCGTCATGTGTGCCGACGGAGGCTTGGTACCCGACGATCATGAGATCGTTCGGCGCGAAGAAGACACTGGCGGGTACCGGGATGTGCCCTTGCGCGTGGTCCTCGATATCGAGCGGACCGAACGTGATGGTGACCTGGCGGTCCTGCCAATCGACCGAACTCGGGATCTGTGCCGACAGTTGCGGCAGCTCGGACGTTGCGTGATCGTCGGCGGCGCTCGGATCGCTCCAAAGGAGGCCAGCCGCGAAAAGGAATAGCGAGCAAAGGACCGCGGTGAACGTGTCATGTCGTTGCGATGTCTCGACAAATCGGTAGGTCATGGACCGGTGTGCCTCGAAAGGGGGTGGGCGGATGTCGTCGGTCGATCACCATGATCGGCCTGCTCCGGGTCTGGTTCGGAACAGAGCCCCGGCGTCAGGTACAGAATATAGTTGGCCATGCCGTAGCGCGGACCCTTGTCTTGCAACGGGCGGTGAGAGATCATCGTGATCTCGTAGCTCTCGTCCTTGGAAATCGAAAAGCCGATGCTGTTGCGGTAGACCTGGCTGGGAGGAAAGGCGATCAAGGTGCCGTCCCGCGAGGTTTCGGGAGCGGTGCGGAGGAGCGTCCGACCGGAGGTCCGGTTCTCCAGCGTGAACAGCACCAGATGGTCGTGTCCGTGAGGATAGGCGTACTTGACGCAGCCGTCCATGCTGAATGCGACGGGGGCGGTGACGACCGAAAGCCCGGGGGCCAGCGGCAGACCTTCGTCGGTCTCTCCCGGCGCGCGCCGCTCGAGTTGGCGATAACAGCCCACGTTGATGCCCACGTGATAGACCTGAAGCGGCGTGAGGCCGGCGCCTGCCGGCGCCAGATGCAGCGTCAAACGTGCGACGACGCCGGTCGTGGCGGGCGCGCCGTGATAAAAGGCCACCACGGCCATCAACCGATCGGCGGCCTGAAGCTTGACGCCATAGCCGTCGGGGAACCGCGCGTCCGACATCTCCAACCCGGCGCCCGCGAGAAAATACACCTCACCGGGACAGGCCGGACTCTCCTTGGCAGGATCGATCAACAGGAGATGGTGCAAATAGTGGCGGGGCAGCGGGGCGCCGTCCGCCGTGGACAGCGATGCGTGGAACCCGGTGAAGAACATCTCATGCGGCACCTGAAACAGGTGGGGCGGCAGGGAGGCGGCCAGTTCGCCCTCGTGGCCGGTCGGCAAATCGAGCGGGCCGAAGGTAATCGTGATTCGGTCTGGCTCGATCTCGACCGAGACCGGCGCCCCCGGCAGGAGAGCGGGGGCCGCATGATCGTGCGGCACGCCGGCCGCCCAGGCAGACGGTGCGCCGATCATTGACAGGAGCAGCAGCCACGTCGCCGGGTAGTTTGTCAGGGTGGACCAATGGCCGCGCATCGTCGCCTATAACTTCAGGGTCAGCCAGCCCATCACCCGGCTGCCGATCGTATCCCCGAGCGGATGTTCATTGTGTCGATCGTTCAGCGCGTTGAAGACGCTGACGGCGGCCTCTGCCCTGTCTTTCCAGAACCGGTACCCCGCCCGTAGGTTGAGCAGAGTGTAATGATTGACTCTCTCCACGGGAACCGCCGAAGGAGGGATCAACGGAGGAATGCCGAACGTAGGAAACCCCGCGGCGAACTCGGCAAAGGTCGCGTTGACGGGGTAGGTGGCTGATCCCACATGAAACACCGCCACCTCGCCGTTGAGCCCATTTTCAAAGTCCGCTCGAGCCCCGCCGTTGACCTTGAACCGTGGACCGCCGCGCCGGGTGTCATCGGTGAGTGTTTGGCTGATCTCCTGATAGGAGAAATTTCCAAAGAGACTCAGCCATCTGGTCACATCGAAGTCGAACCCGGCCTCCCCGCCGTAGATGTCGGCGCTGCCGCCGCGATTGGCCAGAGTGGCGTTAGCCGTCCCGATCAGGTCGGAAATGTGGTTGAAGAAGATATCGGCCCGGAGCCTCAGAGTGTGCCTCAGGTACCAGCCTTGATAGCCCGCATCGTAGGAAATGATCTGCTCGGGCTTGAGGCTCTCGGAACCGACCAACGGCGTCACTTGAGTCACCACGAATCCAGGGATCACAGTCGGCAGCGTCGCGGTCGATTGCGCACGAAAGTTGGTGGCGCCGAGCTGAGGGGAGCGATAGGCCACCGCGGCCGTCGCACGGAACGAGTGATCGGCCGCGGGCCGATATATCAGAGAAAGGCGAGGACTCAGTGTGGGATTGATGAGGCTGTTCATATCGTACCGCAGTCCGCCGACCACACTGAAGGTCTCGTGCGGTTTGAATTCGTCCTGGACATAGAGTCCGAACCGATTTTCGTGACCCGCGGTCGCCCAATTGCTGTTGATGGTATTCCGTCGGAGGTTGAGGCCGTAGCTCAAGGAGTTGAGCTTGCCCCAATGGAGGGTATGCTGGGCTTCGATATCATAGGTGTTGGTATCCGTGAACTGCATCTGGTTGCCGTTGACGTCCGTCACGCGGATGAAGGGGGCCAAGACCGGATTCGTCAAGACGTCCGCGTCGAACGACACGCGCCTGAAAAAGGCGCGCACAAAGAAGTCCGCTCGTTCGTAGCCCGCACGTCCGTACCCGTCCGAAAACGGCGAGGTCGGAGTGACCGTCTCGGTGAAATTGCCGTCATACCGGTTCACATCGTTGAATCCGCCTTCGAGGAAGACCCGCGAGTCCCCGGAGAGGTGATAGTCCATGTTGACATTGAACTTGTTGTTGCGAAACGCCAGCGCGTTGCGATCCCGCCATTGGTTGTTCTGGTCATGACCGACCGAGAGTCGGTAGCCGAATTTGTCGGCGGTTCCGGCATGCACGGCCGAACTCGTGATGGTGCCGTATTCCCCGCCTCCGAATTGCAGGATCGTGCCGTTGATCTCCTTCGCGGACTTGGTGATGATGTTGATCACCCCATCAAACGCATTGAAGCCGTACAAGACGGAAGACGGTCCCTTCACGACCTCGATCCTCTTGATCTCCGGCAAGGTCACCGGAATGGCCTTCCAGAAGACCTCGCCGCTGATGTCCACATAGATGGATCGACCGTCCACGAGGACCAGCATCTTGTTGGCGACGGCCTGGTTGTCGCCCCGCGCGCTCACGTTGAATTGGGCCCCGGTCACCTGCATGACCTCGATCCCTGGCACGCGCCGCAGCACGGTGGGGAGATCCGGAGCGCCGGACTGGCGGATGTCGTCGTCGGTGATGACATAGACGTTCGAGGGCGCCTCGGAAATCCTCTGGGCGTGGCGGCTCGCCGTAACGACCGTCTCTTCCTCTTGAAGGATGCCCAGCGTGTCTTCCTCCACGCGCCGATCGCGCGCGGAGGAGCCGGAGGGATTGTCAGATTGAGCGAATGTGCGGACAGGCGACGCGACCACGACGACCAGCAGAAGGCCGAGCACGTTCCATTGAAGCGACACTCGTGATCCTGGGCAAATCGGCCGAGAGAGGCTCACGGAATTCGGCGCGTAGTATATCGAAGCACGTAACAGAAAGCACGAGTGTCGCCCAGGTGACATCCACCCGCGAGCCTTGCGTCACCGGATACCCCACACTATGGAAGTCTCTGCTTCATACGGCCGAATCCCGCGAAGGCCTACTGCACGAGTCTTCTTTGAATATCTTCAGGGAATGCCTGTAACGCCTTGGCCCGTTCGGCCTCTGCCTTAGGACGTTCCGCATCCGCCTTTTCTGCCTCAGCCACTGCAAGGGCTGCATCAATGACCTTCTCGTACAGCACCTTTAGACTGTCGGAGGAGAATGTAGAATTATTCGACAGCTCACACAGCCGGAACAAGGATTCACGCAAGAACATCACGGTCTGTGTACGTTTTCCCAATTCGGCAACCTTCTCGCCAAGCTTGGCTTGTAGTTCAGCCGGGATGTTCTGATAGCTCACTTTGGCCAGTATCTCTTGTGATCGCTCTAAGGCGATGTCCGGGGGTGGCTCTGCGCAGATGGTTACCTGCTTCGTATCAGCACTGTCTTTGATGATGAGGAGAGTGCCTCGCCGTGATGCTTCGTAGTCGAACCAATATCCCTGATTGCTCTTCAGCTCATGCTCCCTGGCTGGACTGGTGAAATGGGTACAATTCGTGAAGAGAAGTAGGGCAACGAGGCCCACTGAAGGGGCAGAGAACCTATGACTCCACTCATTTCTCATCAGAATCTCCTTACATCAGGCGCTATTGACGCATCGGAAAGTATGCGCTCACGGCGTCGAAGTGTCTTCCGGCGCACTTGCTGCGAATAACCACCTGAATGGTCATCGGTCTCAGCTCTTGGCCAGGTGCGGGCTTCACAGGTCTCTCAAGGATGGCTTACTCGGAGCAAAAAAGTATTCGCCGCCCTTCAGAGTGACGTATCGGCCGAATTCGAAGTTATCCAGCCGAGCATGCGCGGGCCAATCAGCAACCGGATTATTCGTCTCTTCGGCGGTGGTGGCCCACTTCCTTGGCCATTCGGTGTTACGTTCCCGCTCTATTGGGGGTAACTGCTTCACGACCCTGCCTTGCCCGACGATAGCATCAAAATTAAATTCCCAATTGCACCATTCTTTCTGGATATGTTCGAAATGACGGGCGATATCGCTTTGGTAACACATGAAGAGAAGTCCAACACCATCTGCCGGCGAGTCGCTAAGATCTCGTGCTCGGTCGCCATATGGAATCCCCCGTCTTGCGATCCTCCGCATGGCTTCTTCCTCGCGAGGAGGTTCCTGTTCCCCCCGAGGATTGGCACGTCGGATATGCCCGCGAAATGGACAGCGTCCCCCCGCAGACACATAGGAAAAGTCGTTGGCAAAGGGATGGGATGAGACCGAATTTGGATGAACGGTCACAGGTGTTCCATCCGGGAAGCGACCCATAACTAGAGCCATGGCGCGCGCTTGCGCGGCTCCCCCGCGAGCCAGGTTGGCGCTGAGTTGCAGAATGTCTGCGCGAAAGTCGCGCACGTTTTGCTCCAGCTTTCTGAACACCAGAAAACTTCCGTATCGCGGCTCTGCAGGGGAAGCTCCCGATTCTCTCACAAGTACGAGGTTCAATGGGGCGAACGGATCCCACGATGAAAAGCGCCAGCCCCCGTCGTCCGTCTGGTAGCCGTCTTCCTTCTCCAGATCCTCCTTGTCAAAGATCGGATTGCTGATGCCGTCGATATAACCGAAGTGTTCTCGCGGCTTGTTCTTGTCCCCATCGGGATACAACATCTTGCCTGATTCGATGAAGAACTCTCCGAGCCCCTTGAGACTGTGAATGATACCCTCGGTATCTTGTCGGAGACGTCCTCCGTTGTCGTTCGCGGTGAGAACCATTGCGTGAAGTGCCGTTGCGGGTTGCCCAAGTTTACGCCAGTTGGGATCGCGCCATTCATCCGGCGGGAGATCGTTCAAAACACGTCCTGTCTTCCTCATTCCAGCGCGAAAGCTTCCGCCTTGTTCCGGCGGCATCGCACCTGTCAGCCCGAGATATCCATAACCGGCCGCAGTCAGAAATACACTGAGAAAGGGGAGATCGTCTCTTCTCGATCTCTTGAACTCGTTCGAATCCTGCTGCTGCTGGAAGGCAGAGGTCACCTCAGGCTCCAGTGTCCGGAGCCAGTTCCGTGCGGCCGCAGCTCCACCTGTAAAGGTGATGAAAATGTGGTTGGCTAGGTCGCGCGCGTGGCCCTTGACGATGTTGCCTTGCACATTCTTCAGCAGAGGGCCATAGGCGCCAGGATTATCCAGGTCGATCGGGGCGATGTTGTCAATTTCATTCATAAGAGCCTCCTTGCGGCTCCTTGCGCAGGTGAGAATCTCGTGCGTCGTTGCCTTCGGAGTTCTTTCCTATCGCGATCAAACATAGGGTGGAGTGATTGAGCCCATCGAGCCGCAACAGCCTGTCCATTTCTCGGTCGAAGAATCCGCCGATGCTGACCCCAGCGAGCCCCACCCCCTGCGTCACAAGATGCACGTTCTGGGCGAGATGACCAACCTCCATGAGCACAAACCGGTAACCGCGATCTCCGTACTTGAAGACCGTTCGCTCGAACAGAGCCGTGATGAAGAGAACCATGGAGGCTCCGTCAATGAGGTCAGGCTGGCGCACGGCGTGACAAATGGGGTTAGGTGTTTCAAGACCCTGCAGGAACGTCAACTGATGCTCACAAGGATTGTAGTGGTAGAAACCTGGCTCCAGGCCGGGGAGGGAGGCGCTATAGAAATAGAGTTCGAGTGGGTACAAGGCTCCGCCAGAAGGTACCGCGCGAAAGCAGCGGGGTATCTCCTTGGTTTCTCCTGTCAATCCGTAGGAATAGTACAGAATGGTAGTCACTGTCTCCAGATCAAGCGGAACAGGTTCGAGACGCCGAACGGACCTTCGTGCGCAGATCGCATCGCCTAGAGCAACATCCAGGCTCGGGATCTGCTGTGGGAGTTCCACTTTGGGGTAGCCGTCGTAAGGCAATGATTCATGCAGGTTCCGCATCTCCTTTCGAATGACGTCGATATCCTGGTACTTGTCAAAACGAGAGACTTTCGAGTTTTCGTGAAACAATTCCCAGCAGGAAGCCGGGTCAGACGGTGGTATGAGAATGTCTTGCCACTTCGGATACGCCATGATGAACCCTCAAGGGTACGGATGAGGTGCAGGGTTATCTTGGTCGGCAATACCTCTATAGCCGAGAGCCTGCGGGACGGTCCAGAGACGGAACCCACCCAAGGCACGATTCCTATGTCCTATGAAGAGTGGGTGCAAGCCGGGGATGACCGCCCGCACCACCGAGAGTCCGAGGTCCTTGATATCTGGCGTGGTTAAGTCTTTGACGAAGACGTGATGGTTCCGTGAGACAATTTCCCAAACCAGGCGACGCAGGCCTTCTTCAGGAGGATTGCCCGAGAGGTCCGGCAGCTCTTCGAAGTCGCACCAGTTCTCAGACGAGAAGAGAAACTCGGCCGAGCGTCGAGAGTGGTGTTCGGTATAGAGGCGAACGTGTGTCTCCTGGTCGGTCACGTTGGAGTAATCAGGCAACGGTGTAAACGGATGAGGTTGCGCCTTGAGTCGCCTGGCGGCCCGGTGTGTGTGTGCCAACTCTTCGAGACTTTTACGGACCGCCTCTTCCGGACTCAGAGCTGCTGAGGCCGCGAAGGTCAGCGCCGGGGCTGTTGAGCGTTCATGGGCCAGGATGGACAAGATGCAGGGCACCCCATGATCGAGGGTGAGATTGAGCAAGCGGATTGACCCGCCCGTTCGCTCGAATCGAGCAACCAGATCACGATTCCGTTCGCTCAGCGATGCCAGCCGGATCGGCGGGGCCGGCAGCAATGCCTGCCATGTGATGGTGAACGCGTCTCGTTCGATGACCTCGCAAATAGCGGAGGTGGCGGCTTCGGCCCAGCTACAGTGGCATGCCAGTCCGGTGGAGATCGGCTGCGTGATCACCTGCTCGCCCGCACCTCTATCGAAGCGGTAGGGCATGTAGACCATACAGGCGGGGAGGTGACAGTCCGTTTGGGAGGCAAGATCAGTCGCCTCGGTCCATCGAAGCAGCGTACTGTTCGTAAAAGGCACATACCGGCACTCAGGCTGCGCATATTGCTCGGAAGTGAAAAGAGCAAACTGCGAATGGTCCACGGTAAGAAACGATGCTGAGGCACGGCTCGTCAGCGGCAACTCGCTTTGTACATAGAGCGCCGAGCAATAACGCTCCACTGCCTCGCCGATGGCCTTGGCCATCGCAATCCTTCGGTCGGTCGAGACACCCCCGGATTCGGCAAAGTTTCTCTGAGCACTGAAAGTGGTCGTGTCGCAGGCCTCCGCGACATAATGGAAGAACTCGGGATCCCCGGCCTGGTTAGGAAGCTCAGAGACTCCTCGAATAATCCCGACGCGCTCATCAATCAGGTTGTCGAGCACGCCGAATAATCGGTCAAAAGAAGCTGCCGTGACGCAAGTCATATTCCGGGAGCCTTGGAGGTAGTGTTCGGCTTGTGAATGGAGATCGACGGTTGTTCGAGCAGACTGCTACACACCCTACAACGTGGAATTCTTAATACCTTGCGGGTCGTCATCCGGGTACCGAGAAGATTCACCTCAATCAATGTCCCGACATTGAGGGCTGCCACCATCTCGCCATAGAGCTTCACTAACTCAAATGCCGCCACCCCACTCAGAACAGAAATCATTAGAGGGTGATATCCCACGACGTGTCGTCCCTCGGGAGCAGCCCGTTCAATCGCCCGGCGTACCCCAGGATCATCCAGATGGCTGTTTTCTCGCGCGATCAAACATTCGTAGCATGCGGTCTCGCCAGGAACGACCAATGGGCCGATAAAGCCGATGACGTCCTGGAGTACGACCGGAAGGAAGTGGCAATGATGGTGAATTGCTAGTTCATTCCACTCCCTCAACAAGTCGCGCCCGCCTGCATCAGAAGTGGCGACCAGACAGTCCACATTCTTCCAATCGATCTGTTGTATCCACGTTTCGTACGGGATGGGCCGCCATTTGGTTGGAGAGTGGATTGGCTCGGGCTCGCTACGGCCCCTTGTCCGCGGGTCTCCTCGGAGGGGATCCTCCACGGCCGTGACATGGCGAAATCCCGAAAGCGCCAACGTCTCGGAAAGATCACGTGCGAGACGGTTGTCCCCCAGCAGCACGATGTGTCGGGACTGCGGTTTGGGCATGCTATGCTGGTCTTGAGGTCGAAAGTGCCAATTGAAGATATCGAGCGGAGTTTCTGGGACCGGTGAGCCGGACTCACCGGCGCTCGTGGGGATGACAATTTGCTTGGCTTGTAGCAACCTAAGCATGGCGAGAGTTTCCGGCCTGTCCCGCTCTTCAATCCGTGCCAGGATGTCTTGCTCAGTCGAGCTGCTACGGGACAGCTCCAGGAAAAGAGCGAGGCGGTCGGCGTAGTGGGCGCCCTGGAATCGGATCTCGGTGCAGCCGCGCTTCAAAATCACGCTGGTCCCGAATCGGATGATTTGGAAAGGAAGAGACCTCAGCCGGATGAGTGAATGGTCCATAGAGCGACTCGCGGTGGACCGTAGCGGCCAAATCCTGGCGAGGTCCCCGAATGCACGTGTTAGCAAACGGGGATCTCGCCGGCTTCAATTCGCCTCGCAGATTATCCCCATGTACAGCAGCAGGAATTGGCCCCAGTGCCCTTGTATTTCCATCCTGGATTTCTAGCCTCGATCGCGTAGATAATTCCTTTCCACTCATCACCGCTGAGCTGCTTTGCCTCCTTACCTTCCTCGTCAAACCTTGCCGGCTGCGATCTCATGACGTCCCTGACCTTAATCTTCTTGATGCGGACTGGCCTTCCAGTCTCTTGTTCGAACCTTTTCTCTGCGGCGGTACACTCATCTGTGCCAAGCTTCTCCTCTACGGTCTTGTCACCGGCGTCGCGTGGATCTCCGGGATAGGTAGCCTCTTTCATCGTACCCTCCTTCATTGTGTATGGTTTCTTCGTGCGGCTTTTCTCTCAAGAAACGTCTTGCTCTGTTCATCCAATATTGCCGTGTATCGTCCCGCGATCAGGTAATCAATCGAGTGGCAATCGTTGGCGATTCCCCGACCACAACATGCCCGGTGACAGCACCAAAGAAAGATCCTTCCGTCTCGGCCTTCGCCAATGCGAGCATCAGCTTGGCTGCACGGCTTGCCGACAACGCGCGAGATTCAGCGGCTTGGCGAATGGTCGCCCCGATTCTCCAGGCCCGGTTCGCAGTGGCAAACGCCAAGGTCGTCAAGGTTCCCGTGCTGACCGTAATGCCCTGAAAACCCAGCGCTTCCAGTAGCGCCGGCAGGCGATTCCCGATGTCTTTATTCCGAATCCTGCGTTTGAGAATGGCCGTGATCATGTGGTCCACAATAGAATTGCCCGTTTTGAGTTCCATCGTGTGCCAGTCGCACTCCTGTATGGCTATCCGACCGCCGGGTTTGAGCACTCGCCCGATTTCCGACAACACCTGGTGTGGCTTGCTGACATACATGAGCGTGCTGATCACGATGCAGCCGTGGAAGCTGTGGTCGGCAAAGCTCAGCCTGTGTGCGTCCTCGACATGAAAGTCAACGGGAAGGCTTCCCGCTCTGTGGAGTCGCTTTCGGGCTTCATTGATCATGATCATGCTGTTGTCGATTCCCATGACACAGCCGGTGTTTCCCACCAGCCTGGCTAGTTCCAACGTCATATGACCGACTCCACACCCGACATCCAGGAGGTGATCACCTTCCCGGGGGGCAAGTGCTCGGACTAGTCCCTGCCTCGCCGCATGTGCTTGTTCGTCTCCGTGTGTGACATCCAGGTATTCAACCAGCGCCTGAGGATCGCCACAGGTGTCGACGTCGACGAAGCCGCTTAAGCCTACCGGCTTGCTCCCCCTTGCAACCCTGCGCCGGGAGAGCTTGAATTGTCTCGTCGCTGCGTGCAAAGAGGCGGACCTCCAGACTCTCGTTCTATCTGCGCTGCGAGAGCGTTCTCATCGCTAGTACCGGATCGTCAGCCACCCCATCCATCGGTGACTGATCGTTTCGCCGAGCGGATGCTCCTTGTGTTTGTCGTTGAGGGCATTAAACCCGGTGACGGCGACTTCTGCGTCGCGCAGGTAGCCTGCTGATGCCTTTTCCCTCCAGAACTTGTAGGCGACTCGCGGATTGAAGAGAAAATAGCCTCCGACCGTGTTGAGCGGTGCGGGAGCGCCGTTGAAGGGAGGGCCAGCCGCGAACGCAAAGGCGGGATCCACGGGATAGGTGGCGTTGTCCACGTAGTGCAGCAGCAGTTGTCCACTCAGTCCATTGTCGAACTCCGCCCGTGCGCCGATGTTGGCCTTCCACTGCGGGGCGCCTCGCGCGACCCGATTGCTCAGCTCGTACGTTTGACGAATCTTCGCATAAGACGCGTTCGCGAAGGCGGAGAGCCAAGGGCGCGGCCACACTTCGAAGCCGACCTCGCCGCCGTAGATATCGGCCGACCCGCCTCCCTGGCCTAACTCCCCTTGTGTTCCGCCGTTGAATAGAGAAAGAACGGCTGGGTTCACCTCTCCTGAGACTCCGATCAGGTCTGAGATGTGGTTGTAGAAAGCATCTGCCCGGGTCCTTAAGCGGTGCTTCCAATACCAACCCTGATACCCGACGTTGTAGGAAGTAATCTGTTCCGGCGCCAGATTCGGTGAACCGGAGAAGGTGCTTGGTATCCCGATCGTGAAGGGCGGAAACGGAACCGGGATATTGATCAGCCCTTGATTCACCGTTCGAGTCTCGAAGATCGTTGGGGGGCGATAACCGAGCGAAATTTCGGCACGAAAGGAGTGGTCCTTCCATGGACTATAGAGGATCGCGCCCCGAGGGCTGATCGTGGGATTGATGAACGTATCCATGTCATAACGGACGCCGCCAACCACGGTGACTTGATCGGTGATCTTCCACTCATCCTGCAAATAGAGCCCGAACCGTGTTTCGTAGGCCGTGCCGTCGCCGCCGATAAAAGGGCTCTTGGCCGTGTTATAGCGGTAATTGGACCCCACGGTGAGCCGATTCCTAGCCCACAAATTCCACGCTTGCTGCACCTCTATGTTGTAACTGTTCTCGACCAGATTCAGGTTGTTGTTCCCAGTGCTGTCAAAAAGCTGGAGGAAGGGTGCCAGTAGAGGGTTGGCCGTCACCGTCCCCGGCTGATTCGTCCCGGTCCAAAAGGCCCGAATGAAGAAATTGGGGCGCTCGTAAACCACATTGGCATAACGCTGGCTCGGTTGCTGATTGACCACCACCTGGTCCACGACTGGTCCAAAATACCGGTTGGAATCCACGATTCCGCCCTGCAGCGTGAGCTTGGCGTCACCGGCAAAATGACGTTCCACTTGGCCGTTAAATAGATTATTGCGAAATGCCAATGAATCGCGATTGTTCCACTGATTGGTTTGATTGTGACCGGCGGAGAGACGCAACCCCCAGTCGCCGTAGACGGCTCCAACGATCGCCGCACTGGAAATAGTCCCAAATTCGCCGCCTCCGAATTGAAGGGTGACGCCTTTGAGTTCAGCCGCCGATTTCGTGATGATGTTGATTACGCCGTCGAAGGCGTTGAAGCCATACACCGCTCCCGCAGGTCCCTTCAGCACTTCGATCCGTTTGATCTCCGGCAAGGTCACAGGGATATTCTTCCAGAGCACTTCTCCCTGAACATCGAGATAGATCGAACGGCCATCAACAAGGACCAGCATCTTATTGGCACGCAACTGATTGTTTCCGCGCGCACTGACATTGAAATCTGCTCCTGTGACTTGCATGACGTCGATGCCGGGTACACTGCGGAGAACCGTGGGAATATCGATAGCCCCCGACTGTCGAATGTCATCGTCCGAAATGACGTAGACATTTGAGGGCGCGTCGGAAATGGGTTGGGGCTTTCCGGGATACATGCCTCTGGCGATGGAAGCACTGTCCTCCCGGAGCACCACTTTCTGCTCTTCCTCCAGCAACTTGGTCATGTCATCCGCCGTGCCGGCATCCTGGGGACCTGCTTCCGACTTTGATTGAGGAGGCGCTTCTCCTTGAGCGGAAGCCGGGTCCTCTGCCTGTGCCGGCACGGTGGCGAGGCAAACACTGCTTAGACAGAACGCGAGGAACACGAGTTGAGTCGGCTGAGTTCTCAATCGCGTGAAGCGAAGATGGTCTGGCCGTTGAGAGTGGGTGATGCCCGTGATCGGGCCAAGAGAAGGAGAGCGACGTTCCGGCAACTGAGCAGCCATCGACGGCTAACTCTCTTTCTGCTTCCCTCTTTCTGAAGAGGGAGGAAAGAACAGGACCGGCCTCACCGAGGAGGGCGCTATACGTAAACTCTTTAGAGTCGTTTGGCAAGGCCCTAATTCTCCAGAGCCGTTCGGCTCTTGCGGTGTTATCCCAATTATGGGATAGTGTGAGGCTAATCGCCTGTAGGACAGCCTGGTACAGCGAACAGCTTGGTTGTAAAGCCTTGCGCAGTTCTGGATCCTGCCGCACCACCTTCCCACTTCTACAATCCCTGACGACAGTCGCCGGACTCTAGCGTCAGCAGCGCCGCGTCACGGAGTCGTCCGCGAGACGCGGCTGAACGACAAAGCCTCTGAGGCGGCCAGATCGACTGGATGGGCAGGACCCAGGAGATCCTACGATCCACGGCTGTCCAGCGTCAGTGACGGATCGGGTGCCCGGCTCGGAGCGTCACTTGCCTTGACTCCCCGGTGATTCATTCCAAAGGAGCGCCATGGCACTCGCTTCGTGCCAGGAGGAGAGCAATGACTATGCCGTCTTGCCACCGGACAGGGGACGGGCATCATCGCGAGACTAGGCTAGCGAGAACGCAAGGGAGACGGGACGAATGCTGTGCGTAGAGGAGAGCCAGGATCAACGCCACGCCCGACTAGAACGAGGCGTACTGTATCCAAATGTCCTTCCGGCTGTATCTGCTTAGATACATCTGGACTGATGGTAAAGGGAGAAGAGGAAACCTGCGGTACGGAACTTTCTGAGGATCGAAGCAGCGTGTGGGCGGGCTCGGTGGCGGCTGAAACCAGAGGATCGGAAATTGGAATATTGTCTGGCGGCTCCGCACCTTCTCTCCGCACCATCCCGCACGATTCGATCCGACTGCCACGAACGAATCGCGCTCGTGAACGCCGCAAATCACGAGCCGCAGCCTCCGATCCAATCATGCAAGGCGATCTGTGGCGCCGCTGCGGCTATCGGCCTGCGGCGGATCGAGACGCGAGGCGCTTCTTTCGCCGCGAGGCTCGCGATCTTTGTATCCAGCGTCATCGGACTGGGCAGCCAACCGCCTGGCTCGGGCGGCAGACTGTCACGTCCCGCCACCACGAAGCTGCTGCTCTCACCGCTGTGCGCCAAGGCGGCGCAACGCTGGCTGAGCAACGGCGTGGCCGTCAGCGGATTGTTCGGCAAGGCGACCAGCCGTCCCGCCATCTGCGAGGTCGGGGATTGGATGTTCACCGTCCCGCTGACCCCGAATTGGGAGGAGGCGTCGATCACGCTGGTCGCGTCCGCCAGGAAGGACTGGGTCGTGATGGAAATATTGCCGCCCTGCCCCTGCGTCGCATTGGCGACGAGTTGGCTGTTCTGCAAGATGACGGTTTGTGGATCGATGACGATGTTGCCGCCGATCGTGGTCGAGGACCCCTGCACGGAAGCATTGAGCTGGCTGTTGGTGAGCCGGACGCTGTCCGTGGCGAGCACGGTGATATTCCCGCCGCTGGCCTGAGCCGCCTCTGTCGTCAGGGAACTGTTGGTACTGGTGAAGGTCCGGCCCGCGTTGATCGTGATGTCGCCCGCATCGGCCGGACCGGTGCTGCTCGCGGTGATGGCACTCCCATTGTTCAACGTGACGGACTGGCCGGCCGTAATCGAGATGGTGCCGCCCGGTCCCGGCCCGGATGTGCCGCTGCTGATCTTGGTGCCCTGATCGGCGGAAAAGGTGGTGGCGTTGAAAGCGATATTTCCTGCTGGAGCGGCTCCGTTCGTATTGGTCTTGATGTTGTTGCTGTTGGTGAGCTGGATCGTGTCCGCCGTGACCATGATCGCGGCGGGCCTGGTGGTTGTGTTTCCGCCAAACACCACCGTGTTCAGCTCGAGATTGTTGAGCGCGAGGAGCTTCGCCGCATCCGTCGCTTCAGGGCCGATGCCCGATATGGTGATGTCGCCCGCCTGTCCCGATAGGCTGACACTCGCAAGGAAGCTTTGAGGCAGGCCGTTGACGGGCGTTCCGTCTGGCCGTATTTGGGCGCGCAGCGTATTGACGTTGATGGCAATCGTGCCGGCCGGCGGGGGCCCCTCCCCGAATGTCGCCGTCAGGATTCCCGCATCGTTGGCCAGGCTCAACGTATCCGTCGTGATCGTAATATTCCCCGGAGGCGTCGTCGCAGTTCCGCCGTCCGCCCCCGCGCTGATGGCGATATTGTTCAAAGCCACGAGGTTGGCTGCATCGGTAGACTCAGGACGAATACCGGAGATCGTAATGTTGCCGGTGGGCCCGGCCGTACTGCCCGGATTGTTGCTTGTGACGATAAATACTTTGCGAGCCCCCTCGATCGGTGTCTCATCAGCATTCACGTTCGCGAGCAATGTGTTCACGTTGAGTGCAATATTCCCGGCGGGGGCGGGGCCGATGGTATTGGCCACGATGGTCGCCGCTCCTCCACCACCGGGCAGTCCTTCGTTCGTCAGAACGAGTGAATCGGCGGTAATCGTGATCGCAGAGCGCGTTGCCCCCGGTGACCCTCCGAATATCCTGGAACTAATGGAACTATCCCTGAGCAGCACGCTGGTCGCGGCCGTCCCCGGGCCGTCGATCCCCTGAATCGTGATGTTGCCGGCAGGCCCTGCGTTTGCATTCACACTCCTGCTATCGCTCGCGATCAGGTTTCCTGCCACGATATCGTTGTCATTCGGATTGAGCGGGATACGATTGCCGCCCGCCTGTGTGGTCAAGGTTCCCACGTTGAACGTGATATCCCCAGCCGGGGCGGTTCCGAGCGTGTCGGCTGTGATGTAGGCGCCGTTTTGTAGTTCGACGGCCTCGGCTGTGATCGAAATCGTCGGGGAGGCATTGGCCGGTCCGGTGCCATTGACGGAGATTGCTTTGATGGACGCATCCGTCATCGTGAATTGACCGCCACGAATCACGATTCGCCCGGCGGCGTCAGCGCTCGTGTCGAGGATCGCGCCCTGCGCGAGCGTGATCGTCCCGAACTTGGTGAACCCGATCCCCGCCGGTTCGGCTGGTTGCCCTCCTGCGCTCACGGGTCGGACCTCTCCGGGCGAAGCCACGCTGATAAGGGCGAGGTGTCCGCCGGGGGCCGCGAGACGAGCCGGCTGGACGTTGTTGGGTGCCAGGGTGGCCCCTTCGATCGTGATGTCGCCGCCCACGAACGACAGTCCCTGGCCCGGTGCAACGGACAGTTGGCTGCCTTGTACGGTAATCGCGCCGGGGTTCGACCCGAGAAAGCCGAAGGCCGCGACCGGGGCGATGCTCAGGAGCGCATCGGCTGCGGGGTTGGCCGCCGCATTGAATTTCGTCTGGTCCAAGAAGCGCAGATAGTCGGCGCTGGTGAAGGTGACCATGCCGCCGACATTGAGTGTGGCGGTGGGGCCGAACAGAAATCCGGCCGGGTTCATGAGGAAGAGATTCGCGTTGCCGAACCCGGTGGTTTGGATGGTCCCGAAGATCGAGGAGACATTCCCGCCGGTCACGCGAGCCAGAATGTTCGTCGTGGGGAGTCCGGCATCGTTCAGGAAGTTGGCGACATTGTTGGTTGGGACAGAGAAATTACCGAAACTATGAAACAGATTCGGTCCATTCGCGGGACGGGTGCCGCCCGTGATGTTGAATTGCCTGGTGCCACCGGGGCCGGCGATCGGCCCGCTGATTTGGGTGTTGAGCCCGGAGGATGTGAGAGGGGAGACGACTTGGGCCATGGCCGAGGAGATGGCGAGGGGCATGACATCCGACAGAGAGATGATTCCGGTCAGGTAGAGCATCACGACGAGCAGCGGTCCTAACGAACATCGCGGATGAGTCATAGTTGGTACGCCTTCTCCGTCCACGCTTAGTCCATCAACCGTTGATGCAAATCCCACTCGGCCACTTCTTGGAGCCCCACCTGCTGCAGCAGCGCCGCGCGTTGGAGCCGAAGGGTATCGTTCGACGGGTCTGCGGCGATCAGATCGGAGATGGCGGCCATCGCATCATACCAGAGGCCCTGGTCCGCATAAAAATGAACGGCGTCCAGCGAAGGGGCCGGCGGCGCGCCGGCCGATGAAAACTCGGGGGCGATCCGCTCGATCGCTCCTCCGGTCACCAGGTCCCGCGACGGACTCGCCGGATCGATCAAGACGCTGACGAACCACCGATAGGGTACGTCGCGCTGGAGCGTCACTCCATAATCCTTGAACCGGACGGATTGAATGCCGGCGCGCTCCAACGGAGGGAGCGTGATCGACCGTACGACCTGAAGCGAATGGGCGTCGAGCAAGACAAAGAGAGTCCGCGCCTCGGTCGGACGGGACAGGAACCAATAGACAACCGGTTGGTCGGCGATGGTGAGGCCGACGTGATTCGGCACCAGCGAGAGCACGGTCGGAGGAACGACGAGGGCAACCGGGTCGGATTGGTTCAGCGGGGCAGCACTCGGAGACGACCTCGACCCTGGTGCGGTCTCGACGACAACGGAAGGCTCTCCGATCGTCCCCCCGTCCGGCGGCGTTTCGGAGGAGGCGACCTCAGCGATCGTCCAACCTGTCAGAAGCAATGCGCCGAGGGGTACCAGCCGCCTGCGTGCCGGTGTCCTTCGTCGTTCCGGATGCGACGGCATCGCCCATGCCTGAACATGCCACGTTTTCATGGTGACGGATTCGCGTGACGGTCGAACTCGGCGACGTCGGACAGCCCGATTTGCTCCAGCAGCGCGGCGCGTTGCAGCCGCAACACCCGGTCCTTGGGGTGAGCCATGATCAGATCGGAGATCACGATAATCGCGTCATACCAGAGTCCGGCGTCTGCGTACAGACAGATTGCGTCGCGCGGGTCCTTGCACGTGGTATTCAGGAACAGATCCTCCGTATACGGCCGCCGTTCGATGATGCCCATGGCATGAATATCCTTCGAGCGCGACTCCGGATCGACGACCACGGAGATATGCCAACGGTATTGAACCTGCTCTTCCAGTACCTGTTCAAAATCGGCGAGCCGAATCATTTGAATGCCGGTTCCGCTGGGCGACGGAAGCGTCCGTTCCACGACGGGCTTGTATTGGTTGGTGTCCTCCAGCGTAAACACGATGGGATACGGCGTCGGCGAAGACAGGAACCAATAGAGTGCGGGCCGTTTCTTGACGGTTTCCCCCACGTGGTCCGCCGGAGCCAGCACCTTGAGAATCGGTTCCCCTTCCTGTCCGCCTCGGAAGCCTCCATCCACCCGGCCGCGCGATGGTCCGCGCACGCGCGGCTTATACACCGGCATCGTGGGCTCAATGGGTATCGGCCTGGTTAGGCGCCCCTCAGAGGTCGGAGACTCGACCGGCTGGGCCTGACCTGCGCCGCCGCCCATGACCCCGAGTAACAGAATCAGGAGCAGCCCTGTGACGGGACGCCGGACCCGCGCGAGCGGCTGCCTGCTCGACCGATCCGAAGGCCGATGCTGCCGTGTTTCGCTGTCTGACATCATAACCAGTTATTCAGTAATAGGAATGCCGACCAATAGGCCGGATGTTCATAGCCGGATTCGGTCATCATGGCGATCTGGGCTCGTTGCAGGGCCATCGCCTTGGACACGCCGGCGTTGCTCAATTGCCGGTAGAATTCGCCGACCAGCTTCGATGAGGCGGCATCGTTGATCGACCACAAGGTGGCCAGGGCGCTTCGGGCGCCGGCCTTGATGGCCACGCCGGCCAAACCGAGCGCGGCGCGGTTGTCGCCCGCGGCCGTCTCACAGGCGCTGAGCGTCAGCAGTTCAAGCGGGTCCCGTCGAAATTTGAAGAGTCCCACGTATTGGTCGAGCCGCTCCATCGTCAGCTTATCGTCGTAGGTCAGGACGAACGAATGGGCCACGTCCTTTTCGAAACGGCCGTGTGAAGCAATGTGGAGGACGGAGATCGGCCGATCCTTGAGTTCCTCTTCGAGCTTCCCCGTCAGGAACGTCTGGTTCAGCAACTGATCGCCCCCGTAGAGGGAGCGAAGCGTCGTGAGTTCCCCCGCCACATGCGGGAGCGGCGGAAAGCCCTGAGTCGCTTCCGTGAGCCCACTGGCCAACAGGCGCACTCGCTCACGGGCGAAGGGCTGAGGGTCCGTCAGGTACAGCCCCGGAGTGGTGGCGATCGCATACCGATGGACCAGGAACTGCCCGCCGTCGTGCAGTGCGGCGATTGGAATCGTGCGAAGCGGTCCGTCCGGCACGACGACGAGCGTGTCGATCCCGGCGGTCGCAAAATCCGTCTCAAACGGACGGACGAGCCAGCCGTACAATCGTTGAGCGTGGGGGAGATATTCGCGGGAACTGCGTTTTTCCAGCATCTGCCGCAGGTGGCGGACTTCCTCGGCCAGGGAGGAGGCTGTCACCTCGACGGTGAGCCGCTTCAATTTTCCCTGCAGGCCGACCAGCAGTTCCAGTCGATCGTCGAACACGATCGGGTAGAGCACCGCAGTGGTGGCGGAGACCGATTCGACCTGTTTCTGCGCATGCAGGGCGTCGACGCATTCGTCTCGGAAATAGTCCCGCAACTCCACCGCCTTCGAGGCCTCGACCGCATCCCGCGCCGCCTTGAGGTACCCCTGTTCGGCGGGTCCCTCATCCATCCGTGCGGCTCGGTGCAGTAGCAGATCGGCATATTCGACGTAGAGCGGGCGCACCGAATCGGAGCCGCCGAACCCGGCATGCTCCAAGGACAGGGTCACCTCGGGACGGATTGGCTCGAGCGTATGGACCGCACTGCGATACGACGTTAGCGCCTCGTCCAATTGGTTGAGCGAGGCGAGGATGCGGCCCGACTGCCACTGCCAGCGGTACAGGGATTCGGGCGCGTTGACGGCCTGCGCCGAGAAGACCGCCCGCCTCGTGAGGCGGGCGGCTTCCTCGTACCGGTGCTCCGTCTCATACAGCCGCCCGAGATAACCCCAGGCATAGGAAGCGGTCCGCCCGTCGCCTTGCTGCTCGGCTGTGGCCGCCGCCTCCTGGAACGAACCGGCCGCGCGTAACAGCAACTCGCCTCGTTTATCCGATCCGGTTCGACCGGCCTCCATGAGAGCCGTTCCCAACGAGATGAGGCCGGAGGTCTTGTCGTAGGATGGCGGCAGGGCCGCGATGCCCTGCGAAGCCTCATCCAACCAAGTCTGCGCCTCGTGGCGTCGATCCAAGCGGAGTGCGGTGCGAGCGGCGTTGAGCCGGACGCGTATGGCCAACGGGGTCTGGCCCGCCGCCAATGCCATCGACAAGCTTTCTCGATAGCAGGCCAGGGCATCTTCGTAGCGGCCTTCCAGTGAGCGAAGGATACCGAGGTCGTTGAGGACGTCGGCGGTCAGTCCCGGATCTCCGACAGTCCGGGCGACATCCAGCGCCTGGTTGAGAAACTGGGTGGAGGCGTCGAATTGGCGCGTCGAGAGATAGGCACGGCCCAACCGATCCAAGATCTGGGCGGTCCAGGCCGGCTGACCGACCTGTTGCGCCAAGGCGAAGGCCAGGTCAAGTTGCTGAAGGGCCAGCTTGGCATGACCGAGCGCCTGCGCAGCCTGGGCTGCCTGGACTAAGGCGCGACTATAGCCTTTCGGGTCGGCAGCCTCCTCGTAACGTTGGGCCGCTTCCCTCCACAGATTCAAGGCCTGCTCGAAGGAGCCTCGCTCGTAGGCCGAGGTCCCCTGCTGCATGAGAGAGTCCGGATGCGTTTGCATCGAGGGTGCATCGCTCGCCGCGTCGGCTGCGGTCGCCGTCCATCCGACGAGACGGAACAGGCCGACGATCCCGACGAGACACAACAGGCCGAGCGACAAGACGGCGGCCCGCGGTCCGCACGGCATCGGCGTTGAGGAGCGCACGCTGTTGGGTGACGCGCTCATGGCAAGAAGCCACTCAAAACACATTTACGAAGAGGCCGAGGTGGATACCATAATCCTGCAACGTATTGCCCACCCGATCGATGTGATTCAGCATCTGGCCCCAGTAGATCTCGAAACTCGCACGCTCCTTCGGCAGGATATTCCACCGCAGGCCGATGCCCACGCTCGCGAGCGTGTCCGGCCGGTTGACGTTGGGAGTGGTCGTGAAGGGGCGGTTGTTTACTCCCAGGTTCCATCCATGCCCGACGTCGACGAATGGGGCGAGTTGGAACATCGGCTCGCCGCTGGCCCAGCGCCAGATCGGCACGCGGCTTTCGAAGGAGGCGAGAAAGGCGTTGTCGCGGAGCAGCGTCACCTCGCGATAGCCGCGCACGCTGTACCTGCCGCCGATGGGGACCTGTTCGAGCGGGAACAGCGGCGAGTTAGTGACTTGTAGATCCATGCGTCCCAGCAGTTGCATGTCCAGCCAGTTTTTGCCGAGTTGCTTGATCGCTTGAGCCTGGCCCAGCCAGGACAAGAATTGCCCGTCCGGCAGATCGTCGTCGGCATTGATCGTGGCGCCGAGCGCATTGATCCCCACGCTGAACCGCGACCGCATCGCTACGACCGTATCCACCGTGCGATGGGTCCATTCCTGCACGAAGCGGAGCGCCATCACCGTGGCGGCGCCGTTTTGAAACCCCGGGAAGAGGTCGATCGGCGTGGTGCCGAAGAGAAAACTCTGCGTGAACAAGTGCTCGCCGAGAATCGAGAACGCGACTTCGTCCGTCACGGTTTTGTAGATCGGCTGCCGCAGGCCGAACCCGATGATCTCCGTGGTGGTCTTGATGTCGAGCGGCTCAAAGGGGTCTTCGACGAGGGTATAGTCGTTCCGGCGATAGTTGGCGGAGAAGGTCGTGTCGTAACGATTGAACGGGATCGCGTAGGAGGCGTCGATGATCGGTTTCGCGCCGGCCGACTGGCCGTAGGTGAGGCTGAGCACGTCGCCGTTTCCGGTCAGGTTGTCGTCGGCCAGCGTGGCAAGGCCGCGGATCTCGCCCACGAGCGGGGTCTGGTAGTTATCGACTTGCAGGTTCGCGTGGAACGGATTGCGATCGACGACGCGCACGTTCAGCTCGCTCTCGCCCAAGGCCTCGCCCGGACGCAGCTCGGCGTTGATGCGCTCGATCCGGCGATCCTGTTGCAGCAATTGCAGCCGCTTCTGCAAGGGCGGCAGCGTGACCGGGGTGGTCACTCCCAACTCCAACCGGTCTCGCAGGTAGCCGGACCTGAACCATTCATTGCCCTCAATGTTGATGCGCGTCAGCTTGCCTTCGATGACCTGGACCATGATGACGCCGTCCTTCACATCCTGGTCGGGAATGATCGCCCCGGAAGTCAGGTACCCCTTGTTGACGTAATGCAGTGTCAGCGCCAGGCGGAGCCGTTCCAAGTCCTCGGTCGTGAGCGTGCGGTTCTTGAACGGGGCTGTGACTTCGGCCAATTCTGCCTCGGAGAGGACGCGGTTGCCGGTCACCTGGATGTCTCGGACAAAGACCTTCACTCGGCCGAGCGGCGCCTTCTCCGGCTCTTCCGGTGTGAGCGGCGGCAGGGGCGGGAGCACCGGGCTCGGCGGCGGGACCGGCCGCTGAAACTCCTTTTTCAATGGTCCGGGCGGCTCGCCGCTGCGGCCGGTCGGGTCGAAAATGGGAGGCGGGATGGCCTGCCCATGGACCCACGACTCTGTTGCAAGCGCGATCATCAGCAAGGTCAACAGGGTGAACCGATAGCGTGGACATCGAGCCGCCCCACCGAGCGCCGGTTCCCCAGCGCGATGGGTCATGAGCCGCAGCCTGCTGTCCAGTCAGGCAAGGCATTCAGGGCTGTGGTGCCGGAGTCCGGCCATCGTCGGATCGAAAACGTGTCCGGTTCGGAGCGAGAGCCCATGATATCTCCGGTAAACGATGGGGCTCCCTCCTGCGCCGAAATTGCCGCGCCGGGTCCGTCGGACACAAAGGGGCTCGCCAGCCAGCCTCCCGGCTCCGGAGGCATCCCGTATCGCCCCGCCACGATGAAACTGCTGAACTGGCCGCCCGTCAGGGCGGCGCAGCGCTGGCTGAACAACGACGTCAGGATCAGCGGATTGGCCGGCAAGGCCACCAGGCGGCCAGCCATTTGGGCGGTCGGCGATTGGATGTTCACGGTCCCGTTGATGCCGAACTGGGACGAGGCGTCGATGACGCTCGTGGCGTCCGCGAGGAACGACTGGGTCGTGATGGAGATATTGCCGCCCTGTCCCTGGGTCGCAGTGGCGACGATCTGGCTGTTTTGCAGGATCACGGATTGCGGGTCGATCACGATGTTGCCGCCGACCGTGGTCTCTGAACCCTGCACGGAGGCATTGAGCTGGCTGTTGGTGAGCTGCACCATGTCCGTCGCGAGGACCGTGATGTTCCCGCCGCTGGCCTGCGTCGCCTGGGTCGTGACCGAGCTGTTCGTGCTCGTGAAGGTCCCGCCCGCGTTGATCGTGATATTCCCGGCGTTGCCGGGACCGGTGCTGCTGGCGGCGACGCTTGCGCCGTTAGTCAAGGTGAACGACTGTCCGGCGGTGAGGCTGATGTCGCCGCCTGCGCCGGAATTGGGCGCCGTTCCGACAGAGGTGCTAATGATCGCCACGGGACTTCCGTCACGTAACCGACCGGATAGCGAAATGCTGTCCTGAGCTGAGATGGCGATCTCTCCCCCGCGGCCGGTGCTGCTCGTGCCGCTGTTGATGCGAGATCCATCGGTCAGACTGAGCGTTCCCGTGGTGATCGACACACCTCCGGCGTCGCCGCAGAGTCCGGAACACAGATTGGTTCCGACCGTGGACGTGAAGATCCCCCCGGCCACCTGATTTCCGCCAGCGGAAATGGCCGCCTGATTCGGCCGAAGGAGCTGTCCCGACATCGACAGGGTACCGGCCTGGATCGTGACGTCGCCGCCGCGGCCGCTTGTGAGGGTGGCCGTATTGATCATCGACCCGCCCGTCATTTCCAACTTGGGAGTGACGATGACCACGTCGCCGGCCTGGCCGGACCCGCCGAGAAGGCCGGTGACCACACCAGCGACGCCGGAAACGGTGAAGATGCCGTTGGCTGCCGTCCCGGACGTGCCGATAAGACTGACACGGTCCTTTGCGGAGATACGGATGGTTCCGGCGTCTCCGTCGCCGATGGTGTTGGAGAAAATGGTGCTGCCTCCGTTCACTTCGACGACCTTGCCGTTCACAGTAATATCGCCGCCCTGAAGGTCTCCGGTGATGCTCTCGATAGAGCTCTCATCGGCCAAGACGACCCGGTCGCCTGTGATCGTGATCGCCCCGCCTTGGCTTTCGGCGCTGGTTGCACTAATGGAACTAGTCTCCAATTGAATGCTTTCAGCGGCGAGGGAGATCGCGCCACTGCCTCCCTCGGTCGTGGTCGTCTCGATGCTCGAGAACACCATCTGGAGGCTGTCGGTGGAAATGCTGATATTTCCGGACGAGCCGGATGCACCATCGAAGTTTGCATCTCCCGTAACGATGTAGGTGTCCTCCATCGTGATGTTCTTGGCTGCGATCGTGACATCTCCACCGCGCCCCTCATTGGTCGTGCCGCTGTTGATTGACCACACAATGCCCACAGGGTCGCCGACCATCTCCAGATTACCGGTCGTGATGTTGACATTCCCACCTTTCCCGGAGCCTGATGTCTGGGAGTCGATGACGCTCAGGACATCCTCGTTGATTCCCGTTATGCTCATATTCTCGGAGACGATCCGAATCTCGCCTGCATCGCCGGTCCCGCTCGTTCTGGCCGTGATGGCCGGCTTCAGTTCAGCCGTAATCGACAGATCGCCCGTCAGTTGAATGTCCACTGCCGTCGGGGCGCCGTTCGCATTCACGGTATCCGCCGAAATGGTTGCGTTGTCCATCACCAATTCTCCGCCGCGGATGCGCACCGTACCGGCTGCGTTGGCACTCACGTCGAGCAGGGAGCCTTGGGCTAGTGTGATGGCTCCACCGGTCATTGTTGGAGCAATCTGGAAATTGGAAACGGGAATTTCCCCGGGTGACGCCACGCTGGCCAGATTGATCTGACCGCCAGGAGCGGTGAGGCGAGCAGATTGGATATTGTTGGGAGCAATGGTGGCTCCTTCGACGGTGATGTCTCCACCGACAAGCGAAATCGTCTGTCCAGGCGTGACCATCAGTTGGCTGCCTTGTACGGTAATGGCGCCGGGGTTCGTTCCGAGGAAGCCGAACGCCGCGACTGGCGCGGTGCTCAAGAGCGTACCGGCGTCCATGTGTGGCGACGCATTGAATCTTGCATTGTCCGCGAATCGCAGATAGTCGGCGCTGGTGAAGGTGACCATGCCGCCGACGTTGAGAGTCGCGGTCGGGCCGAAGAGAAACCCTGCCGGGTTCATCAGGAAGAGGTTCGCGTTGCCGAAATTGGTGGTTTGGATCGTCCCGAAGATCGAGGAGACATTCCCTCCGGTCACCCGGCCGAGAATGTTGGTGGTCGGCAGCGCGGCGTCGTTCAGAAAGTTGGCGATATTGTTGGTAGGCACACTGAAATTGCCGAAACTCTGAAACAGATTCGGTCCGTTCCCCGGCCTCATTCCACCGGTGATGTTGAACTGTGTCGTGCCTCCGGGTCCCACGATCGGCCCGCTGACTTGGGTACCGAGTCCGGAGGAAGTAATCGGAGCCACTTGTGCGGAAGCATCGTCTGCCGCCAACAGCAACGCAAGAACGTAGAAGGCATAGCTCCTTACAGTCGTCATGAGTCAGGTTTCCTGCATTCTTAGAATCCGGGTTGGCAGCCGCAGGAGCAGTTTCCGGGGGTGCCGTTAACGTTGAAATGACCAAGGCAGCTTGTTCCGGCACAAGTTCCTGATAAAGCCTTACAGACCGTGCCGCTTGTACACACCGCGCCAGAACCCTCAGGAACCCAGGTCCCCGCCATGTCGTCCCAGAAACCCTCTGCGGATGCTCCTCCATGCGGCTTAGGTCTGCACCCCCCAACTCCATCCCCCCCACCGGGTCCCTGTGGTTGCCCTTTTCCTCCTGGAGTACAGACTGTGGTGACCTTCACGTCGACCGGCGGGTTGTGAGGTATTGTGCAGCCCTGAAGCATCAAGCCAAGCAACAATACCGGTAAGGACATGTAACGTGTCATTCTCATCGCATGGGAGATGGACTGCATGTTCTCCTCCTTTGCATAGTGACTCGAATTCATCAGCTACCCTGTCTGACGGCATCGTTCGGCAAGAGTCGTCGCTTCTCAGTGGGTTTGTCATGTCGATCCAGGTCATAGCCTGGGTTCGACGCTTCGATAGACAATTCTTGAAACACTTGCCCAGCCTCGCGAAGCTCCTTGCTGGTAAGGTGTTTGGAATTTAGATCGAGTCGCGCAACCAGAAGTGTCTTAGCGTTGTCGTCGCGAACACCGAACAGATATTCGCCTAAAGCCGGGACTTCGATCACGAAGCATTGAGAAGGTCCCAGGCATTGCTTTGCTTTTTGAAGCTCGTCTCTGAAAATCGTCAGCGGCTGCGCGAAGAAGAAATGACCCCATTCACCGATGGGGTCCTTGCCCTTTGCGTTTTGTCCAACTCTGGCAGCGGAACGGACCTGGAGATCGTTGTTCTTGTCCGGAACCATCACGGGATACAGTGTGAAGCGAGTTTCATGCAGCAAATGCCAAGCGTCCGTTCCCTTCTGATACTTCCGTAGTTCATCGAGTTGGACGACAAAGACGGGAAAGCCTGGGCCGATGACAATTGAAGGCAATTCTTGGACTGTCTCGAATCCGAGCCCCTTGACGCGCTCTGCTAGCATCTCCGCGCGCTTTTCATTCTTTTCAGCTAGATACTGCTTGTAACGTTCGTAAAGCCAGCTCAGCGTCTTCCTGATGGCTGTTTCATCCGGCGAAGAGGGGTGCTGTTCAATGTTACTGGAGGCCGATGTTCCCGATAAAAAGATGGGGCCTAGGAGGAGAACGACGCTGGCAGTTGCAATCCGCAGAGCCCGCATGGGGACCTCCTATTGCGCTGGCGGATGGATTTCGAGGTAATCCCATCCATGCTCGAACTGACTGTTTCCATACTGGCCATTGACGAACTGGTCGTAGGAAATCAGTTTGAATGCCCTGGGCCGTCTGTTCCCCTCCCGGTCCAGATCATAGGAATGGTCATGGACCCACAAATACATTTGGTCATCGATCGGCTCATAATGTTTCACGACGAAGGAATGACCGCCGCCACCTGGGTAAAAGATGAGATAAACGAACGGTCCGTTGGAACAGAGCTGATGTTTCAGCTGGTCTTGCGGGAGTGCCCTCTCCTGCCAGTTCCACGCAAAGGCGAATTTGTCGAATACGTCGTGCGGCCAGCCGTTCTTCTGGCATTTGATGTCTGATCGATTTGGGCGTACGCAACAAAAATCGGGGGCTGTGACATCTCTGACATAGGTCTTATTGACAATCTCGCATTGCTGGACCTGCATCCTATGGAATGCCATCACTGACTGTGCGCTGGCGGCCCAACACCACACATCGGTCTCTTGAGCGATCGGAGGGGTCTCGTTGGCATCCGCCGCACATGAAGTGCCTTCTGTGTTCTGAATTAGCACGGGTTGCGGTCCGTCCTCCGTACGGGCGTGGGGAGGCCCTATCAGCAGCACGAGTGGAATGATCAACCTGAACATTGAGCGCATCATCATGAGAACTCCTTGTTCTTTCAAATGCAGAGGCGAGTACTGGCATACCGAACTCTGTGGGTTAGAAATACCAAACGAGAGATACGGGTTGGTGCAACGTGGTCGAAGTCTTGT
>JBFWWG010000005.1:0-306358 GCA_050246315.1 Nitrospiraceae bacterium | reverse complement strand
GACCAATCGAACTGCTTCCGCCTTAAACTCTTCTGTGTACTGCCGTCTGGTCTTGGTGCTCATACCGTCCTCCAATTTCATCAAACTCCTCCTTATACAGGTGTCTGTGAAATCGGGGGAAGGTCAGAATAGGTCTAATCACCGCGAGTGGCCTGCCACGCTCCGTTAACAACTCTTCGCGTCCTCCTCTGACAGCCTTCATCAGTCGAGAGAATTGCTGATTGGACTCACGAAGACTGATCTGCGCCTTTTGACCTTCAAATTGTAGTGACATCACTACTCTACATCTGGATGCGAGGATTCGTCAGATTTTCTCCTCACGCTACCCGAGAAGCCGACCGTTCACTCGCTGAGGCCGAAGGCGCAACCGGCTTCTTTATCTCGCGACCGCGAACCCGATGCATCTTCTGCCGCGTGTGATACGGGAGCAGACCTTCGAGGACGGTCGGCAACCTCTCGCAGGGCACGTCCTCCATGATCTTGATCGCCGGCTTGGGGTCCAGCCCGGACCGCCCGCCGACGTAGATATCCACCGCATCGACCACTTTGCCGTCGACCTTGGCTTTTTTCCCCAGCAACCCTACATCCGCCACCAGATGGTTGCCGCAACCGGCGGGACAGCCGGACCAGTGCATGGTGATCGGCTTTAAGGTCGTTCCCAGCTTCGCCTCTAGAGCCTTCGCGGTCTGGACCGCCCGCGACTTGGTTTCGATCACCGCCAGGTTGCAGTAGTCGCTCCCGACACAACTCACAAGTCCGCGATAGAGCGGATCGGGATTGTACGTGAATTGTTTGAGCAAGGGCTCCTCGGCCAGCTCCCCGACCTTCCGATCGCCGACATTGGGAATGATCAGCGCTTGGTTGGAGGTCAGGCGCACCTCTCCGGTGCCATACTGATCGGCCAGGTCAAGGACGTTGATGAGATCTTCCGCCGTGATCCGTCCGACAAGGACTTTCAATCCGACGTAGTTCATGCCCCGTTGCCGTTGTCGAAAAATGCCGACATGGTCCTGTTCGCCCGGCTTCCGGGCATCGATGCCGGCCGGCAGTAGTCGCTTGCCAACCCGAGCTTCCACCTCCGCTCGGAACCGGCCCTCTCCCCAGGCGTCGATCAAGAAGGCCAATCTCGCCTGCGTGCGATTCTCCCTTGGCCCATGGTCGCGATAGACCTCAAGGATCGCCCGACAGACCTCCAGCGCCTCCTCCGGATTCACAAAAACATCCAAAGGTGTGGCAATGCGATACCCGCCTGAGCCAAGTTTGCCACCTACCAGCACGTTGAAGCCCACGCAACGGTCATGGCCCAGATCGTAGTACGCGGGGACCAAGGCCAGGTCTTGCGTTTCCATGTGCAGGCAGTTGTGCGGACAGCCGGTCACGGCCACATTCACTTTCCGGGGTAGATTGGAAAAGGCCGCGTTTCCGATGACCTCCTCGTGGAGCGCCCGCACAATTCCCATGCTTTCCACGATTTCGTCGGGGCTAAGCCCTGAGACCGGACAGGTCATCACGTTCCGCACGTTGTCCATGCCGGTTTGCAGCGAGGTCAGTCCGACTCCTTCCATCCGAGCAAACACCGCCGGGACATCGTTGATCCGGAGGTGCCGGAGTTGGATCTGTTGCCGCGTCGTGATATCCAACAGACCGTTCCCGTAGGTCGCCGCAAGGTCCGCCAAGGTTCGCAATTGGGCGGTGGTGGTCACCCCCCCGGGAACGCGGACGCGGACCATGAAGAACCCCGGCGTCGGGTTGCGCAAGAAGAGGCCATGCCACTTCAACCGCTGGACGTCAGCCTCCGGAATCGTTTCCCACCCGGCCACCGCATAGTGGGCAATTAGGTCCCGAACCAACAGTCCGTCTCGTTCGCGTTTGATCGCCTCAATCTTGTTCATGGGGTTCCCTTCCATTGTCCCATCATGTTCCTTCATGTGCCTCCGCGTTTCCCCTGCATCTCCTTTTCATAGAACTGAACCATGTCGGCAATCTCCTCCTCGGTCAGGCCCTTCTTGACCCATTTGTGGCCTTCCTGGCGGAGCATCTCTTCCGCCACCGCCGGCGACAGCTCGCGCACCAACGGCAGGAACTTGGTATAGAAACTCTTGGCGACTTCGTAAAACCCTTGCCAATGGACATAGTCGGGCGCCACCTTGGAAAGCCCGTGTCTGGCTCGTCGTCCCTCATGGTGCCAGAGTTCATAAAAGATCCACTCGATTTTTTCGTCATACGGGGTCGGCGTAATCTTCTTCATTGCGAGGAGTTGGTCCATCGCCGTCTTCGCCGGCTGGCCGAATTTATCGTTATAGAGGTTGATGCCCTGGTCCATTGATGTAAAGAACCGGTCCACAATCTGCTCGCTGTGGCAGGAGGAGCAGACTTGTCTCATGGCCTTTCTCCGATCTTCGTAATTTTCCAGCCGCGTGGAGATCACCGGACGAAGCGTCCAACTGATGCGGTCTCCCACATCGTGCGTCACCTCCTGCGTGCCGGTCGCGCTCATGTGGCAGGTGGCGCAGGTGGGGTAGAGATAATCCTTCCCCGGATGCCACTTCTCCGACGGATCGGCCAACTTCATCTTGTCCTTGTTGGCCTCGTACATGACGCCGTGTTTGCTCTCGTAGTAGGCTTCGATCTGCGGATGATCGGGCCCCATGTGGCAGCGGCCGCAGCTTTCCGGCTGCCGCGCCTGGGCGACGGAGAAACTGTGTCGCGCATGGCAGGCGGAACAGGTCCCCTTCGATCCATCCGGATTCACCCGACCGATACCCGAGTTCGGCCAGGTGGCCGGATGGAGTTTCCCCTTTTCCATCACCTTGACGATGCTCCCATGACAGCCGGCGCACCCGGTCGTCACGACCTCCGGACCTTCCACAACGTTCCCGAGAAAGTTGTCCAGCGAACCGGTAAACTGCGCACCCTTGGCATGGTGGGACCTTGCAAATTCCTTTGCCTCCTTATCGTGACAGCGCATGCAATCCTTCGGGGTCACCAGCGTGGAGATGAGGAAGCCTTCATGGTCGTAGGCATCGGCGTCACCTTTTTCCGCCCGATGGCATTCGACGCAGCCGATTCCCTTCGGGGCATGGCGGCTGACCTTCCAGTCGTTGATGCCGCCGACGCCGACATCTTTGGCCATATGACAATCGATGCATCGCTTGTTGTCGGCTGACACAAACGGCCTGATGCCGCCCTCGCGCCGCTCTTCCACCTGCACGTATCCGACTCCGGTCAGGGCCAGAAATAGAATCAGGCACAGCCCTCCGATCATGTAGCGAGTAAAATTCATCGCAGCCTTGTTGTCGTGCGCCGGTTCTGCCTTGTTATCCAAATCGTCCATCGCTTGCCCTCCTGAACGGTTCCGTTCGCCCACTCCCTTCCGGTTGCGATCACATTCTCGTATCCAGATACATCAGGGCGATCATCGTCCCCACGGCGATCGCTCCCACCGCTCCATTGACCAGCCCCATCGGCCAGCCCCGCTGCGTCAGCGCACGGTCCACGAACGGATACACAACAAACAACCCGGCACCGCCGAGCAAGCCCCACAGCGCAACCGGTCCCGGGAGCAAGGAAATCACCATGAAGGGTGCGGAGAAATACCAGGGCGGCGACACGTCGGCCGCAACCTCCTGCAAATTGGCGGGCGGCCCCAAGGTCGGCGGAAAGATCATGACCAGATCCACAATCAACAAGAGCAGTCCCACGGCGACAGCCCCCATGTACAAGGTGTGCACCGGATAGAACGCATGGAAGCGCCGACTCCCGGCCACCTCCGCAAAGCCGATCAGCCGCACGGCGATGACGTGCCCACCCACTAGCATGACGAGCAGCACCGGGAGCAACTTCGTGTGCAGGTCGTAGAGCCGCAACAGCGTGATGTCCGAAACTTCTTCCCCTCCGCGCAGCAAGTACAACAGCGGCGTGCCGACGATCGGCAACGAACCCACCATGTTGGTCACGACCGTCATGCCCCAATAAGAGACGTTGTCATAAATCAATGAATAGCCGGTGAACCCCATGGCCAAGGTGATGAACAGGACGATCGAGCCACTCACCCATTTCAATTCTCCCGGCGTCCGGTAGGCGCGTGTGAGAAACACGCGGATAACGTGGAACAGCAAAAACAGGATCATCAGATCCACGGAAAACTTATGGACGCCCCGCACGAACCACCCCAGGTACACCTCATGCGTAATGTGCTCGACGCTCTCATACGCCTTCCCCGGAGACGGCACATAGTAGAAGGTCAACAACAACCCGGTCGTGACGAGGAAGCCGAACAACGTCAGGGGAATCGCTCCCAGCGTGTACGGCCACCAATCGAGGTGCTCGGGGAGGTCCTTCTGGATATAGTCGATCCAGCCCTTCGATTTTCCAGCTTGTTCGGTCTGTGCCGCTTGCGTTGCCATCGCAGGTGCCTTACTCGTCCTTTTCGTAAAGTGCTGAGCGCCGGGTGCTGAGTCCTGAGTTAGGACGATTGAAATCCGCTCCTGTGTGACCTCAGCACTCAGAACTCGGGACTCAGCACTGCCCGAGGCGCTAGGTGGTCCGAATGTTGACGTACAACTGTCCGCCCCGTTTGACGATGTCGAAGCGGTCCAACGGGCGCGGCGGCGGGCCCGCGATGTTGGCTCCCCGCTTGTCGTAAATGCCCTGATGGCAAGGACAGACAAACTCCTCGCGCTGCCTGTCCCACGACACCAGACAACCAAGATCGGTACAGCGACGGGAGAAGGCGGCGATTCCCTCGCCGGTTTTCAGCACCAGCAGCTTATGGCCCCCGAACTCCATCGCGACGGCATCGTCCAGCGGCAGGCTCTCCTCGGTTCCCAACAGGACCGACTCGATCCGTTTCGGCTTGGTCGCCGGCACGAGAAACTGAAAGAACCTCAGACCCAGCAGACCGATCCCAAACAACAGGCCGAAGCCCATCACCGCCTGGCTCAGGAATCTCCGTCGTCCCATATCATCGTGAATGATGGCCATACGCTCCTATCCCTTCTCTCCATGTTGTGACAGATCCAATCCCATCGCCTCGGCTGATTCGTCCACACGTGGCGAGACAACGAAGGTCAGGCCCTTCAACAGAAGCAGGCTCATTCCCGCGGCAAAGGCCGCAATAGCCATGGCGGCGACGATCTGTGCGAAGAACTGATACGGATAGCCATAGAACAATCCGTCACTCCCGTCCGGATTGACCTTGGTCGACGCAAACAAGCCTGTCGCCACCATGCCCCAGGCGCCGCCGACTCCGTGCATACCGAACACGTCCAGGGAGTCGTCATAGCCCAGAATGAGCTTGACGTAATTCACCGCCATGTAGCAGAGGCCCCCCGCTCCGATCCCGATCACCACGGCGGACAAGGGACTCACGTAGGCAGCTCCCGGCGAAATGGCCACCAGACCGGCGACGACCCCGCTGGCCATGCCCAACGCCGTCGGCTTGTCCCGCTGCAGCCATTCCGCCGTCATCCAGACCAGGGCGGCCGCTGCGCCGGACAGTTGGATCGCGACAAAGGCAGTCGTCACGGTCGCCATCGAGGTCGGCCCGGCTCCGGCGGACAATCCGAACCAGCCGACCCAGATCAAGCCGGCCCCCAAGAACGAAAACGGCAGGTGGTTGGGGAGAATTTCAACCCGGCCATAGCCCCGCCGTTTTCCCATGACGAGGGCCGCCACCAGGGCGGTCACGCCGGCACTGAGATGGATCACCGCACCCCCGGCAAAATCAAGAGTAGCCAGATTTGCGAGCCACCCTCCGGCCCACAGCCAAGAGACAACCGGTCCATAGACCAGGAGGCTCCAGAGCAGGCCGAACAGGAGGAAGAAGAGAAAGCGGACTCGCTCCACGATGGCCCCGGCCACCAAGGCCAACGCCAGCGAGGCCATGACGGCATGAAGGAGCGGACGCAGCGAGGCTCCCCCCTCTCGTCCATAAATCAGACCATCGCCGACGCACAGCCACGCAAGCGAGACGACCGCCAGGGCACTGAAGGGCATGCCGATCGTGTTGAGCACATTCTTCCTGCGCACCATCCCGCCATAGAACAGGGCCACGCCCGGGACGACCAGGGTCGCGAGGCTCGTCGCGATCAGCAACCAGAGGGTCTGTGCGGCGATCTGCGTCATCGCATTCCCATCAGCGAGACCTGATAATGGCGTTCCGGCGCGCGCCGCAGCGAGACTTCTCCCGATCGGCTGAGGTGGTCGATCGCGCCAAACACTTGCACCCAATCCAAACCGGAGCGCTGCCAGAGACTTTCCATCGTTTGTGTTCCCTCTTGGCGTAGGATGTCGATGACCATGGTTTCTGTCGTTGTCATAGCCATATTCACCTCCATACCAAGCTTTGCTAGAACCGGCGGCTCATCGGGCGTAGCCCTCTTCATTGGCGCCCGCGAGAAACCCCTCTCATGATTGTCCTCAGACTCTCCATACCAACCTTCGGTTGAGCCGGCCGCCCTTCAGGCGTAGCCCTCTTCATTGGCGCCCGCGAGAAACCCCGCTCGTGTTTGTCCTCTTCCATTCCAGCCCCACTCATGTCGCCAAACAAAAAAGGCGCCGCGATGCGAGGGAGGGTGGACCATCACCCTTCTCGTTCACCGCCGGCGCCTTTGCCAGCCAATCCGACAGCGCTGCCGGATCTGTAGTGTCGAACCGCTGTTACATCCTCACTCCGTTGTGAGGAACACGACTAGCTGACCCTCGGAGCCAGTTCGTCCTGGCCGAACCCGATGCTCAATACGTGGATCCCACAAGGCCACAGTCGACCGCGAACCGCGGGCGTACCCTCTGGAGTGCATTGCGGATGTTCGCGAAGCGAGAACACAGTGGGGCTCCGCTTTCCCCATCAGGAATATGCGCGCTCGTTGTGCTGACTCAAGTCCAACCCCATCCGCTCTTCCTCCGGCGTCACGCGCAAGCCGACGACACGATCGACAAATTTCAAGATGACCAGCGTCCCGACGGCGGAAAAGAGGCTGACCGCCACCACTGCCAGGATCTGGACCCCGAAGAGGCGCACGTTGCCGGTCCAGAGCCCGTCCGCCCCGGCGACGTTCACGGCCTTGGACGCCAACAACCCCGTCATCACCATCCCGACCACCCCGGCCACCCCATGGATGCCGACCACGTCGAGCGCATCGTCGTAACCCAACTTGCTCTTGCTCATGACGGCCCAATACGACAGCACTCCGGCCATCGTCCCGATCAGCAGGGCCGCAACTGGGCCCACATAGCCCGCGCCAGGTGTCACCATCGCCAACCCGGCCACCGCACCGCTTGCGATCCCCAGCACCGTTGGTGTCCCGCGATGCACCCATTCCACTGCCAACCAGGCCAGCGCACCGGCAGCGGCTCCGATATGGGTCGCCGTGAAAGCGATGACCGCCGTCTCGTTCGCGCCCAGAGCGCTCCCCGCGTTGAAACCGAACCATCCGAACCACAGAAGGCCGGTCGCGAGCAGCACCATCGGGAGATTGTGCGGCGCGAGGTAATCCGTTCCGTATCCCTGACGCGCGCCGAGAACGAGCGCGCACACCAGCGCACTCACGCCGGAACTGAGATGAACCACCGCCCCTCCGGCAAAGTCCAGCGCTCCCAATTTGGCTAACCACCCGCCTCCCCACAGCCAATGTGCAATCGGACAATAGATCGCCAACGACCAGAGTCCCGTAAAGAGGACAAGGGCGCTGAACTTCATCCGTTCCGCAAAGGCTCCGGTGATCAAGGCCGGCGTGATCGCGGCGAACATCATCTGAAAAATCATGAAGGCCTGATGCGGGATGGTGGGGCCATAGGCCGCGTGCGGTGCCAGTCCCACGCCGTTCAAACCGACCCAGTCCAGATTGCCGACGAGGCCTTGAGTATCGGGACCAAATGCCAGGCTGTAGCCGACAACCATCCACAACAGGCTCACCAGGCACACGACCGCGAAGGTCTGCATGATCGTCCCCAGCACGTTCTTACTGCGGACCAGTCCACCGTAGAACAGCGCCAGGCCCGGCATGGTCATGGCCAGCACGAAGGCGGACGACACCAGGACCCACGCAGTGTCAGCCTCGTTGATGACCGGTGTCACGGCTTGAACCGGCACTTGGGCCATGGCCAACCCCGGCGGCACCACACAACAGATCGCCGCCAGACTAACCAGCACGGCACCTGGTTGACGCCTGATACTCGTTCCAAGGCCCACGGGACACCCCCGACTCGTCACAATACTGGATGGTGCGTTCGACGGCTCTCGCATCGCTCTCGATCCTCGATCAACAGGTCGCACGGTTCCGGCTCCGCAGAATCAGAACGTCTTGTACTCCAGCCACTTGCCGTTGAGCGTAATCTTGCACCGGGCCTCGCCCTGGCTGCCGGTGACCTTTTCCATGTCGATCGTGAAGTCGATCGCGCTCATGATCCCGTCGCCGAATATTTCGTTGGCCTGTTCGCGCAGCGAATCACCGTAGACACCGATGATTTCCATCAATCGGTACTTGAAGGGATCCGCCGCGTTCGGATAGTCGGTTCGGACGGGAAATTTGCTCAGGGCCTCCGTCGTAGCGCCGTCCAATTCCAACAGCGCGCCAACCTTTTTGGCCTCGTCCGTCGTCAATCGGTGATTGCCGTTCAGCGCCGCCGCCACAAAGGTGGGATTCTTCCCGACGGTTTTCGCGATGTCGGCGATCGTGACCTGTTTCTTCATCCGCTTCTCTCTGACCGTCTTGCGTACCGCCTCCCTATCCATGTGCCCCTCCTCAGTTCCGCCGCCCATCGCCGGAACGGCGTTGTTCGCCCGCCTCAATCAGAACCGAACCAGAACCGGCTCCTCGACAGACTTGCCGCCGGGGATCGGTCCGGCCCCGCCGGCATGGGCTGCATGCCGGACCAGGAAATGAATCACATGATTCCTGATCTTGTAGTAGTGGGGGTGGTCGATGATCGTCTCTCGCGATCGAGGCCGAGGGATCGTGACGTCCACGATCTCGCCAATCCGCGAGGACGGTCCGTTGGTCATCAGCATGATCCGATCGGACAATAGGATGGCCTCATCCACGTCATGGGTGACCATAAACACCGTGTTCTTCGAGCCGGTCCACATTTGAATCAGCTCCTCCTGGATCACGCCGCGGGTCAGCGCGTCGATCTGAGCAAACGGCTCATCGAGCAACAGAACTTTGGGTTCAATGGAAAAGGCGCGTGCCAGCCCGACCCGCTGCTTCATACCTCCCGACAAGGCAGCCGGCCGCTTGGTCTCTGCTCCCTTCAATCCGACCAGCGCGATGTACTTGTTCACATGGGCCGCCACTTGCGATGGGTCCCAGTCCGGATAGGCCGATCGTACCGCCAAGGCGATGTTCTCGAACACCGTCATCCAGGGCATCAGGGAAAAATTCTGAAAGACCACCATGCGGTCCAAGCCCGGACCCGTGACTTCTCGCCCCCCCAGCAACACCCCTCCCTCGGAGGCTTCGTCCAGTCCGGCGATGATGTTCAGCAGGGTGCTCTTGCCGCATCCGGAATGGCCGATGACCGTCACGAACTCGCCTTTGTCGATCTTGATCGTGACATCCTTGAACACGCAGACCCGTCCCTCGCCCGACGCGTTAGGAAAATATTTGCTGACGTTGTCGATTTGCAGAAAGGCCATGGCTCACTCCTGATAGGTGACGAGGCCGGCCAACTTGTTGAACCCCGAATCCAAGATCACTCCCACACAGCCCACCACGAGAATCGCGAAAATGACGCCGGAAATATCGAGGTTGTTCCACTCGATCCAGCTCAAATACCCGACACCCAGTTCTCCAAGCAGCATCTCCGCAGGAACCACCGCGACCAGCGCGCTGCCAAAGGAGATTCGCAGGCCGTTGACGATCGTCGGGGCCGCGCCGGGCAGGATCACTTTGTACAGTCGTTTGACCCAGGACAACTGAAGGATCGCCGCCACATGCAAGTAGTCCTTGCGCAGGCCGTTCACGCCGAAGGCCGTCGTTGCCAACGTGGGCCACAACGCCGCCATGAAGACCACCAATACCGCCGTCATCTTCGGGTCTTTCACGGTATAGAGCAGCAGCGGCATCCAGGCCAGCGGCGAGATCGGTTTGAGTATCTGGATATAGGGATTCACGGCCTTGAAGAGCACCTTGTTCATCCCCAGCAGCACGCCCAGGATGATCGCCACGACGGACGCGGCAAGGAATCCGGCCCCGAACCGCGCGACGGTGTAGAGCACGAGGTAGCCGATCCCGTGATCGTTCGTCCCTTTCTTCACGAAGGCCTCGCTCAGCTCGGTCCGTGCCTTCTCCAGCACGGCCAAGGGCCCCGGCACCCCTTTGACTTTTTCCTTTTCAGGGTTCCATTGATACGTGTTGTTCTCCGTGCGAACGATATCCCCATTAAACTCCATCAATAGAAGCTGCTCCTCCGTCATCCCTTTCGGATCAAACGGGGCTCGCAGCGTGAAGAACTGCCACCCCAGAAGGAACAGAAAGAGGAGGAACCCTGAAATTACCCACGGATTGCCGCCCGTCTGCCCGGCCATGGAACGGACCTTCTTGCCGTTGGCTGCCGGGGCGGGCCGTCCCGGGGTATCGACACTGACCGATTCGCCGCTTGCCACCGCTGTTTCCGTCAGCATCTCTTGGTCGCCTCCTCCAACCGTCACGTCCTGCTCACGCTTGGATCACGCCATCCCGTGGATTTTGAAGCTCTTCACATACGCGTCCGCCTGCTGCGGATCGAACTCACGGCCCATGATCATGTGTTTCGTCGTCGTGCTCGCATGCGTGGGATAGCCCAACTCCTTGGCAACCCGATCGCAGTCGGCGGCTCGATAGACTTGTTCGGCCACGGCCTTGTAGTTGACGTCCGCTTTCAGATGGCCCCATCGCTTCATCTGGGTGAGAATCCAAACGGCCATCGAATGCCAGGGGTAGGGATCGAAGTCGATGCGGTTCGGCTCCTTCTTGATCGCGCCCAATCCGTCCGCGTAGGTACCGGTCAGGACCTGTTCCAGGACGGTGACGGGCTGATTCAAATAGTTGGTCGGCGCGAGCGCCGCGGCGATTTCTTTACGATGTGCGGGGTTCGAGGCATAGTGCGTCGCATCGATGATCGCGCGCAAGAGCGCCCCGAAGGTGTTGGGATGGCGTACGGCGAACTCTTGCGACACCGTAAAGGCGCAACAGGGGTGCCTGTCCCAAATCTCCTTGGAGAGTTTGAAGATGTAGCCGACATTTTCGTATACCGCCCGTTGATTGAAGGGGTCCGGCCCCAGGTAGCCGTCCACGTTCCCGGCCTTCAGGTTCGCCACCATCTCGGCAGGAGGCACGATTCGAATTTGCACATCCTTATCCGGATGCAGACCTCCTTCGGCCAAGAAATAACGCAGGAGGTAATTGTGCATCGAGAAATCGAACGGCACACAGAACCGGAAGCCCTTCATGTCGGCCGCCGTCTTCACGTTCTTATGTTTGATATGCAGCGTAATCGCCTGCCCGTTGATATTCTCCACGGCCGGCATATAGAAGGGCGTCGGAACGGAGCCGGCCCCCAAGGTGATGGCCAGCGGCATCGGAGTCAGCATATGGGCGGCGTCCACCTCCCCGTTGATCGCCCAGTCGCGGATCATGGCCCAGCCGGCAGCTCGCTTCACCGAGGCGTTGAGACCATGCCTCTTGTAGAAGCCAAGCGGCTCGGCCATGATGATGGGCGTCCCGCAGGTGATCGGAATAAAGCCCACGCTCACATCCTTCTTCTCCGGTTTCCCGATCGGATCTGCGGCCAGCGCGACGATCTCTCGCAGCGGCAAGACATTTTCAATGAACGCGATCAGCGCCGTCGCTCCCAGCGCCGCAAGGAGCCCGCGCCGCGACGGACCGGCGCTCTTGAGGACGGCATCGGCCACCGATGCCGTCACGGTTCGCTCGAAATACTCCTCGGATGAGAGTCGTGGCACACCGGACCGGCTTGCTTCGGATTGACCTGACCCTCCCCTGTCATCGCTCATGTTCGGCTCCTCTTTGCCGGCCATCCGCTGTCCACCGGCTCGCCGTCGATCATCGTTCGTCCCGATAAAAAAAAAGCGTCCTCGATTCCCATTCACGGGAACGGAGGACGCCATTGTCCTACCAGATGCTGTCTGACACTCGTCCGAGACCGCCCCGTCTCGTCGTAACCCCTAAATCGAACGGCGTCCGCCACTCTTTCCAGAATGACGGACGCCGTTGTCCGTTAACCCATTTATGAGAGTCGTCCCAGCGACGCCGTTGTCCTAGTTCGACTCTTAAGATCGGCTTATACCACGCACTCGAGCCAACCGTCAACCACCACGTAAGAACGGTCCTCGACGGGTCGTTCCCTACGCGTCGTAATACAGGAAGTACTCGTATGGATGGGGCCTGAGCCGCATCGCATCGACTTCCTTCGCCCGCTTGTAGGCGATCCAGGATTCAATCAGGTCTTCGCTGAACACCCCGCCCTTCAACAAGAACTCATGGTCCCGTTCGAGCGAAGCCAGCGCCTCATCCAAACTGCCCGGCATGGTTGGAATTTTTGCCGCCTCCTCCGGCTCCAGGTCGTAGAGATCCTTGTCCGCCGGCTCTCCGGGATTGATCTTATTCTCGATCCCGTCTAGTCCAGCCATCAGCATGGCCGAGAAGGCCAGGTATGGGTTGGCCGTCGGATCGGGAAACCGCACCTCGATCCGCTTGGCCTTCGGGCTCGGCGAGTACATGGGAATTCGAATCCCAGCCGATCGGTTTCGGCTCGAATAGGCCAGCAGCACCGGGGCTTCGAATCCGGGTGTCAGCCGCTTGTACGAGTTCGTCGTCGGGTTCGTGAGCGCCGCCAAGGATTTGGCGTGCTTCAGGATGCCCCCGATATAATACAGACACATCTGGGAGATCCCGGCATATTCCTTTCCGGCGAACAGCGGCTTTCCTTCTTTCCAAATGCTCTGATGGGTATGCATGCCGGAACCGTTGTCGCCGAAAATCGGTTTCGGCATGAAGGTGACGGTCTTGTTATGGCGTTTGGCAACGTTCTTGACGATGTACTTGTACATCATCATCTTGTCGGCCGTGGACAGCAACGTGTCGAACCGGATGTCGATTTCCGCCTGGCCGGCCGTCGCGACTTCGTGGTGATGCTTTTCGACCATCATGCCGACCTTTTGCATCTCCAGAATCATTTCGCTGCGGATGTCCTGCTGGGTATCCGTCGGGGCGACCGGGAAGTAGCCCTCCTTATGGCGGATCTTGGACCCCAGATTGACGCCTTCGTGCCCGGCATTCCAGATCCCCTCCTCCGAATCAATGAAATAGTACGAGCTGTGGCTGGTCTGGTCGTAGCGCGCCTGGTCGAATATGAAGAACTCCGCCTCGGGTCCCCAGTAGGATACGTCGCCGATCTTTGTGCTCTTCAGGTGCTGCTCGGCCTTTTGCGCGATATAGCGGGGATCGCGATCGTAGTTCTCGCGGGTGACCGGATCGAACACATTACAGATCAAGCTCAAGGTCGGCACGGCCGCAAAGGGGTCCATGCAGGCCGTCTTGGGATCGGGGATCGCCAGCATGTCGCTATTGTTAATGGCTCTCCACCCACGAATCGACGAGCCGTCGAATCCCGAACCATCCTTGAACAGCCCATCGGTCATTTCCTCCACCGGAATGGAGAAATGCTGCCAGGTGCCGATCAGGTCGATGAACTTCAGATCGACCACGGCCACCTTATTCTTCTTTGCAAATTCCAATACTTCCTTCGCTGTCATCCCCTTCCTCCTTTCAGGTCACTGGCTGAAACGGTGTTGCCAGAACTGCTCGGTGGTTAAGAAACGTTGGTCACTCGCTGCTGGCAGAAAACGCCGCCGTGGCTCCCGCAAATGTTGCCGTCCGGTTGCAGGACGTTCGAAAACGCCGCCACCTCCGTCGCCCGACCCCGACGTATCCGTCCCACCCGCCCACACTCCGATGACTTCGCCATCGATCACTCGGGACCTGGCTCTCCACAGGCGCGGCCGCGGCAAGCAAGGAGGCAGGGGGGTACCTATCTCACGTCGTGTGGACCGATCACGCCTCGATTGGCTCTCGGCGATCGGAACAATTGTTTCAGAGCCGCGCCGCTTCGCGTGCACGTTTTCAACATTCTGCTAATAGTCGAGGGGCCGTTGATCCAAAAATTCGTCGATGGCCTTTTTCAGGGTCGTCCGAATCTCCTCCCGCCTGGACGATTCCTCGATTTTGCCGCCGCCCCTCGCCTCGCTCACATAGAAAACATCCGCGACCTGATCGAGCCTGGTCGAAATCCGCGCCGCATGGACCGACAAGTCCAACTCAAACATAGTCTTAGCGATCACGTACAGCATCCCTTGGCGATCATCGGCAAAAATATCGATGATCGTAAACCGATCGTTCGATTCCTGATCCAACCTCACATCGGTGCATTGCCGCAACATCGAAGCCCGGCGGTCCACGCCAAGACGTCCACCACGGGCCAAGAGCGCCTCCACTGATTCCGTGCCCCTGAGCACCCGACGAATAATGTCGCTCACCTGAAGCCGCCGCTCGACCGGCGGCGAGCCGATGAAGTCCGGATCCTGCACTTGAAAACTGTCCAGCACCACATCGTCTCCGCGCGTCAGGATCTGCGCGTCCAGAATCTGCAATCCATGTGCGGCCAGCACGCCGGCGATCTTCGAAAAGAGGCCGGGCGTGATCGCGTTCCACGTGATCACCGTATATTCGCAGGTTCCCAAATCGGGGTGAAAGTCACTTTCCACTAAGACTTCGCCATGCGCCAGTCGCCGAACCGCGGTCAGGTGCATCGCGATTCTGACGGGCGGCGTGGCGTACATATACCGGACGGGAAATCGGCCCAGCTCCTTCGCGATGTCGTCGTCCGGCATCGGCTCGGCCCCCATCGTCGCGAAGGCCGCCTGCACCTCTCGCACGACCCGCAGCAACCGGCCCGGATCATTGGGCGCTTCTCGTTCGCCGGTCAGCTCAGGCAGGGCGCGCAAATATAATTCGATCAACAGTGATTCCTTCCACTTCGTCAGGACGCCCGGCCCCACGGCGGCGATGTCCGCCGCGGTCAGGATGAGCAATTTGCGCAAGACCTCGGGAGTTCCAACGGCACGGACGAACGGCAGCAGCACCCTGTCATCGTATGGATCACGGCGAAAAGCCGTATGGGACATGAGCAGGTGCTGGCGGACCAGGAACGTCAACGTTCGCCGGTCCTGTTCGTCCATCCCAAGGCGATCCGCCAAATCTTCGGCGATACGCTGCCCCACTTCGCTGTGATCCTCCTCGCAACCCTTACCGAGATCATGAAGTAGGACGGCCAAATGCAGGATATCTTTGCGATGAATTTCCCGATACACTTCGCCAAGAATTCCCTGATCCGTGGCCAGCGCCTCCGCCTTGCCCACCGCCAGCAAACTATGCTCGTCCACCGTGTACTTATGGTATTGGTTGAACTGCATCAATCCGCGCACAGAGGCGAAGACCGGCACGATCTTTTCCAGGAGCCCGACCTTATGCATGGTGGACAGGACACTGGAGACCGGCCCCGGTCCGCCCACGAGCCGCAGGAACGCCCGTCCCACCTCGGCGCTTCGGAACGGTTCCTCATCCAGCTCCTTCATGCTGTGATGGATGAGATCCAGCAGGTGCGGGTCGATACGCAGGTCTCTGGCTTGGGCCAACTCGAACAGGCGCAGCAATAGCAGCGGACTGTCCAGGACGCGTGTGTGAAGATCGGCCGGCACCGTAATGGTTTCCCCTTCGACAGAAAAGATCCCCTCCAGCTTCGGCCCCGGAATCCAGCGCGACAGCTTCGTCCATAGAGACACGCTGCGTGACCGGTCCACGAAACGGGTGCTCAAATCATGCAACCCCATCGTGCACCGGTAATATTGCTGCATGAACTGCTCAACTCCGCGCAGGTGCGGGCGATCCTCGTACCCAAGCCGCTCAGCCAGCCAAATTTGCTCATCAAACGAGAGGATCTCCTGCGCCATGCCGGCATGGAGATGCATCAGGCTCCGCACCCGCCAAAGAAAATCCTTAGCCTCGGTTAAGGCCAGATAGTCCGACCGCGTCAGGACCCCGCGATTGGCCAACTCAGTCAATGTCCCGCCCCCAAATCGCGCCAGCGCCACCCATTGCAGGAGGTGCAGATCCCGCAACCCGCCTTTGCTCTTCTTGACGTTCGGCTCGAGCAGGTACACCGTTTCGCCGAACTTCTCGTACTCCCGTTGGCGCTCTTCGATCTTGGAAAGGATGTACCAGTCCACCCGCCGGTTGACGATCCGGCTGGTAAATCGGTGTCGAAATTCCTGGAAGAGATCCGCGCTGCCGGCCAGGTATCTGGCCTCCAACATGGAGGTGCGGATCGTGAGATCGGTCGCCGCCAGGTCCAAACAATCCCCGATCGTTCTCACACTGTGTCCGACTTGAAACCCCAAATCCCACAAGTGGTGGAGGACGGCCGTCGAGAGGGTGGCCCCCTGGTCGGCCGCTTCCGGTCGATAGAGAAACATGACGTCGATGTCGGAATAGGGAAACAGTTCGCGGCGGCCGTATCCGCCGAGCGCCACCAGGCAGCAATGTCTGAGGCCCGCTTCCGTCAACCGCAATTCTCCGGAACGGACCACGTTCCGATAGCGTCCGGCAATTAGGCCGTCCACGAAATCAGTGAAGGCCGCCACCACCTCACCAGGCGGTGCGCCGCCAAGCAGGCGCTGAAAGATTGCCCCCCGTTCTTCGGAAAGCGTGGCGCTTGGCCGCTCGCCGGTCGCGTCCGCACTGGACCGTACACCGGTCATCTGGGAGGCAGCTTGGTTCACAATGCGCTCTCGCCGGTTTCTCCCGTTCGGATACGAATCGCCGAGGCCAAATCCCGAACAAAGATCTTGCCGTCGCCGATGCTGCCGGTCTTGGCGCTTCTCGTGATGGTCTCCAACACACGCGGCACCTGCGCGTCGGTGACCGCAACTTCGACTTTAACCTTGGGAACGAATTCGATCGTGTACTCCTGCCCTCGGTAGGTCTCCTTGTGGCCCTTCTGGCGGCCGAAACCCTTCACCTCGGTCACGGTCATGCCCTGAATGCCGATTTCGAGGAGCGCATCCTTCACCTCATCCAGTTTGAAGGGTTTGATAATGGCCTCAACAAGTTTCATGCGACTCTCCTCTCCTCCTCATCGAACAGGCTGCGATGCGTTGAACTTGACCCAGATCGCTTACGAATAGGCACGCTCGTTGTGCTGCGCCAGATCAAGGCCACTCGCCTCCTCGTCCGGCGTCACCCGCAGTCCTGTCAGGACATCCAGGACCTTCAGCAGCACATAGGTCATGGCCAGCGAAAACCCGGAGACAACGAGAACCGTCAGCGCCTGGACACCGAAGAATCCCGGGTTGCCGAAAAGCAACCCGTCGGCTCCTCCGGCATTAACCGCTTTGGAAGCGAACAGACCCGTGGCCAGAATCCCGACGATCCCGCCTACACCGTGAATTCCCACGACATCGAGGGCGTCATCATAGCCGAACTTCCCCTTCCACACAATTGCGAAGTAGCAGAGAAATCCGGCGATCGCGCCGATCATTAAGGCCGAAAGCGGTCCGACAAACCCGGCTCCCGGCGTCACGGTCGCCAGTCCCGCAATGACGCCGCTGGCCATGCCCAGCACGGTCGGCTTGCCCCGGTGCATCCATTCCACCGACATCCAGACGAGCCCTCCGCTGGCAGCGGCCGTGTGGGTGGCCACGAAGGCGCCTACGGCGACCCCGTTGGCCCCGAGCGCACTGCCCGCGTTGAATCCGAACCACCCGAACCACAACAGTCCCGTCCCAAGCAACGTCAAGGGCAAGTTATGAGGCGCCATATAGTCCGTCCCATAACCGCGCCGTTGGCCAAGGACCAGCGCACAAACCAGGGCGCTAATGCCCGAGGTGATGTGCACCACCGCCCCGCCGGCAAAGTCCAAGGCTCCCATCTTCGCAAGCCACCCACCGCCCCATAACCAATGGGCAACCGGCGCATAGACCATCAGCGACCAGAGGATGCTGAAGAACAGCATGGCGCTGAACTTGATCCGCTCCGCGTAGGCTCCTGTGATTAACGCGGGTGTGATCGCCGCGAACATGAGTTGGAAGACCATAAAGGCCTGGTGCGGAATCGTCGGCCCATAGACCGGATGCGGTTCCATACCGACTCCCGACAGCCCGATCCAATCAAGCCCGCCGATGACCCCGCCCTTGTCCGGGCCGAAAGCCAAACTGTAGCCCATGAGTATCCACAGCAAGCTGATCACGCTCAAAATACAGAAACTGTGGAGCACCGTCGCAAGTGTATTCTTCTTCCGGACCAGGCCGCCGTAAAACAGGGCCAGGCCCGGCACGGTCATGGCCAACACCAACGCCGAGGAAGCCAAGACCCATGCCGTGTCGCCCGTATCGGCTTTCAGCGGCGGCTCCGCTCCTTGCGCGAAACAGAGGTCGCCGCTCACGACGGCCACCATCAGTTGCACGGCGGCTATCGCGAGAACCGGCCCCACGGTTCCGGAACCTCCAGGATATGTCCTCACTCGTCCCTCCCTTGTCGTCACTGAGGTCGCACGCTTCCCCGCTCGTCTCTTGCAGGCGGCGCGGACACCCGCGCCGCCTGCTGTCTCTTACGACTAGAACGTCTTCGTGAACTTCACCTTGTAGAAATCCTGGTTGTCGGTGAAATCGTGGCCCGCCGTGAACCGGAACGCCATCCCGCCCGCCAGCTTCATCTCTGCGTAGGGACCGAGCCACCGGTAGTAATCCTGTTGCGCGCCGAAAGCACTGTTGTCTCGCGTGCTCAGGAGTTGCTCATAATGGATCCCCATCGACCACATGCTGTTCAACCGGTAGCCCGCGTTCACCCAATAGTGCAGAAAGTCCCAGGTGCCGCGGCCACCGCCTGGGATCGAGCCGAGACAATTCCCGCCCCCCGTCCCGACCGGTGGACAAACAGGGCCGCCGTCACTGGGGCTTCCCCCCTCGCTACGGATCGCCTTGTAATAGCCCAGGTAAAATTCCGCTTCGAATAGCCGATCGAGGTAATTCACGGTGATGTTCGGCACGGCCCCTTCAAACGCGGTCGTGCGCTCGTTGACGCTGCCGCCGCCGTTCGGAAAGAAGCCGCCGCGAGAGGAGAGCAGTTGTCCGTGCACGAAGCCGATCATCGGCGTGATCGAGAGGCGCTTGTCGAGGAGGGTCAGATTGATCCCCACGTCGGTCTCCAGCCAAGGATTGTTGTCGTGGACCCCGACGCCGGAGATCATGGTCCAGTAGGTGAAGTTGAAGGCCAAGGCCAGATTGTCGGTCAGCCCATAGGTGCCGTATACGGATGGATTGAAGCCGAAGAAACTGTCCGCCTGCAGGGCCATCGTCACCGCGACCGGATGCTTGGTTGTGTCCATCGACTCGTCCGTCGCTTTCGGTTTCACCACCTCAACGTCCTGCGCCTGACCGGTCGAGCCGACCGACAGCGTGGCCGCCATCATGAGCCAGATCAAAAGACCCTTTGTCCATCGAAGCCGGTGCGCCATCCTCCCTCCTTGTCGGTGAATGTCAACTGCATGGAACCGGTGATCGCCTGCCATGCCGCGATTCACCGCTTCGTTCATGGCTCTTGAACGTCCGCTCTCGCTTTCCCCGTTCAGCCTCGATACCGATTGGTGATCGGCATCCGGCGGTCCTTTCCCAGCCCGCGATGTGTGATCTTGATGCCCACCGGCGCCTGCCGGCGTTTGTATTCGCTGCGGTCCACCAGCGTGATGACGCGCTCGACGGTCGCACGCTCGAATCCCATGGCGGCAATTTCGTCGGGAGATCGGTCGTCCTCGACATAGGCCTTGAGGATCGGATCCAGTACGGGATAAGGAGGCAGCGAATCTTCATCGCGCTGATTCGGCCTCAATTCGGCGGTCGGGGCGCGTTCCAACACCCGCTTGGGAATGACGACCGCGTTGCCGAGGCCGTTCCGGTGTCGCGCCAGCTCATACACCATCGTCTTCGGCACATCCTTGATCACCGCGAATCCGCCGGCCATGTCCCCGTAAAGCGTCGCGTAGCCGACGCTTAGCTCGCTCTTGTTTCCGGTTGTGAGCACGAGATGCCCGAACTTGTTCGAGATGGCCATGAGGAGATTGCCGCGGATGCGGGCCTGGAGGTTTTCTTCGGAGACGTCGGACGGACGTCCAGCAAACGTGGGAGCCAGGACACTTTGGTATGAGTCGAAAAGACCGGCGATCGGGACGGTCCGGCACTCGATGTCGAGCCGCCTGGCCAGATCGGCCGCGTCCTCGTGGCTTTCTCTCGATGTAAAGGGGGAGGGCATGAAGAGACCCAGCACATTCGTGGCTCCCAGCGCATCCACTGCAATGGCGGCAGTCAACGCGGAATCGATCCCGCCGCTCAGGCCGATCACCGTCCGTTGAAATCCGTTCTTTGTCACATAATCCCGCACGCCGAGCACCAGCGCCCGGTAGACCTCTTCAAGTTGGTCCATCGGTGCGACAAGACTCGGTACGATCCTCTCCGGATGCGCCGGGGCCTCATACACCGGGACGGTCATGCGCTCGACCGAACCAGGCGGCCGATTCGTTGCGGCTCTTCTCCTTCCTTGGACGAGGCGGCCCCGTCCGACCGCGGTCGGAAAGAGATCCGTCACAAGGAAGTCCTCATCAAACGCCTTGGCCCGGGCAATCACCTCACCCGTCTGGTCCAACACCAGGCTGTTCCCGTCGAAGACCAGTTCATCCTGTCCTCCCACCGTATTGGTGTAGGTCACAATGACGTGGTTGTCTCGCGCGCGCGTGGCCAGCATCTGTTCGCGCTGGCGGCTTTTGGCGATGTGAAAAGGCGAGGCATTGATGTTCACGATGATTTCCGCCCCGGCCGCCGCCTGGAACTTGGTCGGTCCTTCGGGCAGCCAGATGTCCTCGCAGATATTCACGCCGATCGTCGTCCCGTTCAGGACAATGACGGGATTGCGCTGCCCGGGATGAAAGTAGCGACTCTCATCGAAGACGCCGTAGTTCGGGAGGTACTGCTTGGCGTAGGTGGTGACCAGGCGGGTATCCGCGATGACCGCGGCGGCATTGTAAAGTTCGTCCCGTCCCGCCGGCACGGCGGTCGGCTTCATCCTTTTCGGCTCGGCGCCGATTCCTTGGGCCACGTAGCCGACGACGACCGCCAGTCCACGACATTCCGGGATAATCGTCTCCAGGGCACGACGGGTGTCCTCGACGAACCGTGGCTTGAGCAGGAGATCCTCCGGAGGGTACCCGGTGAGCGCCAGCTCGGGAAAGGCCACGAGGTCGGCCTTGGCCTTGCGGGCGTCCTTCACCCGAGAGATGATCGCCCGCAGATTCCCGTCAAGATCCCCCACGGTGGGATTCATCTGGGCCATGGCGATTCGAAACGTGCGCATCAGTCGTACTCTTCGCCGCCTTCGTCATCCACGCCGGACGCTCCGGCAATCCGGTCAGCACCCCGCGGGCAAAAAAAAACGCCCTCAATCCCCATCGCTGGGGAAAGAGGACGTCGTTGTCCTTCATTGATATGGTGTCAGATCATCCAGTCAGACGCCGTTGTCTTCGGATGTTCGACGCACTTATAACAGCCTCCCTAAGAATCTGTCAATCACTTCATGACATCATGACCTCGTAGGCATCCTCCCCTAACGTGGAGAATCAATATCGCCTCAGGGCAGGACAATCGCGATTCCAGAGGCGCTTTCGAATTACCGCCCAAGCTCGTCCATAGAGCTCGTGCAGCGATGGCGCGGTCCGTGTCAGCACTTTCATCACGAGACCTGGAACCGGCAGCTCCGACACGGCCGCCAGGAGTTCTCCCTCGGTGAAATGCTGCTCGATGCAATCATCCAGATCCCGTTCGAGATCCTCCCAAGCAGATGAGGCGACCGTGTCGGAAACGATAAATAGCGAAGCCACATAGTTCCATGGGTCCGCCAACCCAACACCGTTCAAATGCGGGGTCAGCGCCACACGTTCGAGGACTTCTCCACCCGAAATAGCCCTGATTCGAATCTCGTTCCGGTACTGTGCACAGGCCCACCGCTCGTCACAGGCAACGCGGCCACAGGCTAAGGCGTCCCAGAGTAACAGCGCCGCACCGGGAGCGAGCGATACGTCGATCGACTGGCGAAAACACGACCCGGCATAGGGAATGGTGACGTCCGGTAGCCACTCAAGCCTGGCGTTCTCACCGACTCGCAACGTGATTTCCTGCGCCGCCTCTGGGCCGATTGTACGGTAGATGCGTGTGGCCGATGGCGTCGAGAATAGTACGTGCGCATCCGGTCCGATAGAGGCGGTCAGCGACAAGCGATCGCCGCCGACCAGCCCCCCCGACGGATTAACCAGCATCGTATAGGCGCAGCGACCGCCTTCCAGCGCCATGGGTGGCATGAAGTGCCAAGGGCTCCGGCAATGGACCCTGTTGAGTTTGGTACGCCCGCGGCGCTGTTCGAACGAAAGGACGAGATCCCCGCATCGGCCGACCGTTTCGACCAAGCTGTCCCACCCAGTCGAGACGTGGGGCGAGTGTGGGGAGACTACGGCTTCGCGGTTCGTTGCGGCAGCCATTGCTCGACCCATTGGACGACTTCTGGAGTGCCTTGACCGGTCAGGAGGTTCGTAAAGATGAAGGGAAGCATGCTGCGCATGCGACGGCTGTCTCGTTCCATCACGCCGAGGTCCGCGCCCACCGAAGAGGCCAGATCGATCTTGTTGATGACGAGCAGGTCGGATCGCGTGATGCCGGGACCACCCTTCCGGGGGATCTTGTCTCCCGCCGCCACATCGATCACATAGATCACGCCATCGACGAGCTCTGGGCTGAAGGTCGCGGCAAGATTGTCGCCGCCGCTTTCGACGAACATCAATTCGACATCGGGATGTCGTTTCAGCAGCTCGTCCAACGCCTCCTGATTGTGGGATGCGTCTTCGCGGATCGCCGTGTGAGGACACCCGCCGGTCTCCACCCCGAGGATTCGGTCCGCCGGGAGTGCGCCGCGCCGGGCGAGGAACTCCGCATCCTCCTTGGTGAAAATGTCGTTGGTCACCACCGCCAGGCTGACACGCTGGCGCAACCGGTGACAGAGCGTTTCGACCAACGCCGTTTTGCCTGAACCCACAGGCCCGCCGATCCCGATGACCGGGATGCCGCGCCCGCGCGCCAGCGTCGGCCTCCCGCCGCCCTCGTGATGGTGATGATGGTCGTGGCCCATGCCCATTTGCCGCCACTCGCTCAGGACCGGAACAATCGTGACGCCAACCGGCGGTGCCGCATGGCGTACAGATCTTGGATCGGTGTCCAGGAGATCAATGACGAGGCCGGATCAGTATGTTCGCTTACCCGGCTCACCAACGGGAGCCACCGTTCGATCAATCGCTGCCCTTCCTGCTGGCCGATCGGAAGCAATTTGAGGGCAGCGGAGAGGTAGCCTGCGATGGAATGATAGAGAAAGGCTGCGACCGTCGCCGATCGAGTCCACCCGATGGTCCCGAGCGTCAAGCCGAGACACACGGGGAAATGGCCGGGCGTCCGCCCCTCCTCAACCGCTTCACGATATTGCAGCAACAGCGGTGCGGCGCCGGACTGCGCCCCAGCGATCCGCATCACCTGTCGGCCCATTTGACGGCTCGCCAGGCGCGCCTCCTTGACCAGTTTCATTGCGTCGAGTTCGCGATCGGCGTCGAGCGCCGGTGCGAGTTGCCCCAGAACGACCGCCTGATGGGCACGTGCGGCTGCAACGGCCTCCCTGGGTCCAAGCCCAAACTGCAAGGAATCTTCGACATAGCGGGCTAGATCGCCCGACGTGCGGACCAGCCCGGCCTGTACAGCTGCTTCAAGTCCAGACGAATAGGCGAATCCACCCGTAGGAAAGAGGCTGTCGATGAAGCGGAGTCCGTTGACGAGCGCGAGCGTCTCCATGATGGACTCAAAACAAGAAATACCGTTGCGCCATCGGCAACACCGCCAACGGATCGCAAGAGAGCAATTGACCGTCCGCGCGGACCTCGTACGTCTCCGCATCCACTTCGATCCGAGGCAGGGCATCGTTGAGCTTCATGTCTCGTTTGCTGATCCCTCGGCAACCCCGCACGGCCGCGACCCGTTTCTGAAGTCCTAATGATTGCGGCACCTCCCGTTCCAACGCGCGCGCGGAGAGGAAGGTGACGCTGGTCGTATAGGGCGCCCGGCCGAAGCTCCCGAACATGGGTCTGGTCAGGACCGGTTGCGGAGTCGGGATCGAGGCGTTGGGATCGCCCATCGCGGCCGACATCGGAAAACCGCCCTTGATCACGATTTCCGGTTTCACGCCGAAGAAGGCCGGTTTCCACAGAACAAGATCGGCCAGCTTGCCCTTTTCAATCGACCCCACTTCATCCGCGATGCCATGAGTGATGGCAGGATTCATCGTGTACTTGGCGACATAGCGGCGAGCTCGGAAGTTATCATGCCGTTCCGTGCCACCAGCGGCACCGTTCGGCGCGAGCCCCCCTCGCTGGACTTTCATCTTATGCGCGGTCTGCCAGGTCCGAATGATCACCTCACCGACCCGTCCCATCGCCTGCGAATCCGACGACATCATGCTGATCGCTCCCATGTCGTGCAGGATGTCCTCGGCCGCGATGGTTTCTCGTCTGATGCGCGATTCGGCAAAGGCAATATCCTCCGGCACTCTCGGATTCAGATGATGGCAGACCATCAGCATGTCGAGATGCTCGTCCATCGTGTTCACGGTGAAGGGCATGGTGGGATTGGTTGACGACGGGAGCACGTTGGCTTCGCCGCAGACCTTGATGATATCCGGCGCATGCCCACCGCCGGCTCCTTCCGTATGGAACGAATGGATCGTGCGCCCCTTGAACGATTTGATCGTATCCTCGACGAAACCGGCTTCGTTCAGGGTATCCGTGTGGATCGCCACCTGGACGTCGTACTCCTCTGCCACATCCAAACAGGTCGAGATGGTGGCCGGAGTCGTTCCCCAATCCTCATGCAGCTTCAACCCGATGGCCCCCGCCTCGATCTGTTCGCGCAACCCTTCCGGAAGCGACGCATTGCCCTTGCCCAGAAAGCCAAGATTGATGGGGAAACCGTCTGCCGCTTCCAGCATCCGATGAATGTTCCACGCTCCCGGCGTGCAGGTGGTGGCGTTGGTTCCGGTCGCAGGACCGGTTCCGCCTCCGATCAGGGTTGTCAGTCCGTTCGCCAGCGCTTCATGGATGATCTGAGGACAAATGAAGTGGATGTGGGTATCGATGCCGCCGGCTGTGACGATCTTTCCCTCAGCGGAAAGGACCTCCGTCCCAGGACCAATCTCCATGCCGGGAGTCACCCCGTCCATGAGATCCGGATTGCCGGCCTTCCCGATTCCGGCGATGCGCCCGTCGCGCACCCCGATGTCCGCCTTGACGATCCCCCAATAGTCGAGAATGACGGCATTGGTGATGACCAAATCCAAAGCACCGGAGGCACGCGTGGCAGCAGGCGATTGCCCCATTCCGTCACGGATGACTTTCCCTCCACCGAACTTGGCTTCTTCCCCCGGCATCGTGAGATCGCGGGTGATTTCGATCACCAGCTCGGTATCGGCCAGTCTGATCCGGTCTCCTGTTGTCGGGCCGTAGAGATCGGCATACTGACGGCGGGAGAGCTTCATCGTGAGACCTGATCTCCCAGAAATCCCAATTCCCGCGCCTTGGCTAGCGCCCTCGCCCGCACCTCCGGATCGTCGAGCCTTCCATTGGTGAGCCCGTTGATGCCGTAAGCGACCCGCTTGCCTCCGCATGCGACCAGCGTCACCCGTTTCTCTTCGCCCGGCTCGAAGCGGACCGCGGTCCCGGCCGGCACTTGCAGCCGAAAGCCATAGGTCTGTTCGCGATCAAACTTGAGCGCGCGATTGACTTCAAAAAAGTGGCAATGCGAGCCCACCTGGATCGGCCGATCCGCCTGGTTGGCGACGGTTATCTCGATCGTCTGCTTTCCGTGCAAGGCAATGATGTCTCCTTCGGCCAGTAAGATCTCTCCCGGAACGACGGCCACCGACCGCTGACCGGCCGAAGGCACGAGGATCGGTCGTTTCCTGGTCACCGCCTTCTTCCGAGCTCTTGATCTTGTCGCCTTCGTCGCCATGGCGTCCGTTATCGAATCGGTTGATGAACCGTCACCAACTTGGTGCCGTCGGGAAAGGTCCCTTCCACTTGCAGCTCAGGGATCATCTCCGCAATACCCGGCATGACGTCCTCGCGTGTGAGCAAGGTCGCTCCATAGCTCATGAGATCCGCCACGGACTGTCCGTCTCTGACGCCTTCTAAGATCCCGGCCGTGAGATAGGCCACCGCCTCCGGATGGTTTAACTTCAGCCCGCGAGCCTTCCGTTCCTGAGCGAGCTTGGCCGCGACATAGATCAGGAGTTTCTCTTGTTCACGCGGCGTCAGATGCATTGTATCATTCCATCGGGTCGAACCTGGTGACCGAATCACTCCCTCGGAAGGTCTCGGAGGTCCGTCATGACCTGCCTGGCATCGTGGAACAGAGTGGCCCCCTCGGGGATCTTGCCCTTATGCACGCGGAGCAACACCGAAGTGGTCCGGGAAAAGATCACGTTGTCGAATCGTTCACCCAATTCGAAATAGTCATACCCTCGCTGGAGCGTCACCTCGGCGCAGCGCAGCTTGATATAGTCGTCCATCCGTTTCTGCGGGGTAAACAGTCCGGCTCGATACTCCACCCGAAATTCATTCTCGGCGACTTGCGCTACGTCCTGGCCCGTCGTCTGTTCCAAAGGCTTGTAGCTGGTTGTCGCACAGGCAGAGAGACTCAGCAGCAGCACAGAGCCTGCCATGCTCACAATCTTGCTCAATCTTCGCTGGACCATCACACCACCAAATGCTGCTTTACCTGCTCCTCTCCCAACTCGGAGGCCTTCCCCGAAGCAACAACGGCCCCTTTTGCCATAATGACGTACCGGTCCGCAAGCCGTGCGGCGAAGTGAAGGCCCTGTTCTACCAGCAAGATCGCGAACCGGCGCTGCGCTTTGAAGCCGAGGATCACGTCTTCGATCTGATCCACCACGGATGGTTGGATCCCTTCTGTCGGCTCATCCAGCAGCAAGACTTTTGGATCGGCCAGCAGAGCCCTGGCAATGGCCAGTTGTTGCTGCTCCCCCCCGCTCAACACCCCTCCCGGACGATCGAGAATTTGATAGAGCTTGGGGAAGAGGGCATAGACCTCCTTAAACGCCGCCTCTTCTGAAATCGCCGGAGCGGTCCTGGGTCTGGCCCAGAACCCAAGCCGGAGATTCTCACGGACGGTCAAATGGGGCAAAATCTCCCGACCCTGCGGCACAAATCCGAGGCCCGCCCGCACCCGCCGGTCCGGCGGGGTCTTTGTGAGGTCCACCCCCTCGAACCGGACTTCTCCACTCTGCACCGGCATGAGCCCCATGATGGTCTTCAAGGTGGTGGTCTTGCCAACGCCGTTTCGTCCCATGAGGCAGAGCACCTCGCCCGTTTCAACGGTCATCGAGACATCGCGCAGGATATGGCTCTCGCCGTACGAGGCATTCACTCGGCGGAGTTCAAGCATGCGCCACCTTCTGCCGGCCGAGGTAGATTTCGCGGACGCGGGCGTCCGCCTGAACCGCCTCCACTGAGCCTTCGCAGATCACCGCGCCTTCATGCATGACCGTCACGGTACGGGCGATCTGCCTCACGAATTCCATATCGTGCTCGATCACCACAATGGCATGGGCTTCCGCCAGGGATTGCAGCAACAGGCCTGTCTGCTCTGTTTCGCGATCGGTCATGCCGGCCACCGGCTCATCCACGAGCAGCAGTTGCGGGTCTTGCAACAGGACCATCCCGATTTCAAGCCACTGTTTCTCCCCATGCGACAACGATCCCGCTCGGAGCTGGGCCTTGTCTCGGAGCCCGACGGTTTCCAACATGTCCTCGATGCGTGCCCGTTCGGCTTGCGTCGGCCGGCTCATCAGGGTCGCCATCACACCCTTGCTCTGCCGCTTCAGCGACACATCCAAGTTCTCCCACAGGGTCAGATTGGCAAAGATCGAGGGTGCTTGAAACTTGCGTCCGATTCCAAGACCGGCAATCTCATGCTCGCGAAGCGGCAGCAGATCCGTATCGCGGCCGTAGATGACGCGACCGGCGACCGGTTTGGTTTTCCCGGAAATCACATCCAACAACGTCGTCTTGCCGGCCCCGTTCGGTCCGATCACGACGCGAAGCTCGTGATGGCCCACGATGAAGTTAAGCCCATTCAAGGCTTTGAACCCGTCGTAGTCAACGGTGACGCCTTCGAGATAGATGATCGATCCCCGGTCCGTCATGTCATCATGAGACTCCGGTCTGAAGTCGCTTTGCTCACCGGAGTCCGTCGATGGGCGAATCGGGCGTGGATCCGATTCGTCACACCGACCAGCCCCTCGGGAAAGAACAGGACCACCGCGACGAACAGTCCGCCCAGGAAGAAGGGCCAGAGATCCGGAAAATGGTTGGTGAGCAAACTCCTGGCCCAATTGACCCCGACCGCGCCGATGACGGCACCCGCCAACGTACCCCGTCCGCCGACCGCCACCCAAATGACCATTTCGAGCGAGGGAAGCACACCCATTTGAGCGGGCGTGATAATCCCAACTTGCGGAACATAGAGCGCGCCGGCCAAGCCGGCCAGACCTGCCGATACGACAAACACAAAGAGCTTGTACTGGGCCGGCGAGTACCCGGAGAACAGCACCCGTTGTTCACTGTCCCTGATGGCCACCAGCACTTTGCCAGTTCGTGACTGCACGATCCACCGACAAAGGAGATAGGCCCCACCCAGACAAAGGACCGTGATCACGTACAACAGAAGCTGCGTGTGGGGGTCGCTCAGTCGAAATCCCAGCAAGGTCTTGAAATCCGTCAGGCCGTTGGTACCTCCCAGGTTGGTTTCATTGCGGTTGAACACGAGCCAGGCGGACAGAGCCAGGGCCTGGGTGATGATGGCGAAGTACACGCCCTTGATCCGGCTACGGAAGGCGAGCGCGCCGAACAGCCAAGCACAGAGGATTGGGACGACAATCGCAGCGAGCAACGCGATCGGAAAGCTGTAAAACGGCTTCCAGAACAGCGGCAGTTCCTTCACTTGGTTCCAGACCATGAAGTCGGGGAGTGCGCTTCCGTAAACACTTTCCGTTCCGATCGCCAGCGCCAAATGCATCCCCATCGCATAGGCACCCAGGCCGAAGAACACGCCGTGGCCGAGGCTCAGAATGCCGGTATAGCCCCAAATCAAATCAAGCCCGAGTGCCAGTATCCCGAAGGCGAGAAACTTCCCGAAGCGATTCAGTGCAAAGTCCGAAACATGCAGCCACGAATCCTGACCCGGCAGCAGATTCAGCAGGGGAACGAAGACCAGCAAGAGGAAGGCAGTCAACCAGTAGAGAAGCCCCTCTCGGCGTTCACCGAGACGATCGCCGTCAGCCGATTTCCCCACACACTCCTCGTTACTCGACGAACGGTCAATCCTCATCGGGTCTCAGCCAAGGGACATTTCTCTTTCCAATCACGATTGACCCATGACGATTGACACTTCTCAGGCGTCGGCATGACGTCCCTTGATGGCAAACAATCCCGAAGGCCGACGTTGAAGGAAGAGCACAACCAACAACAGAATCAACACCTTGGCATACACGGCCCCAAAACTCGGTTCGAACAGCTTATTCAAACTTCCGATCCCGAGCGCGGCCACGACGGTTCCGGCCAGCTTTCCCACCCCTCCGGTGACCACGACCATGAATGAGTCCACGATGTAGTTTTGGCCCAGCCCAGGATCGACATTGCCGACCAGCGTCAACGCCCAACCGGCCAGCCCCGCCAACCCGGACCCGAAGGCGAACGTATAGGCATCCACGGTTCTCGTCGGAATCCCCAGACAAGCGCTCATAGGGCGGTTTTGCATCACCGCCCGCACGCGCAGGCCCAGGCCTGACCGAAACAGCAACAGGTAAATGCCGATGACGGAGATCACCGAGAGTCCGATAATGAACAGCCGGTTAAACGGCAGGTACAGACCCACCATGACCTGCGCCCCGCCGCTGAACCAGGAGGGGGCGGTCACGGCCGTCAGGTCACCGAACGTCACCCGCGCCGCTTGAATCAGGACCAGACTGACCCCCCAGGTTGCCAACATCGTTTCCAGCGGCCTGCCGTAGAGAAATCGGATGAGCGTCGCTTCCAGGACCAAGCCCAGTACCGCCGATGCACAAAATGATACCGGCAAGGCCGTCCAGAAATACCAGTCGAAGATATCCGGCGGCGCATAGGCTTTGAAGAACTCCTGCGTCATGAACGTGGCATAGGCGCCTACCATCATCAGCTCGCCGTGGGCCATATTGATGACCCCCATCAAGCCGAATACGATAGCCAATCCCAGGGCCATCAGCAGGAGGATCGAGCTCAAGCTGATCCCATGAAACACCGTCTCGAACGCGCTGGACCAGACCGCCCACCGTTCGATCTTCTCAATGGCCTGCTTCGCCGACTGGACGACCGCCGCATCCACCGTCGTGCCCGGGGGCGCCTCGGCCTGTTCTGTCAAGGCAACCATGTCTTTGAGCTTCGACAGGCCGTGCTGGCTGGCCAGATCGCCCAGTTGTTGCACCGCAGCCAATCGGACTCGGCTATCCGGATTCTGCAATTGGATCAATGCCAGGGCTTCCTGAATCGCGTACCGCACCCACCGATGGGATTCGTCGGTGAGCGCCGCTTGCAGCCATGGGATGGCGACAGGGTACCCCAGCCCTCCGAGATCCGACGCCGCGGAACGCCGCTGATCCGGATCGGCGTTGGCCAAATTCACCCGATTCTTGACCAGATCCATGACCGGTTTCAGAGCCAGTCTGGTGGACCGATCGGCATCGTCGCGAATCTCCTGCAGCCGATGCAGGAGCGCTGGGTCCGTCGATTCAACCAGCGCGGCAAACGACGCCTGCTGAATGGCGGGGTCATCGCTCATCAACGCGCGCACCTGCTGTTCGACGGAATCGGACACGAATCCAACCGGCCGCTCTTCCCCCCATGCCAAGCCCTGCGTCAACAAGACGAAGCAGAGGAGCAGCCCGCGTCGCATCCATTTGAGTCGATCGGAGTGGCGCCTGGTCCTGGGGTGCATGCGGACTTACTTCTTCTGATAGGTGCCTTGGTGCGCCACCCAATCGCAACCCTTGTCCGGGTTCGTGTATTCGCTCCACGGTTCCGGTTTGACCAAACCCTTCGAGTGCCAGACGATGTTGAACTGTCCGTCCTTTCTGATCTCCCCGATCAGGACGGGTTTGTGCGTGTGATGATTGGCTTCATCCATTTTTTTTCTGCCGCCCGGCGCGTCAAACTCCAGCCCATAGACCGCTTTGCGTACCTTGTCCACCTCGGTGGAGCCGGCCTTCTCGACCGCTTGTTTCCAGACGTGCACCCCGAAATACGCGGCTTCGATGGGATCGTCCGTCACTCGTTTGTCGCCGTCCGGCAGATTGCTCTGCTTGCAGTAGGTCCTGAAATCGGAGACGAATTTCTTGTTCTCCGGCGCATCCACGCTCTGGTAGTAGTTCCAGGCCGCCAGGTGCCCGACCAGTGCCGTCGTATCCATCCCCCGCAGTTCGTCTTCCGCCACGCTGAATGCCATGATCGGCGCATCCTCAGCCCGCAAGCCCTGATTGGCAAATTCCTTGTAAAAGGGCACGTTGCTGTCACCATTGATCGTGCTGATGACGCAGGCACCTCCGCCGGCTGAGAATTTCTTGATCTTGCCGACAATCGTTTGATAATCCTGGTGGTGAAAGGGCGTGTACTCCTCCATAATATTGGCTGGCGGAACCTTCTTGGCCAACAGCATCGCCCGCAGGATCTTGTTCGTCGTGCGAGGATACACGTAATCTGTCCCCAACAGATAGAACTTCTTGTAGCCGCCTCCCTCTTTGCTCATCAGAAATTCCACGGCCGGCACGGCCTGCTGGTTCACCGCCGCCCCCGTGTAGAACACGTTGCGGGAACATTCTTCCCCCTCGTACTGCACCGGATAGAACAGCAGCCCGTTGTTCTTCTCGAAGACCGGCAGCACGGATTTTCGGCTCACGGAGGTCCAACAACCGAACACCACCGCCACCTTGTCCTGGAGGAGCAGTTGCTTGGCCTTTTCTGCAAAGAGATCCCAGTTCGAAGCCGGATCGACCACGACGGGCACGACCTTACGGCCATGAACCCCGCCCTTGGCGTTGATCTCTCCGACCGCCATCAGAACGACATCCCGCAGCGAGACCTCGCTGATAGCCATCGTCCCGCTCAGCGAATGCAGCACCCCGATCTTGATCGGTTCCTGGTCGGCGGCATAGGACAGCGCCCAGTGGCCGAGATTCCCGAGCAGCGCCGCGACGCCCAGACTGGCCGTCGCCTTGACCCCCTGCGCCAGCAGATCCCGCCGAGACGGTTCGTGGTCATGACCCGTGTTGCTGGTCTCAGTGCCCTTCATCTCATCATGAGGCGTCACATCCATCGTCAGACTCCTTTTCTCTCTGTAAGCGCAGCTAGAAGTTGTACCAGGCCGACAGCGTGAACATGTCCGCCTGAAAGCGCTGGGACGCCAACCCCGTCGGCTGGGCCCAATTCGTCCAGAAGTGTTGCCATTCGAAGCCCATGATCAGATCCGCCCACACGGGATGGATCACGGTCAGATACGTCCGCTGGTTGGACTGGTATTGTATGTTCGAGTTCACGCCGCCCGCCCCATAGGCATTGATGCTGCCGCGCAGATCCGAATCGACCGGATTGTCCCATCCATACCCGGCGAGAAAGGTATAGTCCCACGCATGGGCGTAGCTCAATTGGACCCACCCGGTTAGAGTCCGAACCTCCTCTCCGGTGAACCAGTTCAGATCCTGGTTCCACCTGAACCACTCGTTGCCGAGCGCTTGCCCGTATGAGATCTCGCTCGAGAATCTCAGTTGCTTGGTGATCTGATGCACGGCTTCAACCCCGACAAGATACGAATTGATGTTCTGCCCCGATTGGAAGGCAGCCCCGACCAGCGGATTGAACGGAATGGGCGCAGATCGGTACCAGCGATAGGCCACGTTGGCGGCCACCATGGTCCCGGCGAGATTGTCCGTTCCATGATACGCGAACCTGGTGCCGAAGTACGGCATCTGCACGGGATCGTTGAACGAAGCGGTGCTGCCCGGCCCGCCGCCCTGAAAACCGGCATCCGTCGGCCGGATCTGCGTGTTGCCGCAACAGTTGGACAGGCCGCGCTCGAAGCGCATGACCGTGAACAGCCCTTCAAAGTTTTCCGTGAAGTTGTGCTTGACGGTGATTTGCGGAATACGCTGCCAAAGATTGCCCGTGTAGCCCATGATGGAAAAGTCAATATTATCTGTCAGCAACCCCATGATCGGATTCCAATCCTGACCGATGGTGAAGAGAGTCCGGTTGTTGTTGGGAGAGTACTTCACATAGGCGAGCCGCAGGCGGGGCAGCAAGTTATTGCCGCTGTCGCTCTGCCCGTAAAAATCCACCTCGACCACGCCGGTGAGGGAATTCGTCCCGTCGGTCCGGTCGGCACGAAGGCCGAACACGCTGTAGCGAGGATTCAAGGTCGAGCTACTGTTCTCTTGGCGACCTGCCGCCGTCCCATAGCCGTTGAACTGCTGGGGATCCAGAGGGTTGGTGTTTCTGGTGCTGTAGATGCCGTCCAATTCGATTCGTCCGTACGGTACGATCTTCCCCTGACTGCCGTCGGTAAACATCGGCGCCACGCACCCCGCACAGAGATGCGCAATTGGTTGCTCCTGCTCACGGGTTAGGCGTCCCCCTCCGGTCGACTGTCCGGCCGGTTCCTCGGCAAACGCCGCCGGTGCGGTCACGGCAAGCACCAGCCCGACGATCCCGACCCACACCCCAGACTTCAGTGCCCATCTCATGTCATCCCTCCTCGTCTGCTCATCTCACCGGCGGATGTGAGAAGACCGGAGGGGCGTAGGACAAAAAAAACGCCCTTCCGGTCCATTATTGTCATGGACCAAAAGGACGCCATTGTCCTTCGCTCACTAAGGCTGAGGGACCGTAGAACTTCGTTGTTCTAAGACCCCACAATGATCTGGAGAAGGTTTATAGGCGTTTTGAGAGAAATCTGTCAAGAGTCTTTCTCCCAATGTATCGAGGCCGGCCCCGTCTCGACCCAGTAGGAGGGACGCAGGTCCTGTGCTACACTGCCGCCCATCACCATGTGGCCACCGAAAAACCGCCATAAAGGACTGGCATCCATGACGCCGCGATCAATCCCCGTTGCAACCTTGGTCGTCTCATGCCTGCTCACATTCGGGTGCGCCACAACCTCGGATATCGATTTCATGATTCACGAGGCCCCTAAGGGGGCGGTCTATCTGGAGCGCAATCCCGACCGTTCATTTCAAGCCGCTCATCCGATCCGGCTGGATGCGGAGTTGATTACGCGGGCTCTTCAGGGGGTCATCGCGCGAGAAGAATCGACGACGATGCAGCGGGTGTTTGCCAAGACCCCTCCGGGACAACGGGCCTTCTCTGACGAGGACATCCGATTTATCGCCCCCTATATTTCGAGCGCGTTGGCTCAGGCTGCTCCTGATCAGCAAGTCGGATTTCGGGTGCACAACTATCCTGCAACCCTGTCCTATGCCAGCCGGGGAGGAGCGGGAGTTGGCTCCTCCGAACCACCGCTCGCCGAATCAACCCTGCTCGAAACCACATCCGGCCATCTGTTGGTTACTGATGGTGCCCTGCGCCTCACGGTGTCCCGTTATCGGAAGCGAGCTGAGCGAGCCGATTCCATCAACATGGCTAATCGCCGTGTGCCGGATACATCCGGCCTAGGGGATAAGGTCTTGGCTTTTGTGCCTGACGCAGCATTGAAACCGAACCACCAGAAAAAGCACAGACTGTTCGGTGCGACACCCGACACAACGTTTGTGATTGATTACGAAATGCTCGCCACACTGCCGGGCACCGATGGATCGGCCGCTGCCGGATCGGCGACAGCCGGGGGACCAGCGTCCGACAGAGCAGGAGAGTTGAAGGACCAGCGCCAGCCGACAGCCGACGACGAACAGGAGTTGCAACAGATTCGTACCGACCTGAACAAGAAGAACGAAGAGATCGACGCCTTGAAAAAGGAGGTGGAATCGATCCGGCAAGAGTTGAAACAACCCACATCGAGGCCGCGTGAATGATGATCCGGCATCAGCTCCCTTCCTGCAACCGTCTGTTTGCCCTTGCCTCCTGTGAAGGCACCTCGGTCCTTCATCCGAAGAGAGCCTGCGTTCGGACGTCGGTTTGCACCGTCGATTCTCGGAACGCTATGAATCAGTTGGGTATCCGCACTCAAACCCGCTCACAGAAGGATCATCCTCTTCTCCCTCGGGCCATCCTGATGGTGATGACCTGCCTCGTCGCCCACATGACCGGCTGCGGACTGTTGTCGCCGAAGCCAATCATGCTGTACGACGGACCAAGAGGATCCATCATCCTTGAAACTGTTCCCCAACGGGGCTCCACCGCCGGATTTCGATCGGTGACCGGCCTCCAGGCTTCTCACCCGATCATTCTGGAATCCTCGGTCATTCAGGCCAGTTTGAGCGGCCTTTCGCTTGGGCAGCAGAGATCGAACACCACGCCTGGCACTACAAACGACCGGCAACCCGTCATTCCGGTCCTTTCTCCCGACGATGCGCAGTTTCTTGCTCCGCTGATCAGCACCGCCCTCTCCTCGGCCACAGCCGATCAGTTTGTCAGCTTTCGGATCTTGACCTCATCCGTCAATTCTTCATCCAGCCGGGGATCTTCCGCAGACATCGATGCAGCGCAATCACGGATCGGCCCGACAGCGGAAGAAACCGCAGGCGCCCTGTACGTGCGTTCGCGGACCCTGCACATCATCTTAACCATATACCGCGGCCGCCCCGACCCGCTCCGTGCGATTGACTCTACTCAGGCCTACTCAAAAGACCTCGCCGGCCGGACGCTGCTATTCTCGCCGGCCTCCGCCCTACGGACGGATCTGTCTCGTCCGGTGGTGTTACCGTTGCCGGCCGATCTGCCATCGGTGGCCGTGGACTACCAAGCCCTTCCTCGAGTGGCGGACCCACCAGTCTCCGCCCCAGTTCCCACGGCCGGCCTCTCGGAATCACTCCCCTCGGCGGCGGCCCCCACGGTCGAAGAGGTCCGCGAACTGAAGGACTTGGTGGTGAGGAAAGATCTGGAACTTGAACGGATGCGGAGTGAGATCAGCCAGCTGAAGCAAGAGCTGAAAGAGCTGACGATCCAACAGCGCGGGTCCTCCGGATCCCGAAAACAGTCGCCGCGAACCGCGCCCCCTGCATCCGGACAGGAATCCACGAAGCGCTAGTCCGTATTATTCATGACCGCTTCCAATGCAGCCGCCGTGCAGCACGTTGCGCTCGAAGAGCAACGGGTGAAACGTCACGAACCGTCATGATTCATGTGGGTCATGCTTATCCGGTTGACTCCACCGCATACAACTGGTCGCAGGTCGTGGCTGATCGCTGGCGCCCGAGGCCGAGCAGGGATTGAAAGGCGGCCGCCGGAGTCCGGCGCCGATTGAAGCGGAAGGTGAATTCGTCCAGGTACGCCTGGAGATGTTGGTGTCCGACCGCGTTGTGAGTCCCGCGCAGCTGAGTTTTCAGATTCCCGAAGACACGGTGAGCTCGTGGGTGGATCTTTTCGGCGAGTTCCGGCTCCCGCTGAGGGCGTGGACGATGCCGGTATCCTAGCTCGGAGAGCGGCGCGTATCCTGATCATCCATCGGTAACGACGATGATGCCCGGCTCCATGTCCCGCGTGACGAAGCCGGTCAGGGACGGCGCCAAGGCGTCAGGAATGACCTGGAGGCGGACCCAGCCAGAAGCGAGTCCGTGCACATCCACAGCCCCGACCACGAACGCCTTGTCGAAACGCTCGCGGTGGAGCCACACCATGGCCTGCCCGAGTTTCTGGAGCATCACCCAGGCCGTCTCGTAACGGCCGATCCCCAGTTGTCGTAGCAGATGGAGTGCCGACAAATCCGTCCTGTGGGTCATGACCAGGTAGCTGCCCCAGAATCACTGGGTCAGCGGGAGTCGCGTTCGGTGTAGCACCGTATCGGCCGTCACCGACGTCTCCCGACCGCACCTCTGGCAGCACCACAGCAGCCACGCTGGCAGCTCAAGCGCTGCCGCAGAGCCGCACGGGGGACACCGGAAGCCATCGGGCCAGCGCGACTCGACCAGATAGAGTCGGCAGGTATTCTCGTCGGCAAGACGCCTCTGAAACTCTCCGAATGTCCCCGGAAAGTCCGGTCACGGCATGGCCGGCATACTACCTATTGGAGCCTGTGGAGGAAACCGGAGAAGCATAGATGTGGGTTATGGGAGCTTGCGTCCTCCGGCAGCCTGTTCCTCGATCTCCCCGGCGAGAAGAATCGCCTCGGCGACTTCGCGCATCGATTTACGCAAGGTCATGCTTTGACGCTGAATCAGGCGGAAGGCTTCCTCCTCGCTCAATCTTCGCGTTCGCATCAGGTAACCCTTGGCACGCTCCACAACCTTCCGCACCGCCAACGCTTCTTGCATTTCAAACGACTTGTCGAGCAACGTTGTATGCTCGATGGCGATCGCGGCTTGATTGGCAATGGCTTGCACAACTTTGGTTTCTTCAACTGTGAAGTGGTGGGGGACCGACGTGTAGGTATTGATCACACCAAGCGCCTTCTCCCTTACCAGCATGGGCACGGACAGCAGTGAGCAGAGCCCTTCCTTCTTGGCGATATCCGGGAACATATAGTCGTGTTCTTTGGTTACGTCCGGCACGATGATGGGACGGCGTTCCTGCACGGCCCGGCCACTGATACTTTGGCCGATCTTCAGGTTCGGCTTCCGGCGGTAGGCCTCGCTCAAACTCTGTGTGGCCACGATGCGCAGTTCACCTTTGCCGTGGTCTAAGAGCATGATCGAGCAAATCTTGGAGTTCATCAATTGCGCGACCATGGCAACGATCAACTGAAAGATATCCTCAATCAACCGGTTGGACGTCACCGTTTCCGAGACCTGAGAGAGGGTATCCACCTGCAGGACTTTCCTCCGCATTTCATCATAGAGCCGCGCGTTCTCGATGGCCCCGCCCACTTGGTTGGCGATCGTCGTCAGGAGCGCCAACTCGTCCGCCTGATAGCGGCGGGGACGCTTGTGTTGGACATTGATGACACCCACCACTTCCTTCTTCGTCAGTATCGGCACCGACACGAACGCCTGGTACCGATCTTCAGGTAGGTTGTGAAATACCTTGAACCGGGTGTCGTCGCTTGCGTTGTTGGGGATCACCACGCTCGTGCGCTCCCGAGCCACCCAGCCCGTGATGCCTTCGCCCAAACCGAGGGTAATGCGGCCGATCAACCTCGGGTGGGGATTCTTGGACGCGCGAAGCACCAGTTCATCCTTGCCGGTCGACAACAAATACAGGAGGCAGGCGTCGGCGTTCGTGACTTCCACCACCACATCCACGATGTGTTTCAGGACGGATTCGAGATCCAGCGTGTTGCTGATGGAATCACTGATGCGATGAAGCACCTCCACTTCACGCGATTTCTCCCGCAAAGCCTGCCGGAGGCGATCTGTGGAGTTCTGCGAGGTTCTATTCATATGAGCAGCGGCGACACATGCTTCTGATACGGTGGGACCGCAATGGTCGGATGTTACGCATGCACCTTCTCCACGAGACCGAACCATCGTCGAAACTGCTCCCGCCGCAAGGGCGCGATCCGAACTTCCCCGATGCGAACTGGCCACACGCCATAGACCGTTCCTTGGTGCACCTTCTTGTCGTGCTGCATCGCAGTCCACATTTTCGCTATCGCAATCCGTGGAAGACGATACGGCAGGCCTGCCGCCTGCACCAGCGCACGCAGCCGCTCGGGCACATTCGGCTGACAATGTCCCAACTGGACCGCGAGCGAGGCTTCCGCCACCATCCCAATCGCCACCGCCTCTCCATGCACCAGCGATCGATAGGCTCCAAGCGCTTCCAGCGCATGGCCGACGGTATGGCCGTAGTTGAGTATCCTCCGACGACCCCCTTCCCGTTCATCCGCCCCGACCACCTCTGCTTTGATTTCACACGATCTCCGAATGACCCAGGCGATCGCCGCCTGATCCAACGTCCGGACGGCCGCGACCTGCTCCTCTAAGTAGCAAAAGAAATCCGCATCGGCAATCACCCCGTACTTAATGACCTCGGCAAGGCCCGCTCGGACCTCTCGGGCTGGAAGAGTCTGAAGGGTCGTCGGATCGATCAGGACCGCCCGCGGTTGATAGAACGAGCCGATAAGGTTTTTCCCCAATCGATGATTGACCCCGGTCTTGCCGCCGACGCTTGAATCAACCTGCGCAATGACCGTGGTCGGAACCTGGACAAACGGCACTCCCCGCAGATAGGCTGAGGCGGCGAAGCCTGTGAGATCGCCGACCACCCCGCCGCCCAATGCGACAAGATAGGATCCACGCTCAAATCGCTCCTTGACCAGAATATCCAACACTTTCCCCATCCAGTTAAGCGACTTTGCCCGTTCGCCGGACGGAACTGTGATGAGGCGCACAGGGTACCCTTCTCTCCGGAGCGCCGCGGTCACCCGGCGTGCATATAGGCGCGCGACGGTCTGATCGCTAACCAACCCCACCTTTCCCGTTGCACCCAGCTCATTGAGGCGACGGCCTATCTCATCCAACAATCCGGGTTGGATCACTATCGGATAGGTCCGCTCCCCAAGGGAGACGGTGAGTTGCTCGGAACATGATGGTGTTCTAGCCGACATATCAATGACCGCGCTCGCCAGATACACCCAACCACCCTGGTCGAGAAGCACACGCTCTGTTTGTGGGACGCTTCGGAAATGCCATCCGGCCGCCGGGCAGGCGAGATAGCGCGATAGTACCATAGGATCGCGGACAACTAAAAGGCCGATACCGCTGTAAGGGCGGGTCTCGGCACACACCGAATCTCAAGGTAGAGACACAAACGGTTCGGACTGGAGAGGGTGTATTAGATCGGTCGCGTGGATGAGGCGGATTCGCGTGAAGGCAGGCCGACGTCTGTGCTTGTTCGCATCAGCTTTTCACGATGTTCGGCGTAAGAAAGATCAGCAGCTCCTGTCTTGCAATGTCTTCCACTTTATTCTTGAATAGCCAGCCGAGCACTGGGATTCGCGAGAGATAGGGCACGCCGTTGACGTTATTCTGTTGTTGATCGACGTAGACACCGCCGATCACCATCGTCTCACCGTCGCGAACCAAGACCTGAGTTTGAGCCTCCCGCTTGTCGATGCTGGGACCCGCAGGATTGCTGCGCGCGCCGACCGCATTCCTGGTGGCTCGAACCTTGAGCATGATCCGCTTGGTCACCTCGTTCGGATCGCGCGAGGTGATCTGCGGCGTCACCTGTAACTCGAGGTTCGCGTCCACGAAGGTGGTCTGGGTGCCCTGCAACGAGACGGTTTGAAAGGGTATTGACTCGCCCTGCGAAATCTTAGCCTCCCGGTTATCCAACGTCGTGATCTTCGGGGAGGCGATGACCTTGGTCAATCCCAGGGCCTCGCCCGCGGAGAGACGAAGATCCAACAAGGCACCGTCGGTCTTGCCGAATTGAAATCCGACCGCCGGGATGGGCTGGAGACCGGCCACCGTCGCCGGCAGATTCACCAGGAAATCGCTCACCGGCTGACCGAAGGACCCCGTGGTGCCCGCTCTAAAGTTGGCGACTCCGTTCGAGGATCCGAGGGTGTTCACATTTTGAAATCCCCACTGAATGCCGAGGGAACGGGTGTAGTTCGTATTGGCCTGAACCACCCGCGCTTCGATCTCTACCTGCGGCAGTTGCAGATCGATGCCATCGACAAGCTGCCGGAACATTCCAATTCTAGACTCGATGTCTCGGACAATGACCGCATTGCTCGCATTGTTGAATTGCATCTGCCCCCGGGGACTCAGATATTGCCGCAACGAGGTCACCACCTCCTGTGCAGGAATATTCCGCAGATAAAAAATGCGGGTGACAATTTCTTCCGCCTTGCTCTTGGCCTCCTTGGCCTTCGCCTCTTCTTCCTGTTGTTTGGACAAATTCAGCAAGCTATCCACCCAGACGATGTTGCCCTGCTTCATCATCCCGAGCCCGTTCATACGAAGCAACATGTCCAATGCTTGATCCCATGGCACGTTGGCCAGCTTCATCGTCACTTTTGATTTGACCCCTTCACCGACCACAATATTGAAGCCACTGACCTCTGCAATCAGTCGCAGGACGTTGCTGATTTCGGCCGCTTGAAAATCGAGGGAGATCCGCCGTCCCACAAAGCGCGGCTGGTCAACCACCACCTCATCCTGAGTTTTTGGATCGAGCCCGGTGGTCAATTGCGCCAGTTGAGGCTTTACGGTCATCCCCTTGCTCTGCTGCTGAACGGCGGGAACGGCTCGCACCGCAGCGCTGAGTGTCGCAGCGGACCGGACGGCCGTATCCGGGGATACACCGGATACTGAAATTCGTTCCGGTTCTTGTGATGGAGGTTTAGGAAGGCCGGCCTTCATCGCCGTTCCTGCAACATGCACGATCAGCCCGCTCGGTACGGGCTCCACGGAGTACGCCACTGGCTCTGCCAGATCTACGACCAGTCGCACCTTCTCCGTGTGCCGACCGAGACGGACCTTCTGAATCAACTGATCCTTGCTTTCGACCACCGGGGCGACCGCCTCCGACACAACGTGCAGCAGATCAATGACCAGCCGGTTCCCATCAATGAGATGTACGTCGTGAGAGACCCGTCCATCGGCCGACACTACGATTTGGGCCCCCGAATCGTCAGGACGCACCTCGACGGATTTAATCACGCTCGCTTTCATGGTGGACGTCTTGTTGACCGGGAAATCCACATGCAGCCTGTCTCCCTCACGGGTCACGTCCGGCTCCGTCGGTTCGGAAAGTTGAAAAACAATGCGCGCCCCCTTGATGGGTGCGGCCATATCCTCGCGGATCAGTTTGACCAAGGGACGTTGATTCACCACGGCTTCCGTGCCCGAGGCTCCCCAGGAATGTCCGGGAAGAACCACGGACACTACGGGGGGCACCAAACTCTTGCGAACTTGGTAGACCTCGTCCCTCATTACCCCCGCTATCGTGACACGCACTCGGTCTGGATATGACGTGATGTTCAGGTCGGAGGGGAGCGACCGTTCCTCGGCCTGTGTCTGCGCATGGCTCGTTTCACCTGGGGCCAAGGATGCGCCACCTGCCACCATCACCAGGACCGTCGCACCCCTGAGCCAATTATGCCGTTTCATTCTGCCGCCTCTTTTGGATGGAGGAGCTTGACGTATTCCCGCTCCTGTTTATTCCCGTAGACGTCTGAAAATCGTTCCACGACGATCACGCCCCGCTCTGTAATCGAAGTCACAAGACCATTATTGGTTCCGAGTCGCGTCCCTCTCCGAATGACATACCCTTTCCCATCAGGAGTTTGGACCATCCCCGTATATCCATACCCTCCCCACACTACGGCAATGAGATTGATCTCCGTCACCGCAACACGTTGCAGCGGAGGCATGGCTTCATCTGCTTTTCTGTCATCGAGTTGAACAATTGCAATGAATGGGTCACGACGTCCCGCAGGATCATATACCGGCACCTCGGCTTCGATCATCCCGGGCACCGCCACGGTTCTGGTCATGTTCTCTGGTTGACCTGGTGCGTTTCCTGGAGTCAACAGGATGGACGTCGCCTCACCAGCGTTCGGTGTTGGGATTGAGGCCGGCGGCGCAGAAACGCTACCTCCGGATTGCTTGGCTTCGGAAGTCGGTTGTGCAAGCCCGACAGCAGGCACGATGAAGGCGATCAGGACGACCGGAGCAATCATCCATGGCAGGTTGGAACTGACAGACAATGGATTCACATCGCTCCTCTTCATCGCTTGATAGGTCCAGGAACCAGGCTAGGAGCTGCAGAGCCTGGCGCATTGGCCGATGCCACCCGCTCTTCCGGGGCTGCAAAGGCTACCAAATCAAATACGGTTTGGGTGACGACCCGTCCCTTCTCGACTTGCGGATTTCCCATCCTTAAGTCAGAAACATTGATAATACGGGGCAAGCGGTTGACACGGTCGAAGAAAATGGCCGCTGTATGGTATCCACCGGCCACTTCGACGTTGACCGGCATTCGGACGAAGAGCTTGGAGGGGTCTTCAGACGGAGGAGCAGGCTTCCACAGTTTGATATCCAATCCAAGTCGAGATCCAAGGTCCGATAGTTGCTTCAACAGCATCACGGCCTCTTCAGAAGGCGGCAGCCGTTCCTTCTTCTTGGCAAGTTCAACCTCCAATTGCTTCGTCGCCGCGATCAACTCATCGAGATGCTTCACCTTGAGCGTAAGATTCTGAACTTCCGAATCGAGCTGACCAATCTGGGTTTGGAGATGAGTAATCTGCTCGTTTTCCGGCTCAACATAGTAGTAATACACACCAGCCACGATCCCTCCTATGAGGAGCCCCAACAGCGCCAGCTTTTGGGAAAGCGGCACGTTATGAAGCACATCCAGGTTCAGTTTAGGCATGTCCACTGGTTAGATCCTTAAAGAGAAAGTGATCTTGAAGCTGAATACCCCTGCCTTACCTTCTGTCGCCGCGCGAGACTCCATCAGTTGAATGGCAGTGAAATATTCTGTGCGTCGCAGGTTGTTCACGAATTCCACAATATCATCGTTGGTGAGTGCCCGCCCTTCCACCTCAACTCGCCCCTCTTTCATCGACATCTTCAGCAGCCATAATTTGAGCGGATCGAGACTCCGGCTGAGATGGTCCATCACCTTCACCGGACCGGACCGAGACTTTTCGAGCTGATCGATAATTCGATTCTTGTCCTCGAGCGCCTTCTTCTTTTGCTCAAATCCGTCGACCTGCTTTACCTGCTCCTTCAGGGCAACGATTTGCCGCTCCTTCTCCTGCTTCTCCTGCTCTTTAGCTACACGCTCTTCTTGAAGCGCATCGACGTACAACCAGGCAATCAGTAGAGTCAGCACAACGACGGCGATACCGGCCAAGGCCTCCGCTCGCGCTCCCCACTGCGCGGGTTGAGCTTTCTTGGATCGAGGTCCGGCGATCAGGTTGATCCGAATCATCAGTCCCCCATTGCGCGCAACGCAAGGCCAACACCCACCGCAGCCACCGCACTTATTTCATCGAGCGTGGAGGGATCCATATCGGCCGAGGTGCAATCAATCTCCTGGAAGGGATTTGCCAATTCCACTTTGACCCGCATACGATCACGAAGGTGCTCCAGCAAGCCACTTGCTTTGGCCCCGCCTCCACATAAGAGGAGACGTTCCACATCGCCATCGCCGGCTGTACTCTTGTAATAGTCAATGGTACGCCCGATCTCTGACGCCACCTCCGCATTAAGATTCTCAATAACGCTCCGCACGATCTCTTCATGGCCGCCGCTCGGTCGCTCGCTCTTTTTCACTTCCTCCGCCTCTTCAAAGGACATGCCTAATTCTCGCTGAATGGCTTCCGTATAGCGATTCCCTCCGAGGGGAATATCGCGAGTAAAGAGGGACGCACCGTTCTGCACGATATTCACGTTCATCACACTGGCGCCGATATTGACGATGGTCGTGACATCTCCTTTGGTCATCGGGTAATTGATCTCATGCATATTTTGGATGGCAAATGCATCAACGTCCATCACACTGGGATTCAGACCCGCGGCTTTCACCAACTCGCACAGTTCATTCACCTTGTCCTTCTTCGCCGCCACCAACAAGATCGCCATCTGCCCATCACTGTCTTCTCCGGCTCCCGGCCCGTTTAACACGTGAAAATCCAGATTGACTTCATTGATATCGAAAGGAATGTATTGTTCCGCGGCAAGCTTCACCTGTTCCGCCAGCTCATTATCCGGCATGGGAGGCAAGCTGATCTTCTTCACGATCACTGCATGTCCTGAGATCGATATGGCGACTTGCTTGTTCTTGATGCCTTGCTCCGTCATGAGTTCTTGAATTGTCGAAACAACACGACCCTCATCCATGACGGTGCCATCGACGATGACTTCCGGCTCGAGTGGTTTCACAGCGCACTTTTGCAAGACGTACCGTCCTTTCGCTTCTTTCAATTGGATCAATTTGATCGCACTGGATCCAATGTCGAGTCCGATAAGCGGCCGCCTGGAGGAGAGAATCGTCGAGAACTCAATTGAGAGGACGTTGCGCAGTTGTGCGAACATAGATCAATCGTCCCTATTCGACCGGCCGATATTCCAGAGACCATTTGGAATACAGGCCATTATGCCTACTTCTTAGCATTGACTTATTAATACTTGACTTTTGCGTTTTAGCTCATGTGCAGTGTGGGACATTGCCAAGTATAGTCCATGTCCTACATGTGTCAAGCAATGCGCCGTTCAATGCGCGCGTGGAGGCACGAAGCGAACGATCAGGCTTTATGAATGTCGCGATGAAACAGGATGGGTTCGAAACCTTGGCTGGCCAGAAGGTCCCGGATATGGCAGGCTACGGCAATCGAACGGTGACGGCCTCCCGTGCATCCGATGCCGATATTCAGGTAGCTGCGGTGTTCCCGCTCGAACAGAGGAATCAGAAACCTCAACAGGTCGAGGAGCTTTTCGACGAACTCTCGAGCGGCGTCATCCTCCAGCACATACACTTGGACCCTTTCATCCTCTCCCGTGAGGCCTTTCATCTCCTGATGAAAATACGGGTTCTTCAGAAACCGCACGTCGAAGAGGAGGTCAATGTCATACGGAACTCCGAACTTGAACCCAAAGGTGATAAGCGAGATCGTCATGCGGCGACCCGCCGCCTCTTTGTGGATGTATCGACTCAGCACTCCCTTGAGATCGTGAACGGTCAGGTCTGAGGTATCGATAATCCGGTCTGCGATGTCGCGGAGGTCCTGCAAGCGTTCTTTCTCGACGCGAACCGCGTCGAGGAGGGGAGCGTGAGGCATGACCGGGTGAGGTCGTCGTGATTCAGAAAACCTCCTAACCAGCACATCCTCCTTCGCCTCGAAAAAGAGCAGGCGTAGCTTGTAGTCTCTCCGCTTGATGCTCTCCAGATTCGTCCTCAGATCACCCAGAAAGGCACGTTCACGAATATCGATTCCCAAGGCAACATTTCTGACCTCTTCACCCTGTTGCCGACATAGCTCGACAAAGGTTGGGAGCAACGCGGGAGGGAGATTATCCACGCAAAAATATCCCTCGTCCTCAAAGCATTTCAGGGCATGCGTTTTCCCAGACCCGGACAAACCGCTGATGATGACCAACTGAAAATCTGCCATCGGACCAGCCCTAGCCTTCAATATTCATGACAGTTCGACACAAAATCATGCACTCGCCAAGCCAGGTGGGCACATGGAGCGGCGAGGAAGTGAGGCGTGCGGCAACCAGTACGTCGACCCGACCGAACGACCAGTCCGGCCGCTGGCATGCCAAGAATCCGCATGCCAGCTTGTCGCAGGGTCGAATCAGGGCGTCCGCTGCTCTTCTATTGCAATGGCCCAAGACAGCGGAAGCTTTCATGAATCATGCAAGCTCCGGCTCCCCCTGCGGCACAATCACCTCGACCGTTCCACCGGCTCCCCGACGCAACGCCAAGACCGATCCTGATGCAGCTTCTTTGAAAAAGAACAACGAGGCCGCCTCCACCGGCAACCGTCCGATCGCCTCGTGAATGGTCAAGGTTTCTGCCCGAGTCCGGCCAACCGAGACGCCTGGCCTCTCGCCATCCTTGGAGGGCATGCGAGCAAGGGTCTGCCGACGTCTCGTCCCTTTATGACTGACAAGCTTGTCTTTTGTTTTCCGCATTTGCCGATCGATCTTATCGGTCACGTTGTCGATCGATGCATACATTTCAGGCGACGAGGATTTAGCACGATATTGCTTCCCATTGAAGACACAGACGATCTCTGCTTGATGGCGAAATTTTTCCACGGATAGAATCATCTGCACGCTACTGAGCGGCAGACTGTATCGTCCCAACCGCTCGACTTTCTGCTGCACATACTCCCGCAAAGCATTCGTAATGCGAATGTGGCGCCCAGTCATGACAATGTTCATTGCTCGCTCCGTTTCATATGGAATACCCGACTGCATTAACACTTCAACATCCCGACGTTCACGCGTGCCGGGTCAGCAGCGGGACATGATCTCCCCTCCCCTCACCGAGGAGTGAACCGGAATGAGATCGGTTGGTGGTCAGAAAAAACGCTTCCGCTGGCTGGCAGAAGGGATATTCTCTTCGGCTCGATACTTGGCAACCGTTCGTCGTGCAATCATGATCTGTTGACCGCGCAACCGGGTAGCGATCTCCTCGTCCTTGAGTGGACGAGCGCTGTCTTCCTCCGCTACCATTCGGCGAATCATTTCTCGTACCGTCACTGACGAGAGCATCTCACCCTGAAGATCTGTCCGCTGGAGCCCTGCGTTGAAGAAATATTTCAACTCCACCATTCCTTGTGGACAATACAAATATTTGTTCGCAGTAACGCGGCTGATGGTTGACTCATGCATCCCGACATCATCAGCCACCTGCTTCAATACCAGCGGGCGCAAGTGTTCGACACCCTGCTCGAAGAACGCCTCCTGGAATTTCACGATGCTGCCGACGACCTTCACGATGGTTTTATTGCGTTGTTCAATACTGCGCAACACCCATTGGGCCGCGCGCATCTTTTCATCGAGGTAGGCTTTGGTTTCTCTCGAGGCTCCCTGCGTGGCCAGGAGTTGCTTGCAGTAGGGGCTGATCCGCATGCGCGGCAACCCTTCATCGTTCAGCAGCACAACCCATTGGCCTTCATGTTTCATCACGAACACATCCGGCACGATGACGTGGTTGTCCGTCGAGGAGAAGGGACGGCCGGGTTTGGGCTCCAGACCTTCGATGACGCGTGTGGCTTCAAACACCTCCTCGCAGCTTACGTCCAGAGCCTTGGCAATCCTGGCATACTGCTTTTTTTCGAGATCCTTTAGATGGTGGAGAATGATGGATTCTACAACCGCTCCTCGTAACGCACCAGGCCTGGCGCCGATAGACCCGATCGGGCTGCGGCCGAGATACCCCAATTGCAGCAACAAGCATTCCGGCAGGTTGCGCGCGCCGACCCCGGCTGGATCGAATTTCTGTATTTCGCTCAACACATTCTCCGCCTCGACCGCTGTGAAATCGGTGTCCGCCACCACCTCATCCAGCGCAATCCGGAGATACCCGTCATCATCAAGATTGCCGATAATCAGCCGTCCGATCACCTTTTCTCGCTCCGATAATCCGCACAGGGAAAGCTGCCACCGTAAATGCTCCTCCAACGACGTGGCTGTGGTGAGTGTCTGCTCGAAGGACGGCATTTCGTCCTGACCACCGGAGGGATACTCCACATCACCAGCACGGCGATCGCTATCGAAATAGTCTTCCCATCCGGAAGCCGACAGTTCTTCTGGATTATCTCGATCGTTCGCAGTCCCGACAGATTCAGCGGTGGCAGTAGTGTCGCCGGAAGGCTCTACCGTCGAGGCGCCGTCCTCGCTCGTCGTCGTCTCAGCATCTTCCAGCTCAGACTGCATTTCTTCGAGAACCGGGTTCTCAAGCAGATGTTGCTCCAATGTTTGTTGCAGTTCGAGGCGAGACAATTGCAATAGCTTGATCGCCTGCTGGAGCTGCGGGGTCATGATCAGCTTCTGACTGAGTCTGAGATCAAGCCTGAGTTTCATGGTGAGTATTCCGTGATACCCTCGCTACAGTTGGAAGCGGTCTCCCAAGTATACCGCGCGTGCCACCGCACTATTCACGATCACCTCCGGCGTTCCAGCCTCGAGGATCGTGCCCTCGTTGATGATGTACGCGCGATCGGTAATCGACAAGGTTTCCTGGACATTGTGGTCAGTAATCAGAATCCCAATGCGTCGATGTTTCATGCGGGTGATGATGTGCTGAATCTCCCCCACCGCGATGGGATCGATACCCGCAAACGGTTCGTCGAGCAATAGGAACCGCGGACGCGTGGCGAGCGCGCGCGTGATTTCCAGACGTCGTCGCTCGCCGCCCGAAAGCGCATAGGCTTTGCTCTTCCGGAGCGGCGTTAGATCCAGTTCCTTCAGCAGACCTTCCAGCCGCTGTTCACGTTCTTCATCCGACAGCGCGAGCATTTCAAGGATCGCCAGAATATTGTCTTCCACGGACAACCGCCGGAATACCGAAGACTCCTGTGGGAGATACCCAAGGCCGAGGCGAGCCCGCTGGTACATGGGCAGTGCGGTCACGACCTGGTCACCGAGTCTGATGGTGCCCGCGTCCGGCTGACAAAGTCCCACCATCATATCGAAGATGGTTGTCTTGCCGGCGCCATTGGGCCCCAGCAACCCAACGATCTCCCCCGCCGTGACATCGAGCCGGACTCCTTTCACGACCGTCCGACCTTTGAAACTCTTGACCAACCCCTCGCCGGCAAGTCGGTCTTCGAAGCGAACCTGACCCCGCTCGGCACTGTCCGCAGCAGCCGCAAGATTCGCGGCCTTTCCTATGCTCATGGTGACCGCCGTTCTCCTTCAGGAACGATGGTGACCTGGGACCCACCCTCGACGACACTGCGATCTTCCGCCAAGAACATGGTGATCTTCTGTCCCGTAACACGAGTTCCACGTTGCCACACGACTGGATCACCCGTGAGCACGATTTTTTCTGCCTCCTGATAGAACACCGCCTTGCGGCAAATAGCGCGACCTTCATCTTTCTCGATTGTGACGTTCCCGCTGGCCTCGATCAGGCAGACCTTCCGGTCCGATACCGTCGGCATCGCCTGGCCGCCATTCGGCCGCTGATCACGTCCAGCTGCAGCCTTCCCGCGTGAACTTGCTTCTCCGGACCCGCATGAGCTCAGATGGTCGCCAGGAGGTGACCCACCGTCTGGCCTTCCGTGATAGAGCATCACCATCGTATCTGAATGAACCACAAGCGGTCCTCGAGTGAGGACCACCGCTCCCTCAAAGATCACCTTGTTTTCCTGATTTCGGACCGTCATCCTTTTCGCGGTGATGGTCGTTTTTTCATCAGGATTTGCTCCTTGTTCCTGGGCTAGCGCCAAGGATGCGCAGTGGAGGACGGCCAGGAGGAGGATGCTACTGAGCCGACTCAAGGTCCACACGCACGTCGTCCAATACCTGAAACTCTTCACGCTCCACCTTTCCCAATAACCCTCGTCCTGTGATCCGCATGCCCTTTCCTTCAATCACCACAGGATCCTGCGTCTCCATTTCCTGACGCTCGTCGGTCCACTGCACATGGTTCGTGTACACCGTATATCCTCCTTGGAGATGGATGACAAGGTCCCGCTCTCGGTTTGCGATTTCGAAGTTATTATTGGAGGTATTGAGCCGCGCCTCATCGCCATGAACCGTCAACTCACGGCCGCGCTCGCCGAACAATGTCACCTCGACCGTCTTCAACAGCGCGTGGTTCTGGTCTTCATAGAGGCTCGCTTGCTTGGCCTTCACCTCCCATTGAACCACACCGTCTTTAGTCTGTGTGAAGGTAAACTGCTCCATCCCAGCGTCGGCTTGGTCATGTAACGGCTTGAGCGCAGGGGTCCGTGGAGACGTCGACTCAGTGCGAGTCAGTAAGAGGTACGCGAGAAAGGTGCTAGAGACTACCGCAAGCGCGAGCAGAAATCCACGAGCCCACTGTTGCCAGCCCATCACTGAAGCGAAGGTCACGACACAACACAATCCATAACTGGCATGATAGTAGCATGGAGGTTAGTCCAAGTAAATAAGTCGCGGGTTGGGAAATACGAAGCGGAGACGAGACACGAAGGAAGAGCGGCGTATCCGGTTATCATCCGGATACGCCGCCAAGAAAGTGGACCGGTGAATCGATTAGGTGTTGCCGGCCGGAGCAGTCGGCGCATCCGTACCGGTAGCTTGACCGTGTGGTTCTTCAGATTTTGGCTTGGACTTCTTGGACGCAGGCGCCTCCTTCTTCGAAACCTGCGCCGCCTGGGCTACCAATTCGATGGCCACCAGATGCGCCGCATCCCCCACGCGCCGTCGGGTCCTGATAATTCGGGTGTACCCTCCAGGTCGGCTCCGAAAACGATCCGCCATCTCGCCAAATAGTTTAGATACCACTTCCTTCCGACGAATAAACCCCAGAGCCCGTCGCCGCGCCGCCAACGTCCCTTCCTTACCGAGTGTGATCATACGATCGGTGAACCCACGGACCTCCTTCGCCTTCGCCTCCGTGGTTTCGATCCGCTCATGATCCAAGAGCGACGTGACGAGACTACGAAACAACGCCCATCGATGCTTGGTTTGCCGTCCGAGTTGTCTGCCGCGTTTACCGTGTCGCACAGTAGCCTTCCTTTTCTCCTATGTGGAGACGTCCGTTTTGCTGTTGGGATCGCTCGTGCCTGACATCGCCGTCGACTCGAGCTTCATCCCGAGGCCCAGCCCCATCTCCGTCAAGATCTCCTTGATCTCGTTCAAGGATTTCTTTCCAAAATTCTTCGTCTTCAGCATCTCCAATTCGGTCTTCTGCACCAAATCAGCGATAGTCTTGATATTGGCATTCTTCAAACAATTCGCTGCACGGACGGAGAGTTCGAGCTCGCTAACATTGCGGTACAGATTGCGGTTCACGGCCTGAAGCTGTTCCTCGGCGCCCGCCTCCGGCTTCGCCTCCAGCCGATCCTCCGGGCTCACGAAGATGTCCAAATGGTCGCGCAGGATCGCCGCGGCCGTCGACAGCGCGTCTCGCGGGGAAATGGTGCCGTCGGTCCAAATTTCAAGGGTGAGCTTATCGTAGTCGGTCATCCGTCCGACGCGTGCATTTTCGACCTGGAAATTGACACGCTTGACCGGTGAAAATATCGAATCGACCGCAATCACCCCGATCGGCAACCCTTCTTCCTTATTGCGCTCGGCCGGAACATAGCCGCGTCCGTGCTTCACGACCATTTCGATGTCAATCGTAGCATCCTTGTCCAACGTGGCGATGTGCAGCTCCGGGGTGAGGACGGTCAAGTCCCCATCATGAACGATGTCGACCCCCTTGGCTTCCCCTGGTCCCTTCTTACGGAGACGGATCGTCTTCGGCTTTTCCCCCTGAAGGGCAAGACGCAGGCTCTTGATGTTAAGGAGGATCGTCGTCACATCCTCGGTCACCCCAGGAATCGTGGAGAACTCATGCAACACGCTCTCGATGCGGACACTTGTCACCGCCGCGCCGGTCAATGACGACAACAGCACGCGCCGCAAGGCATTGCCCACGGTGGTACCAAAACCTCGCTCAAACGCCTCCGCCATAAACTTCCCATAGACCGGGGAGAGCGTGTCTTTATCGACTTCGACCCGCAACGGGATCTGAAAGTCCTTCATGAGCTTGATCATGGGTCCCCCTTCATCTCACCAATGTTAGACGCCGCCTTTTCGCATCAGGTGCGGAAGGCCGCGGAATTCCGAGCCCGCGATGTTATCGCGAATACAATTCGACCACGAGTTGTTCATTTACCGGGACGGCGGCATCTTGTTTCGTGGGCGTCGCTTTGACCGTGCCGCGAAAGGCCGCCCGCTCCAACTCCAACCAGGCCGGCACGCCGCGCGAATCGACCGCGTCCATGGCGGATAGCACGGTGGTGATTTCCCGGCTGCCTGGACGAACCTCCACCACGTCCCCCGTCTTCAAGACCTGTGAGGGGATGTCCACCTTGCGGCCGTTCACCGACACATGGCCATGACCGACCAACTGGCGGGCTTGTTTGCGCGAAACAGCGAACCCGAGGCGATACACGACGTTGTCGAGCCGGCTTTCGAGCAACGCCAGCAGGATTTCGCCGGTGACGCCGGTCCGCCGTTCGGCACGTTGGAAGACCCCTCGGAATTGCCGCTCCTGAAGACCGTAAATGCGCCGCAGCTTTTGTTTCTCTCGAAGCTGAGTGCTATAGTCCGTCGTTCGCTGTCGTCCTTGTCCATGCTGCCCTGGCGGATAGCTCCGTCGCTCGATGGCGCACTTCTCGGTCATGCACCGAGAGCCCTTCAGAAATAGCTTTTCTCCCTCTCGACGACACAATCGGCAGACAGGACCTCGATACCTTGCCACGACATCACCTCGTTGCTTGAGAATGAACACTCATCCGCAGTGGACTTCTCTCCGTCCGGGGCCTCCGGCTCTTCGCCGGTTACACGCGTCTGCGCTTCGGCGGCCGGCACCCATTGTGAGGGATTGGCGTCACATCCCGAATCAGGTTAATCCGCATGCCGGCACCCTGAAGCGCTCGGATAGCCGACTCACGTCCGGCTCCTGGTCCGTTCACATAGACATCCACCTGACGCATGCCGTTTTCCATCGCCTTCCGGGCTGCCGCCTCGCCGGCTCGCTGCGCGGCGAACGGGGTGCTCTTCCGCGACCCCTTGAACCCTTGATTCCCGGCGCTGGACCACACGACCGTGTTGCCCGTCATGTCGGTTATGGTCACGATGGTGTTATTGAAGGAAGCTTGAATATGCGCCACGCCGCTCTGTACGACCTTGCGCTCTTTCTTTTTGCCCTTCTTGACGCTCATTGATCAATCCTTGTCATCGCTCACGCCGCCCGGCTACGCACCGGCAGGAGTCAGCTTTTTGGGTTTACTGCCTGCGGACGAGCGCCGCCCCTTACGGGTTCTTGCATTGGTCTTGGTCCGTTGGCCGCGAACCGGCAACCCCTTCCGATGACGCAGGCCTCGATAGGTTCCGGTATCGACCAACCGCTTGATATTCATCGCAACCTCCTTGCGGAGATCGCCCTCGACCTTCTGCTCGCGCTCAATAACCTCGCGTAACTTGATAATCTTGTCTTCCGTGAGATCCTTGACTCGAATGGTCCCGTCGACGCCCGCCTTGGCGAGTATCGCCCGGGAGGCCGCGCGGCCGATTCCGTAAATATAGGTCAACCCGACATCCGTGCGCTTTTCGCGCGGTAGATCCACTCCAGCGATTCGAGCCATACTTCCTCCAGGGCTGAGTGTTGAGAGGGTGTTCTGTGTCGCCGGCTTGGCTCTACCAGAACTCAGCACTCATCGCTCAGCACTTCATGTTAACCTTGCCGTTGTTTGTGCCGGGGATTCTCACACAGGACACGTACCACCCCGCGCCGACGCACGACTTTACACTTGGAACAGATGGGTTTCACCGACGACTTCACCTTCATACCACCCTACTTTCCTGATCCAGCCTGGCTTCTTGACACCGGCTCGATTCTCGTCATTTGAAGCGATACGTAATTCGTCCGCGCGTCAGGTCGTACGGCGAGAGCTGCACGGTGACCTTGTCTCCCGGTAGAATCCGGATGAAGTGCATCCGCATCTTTCCTGAAATATGAGCCAAAATCTTGTGTCCGTTCTCCAGCTCCACACGGAACATCGCATTCGGAAGGGTCTCGGAGACCGTGCCCTGCACCTCGATGACATCTTCTTTGGACACGCTCGTGATGCCTCCTTCAGGCCTTGCTGTGCACCCGATCTCCTGACACCTGTGAAAGCACGCGGGCTGGACCGCTCGGCTGAATGGCAATGGTGTGCTCGAAGTGAGCAGACAGGCTTCCATCCACCGTGACGGCGGTCCATTGATCGTCCAGTACCCGCACCGCGCTGCCGCCCGCATTAACCATCGGCTCGATTGCCAGCACCATGCCCCATTTCAATCGGAGACCTTGCCCAGGCTGTCCGTAGTTCGGCACCTGCGGCTCCTCATGTAATTGCCGACCAATCCCGTGTCCCACGAAATCCGTCACGACGGAATATCCCGCAGACTCGACACAAGCTTGCACGGCGTGGGAAATATCCGACAAGCGGTTGCCAACCAGTGCATGCTCGATCCCGGCGTACAGCGCCGCCTCGGTCACGCGGATCAGCCGTTCGACGGCCGGATCGACGACTCCCACTGCGACCGTCACCGCCGAATCGCCGTAAAATCCCTCCACGATCGCGCCAAGATCCAACCCGATGATGTCCCCATCCTTGAGCATCCGCTTCGACGGAATCCCGTGTACCACCTCATGATTCACGGACGCGCACAGCGTCCTTGGATAGTTGCGATATCCCTTGAACGCAGGGCGCGCCCCCCTCACCCGGATATTCTCTTCGGCGATCCGATCAAGATGCTCGGTGGTGATACCCGGCCTGACCTCTTGTTTGAGCACCTCAAGCGTTTCAGCCACCACCCGAGATGCCTCTGCCATGGTTTCGATTTCACCGGCGGTCTTTAAGATGATCATGTATGCATCAGCGGACCCAGCACGCGCTGGAGGCGCTCACTCACAACCTCGACGGAACCGGAACCATCAAGACCCGCCAGAAGATGCTTCCCCTGATAATACTGAATCAATGGCGCCGTCTGCTCCTCATACACACGCAGTCGCGCATCGACGGTTTCCGGCTTGTCATCATTACGCTGGATCAGGGCGGCCCCGCAACGATCACAGATCTCCGCGACCCGAGGCGGTGAAAAATCCACGTGGTACACCGCTTGACACTTGCCGCAACTGCGGCGCCCACTCAACCGCTTGACGATCTCGCCAACCGGGACGGAGAAGTTTACCACCCGATCGAGCGCCATCCCCTTGTCCTCCAGCAACCGGTGTAACGCTTCTCCTTGAGCCACCGTGCGCGGGAAGCCGTCCAAAATGAAGCCACTCGCGCAGACCGGCTCGCCGAGCTTCTCCCGCACCATGCCGATGACCACGTCATCGGGAACCAGGGCACCCCGATCCATGTACGACTTGGCTTGAACTCCCAGCGCCGTCTGCTTCTTCACTGCCTCGCGCAGGAGATCCCCGGTTGAAATCTTTGGTTGATTGGATTGCGCCGCGATCCGATCGGCCTGCGTTCCCTTCCCGACCCCCGGCGCACCCAAGAAGACGACTCGCATGATTTCGTGTCCGTCCGTCCCTACCGATCCGTCTATCGCCGTCCCGGCAACGGTTTATGACCGCCGAGAAACCCTTCATAATTTCTCATGAGCATGTGCGACTCGATTTGCTGAGCGGTATCCAGGCCGACACCAATGACAATCAGCAACGACGTGCCACCGAAATAAAACGGTACGTTCAACCGGTAAATCAGGATCTCGGGGATCACGCACACCACCGCCAGATAAATGGCGCCCGCGAACGTGATCCGTGTCAATACCTTGTAAATGAAGTCCGAAGTGTTCTGCCCGGGCCGAATGCCGGGGATAAACCCGCCATACTTCTTCATGTTGTCCGCCATATCGACGGGGTTGAGCACCACCGCCGTATAAAAGAAACAGAAGAACACGATCAACCCCACATAGAGCAGCGTGTACAGCACGGACCCGGGAGCCAATTGCCCCCCAATCGATTGCACCCACGGCACCTGAATGAATCCGGCAATAGTCGCTGGAAACGCAATCAAGGAGGACGCAAAAATCGGCGGAATCACTCCTGCCGTATTGATCTTCAACGGAATATGTGTGCTCTGCCCGCCATACACCCGACGGCCGACCACCCTTTTGGCGTATTGCACGGGGATTTTCCGTCGCCCGCTTTCCAAGAACACAATCGCACCGACGACGGCCAACATGATCAGGCCGAGCAATAGCAGGACGAAGAAGTTCAACTGGCCGACCTGATACAAGTCGTATGTCTGGGCCACAGCGCTCGGGAGACGCGCCACAATCCCCGCGAAAATGATTAGGGAGATCCCGTTCCCAATGCCTCGCTCGGTAATCTGTTCACCCAGCCACATCAGAAAGCCTGTGCCGGCAGTGAGCGTAATCACCGTCATCAACCGAAAGCTCCACCCGGGATTGAGCACGAAAGCACCCTGGTTCATGCCCTCCAACCCGATGGCGATGCCGAACCCCTGGATCAGAGCAATGCCGATTGTGCCGAACCGCGTGTATTGGATGATTTTCTTCCGCCCTCGCTCTCCTTCTTTCGCCAATTTTGCCAGATGGGGAATCACCACCGTCAGCAACTGTAGTATGATCGATGCGCTGATGTAGGGCATGATCCCCAGCGCAAAGATCGTCAGCCTCGAGAGGGCGCCCCCGGAAAAGATATCGAGAAATCCGAGTAGTGAGCCTCCCTTCTCAATCAGGAACTTGGCGAGTTCGTCATTGTTGATCCCCGGCGTCGGGATATGGGCCCCGATGCGATAGACGACGAGCATCCCCAGCGTAAACAGGATACGCGTCCGTAGCTCGGGAATCTTGAGAATGTTGTGGAAGCTTGTGAGAAGTCGCTCAAACACCTCGGATGACCTCAGCCCTCCCACCAGCCGCCTGGATCTTTGCTTCGGCGGACTTGCTGAACTTGTGCGCCTGAATCACAAGAGGCCGAGTGAGTTCACCGTTACCCAAGATCTTGATCGGCCAGGTCTTCTGTTTGACCAGCCCAACCTCAACCAACATCTGCGGCGTGACTGGATCCCCAGCCGACAGCCGAGATAAGACATCCAAATTCACCACCGCGTACTCGATGCGCGTGGGATTCCGGAATCCGAACTTCGGCACCCGGCGAATGAGCGGCATTTGCCCGCCTTCGAATCCCGGTTGCTTCCCTCCTCCCGAACGGGCGAGCAAGCCCTTATGTCCTTTCGTGGAGGTCTTCCCATGACCTGAGCCCGGCCCTCGTCCAATACGCTTCCGTCGTTTGGTCGCTCCTGCTGCCGGAGCTAGTTCAAAAAGCTTCATTGATGCGTCACCTCAAGAAGGTAATTGACCTTCTGGATCATACCTCTCACCTGCGCCGTGTCCGGAAGTGTCACCGACTGATTCGGCCGCCGTAAGCGCAACCCGCGCAGAACCAGGCGATGACGCAGAGGCGTACCGATCATGCTTCGCTTCAGCGTGATGACCAATTTCTGTTTCTGCGCCGAACTCTTCGGTTCTGCCACGTTCTCACCTCGTCTCAGCCAACGGTCACGGCCGCGTGGGCTTCTGTCTGACCGCGGCGAATTCGGAACACTTCGTCTGGATTGCGCAACTGCGTCAGTCCATTTAGCGCCGCCCGAACCGCATTAAAGGGATTGCCTCTTCCCAATGTCTTGGCGATGATATTACGCACACCGGCGAGCTCGACGATGATACGCACGGCGCCGCCCGCGATGATGCCGGTCCCGGGGGCGGCCGGCTTGAAGATAATATGTTCCGCGCCGAATCGTCCTTCCACTTCATGCGGAATCGTGTCTTTCAAAACGGGAATTCGTACGAGGTGCTTCTTGGCCTGCTCAACGGCCTTGGAAATGGCTGCCGGCACCTCTGCAGCCTTTCCCTTGCCAATTCCCACCCATCCCTGCCCATCACCAACCGCCACAAGCGCACAAAAGTTGAAGCGCTTCCCGCCTTTGACGACCTTAGCGACACGGTTGATAAAAATGACCTTATCCTTCAGGCTCAATTCGTCGGCATTAATTCGTGCCAAGTGTGATTCCCCTTCTCAGTACGCAGTCAGAGAGTCGGTGGTCTGGCCGGTTTTCATGATGGTCCGTCGTCACGGACTTTGAACCCCTAAAATTGGAGCCCACCCTCGCGAGATGCATCGGCCAGTGCCTTGATGCGTCCATGGTACGGTCGTCCGCCGCGGTCAAATACCACCATTCCGAGTTGAGCGGCCTTCGCCCGTTCTGCCAGCAAGAGCCCGACCGCCCTTGCTGCCTCGATGGTCCCCGTGGACTTAAGTGATTGTTTCAATGTCGCGTCCACCGTTGAGGCTGACACCAGCGTTCGCCCCGTCATATCATTGATGATCTGAGCGTAGATATGGCTTCGGCTTCGATACACACTGAGCCGAGGCCTTGCCTCCGTCCCAAAGATCCGCTTGCGAATGCGCTGACGACGGCGCTCAAGAGTCTCGGTCTTCTTTGCGCTGAACATGGGACGCTCTCCTACTTTCCGGTCTTGCCTTCCTTCTTGCGAAGCGCTTCACCAGCGTATTTAATTCCCTTCTGCTTATACACGTCTGGCGGCTTGATCGCGCGCAATTTCGCCGCCACCTGCCCGACCAGCCGCTTGTCGATTCCACGAAGGGTGATCACCGTCTGCTTATCGATTTTCGCGTCGATCCCCGTCGGAAGCGGAAATTCAACCGGATTGATATATCCCACGTTGAAGCTCATCGTCTTGCCTTGCAACTGAGCTTTGTACCCCACGCCGTTGATCTCCAGGGTTTTCTCATATCCTTTGGTCACCCCGGTCACCATATTGCCCAACTCCGCCCTGGTCAGCCCGTGCATCGCTCGAATATTTCGTTCGTCGCTCTGCCGACTCACGTTGAGCTTGTTGTCCTGTACAGCCACAGAGAGACCCTGGGCAAGCGGCCAGGTCAATTGTCCCAACGGCCCCTTTACGGTGACCGCGTTGCCGGCAACCTTCACATCAACGCCGGTTGGAATCTGTAGAATCTTTTTCCCGATTCGTGACATAAGGATCTCTTTCTACTCCACGACCTGGTGCGACACGCTGACTCACTACCACACCGAGCAGAGTACCTCTCCACCCAGCCCCGCACGACGACACTCTCGCTCCGTCATGACCCCTTTGGATGTCGACAGAATGGTCACACCCAAACCTCCGCGGGTCCTGGGAACCTCCAGTTTGCCAACGTACACCCTTCGGCCCGGCCGGCTGATGCGCGTGGTGCCCGCGATGACGGGTCGACCCTGCTCGACATAGCGCAACTCGATCTTGAAGGCCGGATGTCCGCCCGCTTCGGATTTTTCAAACGGACCGATGAATCCCTCTTCTTTGAGGATTCGCAAAATCTCGCCCTTCATCCTCGAAGCAGGAATCACCACTGCATCATGACCCCGCTGAGCCGCGTTTCGTATTCGATTCAATAGATCTGCAATTGGGTCTGTGACCATCAGAAGCTCTCACCTCGCATGAATGTGGTTCGCGATCCCCCGCTCACCAACTTGACTTTCGGACGCCGGGGACCTCTCCCCTCAGACTCAGAAATCGGAAGCAAATGCGGCACATTTCAAACCGATTCAAATAGCCCCGCACTCGGCCGCAGAGGGGACAGCGGTGATACGACCGCACCTTGAACTTGGGGTCTCTCGCCGCCTTCAATTTCAGCGCTAGTCTCGCCACGCCCTTGTCCTCCGTTCACCGGGAGCGACTATCGTCCCTCGCCCCCATGATTCCACCCGCACCCGCTCCCTACGTACGGAACGGGATTCCCATCTGCCTGAGCAAGGCCTTCCCTTCGTCGTTGGTCTTGGCCGTCGTCACGAACGTGATATCCATACCGTGGATTGAAGCCACCGAGTCATATTGGATCTCGGGGAATATCAATTGCTCCTTCAACCCAAGCGTATAATTTCCACGACCGTCGAAGGCCTTGGTCGACACTCCGCGAAAATCACGAATACGTGGAAGGGCGACGCTGACCAAGCGGTCGAAGAATTCGTACATGCGCTTGGCGCGCAGCGTGACCTTGACGCCGATCGGCATGCCCTGTCTAAGCTTGAATCCGGCGATGGCCTTCTTGGCCCGAGTGATCACTGGCCGCTGTCCGGTGATGATTCCCAACTCGGTGGCGGCGCTCTCCAGCAGCTTGACGTTCTGGATCGCCTCCCCCATTCCGACATTGAGGACAATCCGACTCAGGCGGGGCACCTGCATGGGATTCGTATAGCTGAACTCCTTGATCAGTGCCGGCACGACCTGTTCCTTGTAACGCTCCACCACTCGCGATCGCGCGGCTTGGCTATCCGGGGTGGATTCGGTCTCTGCCGGCGCTATAGCCGGCTCCTTCTTACGACCAGCCGACGGCTTCCCAGCCACCGGTTTTCCCCCCGCGGGCTTTGTCGACTTGCCTTTTTGAGTATCTTTCGGGTTCATGGCTATTCAATCGCCTGCTTAGATTGCTTGCTCACCCGCACGCGTCGGCCGTCATCCATGACCTTAAGACCCACGCGCGTCGGCTTCTGCGTCACCGGACAGAGCAACATGACGTTCGAAATCGGCAGCGGCGCTTCACGTTCGACAATCCCGCCCTGGCGCACCTTCGGGTTCGGCTTCGTGTGCCGCTTAATCATGTTGAGCTTCTCCACCAAGACCTTGGCCGTTCCCGGGTGAACCGAGAGAACCTTGCCGCTCTTGCCCCGTTCACGACCGGAGACCACCACGACGGTATCCCCTTTTCTGATCCGAGATTTCTTCAACGCCTGCATCCCGAGCCGTCCTCTCCCGAGCATTACAACACTTCCGGAGCCAACGAAATGATCTTCATGAATTTCTTCCAGCGCAGCTCGCGAGCAACCGGCCCGAAGATGCGCGTCCCGATCGGCTCGCCCTGGGCATTGATCAGCACACAGGCGTTCCGATCAAATTTGATGTAGGAGCCATCCTCCCGGCGTACGCCCTTGGTCGTCCGCACAATGACCGCTCGACTAACATCACCCTTCTTCACTGAGGCCTGCGGAATAGCCTCCTTGACGGCTACCACAACGACATCCCCCAGCGATCCGTATCGTCGGCCGGAGCCGCCCAGGACGTGAAAACACATTACCTGCCTGGCGCCGGAATTATCCGCCACATCCATATATGTATAATTCTGAATCATCTCGCGCTCGATCCCCGATTCACCGACATCAATACGCCTCGCTTATCCTCGCCTGGACACGACCCCGATCACACGCCAGTGTTTATGCTTGCTGATCGGTCGCGTTTCCACCAATCGTACGATGTCGCCGACCTGGCATTCTCCCTGTTCGTCATGGGCCTTCAGCTTAGTCACCCGTCGCATAACCTTGTGATACTTGGGGTGCGTGACGGTTCGCTGCACTCCCACCACGACGGTCTTCATCATTTTGTTGCTGATGACGTGCCCGATACACTCGCGCCGCCCGGATGTGTCCTTCTCCGTTGTGTCCATCGTCCTTCTCGATTCGGTATTCACGACTACGGCGCCTTCTTGGCTAACGCCGCCTCACGGCGAATACCCTTGACGCGTGCCAAGTCCCTCCTGGTCTTCCGGACCAGCATCAGATTTTCCAATCGCCCCGTGGCCATCTGGAACCGATAGTTGAACAGTTCCTGCTGCAACTGGCCTTCCTTTTCCCGCAGCTCTTCGTCGGTCAGTCCGCGTATATCCTTGGCTTCCATGGCGTCGCGTCCCCCTATGCGTCCAGTGCTCCCCGTACCACAACCTTGGTCGCCACAGGCAACTTATGCGCTGCCAACCGTAGAGCCTCGTGCGCAACATCGTGCGTCACCCCGTCCATCTCATAGAGAATCCGGCCGGGCTTGACGACGGCCACCCAATATTCCGGATTGCCCTTCCCCTTTCCCATACGGGTTTCAGCCGGCTTCTTGGTGATCGGCTTGTCTGGGAAGATCCTCGTCCAGACTTGCCCTCCGCGCTTCACAAACCTCGTGATGGCGATGCGGGCCGCTTCAATTTGGCGACTGGTGATCCACCCCGGCTCGAGCGCCTTCAGTCCATACTCTCCAAGGGTGAGCGAGGAGCCGCGGTAGGCCTTCCCCCGCATACGCCCCTTCATCATCTTCCGAAACTTAACTTTCTTTGGCGCTAACACGATCCCCCCGATCTCACACGACCACGACGATCAATACCCCGTGCTACAGCGTCACCGCCCGACCATCTGGACGAGCCAGTCCGAGCTCAGCCTTACCTTGCTGCGATGGAACGACCTCCCCCTTATAAATCCACGTCTTGACGCCAATCTGCCCCATGGTGGTTTTTGCCTCGGCAAAGCCGTATTCGATGTCGGCTCGCAGCGTATGCAACGGCACGCGCCCTTCTCGATACCATTCGGTCCTGGCGATTTCAGCGCCGGCCAGACGACCGGCACAGGAAATCTTGATCCCTTGCGCGCCCAGGCGAAGCGCCGCAGCGACGCTGCGCTTCATGGCCCGTCGAAACGCCACCCGCTTTTCCAATTGTGTGGCGATATTTTCACTGACCAGTTGGGCGTCAAGCTCCGGCTTCTTGATCTCCTTCACATTGATATAGACCTGCCCGCCGTATTGCTTTTCGATCGCCGCCTTGAGCTTGTCGACCTCTGCCCCCTTGCGACCGATGATAATGCCAGGGCGAGCCGTGTGGATAATGACACGAGTTTGGTCTCCCGACCGTTCGATCTCGACCCTTGCCACACCGGCGTGGTACAGCCGGTCCTTGACCATTCGCTTGATCCGGATGTCCTGATGCAGCAGCCGCGCATACTCCTTCGAGGCATACCAGCGAGACGTCCAGTTGGTGCTATAGCCCAGGCGCAATCCGTACGGATGAGATTTCTGTCCCATACACCCTTCTCTACGTTAAAGCATGGCGGCGCAGCCCAAGACTCGCGCCTGCAATCCGGTCAGGCCGGTACCGTTTTCCCCTTGGGGCCGACGACAATCGTAATGTGGCTGGTTCGCTTATGAATCGAATTCGCGCGACCCATCGAACGTGAACGAAATCGCTTCAGAATGGGTCCCCCATTGACAAACGCGCGGGATACCCAAAGGTTCTCCGCATCGTCGATATTCTTCTGTTCGGCATTCGACACGGCCGAGCGCAACAGCTTTTCCACGACTTTGGCTGCGGCTCGCGGCGTGTGACCCAATAATGCCAGCGCCTTCGGCACTTGTTGGCCGCGAATCAGATCCACGACCGGCCTAGCCTTCCGAGGTGAAACCCGCACGTACCGGAGCACTGCTTTTGCTTCAGCCATCTCGACAATCCCTACTTTAGCGGAACGGCCTTCTCCGTCTTGGCCTGTCCGTGTCCTTTGAAAAATCGCGTCGGAGAGAACTCTCCCAGTTTGTGTCCGACCATATTTTCGGTTACATAGACCGGAACAAACTTCTTCCCATTATGAACCGCGAAGGTATGTCCGATCATATCTGGAATCACCGTAGATCGACGCGACCACGTCTTGATAAGTCTCTTGTCCCGCGATGCATTCATTTGCTCAACCTTCTTGAGCAAATGCCCATCGACAAACGCGCCTTTCGCGACTGATCTCGGCATCCTGTTCCTCCGCCCTACTTCTTCCGCCGGGCAATGATGAATTTTTCGGTCGATTTGTTTTTCCGCGTCTTATACCCCTTGGTGGGAAGCCCCCAGGGGGAAACCGGATGCGGATTTCCCTGGCCGGATTTTCCTTCGCCGCCGCCATGCGGGTGATCCACCGGATTCATGACCACTCCCCGCACATGCGGGCGTCTCCCCAGCCACCGGGATCGACCCGCCTTCCCGACAGCGATATTCTCGTGGTCCAAATTCCCAACCTGCCCGACGGTCGCCATGCAAGTCCCCAATACCTTCCGCATCTCACCAGACTTCAACCGAATTTGCACATAGCCACCGTCCCGCCCCATGACTTGAGCAAAACTGCCAGCGCTCCGGATCAACTGACCGCCCTTCCCAGGGCGCAACTCGATATTGTGAACCGTGGTGCCCAGCGGCATATTCGCCAAGGGCAACGCATTTCCAACCCGCACTTCTACCGCAGGGCCGGCTTCGACAGTGTGGCCCACCCCAAGACCGTCTGGAGCGACGATATACCGCTTTTCCCCGTCACGATATTGCAAGAGCGCGATGCGCGCCGATCGGTTTGGATCGTACTCTATGGCCACGACCTTGGCTGGAATCCCAAGCTTGTTCCGCTTAAAGTCAATTTTCCGATACAGACGCTTGTGGCCAGATCCCCGGAATCGGAGAGTCTGATGTCCGTCTGAGTTTCGTCCTGCAGTCCGGTGGAGGAAGACCGTCAATGCCTTCTCCGGGCGCTTTTTCGATAATTCCTCACCGGTAAGGGTCGTCATTCCACGGCGACCAGGGGAAGTGGGTTGATAGATTCGTAACGCCATTGTCAACCTATTAGAAGTACTGTGATCAGACGCTCTCGTACAATTCGAGCTTTTCGCCTGGCTTCAACGTCACCAGGGCTTTTTTCCAGTCCTGTCGCTTGCCCACGAAGCGCCCCAATCGCTTCACCTTTCCCATCACATTCAAGATATTGACCCGCTCAACCTTGACCTTCAACAGAGACTCAACCGCTCGCCTGACCTCCACGCGATTCGCCCGCGCGCTCACCACGAACGCGATCGTATTGCGAGACTCTCTCAGGGCGGTCACCTTTTCGGTCAGCAGGGGACGAATGAGCACTTGATGCAATTTTTCGCTCATGCCCACGCCTCCTGAATCCGACTCAGAATCGGCTGCGCCATCACGAGCGAGTCGTAGCGCAGCACATCGTAGATGTTCAGCCGTTCCGGGGAAACGACTTTGATCCCCGAAAGGTTGCGGGCGGCCCTCACCACATTCCCTGCCCCTTCACCAACGACTAGGAGACACGTCCGCTTCACCCCCAATTGCCCGAGGACCTTCTCCAATTGACGAGTCTTGGGAGATGCGACAGCAAGATCATCCACAACGATCACATCACCGGCCGTCACCTTTGACGACAGCGCCATTTGCAGGGCGCGATGGTATTTCTGCTTTGGAATGCCGTATCCATATGATCGTGGCTTCGGCCCGAACACACTGCCGCCGTGGCGCCACACCGGCGAACGCAACGACCCGGCGCGCGCACGCCCTGTATGCTTTTGTTTCCACGGCTTCTTGCCGGACCCGCTGACTTCTCCGCGTCGCAGCGTGGAGGCCGTGCCTTGCCGCTCACCGGCCCGCTGCATCACCACCGCCTCGTGAACCAATACCTTATTCGGAGTGTGACCGAAGATGGCGGCCGGCAACTCCACAGTTCCCACTTTTCGCTTGCTGAGATCGACGACATCCACGGACGGCACGGCTTAGCCTTTCTTCGACTTTCGAATAATCACAATTCCGTTCTCCGCTCCCGGCACCGATCCCCTCACGAGCAACAGGTTTTCCTCCGGCCGAGCTTCGACAACGCGCAACGCTTGCGCGGTCACCCGCTCGTTCCCCATCTGCCCAGGCAACGTCTTATTCTTCCAGACTCGCGACGGATAGGAACTGCTGCCGATGGAACCTGGCGCCCGATGAAACATCGAGCCATGGGATTCGGGACCTCCGGCATAATGGTGCCGCTTCACGACGCCCTGGAAGCCCTTTCCCTTTGAGATCCCAATGACGTCGACCACATCACCCTTCTTGAAGAGATCGGCCTTCACTACCTGGCCGAGCGCTACGTCCCCGGCGGGCTTAAACTCACGCAACACTCGGCTGGCTGGACTCTGCGACGCCTTCAAGTGTCCCCGAGCAGACCGAGACACTCGACGCTCCTTCACTTCTCCATAGGACAACTGGACTGCCTCGTAGCCGTCGCGTTCCCTGGTCTTCACCTGGACCACTCGGCATGGCCCGGCCTCAATGACCGTCACCGGAATCAAGGCGTTTCCGTCGCCGTATACTTGCGTCATCCCCAGCTTTTTTCCAATCAGTCCGTTTGTCATGCTCCTCACGCCTAGAGCTTGATCTCGACATCCACGCCAGCAGCGAGATTTAGCTTCATCAGGGAATCCATCGTCTCGGGAGTCGGCTCAACGATGTCAAGCAGGCGCTTGTGCGTGCGAACCTCGAACTGTTCCCGAGACTTCTTATCGCAGTGCGTGGCACGTTGAACCGTAATCCGCTCTATCCTCGTCGGCAACGGGATGGGTCCCACCACCTTCGCCCCGCTTCGCCGAACCGTATCGACGATCTCCGCGACCGATTGGTCCAGCACGCGGTAATCAAAGCCCCTCAATCTGATCCTGATTCGCTGATCGACTCTCACCAGAGCTAACTCCCCGTGCTAAAAATCCCAAACCTCTTTATGCCAGAATCTCCGTGACGACGCCGGAGCCGACGGTCTTGCCGCCCTCGCGTACCGCAAAGCGCAGCCCCTGATCCATCGCAATCGGACTGATCAACTCCGCCGTCACCGTCACATTGTCCCCCGGCATCACCATCTCCACCCCCGGATTCAACTGCACCACCCCCGTCACGTCCGTCGTCCGGAAATAGAACTGCGGCCGGTACCCGTTGAAGAACGGCGTATGCCGCCCCCCCTCTTCCTTCGTCAACACATAGATCTCCGCCTTGAACTTCGTGTGCGGCGTGATGCTCTTCGGCTTCGCCAGCACCATCCCCCGCTCCACCTCTTCCTTCTTCGTGCCCCGGAGCAGCACCCCAATATTATCCCCCGCCTGCCCTTCATCGAGCACCTTGCGGAACATCTCCACCCCGGTCACCACCGTCGTTTGCGTCGGCTTCAACCCCACAATCTCGATCTCATCCCCGACCTTCACCACCCCCCGCTCGCACCGCCCCGTCACCACCGTCCCCCGCCCGCTGATCGTGAACACATCCTCGATCGGCATCAAAAACGGCTTGTCGATCGCCCGCGTCGGCGTCGGAATATAACTGTCGATCGCCTCCAACAACTTCAAAATCGCCGGCACCCCCAACGGCCCCTGATCCCCCTCCACCGCCTTCAGCGCCGAGCCCTGAATGATCGGAATCTTCTCCCCTGGAAAATCATACTTGCTCAGGAGCTCCCGCACCTCCACCTCCACCAGCTCCAGCAACTCCGGATCATCCACCTTGTCCGCTTTGTTCAAAAACACCACGATGTAGGGCACCCCCACCTGCCGAGCCAAGAGAATATGCTCCCGTGTCTGCGGCATCGGCCCGTCCGCCGCACTCACCACCAGAATGGCCCCGTCCATCTGGGCCGCCCCCGTGATCATGTTCTTCACGTAGTCCGCGTGCCCCGGACAGTCGACGTGGGCATAGTGCCGCTTGTCCGTCTCGTACTCCACGTGGCTGATGGCGATCGTCATGATCTTCGTCGCGTCCCGCCGCCCCTGGCTCTCGCTCGCCTTCGCCACCTCGTCGTAGCTCACGAACTTCGCCATCCCCTTGTCGCTCGAAATCTTCGTCAGCGCACTCGTCAAGGTCGTTTTGCCGTGGTCCACGTGCCCGATCGTCCCGATGTTCACGTGCGGCTTCTTTCGCTCAAATTTCGCCTTCGCCATGCCTCAATCCTCCCCCGTCACCTTCACTCGACGACCGTCACTCGCCTCGATTCTTGGCGATGATCGCTTCCGCTATTTGCTTCGGAACCTGATCGTAGCGATCAAACTCCATACTGTACGTGGCGCGTCCTTGGGTTCGCGACCGAAGATCCGTCGCATATCCGAACATTTCAGCCAACGGGACCGCTGCCTCGATTGCCTGCGACCCGGCTCGCACTTTGATCCCCTGCACTTTGCCACGACGCCCGTTTAAGTTGCCAATGACGTCTCCCATGAATTCCTGAGGGACGAGCACCTCGACCTTCATAATCGGCTCGAGCAACGCGGCATCAGCCTTTCGGCATGCCTCCTGAAACCCCATCGAGGCCGCAATCTTGAAGGCCATCTCGCTAGAATCGACATCGTGATACGAACCGTCGATCACCGTCACCCGAACATCCCGCATGGGATAGCCGGCGAGAACACCCGTTTCCATGCGCTCGCGGACCCCCTTCTCAATCGCCGGAATATATTCCCTCGGGACGGCCCCGCCGACGATCTTATTGACGAACTCAAGCCCCTTGCCCGGCTCGGAGGGTTCTACCGTCATGACCACATGACCATACTGCCCACGACCGCCGGTCTGCTTAATGTATTTTCCCTCAGCCTCGGCATGACGCTTGATGGTCTCTCGGTAGGCCACTTCAGGCTTTCCGACATTGGCCTCGACCTTGAACTCGCGCAGCAATCGATCCACGATGATCTCAAGATGCAACTCACCCATGCCCGAAATGATGGTTTGTCCAGTCTCCTCATCCGTCTTCACACGAAACGAAGGATCTTCTTGCGCCAGTTTCTGCAGCGAGAATCCCAGCTTCTCTTGATCGGGCTTGGTCTTGGGTTCGATGGCCATCGCGATGACCGGCTCAGGGAACTTCATGACCTCGAGGAGGATCGGTTGCTTTTCATCGCAGAGCGTATCCCCGGTTCCAGCACTCCGCAGGCCGACCGCAGCCGCGATATCACCGGCATAGACCGTATCGATTTCTTCCCGCTTGTTGGCGTGCATCTTCAGAAGTCGCCCGACACGCTCCTTAGTGCCCTTCGTGAGGTTGAGCACCGCGGTGCCGGTTTTCAGCATGCCTGAATACACCCGGAAGAAGGTCAACTGTCCGGCAAACGGATCCGTCATGATCTTAAAGGCCAAGGCAGAAAAGGCTTCGTCGTCAGCCGTCCGCCGAGCCAGTTCCTTCCCGGAATTGGGGTCCACGCCCGTGACAGGCGGAATATCAAGCGGGGAAGGCAAATATTCAACCACGGCGTCCAGGAGCTGCTGGACCCCCTTATTCTTGAACGCCGACCCACAGAGCACCGGCACGGCTTTCATCGTGACAGCTCCGGCTCGAATGGCACGGATGATCTCCTCTTCAGTCAGCGACTGCCCGTTCAGGTACTTTTCCAAGACCTGCTCATCATGCTCGGCCACGGCCTCCAGCATCTTTTCACGATATTGCTGGGCCTGCTCCAACAAGTTGGCGGGAATCTCCTTGACCTCATATTTGGCGCCCAGCGTCTCGTCATCGTAGAAAAACGCCTTCATCGTGACCAGGTCGATGGTGCCGCGGAATTCCGCCTCCCGCCCCATCGGAATTTGAATCGGCACCGGATTGGCGCCCAGACGATCGATGACGGATTGGACACTGGCATAGAAATCCGCTCCGACCCGGTCCATCTTGTTCATGAATGCGATTCGAGGGACCCGATACTTGTCGGCCTGCCGCCAGACGGTTTCTGACTGCGGCTCGACGCCCTGCACCGAGTCGAAGACTGCCACCGCCCCGTCCAATACACGGAGGGATCGCTCAACTTCGATCGTGAAATCCACGTGTCCAGGAGTGTCGATAATGTTGATGCGATGGTCCCTCCAAAAGCAGGTCGTCGCCGCCGCCGTGATCGTGATGCCTCGCTCCCGCTCCTGCTCCATCCAGTCCATGGTCGCGGCGCCTTCATGCACCTCGCCGATCTTGTGCGACACACCCGTGTAGTAGAGAATACGCTCGGTCGTAGTCGTCTTCCCCGCATCAATGTGCGCCATGATCCCGATATTTCTGGTCCGCTCAAGCGGTGTCTGTCGAGCCACGGACAATCCCCTCAGTCACACGAACGACCACAACAATGCGAGGAGGCATCTGAGCTTCCTCAGCGGAACGACGATACAGTCCTGTGCAGGTCTCTACCAGCGGTAGTGAGCGAAGGCCTTATTCGCCTCTGCCATACGGTGGACATCCTCTCGCTTCTTCACCGCGGCGCCGGTATTATTGGCGGCGTCCATCAGCTCAGCCGCGAGCTTGTCGACCATACTCTTCCCCGAGCGCGTTCGCGCATACTCGGCAATCCACCGGAGGGCCAGGGACAAACGACGGGTAGGACGAATCTCGACAGGAACCTGGTACGAGGCACCACCCACACGCCGAGACTTCACTTCAACCACAGGCTTGACATTATCCACCGCCGCACGGAAAACCTTCATCGGGTCGCCGTTGGTTTTTTCCTGAATTAATTCAAACGCGCCGTAACAAATTTGTTCCGCCGTGCTCTTCTTTCCGCAGGACATGAGCACATTGACGAATTTGCCCACGAGACGGTCCCCGAACTTGGGGTCGGGCAGCGTCTCTCTCAACGAAACTTGTCCACCACGAGGCATTGGCGATGATCCTCACGAAAATGTTCACAACCCGCAATCCGGCGGGCACCAGACCTTCCTGATCTCTCTACTTTGGACGCTTCGCGCCGTATTTCGACCGGCCTTGCTTGCGGCCCGCCACACCGACGGCATCCAGTGTGCCGCGAACGATGTGATACCGTACACCTGGCAAGTCTTTCACGCGACCGCCGCGTACCAACACGATCGAGTGTTCCTGCAGATTGTGCCCAACGCCGGGAATGTAGGTAGTGACCTCTATTCCATTGGTCAGCCGCACTCTGGCCACCTTGCGGAGCGCGGAGTTCGGTTTTTTCGGAGTTGTGGTGTACACGCGGAGACACACGCCCCGCTTCTGGGGGCACCGCTTGAGGGCAGGACTCTTCGTCTTGCTCCGAACCAAGCGCCTCCCCCGCCTGACTAATTGGTTGATTGTGGGCATGGCGTCAGCAAAGTTCCTTCTTGATACGCGGGCTTCCGCAATAAGCCGGCTCCGCAACACAGTTTCATACGCAAAGCCGGCGGATTATAATGATCTCCTTTGATTCTGTCAAGGCCCCTCAACTCCAAGGTGGGCCTTCTTTCTGTGTCATCCTTCATCATCACCGGTTGTTGAGCCGCCATCCGTCACACCAACCGGCACGACCGCAGGAGCGACTAATTCTTCCTCTCTTTTCGGGCTGATCACGAAGGTATCCCGGTACTCCGCAAACCCGGTTCCGGCTGGAATCAGCCGGCCAACGATGACATTTTCCTTGAGCCCCCAGAGGCGATCATCTTTTCCATTAATCGCCGCCTCCGTTAACACGCGCGTTGTTTCCTGGAACGAGGCTGCCGACACGAAGCTCTCCGTCGTCAACGCGGCCTTCGTGATGCCAAGCAGAACGGGCTTGCCGAGAGCCGGGCGACCGTTCTTCTGCAACACTTTCTCGTTTTCCGCCTCGAAAGCAAACTTGCTGACCTGGCTGCCCGGCAGGAACTCCGTGTCACCGGGATCTTCAATCCGCACCTTGCGCAGCATCTGGCGCACGATAATCTCGATGTGTTTGTCGTTGATTGAAACCCCTTGAAGTCGATACACGTCCTGGACTTCGTCCACGAGGTACTTTTGCAGCTCCTTGGGGCCCAGCACGTCGAGAATATCGTGAGGATTGGCCGAGCCATCCATCAAAGGCTCGCCGGCCCGCACCCAATCACCCTCGTGCACGTTGACATGCTTGCCCTTCGGAATAAAGTATTCCTTTTGATCGCCCATCTTGTTGTCGACGATCACCTTCCGCATACCCTTGACGAATCCGCCGAACGAGACCTCACCGTCGATCTCGCTGATGACGGCATGCTCCTTCGGCTTGCGGGCTTCAAACAATTCCGCTACGCGAGGCAGACCGCCGGTGATGTCCTTGGTCTTGGTCGTTTCCCTCGGGATCTTCGCCAACACGTCGCCGGGCTGCACGGTCGCACCTTTCTCGACCAGGATGTGGGCCCCCACCGGAAGCAGGTAGCGGGCGACGCCGGTGGCCCCGGAGACCTTGGCCGTCTTGCCGTGCTCGTCCTTGATTGAGACGCGCGGCCGGAGATTGGCACCCGTGTGTTCGATCACGACTTTTCTCGAAAGGCCGGTCACTTCATCGACGTCTTCCTTCATGGTGACGCCCTCGACGATATCGCCGTACGCCACACGGCCGCCGACCTCCGTCAGAATCAGCAGCGAATAGGGATCCCACTCAACCAGCTTCTGCCCAAGGGTAACGGCACCGCCGTCTTTGAGCTTGATCTTCGCCCCATAGACCACCGGATATTTTTCACGCTCACGGCCAGTGTCGTCCACAATCGCGATCTTGGCGTTTCGACTCATCACCACCCAGTCGCCTTCCTTGTTCTTCACGGCGACATTGTGATTGTGAACGTCGGCACCCTTCTTAGCATCGAAGCTGAGGTACTTGATGTGTCCGCCGTGTTTGGCCTCCAACACCGTCTGCTCGACCACCTTGCTCGCCGTACCGCCGATGTGGAAGGTACGCATCGTCAACTGCGTGCCGGGCTCGCCGATGGACTGGGCGGCAATAACTCCGACCGGCTCGCCGCGCTCCACCAATCGACCTCGGGCCAGATCCCGTCCGTAGCAACGTTTGCAGACGCCGCGCGGCGTCTGACAGGTCAGCACGGATCGAATTTTCACCCGGTCCAATCCGGCCTCGACGACCGCCTTCGCCCGCTCTTCGTCGATTTCCTCGTTCAGTCCGACGATGACCTCGCCGGTCACCGGATCGCGAATATCCTCCCCGGCCAGACGTCCGAGAATCCGCTCTTCCAACGGTTCGATGACTTCACCACCCTCGACTAGGGCCGTGACCATGATGCCATCAGTCGTGCCGCAATCATCCTCCGACACGATGACATCCTGCGCCACATCCACCAGCCGGCGCGTCAGGTATCCCGAGTTCGCAGTCTTCAGTGCCGTATCGGCAAGACCTTTGCGAGCTCCGTGCGTCGAGATGAAATACTGCAACACCGTCAGCCCTTCACGGAAATTGGCGGTGATGGGCGTCTCGATGATTTCGCCCGAGGGCTTGGCCATCAGTCCACGCATACCGCCCAATTGGCGAATTTGCTGCGCACTGCCCCGCGCTCCGGAGTCGGCCATCATAAAGATCGGGTTGAAGGCTTCCGGCCGCTTGGGGTCGCCGCCGCCGCCCAACTCCTTCATCATCTCTCCGGCCACCTGCTCCGTCACATGCGCCCAGATGTCGATCACCTTGTTGTAGCGCTCGCCGTTGGTGATCAATCCGTCGCTGTATTGACGCTCGATTTCATTCACCTCGTGTTGAGCCTTGCCAATCAGCTCTTCCTTCCGCGTTGGAATATGCATGTTATCGATGCAGATCGACACGCCGGCTTTGGTGGCATAGTGAAAGCCGGTGGCTTTGATCTTGTCCAGGAACGTAACGGTTTCCTTGTGTCCGGCCTGCCGATAGACCGTATCGATCAGCCTGGTCATTTCCTTTTTCGTCATCAATTGATTGGCATAACTGAACGGCAGCGAGGACGGCAGAATCTCACTCAACAGCACGCGTCCGACGGTGGTCTGAGCCAAATTGTCCTTGATGCGTACCTTGATGCGCGCATGCTCATCGACTTCCCGAGCATCGTAGGCGATCCGCACCTCTTCCGGAGAGGCGAAGATCTTGCCCTCCCCCCGCGCACCGGCCCGTTCCTTGGTCAGCCAATAGCAGCCCAACACCATGTCCTGAGAAGGCACCGCGATCGGCTTCCCGCTCGCGGGGGAGAGGATGTTGTTGATCGACATCATCAGAACGCGCGCTTCGATTTGCGCCTCGACCGACAGCGGCACATGCACGGCCATTTGGTCGCCGTCGAAGTCCGCGTTGAAGGCCGCGCAAACCAAGGGGTGCAACCGGATCGCCTTGCCTTCAACCAACACGGGATCAAACGCCTGAATGCCGAGCCGGTGCAACGTGGGCGCGCGGTTCAGCAGCACGGGATGCTCGCGAATCACCTCATCCAACACGTCCCACACCTCGGGACGCTCCTTCTCGACCAACCGCTTCGCGCTCTTGATGGTCGTCGCGGCACCGCGCTCCTCAAGCTTGTGGAAGATGAAGGGCTTGAACAGCTCCAGCGCCATCTTCTTGGGCAGGCCGCACTGGTTAAGCCGCAGTTCCGGACCCACCACGATGACCGTTCGGCCCGAATAATCCACTCGCTTGCCCAGCAGATTCTGCCGGAAGCGGCCCTGCTTCCCCTTGAGCATGTCGCTCAAGGACTTGAGCGGCCGCTTGTTCGGACCACGGATGGCCCGCCCGCGCCGGCCGTTGTCGAATAGCGCATCCACGGCCTCCTGAAGCATGCGCATCTCATTTCGGATGATCACCCCCGGCGCCTTCAATTCGATCAGTCGCTTGAGCCGGTTGTTCCGATTGATCACCCGGCGATAGAGATCGTTCAGGTCCGACGTCGCAAATCGTCCGCCGTCCAGCGGCACCAGCGGCCGCAACTCCGGCGGCAGAACCGGGATGACGTCCATGATCATCCATTCGGGTTTATTGCCGGAACGGCGGAAAGCTTCGAGCACTTTCAGCCGCTTCGCATATTTCTTTTTGACCGCCGCGGACGTTGTCGTGCGCGCCTTGGCGTGCATGTCGTCCCACAAGACATTGATGTCGACCCGGCGCAGCAACTCGCGGATCGCCTCGGCGCCGATACCGACCTTGAAGGCCCCTGCGCCATATTCGCCTTGCAGCGCCCTCAGCTTGTCCTCGGATACCAGCTCCTTCTCGCTCAGATTCGTTGTTCCGGGATCGATGACGACATAGCTCTCGAAATAGAGAATTTTTTCGAGCGACTTCAGGCTCATGTCCAACAGCGTTCCGATACGGCTGGGCACGCCCTTGAGGAACCAGATATGCGCCACGGGTGCGGCCAGCTCGATATGCCCCATCCGCTCTCGGCGGACCTTGGACTGAATCACCTCCACGCCGCACTTGTCACAGACGATCCCGCGGTGCTTCATGCGCTTGTATTTGCCGCAGTTGCACTCCCAATCCTTCGTCGGCCCGAAGATCTTGGCGCAGAAGAGCCCGTCCTTCTCCGGCTTGAATGAACGGTAATTGATCGTCTCCGGCTTCTTCACTTCCCCGTAGGACCATGACCGGATCTTCTCCGGAGAAGAGACACGAATGCGGATCGAGTCAAACGACACACTGTCTCGAGGTTTCTCAAACAGTGTATATACGCCTTCCAAGGTAGATCCCCCTTGTCAGATGGTGAACTGCTCAACGCCGTAGATCCGATGCTGATCGGATCCGCGCCGGCTGTTGATTCAATCTCGAAACCCGACTCGAACGCGTCGGGCACTCTCTACGGAATACCTCAGTCTTGCGACTTCACCAGCTCCACATCCAATCCCAAACTCTGCAGTTCTTTCACCAGCACGTTGAACGACTCCGGTAGGCCCGGCTCCAAATAGGGCTCGCCCTTGACGATCGCCTCATACATCCGCGAGCGGCCCGGCACGTCGTCCGACTTGACCGTCAAGAATTCCTGCAGCGTGGAGGCAGCCCCGTAGGCCTGCAGGGCCCAGACTTCCATCTCGCCCAAACGCTGGCCTCCGAATTGCGCCTTGCCGCCCAGCGGTTGCTGCGTGACCAGCGAATAGGGACCGATGGACCGAGCATGAATCTTGTCGTCCACCAGGTGGTGCAACTTCAACATATACATGTGCCCGACCGTCACCGTGCTGTCGAACTTCTCTCCTGTCCGGCCATCATAGAGCACCGTTTGTCCGCTGGCCGGCAAGCCCGCCTTCTTGAGCAGGTCCTTGATCTCCCGCTCCGACGCTCCGTCGAAGACCGGACTGGCCACATGCAGGCCGAGCGCCTTGGCCGCCCACCCGAGATGGGTCTCCAGAATCTGGCCGACGTTCATGCGGGAAGGCACACCGAGCGGATTCAGCACGATATCGACGGGCGTGCCGTCCGGCAGATACGGCATGTCTTCTTCCGGCATCACGCGGGAAACGACACCCTTGTTCCCATGGCGGCCGGCCATCTTGTCGCCCACTTGAATCTTGCGCTTCATGGCGATATGGACCTTGACCAACTTCAGGACGCCGGGAGGCAGTTCGTCTCCCCGTTTCAGTCGGCCGACTTTTTCATCGTACATCGTCTGCAGGATCTCGATTTGCTCCTTGGCCCGCCGCTCGATCTCGTCCAGCTCCTGCTGCTCTTCCGGATCCGCCAGAATCGTATGACGCAACTCGTCGTCCGACAATTGCCGCAGCACGTCCGCCGTCAGCTTACCCTTTTTCTTCAGAACGACTTCGCCCGAATCCGGATCCATGATGTCCCGGCCGACCACGCGCCCCAGCATGAACTTCCGGATCTTCTTAATCTTCTCTTCTTCGATGATCCGAATTTCGTCCTGGTGGTCGCGCTGCAGCTTCATTGCGTCTTCGCTTTCGATACTGCGCGACCGTTCGTCCTTGTCGAGCCCCTTGCGCGAGAAGATCTTCACGTCGACCACGATACCTTCCACGCCGGGCGGCACCGTCAGCGACGTGTCCTTCACGTCCCCGGCCTTCTCACCGAAGATCGCCCGCAGCAGCTTCTCTTCCGGAGTCAGTTGCGTTTCGCCTTTCGGCGTGACCTTGCCGACCAGGATGTCCCCGGGTTTAACCTCGGCACCGATGCGGATGATCCCGCTCTCGTCCAGGTTCCGGAGCGCTTCTTCGCCCACGTTCGGAATGTCCCGGGTGATTTCTTCCTTGCCCAACTTGGTGTCCCGCGCCTCGACTTCGAACTCTTCAATATGAATGGACGTGAACACGTCCTCCCGAACCACCCGCTCGCTGAGCAGAATCGCGTCCTCGAAGTTGTACCCACCCCAAGGCATGAAGGCGACCAACACATTCTTTCCAAGCGCCAACTCGCCACGATCGATCGCAGGTCCGTCAGCCAAAACCTGCCCCTGCTTAACCGGTTGGCCCAACCGGACCACCGGCATTTGATTGATGCAGGTATTCTGATTCGAGCGCTGGAACTTCACGAGATCGTACACGTCCAACCCGGTGTCCCCCTTCTTGCGGATCTCCTTCCCGGCATCGGCGCGCACGACGATTCTCGTCGCATCCACACTCTCGACCACACCGGCGCGTTTGGCCAGGACCACATAACCGGAATCGCGCGCGACCACGGCTTCCATCCCGGTCCCCACCAGAGGACTTTCGGTCTTGAGCAGCGGCACGGCCTGCCGTTGCATGTTGGAGCCCATCAAGGCGCGGTTCGCGTCGTCATGCTCGAGAAACGGCACCATAGCCGTCGCCACGCTCACCACTTGCTTGGGCGACACGTCCATATATTCCACGCGGTCCGGCCCGGTCATGACAAAATCGCCGGCGGAGCGGGCGGTGATCGACTCCGACACCAATTTCCCGTGCGGATCGACCGTGGAATTGGCCTGCGCGACCACGTACCGGTCTCCTTCGATCGCCGAGAGGTACTCGATTTCCTCTGTGACACGCCCTTTGGACACCTTGCGATAGGGCGCTTCGATAAAGCCGAATTCGTTGATTCTCGCATAGGTGGCGAGTGAGGTGATCAGACCGATGTTCGGACCTTCCGGCGTCTCGATCGGGCAGATACGGCTGTAGTGCGAAGGATGCACGTCGCGCACTTCAAACCCGGCGCGCTCCCGCGTTAACCCTCCAGGACCCAGCGCGGACAGACGGCGCTTGTGAGTGATTTCCGCCAGCGGGTTCGTTTGATCCATGAACTGAGACAACTGGCTGCTGCTAAAGAATTCCTTGATCGCCGCCACCACCGGCTTGGCGTTGATCAGATCGTGCGGCAGGACCGTTTCCATATCGAGCAAATTCATCCGCTCCTTGATGCTTCGCTCCATGCGCACGAGGCCGAGCCGCACTTGATTTTCGAGCAGCTCGCCGACCGACCGCACCCGCCGGTTCCCCAAATGGTCGATGTCGTCCACTTCCCCCTTGCCCATCTTGAGGTTGACCAAGTAGCGGATGACTTCGACAATATCTTCCTTTGTCAACGTGCGTTGCTCGAGCGGCAGATCGAGCCCCAGCTTCTTGTTCAGCTTGAGACGCCCGACCGGGGACAGATCGTACCGCTTGGCGCTCTGAAACAGGTTTTCGAACAGCGCCTTGGCTGTCTCGATGGACGGCGTTTCGCCCGGCCTCAGTCGCTTGTAGATCTCGACCATGGCCTCTTCCTTCGAGGTCGTCCGCTCCATTTCGAGCGTATCCAAAATCACCGGCGTGGCGGTCGCCTGGTCGAGATAGATCACCTTGAAGGCCTCGGCCTGGCTTTCCACCACCTTCTCAAGAATCTCCGCGGTCAGGCGTTGATTCTTCTCCGCCACCTTCTCCTTTGTTCGCGGATCGATGATCTCGCTCAAGACGGCTCGCCCCACCAACTCGGCCGGAGCCACCGGGATCTCCTTGATCCCCGCCGCCTTCAGCTTGTTGATCATGACCCTCGAGAGCTTGGCTCCCTCCCGCACCAACACTTCCTTGCTGCCCTTCTCCGTCAACTCGGTGGACGATTTGAGGCCGTGGTGGATCTCCGGGTCGAGCTTGCGGTATAGCCTGCCCTGTGAGACATGGATCTCCTCGACGGGATAGTACATCTTGAGGAGATCGTCGCTGGAAAACCCAAAGGCCTTGAGCAGGATCGTGACCGGCATCTTGCGCCGGCGATCGATCCGGACATACAGAATGTCCCGCGCGTCGAACTCAAAATCGAGCCACGATCCGCGATAGGGAATGATGCGCGCGGAATACAACACCTTCCCGCTGGCATGCGTCCGTCCCTTGTCGTGCGTGAACGAGGCCCCGGGAGACCGGTGCAATTGGCTGACGACGACGCGCTCGGTCCCGTTAATGATGAAGGTGCCCCGCTCAGTCATCAGGGGCAACTCGCCGACGTAGACCTCTTGCTCCCGCACGTCGAGCACCTTGCGCTTCGGCCCCTTGTCCTCCTTGTCGAACACGACCAGCCGCACGCGCAGTTTTAAGGGCACTGCGTAGGTCATCCCCTGCTCGAGACATTCGCGGACGTCGTACTTCGGCGTCCCGAGCGCATAGCTCGTGAATTCGAGCACGGCGGTATTGTTGTAGTCGGCGATCGGAAAGACGCTGGCCAACGCGGCCTGCAACCCCCGATCGTCGCGACGCTCGGGCTCTTTTTCCATCTGCAGGAACTGCTCATACGAACGCCGCTGGATCTCGATCAGATCCGGAATCTCGATGCTCGTCTGAATTCTGGAAAAATCCTTCCGAGGGACCAACTCAACCCCACTCGAATCCGGCATGCGTGTCGCTCCTTTGTCTCGATCCGTACCACATCCCAGCCCCGCGGCCGCGCGCGAGGCACGACTCAGATTCTCAGGCTTGCGTGATTACTTGATCTCGACTTTCGCACCCGCCTCCTCCAGCTTCTTCTTCATGCTGTCCGCTTCTTCCTTCGCCACACCGGTCTTCACGGGCTTCGGCGCCCCTTCGACCAAATCCTTGGCTTCTTTCAAGCCCAGGCTCGTGAGCTCTCGGACGACCTTGATGACCTGGATCTTCTTATCCGCCGCTGCGCTGGCGAGCACGACATCAAACGAGGTCTTCTCTTCAGCCGGCGCCGCCGCAGCCCCCGCCCCTCCGGCCGCCACCACGGCCACCGGCGCCGCCGCGGTCACGCCGAAGCGCGACTCCAACCCCTTGACAAGTTCGGCGAGCTCCAGCACGCTCATGCCTTCGATCGCCTTGATGAAATCTTCCTGAGACAGCTTCCCTTCCGCAGTAGGCATCGTTCCCTCCCCTTTCTTGGTATCCTGAATCGCGCTCAACACATAGACGAATTTCCGCACCACACCGCTCAGTACAGAGACCAAATTCCGGGCCGGTCCCTGCATCGTAGAGAGCAACATCGCCAGCAGCACGTCCTTCTTCGGCAGTTTGGCCACGTCATGGATCTGAGCTGCCTGAAGCAACTTACCTTCCAACACCCCGAGCAGAATCTTCAGTTTCTCATCGCGCTTTTCCGCTACGACAAATTCCCTGAGCACCTTGGCTGGACTGACCGGGTCGTCGTACCCCAAGACCACCGCGGCGGGCCCCCTGAAATACGCCCCGAGCGGCGCGATCTCCGTGCCCTCCGAGGCCCGTGCGGCCAGGGTGTTCTTCACGACCTTGTATTCCGCCTTCACTCCACGGAGCTGCTTGCGCAGCTCCGTCAGGTGCGCCACCGGCATTCCGGTGCATTCCGTCAGGATCGCCAGCCGAGCCCGCTTGAATTTCTCATTCAGTTCGGCAACCGCGACCGCCTTCTCTTCCCGTTTCATGATCGTCCTCTTCCGTTTAGCGTCACGACGCGCTTACGCCCATTGTTTCGCCAGTGCGACCGCATCCAGCCTGATCCCAGGGCCCATCGTGCTCGAAATCGTGGCGGTCCTGAGATAGCGTCCCTTACACGACGCAGGCTTGGCCTTGACGACCGATTCCAGCACCGCCTGGGCGTTTTCGAACAGCCGCGAGGCCTCGAAGGAGACCTTGCCCACCGGCACGTGCACGATGCCGGCCTTATCGAGCTTGTACTCGACCCGCCCCCTTCGAATTTCGCCGATCGCCTTCGCGACTTCAAACGTCACCGTCCCCGTCTTCGGATTGGGCATGAGGCCTCGCGGACCGAGCACCTTGCCCAACTTGCCGACTGCGCCCATAAGATCCGGCGTCGCAATCGCGCAATCGAAATCCATCCACCCGCCCTTCACTTTCTCCATGAGATCGTCGGCCCCGACGTGATCGGCCCCGGCCTGCCTAGCCTCCTGCTCCTTCTCGCCCTTCGCAAAAACCAGGATGCGGATCTGCTTGCCCGATCCGTGCGGCAACAGGGTCGTGCCCCGGACCATCTGATCGGATCGCTTGGGGTCCACGCCAAGCCGAAGGGCCAGATCGACCGTTTCATCAAATTTGGCGTAGGCCGCTTGCTTGATAAGTTCGACGGCATCCTTCAGCGGATAGGCACGAGCCTCCACTTTTTTCAGGGCCGCCTGCATTTTCTTTCCCATGACCAACTCCTCGCGCGAATCGTTATGCCATGCTTTACTGGATGACGATGCCCATGCTGCGGGCCGTTCCCGCGATAATGTTCATGGCACCATCGACATCGGCCGCATTCAAATCGGCCATCTTCTTCTTGGCGATTTCCTGAAGTTGGGCCTGCGTGATCTTGCCCACCTTGTCTTTCTGGGGCACACCGGAGCCCTTGATGATGCCGGCTGCCTTCTTTAACAGGTCCGACGCCGGTGGCGTCTTGCAGATGAATGTAAAACTGCGATCCTTGTAGACGGTAATGATGACCGGGATGATGCTGTCTCCATCCTTTTGTGTCCGGGCGTTGAATTGCTTACAGAACTCCATGATGTTCACGCCGTGCTGACCCAAAGAAGGCCCCACCGGTGGTGCAGGATTCGCCTTGCCGGCAGGGATCTGCAGTTTGATTTGCGCCGAAACTTCCTTCGCCATACCTTCACTCCGTTCAGAATTCTGAATTAGGAATGCTCAACTCTGAATGACGGATCCTCAATCAGAATGCACAATTCCTAATTCACCATGACTAAATGCGTTCCACTTGCAAGAATCCTAGCTCCACCGGGGTGGACCGCCCGAAAATACTCACCATCAGCTTGACCCGGTTGTGCACCGGATCCACATCTTCCACGGCGCCGTTGAACCCCAAAAATGGGCCGTCGATAATGCGCACATTGTCGCCTTTGACAAAACGGATCTGCTCCCGAGGCCGCGCCGTGCCGGAATCGATCTGTTTCAGCAGCGACTCGACCTCCTCTTGGGATAGCGGCGTCGGCTGCGCGCCACCCCCCACAAATCCCGTGACCTTCGGCGTTTCCTTGATCATCTGCAAGGTTTCATCCGTCAGCGGCGTTTCAAGTTCAATCAGGACATAGCCGGGGAAGAACTTTCGCTTGGAGGTTCGTCGCTTCCCGTCCTTGATCTCGATCACATCTTCCGTCGGAACGAGGACCTGACCCAGCTTCTCCGTCATACCCATCTGGCCGGCCCGCTCCATGAGACTGGTTTTCACCCGACCTTCGAATCCCGCATAGGTATGAATCACATACCACTGCTTGGGTGTCGTCGCGGTCTCTTGCTCACTCATGGCTTGGCTTCCTCATTGCATCTCTCACTCTACGATTGCCCGGCAGGTACGGCCATTCCGTCCGCAGGGCTTGACATGACCGGACTAGATGATCTTGCTCACGAGCCAGACGAGAAATGAATCCAAGACGGACAGATAGAGCGACATGATAATGCAGAAGACGATCACCACCGTGGTTGACCCAATGGTCTCAGCCCTGGTCGGAAACGAGATCTTCTTGATCTCGCCTCGAACATCCGCCACAAACTCGACCACCGACGCCCATAATTTCTTGAACACGCTCTCCCCTTCCGCTCCCGCCAGCCTGACAACCGGCCTGCCCCGGTGCTGGAGTGATCTGCCTACGAGCGACGATCCTAGATGGCAGGGGCACTAGGATTCGAACCTAGACTCTCGGTTTTGGAGACCGATGTGCTAGCCATTGACACCATGCCCCTCTCCTCAATGCTGAGAAACGAGTGCTGAGCGCTCATAGCGCACTCCCGCCCTGCACTCCCCAGCCTCACCACTTACTTCACTTCCTTGTGCGGCACGTGCTTTCGGCAGGATCGACAAAACTTTTTCAACTCAAGGCGGTCCGGGTCGTTCTTCTTGTTCTTCATCGTCGAGTAGTTCCGACGCTTGCATTCGGTGCATGCCAGATCAATAATTTCGCGCATGAAAGCCCCCGTAATTCGTCACACGTCAAGGGTCAATCGCACCGTGACCTTCCTGACTCGATCGACCCATAATGATTGACGGTCTTGCTATGCCAGAATCTCCGTGACGACGCCGGAGCCGACGGTCTTGCCGCCCTCGCGCACCGCAAAGCGCAGCCCCTGATCCATCGCAATCGGACTGATCAACTCCGCCGTCACCGTCACATTGTCCCCCGGCATCACCATCTCCACCCCCGGATTCAACTGCACCACCCCCGTCACGTCCGTCGTCCGGAAATAGAACTGCGGCCGGTACCCGTTGAAGAACGGCGTATGCCGCCCCCCCTCTTCCTTCGTCAACACATAGATCTCCGCCTTGAACTTCGTGTGCGGCGTGATGCTCTTCGGCTTCGCCAGCACCATCCCCCGCTCCACCTCTTCCTTCTTCGTGCCCCGGAGCAGCACCCCAATATTATCCCCCGCCTGCCCTTCATCGAGCACCTTGCGGAACATCTCCACCCCGGTCACCACCGTCGTTTGCGTCGGCTTCAACCCCACAATCTCGATCTCATCCCCGACCTTCACCACCCCCCGCTCGCACCGCCCCGTCACCACCGTCCCCCGCCCGCTGATCGTGAACACATCCTCGATCGGCATCAAAAACGGCTTGTCGATCGCCCGCGTCGGCGTCGGAATATAACTGTCGATCGCCTCCAACAACTTCAAAATCGCCGGCACCCCCAACGGCCCCTGATCCCCCTCCACCGCCTTCAGCGCCGAGCCCTGAATGATCGGAATCTTCTCCCCTGGAAAATCATACTTGCTCAGGAGCTCCCGCACCTCCACCTCCACCAGCTCCAGCAACTCCGGATCATCCACCTTGTCCGCTTTGTTCAAAAACACCACGATGTAGGGCACCCCCACCTGCCGAGCCAAGAGAATATGCTCCCGTGTCTGCGGCATCGGCCCGTCCGCCGCACTCACCACCAGAATGGCCCCGTCCATCTGGGCCGCCCCCGTGATCATGTTCTTCACGTAGTCCGCGTGCCCCGGACAGTCGACGTGGGCATAGTGCCGCTTGTCCGTCTCGTACTCCACGTGGCTGATGGCGATCGTCATGATCTTCGTCGCGTCCCGCCGCCCCTGGCTCTCGCTCGCCTTCGCCACCTCGTCGTAGCTCACGAACTTCGCCATCCCCTTGTCGCTCGAAATCTTCGTCAGCGCACTCGTCAAGGTCGTTTTGCCGTGGTCCACGTGCCCGATCGTCCCGATGTTCACGTGCGGCTTCTTTCGCTCAAATTTCGCCTTCGCCATCGCTTGCTCCCCCTGGAATATTCGTGCCGATTAAATTAAGACTCCGTCCCGCCTGCAGACACCGACCCGACTACGCGTGCGCGAACCCAACCGGCCGGTCCGAGCATAGGTTGGATGGAGCCCACGACGCGGATCGAACGCGTGACCTCGTCCTTACCAAGGACGTGCTCTACCAACTGAGCTACGTGGGCACATCCACTGTCATTCGCCATGCGTCAACGGTCAATACCCATACAACAAAAAACCGCTAGCCTCTTGCTCTAGCCGGTCCGCTTTCCGACGAGTGACGTTTCGCGAGTAACCGCTTGACATCTTCTTTTTGGAGCGGGCGACGGGATTTGAACCCGTGACAGCCAGCTTGGAAGGCTGGGACTCTACCACTGAGCTACGCCCGCCTCGATCTTTTTCGACCACCTCTGGAGATAGCAGCTCTTAATTCCGGCTCGTCCGGAGCTTGGTGATGGTGGTCAGGCAAGGATTCGAACCTTGGAAGCTCGTAAGCAGCAGATTTACAGTCTGCCCCCGTTGGCCACTTGGGTACCTGACCATGAAACCGTTACCACGATGACGCCTACACGAGGCAGGCAGACCACCACACAAAGACAAAAACACCCTCACTGCACGGTAGCAGCCGCTTTTCTTCGAATGGCTGGATTACACTGAGCAGGAAAGGCTTGGTTTTTGAAACGCCCGATTGTATTGATGAAAGGCGGAGATGTCAAGTGGGCCAACGGACGAATAGTGTGGGTGGGGTTCGTCCACTATCGAGCGCCCCTGGAATGGACATCCGACGGCAGAGGATAGGGCGAACAGTCTCGGCCGGGAAACGGGCCGGGCTTGTCACCGGCAATGGTTTTGGCTGCCTGCGCCGCCACCTCGCGCGGCACTTCCAGCACCAACTCCAACAATGCGCGAAGCTCATCCGCGGTGATACGATACGCATGCGCGAGGTACCGCTTCTTGGTCAACGCCTGTTCAGCGGCATCTTCCGGCTCGTAATATCCACGCAATTCCCCACTTCTTTCAGCAGCTTGCATCCGCTTAAACCACTCACGTTGCATCGAAGTCTTATCCGGCCTTCCTTTCCCCGTTGAGGCAGCTTCAAGCCTGGTCCACACCGCCCACCCGATGGCGACGGCCCAGGTTTCATTCAACGCCTCCCAAGCCTCCTGCTCACTGAGCTCACGCTCCTCGGTCGCGCCTTTTCTTTGGACGATCGGCGTGATGAGCACCTTGGCATACCGGCAAGCTCGTCGATCCTGTGCAAACCGGAGCAGGTCTGCTCCGGTTTGGCTTCGATCAGCCGCCGGCATGGTCACCAGATAGTCCAGATAGGCGTGAAAGAGTTCATGAAAGAGCGTACCGAGGTCGCGACGGTTCAGGTCTCGCAACGGCCGCAAAACCAGCCCCGCCTGATTGAACGACAGAGCGCGGTTGAGCACCATGCGATGGTCGGCCGGATGGTATTCGGCCGCATAGGTATGCAAATCCTCAAACTCGATGGTCACGAAGGAAGTCGGAAGTTCGCGAAGAAACCCGGTGGGCAAGCCCAAGGAAGCAGCCTCACGAATCACCTGTGCCCAGGGATCCGATGCAGCCTGAACGGGCGGAGCAGACACGTCACTCTCGGCGTGGGCCAGCGCTGACCGGCTGATCCCTCCCCATGACAGGATGAGGATAGCCGCGCCCGCACACACAGCCTGTTTCAGCATGCCGGATCTGAATAATTCTCCGACAGGACGAACACGACGCCTTACCACGATGACTGGGTGCGCGTACCCCACTCCGGTGAGTCTTCTTCCTGGAGTTTCCACGTTTCCCACAGATGAGGCGGGAGGTCGTCGAGAAAGCGCGAAGGCCGAGAGAAGACAAATCCACTGCTGCGCTCGTACACGTTGGTCGGATAAGTGAGATAGAGATGCCGCTTGGCTCGCGTCACCGCGACATAAAACAGACGCCGCTCCTCCTCGAGGTCCTCCTCGCTCGTTGCCGAATAGATCGAGGGAAATCGTCCATCCGCCACCCAAATGACGAACACGCTCCGCCATTCCAATCCCTTGGCCGAATGGATTGTTGAAAGAATGAGAGCCTCATCCTGCTCGTCTCCTCCGCTCAGACCTCTGGTCGCCCCTTCCGGCGGTTCCAGCGCAAGGTCGGCGAGAAATGCTTCCAACGCCTGGTAGCGGCCAGCCATGGCGTGCAATTGTTCGAGATCTCGCATCCGCTTCGGGTAGTCGTCGTACTGTTGCTTCAACAGGGGAAGGTAGTACTCATACGTGCATCCCACGACATCCCCGACCTGCTCCAATGGTTTCCTGGCCAATTCCTCCAGCATCGCGGCAAGCTCCCGCAACCCGCCACCCGAACGCCCTCCTGCGGCCCGCAGGACGTCCCAAGCCCGGTCGGTCTTCATGATCCCGGCAATCAGCTCGCGCGCCTTCTTGGGTCCCACGCCCTCGATCAAGAGCAACACGCGGTTCCAGCTCACGACATCAAACGGATTCTGGACAACGCGCAAGTGCGCCAACAGATCCTTCACATGCGCGGCTTCAATGAATTTGATGCCGCCGCGTTTGATAAACGGCACATTGCGCCGTGAGAGCTCCAGTTCCAGATCAAAGGAGTGAAAGCCCGAGCGAAACAGCACAGCGACCTCGTTGAGCGGTACGCCTTCTTCGCACAGCTCCAGGATCTTTTGGACCACGAAACGCGATTGGGCATTTTCGCTTCCTGCCTCGACCAGGACCGGCGGCGGCCCGTCCAATTGCCGTGTGAACAGCCTCTTCTCGTACTTCTCAGCGGCCTGTTGAATGACGGCGTTCGCCAAGTGGAGGACCGGCTGGGTGCTGCGGTAGTTTTCTTCGAGCTTATAGATCTGCGCACCGGGAAAGAGCTGCGGAAAATCCATGATGTTGCGGAATGTGGCGCCACGGAAGGCATAGATAGACTGCGAATCGTCTCCCACCACCATGACATTGTGGTGCCCGCGCGCCAGCCGGCGAATCACCTGCGCCTGCAATCGATTGGTATCCTGATACTCGTCGACCAAAATGTAGCGGAACTGCTCCGTTACCTTGCCGCCCACCCCCTCGGTCTCCGCCAACAACCCGGACAACTTGACCAGCAGATCGTCGTAGTCGAGCAACTGGCGTTGCTGTTTTTGCGTGTCGTACGCCTCCTTGAGTTTGATCAGGTCTTCCAAGAACTCGCTGAAATGAGAAAACTCATCTAAAACCACATCTTCGATCGACTGAAGGGTATTCTCACACTTGCTGAAGATCTCGGCGATGGTCCCCTTGCGAGGGAACCGTTTATCCTTGTCGCCCAAGCCGAGCTGGCCACGAACGAGGTTCACGAGATCTTCGGCATCGCTGCGGTCAAGTATCGTGAAGCCATGGCCGATTCCAATGGCCGTGCCATACCGCCGAAGCAACGAATTGGCGATCGAGTGGAAGGTGCCGCCCCAGACGCGCTCCGCCCCAGGGCCGATGAGCGCGCTCGCGCGTTCCACCATCTCTTGAGCCGCCTTGCGGGTGAAGGTCATCAACAGAATCGAGGCCGGATCCGCCCCGGAATCGATCAGATAGGCAAGCCGGTAGATCAGCGTGCGGGTTTTGCCACTGCCGGCGCCGGCAATCACCAGAGCCGGGCCGTCAACCGCCTTCACCGCCGCAAGTTGTTGTGGATTGAGAGCCCGCTCGTAATCAAGCGACAGCCGCCGCGCCGCCAGCTCCTCGCTCCGGCGAAGGATGTAGGGCTTGACGTCAGAGTTCACAGCGCAGGGGAGAAGGTTGCAATCGTTCGCGAGAGAATCGCGTTCTACTTCGCGCTGTATACCATGACCGTCCGCTTGACCGCAATGCACCTGGCCATGCGCGATTGCGCGTTCCTTCACCAGCACGACCGACTCTGCTTGGCCGCCGTGATATTAAATACCTTGGAGGTCACGCATGAGTCGGCTATAATACTGCGATTTGAGGAACCGCGGTGCCCACGGCGTTGGTCCAATATCGTGACAGAATTCGAGCCTTGGCCGAACTCATGCTGGCGATTGCCGGTGAATCGGTCACACTTGCGAAGAAAAGTGCACCCGATCGTGCTCTGAAGCTGAAACGCAAAGAGGAGTGGGAAGTCTATCTGGAGTTTCTCAAGGTTCTGTTCAATCTGGCGGATCGTTTGTCCGCCATGCACGTGCCTCTGGCAGACCAGCCGGAATTCATGAATCAATTGGAAGATGCGGTCAGCTATCAACTGAAAACCTTGTTCGCTCAAGCCATCAGCAACACCAGCGATCCCATGGAACTCGTCATGACCGTGGGCTTGACCGTGGCCGAGAGCCGCCGCCTGTACGAACCGTTCAAGTTCATGGTGACCGAGGACTCGAAACAGAAGCAGGAGATGCTATCGCAGTTCGGCGTCCGAATTGCGCAGGCGATGGGTGATCCGTCGAACGGCCAGGTGGCGGCTTCCGCGATGCTGTGCGCCGGTGCAGTCATTCCGGCCATGAACGCGCTCTTCGAAGGCCGGCAACCGGATCAGCAACCGGCGGCGCCCGCGGCCGCTGTGGGCCAGGCTGAACGTCCGTCTCAGTCGTCGAGCACCGGCCATGAGATTAAACTTGTGAGTGTCGTCGCCGCCATCACGGGAGAAGAGGTGGAGACCCGTTGGGGTTTGCATCCCCGATTCCGTCGCGACCTCAGGGCCCAGGAAGCACAGGAACTCACACGCCTGATGAACCGGGTGACCAAGATCCTCGGGGAGCGCTACGCTGCGGTCGCCTTTTCGGACAATTGGGCCACCTGGCATGAGGCGGGACATGCCTGATATGGAGGGGTTGGCATAACACGCATGTCCGTCCACCGTCTTCCCCATTCGATCGCTCGGCTGCATGATCTTGCCCAAAACCCCTGGTGGAGTTGGCGCCTGGACGCGCGCTGGCTCTTCGAAGCCATCGATCCCGTCCTGTGGTTTCACTGCCACCACAACCCGGTGCTTCTGCTCCAAAGCGTCAACCCCGAGCGGCTGACCGCGCTGGCCGCCGATCCCGGATTCGCCCGGCAGTATTCCGCCGTCATCAAGGCCTTCGATGAATACCGCTCGGATCGCCAGACCTGGTTCGCGACCCGTTATGCGACCATGACCAATTTTCAAGTCGCCTACATGTCGGCCGAGTTCGGATTCCACAACTCCATTCCGATTTACAGCGGCGGGCTTGGAATCCTCGCAGGTGACCACTGCAAAGAAGCCAGTGATCTTGGTCTGCCGTTGATCGGCCTGGGGTTCATGTATCAGCAAGGCTATTTCCGGCAGTCCATCACGCCTGATGGCTGGCAGGAAGCGGAATATGCGCCGTTCAACCGGGACGAGTCCCCTATCAATCCGGCCCTCACACCGGAAGGGAGCCCTTGCCACATCAGTGTGGAAATGGGCGGCCGCCAGGTTTCGGCGACCGTGTGGAAAGTGCAGATCGGGAGAATTCCCATTTACCTGCTGGATACGGACGTCCCGAACAACGCTCCGGAGGATCGAGGGCTGTCGGCCCGTCTCTATGGCGGAGGGCAGGAAATGCGACTGTGTCAGGAGATCCTGCTCGGCCTCGGCGGAGTCCGCGCCCTGCGTGCCCTCGGTCACAATCCGACCGTGTGGCATGCGAACGAAGGCCATTCGGCCTTTCTGACCCTGGAGCGTCTGCGCGAACACGTGCGCGCCGGTCTCACCCACAGTGAAGCTGTGGAGGCGGTCCGACACAGCACGGTTTTCACCACCCATACGCCGGTTCCCGCCGGTCACGATGTCTTTCCGTTGGACCTGATGGAGCGATATTTCAACGGTTACTGGGATCAGCTTGGACTGACCCGATCGGCGTTCTTCCGACTGGGCGAGCACCCGGACCATCCCGAAGCCGGCTTCAACATGACGGCGCTGACGATGCGTCTGTCCGCGCATGTGAACGGCGTCAGCCGCGAGCACGGGCGCGTCACGCGTCAAATGTGGCAGAGTCTGTGGCCGGGCCTATCGGAAGAGCTGGTCCCGATCCGCAGTCTCACCAACGGCGTGCATGTCCCGACCTGGATTGCGGCGGAGCTCCATCAACTCTATGGAAAATACTTGGGACCTGATTGGGTGGATCGATCGGACGATCCGGCTATCTGGCAACGGGTGCCGGACATTCCCGACGCGGAACTCTGGGGTGTCCGGCAATTCATGAAGCGGAAGCTGATGTCCTTCATCCGAGAGCGGGCGAGAGGTGGATGGGCCGAGGGCCGCCTGCTCGCCTCTCAAGTCCTCTCCCGCGGTACGATGTTGGACCCGGAAGCCCTCACGATCGGATTTGCCCGCAGGTTTGCGACCTACAAGCGGGCCACCTTGCTCTTCCGAGACCTGGACCGGCTGCGCCGCCTGCTCCATGACCGATGGCGGCCAGTCCAGATCGTCTTTGCCGGCAAAGCTCATCCCGCAGACGAACCCGGCCGTCAATTTATCCATCAGGTCTTGTCCTATTGTCACGACCACAAGCTGGCCGGCCATATCGCTTTCCTTGAGAACTACGACATGCACATGGCCAAATATCTGGTGCAGGGAGTGGACGTGTGGCTCAACACTCCGCGCGCCCCGATGGAAGCCAGCGGCACCAGCGGTCAGAAGGCCACGCTCAACGGAGTCCTTCATCTCAGCGTGCTGGACGGCTGGTGGCAGGAAGGCTACGACGGTAGCAACGGATGGGGCATTCCCTCATCCAGTCATCTGCAGGACCCGACGGTGGAAGATGACCTCGACAGTAAGGAACTGTACCGCCTGTTAGAAGAGGAAGTAATTCCGCTCTATTACCAGCGGGATCTCGATGGGGTCCCTCGTGCATGGCTCCAGGTGGTCAAACAGTCGATCCGGACCAACGCGCCCCGATTCAGCGCCAGGCGGATGGTAAAAGAGTACATGGATCTCGTGTACGCTCCAGCCTCGACGAAAGCTCCCTCTTCATGGTAGGACGAACGACGCATGGGTGACGGAGCCGGAAGCCGGTTCCGCTCGCTCGATCTCCGCGCCGCCGTCGGTATCTCCTCAAAACCTGGGCGACTATGCTGTCCCTGAATTCGCTCATCCTGTCTCTCCTGTGCCTGGCCTCAGTTTCCCACCAGGTTGTTTCTGTATCGGCGAAAGCACGATCCTCCCCTCATGCACAGACGGCGAGTCCCGCCGCACAAGCATTCGACGCAGGCGAATATGATCGGGTGATTCGGTTGTATCAAGCCGCACGATCAGATGGTGGTCAATCCCCCCCTCCGGACCTGTCTCGACTGGCCCTGCGCAGCTATGCCCGACTGGGACGTCCGGAAGACGCGTGGCCGCTGTACCAACAGTTGATCCCGGAAGGCTCCACTGACGATCTTGCTTTGCTGCACGAGATCGCCTGGTCCACGGTCACCAGCCGGATGCGCGACTCGCAGGAACATATCCGGCTCGCCGCCTTCGCCGTCGTGGCCGAGTCCTCCACCAAAGAATTCGGCCCGTTGCTGGAAGACAGCCTTCTGGATCCGTCCGTGGTCATTCGCGCGAAGGCAGCCGAGGCCATCGGACGCACGAAATTGACATCGCGAGCCGGAACGTTGATCAGAGCCCTCGACGACCGCGCCCCTTCGGTTCGGATCGCCGCCATGACCTCATTGGGCGAGCTTGGCGTCACCTCCGTTCGTGATCGCCTGGTTGAAATCGCTCGGCGCGATGAAGGTCCGGAATCGGTATTTGCCGCTGGAGCCTTGATCCGGCTGGGCCGAGAAGACATGACGGCAGATGTCCTGGCTGCAGCGACGTATCCCGACCCCGAGATCCGTATGGCGGCACTGGGTGTTCTCGGTCGTCTGAAACGACCGGCCACACTGTCCTTACTCACCCAGGCGGTGTATGATCCCGAGGCCTCCGTTCGAGCATTCGCAGCAGGTGCGCTCGGCGAGTTCGGGCAGATGTCTGGACTCTCCGCGCTCTCGCATGCGCTGGCCGATGAGGACCCTCGGGTTCGAGCGATTGCGGCGACGAGCGCCGGCCGCTTGGGCGGCCCTCATATCCGGTCGCTGCTGCAGCCACTCTTGCGGGATGCCGACGACTTCGTACGGGCCAGCGCCTTAGAGGGATTGGTGCGCGCGGGAGATCAGGACGTTCTGTTCACGGCTGCACACTTGGCCAAACATGCGGCTCCGCAAGTGCGGGCTGCCGTGGCACAATCGCTTGCCGTCAACGGCTACACGCAGGCGATCCCTCTGCTTGACCAGATGCTGCGCGATCCGCAACCGCAACCTCGATTGGCCGCAGCCCGCGCCCTGGGCCGTGTCGGCGGACGTGCGGTAATTCCCGCGCTCAAGAAGGCCATCCAAGATTCCGAACCTGCCGTCAGGATCACAGCGGGCGGCGGGTTGCTTCGGGTCATCGACAACGGACGAATGCGAACGAGCTGACGCACGAGCCTACGCCATGTTGAGATTTCTCGGCCTGCTTGTCCTCATCTCCGTCGCGTTCGCCGCTGGCTATGTATTCGGACAGCTTCCGCTCAAGCCATTGTCGGAGAAGGTCAGAGAACTGTCGAAAAATGTCATGGACACCACATTGGGAATCGAGCGTGACCTCCGCCGTCGCCAAGGACTCGTCGATGCCAAAGCACGGTTGGTGCAGGCCAAGCTGGATCTGGCGGAGCGGAACTACGGTCATGCGGGAAAGGAACTGGCGGAAACTATTGATGCCATGGAGCAGGCGCTCCACGGAACTCGGGAGCCTGCCGTTTCCGCCAGGTTGCGCACGCTGGTCGCGCAGGTGAAGGAAGTGCGGTTGGAGCTGACGATCGGGAAGAAATTCGGCCCGACGAAACTGGACGGAATCCAGAAGGAAATGGACGAGCTGTTACAAAAGTAGGTCCGCCATGCTCAGGCGTTGACTTCCTGCTGTCGCTTCTTCCACGCAGCGAGAATACGTTCGACGCGCAGGCGGACCACCAGGTCCGGATCTTTCATTAACGGCTTGATCGCTTCCCGCCCCCGCTCGTCGTGAATGGCTTCCAAGGCCGCCGCCGCGGTAAGGCGCACAAACCAATCCGGATCGCCGAGCATCCCGATGAGCGAATCGACCGCACTCCCATCCTTGATCCGACCCAGAATGAGGACCACCTGTTTGCGAACGGTCTCGTCCTTATCCTTCAGCGCCTTGACCAGCCGGTCCACCGCGGGCTTTCCGAGCTCGGAGAGCGCAGTGGTGGCGTCTTCCCGAAACTCATCGCTGCGCAACTGCGCGACCAAGGGCTCCAACACCCGTTCATCTTTGATCTTGCCCAGGCTTTGGATGGCATATTTCCGAACATCCCAATCGCGCAGCAGTTTGATGAGCAACTCGACGGCGGGAGACCCGACATTCGCCAAACCCTCCACCGCCGCCTCACGAACCTGCCAATCACCGTCGCGGAGGGCATTGCACAACGGCTCCACACACCGTTCATCGGCCATCTCACCAAGCGTGACCACAGCCTCCCGGCGCACGACCCAATCGGAGTCTTTCAAAAGATCGATCTGGATATCGATCTCATCCTTGACCACTTCCTCTTCAAGGATGACGGTTTCCTCGGCGGTCTGATCCGCAGCCTGAACCTCTCCCTCTGGAGCCGATGCTTCGGCGGTCAACCGGGCGGACAGCTGGTCGGTCAATTCATCCTGAGCCGCTTGATCCGCGGAAGCGGAAACCCCCTCAGGGGGGGTCGGTTCGTGATTCGGTTTATCCATTGTCTGCCATGCTCCTGTCGATCGAATCAGTCTGTCAATCTACTTTTGCTCGGTACTTGCGGCTCCGGCGGCTCGGACCTTCCGGGCTGCCAACGCACGCCGCTTGCGTTGAGTCCGCTTCAGTCGTTTGTGAAGAGCCCGCAACGCCGCATCCCCTTCCGGGTTGGCGTGACCTGCCAGCCTTTCGCGCAGTTTGGTCTTGAGCCTGGATTCGTCCTTCTCCTCTTGCGTTTTCTTGGGCATAGAGATGCGCTGCTCCTTCTTGCAGATGGCACAGTAAACCACCCCCTGGATTTCTCGAAGTGTAGTGTGTTGTTTCGAGCCCTGTCAACCAGACCGACCCTACGAGAGAAGGTAGGAGGAGGGAGTAATGAGGTCACACTTCGATCAACCAGCGACGCTCGCGCCGCCCGCCCCACACATCCCCGGGTCGGAGAGGGATCAGCGCTTCGACACTCGGAACTGAACGGGCTGACGGTAAGCGTCCCATGTTCGTGTTCCAACCGACCGCCGTTTCGAGGGTGGCCACTGCGATGCCAACGTGTTGAACCAGGAAGTCTTGACTCCCGACGACCTCAACCAAGACCGGCGAGAGACCCTGGACCGCCATCCCCAAGCGCTCGGCCGCGGCATACGAGAGGTCAAGCATGCGGCCTTCGATATAGGGCCCCCGATCGGTAATCCGGATCAGCACCGACCTGCCGTTGACGGCATTGACGACTCGAACGACCGTGCCCAGGGGCAAGGTTCGATGGGCACCCGTTAGCGCATACATATCAAAGATTTTGCCGTCGGCAGCCAGTCTGCCGTGAAAGGATTCGCCATACCACGAGGCCACGCCGCGATCCTGCTCCCCAACATCCAGCGTGACAACACCCTTGGGTAAAACACTGCACCCACTCAACCCCACCAGCAAGACACCGGCCAACAGGGTGCTCACGCGACGATCAAGAGAGATGGCGTTCATGCTACGCTCGCTCCGGGTGGAATTCGAAACCATCGGCTGCATGACGACTCACCGTAAGCCAACCGACCACAAGCGCCAACCCCCTTGAGGTACCCCTTTCCTCTCATCCGCGGGAGGCGAAAATTCGTCGCGAGGTAGGACGAACGGTTCCGCTGCATGCTGAGGAAACACACCGCCCCAGGCAGGTCCCCGATCGATCCGGCTCTCCCCCGATTGAGCAGGATAGTGCAGGATAGTAAAGAGGCGGAGACCGGAACGCATCCGCCCTGCCGAGATCATGAGGTCAATTGAGACGTAGTGCGCCGTTCTCGAATTTCGTCGAAGACACTAGCTTTGAGAAGCTTTCCGTCATCACATCGTTGACCAATCCTTGCGCATCGTCCGGGCTGAACCAAAACACGCTGTCCGTACCGCTGCCGGTCAATGTCATTCGGACCTTGCTGCCGTCGTTCTTGTTGTTACCCTGGACAAGGATCTTCACCTTGGACCAGAGGTCAGTGGAAAAGAAACCGTTCTTGGCGTCCACTTCCATTTCCTGGATCTCGCCGGATACCATGACATCGGCTGAACTGGCCGCGTTCTCGGACATGACGGATGCATTCCAGCCTTTGCTTCGCAGGTAATCGGTGAGGGCAGTGGCCGCGGCCTGACCAGGATCATTGCCTCGTACGCCGAAATTCTCGATGCCGCCCAGTCTGCCGGTTTTCGTGCCGAGGTGCGACCGGTTGGCCCGCTTGTCTTCGAACCGAACGACCCCGACCGTCGGACCGGCACTCTTGGCCGTCTTGGCCGCCGCCGGATCGCGCATGCTGGGAATCGACAAGCTGATCATTTCGCTTGGGCCCGAACAGCCGAGCATCATGACGACCCCGAGCCCGATTCCTAGTCCAGCAATTAGTCTCTTCACAATCTCCTCCCTTACCAAAGACGCACTGCTCTCCCCCAATTCACCTTTTCTCATGATCTCTCTTGGTCCCAACGCGACAACCCCACCTTGCTGTACGCCTCCGAGTACCTGCGTCCTTGCGAGGCAGCACGAGCGAGACCGGAGGCGCCGTATTGGGAATGGGTGCGAACTATAGCGAGTCCCGCCCTTTCTGTAAAGCCGCATCTCCTTCTCAGCTCAGGCCGTGCGGGTCCAACAAAAAACCTGGTCGGGTTAGGCGCAGATGCCTTGACGCTGCGGCGGCGACTTAGTAGTATCCGCGAACACCCTGTGTCACCGCGCACGATACCGTTGGACCCTTGCTTCTCATAAACCGCCTCACACCTCCGTAGACTTAGATTCATGACTCCGGCTCCATGATCCACGTTCACCACGTCACAAAGCGGTACGGCCAACTGACCGCGATTCAGGATGTGTCATTCTCTGTTGAGAAGGGTGAAGTGCTGGCCTTTTTGGGCCCGAACGGCGCCGGCAAGACCACGACGATGCGTATCCTTACCTGCTTCATGCCGGCGACAGAAGGCCGGGCCACCGTGGCAGGATTTGATTGTTTTGAGCAGCCCACCGAAGTCAAACGCCATATCGGCTATCTGCCTGAAACCCCTCCGGTTTACCAGGAACTGACTGTTGAGGAATACCTGACATTCGTCGCCCGATTGCGTGCGTTGTCCGGCGCAACCCTGCGCCAGCGGATGGACGCGGTGGTGGACCGCCTTTCGCTCGGCACCGTTCGCGGCAGGCTGATCGCGAACCTGTCACGTGGATATCGGCAACGGGTCGGCCTCGCCCAGGCGCTGATCCACGATCCGCCGGTCTTGATCCTGGATGAACCGACGGTCGGATTGGACCCAAAGCAAATCCTCGAAATCCGGCAATTGATCAAGGACCTGGCCCAGTCCCATACGATTATCCTCAGCACGCATATCCTACCGGAAGCGACCGCACTGTGCCGCCGGGTGGTCATCATCAACGGCGGGCGCATCGTGGCCGAGGACAGCCCCGAGCAATTATCGGCACGCCTCCGCCGGTCGGAAAAAATAAGCGTGACGCTCAAGACCCCTCCCGCAGATTGGGTGGAGCAATTGCGGACGATGCCCGGCATCCTGTCGGTTATTCCGGCCGAGCATGCGCAATCGGCCTTGATCGAATCCGAACTCGGACGCGATATGAGGGAGGAGATTGCTCGCTTCGTGGTTGCCCGCAACTGGGGACTCTTGGAGCTGCGCACCGTCTCGATGACGTTGGAAGACGTCTTCCTGCGCCTGACCCAACATGAAGAAGGGATCCCAGCCGGAACGGCTGCCGCCTCCGACACCGATGAGAAGGAGGCCGGTCGAGCCGTCTTGCCGCCTGCGTGATTATGACTCCGATCAAGGCCATCATCGCCAAGGAACTGCGTTCCGCGTTTGTGTCGCCGATCATTTATGTGGTCGCGGCCGTGTTCCTTCTGATATTCGGCGTCCTCGCCCAGATCGCGGTGGTCAGCGCCGGCAACCAAGCCATCCGTATGATGCAAATGCAGGGAGGGATGGCCCAAGTCAATCTGAACGACATGGTCTTTCGTCCGATCTTCGGAACGACCTCGACGATCCTCCTGTTAATTCTGCCGCTCCTGACGATGCGGCTATTTGCAGAAGAGCGCAAACTGCGCACGTTTGAATTCTTGATGACGGCACCGATCAGCGTCACCGATATGGTGCTGGGAAAATTCTTGAGCGTCTTTCTGACTTTTCTCGGCATGCTCGCTCTGACCGGACTCGTGCCCGTCGTGCTCTCGCTGTTCAGCAGTTTCGATTGGTATCCGGTGTGGACCGGCTATCTGGGGCTTGTCTTGCTGGGAGGGTTACTGTTGGCCACCGGCGTGTTCGCCTCCACCCTGACCGAAAACCAGATCGTCGCCGCCTTCCTGAGTTTTGGCCTCTCGGTCCTAGTTTGGTTTCTGTTCGCCGTGGGTTCGCTCCTCGGGGACAACCCCCTTGGCCATGCCATTTCATATCTCTCCGTCATCGAGCACTTCGATCGATTGGTGAGAGGCCTCGTGAGCACCAAGGACTTGGTGTATTTCATCTCTGGGATCGCGTTGATGCTCTTCCTAGCCCATCGCGTCGTGGAGTCACAGCGATGGAAGTAACGCGATTCGCATCCCTCGCCGGTGTGGCCGGGGGCATCCTTGCAGCGACGAGCATCATCCTCTATAGCCTGGCGCCCGAACGGACCTGGTTGGTGTTGCTCATATTCGGACTTGCGACCTGTTGCTTGATCCTCTTTCTTGTCTCCCGCTTCCACAGGCTCAAGGAGTTCTCGGCTCGACGGTCCACGAGACTCGGCGCGAACAGCTTCCTCATGGTCGCAATGTTCTCGGCGATTCTCGGCATCGTCAATTTTCTCGCGGCCCGTCACGTCAAGAACTGGGACCTCTCCGAGACGCAAAGCTTTACCCTGGCGCCGCAGACCCACAAGATCCTTCGCAGCCTTAAACAAGAGGTCCGAGTCACGGTCTTTGCGCAGGACCGGAGTCCGGGAGCCACTGCCTACAGAGACCTGTTGGACAGTTATCGAGGAAGCAACGACCGGGTCACGGTTGAGTTCGTCGATCCTGAGCGGAGGCCTGACGAGGCCCGCAAACATGGGATCACCAGGCTGAACACGGCCGTGCTCGAAAGCGGAACCGAAACGGTGCGCATCACCACGCCTTCGGAAGCCGAACTGACCAGTGCCCTGATCCGGGTGACCCGCGATACCAAGAAGCGGATTCTGTTCCTGGAAGGGCACGGGGAGCATAGCCTCAACGATCGAGAGCGGACCGGGTTCGAAACGGTGAAGGAGGCCTTGACTAAACAGGGCTATGACGTGGCTTCCCTTTCCCTGCTCCAAGAGGCCGCCGTGCCGGAGAACACATCCGTTCTGGTGATCGGCGGTCCCCAACGAGCGGTCACCGCGGACGAGCGGGAGCGATTGAAGCAATTCGTCGCAAAGGGGGGGCGCCTCCTGATCATGGTTGATCCTGAGATCAAGACCGGCCTGGACCCATTGCTGCAGCAATGGGGCGTAACCCTTGGTCCCGGCGTGCTGGTAGACATGCAGGACCGGCTCGCGTTGGGAGACCTCACCGCCCTGCTCGTGCGCACCTTCACCGAACATGAGATCACGCAGGATTTGAACTCCGCAGTCTTGATGCCGAGCACGCGGCATCTCTCGTTCTCCGACGAGGCCGCCAAGGAGTGGGATTTTGTGCCGCTGGCCCGTACCTCCCCGCGCAGTTGGGCCGAAACGGAACTCGATGGGAAGGTGATCAGCTTCAACACCGGCAAGGACGTGCAGGGTCCCTTGCCGCTTGCCGGCACCCTGACCCCTAAGCAAACCCCGGCAGAAGGTCAGCCGCGACCCGCGGTCGTCATCGTCGGCAATTCCACCTTTGCCAGCAACGCGTACGTCAACTTTCCAGGCAACACGGATTTCTTCCTGCACGTCATCGGCTGGCTCGCTCAAGAGCGTGATCTGGTCTCAATCACACCGAAGGAACCGGCGTTCCGCCCCTTCGTCCCCAATCCCAACCAGGAACGGATTCTGCTCTACGTGCAGGTGTTGCTGCTTCCCGCCGCCACCTTTTTCTACGGCCTCTCCGTCTGGCGACGCCGCCGCCGCTTGTAAGCTATGTCCCGCTACCGAGGCAGCATCGCGCTGGCATTGCTCCTGGCGGGGTTGGGAGCCTACCTCTATTTCGTCGAACTGCCGAGCCAACAACGAGAGGAAGAGACCGAGGCGCAGAAATCCAAACTGCTCTCTTTCGAAGAAAAGGCCATCACCGGGCTCGGGATCAAGTCCGCTCAGGGCACCATCGAGCTGAAAACTGACGAGTCTCGCAACTGGATGATGACCGCTCCGGTGCAGGCCGAGGCGGACACCCGCGAGGCCCAATCGATGATCCGCGCCTTAGTCCTCGGGAAGGTCTCGCGTGTGATCGAGACGACACAGGAGTCGCTCCGTCCTTTCGGGCTCGAACACCCGCCGGTGACGGTGACGGTCAGAACGCAGGATCAGCAGGAGACCTTCGGCATCGGCGATGTCGGTCCCCTTTCCTCCACGCTCTACGTGTTGCGCGAGTCCGACAAACAGGTGCTCCTCACCGATTTGGCGGTCAAGGATTTCTTGAACAAGACGGTGATGACCTTCCGCCGCAAGGAAATTCTTCCGTTCGAGCACGCCCAAGCCGATCGCCTACGCCTAACCTATCCACCGACAGAAATCGTCCTGTACCTGATGGATGATAAACCGGCCAAAAAGTGGAAGATCCGGGCTCCGATCGAAGCCAATGCCGACCAGAGCGAGGTTCGGTCCTTTCTGTTTCGCCTGGAGGCTCTGAAAGCCATCGGCATCATCGATCCGGGTCCGGAACGAGTGGAAATCGCCAAGACGCTGAAGAAACCGCTGGCGCAGATCACCGTCCATGCAGCTGGCGCGGACCATACGGTCAAGCTCTATCAAAGCGAGACCAGCAGCGGCGAGGCGTTCGCCGAGACCTCCGCAGCGGGACCGCTCTATCGAATTAGTCCGGCCATGCTGAAGGACCTGACCAAGGATCTCTTTACCTTGCAGGACAAACGATTGCTGGGGCTCGACTTTGAGATGGTCGCCATGCTGGCCGTGAAGACCCGCACCGAGCAATACCAGCTCATCAATCAAAGCGGCCAGTGGGTATTGGAGGATCGACCGGAAGAGAAATTGAATCAAGAAACCGTGGATCTGTTCGTGAGCCGGGTTGTCAACTTGCCAGCCGAGATACGGGTGGTCAAACAGCCTGGGTCCCTGGCGCCCTACGGACTGGTCGCTCCAACCGCCGAGTTTACGGCCACGGGAAAGGACGGCAGTCAGAGCGGCCGCTTGGTCCTCGGGAATCAATCCAGCGGTCTGGTCTATGCCATCGGCCAAGCCATGCCGGGCGTTTTCCAGGCTCGCGCCGACATCTTGACTCAAATTCCCGAAAAATTGTCACTGATCAAGCCGGTTGAGCCAGCCGAAAAGAAGCCGTAGCGCTTGCCTTCGTCATGCCAGTTCGCTATAACCCTTCCCTCAGCCGACAGGACTCGACCCATCGCCGACTATTTATTCCATTGAGGAGGGTTTACCGTATGAACAGGATGTCCGTCCGATCAACTGTACTAAGTGTCGCCTTCATGTTTGGTTTGGCTGCGTGCGCCACCGAACAGGGTAGTATGACGGGCGGCTCCGCCGCGACCTCTTCAACAACGTCAGGGACCGCCGCCAAAGGCGCGGCAGATTCCAACGCGGAGCTGAATGCCTGTCTGGCCAGAATCCCGAAGGATTCCAGCCCTGGTACCCGCATGGTGGCCGAAGAAAGCTGCCGCCGCGACGAAGCCGTTCGGCAAAGCGTCGTCGGAACCGCCTCGACGAAGAGCGGCGACCGGGTATCGTCAGGAACGCAAGGAGACACGTTGGATGCCTGCATGGCGCGCATTCCCAAGGATGCCTCAGCAGGACAGCGCATGCTCGCGGAAGAAAGCTGCAAGCGGGATCAGGCCAACCGTCAGTAGGGCTGCGGGTTCCTGAAATCCAAGGGACGTGCTCCGACGACGCCACGCGTCCTCGGAGCCGGTCAGGCCCGGCGCTCTCGTTCCCTTGCCTCAGTGGACAGGACTGTGCGAGACTTCCCCCACGCCCCCGTAGCTCAGTTGGATAGAGCAGCGGTTTCCTAAACCGCGTGTCGCACGTTCAATTCGTGTCGGGGGCACCATACCAACCTTCGGTTGATCGGCGGGCTATTCAGGCGGAGCCTCTCTTTATTGCCGCCCGCCGAGAACCCCTCAAGTGATTCCTTCACTTCCAGATAATTCACCTTCGTGTGAACCGGCGGCTCATCGGGTGCAGCCCTCCCCATTGCCGCCGCCGGAGAGGACCTTCCGGTACGATTGATCCTTCACAGCCCCCTACTTTCGTCCTCTTCCCGATTTCGATCCCATTGTCGTAGCATGGTCTCAGCGTCGGCATCGCCCATTTCATCATGAACCCTGATCCGCATAACCATCATGAATTTCCGATCGAGCCCACGAACACTGCTCCAGCTTCCCATTCGATTCTTGGGAGATAAGTCGGCAGGCCGGGGGCAGCTTGTCAACCTGTGCACTCCGGGCTGTGCCATCGAAAGCCGCACCTCGCTCCAACAGGGGGCCTATGTCGCCCTCGAAATCCTGGTCCAGGAGGAATCCCAGCCTGTCTGCATTTCACTGGCCAAGGTCCGTTGGGTCCGCGAAGGTCGGCTCGGCCTTGAGTTCCTCCGTTATGAGGGGAGCGCGAGAGAGCAACTGGAGCAGCTTCAGAACGGATAGGGATGGTATCGACCATTCCTCTCCGCTACAACAGGGACCGACGGGCCTTGAGAATCGCCCATCACGTCCAAAGTCTCGGAGCTGATCGTGCCCTCCCTCCCCTGACTCCCCCATACCTTGTCCCGCACAACGACCGGATCCACCCGTTTACTGGCTGAATCCTGAATTATCGACTACATTTGGTGAGGATCATCTTGGCCCAATCCTCTGAAGCCGGTTTCTGTGGCATCAGTTCGAAGGACACGCTATGCGCGCCAGATCTCATCACCGGGTGTCTCTGCGGTATCCCGTTCGATTCTGCGGAGACGATATTGCCGGAAAAGGCAGGCTTGTCGATCTGTCCGGCCCAGGCTGCGCCGTTCGAAGTGAGGTCGTTCCCGTCATCGGAACCTACCTCTCTCTCCAAATCGAATGCCAGGGTGGCGAGGACCCCATCGCGATCGCTCTGGCCCGCGTGCGTTGGGTCAAAGGGTCTACTTTCGGGGTAGAGTTTCTCAAGTACTCCCGAGCCGCCAAGGAACGTTTGTCCGGAATCCGGCGACTCCGCAACCATGGCGGATCTGCCGGTCCGGACATTGCCTGGCACGGCTAGCGTCCCTCTGGCTCGTCTGCCAGATCGGTGCACAAATCACCATGTTTCTTGCCGGTCCGGAAGCCCTCGGCTAGACTTTCACCCATGTAATTGTCCGAACCGACGAACGCCGCATCCATCGTCCGATGCCCAGAGCCGCTGCCAAGGATCCCGCCCGCACCAAGGCCAAGCATACCGCCTCTCTCGAAGCGGTGAATGAGAACATCCGCAAGCTGCAAGATCAACTCACTCAGGTTGAGGATCTGCGACAGGAAGGGTTCCCATATCGCGATGCCGTGCGAGCGCGGGCCGAGCTCCAGGTTCGCGAGTGCATCAAGTGCATCTTCGGAGAGCGGTCCCCTGAATTCCATCAGTGGAAAACGCATCACCTCCGCACCAGCTCTCCGTCGGAAGTGGCCGAGACGATTTCGTTGCTCCATTCATTGATCGCTCAATTGGAGCGAAAAAAGTTGGAATTGCAGGGGATCGCGCCACCCCCTCCCAGCCACACCCCCGCCGTTCGACCAGCGCCAGATGCCCCGCCGCCAGCCGCGACGGTCGTCATGGCTGTGTCCTCGTCCTCATCTGCTACACTCGCTGAAATCATGCCCACCTTGCCCGCTCCTCTCGTCGCCCCCCCTCCGACGACCACCATTCTGGCTGACCACCCCACCGCTCTCGCTGAGCGGTCTGTCCTTCCGAGTCCACCGTCCGAAAAACCGACGCTTGTCGCCCAGCCTCCGACGCCGTTACCGGACCAGGGCATGGCCCTTCGCGGGCTTCCGCCTTCGCATCAGGCCCCGGCGCTCCAGACAGACCCTTCTCCCGCATCGCCCGGGATCAGCCAAGGTCCGGGCGTCCCAAGCATACCCGAGCCCCGTGAGCAGGTTCGGGATTCTGCACATCAGGGAGACGCGCCTGCTGCAGCCCCGGGGCCCCTTTCCGATCCTCCACCACCTGTGTCGCATCCAACCGCCGGGGCGGGGCATCCGTCCCATGGGCTCGCATTTGAGCGCCCAGCTAACTCGGTTTTTCACGAACCGCCACCCTCCTCCGCACTCCCGGCACGGGTTGCTGAGCTCACGACCGAGGCCGCTGCACCCCAGGCCACCGCAGCACGTGCTGCCGGACAGGTCGCCGATCCACCCGCCTGGAGTGCGAGCGGGCCGGAGGATCCTCTCGATCTCGTCCGAAAGGTCTGTACAAGGTTCCACGCCGTTGTCCGGCAGCTCCGCCTCCGGGGAAATCATCGGACTCCCCTGGATGTGCAGGACGAGCAGGACGTACAAGATCTCTTATATGTGTTGCTACGATACGAGTTCGACGAGGTGGCTCAAAGGGAATGGTCCGCCGGTGAGCCAACAGCGACTCCGCGCGCCATGTCGCTCTTGCCAAGTCACCATCTCGCCGTTCTGGCGGGGATGACGAAGAGCGGGATCGGGTCCCGTGAAGTCGCCGAGCGGGTGACGGCCGATGCCATAGCATTTCCTGCCACGGGACATCAAACTCTGTTCTGCTTTGTGTACGATCCGGATGGCCGCATCGGTAATCCTCGCGGCCTTGAGGCGGAGCTGACGCGTGTCAGTGACGCCCAGATCGTCGAGGTGTTTATCGCCCCCAAATAAATGACTGCCGGGATCGGCTGGCACTCGTTCGTCGTTTTTACCCGCTGCCACGTTGACTTCATCGATCACGATCCGTTAGTGTCCTCGCGCTGCATGGTGCTCATCCTCTCTGCGGAGTAGCAAAATGGCCGACCGTGCTTACATTCTAATCAACGTGGCTCCAGGACAAACCCGGGTTGTGGTGAAATTTCTTTCCCAAATCAAAGAGATGAAAACGATTGATACCTGCTGGGGCAAGCCCGATATTATTGCGCTCGTGGAGGTGCCCGATCAGGACGCACTGACCTCGCTGGTGTTGCAGAAGATTCACGCCATCGAAGGCGTGACTCAAACCCAGACGCATCTGGTTCACCGTTTGGCGAGTTAATCCGAACATGACGTCCTTGTCGTGTCGTCAACTCCAGTGGGCCTGGATCGTGGCTATCGCGCTCTCCTACGGGTGTGCCTCGCCTTCCGGAACCCAGCCGGCCGACTCAGTAGAAGCCCGGTTCGAGGCTCCAGTGGAACAGGTCCGGGACGCAGTGCTGAATGTCTTCGCTTCCCAGGGCTATACGGTCGAATCCTCCCAGAGCAGGTCCGAGAACCGATCCGAATTGATTCGAACCGGCTATCGAGAGGAAATTCGCGCCCCATGGGATTGGATGTTACGCGTTCGCTTCGGAGTGGGCCGCACTCAGGCCGAGGCCGATCTGAACGGAGAGGGCGATCACTCCACCAAACTCGTATTGACGGTGATCCATGAGAGCAAGGGATCGCTCGCGGGAAGCTGGACTCCTTCAGAGCCGCCGCTCCAACAGAGCGCCGAACACTATCTCCGTCTGATCAGATACGAGCTCAAGCTCTTGTAGGGAACTCTCCGGTCCCCTCGCCGTCCTCCCCCAACTCGATGCCGAAACGCTCGGCCATGCGGTAGAGCGTCCGACGATCGATCCCAAGAATTTTCGCCGTCTTCACCTTGTTGCCTTTCATTTCTTTCAGCACGCGCAGCAAATGTCGCCGTTCCACTTCATCGAGCGTTAACAGCGATTCCGAGCGGTCTTCCTTTTCTGTCGCGGATCCCGCAGACGACATTGCAGCGGGCGGCTTGCGCCGGACGGATTCCGGGAGATCTTCCGGCAAAACTACCGGACCGTGGCTCAAGGACACAGCCCGCTCGACAGCGTTTTCCAATTCCCTCACGTTGCCCGGCCACGAGTATTGGTCGAGCAACAGGAGGGATTCCCTGGCGAACCCACGCACCGGATGGTCGGGCGTCCCCGTATACTTCTGCAAAAAATGGTGGGCCAACATCGCCAGGTCCTCGCGCCGTTCTCGAAGCGGCGGCAGCTTGATCCGCACAACGTTGAGGCGATAGAAGAGGTCTTCCCGAAACCTCCCCTCTGCGACCATGGTCGGCAGATCGCGATTCGTCGCGGCGATCAACCTCACGTCCACCTTGATTGAACTGGTGCTTCCCACCCGGCGGATTTCCTGATCCTGCATCACGCGGAGCAGTTTCACCTGCAACGCTTGGCCCAATTCTCCGATCTCGTCCAGAAATAAACTGCCTCCGTCCGCGGTTTCGAACAGCCCATGCTTGACGCCGACGGCACCGGTAAATGCGCCCTTCTCATGACCGAACATTTCGGATTCCAACAACGTGTCGGGCAGCGCTCCACAGTTGACCGGCACAAACGGCATCCCATGTCGGGGGCTGTTCCCATGGATGGCCCGCGCCACGAGTTCCTTGCCGGTACCGCTCTCGCCCTCCAGTAGCACGGTGCTCTTTCCCTGCGCCACACGCGCCACGAGCTTGTAGACCTCCAACATGGCCGGACTGCTCCCTACAAGCCCGGTCAGCACCGCCCGTTCCCGCAGTTCCTCGCGGAATCGGCTGTTTTCCCTCAATAACCTCGCGTGATCGAGGCTGCGCTGAACAACCAAGCAGACCTCTTCCTTGCGGAAGGGCTTCGCCAGATAGTCATACGCACCCTGTTTGATTGCTTCTATCGCTCCTTCCAACGAACCGAAAGCCGTGAGCAGCACGATGGGCGTGCCCGGCCTGAGGCGTTTGAACTCGCGGAGTACATGATAGCCGTCTACCGCTCCCATCCGGATGTCCGTCAGCACGAGGTCGACCGGAATCTGCTGGCCTCGTCCGATCGCGTCCAGTCCGTTCCCGAAACTCTCGACGTCGTAGCCTTCCTTCTGGAGCGCCTCCACCAGCAGCTCGCGGGCGACCTCGTCGTCATCGACCACCAGAATTTTGGCCTTGGATGGCATGATGCGTACCTACGCAGCCCGATCGGCTCGGTCATCCATGGGCAGCGCGATCACTACCTTGGTGCCTTTGCCGACCTCACTGTGGATCGACAGTCTGCCCCCATGCGCCTTAACGATTTCTCGGCTCAGAAACAGGCCGAGGCCGCTGCCCTTTCCGATCTCCTTGGTCGTAAAGAACGGCTCGGCGGTTTGCCTGACATGTTCGGGTGGCATCCCGCACCCGCTGTCGTCCACCGACAGGAGGGCCACGCTTCCTGGCACCTCTTCTCGAATCCGCTGCCACTCCTCCGCTTCATTCGGATCGACAGGGTGCCGTTCCGCGGCCAATAGCACCTCACCGCCCGACGGCGTCGCCGCCAGGGCGTTGGACAGGAGATTGACTAAGACCTGTTGCATTTGCTTCGGATCGGCCCAGAGAATCAAGCTCTCGGGCTTACAGATCACCGACAACTTTACCCCCTTGGTCACATACGTGGGCTCCATGAGCATCGCAACCGAATGGAGCAGTTCGCGCGCCCCGGTCCAGGCCGGATTAGGCTGGCGCTGCCTGGTCGTGCTCAGCAGGTCCTGGATGATGAGGACCACCCGATTGATTTGCGACTCGACCGTATCGATGCGCTTGGCGATATCGGGCGTCAACGCGACTTCCTCACGCAGCGCGCGCACATGCCAGGCGATGGAATGGAGCGGCGTCCCGACTTCATGCGCCACAGAAGCCACGAGCTGCCCGACGGCCGCCAAGCGCTCCGCGCGATTCAAGGCGTCCTTCACCTCGGCTAACTGGGCATGGGCCTTGAGGAGATTTTCGGTTTGGAGGCCCAAGGCTGCCCTGGCCGCTTCTTCTCTGGCCTTCCGTTCTTCCCAGGTCAGCCCCAGATAGGCCACCCCTCCGAGCACGCACACCACCAATGTCCGGTTGATGACCGCGGACACGAATCGGCCAGGCTTGGCAGGCCGCATCAGCCCGATGTAGGTAGCAAGCATGCAGAAGACCAAGGTGAGGTAGAGCAGTTTCCGGTTACGGGTAGAAGCGACCAGCAGGATGGGGAGTACAAACGCATAGGCCCCGACGACATTGGCTGGCAGGACTGTCTCAACTACCACCACCGCTACGAACAGCAGGGCCGCAATAACCAGAACGATTCGATTGCGGTTGGTCATGGTATCGGAGGCCTTGGTGACGACTCACTCCCGGTCGCCGTCTCCGCATCAGGAGGGCGACGAGGAGGCCGCTCCTCCCGCATGACCCGCGCGAGTCCTCGCACCTGGTGATCGTCGTGTTCATCCTTCATAGTTTCAAGGGGAATAGAATGTTTCCGCGACCAGTTGGGGTACTGGTCGACCGTCCCCGGCATGTTCACCTGCGACGATTCCCTCAACCAATCATCAAGACTGGCCAGCGCCAGACAGGACGATGAGCGAGCAAGGAATCGATGGACCGGCTCCAACAGGCTCTCAGCCTGATGCGCGAGAGACACCTCGCCGCGATCCAGCGGTCCAGAAAGCAGCGAGGCGCGAACCAGAGCCTCCACTATTCTTGTCTTGTCCCGCTCCCGTTCTACCCATGCCTGTCGTTTTGCCTCTTCCGTCGGAAACAACCCGAGCTTCGCCCGCATCTGCAGATCTTCCCCGGTCCAAAATCCCAGCCACGTCGGCAGATCGTGCGTCGTCGTGACCGCCAAGGATCGAACCGGATAGTCGCCGGGCTGTTTCCACGATCCGTCGGCCTCCCGCTCGAAATAAAAGACTCGATAGGAGAGAATGTTCGCGGCCTCGAGTTTTTCGCGAACCCAGTCCGGCACGGTCCCGAGATCCTCGCCGACCACCACGGTTTTCGCCCTGACGCTCTCCAGTGCCAGGATGCCGAGCAAATCGTCGAATGGATAGTGTACATAGGTTCCGGCCGACGCCGGCTGGCCGCGGGGGATCCAGAACAGGCGAAACAGGCCCATGACATGGTCGATCCGCAACGCACCGCCGCGGGAGAGATTTTGCCTCACCAACCGGATAAAGGGGCGATACGCCTGTTCGCGTAGAGCCACTGGGTTGAACGGGGGAAACCCCCAATTCTGCCCCTGCATGGCAAAGGCGTCCGGCGGACAGCCACAGTCAGCTTCCATGGCCAGCACATCCTGAAGCAGCCAGCCTTCAGCCCCGCTCGGGTCGTTCCCCAACGCCAGATCATGGTACAGTCCGACCGGCATTCCGAGATCCGCCGTAAGCCGAGCGATCTCGGCCAACTGCTCCTCGGCCACCCATTGCATGTATTGATGCAACCGGATTCGATCCCGATGACGTCCGGCAAAGTCCCGCACCGCTTCGTTGTCGGGATGCTGGTACTCAGCGGGCCACGCGCGCCAGACCCATATCGGAGGCGACGACCGTTGAAAATGCTCGGACAAGGCGATAAAGGTCGCATAGCGCTCCAACGAATCACCCTGCTCCCGGCAATACCGTTCGAATGATTGGCCGCGGCCGGTAGAGGCCTGACGGCCTTGGTCTGTCTCGGTAAAATGCATGGTTTCGAATGTTTGAAAAAGCTGCTCGAACACGGCCCATTTCGCGACCTGCACTCCTTCGTAGTCTACCCAGTCGGATTTTCGACAGGCCTCGATGCGGGACCGATATTCGTCGGTGGCCACCAACCGCTGCGCACCTGGGCTTGCTGCGAATTCTGGCACCCGCTCCAGATCAACATAGAGTTCATTGAGGTAAACCCTGCTGTTCGGTGAATACGGGCTGATGTGGTGAGGACGCCGGTTCTTGAGAGCATGCAGCGGATTGACCCCGATCACCTCGGCGCCGAGATCGGCCGCCGCCCAACGAACCAGGACCTCGAGATCCGTAAAGTCTCCGATACCCCAATTGCGCTGCGAACGGAGCGCGTAGACCTGCGTCCACAGTCCCCAGACTCGTCCACCATCTCGAAAGGCCTCGGACGCAAAGCAAGTCATAGGAGTAATAATGAGAAGAGCGTGTCCTTGGATATTGGTGGAGCCGACGGTCGCGCCAATCACCAAATCATAGTAGCCAAGCGGAAAGTCGGAGGGGATGTCGAGATGGAACCGGATATGACGGGTTTCTTGGACGCATCTTGAATCGGATGGGACCAAGCTCGGACCGACGCTGTCGCCCGCGACCGTCTGCCCCGATTCGTTGCGGAGGGACCAGGCAAGGGTCCAGCCATGGTCTTGGCTCTCCTGTGAAGGTACCCGCACCGCACAGGAAAATGACGATTGGCCGGCCCGAACGATGAACACAGGATCACAGATCTGCCGCCAGGACCCACGCTGCACCGCCTCCCAGGATTGGACAAGCTTCTCTGTAGACCCGACCTGGACGCCCATGGCCTCCAGCACGGCCAGCTTTGTTTTCTCGGAGACGACGTGACGCCGCCCCCAGACATCGTAGTAGTGGTCGGCGATGCCGTAATGGTGGAGCAGTTGAGGGAGACGATCGGGTTCGTGATGGTCGGCCATGGAATCTGTAGAAGTCTGCGAGATGAACACCCGCCTGTCAAGTCAAGATGACGGCACCGCCCGGACAGCAGTACAATCGGGCGCCGGCATAACGATGTGAGGTCAGTCCCTCCTGGTCACCGATAAGCATTCCGGCGATGACGACCCCAATGGAACTGCCGGCGAACGCTGATCTCGACAAGCAGGATGTGGTCGCTCCCTCCGATGTTCCCGATGCTCCGCTTCGTTTCGGAACTAGCTCTTGGGCCTATCAAGGATGGCAGGGGCTGATCTACCATCGGCATTATGCCAAGAGCCGTTTCAGTCGAGACTGTCTGTCCGAATATGCTGCCTTCCCGCATGAAGGGAAGCCTCTGTTCGACACCGTCGGGATCGATCATACCTTTTATCGTCCGGCTACGTCTTCCCAATTGGCATCCTATGCCGCTCAGGTTCCACCAACCTTTCGCTTTTGCCTCAAGGTATGGGAGGAACTGACGATCCCGACTTTTGCGCGACTTCCCCGTTACGGGACCAAGGCCGGAACTCGAAACTCTCGATTCCTCGATGCCGAGATCTTTCGAGATGTGGTCTATCAGCCAGCCCAGCAGGGACTGGGGACGAATCTAGGGGTCTTTCTGCTCGAATTCCAACGGACGGGGCTGACGGTCGACGAGTTTCTGGACCGACTTGAACCCTTTCTCGCTCATATTCCACAAGGTTCTCGATATGCGATCGAAGTCCGCAATCCGGCCATCCTTGGCCCGCGCTACCGGGATTTACTTGCAGCCCACGGCATCGCCCATGTGTACAACCATTGGTCGCTCATGCCGGACCTCGCGGCGCAACATCGGTCGCTCGGCAGCCGGTTCTCTGCCCCGTTCACCGTTGCCAGACTCTTGACCCCCTTGGGCCTGGCCTACGCGGAGGCGGTCGAGCGGTTCGCTCCGTACAATCGTCTGGTTCTGCCTCAGCCGCGGATGAGGCAGGACACCGTGGCCCTGATCCGGCAGGCGCAGTCCGAGCACCGGTCGGTCTATGTATTGGTCAACAATCGCGCAGAGGGCAACGCCCCAATGACGATCCAGCAGCTTGTCGCCCTCTTGAAATCCTGACTTCGCGGGACCAAGGCGGCAATTGCTCGGCGAGCATGCGGTTGGTAAGATAACCCCGATGGCGGCGGCACTGTGCAACGTTCCATGATGGTCCCAGCCTTGGAGGCTCCCATGAACAAGCCCCGACGATCACCCGGTGCCTATTCGGTCATGGGTCTGTTCACGATGGTCGTCCTCTCCGGGCTGCCTCAGACTGCCGAGGCCACCAAGATCGAGGTCACCGGGGATTACCGTTATACCTTTCATGCTCCCGAGACCCCGGCCGACGCCAAGGCTTTGGCCTGCCGTGAGGCCGCACGGATGGCAGTGAGTGCCTCGTCGGTTTATCGGGAGGCGACGGCCTCGCTGGTGGACTCAGCCTTGGACCGACAGATCCTTGACCAGGTTGTGAAAGACTCTCTAAAGGATTCTCGGATCCTCGAGCAGACCGAAAAGGGAGCAACAGTGTCCTGTAAGGTGTCCGGCTGGTTGGACTCCGAGGAGGTCGCCCGCATCGTGCTGGCCGGCACTCGGGGAAGCACCGAAACCGCCGCGCTAGGGACCGATCAAAACCGCATCATCAAAATTCTCGATGTGCAGGACGATCGGGAGGGTCATCTCTTGGTGACCTTCCAAGCCCTCCGCCGATTGGACTGGCAGAATACAGCCTATCAAGGGACGTTGCGCGATCAAGCCGACGTGATGGTGGAATTTTTTGATGCCAGGGGGGTCCTGCTCGCGACCACGCGCATTCCGGCCAGAAGAACCCAGGGAGGCGACGATGTCATGAACGCCGGCCAGATCGGCGTGCACAAGATTCCTAAACCCCTCAACACCGCATCCCATCGAGTCTGGGTGGCTCCCTAACATGATGCTGAAAAAGAAGTCCGCCAGCGGCGTTCTCCCATCGCTCAGAGCCTCAACGTACGGACCTGAGGTCGCCTCGCCTCCTCGCTTGCTGCAGCCTTGCTGAACGGCCTTTTTGAACATTCTGCCGGGGTGGCCATTGTCGTCTGAAACCTCGTTGTCCGTGACGATTGCAGGTGTCGAAAAGAGTTGTTCCGCAGCCTGCCAGATCAACGATCGCTCGATACGGACACAGAGCCGGGTGAGAGACCACCTCTCACCCGGCTCTGTGTGATCTCGCCACCGTGCCACAACAGGTCGGCGTTATTTCTCCGATCCTAACGGAGGGAGGTTGATCCCCATTCGCTCCAATCCCATGATGACGGTCAGGGCCGACGGCGAATGCTGCACGATCTCCTTCTGGACTTCGATGCGGCGCAAATCCACGAATTCCGGCGCGGTGAGCCCTAGGGCCTCCCGATAGGCGCGGTCTGCGATGCCACGCTGCTTCTCGGCCTTCTCCCGGGCCTCTTCGGCTTTCTGGAATTCGATCATCGTGATACGGCGCTGCTCCTGAATGATCGTTTGGGCGGTCTGTTCCAGCACGCCTTTGGGTGGCAAGATGCTGCCGACGACGACCCGATTGAGACGAACCGGGATGTTCTGCTTCTCCAGCAAGTTCACGCGCAATTGCTGGGCGATAGCTTCCTGCAATTTCGTCCGGGTGGTGGGATCAGTGGTCAACTGAAAGAGCGGGTATTTCTGGACCTCTTCCCGGACCATCGTACGAAAGGCCTCCTTCACGTTGTTCGCATACCAGTTCGGTCCGAATCGGCTGATGAGATCCGGCGACCGTCCCTCGATCACATTCGCGATCATGAAGGCGTCAAACGACACCGGCGCGTTCTCCGACGAGATGATGTCGAAGTGCTCCGAATATTGGATCGGACGCACATCCACATCGATCACCTGCGTCGTGATGGCCACCGTCTGGCGGCCTGTCTTGACCGGGTCGGGATCGACTCCCCCATGTCCGAAGAAGAATGGCTTTTCGACCATGACTCCTTCATGTCCCGCATCGATCGCCACGAGGGCGCAGCCCGCGGAGAGGGTCATCACGCCCAGCATGGCGGACGTCAAGACACAGGCCTGCATTCCATTCCGCATAAGGTCCTCCATACCAACCTTCGGTTGAGCCGGCGGCACATTGGGCGCAGCCCCTCCCCATTGACGCCGCCGGAGAAACCCTACAGTTTCTTGGCCTCTTTTCATATTGAATCCAACCTTCGGTTGAACCAGCCGCCCTTCGATTGCTCCTGGTGGCCGAAGCCCATCCCCCACAGGATTTCTCTCGTCTTTCTCCGTACGAACCTTCGTTGGATCGGCCACTCATCACATGGGTCATGTCGGGCGGAGAAAAACACTGTAACGGGTCTGCATCGCTTGCCTCCATCACCTGCGGTTGAATCGGTTGCCACCCACATGGTTTGCGGCAGCCGGAGAAGGCGCGTCACAAGCCTCTTCTCTCCTTGTCCTCTGCCCAATAGCCGCCGGCCCACATCGCCCGCGGTAACGTTCCTTGTAAGCTTACGCATCGGAAAATCAGACTGTCAAACGGGACGGTTGGTCGAAGTTCTCTCGCGGCCAGACTCAATAAATTCCGGCCTGGCGTTGCAGCCATCGCACGTATCGGATGATCTCCGCCACTTCCTGCGGCGTCACGCCGTCGATCTTGGGCATATCTCCAAACTGCCAATGGTGCGCCCGAACCCCGCTGGCGGCCGCTCGCTGAAACGCTGCGTCAGCGTGGTGATTCGGCTCGTAGATCTTGTGGACGAGCGGCGGCCCCTGAGCGGTACCGGCTCCCCGCTCTCCATGACAACGGAAACAGTTCGCTTTGAAGAGCCCTTCGCCCTTTTGGACATCGGCTGGGGTCGTTCCGGCCTCCTGGTTGGCACAAGACCCACCGGCCAGCAGGCTGACCACGCCTGCCACGACCACGAGTCCGAGGATCGCGCATGGCCATGATCGATGCCGACCGGCGCATGATATCTGTCGGATCACTCGTCTCCTCCTCCCGAAATTGTCATCAGTCCGAATCAGATCTTCTTCAGCAACAGAGGGTCCGCCAGTACCTAGCCCACATTATTCATGAAGATTCGTGACGAAAGTCCGGAGACGCCACGCGTTGGACCCATTGTATCGGAAAAGCAATGGGTACCCCCACGCGGAGCCACGAGAGACCACGGCATACTTGAAACAGTATGTCGGGGTCGCCAGTGGTGAGCCCGTGCGCCATACCGCACTTCATGTGAGCCGACGGCTCGTCGGGCCGAGCCCCTCTTCATTGTCGCCGCCGGAGAAATCCCTTCGACTGGCCAGGCTTGTCGCGGCGGCGTATACGCAGTCGCAGTAGAATCGTTCATGAATAATGCGGATTGGCTTCCATGATTCATGCTGGTTCGTGACATTTCACCTGTTCATATCGAGATCGTAGACTCATTACATGGAGAAGAGCACCCGGTCGAATCGTGGTTGCCGTCGAGGCGGTTATGAATCAATGTGGGCTAGGATCGCTTCGAGTCTGTCGATGTATCGGAAGCAGGCGAGTCCGGGTCCACGCCAAACTCTTCCTTCAGCATCTGCGCCGTGCGATTCATGGTGAGGCGGCGATAGATTCGCACCGACACGGGGATCACGACGATGAGCCCGATCGTCAGGTACATGAAAAACTCTTCAGGCGAGACGCTCATACTGACTCCTCAGACATCGGCATAGGCGATGGGATCGGTGAACCCTGCCGACTCAAATCCTGCCAGACGAATCTGGCAACTGTCGCACCGCCCGCAGGACGTCCCGTCCGAAGAGGGATCGTAACAACTGTGGGTAAGGTGCAACGGCGCCTGTAGGGCCATGCCGATCCGGACGATCTCGGCCTTGGATTTTTGGAGCAACGGCGCGCAAATCTCGATTCTTTGCCCTTCCACGCCGACCTTGGTTCCCAAGCGGGCGATCTCTTCGAACGCGCGCAAGAACTCGGGGCGGCAATCCGGGTAGCCGGAATAGTCCACCACGTTCGCACCGATATAAATCTGTTGGGCAGTAACCGTTTCGGCATATCCCAAGGCCAGGGCCAAGAACAGGCTGTTGCGCGCCGGCACATAGGTGACCGGAATGCCAGCCGCCCGATCGGCAGCGGATCGTCCCTTCGGGACCTCCGCGTCGCCGGTCAGGGCAGACCCCCCGATAGAACGAAGGTCGAGTTGGACGATCCGGTGATCCGCCACCCCTAGCGCCCGGCCGACGGCCAAGGCCCGTGCGACCTCGATCTCGTGACGCTGCCCATACTGCACCGTAAGAAAGAAGAGTTCGTGTCCCTCATCTTTGGCGAGGGCCGCGGCGACTGTGGAATCCAGCCCGCCGCTCGCAAGAACAACGGCTTTCATGTCTGGTCTCGGTCGAGACTACGAGGGGCGTCCCGTCATCGACGGAACAGAGACTCACATGCCGTCAAGGGCTAAATCAACCGTCTGCATCGGGTGGAACGCAGCCAAGAAGGCGGGGCGGCACTGGGACTGACGTCTGGAACAAGGGACGGAACCAGGTCTCTAACAAACGGAGGCGCGATGCACCCCGCTAGTCCCGCTCCTCTTCCTTCTCAATTCGTTCCAACAATTCCTGTCGCGCCTGGCATTCCACGCAGAGCTTTGCAAACGGCATGACGGCCAACCGTCGTTCACTGATCTCCACTCCGCATTCGGCGCAAATGCCGTACAACCCGTCGCGCAGCCGCGCCACCGCTTCGTCGATCATTTGACGCTTGCGATTGCGCATCTCCATCAGGGAGATCCCGACTTCGCGTTCCAAGTCCATCAGGGCCTGATCGCCGACGTCCTTGGCGGACTCCAGTCGCTGCTGTTGATCTTCGGTCACGGACTGTCCAAAGCTGCCCCCGATTTCCTTGAGGATCTCCTGCCGCTTGGTCATCAACATCCGGTGCAATGAGTCGTACCGTTCTTGCTGATCCGGCGTCAACATGACCGCCCGCTTCGGTTTGGCCTCAGAGTCCGGCTCGACCGGAACTGGATCTGTCCTCGTCGCTTCCTTGCTGCTGAGAGATTCTTTCGTTGGGGATGTCGATTTGGCTTTACTCATGGCTTTTATCGGTTGCTTTGCCTTCTCAGTGACCTGCTTCTTGGATTGAGCCTTCGCCGCCATGGGGTCCTCATGTGAGGCGTTGCGCGTGGGGGCTGAAAAAGATCGGAATCTATAACACGCCGTCTTACCTTTTACAAGGGCGCGATCCGCCGGTACTTCTGGCTCCTCCCAATCGAGAAGCCCGCACCCAGTCAGGGTTGGCGGTTATGGATAGGCCACCGCGGCAAACAGGTTATAGCCCTGTAGCCGTTCCCGGCCCTTCAGAAATTCGAGTTCTACCAGAAACCCCAATCCGGCCACCTGGCCTCCCAACTGCTCCACCAGATGCACCGTCGCTTCCGCAGTGCCTCCGGTCGCCAACAGGTCATCCACGATCAAGACGCGTTCACCCGGAAGAATGGCATCCCGGTGGATGGCCAGCGAGTTGGATCCATATTCGAGATCGTACTTCACCTCGAAGGTATCGGCCGGTAGTTTGCCTGGCCGCCGAACCGGCACAAACCCGGCATTGAGCTGGGCCGCCAGCACGCCACCCATAATAAACCCGCGGGACTCGATACCGACAACTTTTGTGACCTGATCGTGATCAAAGGAACGTTGGATCTCGGCCAGGATAGCCCGAAAGGCCGCTGCATCCTTCAGGAGGGTTGTGATGTCGTAGAAGAGGATGCCTGGCTTGGGGAAATCCGGGACTTCCCGGATGAGCGCTTTATAGTTCACGTGGCGATCGAGTTCTACAGGAGGTCATCCTGCCTGATGGTCTTCCGTTCCATCGCCGCCCGGATTTTTCCCAGCGCCGCCATCTCTATTTGGCGGACCCGCTCGCGGGTCAATCCCAGTTCGCGGCCGATCTCTTCTAACGTTTTTGCCTCCCCTCCATCAAGTCCAAAACGCGAGATCACCACCATCCGTTCTTTGTCGGGAAGCTGGCGGACCCAGTTCATGAGCTCTTCCCGCCTCTGAATCCCCTCTGCGCTATCCGCCGGCGACACTACGCCGGGATCCTCGATCACGTCGCGAAGAAACGTATCGCTGCGATCGTTTATGGGACTGTCCAGGGAACAGGTGGTCCGGATCAACTGCTTAAGGTCCTCCACATCTTCCTTCGGTAGCTTGGTGCGCAGGGAGATCTCCTCAATCGTCGGCTCCCGACCGAGTTCCCGAACCAGCTTTTCGACATCCCCGAGGTACCGATTCAGCCGTTCGACGACATGAACGGGCAGGCGCACCAGTTTCGATTGATTGATGATCGCCCGCTCGATGAACTGGCGAATCCACCAGGACGCGTAGGTACTGAAGCGGAACCCACGCTTGTAATTGAACTTCTCGACGGCCTTGATCAACCCAAGATTACCCTCCTCGACGATGTCGGCGAAGGGAAATCCACGGTTCATGTAGCGTTTGCCAATGCTGATCACCAACCGCAGGTTCGACTCAATCATCTGGGTTCTGGCCTGTTCATCGCCGGCCATGACCCGCTTGCCGAGCTCTTGTTCCTGCTTGAAGTTGAGCAACGTGGAACTGCGGATCTCACGGAGGTAGGTTTTGACGGTATCCAGTCCCTCCGAGCGACCTTCGCCTCGGCCGCGTCCCTTTGAGGTCTCCGATCCGTCTGTACCGTCTTCGTCGCCGATGGCCGGGTCCTCGTCAGCATCGACGGCCCGAGCGCGCTTCCTGTTTGCATAGGCCATGGAAGTCTGTGCTCGCTTCTCGACGGGGCTAGCCCATCTTATTCATGAACGGTTCCACTACAATTACAATTGCGGGTTCGCTGCTGCGACAAGCCCGCGTACGGAGTTTCGGCGCGCAAGCGGGCGGGCTCGCCGCTCGTCTCGCAATACGACCCTACCATTTCGCAACGAACCGTCATGAATAACGCAGGCTAGTGTCCTGACTCCGAAGTTCTCATCATAATTTTAGTAGCCAACTGCTTGATTGATGACAACTTCATATGCTGGACTTCTTCGACGAATTTCAGAGACAGGACACTAGAACCTATCTCAAAATTGCTTGTCGAGCGGGAATGCATTTTCCAAGAGGTTCCTGAGTCATCAACGAATTGATGTTTTCCTGTGAAACGCGCCTAAGAACTCTTAATTTGCCCAACCGACTATCGTCAGAAGTGAGCTTTCTTGATTTTGAGATAGGTTCTAGCAGGCCGTTGAAAAACTGTTTGGCACTCCTGCAATCATAGACCCGCACTCGCTCGCACATGGAGTCGGAAGAGCCCACAGGATGTTCACAGAGGCCGGTATTCTCACCTGCCCGACCCCGTTGCGCCGAGACGCGCCTTCCTACATTCGCGAGCGCAGCCAGCGAAGTGGTGAGGCGCGCACACCGCACGTCGTGTGAACCAACGGCTCATCAGGCAAAGCCCGTCCCTATTGACGCCGCTGGAGCAATCCACAAGGAAGCTTCGTGTCTCATCCGCAGTTCGTGTGATCCGTTCGCTCGTCGGATTGATCTTGGTAAACGGAGAAACACCTTCAGGGTGAGCCTCATCGCATGAGACTCATGGCACGACGAACGTACAACAGTGGGTACCCCAACAAAGCTGGCGGACTGTTTCAACATCCTGCTAGTACCAAATCTGAAAGGGTTGCTCACTGCCGGCCGGTGAACTCCACTCGACCTCCACCCGCTCGACCTTGGCCATAGGCGGCCCCTGCCCCAGCAACACGATCAACGCGTCCACGTTCTTCCGCGAGCCTTCGACGATGGCTTCCACGCGGCCGTCGTCCAGATTCCGGACACCACCATGAAGGTTCAGACGAAGGGCCTGACGCTGCGTAAATGCCCTGAATGCCACTCCCTGTACAATTCCACTTACCAGCACACGCGCACGAATCAACTCGCTCATGGTCAATGCTCCTGGCAGATTAGCACAACATCCTCCTGGCACAAGCAAATGGGCGATTCGTGCGGTCACAGAGGCGAGCTGACGCGCATCGTTCCACATGAGGTGGCCAACGACACGGTACCATGTCCAGGCCCTTCTCTGCTCAGATGGGGGCTAGGGCACAGACTGATGGTTTGTACGCATCATGGAGAGTGTGAGGCAAGACTGGTTGACGACGATGGGATCACTGAAAGTGTTTCGTCGCCGGCGTGACATGCGATGCCACTCGAGTAAGCCGGCGGAGCATGTGAAGGGCACGACAAGTCGGACAAGACTAGAAGTCATTTCAAAACCCCATGACCGTGCTTCGAGAAGCTCAATGCGAACGGAGGAATATCCTGTTTTCATGAACAGATCCATTTGCCCTGGGCCGGCCAAAGGGTGAACGGATGGTTTTGAAATGACTTCGAAATCGTGGCGTCTCTCCGCCAACGTCAACTTCGATAAGGCGATAAAGAACCGGCGGCTCAACCGAACGGGCGAAAGGCGAGAGAGGAATCACGTGAGGCGTTGTTCCGCCGGTGCAAAGAAGAGGGCTTGTCCCGATGACCCAGCGGTTCACCCCAGAGAAACAATGGTAGGCCAAGATGGACAATGAAGGCTTCTCCGGCGGCGTCCTATGAGGAAGGCTTCGCCTGAAGAGCCGACAACATGGGAAAGGTCGAAAACCAGATAAGAGACAGATAAGAGATGATTGAGGTGTTTCTCCGCCGGCCCCATGAAGAAGGCTTGGCCCGATGAGCCGGCGGTATTAGCAAGCTTGGTATGGTCGGGGCGAGAGGATTTGAACCTCCGACCCCTGCGTCCCGAACGCAGTGCGCTACCAGTCTGCGCTACGCCCCGACAAGGCAAATTCCTAAACCATAGAGAACGGCTAGGTCAAGGGCTCGAATGGGAGACCGTGCGCTTCCGCGACGCCTCGGTGTGCGACTTTCCCGTCGATCAGATTAACGCCCTTGCCCAAGGCGGGCTCCGAACGGATCGCCCGTTCAGGTCCCTCCGACGAAAGGCGGACTATAAAGGGCAGGGTGGCGTTGGTCAAGGCTAAAGTAGAGGTTCGCGGCACAATACCCGGCATGTTCGGCACGCCGTAGTGCAGGACACCGCCAACCTTATAGACCTGATCCGTGTGGGTAGTGGGACGGATCGTTTCGATGCAACCACCCTGATCGACCGCCACATCGACAATGACCGAGCCGGGTTTCATCCTCTCGACGACGGCGCGACTGACCAGCCTGGGAGCTTTGGCTCCCGGCACCAGGACGGCACCGATCACCAAATCGGCCTCCAGCACAGCCTGGTCGATCGCCCATTGATTGGGCGCCAGCGTGACGATGCGGCCGCGGTAGAGGGCATCCAACGCCCGCAGCCGTTCGAGATCCAGATTGATCACGGTCACCCTCGCGCCCATTCCCACGGCGATTTGCGTGGCGGCGCTGCCCACCACCCCGGCCCCCAACACCACAACATGTGCTGGCGCTACCCCGGCCACTCCTCCGAGCAACAGGCCTCGGCCTCCCTGAAGCCCCTCAAGATAGTGCGCACCGATCTGCACGGCCATGCGGCCGGCGATTTCGCTCATCGGTTTCAGCATCGGTAGGCTGCCGTCGGCCAAGGCCGTCGTTTCATAGGCGATAGCCAGCACGTGCGCGTCTAGCAACGCTTTGGTCAACGCCGGCAACGAGGCCAGATGGAGATAGGTGAAGAGCGCCTGTCGCGGACGGAACAACGAACACTCGTCCAGCAGGGGCTCTTTCACCTTGACGATCAACTCGGCCTCGGCGAACAGATGAGTCTTATCGCGAGCGGTTTGCGCGCCAGCCTTTCGATACTCTTCATCTGAGAATCCAGAGCCGTTCCCGGCCGAGGGTTCTACCAGCACCCGATGGCCAAGACCCACGAGCGTCCTGGCGCCATCCGGCGTGAGGCTGACCCGATATTCATGATCCTTGATCTCTTTGGGTATCCCGATGATCATCGGCACCTCCCGGGCGTTGCGTACCGTTACTCATTTCTATTATACGCCCTCCTTGCTCGGCTCTGAAGCACAGCGCCCTCGCGGTATCCGACGGAGACGACGGGGCATCCGGCTCGGTGGACAGTCAGGAAAGCCCTGTTGTACACTCCCCTGACATCGTGACTGGAGCGGCGCTCCGGTCATCTCACCGGATGAAGGATCGCGACGATGACAACCTGTGACGGATGTGGGGCTCAACAGGGCCCCTTGATGAAACTCTCGCTTGGAAAAGACTTTTTCGGACGTCCCTATGATCGGCTTTCCCCGTCGGCCGATCAAAGCCCGAAATGGTATTGCGAGCCCTGTTCCATGCAAAAAAACATGCAGCGCGACTATCGGGACATCCGCGGCGAGTTCGAAAAGCTTCAGCAGCGCAACGGATCCATGCTCGATCGCCCTGATGAACTACAGCGCGCCCTGTTGCGTCTGCGCGAGATCATCACCCTGTTGAACGCCTCCGCAGCGCCTCACGCCCTGCTCGCCACGGGAGATGTCGCGCACCTGCTCGGCAACATTCAAGCACTCTCGCAGTCGCAGCCGGCCTGAGCACATTTTCGAGACGCCATGTCGGGCTTCAAGCATCACATTTTCATCTGTATCAATCAGCGACCCAAGGACGACCCGCGCGGTTGCTGTGCCAATCAGGGCTCAGAGAGGCTGCATGCCTTTTTTAAGAAGGAAGTCGAGAGACTCGGACTCAAGAGGTTGGTCCGGGCCAACAAGGCTGGGTGCCTTGACCACTGCGAATACGGCCCCAGCGTGGTGATCTACCCCGAAGGGGTCTGGTATTGGGTGGGTTCGGAGGCAGACGTCACGGAAATCATGGAACGTCATATCGTCAAGGGCGAGATTGTCGAACGGCTGTTGATGCCCAACCATCAACCGGGCACGGCGCCCGGACTTCCTCATCTGTAAGTTGTCCGCGGCTTGCCCGCGCCGCCCCCATGGCCACCGAGGACAAATGGAAAGCGAACGCCGAGAAGGTGGCGTTTATGAAGCGCTTCCCCGGCCTGGTGACGGACTGGGCTCAGCTCAGCGGCAGGACGGTTGAGGCTATTGCACCACTGGGCGGAAAACCCGGCGCGGTGGTGTTGGTGTTCACCGACGGGTCGTTCGCTCTGGCTCCGCCGCTTGCGCCCGAGCCCTGGGAGATCGGGGAGGGTTTGAAACAGGCGCGCTCGTATCTGGTGGAGAAACATCAGCAGGCGTATGCTGAGTATGACCGGCTCGCTCAGAAGGACCGCGACGCTCTCCGCGCCGCCAGGTTGGAAAAAATTCTCGGGGCGATCCAGAACAATCTGGAACAGATTCCTGAATTGAAGGACCGGTTGAGGGCTCTGGTCAAGGAATGGACGTGAACGAATTCCACACCAAGAACATGTTCGAGATCTTCTCGCAGGCACTTTTTGAAGGAGTCAAACCGATGATGGTTGTCCGTGATCATCTGGTCCGCCACCCCGACCGCTGCACGCACCAAGCGATCTGTGTGCCGATCTGCCCGACCGGCGCCTGGCTGTCCACGCCTCCGTTCAAGTTCGATGCGTCGCGCTGCCTCGAAAGCTGCCGCCTCTGCCTGGACTCCTGTCCCTCACACGCCATCTATGGGGTGTTCAGGAAGGGAGAGAAGCTGCTGGTGCCACAGGCAAAATAGCGCCGCCACAGCCATCGAACGGCCCGAGACCGCGGCAGCACGACCATCCGGTCTCCACTCGATCTTGTCCCTGAGACCGGATTGCTTCCCGAGGCTGCCCTCGCAGGCTCGCGAAAGGACAGCCTTCAAGGGAGTCCGTCACTCCCTCCTTTTCTGTTTCGAGACCTGCCATTTCCAGCCTCCCCCATGAGCCTGACGTGCCCCGCATCCCAAGGGGCGGTCCCGCGCGCTGCCCTCACCTTGCCCAGGGCAATGAGGTGGAGTTAGCATAGACGGTGCAGGTCCGTTCTCGGACATGCCTTGCGCGAGCGGAATTCCTTGCGCGCGATCGTTGGCTCCGGTTCCTACCCTCGCAACAGGAACTCCCTCTTCCCGCAATAGGCAGTCCGACCAGCCGAAGCAGGTGCTACGTGCATAAACTTCGCCGTTGCGCTGTCAGAAGAGAGCAGGAGGTGAACTGGACCGACCTGGTTGAAACGAGGGTACCCGGGAGGTTGAACCATGGAACCAGCCAGAAAATTTCAGCCGTACCCACGTTGGGAAACGCCGACCTATCAAGAAGACGAACCGGATTTCAGCTCGGGCGAGCGTGAAGTCCCCGAGTGGGAAACGACGTTGGGCAAGACCATTTTCTACATCACGGTGGCGCTGAGCATCTGGTTCTTCTATTGGCTGAACGGCATCCAATGCCCCTGTTAGAACGCAGCGATGCCGTCATTCAAGTTGCTTTCTGAGCCGGCACCAATAGGCGGTGCCGACGTAGCCGCAGCCGGCGGTCCCGATGGTCAGCGCCATCATGCGATAGACCCTGCGGCGGGGAATCTTCACCTTCACTACGGGATTCAACAGGTCGGGTGAGAGCTGGATCAGCTTGAGCGACTCGCCGGCCGAGAGGATCGGCCACATGCAGGCCAGTCGGAGACGGATTTCCCGGCGCGGAATCGCCATCGTGTAGAGCCACCCGTGATCGAGATGGGACAGGGCCAGCTTAACCAGCGTGCGGAGCGCCGGCCTGAATTGTGGCAGTCGCTCCGGATCGACGAGATCGAGGGGTGTGAGGCCGGCCGCTTGGAGCACCGGTTCCGGCACATAGCAACGCCCGCGCTGAAGATCATGCGCCACGTCCTTCACGATGTTGGTGAGTTGCAACCCCTTGCCGAATCGGATGCCGACCTGTGACATCTCGCGGACGTTCCACCCGGCCAGCGCTGGACGGTGCGCGCACATCAGGTCCGTCCAGAATTCCCCGACGCAGCCGGCCACGTAATAGGTGTACCGGTCCAGATCCTCGAGGCTCTTGAGCGCCGTCACCTGCATGGCCGACTCTCCGGGGAAACAATTCAGATCCAGCTCCATGCCCTTGGTCAGCGTGGTCATGAGGCGTTGCACCCGTTGCCGGTCGTCGGGCCGGAATTCGCTGAACAGGCGGAAGCAGTCGTCCAGCCGCTGCAACAACACCCGTTCGGCCGAGTCTTGTTGAAGCGGAGCCATCTCCCTCTGGATCGCGTGGATCGCGTTCCGGTCCAGACTGTCGCCCTCGAATTGCTTCTGAAACTGTTTCAGGTAGGCCAGTCTCTTGGACCTGTCGATTAGATCGGTGTCGGCAATAGTATCGGCTGCTCTGGCAAAGAGGTACGCCAGACTCACCTGATCTCGGACACCTTGCGGCACCACTGTCAGAGTCGTATAGAACAGACGGGAAACTTGCTTGAGAAGATCGCGGAGGAGGAGGCTCTTGTTGGGATGCTCGGGAGGAATGGTCACGGCCTTACATCCAAGAGGCCTTCCATACCCTTTTCTTGATGGCTCTTGAAGAACAACAATTGCTTGTCACAATAGAAGGTGAATTGCCCGGTCTGCATGGGAACGAATCGCACACTCTTGGTGCCTCCGGCGCTTACGTCCTGGTCAATGGACAGTCCGCCCTCTTTCAATACAAAATTGTGTGGGGTGAGCACTGTCACACTCTTTAGAACAAGCTCGACCGGTTTGCCGACTTGGACCGCAATCCAGCTTGGACTATAGGAATAGCTGTCGAGCGTCAGTGTAAGCCGTTGCACATTGTCCTCACCCATCTCAGCGACCACAGGGGATACGCTCGGAGATCGAGCTGCATCCTCTGCCCTGGACTGCCCCGAAACGGACGCCATTGCACCCCCAGCTAGCACAACCAGCAGCAGGACAACGCCATGCTGTGGGACCAGAGCAGCCATGCGCACTTCTAACAAAACGACTTCCGGGGGTCAACCTGATGGGCGGTTCTCCAGCGGTTGGAGCCGTAGCTTGCCACCTTGTCGTTCTCACCACGACCCCGTGATTTATGACACATTTCACGGTATTGACCTCCGCTGAGGTCCGGCTTATCTATAAAGGACGCTCAGGTCCTCACGAAGGACGCCAGCGCAATCTTCAGGAACATGCCCGGTGCTTGTAGTATAATCTGGCAAGTTTACGATACGGCTGGCTCCGGGCATCCAGTTCCGGCGGTCCAGCGAAGGAGGATAAGGCAGATGAAGTCAATGAAGGGAATCATGCTGTTGCTCGCCGCCAACATCCTGATCATGGTGACGCTCTCGATCACGGTTCCCATCGTGATCAACGTGATCTTGCCGATGTTCGGCATTGATGTGCGGGGATCGGTCGATCTCACGTCCTTGGTCTGGGCGTTGGTCTTCGGGTTCGGTGGTGCCTTTATCAGCTTAGCGTTCTCGAAGCAGATGGCTCGGGCCATGCTCGATTGCTCTCAAATCACCAATCCGAGGACGCAAGCGGAACAGCTTATCTATGGATCGGTGAAGGAGATTGCCGCCCGCCTCCATATCGAGATGCCGGAGGTCTGGGTGTATGAATCCCCCGACCCCAATGCGTTCGCGACCGGACCCAGCAAGAACAACTCGATGGTGGCGGTCTCGACCGGGCTTTTGCGCAACCTGAGTGAAGAGGAGGTCAAAGCCGTTCTGGCTCACGAAATGGGCCACGTGTTCAACGGCGACATGTTCGCTACCACGGTGCTGGCCGGTTTGATGAATACCTTCGTGTATTTCATCGCCATGTGGGTGAGGCGCTTCTTCGCGGAACGCGATCAGGCCGCGCTGGGCTTCGGTCTCTCTCTCGTGCTGCAAATCGTCGTCAGCATCCTGGCCTCGATCCTGATCAGTTGGTTCTCCCGCCACCGCGAGTATGGAGCTGATGCCTTCTCAGCGAAGGTCTACGGGAAAGATTCGATGATCTCCGCACTTCGCGCGATCGATCGGTGGGTTGCGCAAAATCAATTTGAGCCGGCCCAACAAGACGCGCTAGCGACGATGAAGATCTCAGGTCGCACTGGGGGGATCATGAGTTTGTTTGCCACGCATCCGCCGATTGAGGACCGAATCGCGGCGTTACAACAGTTGCGGGCCTGATTCGATCAAGCATCGGAAGAAGGTGAAATCACTGGAGGAGTCATCTCCAGACGCAAAGAAGAATCCGATGGGCGGCCGGATGAAGCAAGCTTGGTATGGAGGGGTGCCATGTCTACTGTCCGTCGATGGGTGACGGGACTCGGTCTCGGTGCAGGACTCGTCGCAGGATGCAATTCCAGCTATCTCTTTGAATTGAACGGGGCGCAAGCTGCTCAGGAAGGAACGATGGTCATGGCGGCCAAGACCACCGGCCTCTACGATTTTACCCTGGATGACATCGACGGCCATCCCCTGTCGCTCGGACAGTTTAAGGGCAAGGTGTTGTTGCTCGTGAACACGGCCAGCTTCTGCGGCAATACACCGCAGTATTCGGATCTCCAAGCCATGTACGACAAGTTCAAGGAGCAAGGCTTTGAGATTCTGGCTTTTCCGGCCAACAATTTCGGCCAACAGGAGCCGGGAACGAATCAGGAGATCAAGAACTTCTGTTTTACGAAGTACAGTCTGACGTTTCCGCTGTTCAGCAAGATCAGCGTCAAGGGACCGGACAAGCATCCCCTTTACCGGTATTTGACGGAAGAAAGCCCGTTTCCTGGCGAGGTCGAATGGAACTTCCAGAAATACTTGGTGGATCGTTCCGGCAGCGTCGTGGCCAAGTACCATCACCGAACCAAGCCGTTATCTGACCAGATCGTCCAAGATGTCGAGAAGACCCTGGCCGACTGACCAAGGCCTCAACCCTACCAGGCAGACTACCCCTTCCGATAGAAACTGATATGGCTGCGGTATTGTTCGATCGCCGCACCGAGTGCGGCTTTGCCCATCGGAATGTTGGCTTCGAGCACATCCGTGACGTGGACATCGTCAATTTCGACGTCGTAGCGTACCTGTACATTCGTCAGGATCGGTCCCTGCTTGACATCGCGCGGGAGGTAGATTTCCGTCCAGACTTCCTTCTCCACGAGACAGACATCCCGAAACCGCTCACAGAGCAAGGCTAACTTCTCTGGGTCGATTTCCTTTACACGCTCGGCCATCTCCTACCATCTCCCTTTTCATTTTGAATCACGCCCCCCTCCGTGATCATGCCCCTCACAGCCCCCTCCTCCTTCCGCGGTCGGCATCGAAGATGGCGCCGGCATTCCGGTGATATTCAGCGGGGTTGGATCAGGTGCCGACGGACTGACCGCGCCGGTCCTAGCCGCAAAGGTAGAGAACACCCGCTGTATCGCGGCACCGCATTCGCGGCAGCAGTCCAGGGGGCCCTCCGTCACCGATTGCAAATACTCCAATCGCTTGGAGCAGGGCGATCCACGCAGACAGTGCTGCGCCACATACTCATAAATCGGCACGACATACCTCAAAGAATGTGACTCTACAAAGGATGGCTAACCGAACGCAAGACCATGGAGGTGGCTATGGTCTTGTCTGGCCGGTCTGTGGAGGTTGATCGGCAATGGTGAACTTCATGGTCCCCACCTGATTGGCAGCATGGAAGGCTTGCTGGCCAAGGGGTGTGATGTAGATTTTTACCATGTAGTTGCCTCTGGGCCAGGCCCCATCGGGTTTCTTCAGTTCCAAATACCCATATCGCGAATGGCCCGGCACCTCCAGCGCATCCTTTCCAATCGGGTTCTCGGAGAATTTCCCGCCTTCTCCCTCCAGGAACCACTGGGCGCTGAACAACGCGGGATCTTCCAAGGGGGCCGCTTCGAATACGATATAAATGATAGGGGTGTCGGGCTTGAACACCGTGCTACCGCCCCCGACGGGCTTCAGCCTTGGGTCCTGCGTGTACCATCCCTTCCTCCCGAAGCTGTCCCATTCCTCTTCGAACGCTTCGGCCAATTTGATCCAAATGAAAATGGCCTGTGGGGTGCCCCTCCGCTGCTGGTCGAATTCCTGCAACTGCGTGTGATCTACTTCCGTATTCTGCTGTTCCTTCGGTGCCATCAGATCCACCGCCGTGGCTGCTCCCGGCGATGCGACCAGAGACAAGATTCCCAGAAAACAGAGTCGCAGGCGATCGCCGGTCTCAACTGATCGATCCTGTGATATCCATCTCTTCATGGCATCCCTCTCAACAATCGACCCGGTTCTTAGCGGAGTCGGTTACTCCTACCTTCTGTCCATTGTGCCACGACGGTCAGTCGGACGATAGGGCCTCTCCCGACAATCCCCAAGCGGCTTGGCTGGCTTTTGATATAATTCAATTTTGATCACTCTACCTCAATAGATTCACCGCACTCCCCCTCGTCTGTACCGTGGACCAATCCTCAGTGACAGATCAGCCTCCCCGGGATGCCCCCAACGCCACGGCATTCGATACAACAGACATTTCCAACAGACCGACACAACAATTCATCACACCAACCCCCTACTCCCTACACCGCTCGCTCAGCCCAACCAGAAAGGACTTGCAGGAAAACCGGGCTAGCGGTATCCGTGACGGCCTCTGCCAGGCCGTCACGCAGGGGATCGGTGAACACTACTTCTCGGCCTTTGCATTGCTGCTCAAGGCCACCCCTCTCCAAATCGGGCTGCTCTCCGCCCTCCCGCAGTTGGTCGGCACATGGGCACAGCTCTGCGCCGCTAGCCACCCCCTGTCGCATCTCTCCCGCAAACAGCTGCTCATCTCCGGATCGCTGGGACAGGCGTTGGCTTGGTTCCCTCTCTTCACATTGCCCTTGCTCTTTACGGACCAGGCCGCCGCGCTGTTCATCATTTGTGTGGTCCTCTACGCCGCTCTGGGGCACATGACAGTCCCGGCTTGGAACAGTCTCTTCACCGATATCGTCGGTCCCAATCTGCGCGGTCACTATTTCGGCCGGAGAGCCCAGCTCATGTCAGTGGCCAATTTCGCCGGCCTGACCGCCGGCGGCCTTCTGCTCCACATCAGCGAGCGATGGTCCCTCGACTGGGGAGGCTTTGCCGCGATCTTTCTCCTCGCCGCAACAGGCAGAGTGCTCTCTACCTTCTTTCTTGGGCGTTTGACTGACCTGCCGTGTCCACGTTCGCCCATTCAACCAGCCGGGTTCGTCGAACTCTTGATCCGCCACGGCAGTACCGATTTTAGGCGGTTTCTCTATTTTTCCGGCCTGATGCACGCGGCGACTCTGCTGGCCGGCCCGTACTTCGTGGTCTATCTCCTGCATGACCTTCATCTGAGCTATGTGGAGTACGGCTCGTGGCTCGCGGCTCAGATGGTAGGACAATTCATCTCGCTCAAGGCCTGGGGACGGCTGGGAGACCGTTGTGGACACGCCGCGACCCTGACCATCACCGGATCCCTTGTGCCGCTCCTGCCCACATTGTATCTGTTCAGCAGCTCTGTTCCGTTTCTGATCTGCGTCAATCTTTTTGGCGGGATGATTTGGGCTGGCTTTTCGCTTGGACTCCAAAATTACATTTTCGATGCGGTCCCGGTGGAGGACAAGGGGCGCGCGGTCGCCTTGGCCAATACGATCAACGCAATGGGTTGGTTTGTCGGAGCCCTGACTGGCGGATGGTTGGCGGGATGGCTTCCTTCTCGGATCTCGGGTTTGGGGATCGACTGGTCCGTCGACTCAAACCTCCCCTTGTTATTCCTTATCTCCGGCTCATTACGGTTGGTCGTCGCGATCCTGTTCCTGCCCAAGCTGCGGGAGCTTCGCACGGAGAGCACTTGCTCGCCACGTCGCCTTCTGGCCCATCTGCCGGTCCTTCAGCCGCTCCACCGACTATTTCTTCGCAGTCGAGGCTAGTCTATCGATTGGCGCCCCGGTTGTGTTGATGGCCGGATAGCCGCTACTGCATCGGCCGGGTACCACCCCTCCCCTGCCGTTCCTCCTCTTTCAGCTTGTCGAATGTGCTGTCGGCGTGCCCCCGTACATCCTGATTGGAGGGTGGTGGAAGCCCCTTGACCGATTCCGGCGAGCTACAGCCGACCGCAGTGAGCAGCCAGAGTGCAAGCAAACCCTCCATCACAATGCGGCCCGATTTCGTTTCTGTCCACTTCCTGTCGGCTCCGGTTTCCATGGCGCCTCCTTCCCACCTCACGGTTGAACCGGCCGTCCCTCCAATTGCGTTGCGCTCGACGGCCGGAGCTAACTTGTCCAGTGATGCCCCCAACCTTCTTGATCACCTGGGTTGGTCACCCTATGCCGCATGCGACCAAATCATACTGCATGTCCTGGATCAACGCCACGAACAGGGCGCTTTGGATCGACATCTCCGATTGACGGCCATTCCGGGATTAGCTAAGGTGACGAGGTTCCCATCGCCGCCATACAAGGAGGCCGCCTATGTCGATGTCCGACCGCCTCACACGCGATCTGCAGCAAGCCATGAAGGCCAAAGACCAACTGCGCATGGATGTCATCAGGATGATCAAGGCGGCGATCCAACGGCGCGAGATCGAACTCAAGCGCGACCTTGACGATGCCGAAATGAGCCGTGTGATGGCCACTCTGATCAAACAACGCCGCGAATCGGTGGATCAGTTCGAGAAGGCTCGGCGCGAGGATTTGGCTGCCAAGGAGCGCCAGGAAATCACGATCATCGAGGGGTATCTCCCGCACGCTCTCTCGACCGATCAACTCGGACAACTGGTCGAGGTGGTCATCCGGGAGTTCGGTTCGCCTACCATGAAGGACATGGGTGCGGTCATGAAGGCCGTTATGGCGCAGCTTGGCGGACGACCGGCGGACGGCAAAGTGGTGAGTGAGCTCGTCCGTTCCAAACTGACCTGACCCCTCCGACCATTCGACCCTGCTATACTTGCTCCGGTACAGACGATCGATTGCGATCGCCCTGACTCCACACGAAAAGCGTGTCTCTCCAACGCAACGAGCAGCCGCAGAGGCCCCCAATGAGCATCCTCATCGTCGATGATTCGCCGGATCAGCGCGCCCTGCTTGAAACCATCCTTCGGCAGGCCGGCCACGCGCACGTACGTCTGGCCGGGTCTGCTCAGGAGGCCTACCAGGAATTGGGGATGGATCGCGACAACCAGTCCGGGCCGGCGCCGGATCTCATCCTGTTGGATATCATGATGCCCGGTATCAACGGGGTCGAGGCCTGCCGGACAATCAAAGCCTGCTCCTCCGTGGACGAGATCCCGATCATCATGGTCACGGCCAAGACCGACACCTTCTATTTGCAGGACGCGTTCGCCGCAGGTGCCATCGATTTCCTGACCAAACCCGTGAATACAATCGAGCTCACAGCGCGGGTGGCCTCCGCCCTGACGCTGAAACGGGAGATGGACCGCCGGAGAGCCCGCGAGCATGATCTGAAGGAGCGCAATCAACAGCTCGAACGTGCGCTCGCCGAAGTGAAGGTGCTGCGGGGGCTCATCCCCATTTGCGCAGGCTGCAAGAAGATTCGTAACGACCATGGATACTGGCAGCAGATCGAAGAATACATCCAGGACCATTCCGAGGCTGCCTTTAGCCACGGACTCTGCCTCCCCTGCGCCAAGCGGCTTTATCCTGGCGTTTATCCGGAGTAACTGCTAGCATTCCGACGGGTATCGAACCTTGCTCCCCATAGTGTCCGCGAGCGCCCCCGATGGCCATCCTGGTTGTTGACGATTCTCCCGACGATCGGCTGTTGCTGAAATCGATCCTGACGTCGGCCGGGTATACCGATGTGTTGGTCGCCGAGTCCGCCGAGGCAGCCTTTCGCTTCCTCGGTTTGGACGGCCAACCCCCATCCGTTCACCATGTGGATCTGGTTCTCATGGACATCATCATGCCTGAGATGAACGGCATCGAGGCCTGCCGTCAAATCAAGGCAGTGGAACGGTTGCGCGAGATCCCGATCATCATGGTCACGGTCAAGACCGACCCTGTTGATCTGCAGTTGGCTTTCGCCGCTGGCGCTATGGACTATGTGGGGAAGCCCATCAACAAGATGGAGCTCCTGACTCGCGTCCGGTCGGTACTCCGGCTGATTCATGAAATCGAGCGCCGCCGATCCCGCGAGCAGGAATTGCTTGAGGTCATGCGGCAATTGCAGGAAGCCAATCAAATGCTCTTGAGACTATCCAGCCTAGACGGCCTCACGGGCATCACCAACCGTCGCCAGTTCGATGAGTTCCTCGACCAGGAGTGGCGCCGCGGTGCCCGTGAAAGCACCCCGCTGTCGTTGATCATGGTCGATATCGATCGGTTCAAGGAATACAACGACTCGCACGGACATCAGGCCGGGGACGAGTGTTTGAAGCAGGTCGCCGACGCGCTCATGGGTGCAGTCAACCGTCCCGGCGACCTGGTTGCGAGGTACGGTGGGGACGAATTTACGATCGTGCTTCCGGGCACGCCCGCCGAGGGCGCCGCGCAAGTCGCCGAATCGCTGCGCCGCCGGGTCGAGGCCCTCGACATTACCGACGCCAAGGGCCACCGCGTGACGATCAGCCTTGGAATGGCCTGCACAGTCCCTTCACGTGACAAGCACCATACCGACCTGATCCGTGCGGCGGATCAAGCCCTATATCAAGCCAAAGAAGAGGGGCGCAACCTCGTCCGCCGAGGCTCATAGGAGATCAGCTCGCCTTCGCCGCGCCCCACAGACCAGCTTGGTTTCGGGCTCCAACTCAACGGATTTTGGCATGCGCACAGGCCTATGACTGGCAAAAGACCGATGCCACAGGCACGGACTCGTCGGACATCATCGCAAAACCGTATGGACGCGCCGGTCCCCAGAGGCACAACACCCTCTGAAGCTCAGGACCATGGTCTCTCCTCCAATTTCCACACCACGCTGCTAGCACTGTTTGAAGCCAGCGGTGCCGGGGCCATTCTCTTCGACCGCCAGGCCAGATTGCTGGGGATGACTGCCAGAGCCAGGCACTTATTGAGAATTCCCCATGAACTCAGCCTCACACCAGAAGCAACGACGGCGCGAGCGTCCCAATCGGGCACGTTCCCGGCCGAGATCGACTGTATCCTTCAGCCGGTAAAAGCAGAGATCCTCTCACGCCACGCCGATAAGGAAGCCGCAACCCCCTGGCCCCTCACACTCGACGGGAGAGCCGGCGCCACCACCCTTCAGGGCATCGTCTTCCCCTGCGGACCGACAACCGATGGCATGTGTGCGGTCATCTTGTCTCCGGATCCCGACGGCTTGTCAGGTGTTTCGACTCACTTGCGCACCCTCACGGTCGAACACGCGACGGACGCGATCTTCTGGGTCGATGCCAATGCCCGCATCCTCTACGCCAACGAGGCGGCGGAACGGACACTCGGCTACAGCGCGACTGAATTGCTGGCGATGACCTATGATCAGATCGACCCTTATTTTTCTCCCGATGTGTGGGCGGATCACTGGGAACAATTGAGAGCACGAGGCTCGTTCTCCTTTGAATCCGACCATCGGAGAAATAACGGTCTGGCGTTCCCCGTCGAAATCAACATGAATTTCTTGGAGTTCGGCGGGAAAGAGTACAACTCCATATTCGCCCGGAACATCACGGATCTCCGCCAAGCCGAGACCCGCGAAATCCTGCGTCGGGAAACCTTGGAGTCCTACCAGCAGGCGATTGTGAAGTTGATCAGCGACCCGACTCTCCACGACGGGCAACTAGACACGGCCTTCCGAGCCATCACGGAAACCGCCAGTTGGTTCATGCGAGTCAGGCGCGCGAGCATTTGGCTGTACGACGATGAGCGGTTGTCGATCCGCCTCCATGACTTGTACGAACGCCAGCGCGGGCTCCATACCTCGGGGATGGTGCTGAAGATTGCGGACTGCCCCGCCTATTTCCGGGCGATCGAGATGGAGGAGTTGGCGCTCGATGCCGCGGATGCAATGCATGATGAGCGCACGAAGGAATTCGCAGACTCATACCTGACCTCGCTCGGCATCGGTGCCATGCTCGACGCCCCGATCCGCGTCAACGGGCGGGTCGTCGGCGTGCTGTGTCACGAGCACGTCGGTGGCTCACGGAACTGGTCACCCGAGGAAATCTCCTTCGCTAACTCGCTGGCCTCGATTGCCACCATGACGCTCCAAGAATGGGACCGCCAACGCACTGAGCAGGCGTTGCGTGAAGCCAAGGAGACTGCGGAGGTCGCCAACCGGGCTAAGAGCGAATTCCTCGCAACTGTGAGCCACGAGATTCGGACACCGATGAATTCGATTATCGGAATGGCCGACCTCCTCTGGGAGACCGATCTCAACCAGGAACAGCGCACCTACGTCCGGATCTTCCGGCGCGCCGGCAATACGCTCCTGTCGTTGCTGAATGATATTCTCGATCTGTCCAAGATCGAGGCCGGCAGGCTCGATCTGGAATGTATCGACTTCGACCTGAGCGAGTTGCTGGAAAAGACGGTTGAGATGTTGGGCCTCCGCGCAAATGAGAGAGGCATCGAACTCGCGTATCATACCGCCCCCGACGTCCCGATGGCGCTAACAGGAGACCCCAACCGGCTCAAGCAGATCCTGACCAATCTCCTCAGCAACGCCGTCAAGTTTACGGAGAAAGGACACGTCTTGCTGCGAGTAGAAAATGACCCGGACCATCCGGCGCCGGGTTCACTCCGGTTCAGCGTCTCCGATTCGGGTATCGGGATTCCACCTGAGAAGCTGGATGCCATTTTCCACAATTTCACCCAAGCGCACAGTGCCATTCACCGCCAGTACGGGGGCACAGGATTGGGGCTGTCGATTTGTCGCCGCTTGACGGCAATGATGCAAGGCCGACTCTGGGCCGAAAGCCGGCTCGGGCAGGGCAGCACATTTTTCTGCACGGTCCGCCTGATCCCGCAGGAGACCGGTCCGGCGTCGAACTCCATTCCCGTCGCCGACCTCCAGGGACTGCACCTGCTGGTGGCCGACGACTATTCCGTGAATCAAGCCATCGTGAGCGACGCCCTGACTCCGTATGGAACGACTGTGGTTTCGGTCGGAGACGGCGAGCGGGCCATGGCCGAGATCAAGACGGCGAAGGACCGCGGGCTCCCGTTCGATCTTGTCCTCCTCGATTCCATTATGCCCAGCCTTGGCGGTTTCGAAGTCGCCCAACGAATCCGGACAGCCTCGGAAGAATATGGAACCCCCACCCTGGTCATGCTGGTGTCTCAGAACTGGGCAGATGAGATCGCGAGGATTTATGAGCTGGGCCTCGGCGGCTATATTGTGAAGCCGATTCGCCGCTCGGAACTGTTCCAGACCATGAATATCGCGCTTGGGCGCGCCAAACAGGCGCATGGTCAGGAGCAGGCGTCCGCGGTTCAATCCCAGCCAAACCCATCCATTCAACCGCTGCGTCTGTTGGTCGTGGATGATTCTCAGGACAATCAATTGTTGGTTCAGAGCTACCTGAAAGCGACTCAGGATCACATCACGCAAGCCGAGAATGGACAGGTTGCCGTTGACCTGTGTCGGACTCAGCAATTTGACCTCGTTCTGATGGATATGCAGATGCCGGTGATGGACGGGCTCACCGCCACGAGTCAGATCCGAGAACGGGAACGGTCCCTCCAACTTTCGCCCATGCCGATCATCGCCCTAACCGCGCTCGTGCTCAATGAAGAGCTGGCCAAAGTTCAGGCAGCAGGCTGCACCAGCCGCCTGACGAAGCCCATTCGGAAAGCAACGCTCCTCGCTGCCCTGGGGCCCTATCGAAAGAAGGTATCATGTTGAATCCGCGCATGCAGAGCGACCGACAGGCCCCCATTCGCGTGGAAATTGATGAATCGCTCAAGCACCTGATTCCGGGATTCCTGGAGAATCGAAGGAAGGACATTGAGAAGATCCGCCTCGCGCTGGGACAGGCCGAGTTCCCGACGATTCAGACGCTCGGACATCGCATGAAGGGAGACGGAGGGGGGTACGGATTCGACGGCATCGGCGACATCGGAGCTGCCTTGGAACTGGCCGCGGCCAGGCGCGACCGAGACAGTATTGAGCGGCAACTCGCAAAACTGGTTGAGTACCTCGATCGGATCCACATCACCTACGTGGCCTAGCCTGGCACGCGTCTCTTGCTTCCAGCTTCAGAGTGGAGGCGACCTACCCACCGGGCAAATCCTGGTATGTTCGGGAGCGAACGGACAAATGGTGGCGTTGATCCGCCGCCGACGATTGTGATGGTCGGCCGCTCCCTCCAGGATCAGCTTCAAGGTGCACACGGTTTTTTAGGCCGGATGAAACCCACACTTGGCCTTCATCATCAACAATGATCGCTTCAACCTCCGGCAATCGCTCTACCAACTCGAGGCCGCGTTCCAGTCCGAGCACAAAAATTCCGGTATCCAAGCCATCGGCCACAACACCTTGCGATGCCACCACCGTCACGCTCTGACAACCACGAGCTGGCCACAGGGTGTGTGGATCCAGGATATGATGGTATCTCCTGCCCTCTTGTTCGAAGAACCGCTCGTAATCCCCTGCCGTTGAGATCGCCTCATTTATAAGCTCCACGCGAGCCAGCAATTTGCCCTCCTCACGGGGATGGCGCACTCCGAACAAAAACGGCTGTCCGTCGGACAGCTCACCGAACGTCTTGATATCCCCTGATAACGCCACAACTCCTGCCGACGCACCAGCTTGTCGCATGACCTCCACAGCCAGATCCGCGGCATATCCCTTTCCAATACCTCCTACATCGATCCGCATGTGCAACCGAGACAGAAAGGCCGTTCGGTTCTGTTCATCGACTTTCAACTGAGAAAGATCGGTGAGGAGCTTCACTCGAGCAAGCTCCGCCACCTCCGGGATTCGAGGCTGACCTGAGAAGTTCCATGCGTCCATGGCCGGTCCGATGGCGATGTTGAAGGCCCCATGCGTCAATCTCCCGACATGAAGGGACCACTGAAGGAGTGCCAGAGTCTCGGGACTCACGGTCACAGCTTTGAGACTAGCCGCGGCATTGATCCGGGAGACCTCGCTTCCTGGTATCCATGTGCTCCACAAGGCTTCCAGCCGTCGAATTTCAGCGAGCGCGGCCGAGGCGGCCGACCCGGCCACCTGCTCGTTTGCACCCATGGCTGTGACCTGCACGATGGTGCCCATAAGCACCTGGCTGCGCCTCACAACCTGAACGGGTATGGAGTCGTCCGCCGCCCATCCCGACTGATCATGTAATGCCACCATCAGTATGAAGCAGCGCAATGCCCGCAGCAGCGGTTTGCAGACCTGCCTGCCACACGCATACTTCATTTGGAGCCCATCAGCGGTGCTTGATGAACCCACATTTCATACATCGGAATCACCATCATCACCAAGAAACTAACAACCATGAGCACGTCTCCTGTCAGCATCGTGATGACGAAGACCGGCGAGACGTAGCTGATCAACCACGGTGAGATCACATCGAGCAGAACCCCACCGAATCCTGCCCACGTCATCCACACCTTCGTTCGATTGCTTGCCTTGGTCAGGTACAACACATGAACTAGAATCATGAACACAACAGGCATGGTAAACAAGTGAAAATGCGTGATTTCCGCCAATTCTCGAAACGACATCGGCTCGCCAAACGTCGCGTCGGAACCGAGATAGTGATCAGCAATGCCCTGGGGAGAGAGTCCCGTCATACTGTGCGCCCAAAACACGCTGAACATAAACCCGCCGAACATGCAGAAGAGGAAGAAGGTGTAGAGGAGGCGGATGTGTCGGTCCGTATCACGGAGTCGGAAACGCGAATTAAAATTCCGCATCGATGCGATCTCAACGCAACTAAAACCCGAAGAGGTCTTTCCAAAAGCCCTGCTGACGCTTTTGAACATGTGCGCTGTCACTGCCGTTTCCGAGTGGTTTGAGATAGATCTCATCGACAATGACGAGCGCCCGCTTGACCCCCGCACTGAGGGAGCGGACAGACATCGTGGCCCCGCTGATACTAATAATGTCTTTGTTCATCCGTATCGGGTCGAAAACCGTTTTCCCTTCGTATTGAGCATTGAACCGTTTGGTGCGCACTTCGCTTCCACGTGATTCTCGATACACTAGCACTTCGATATTCAGCACTTCGCCGTTGGGATCGACGCCCACCATATACGTGATCGGCTTATGCTTGCCGATGGTGTTCTGAACCACAGCATATCCGTCAATCCTATCCTCCGTCCTTCCGATAAAGACCGTGAATTGTTCTTCTGGGAAATGCCACCCAATGCGTTCTTCGACGATCTGTTTCTTTTCAGGAGGCAACCGCATGACCTCTCGACCGATACGATCGGATTTCGGAAACATCAGCCGAGCCGCTTCGTCTTCCGTGAGGTAAACATCCTCCTGCCCCATTTCCTGAGGGGTCAAATAGCGTTTCAACTCGGCGTCCCAGACTTGCTCAGCCCAGAGGGAGGTGGCGCTCAGAAGGCTCACCACGGCGAGAGTCCCAAGGTGATAGGCGATGAAGGTCAACATCCTTGATCCTTTAGCTTGGTGTTCAGGCGGGTCATGACCGCCGCCAGCGCCTCCTCAGACGGCTCGATCGGCCACCACCGAGTCGCCTGACTCGTCACACCACCCTTGAGATGCCACCGCTCCCTATTTTCAATCAACTCCACCTTCGTCACCTCATCGACCCTCTTCACGGTCAAGATCATTCGCGCACGTTCTTTATTGCCAAATCCCGTGGTTGTGCGCCGAAAGATTCCGTATCCTGCGCGCATGTCGCCTCCCATCTCAGTCCAGCCCGTTTCAATCACGCCAGCATCTTTATCCTGCTTCTTGGGCGGGAAAATATTCATGGTGTAAGTGGCGGCGGTCCACACGGTGTCATAGGGACACACCAGGTAATGGTCGTAATGATCCTTCGGAAACAGCGCACACCCTGCGAACAGCGCGCTGAGACCGATCACCACGATGAGACGACTTCTCATATAGCGCCTTTCTTCATCCGTGACATGATGGGCCTGGACGGTCGGTCAATCTCGACTCCCGCTTAGAAGTACGTGGCGACTGACAGCAGCACGGCTGTGTCATGAATCCGCTGCAAGTTCCGGTTCACCGCCTCCGGACTATACTGATAATCAAATTTGAAAACAGTATCTTCCGTTGGTCGGTAATTGAGTCCCAACGTGAGTCGCTGAAGATCTCCGAGCCCACCTCCCATATCCTTATTCGTATTTACTTGCTCCCATCGCACCATGGCTGTCAGCGTCGAGATCTCCGGCCGGAAAAAGGAAGGCGCGAGCCTGGTCATCCACTGTGGCAGAAAATGATAGTTGCTCTGGATGTAATACCCTTGCATCCGCTGGGGACAGAAGTGCCCCGGCGCCATACCACCGATGGAGGTGGCGTTCGTACATGCAGTGCCGTTTAGGTTCAACGCATTGTCCTGTGCGTAGGTCCAGATGGATTCTCCGATGATTTCCAGCGGACCACGGACAAGTGTCCAGTCCACGGCCCAGATGCCCAAATGACGTTGCCCAAATGGGTCATACGTGCCGTAATGGCCTGAGAGACCCACTTCGGCACCCAGGAATGGACTGAAGGCCGCCCTGCCGACGACCGCCTTGCCGTTGTTGTTATCGAACCCGTTGCTGATGTCGGACTTCCGTTGACGTGCATTGGCCACACCTGACAGCTCCGTGATTTGAGCGACACAGTTAAGGCTATTGGCCTGTGCGCTTCCTGCTTGACAATTACCATAGCCGTTGTACCCGGTCGTGACATACAACTCGTAGTCGAGCTTCGACCGCGCAGAGGGATAGAAGGTGCCGTAGAACCCGGCTCCGGTCTCTGCCAAGACCGACCCATACAGCAACTGGGTGACCAGCGGCCGCTCCGTGAGATCGCGCAATGGCGCGTCATGGATCAGATTGAATTTGCCGACCGGCAACAGAATGATACCGGCTCTGAGGTTGATTTTTTCATTCATCAAGAAATCAAGCGTGGCGAACTCCAGGCTGACTTCACTGTGCGGCACCGAGGAGCTCTCCAAAATGCCATGTTCAATTTCGATCTCAGCGGCCATCTTGACGTGCTCGCTCACGTCAGCGTAAATGAACGGGACAAACCGATGCACATCGATAGTGCTGGGCGTTCCCTGATGAGCGCGATTGATGTACTCAACGTCCATATACCCGCCCACGATGGCCTTTGGACTTGTCACGAAGGGTTTGGCGTAAATCAATTTTCCCGACCCCTGCATAATTGACCCATATTTGCGCTCAGCGCCCTGCCCCTCAGCCGACATCTGTTGGAGGTTCGGCGTCTCACCCGGATGCGTCGCCGGGGGCTGTCCCTCTACCTCTCGTTCGCGTGATTCTCGCTGCTTCATCTGTTCAACGGCTTCCTCCAACTTCTTCAACCGCTCGTCGACATCCTCCGCAGCTACAATTTGGCCGCTCAGCATACCGAAACACAACAACATCACAACAACCCATACGCGTCCCATCGATTCCTCCTTTCATAGGAAATCTGCTGGGACGCAATGGTCCTCTAGAGTTGAGACCGCTTCTTCTCGATTACATGACTTCTGAATCTCCTGCGGGATCTGTGCGGGGTAATCTCGCTGACTGGGTACCCTCGACTCGAACCACCACGATTCGTTTACAGCGCTTACACTTCAACTCAATGCCGCTCTTCTCCCACCTCGCAACAAGACGCCCGCAAAGGCAGCACATTTCGTGACACGGCCTCTTGTTCATGCTGCGGCTCAAATTGAAATTGAGAACGAGTTCTAGTATTAGGATAAAGCAATATCCATACCCCGAGGGCGAATTTGGGTGACCGCCCATTCGACCTCAATGACAGGATACAGATCGTGTCGAGCTACGAGGTATGATGGCGCTTAAACCACCAGTATCGAGGATACGGTGGAACCTCATACAGTCTGGTCTCGGAGGTTGCTGGACTGAGCAGATTGAAGGCAAGAGATTGATCGATCACCGAATAATACGGAGCAAGTTTCTCACGGATGTGAACTTCATTGTCTGTCACGACTGAGATGATAACCTCCCGATCATATTGAGGAGATTCAATTCCCAGGCGCCACGTTCCGACGAATGTGAGGCCTTCTTCCACATGAAACCGCGAGTTAAGGCCGGCATTCGCCAAAAATGCGCCTTCCGCAATTTGGAGCAGGGTGACCTCGTAGCTTCCCACCGGTAGTGGGAGCACAAACCAAGCATCATCGCTGCTCAGGTCGACCCGAATCCGGTCATGTGTGTTGCTGTTCATCAATTCAAAAAAATGCAATGTCGGATTATAGATCCGGGTTGTAGGGCCGAGCAGAACCGTGATGACATGGCCAACGACAACTGCAGTCCCTGGAGGGACACGCTCCACATGCCTCGGCAAGTCCGGCAACGCCGGCATTGCCGTAGCACATCCTGCCATGAGGAGAAGACCCAGTGGTTGCAAAAATTCTCTCATTGTTTAGACACTGGCAGGGCTCAGAACCAGGTACCCCAGCATGATTGAGCAACTGTCGCGCCAGGTCGCCGCCTGGCCAGGCACATACCGTGCACGCCTTGAAGAATTCCCTCAATGTGTGATTTCGCACGGTTCTGACGGTGCGAATTCGCTCTTTTCCGTTCATTCCTCGGCGGTCACAGACAACCGATTAGTCAACGCGGTTATCATCACTCGCTCAGATCAGGGATGCCAAAATAAGGTCAGGTCTTCCCTCGCCGACGATGAAACAAGCGGACTGGCGAGTTTCGCCATGAAGACCCCGCCCTGACCGGCGAAGTCTCCTTCCAATGCAAGCTGCACTTGTCCAGCGCAAAGCGCTGAACCATGCCCTCACCCCGTCCTTCCAGACGGGGACCTCTCGCTGGATTAGATGCACCAACCGCTTGCCGCGTTCTTGGCATGGCCGGATACCTGTAGGATCGTGACGAATGACTCGGCCAGCAACCGCAAGATCTTAGCGCCGATTCCGAGATCATCGAGGTGTCCACACTCGTGGAAGGGTAAAGGCAATCAGGCCTCTAAGACGGACCCTATCGGTGTCGATCGGCCGAGGTCAACAGCGATATACCGTTGAATCGACGCCGGATCTCACGAAATGCGGATTGGAATAGGATGGGCTGGACTGAAGCTGTCCCTCCGGCGGTAAGGATAAGAGGCCTCATCTGAAGAGCCGCCGCATCAACCGAAGGTTGGCAGGTTAAACCAAGAAAACGAATTCACTGGAGATGTCTATCTGCGGGCGCAAGGAAGAAGGCTGCGCCTGATGAGCCCGCGGTACTAGGCAAGCAAGGTATGGTGGAGGGCACGGGAGTCGAACCCGCGACCCCTACGTTGCGAACGTAGTGCTCTCCCAGCTGAGCTAGCCCCCCACCTTGGGATGACCGAGTGCCGTCCTTCTTGACCGCAGGCACGGCCGAGGCTGAATTGCCGCGGCAACCCAAGCTGCGGAGGAGACGGGGAGGAAGATCGGCACTCGGTGCGAATTTCGTGGTCGGATTATACACGAGCGACCAGGCAAGCCGCTACCCGAAACCTCCACCTCTCTGTCGGCCTTCCTGACAGCACCATTCCTGTTTTGGTTTCCTGTTTCGGATGCAGGAAAGCCGTCAGGATCAGGAAGGATTCAGCAATGCTTTTGTGGTCGCCTCCGGCAGCCCCGCCACTCGAACCCGCCGTCCCTCGACCTGCAATCGGCCTTCTGCGTAGAGCTGCACGGCCTTGGGATAGATTCGATGCTCCTCTGCCAGAATCCTGGCGGCCAAAGTCTCCGGCGAATCCTGGTCCAAGACCGGAATCGCGGCTTGAATGATGATCGGCCCCTCATCGACTCCCGGCGTGACAAAGTGCACGGTGCAACCGGCGACCTTGACGCCCCATTCCAACGCCTTCTTCTGCACATCTAATCCCGGAAAGGCAGGCAACAGGGACGGATGGATGTTCATGATGCGGTTCTCAAAAGCCTGGATCAACACCGACGTCACGATTTTCATATAACCGGCCAACAGCACCAGTTCGACCTCGTACTTATGCAACACATCAAGCACCGCTCGATCATAGGCTTCGCGGCTGTCCGGTTGTCCGGCAAAGGGTTTGGGATCGACGAACACATCGTGAACGCCATGCCGTCGCGCCCGTTCGAGCGCCGCCGCGTCCCGCTTGTTGCTGATCACCACGACGATTTGGGCCTGTACCGTGCCGGCCTCGACCGCATCGATAATCGCCTGGAGGTTCGATCCCCGCCCTGACGCGAGCACGCCGATGCGGACCCGCTGGCTTTTCCCGTTAACCGACATAGTCTACTCGCCGCTCGGATGCACTTCCCCTCGTCACCTCACCGATGAGCCAAGCGGTTTCTCCCGCCTGCTTGGCAGTGAGGACCACCCCGTCAGCCTCCTCTGCCGGAACCGCGAGAATCAGGCCGATACCCATGTTGAAGACCCGGTACATCTCGTCGTCCTCAACAGATCCAAGCCGTTGAATCACGCGAAAAATAGGCGGAACGGTCCAACTGGACCGCCGAACACGACCCAGGACGCCCTGTGGAAACACTCGGGGGAGATTTTCCGTGATTCCTCCCCCCGTGATGTGGGCGATGCCCTTGATGCGATGGGCTGCGATGAGTTTGGCAATTGTCCGCACGTAGATCCGTGTCGGAGCGAGCAACGTTTCGCCGATCGAGTGAGTGAGATCCTCTACCCGGCTTGAAACAGTCAGGCCAGCCTCCTCGAGTAAGACCCGGCGCGCGAGCGAAAAGCCGTTGCTGTGGAGACCAGTTGACGCCAGGCCGATCAACACATCTCCCGGCGTGATGTCGTGACCATCGATGATCTTCGGTCGGTCCACCACCCCCACGGCAAACCCGGCAAGGTCGTACTCGCCATCCGGATAGAACGAGGGCATCTCCGCCGTCTCTCCCCCGATCAACGCACAACCGGTTTGCCGGCAGCCCTCGGCAATCCCGCGCACCACCGTCTCGGCGACGCCGATCGCCAATTTACCCGTGGCAAAGTAGTCGAGAAAGAACAGCGGCTCTGCTCCGCTTACGGCAATATCGTTCACGGACATTGCCACAAGATCGATCCCCACGGTGTCGTGCTTGTCCATCAGGAAGGCGATCTTGAGTTTGGTCCCCACGCCGTCCGTGCCGGATACCAGCACTGGCTGCCGATACCGAGACGGATCGAATTGGAACAGCCCTCCGAATCCACCGAGGTCGGTCAGGACTTCCGGCCGGAAGGTCGAGCGGACGAGAGGCGTGATGCGGCGGACAAACTCGTTGCCCGCCTCGATATCGACACCCGCTTGCCGGTACGTCGCCATGGGAGGCGCAGTGTAGCCGTCCAGGCCGAAGAGGTCAACGCAGAACCAGGGTTCCGCGTCGATCGTCCTGATCAGCGGTGCAATTCGGTCAATGTTTCCAGATGGGCCGTACGCGGGAACATGTCAAAGGCTTGGAGACGGTCAACGCGGTATCCTCCATCGATCAACCGGCGCAGGTCCCGCGCGAGGGTCGGCGGATCGCAGGATACATAGAGCACCCGAGCAACGTTGGCCTGAAGTAACCCCTGCACACAGTCCCGACTCAAGCCGGTGCGGGGCGGATCTAGCAGAACCACGTCGTACTCCATCGAGGGTTCCGTAGTCAGGAATTGCTCGACCGCCGCCACTCGAAACCGACACCGGCCGATATGATTGCCTTTGGCCGCCCTCCTGGCATCGGCTAAAGCCCAAGGATTGCTCTCCACCAGCGTGACCAACGAACCTCGTCTGGCAAGCGGCAATCCCAGCACACCAATGCCCGCATACAGCTCCAGTACCCGAAGCCCGACTGTCGGCTCCACCCAATCGATGACCGCCTGCACCAAGGATTGGGTGACGGCCCAATTTGCCTGCATAAACGAACGATCGCCGATCCGAAATAGGAGATCGTCGGATCGTTCCGAGATCCAGTCCTGTCCCTCGATCCACCGCTCCTCCCGTCCGTTTCGCTCTCCGAAGATCACCAATCCCACCAAACTCGGCAGCCCCTGAGCCAATTCCAACAGCCGGGCGACAGCCCGTTTATGGGAGGCATCGGTCCTGACGATCATCAAGGTCTGATCGAAGGTCGAGGAGGCTCGCAATTCGATCGAACGTACCAGACATCCCAGCGAGGGCATGGTGCCCAGTCGCGTTTGGAGCACACGCACTTGCTCCCGCAGGACGGTTGCAAGGAGGAGGCAGTCCGTAACCGCAACCAGCCGGGCCGACCCTTCCTGATGAAACCCGAGCGCAAAGCCCTCACCCCGGCGCAACAACCCGAACCGCACAGCTCCGCGACTGCCGTACTCCAACGGGGACGGCATGACCTTCGGTATCGGGAATTCGTCAATCTTACCCACCCGTTTGAGCGTCTCCAGCAAGATTTCACGTTTCCAGTGCACCTCGCTCCCATAGCCCAGGTGCTGGAATTGGCAACCCCCGCAACGGCCGTAGATGTCGCAAGGAGGCGTCACGCGATCCAGCGAAGCCCTCACGATCCGCTGGACCTCGGCCACTTGATACTGCCCTTGCGCGGAGCCAAGTCGAATGACGACCTGTTCTTCCGGGACCGCCCTGCGGACAAAGAGCGTACGCCCTTCGAAACGGGCGAGTCCGTAACCTCTCTGCACCAACTTCTCGATCTCCACCACGATCGACTCACCCATGTAGACGGACCTCTCTCCCGCGCCTCCGCTTCGATCAATGCGCGAGGCTCACGATAAGGACAAGGAAATGATGCGGGATGTTACTCTGCAATAAGCGCGGTGGTTTCGTCCAGATGCTTCTTGAGGTAGGCCATGAAAGGAGTCCCACCGGTGCCAACTGCGGTGGGGTTGCTCGATGTCCGCTGACTCTGCCGTTGAATGTACCGATCGGCATAGTCCAGATGCGTCTGCCTGAACCGGCAGAGTCCTTGCACGCAGGCGCGGAAACTGTCCCAGAGCTGAGGCTCGCTCGATCGTTTCTCCTGCACGTACCGGCACAACAGGGAGCGCCCCTGACTATCCCGCAACTGTTCCCACGCTTCGATAAAGGCACGATGACGGGGCGGCATATAGGTTCGCATCTCGATCAGGTATTGCCGCAGCGGGTCATCTGCGTGCACGACCCCGAGCGCCGCATCCAGCGTCGGCACGATGGAGCTCTGTGCGCCGGTCTCCCCGCGAAACTGCTGTGGCCGACCGTGATAGGCTTCAACGCCTTCGTAGAAAAGCCCCTCCGGCAAAGCGGGGTGATCCTTCCATCCATGGATGTAGGGCCGCACGCGATTGAAATAGATATACGGATCACATTGCTCCGGCATCCGATCGAGAGTCCGGCACATCCCCTCCATGGCGGTCGCCGCGTTCTCCAATCCCTGAAGTACCTCGTCGGGCTGATTTAGTTGCACGGCATAAAGGGCCCGCGCAAGCCCGGCAAGGGCGGCGCCAGCCCTCGCTTCAATCTCTACATGCACCAGAACGAACCACTCCTCGTCCAATCCTCCAAGGAAATTTTGAAGCAGCGCGAGGTTACCCAGCTCAATCGGACGCGCCTGGTCCAACCGCCGCCAATTATCGAGACAATATGACGCATAGGAGAGAACCGGCGGCCTTCCCAATTGCGCCAGCACCCGATGCCACGGCTTCGCGAGATGCGAGGGCAGCCTCGTTGCCGGATGCTGCGGCTTCTCCCACACGTAGGCCTGACCGGTGAACGACAAGATGCGCGCCGCCGCACGGTATTCATCCTCAGTCCACCGGCCTTGCTCGTCCGGCCCGCTCACGAGGTGGCCGTCCACATAGTCCCGCAGCCGGCGCGCGGCCAACAGTTTCGGCAACTCCCGAACCTGCACTTCGAGCGGGGAATCCTGCAAGCCTGGAAAGCTGGAAAGAGGATCGCGCGCGGGGAGGAATCCGCGCTCCGCTGACACCTCGAAGTGGGCCAATTCTATGACTGCGGTGTTCTGACGCATAGGCGGTAGGTTTCTTGAAGCTCCGGCGCTCTTTGTAGTGTAACACCGGCCCTTTTCAGGATGAAGGTGTCGATGAAAATGGAATGACAGTCGATGGCGAGCCTCGCAGGGTCTTGAATCGGAAACTGCTTGTGGCTCTTCTCCGCGAAGATCTCGACCGTCTCACCGGGACGGTGCCTTGGCCAAAGATCGTACGCCCGTCCTGCTGCGCAAGGCCGTAGCCACCCTGCACAAGCTTCTCGATGGTGACGATGGTGGGTGGTTTCACTGAGTATTACTCATCCCCTTCTAAACCTAGACCGGTCTATAATCGAATGCCACAGTATCACAGATCCACAGGATACACAGAGCCAATCCGAGCTCAGAGATGAGAGGGAAGAGGGAGACTCGCCATGCCGAGAAGCCATCAAAAAACTATTGGGATGATTGGAGTCCTTTTGGCCCTATCAGTAACGCTCTCCGAATCAGTCTATTCTGCGGATGAAGCCTTTGACACACTTGTGAACGCAAGGTCCCTTAAGTGTGTGTTCGATGTTACGGCTACGGGCCGCTGGAAAGAGGGGAAGTTGTCTGTTGAAACCGGTTGTGATGACCTCACATTACATTTCGACTCAATTGACCTGACAGCTCCAAAGGCTCGTATGATCGGAAATCAGGCTGCGGACGACGTTGTTGTATTGACTAGCAAGCGAGGTATTACTTTTCTGGAAGAAACTCCGATTGGAAACTTTACGTTCACCACAGTGTTCTTCAGGCATAACGCGGCAAAGGATTTTATTGCTGTTACCTCACGTCATATGGATTTCATTCTCGGGGTGACGATAAGCCAACTGTATGGGAGCTGCCAAATCTACCGGTAGCTTGGAACCTCAAACGTTAACTGGGCTTTAACTAGAGACCCCTATAGGCTGCTCAAAAAGGTTTCCAACAAGGCCGCAGGGAGTGGGGACCCCGAGGCGTATGGGCTAATACGTTGAGGGGGACGTACGACCGAGAACGACGTTGGGGACCTTTTTCAGCAGCCGCTCAACTCTCCGGCCTGAGATCAATGCTCAGCAGCTTGATTTTCCGATGCAGATGGCTCCGTTCAATCCGCAATTCGTCGGCAGTGCGCGAAACATTCCACCGATTTTCCTTGAGCTTCCGCGTGATGTAGTCCTTCTCGAAAGCATTCCTCGCCTCACGCAAGGAATCATACTCCTTCAGTACCAGCGCCGGCGGGGCGGGAGTCTGCGCCGCATTCGGCACGGCCGGTCTCACCTGGAGGGCCGCCGCCACATGGGTCTCGTCGATCTGAGGACCGGGGACCATGATCATGAGCCGCTCCGTGAGGTTGCGCAGCTCTCGGATATTGCCCGGCCAGTCGTACTGTTGCAATTGCGCCATGGCCGAGGGGGTGAGCTGCTTGACCTTCAGGCCCTGCTCTTCGGAATGGATCTGCATGAAGTGCTGGACCAACAGCGGAATATCGTCGCGCCGGCCTCGAAGGGGCGGCACCGTCACGGGTAGGACGTTGAGCCGGTAGTACAGGTCCTCGCGGAAATGCCCCGCCTCGATCTCCTTGGCCAAATCTTTGTTTGACGCAGCCAGCACGCGCACATCCACCTTGATCGTCTTCGTCCCGCCTACACGGTTGAATTGCTGTTCTTGCAGGGCTCGCAAGACTTTGGCCTGAGTGGCCAGGCTCATGTCTCCGATCTCATCCAAAAAGAGGGTGCCACCGTCCGCCTGTTCGAACTGGCCACGCTTCTGAGAAGTCGCGCCGCTGAATGCGCCCTTTTCGTGCCCGAACAATTCGCTCTCGATCAGCGTTTCAGGAATCGCGGCGCAATTCACAGCAACGAACGTCCGGTCGGCTCTGGGACTGTGCTGATGGATGGCGCGCGCGACCAGTTCCTTCCCGGTTCCGTTCTCACCGGCGATCAGCACGCGGCTGTTGGTGGGTCCCGCCGTCGCAATCAATTCGCGCAGCCGCTGCATGGCCGGTGCCTGCCCGATCAGGTCGAACTTGCGCTCCACTTTCGTTCGGAGCGACTGGTTCTCCGCTTCAAGCCGGTGCTGATCGAGCGCGTGCCGGACCCGAAGGGTCACGTTTTCAAGCGACAGCGGCTTCTCAATATAGTCGTAGGCGCCGAGCTTAATAGCCTTGACGGCCGTCTCGATCGAGCCGTGACCCGACATCATCATCACCTGCGCCTTCGGAAACTGTTCACGGATCCGCCGCAGAGTTTCGAGGCCGTCCATCTCAGGCATCCAAATATCCAGAATCGTCAGATCCGGCTGGTCGCCTGCGATGAGCTTCAACGCATCAATTCCGCTCTTGGCAACCTGAACCTCATACCCCTCATCTTCCAAGATCTGACCGAGAGAATTGAGGATCGCCGTCTCGTCGTCCACAATCAGTATTGATTCCGCCATTGAACCCCCGTCAATCGACAAGCCTCAACCGTCAAACGTGGAGGGACCAAGATGGATTTCCAAGCGATTGACGAATGACCTTTGCCTGCCCTGCTACACCGGCAGCTCAAACGTAAAAACCGTACCCTTCGGCTGATGGTTCGCCGCGGATATCTGCCCCTCGTGGTCCGTGATGATGCGTCGGCTGATGGCAAGACCCAGGCCTGTTCCCGTTCGTTTCCGTGAGAAGTACGGCATGAACAGCTTCTCGTGATCCTCGGGACTGATGCCCGACCCCTCGTCGGCCACGCTGACAACGGCTCGCCGCCGTTTGCCGTCATAGCGGGTCGTCACCCACAGGCGGCCTTTTTGATTCATGGCCTGAATCCCGTTGTTGAACAGATTGACCAGCACACGCTTGATCTGCTCTCGGTCGAATCGGAGCGTCGGCAGCACCTCGTCGAAATCCGCGAGAAACTCCACATCCTTGTGGGCACCCTGGTACAGGGCGATGACTTCGCGCAACACATCATGAATTGAGCCCTCGGTCATTTGCGGAGCCGGCATGCGGGCGAATTTGGAAAACTCATCGACCATGTTCTTGAGGCTGCCCACCTCGTTGACGATGACTTGGGTACCTTCGTCGAAAATCTTGTCGAAGTCCGCCGCCTGCTCGAAATACTTCTTTCGAAGGCGTTGGGCCGACAACTGGATCGGCGTCAACGGGTTCTTGATTTCGTGCGCGATGCGCTGTGCGACTTCCTGCCAGGCCGTCGCCTTCTGCGCCTTGATCAGATCCGTCAGATCTTCGAAGATCAGCACAAACCCGAGATCGCGGCCGGCCTCGTCTTTCATGCGCGAGCAACTGAGGCCGATGGTCAGCACCTTGCCTTGCGCTTCCACCTGCCCTTCGAGCGATAAGGTGTCCCGCTGGTCGACCAGCATCCGGTCGTAGGCGGTTTGGAAAAGGTCGAGCTTGAACTCCTTGAACATCTCATTGGCCGGGCGGTTCCCCACGCGGTCCCCCCAGATACCGAGAATCCGTTCCGCCGAAGGATTGAAGGTCGTGATCCTCCCCTGCCGATCGATGGAGAGCAGACCCGCCGCGATCGTGTCGACCACGGTCTGGGTATAGGCGCGCCGCCGTTCGATTTCAACGTTCGATCGTCGGAGGGATTCGTTGGCCGATTCGATCTCAGCCTTGCCGGCCCGAAGGTCCGTGGTCATGCGATTGAAGGATTCCACGAGCGTCCCGATTTCGTCCGTCGCCTTCGCCTCGATGTGCACATCCAGATCGCCCTGGGCGATGGCCTCGGTGGCTTGCGCCAATCGTTGTATCGGCACCGTGATGCTGCGGGCCACGTAGAAGCCGAACCAGGTGGCACCGAACAAAATCATCACCGTGACGACCGCGACAAAGAGATAGGCTCCGGCCTTGATGGGATTCTTCATCGTCCGCATCTGCTTGTACTCGGCATACCGTTGGCCGATGCCTTCCATTTTGGCCAGCAGGGATTCAGGTAGATACGAATCGACGACCACAACTCCATCGACCTCCGAGCGGTTGGCGCTCGATAGGATCGGGACGCCAGCCCGGATCAATCGGCCGTTCGAGGCTTCCTGCACGGAGGTCATTTCCTGTTTGGTGTTGATGACCTGCAGAACCAATTGCCCGATAGGCAGATCAATAACCTGGCCGGGCACATCCGGCGCCAAGGCCTTGGTCAAGGTCTCCATCTTGGACGAATAGATCTCCACACCGGCCACATTATGGTCGGCGCGTTCACGCGCCATGGCGGCGATCAGGAGGTCGCGTTGCGTCGGCGCCATCAGGTCTTCGCGGAAAATCTCCTGGCTGATCGCGCGGGCGCTGTTCACCGCCACCGTCATGTGGCCCGCGTGATGCATCTTGGCGACCTCGAACGAGTCGCGCATGACGTGATCGATCTGATCACTGAACCAGACATCCACGGCCTTGTCCACCACGCGGCTGGCCACGAACGCCAACAGCACGGTTGGGATCAACGAGAAGCCGATGAATGCGGCGACAAGTTTCGCGCGAAAGCCCGAACCCACCAACCGATGACGACGTTCGAAATACGCCTTGATCAGATTGCGCGAGAGCAACAGGGTCAGGACCACCAGTCCGATCAGATCCAGATTGATCAGCAGCAGGACGAACGCGTAGCTGGTGCTGGGCACCAGCGACCCTTCGCTGCTCTCAGTCAAGACCCCGTATTGGTAGTAGTACAGCGTCAGCGCCAGGCAGGGAATCAGCAGAAGAAGCACGAACCAGACGGGCCGCAGGTGGCGCGGCCGTCCTTCGGTAGAGGGACCCGTTCCGGTCATCGGTCGGATCGACGTGCCGACTGTAGGCAGGCTATTTGATTCAGGCATGGAAATGGCGCTCGGACGATACCCTCGCTCAAGGCGCCTCTCCCGTTTCAGGATTCCCTCGGAAAAAGATTTCGCTCTTCAGAGTAGCCGGAACGGTGAAGGGAATCAAACGATTTGGCGCCCGAAGGGCGGAAAGGGGGCCGACACGAGGACCGAAATGCGCCGTCGCTCAACGCAGAGAGGAGCCCGATCCGGCCGCAGTCAGGTCCACGAATTTCATCCGCAGCGCATAGAGCATATCGGTCAGGACCGACTGTTCGTCCGACGTCAGGTTCCCCTGGGTCTTGGTTTCAAGCAGCGAGAGAATGTCGATGATTTCTTTGGCTTGAGGTAGGTTGACAGGCAGTTCCTGTTGGCCAGGGTCCAACCGCTCCCCCATCAGCATGAGTGCGGACGTGCCAAGCGAAAAGACGAAGGTCGAAAACGTCACCGGGGCCTGACCGGCGCGGCCTTCGGAAACTCCCGATCCGGGGGTTGCCGAGCTTGGTGGGGCTTCAACTTGGACCTTGGGTGTAGCGGCTGGTCTGTCCGGAACCGGTCCGGATGATTCGGCCGGTTTCTCTCCCCGACGATCCCGAATGACGAAACCCCGTTCTTCTTCGGCGCTCATGCACGCTCCCTCGGCTTGATTCTGTTTGTGCGAATCTCACCCTGCTCGCTTCGGCCAAAAATACGGTAGCATAGGCCACGGAGAGTCGCAAGACGACCACGGCCGCCGACACAGATTGCAGCGCCCCCCGCGGCCGGTATAAGCTCCTGTCACTCGATTATGAGCCAGCCCTCCCATTATCATGCCTCCTCCAACCCGGGGTTCGACCGCCTGGTGCGGATCATGGCCGCCCTGCGCGCGCCCGGTGGCTGCCCGTGGGACCGTAAGCAGACGCACGAGTCGCTCAAGCCCTATCTGCTTGAGGAGACCTACGAAGTGCTGGAGACGATCGATCATCAGGACATGATCAAACTCCGGGAGGAATTGGGCGACCTACTGCTCCAGGTTCTCTTCCATGCCCAGATCGCAACTGAAGAGGGCCGATTCACCGTCGAGGACGTCATGGCCCTGCTTGCGGACAAGCTGATCCGTCGGCATCCACATGTGTTCGAAAAGTCCGCCGCCGAACAGGAAACCCTGAGCCCGGAAGAGGTCTACGGCCGGTGGGAACAGATCAAAAAGCAGGAGCGGGAAGCGGCAGGCCGGACGCAGTCAGTGCTCGATGGCGTGCCAAAAACCCTCCCGGCGCTCCTCCGCGCCTATCAAGTGCAGGCACGGGCCTCGCGCGTGGGGTTTGACTGGCCTGACTCGCGCGAAGGGATCGCGCAGGTGCTCGCGAAGATCGAGGAAGAATGCCGGGAATTACGGGCAGCGGCCTCCGCAGGCCGACGTGGCGTTGAGGGGGGGCAGGGCGGGCCGCAAGACCCGATCACGGCGGAATTCGGCGATGTGCTGTTTTCGATGGTCAATCTGGCGCGCAAGCTCGCCGTGAATCCGGAGGATGCGCTTCGTCTGGCTACGGGGCGGTTTATCGATCGATTTCACTACATCGAGGAAAAGGCCGGACATGCCGGCCGGACACTGGACGGCATGACTCTCGAAGAAATGGATCGCCTTTGGGCTGAAGCGAAGCATTCCACGCCGGCTGCGGAGGGCGTTTTCGATCACGCACGTCCCCCAACCCCTCGCTCTCCAGGCGCCACGTCATGACGGAGCAGCAGAATCAGCGCGATCCAACCGATGCACAGGATTCCCCGCCTCCCCTGGGCCACTACCACTATGAGGAAGGCAAGCGCGCGGGAGCCCACCCGCTCGTCGTGGTATTTTCCGTCATCTTCGGGTTATGGATACTGATATTTTTCGTCTTCGCGCCTGGGAACAAGAGGGACCGGCCGGATGCCTCACTGGGCAAACCGGAAATCGGCAGTAGTCATCTGGACGACGGGGCGAGCGCGGTGATCTTCCGCGTTCATGCCACGGTTCCCGAATACAAGGCCATCAGTCTGATTATTCCGCCGGAGGCGACCAGCAGTCAGATCATCAGCCTCTTACGCGATTTTCACTCCAAGCGGATGGACAACAGCCTCACCAGCCTGCTTCCGGCGACCACGCCCGGCAATACGCTTGGAGACCATGCGATCGCTGACATCTACCTGTTCAGCGATCCGACCTACGCGAGGCCGGACGTGGTTGGAACTCTGGCCCTCGGCGCCCATGCCCCCGGCGGCCTCTATCCGTCGGCTGTCCCGTTTGAGGAAGCCATGGAGCGGGTTCGAGGCCGGTACCAGATCAACTTGAACAACACCGACCACCCCGACCGGGCCTCCTTGGGATTCGCCGATGAGTCCGGTATCCACTCAAGAAACTACAAGCCGATTTTCTAACCCACCGCGGGATCCCGCCTCGATCTTGACTCGCGATCGCTAAAAATTGAGCTTTGTCCGATCTCGAATTTCCTCTCTCAACGCTTCCTCTTGTTCCGTGGCCCAGGCCTCCAGCTTTGAGTAGAGATACGCCAACGGCCCGCTGAATTGCGCCACCAACGCATCCTGGCGCCCCCCCAAGAGCCCCTCTTCGTTGGCAAGCCGGAGCTTAAAGTCGGCGATCCGGCGAGTGAGCGTGGTATTCAGCACGACCTGTTGTCCCGCCGTGCCCTGGACCGCTCCCAAGAGACGTTGCTTGATCGGGTCCAATTCATTGGGAATGCCGATCTTGACCCGGACGGCATGGGGTGTCGGCCATGTCGGCCGTTGAATCGAATAGTCGTAAGAAAACGCGGGCTCCCTTGGTTCTCGAAAGGGCCCGCTGACATTCAGTATGCTGAACGGTTCGGCCATGAGTCACTCCATCCTCTTGAACTCTCTACCACCGACTACGGGTGCAGCCTGCAAACGAGACATTGGTCAATTCCGCTTACCGCCCAGATAGTCCGCAATCCGCCCCGCGCTCGCCTGTCCTTCGCGAATGCAATCGGGAATTCCGATGCCGCGATAGGCCGCCCCCGTCAGAACAAGACCGGGATAGCGGCTCAAACCGGCCTCGATTTGGTTCAGTCGGTCCAGATGCCCCACGGTGTATTGAGGCATGCCGCGATGCCAGCGGTTCACTTCGACATAGGTCGGCTGAGCCCGGATTCCGGCCAGGTCGGCCAACTCCGCCCGCGACCGCCTGACGAGATCATCGTCGCTCCCGGCCAAGCCCGCCTCCCTGCCGATCCCACCGAGATAGCATCGTACCAACGCCTGTCCGGCTGGCGCCCGATCCACCCACTTGAGCGAGGTCCAGGTAGCGGCCAGCAAAGGCCGTTCTTCAACGCGAGGCACGACAAATCCGAATCCCTGAATCACCGACCGTAGCTCCGGCTCAGCGTACGCCAATGAAATCGTCGCCGTCGAGGCATAGGGGATCAGATCCAACAAGGCTCCTGAGGATGGGCTCAGAGCCCGGACCAGATCGGCGGACGCGAAGGCCGGAACCGCCAGAATCACGGCATCTGCGGCTACCCTGGTCCCATCTGACAACATCAGATCGTAAACCCATCGACCCATCTCACGAGACCGCACTCGCAGCGCCTCGACCGCCACGCCCGTCTGCAATCCGACGCCGGCGGAGGTGAGCCGTTCGACAAGCGCCTCGACTAAACCGCTCAACCCATGCCGGAGCGTTACGAACAACGAGGGCTTCGGCCGCCCATTGGCCGGTGCCGGTCCGGACGAACGCTTGGCCAAGAGACCCCGGATCAGGCTGCCGCATTGCTGTTCCAACTCGGGAAACCTCGGGAAGGTCGCCTGGATGCTCATTTGCGTCGCATCACCGGCGTAGATCCCGGCCATCAGCGGCTCGATCAAGCGATCCGTCGCCTCCTGACCGAATCGACGTCGAAAAAACCCGCTGAGCGATTCATCGGCGCCGGCCTGCCTGCGTGGCACGACGCATTCCAATCCCATGCGGGCCAGTCCGCTCCACGAGAGGAGGCCGCTCTGCAGAAACGGCCCCAACTTACTCGGCACGATGACGACCAACCCCTCGGGCAGTTCGCGGAGCCGCCTCTGAGAATACACGTAGGTCTTGCGATGCTCGTCGTTGGTGTTGATGAGTTGGTCACCGAGCCCAAGCTCCCGGCACAAGTCCATAGCCCAGGGCTTCTGAGAAAGGAACGAATCGGGCCCGGCCTCGATGAGCAGACCTCCGGCCCGATGCGTCACGATCTTCCCGCCCCAGGTTGGGGCGGATTCCAGCACCCGACAGGCGAGAGCCAGATTGCGGCGCTTCGCCTCTTTGGTGAGTTCGAAGGCTGCGGAAAGGCCTGCAATGCCTCCGCCCACGACCACAACTGTGTGAAGACCCGGTGCCACGGGGGGATTACGCGGCCGCTACCGCTTGGTGTGCCTGCACGACGGAGAGCAGCGTGTCGACCAAGGCCGGAGAGGCGTTCAGCATAGGCATCCGCTCCAGGCGCATCTGCTTGGCAGCGGCCGCTTGCTTCAGCTCGATGTCGAGATCGAACAACACTTCGACATGGTCGCACAGGAAACCGATCGGAGCGACCAACAGGTCTCGATGGCCCTCGGCATACAATTCTTCAAGAATGGTTTCAACCGACGGTCCCAACCATTTTTCAGCGGTCCGACCCTGGCTCTGGTAGGCCAGTCGGACGACCGGTTGATGCACCAGCGCACAGACCGCCTCCATGGTGCCCCGAACCTCGTCCGGATAAGGATCCTTCATCTCCAGAATCCGTTCCGGCAGGCTGTGGGCCGTGAACAGGATCGGCACCGTGCTGCGACGCTCGATTGGAAAGCTTTGGAGGCCGGACTTCACATTCTCGGCAATCGCGGCAATCAGGCCGGGATGTCGATGCCAGCTCTTCACATAACTGACCGGACACTCGGCCCCCAGTGATGTCCGAGCCTCCTCGACCCTTTGTATGTAGGTGTCGATGCTCAGGCTGGAATACTGCGGCGCCATGCAGATCGCGATGACCTGCTCCGGTCGTTCGGATAGCAATTCCGCGAAGGTGTCCTTGATGAAGGGATGCCAATGTCGGAGCCCGACATATACCCGGTAAGCTGATCCACCCAACCGATTCAGCCGGATCTCAAGCTCTCCCGCCACCTGTTTGGTGACTGCCAGGACCGGCGAGTGCCCACCCGTCACCCGATACCGTTCCCTGATCTCCTCGACCAACTCCGGGGCAGTTGAACGGCCTCCCCGCACCTCTTTGAGGTAGGGCTCCACATTCTCCAGACAATCCGGGCCTCCCATCGCCATGAGGAGAACCGCGATCGGTTGTTGTGGTCCAGGCATGGTGAACGCCTCGTCATTCGTCAGTCGTCACTCGTCCCTCGATAGCGAACCACAATCCAGCCTTTCCATCGAGTGACAGTTGACGCATGACGCTCGTTACCGCTGACTAAGCTTATGCACCATGTCGATCGCCGCAGCAACATGCTCCATCGGCGTGCCGGGAAGGATTCCATGACCAAGATTGAAGATATGGCCTGGACGACCGCCTGCCCGCCGGAGAATGTCTTCCACCCGCCGCTCGATCTCGCCAAATGGCGCGAAGAGCGCTACCGGGTCGAGGTTTCCCTGCACGGCCACCTCAGGCCCGAGCATCGCCCATCCTTCGTCCAACGGCACGCGCCAGTCCAATCCAATCACCGTCCCCCCCGCATCCCGCATCAATCGGAGCAACGTGCTGGTTCCGGTTCCAAAATGGATGAGCGGCACGTTCTCCCGTTTCAATCCTTCGAAGATCACTTGAACGTGAGGGAGCACATACTCGGCATAGTCGTTTGGGGAAAGGCAACCGACCCAACTATCGAACAATTGGATGGCCTGCGCGCCTTCACGAATCTGTTGTCGAAGGTACCCGGTGACCTCCCTCGCCAACTTGTCCAAGAGCCGATGCCAGGCCTCCGGTTCGCGATACATGAACTGTTTGGTCAGAATGTAGTTGCGAGACCCGCCTCCCTCGATCGCGTAACTGGCCAGGGTGAACGGCGCGCCGGCGAATCCGATCAACGGAACCCGGTCATGGAGCGCTCGGCGCGCCTCCCGTACGGCATCCGCCACATAGGCCAGGCCCGCGCCATCGGTCACGCGAAGCCGATCCACACCGGTTCGGTCACGAACCGGATTATGAATGACCGGCCCTTCTCCCTCGGCGAATTCGAGCGACAACCCCATTGCCTCCAGCGGTAACAAAATATCGGCGAAGATAATGGCGGCATCGAGCGGAAACCGCTCGATCGGTTGGAGGGTCACCTCGGCGGCCAACTCCGGAGTCTTGCAGACTTCCAGGATGGAATGCCGCGTTCGAATTTTCTGATACTCGGGCATGTACCGGCCTGCCTGGCGCATAAACCAGACCGGAGTGCAATCCACCGCCTCTCGGCGACAGGCTTTCAAGAATCGATCATTCATCACTGGCATGGCCTGCGAGCTCCCAGGCGCATTCTAGTGAGTGCGCCGTTGGCGAGTCAATTCAGCATGTCATCGTGTCGAGTCCAAACGGGCAGAACCGGCTTCGCACCATGAGCAGACGCCGCTCCCGTGCGCGGTTCTCATATATTGCTGGATCAACTTGTTCCCCCATCCTATGCTCGTGAGAGAAGCCGGGCATAGACCCACTCACATCCCATTCGAGTCATGGTATGATGACAAACAGGAGCCCGGTTCGGACTTGCTCCTTCATCCCACAGACCCATAACACAAGGGGCTATGAGGACTTTTTTCGTCGAAACAGAGGAAAGGGGATTGACTTCAGCCTGCCGTCCTGTATAAATGCCCCAATTGTGTCGAAGACCGCCGTTCACCACATCCAGGTGACCGCTGCCCGTTACGTGGCCCCCCTTGATTGATTGGGTCCATCGCCACAGATCTGGCGCCCCTGTGTAACAGAGTGCGAGTCGGGTTGTGCCTCTGTCTGAATGAGAGAGCATGGGAGACAACGAATGATCACACAGCTCACGCAAGGCATCTGGTCGATCCTACGCATTCCGGTGTATTTGTTTGACTCCTGGCAACCCAAGCATCTGAATCCGAAGCAGGATCCCTACCGGGTCGATTGGATACAAGCCGTTCCATTTATCATCATGCACCTCATGTGTCTCGGCATATTTTGGGTCGGCCTGAGCTGGCCGGCGGTGCTGGTGGCCATGTTCCTGTACGGCCTTCGCATGTTCGCCATCACCGGCTTCTACCATCGGTATTTTTCCCACCGAACCTTCAAAACGTCTCGCGTCTGTCAATTCCTGTTCGGGCTGGCCGGGGCCTCAGCCGTGCAGCGCGGCCCACTGTGGTGGGCGGCACACCATCGCAAGCATCATCGCGTGTCGGATCAACAATCGGACGTTCATTCGCCGATTACGAACAGTTTTCTCTGGAGCCACACCGGTTGGTTTTTGGCTCCGATCAACGGACCGACCGACGTGAAGGCCGTTAACGATCTGGCCAAATACCCCGAACTTCGCTGGCTCGATCGCTTCGACCTTCTCATCCCGATCGCACTCGGTACGCTCACCTTCTTCTTGGGGGTCGGCCTGAACGCACTGTGGCCGGAACTGGGTACATCGGGCATGCAGATGTTGATCGTCGGGTTCTTTCTTTCGACCGTACTCGTTAGCCACTGCACCTATACGATCAATTCGCTCGCTCACCGCTGGGGTTCGAGGCGGTATGAGACCGGAGATTTCAGCCGGAACAATTTCTTTCTCGCCCTTATCACCTTCGGCGAGGGCTGGCACAACAACCATCATTATTATCCAGCCTCGGCGCGACAGGGCTTCTATTGGTGGGAAATCGACATCTCCTATTACATTTTGAAGGCCATGTCGTGGTGCGGATTGATCTGGGATCTGCGACCCGTCCCGGCCCATGTCCGGGATTCACGGCCGCAGGAAGAGGCAGTCGCGGTCTAACGGTCTCACACCCAACTCGGTTTCCGCCGCCTACCAGCGGCCCTACACCCACTCAGAATCGTCCTCTGCGGCGCCTGCGGGGCGGGAGCTGGTCAAGCTTTCTCGTATCCGCCGGCTATCGCCGTCGAGGTCGCTGGCTTGATCGGACGTCACAACCCAGGCATCGCCCGTCTCCAGTTCGATCCGGTAGTGATTCTTTCGATCGGAGAACCATTCGATGTAAGGATGGGGTTGGAGGAGCGGATGAGGATCGAACGAGATCAGGCTCACCGTCCCGATTTGCGGCACCTCAAAATCGGCTAGGACCTGTTCGGCCATGGCATCATCCTCATACCGGCTGTTCCTGAGCAGAATGGCATGGCCGACGATGTCGTCTTTGAAATCTCCGGTAAGGCAAAGATCGACCCACTCGATCCCCGCGAGATAGATCCGGCCGACGACGAGTCCGGGGATACGATTGTCGAGGAAGCCCTCGCGTACCCACCGTCCATTTCCGAATTTCTGCGCCATCGGTGTCTCTCTATTTCGTCGGCAAACCGGCTGCCGACTCCTTGATCGAGTCGGATTCACGACCCCAGAGCGTCCCCAACAGGGTCGCAATCAGAATACACCCGCTCCCGACCCACCCCAGTCTATCCAACTCCTCTCCAAGAAACAGCGAGGACAGCCATGCGGCACACGCCGGTTCCAGGGCAAAAATCAGCGCCACCTGGTGTGCCGGCACAACGCGCTGCGCCCACATCTGCACGGCGAAGGCGCCGGTGGCAAGCACACCCGTGACGGTGAGGCCGGTCATCAACACCGGCGAAGGCCTGAAGGCCTCCGCTTCCGGCGACTCGCTCACCGATCCCAGCGCCATCACGAGGCTCATGAGAATCATCTGCCAGAGAAATAACGACACGGACTGTCCGGTTCTCGTAAACTGTTCGAGGCAGGCGATATGCGCCGCGAACGCTGCGGCACAGGCGAGATTGAGCAGGTCGCCGAGATTGATGGAGACGGTCGGCTTCACCAGGCAAAAAAGTCCCGTCAGAGCCAATCCCACGGCTATCCAGGTAACCAGACTGAACCGACGGAGAAATATCGGCACGAACACCACATAGAGCACGGTAATAAAGGCCGAGTTGGAGGCGGTCGTGTAGTGTAACCCGACCGTTTGACAGAAATAGCCGAGACTGAGCCAGACGGTGGCGATCGCGGCCATCCGGAGCACCGCCGAATTCCGCTCGAGGCGATAGCCCATCGCCCAGGCGGCCGCCACCGCCAGAAGTGCGCCCAGCAGAAACCGCATGAAGAGAAAGGAGAGCGGCGGCAGTTGCGCGAGAGCCGCCTTGGTCGCAGGAAAGGTCGCACCCCACACAATCGTCGTGGCCAAAAGAGCTAACTGCGGCATGACCCCGACAGGTCCGGCGTATGGCCGGCAAGCCCGACACGCCGATTACGGCTTGCACAATGTGCAACGCCGGGTGAAGGTGGTACCGGCCTGTTCCATCGCGAGGAGCGCTCGCTCCTTGTCCGGATAGTCGAACCATCCTCCTTCCCAAACATCCGACTTGGTCGGGGTGGAAGGTACTTCGGCGCATCGATCACGATGGAGGGTCGCTCGATCAATCGAGCGGGCAATGTGGACCCAATACATCATGACGAACCCTCCGCAACAACACCTTCGGGAGAGTCGTTTATGGGAGTAACTGCCATTCGTCCTTCTCGATAAACACCTTGACGCCGGTTTCCAGCTTTTTCACGTCGTCCTTCTCGAACAGTCTCATGTACCGCTCGATGCGATCCTCGTCATCAATTCGTTCCTCTTGCATGAACCCACCGGATGCCTTATACCGCCGAATCAAGACTGGCATGTACACACTCCTCCTTCGCTCAGCGCCCATGAAACAGGGGGCTCCCCCAGTGCATAAAGTGTGCTACAATAGTGCAATTCTTGAGGCAGGGTCAAGCTGGTTCAGACGGTGTAGCACTGAGACGATTCGCTTGAGCGACCGCCCTGTTCATCGCGAGATCACACAACACGAGGCCGCCCATGCCGCTCTACGAATATCATTGTGAGAACTGCCAGGAACGATTTGAGGCTGTGCAGCCGACCTGGGCGCGCGTGGAAGATACAGCCTGTCCGAAGTGCAAGGTGAAACGCGCCACACGCTTGATGTCCTCATTCGCCTCCAAGGTCGTCGGCTCGCATAAGCCCGGCTTCAAAGAAATGAAGGCCTATGACATGCTCAACGAGCGCATGGCGAAATTCGCAAAGCTGCCTCCCGTGTCCGGAATGCGCGACATGCCAGCCCCCAACCTAACCTTTGGGTCGGACTCCGACTCCAGCAGCGCACCGAGTTCCACGCCGACCGGGGGATGACGCCGCACGACATGCAGCACGACCCGACCTCCTCTGCCTGGTTCCGGCAGAGCCACCCCCCTGTATCCCGATCCCCGTTCCCCAACCGTCGCATCATTCACTTGATCGCGGCGGCTGTTTGCCTGGTATCCTTCGTCGTCATACCGATCGACCCGATTCGCGGTGCGGACCTACGAGGCAATCTGACCATCGCCGGCAACGGCCCGGAGCAGCCGCTGTTCGAATTGTTGGCAAGGGCATTTGAGCGACACGCTCCGGGGGTCTATCTCGACTTGCTCTGGGATAAGAATTCCAAGCCAGCCGAAATCGTGAGGAGCGGTGAGGCCCAGATCGCCGTGACGGGAACGGCTGATCCGGAGCTGCGTTCCACCCAGATTGCCTGGGACGGGATCGGCATCGTCGTGCACCTCTCCAATACGACCAAAGACATGACATGGCGACAGATCGGCGAACTCTTCAGCGGGAAGTACTCCTTCTGGTCGGAACTCGGAGGACCGGATACGAAAATTCTGTTGATCGATCGACCGAGATACGAAAACGTCCGTGATGCGTTCGAGGAGCAATTGGGCATCGCGGGCAAGATCCCCAACTCGGCCACGACCATCAGCCGCGACGACAAGGTGATCAAAAAGGTGGTCGGCACCCTTCCACCGAGCTCGGCCGTCTCTTATGTGTCCCTGGAGCAGGCGTTGGCTGCGGTGCGTTCCGGTGTGGCCATTCGTCTTCTGGCCATCGACAAGATTGAACCGGAAGAGCCGACGGTGAAAGATGGCCGCTACAAATTGCGACGGCCCGTGCTCTTGTTGTCAGCTAAAGAGGCTCCACCGCTCGTGCAGGCCTTCGAAGAGTTCTGCCTTTCTGCGGCCGGCCAGAAAATCATCGACGAACTTTATACCCCGCTCGGGGCTGAATCGAAATCATAACGCAAGGAGGAACTCGTATGCGGCGCATGCTCCTGACATTGGCCGGACCGGTGCTTGGAGGACTCCTCATCGCTCCCTCACTCCTGTTGGGTGCTGAGCAGGAAAAGGAGGGACAAATGACGGAGGGTGCGGGCTTCACCCTCTTCGACGTCGAATCGATCAAGGGGTTCGACGAGACCAAGATCCAGAAAGATCCGGTGTGCGATCGATCCAAGCGACCCAGAATCATGAAAGTCGAGCCGGACGAGGTCAAACCCGGCGACATGGTAACGATCAAGGGAGAGAACTTCGGCACGAAAGAATGCTTCCACGGCGTTTCTTTCAGCGCAGCCTCGAAAACCGACGTCAAATACACCTTGGTGAACGAATCGACCATCGAGGCGACGGTGCCGGAGATGAAGAACGGCATGACCTTCGTGGTCGTCGTCGCCGGCGGCGGTAGTGCTCAATCCAAGGGCGTGCTCATTCTCACCAAATAACAACGTACGGATGGTGGGAGGGTTCGGCATTCGGCCCTCCCCGTTCCATCGCGTCCAGCCGGCACCAACATCCGCCGCTCACGCATCCGTCCTTTCGCCCTCCAACTTCTCGACTTCCCTACCCCGGTATGCTACCTTACGCCGGTTTTTCCCCGGGCCGGGCGGCATCGGCGCACCGGCACGCCGTCCAGATATTTCTTGTCGCTTCAATATGTTTAAGAAGATCCTGGTGGCCAATCGAGGCGAGATCGCCATGCGCATCATCCGCGCGTGTCGAGAATTGAACATCCCGACCGTGGCCATCTATTCCGAAGCCGATTCTACCGGCATCTATGTCAAGAAAGCCGACGAGGCCTACCAAGTCGGACCGGGGCCGGTCAAAGGTTTCCTGGACGGGCCCCAGATCGTGGCCTTGGCCAAACGGGTCGGGGCGGACGCCATTCACCCCGGATACGGGTTCCTGGCGGAGAATGCCGAGTTTGCCACCCTGTGCCAAGCTTCGGGTATCACCTTTGTCGGGCCGTCGCCCCAAACAATTCATTTGATGGGGAACAAGGTTGAAGCCCGCAAGTTGGCCGAGAGCGTGGGTGTGCCGATCGTGCCGGGGACCGAGGGAGGGATCTCAGACGTTCGTGAGGGGTTGATCTTCGCGCAAAAGGTCGGCTATCCCGTGATCATCAAGGCCAGCGCCGGAGGGGGAGGGCGCGGATTGCGGGTGGTGCGTTCCGACGACGAACTCCGCGATCAGATGGACACCTGTTCGCGCGAAGCCTTGGCGTCGTTCGGGGACGGGAGCGTCTTTATCGAAAAATACATTGAGCGCCCGCACCACATCGAGTTTCAGATCTTGGGCGATCGTCACGGCAACATCATTCACTTGGGCGAACGAGACTGTTCGATCCAGCGCCGCCACCAGAAGCTGATCGAGATCGCGCCATCCTTGGTCCTCACGCCGGCTCTTCGAGAGGAAATGGGGGCCGCGGCGGCCAGACTGGCCAAGGCGGTGGTATACGACAATGCCGGGACGGTGGAGTTCCTCCTCGATCAAGACGGCCGCTACTACTTTATTGAAATGAATCCGCGGGTGCAGGTGGAGCACACCGTGACCGAGCAGATCACCGCCATCGATATCGTGCGGGCGCAGATCACCATCGCCGCCGGCGAGCCGCTGGACGTCACCCAATCGGACGTCCACTTTATTGCCTACGCGATTCAATGTCGCATCAATGCGGAAGATCCGAAGAATAACTTCCGGCCCTGCACGGGAACGGTGACAGCCTATCTCTCTCCGGGCGGCATCGGTGTGCGGATCGACGGGGCCGTCTATAAGGGCTACACCATTCCTCCATACTACGACCCGCTGTTGGCCAAACTGACGGTGCGGGGACGCACCTGGGAGGAATCGGTCAGCCGCATGCACCGGTCGCTGGAAGAATACGTGCTCCGCGGCGTGAAGACGACGATTCCTTATATGAAGGCGATCATGCAGGACCCGGATTTCCGCGGAGGACGATTCGACACCTCCTACATCGAAATGCATCCCCAGTTGCTCGATTACGAGGACACCGTTGAGCCGGAGGATCTGGTGCTCGCCATCTCTGCCGCCATCGCCGCCCACGAAGGACTGTAATCGAACCTCGCCCCATTCCCGCTATGGCACGCGCATCGAAAAAGAGAGCTTCTCGTCCGACCACGGTTCGACGGGCCGCACGGAAGGACAGGACTCGGCTGCAAGCGGCGGCTCCGCTCCGCCTCCAGCCCGCCCCGAGCAAGACCTTGCACATCACCGATGTGGCGCTGCGCGACGGCCACCAATCGCTGCTGGCCACCCGGATGCGGACGGAGGACATGCTCTCCATCGCCCAGAAGCTCGACGCGGTCGGCTACTGGTCGCTGGAGGTCTGGGGTGGGGCGACATTCGACACCTGCCTCCGCTTTCTCAAAGAAGATCCCTGGGCACGGCTGCGCGCACTGCGGGCAGCCATGCCCAATACCAGGCTGCAGATGCTGCTGCGAGGACAGAACATCGTCGGCTACCGGCATTACGCCGATGACGTGCTGGAGAAATTCATCGAGCGGTCTGCGACCAACGGCATCGACGTGTTCCGGGTGTTCGACGCCCTCAACGACGTGCGGAACGTGGACCGCGCGATTCGCGAGGTCAAATCCAACGGCAAACACGCGGAAGCCGCGATTTGTTACACCGTCAGTCCGGTCCATAGCCTGGATCGTTTCGTGGATTTGGCCAAACGGTTCGAAGACATGGGAACGGACACCCTCTGTGTCAAGGACATGGCGGGCTTGCTGGCCCCGCTGGAGGCCTATCAGCTCATTAAACGTCTCAAATCCTCCGTCAGCGTTCCGATCCATCTCCATACCCATTACACGTCCGGCATGGCCTCTATGGCGTCGTTCATGGCTATCCTGGCCGGTCTGGACATGTTGGATACGGCGATCTCACCGCTGGCCGGAGGCACCTCCCACCCTCCGACCGAAACACTCGTGGCTGCCCTCCACGGCACACCGTACGACACCGGCCTCGATCTGCGCCGTCTGGAGCCCATCGCCGATCATTTCCGGACAGTGAGACGGAAGTATCAGCAATTCGAGAGCGACTTCACGGGCGTGGACGCCGAGATTCTCACATCGCAGATCCCGGGCGGTATGCTGTCGAATCTAGCCGCCCAACTCACCGAGCAAAACGCCCTCGATCGCATGAAGGAAGTGCTCGACGAGGTACCGCGCGTGAGGAAGGAGATGGGCTATCCCCCGCTGGTCACGCCCACCAGCCAGATCGTCGGCACCCAGGCCACGCTGAACGTCCTCACCGGCGAGCGCTATCAAGTTATTACGACCGAGACCAAGAATTATTTCCTCGGTCTTTACGGCAAAGCGCCCGGCGGCATCGACCGGGAAATCCAGGCCAAGGCCATTGGCGACGAGGAGCCGATTCGCGGCCGTCCCGCCGATCGGCTGGAGCCGGAATTGGAGACGCTCGCCGAGGAGATGCCGGCGACAGCCGCCACGCTGGAGGATCAGTTGTCATTCGCCCTCTTCCCGGCCATCGCACGGGAATTCTTCGAGGAGCGGGCGCGGGGCGAACTCAAACCGGAAGAATTGACTCCTCGCTCCGAGAAAGGACCAAGCGCCGCAGCGGAGTTGCATCTGGCGCCGGCGGAATTCCTGGTCTCCGTCCATGGCGAGACCTACCACATCCACGTCTCCGGCTCCGGCCGCAAGGTGGATGGGAAGCGTCCCTACTACATTCGCGTCAATGAAAAGCTGGAAGAGGTGACGCTGGAGCCGCTCCAGGAAGTGCTGGCCGGCGTGCCCGAGGCTGATACCCAACCTTCGAAAACGCCGAAGCGCCCCAAGCCGCTCAAGCCGGGAGATGTGGCCCCCCCCATGCCGGGCCGAGTTGTGAAGGTGCTCGTGTCGGTGGGCGATGCCGTCAAAGCGGGCGATCCCTTGTTGATCATCGAGGCCATGAAGATGGAAAGCCGAGTCCCGGCTCCGATCGACGGTCGTGTCTCGGCCGTCTATGCCGCCGAGGGCGATAACGTCAAGACGGACGAAACGCTCGTCCAGTTGGAATAGCGACGCAGGCGCACCACGGTCCGCGCTCGATCTCGTCGAGTGAACACTCCTACGCTCATCCTGCCGCTCTGGTCGCTGCTCGCCCTCTGTCTGTTCGCCTCCTGCTCCAGTCCGCAGATTCCGCCGTGGTTCGACGCCCTCTCCCGCATGCCCGTGCGGACCGTTAAGGTCAACGGGTACCGTCTGGCCTACCTCGATCAGGGAACCGGGCCGATTCTGATCCTGATCCATGGGTTCGGCGGGTCGCTATGGCAATGGGAATACCAGCAGTCCTTGTCGCATCACGGCTACCGCGTCATTACGCTCGATCTCTTGGGCTCCGGCTTTTCCGATAAGCCGGCATTGGAATATCGCCCACAGGAGGTACTCGGGTTTTTCTTGGGATTCATGGACCAATTGGCCATTCCCAAGGCCACGTTGATCGGCAATTCCATGGGGGCCGGGGTGGCGCTTGCCGCGGCGCTGACCGCGCCGGAACGGGTAGAGCGATTGATCCTCATCAGCGGGTTGCCGGCCGATATCAAGGGACAATTGGCCAGTCCGCTAGTCCGGAAGGCGCTGGATTCCTCGCTTCCGCTCTGGCTCGCCGAGCTGGGCGCCACGCTCCTAGGCTCCTCCGTCGGCGAAAAGGTCTTGCACGAGATCATCTATGACCAGTCGTTGATCACCCCAGCCGTGCTCGATCGATCCGCTCGCAACCGGCGACAGCCGGGGCTCATCGGGCCGATTCTGGCCATCGGGAAAACATTGCCGGATTGGGAGTCACGCTATGCCCCTCGCCTGCGCGAAATCCGTCAGCCCGCACTGATTATCTGGGGCGAAGAAGACCGGATCTTCCCTTCTGCGGTGGGGCGATCGTTGTCCGAGACGATCGCCGCATCGAGGCTCATGCTCGTTCCCCGAGCGGGCCACATCCCGCAGTGGGAACAGCCGGAGCCGGTCAATCAAGCAATCCGTGCGTTTCTGGAACCTTGACATGATGCGAAAGCCCGCCACACTATGGGACCGACAGCTCACCATCCTGAAGCAAAGGAGGTAGACCTATGACACGGATCTCGATCGCACGCGCGCATGCTCGTCCTTCATCACTGATCGCAGCCGGGCTCCTGCTTGCCTGTACCGGCTGTGCTGGCATGGGCAAGTCCGTGGAATCGGGATTCATGTATAAGAATCTGCCGGTCTCTCAAGCCTCCGCCCTGGCTGGAGAGGGACACAGCGTGACCCTGTTCGGCAAAGCGACCCCCCTGTCCGGCCCGGAGATCAAGGCGGGAGACAAGCTGCGCGACGCCCTCGTGACCAAATCCGATCTCTCGTTGGTCCATATCGCGGGAACCGAGGGCAAGGGGAAGGTGCGGATCATCAGCGTGGTGCCGTCGCTCGACACCAAAGTGTGTGAACAGCAGACTCATTACCTCAGCGAGAAAAACAACGGCTTGGACCGGATGATCGAACTCATCACGATCAGCATCGATACCCCCTTTGCCCAGAAGCGTTTCGCGGAGGAGGCGAAGATCACCAACGTCACCTTTCTCTCCGATTATCGTGAGGCTGCGTTCGGCAAAGCCCACGGCCTCTTCCTCAAGGATCCCCACATTCTGACTCGGGCGATCCTGGTCGTGGACAAGGACAATACCATCCGCCATCTCCAACTGACGCCGGATCTGGGTCAGCTCCCAGACATGGACAACGCGTTCCGATACGCGCGCTCGCTGATCAACGCGAGCTGAGGGAGCGGCGGCCGGACAGGGTCCGCACAGACGGGCGATTGCCTCCCCACTCTAACCCGAGAGGTTTATGGCGCATTACGACATGCTGGTCATCGGCAGCGGACCCGCCGGCCAAAAGGCCGCAATCCAAGCCTCCAAGCTCGGCAAGAAGGTCGGTCTCATCGATCGTCGCGAGGTGGTGGGGGGCGTGTGTCTCAACACCGGCACGATCCCGAGCAAATCTCTTCGCGAAGCGGTGCTGTTTCTCTCCGGGTTCCACCAGCGCGGCCTCTACGGAGAGAGCTATCGCGTCAAGCACGACGTCACGATGGAGGACCTGACCCTCCGAGCTCACCATGTGATTCAGCGCGAGGTCGAAGTCATCCAGAACCAAATGGAACGCAATCGTGTGGACATGATCTTTGGGACTGCACGGTTTCACGACGACCACCGGCTGCACATTCATCGCACCGGCGCCACGCCGGAGTCGGCGGACTCGGGCGAGCTGATCGAACACCACGCCGACTTCATCGTCATCGCGGTCGGAACAAGACCGGCACGGCCGTCCCACATTCCCTTCGACGGGCAAACCGTGATCGATACCGATGACCTGCTCGCTCTCAAACGCCTGCCGAAATCGCTCACGATTATCGGGGGCGGCGTCATCGGCACCGAATACGCCTCGATCTTGGCCGCCATCGGGATTCATGTCGTCCTCATCGAACGACGCCCTCGGCTGTTGGAATTCGTGGACGCCGAGATTATCGAAGCCTTGCAGTACCACATGCGCAGCATCGGGGTCTGGCCGCGGTTGAACGAAGCCGTCGTTGCCATCGAGAAGCGGGGAGAAGACGAGGTGATCGTCCGGCTACACAGCGGGAAGGAAATTCCCGCCTCGACCGTGTTGTATGCCGTCGGTCGCATGGGCTCGACCGACGGTCTGAATCTTCCCGCCGTGGGCATTACACCCGACGAACGGGGGCGGATCAAGGTCAACGCGTGCTTCCAGACCGAGCTGCCGCATGTCTATGCTGTCGGCGATGTCATCGGATTCCCGGCCTTGGCATCCACCTCCATGCAACAGGGACGGCTGGCCTCCTGCCATGCGTTCGGACTTCCCAGCCAGCTCGAAACCAGGCTGCTGCCCTACGGCATCTATTCAATCCCGGAAATTTCCATGGTGGGGCGAAATGAGGACCAGCTCACCGAAGCGGGGGTCCCCTATGCCGTGGGGATCGCCCGCTATCGCGAGATCGCGCGGGGCCAGTTGATCGGGGATGAGACCGGCATGCTGAAACTCCTCTTCCAGCCCAACACCCACGAACTGCTCGGCGTCCATGTCATCGGCGAAGGGGCCACCGAATTAATCCATATCGGCCAAGCGGTGATGGCGCTCAAGGGCACGATCGAGTACTTTATCGATACCGTCTTCAACTACCCGACCTTGGCCGAATGTTACCGTGTAGCCGCGCTGGACGGAATGAACCGGCTGCCGCGACCCTGGGCGCCTCGGGTGTAGATTCGTCAAACGTCATTCGGGAAGCGTCATTCGTCATTGGCAGACGACAGGAAGTCATTCGTCACATGTCATTGGTTAAAACGTTCCTGAAGTGAAGAGGGAGTATTCATGTTGTTTTCAGCCCGTTTGCGCAAACTGGCCGAGCCCATCTGGAAGGCGCAACTTCGCCACCCCTTCGTCGTGGCACTGGGGAACGGCACGCTGCCCAAGCGGAAATTTCGCTACTACATCCTCCAGGACGCGCGGTTTCTCGGCGACCTCGCCCGCGTCTTCGCAGCCGGTGCGCAGCGGGCACCCGATTCGGAATCAGCCCTGCGCTTCTGCAAGTTGTCGGAGGAAACCATCGTCGTGGAGCGGAGCCTCCACGAAAGTTACGGCACGCAATGGAAGATGACGGCGGCGCAGATGACCTCCGTACCGATGGCTCCGACCAATTACGCCTATACCCGGCACATGCTCGCCGTGGCGGCCGCCGGTTCCGCCTGTGAGATCGCGGTCGTGGCACTCCCCTGCGCCTGGATCTATTGCGTGGTGGGGCAGCACCTGCTCAAACAGGGTCCCCCGAAGCCAAGTCATCCCTACCGCAACTGGCTGATGCTTTATGCCTCGCCCGAGTTCGCCGAGGTGCAACGCTGGATGAGGACCAAGGTGGACCTTTGGGCCAAAACAGCCGGGCACGAGGAACGGCGCCGCATGGAAGAGGCCTTCGTGATCAGCTCGCGCTATGAGTGGATGTTTTGGGAGATGGCATGGACGGAGGAAAAGTGGCCGGTCTAGGAGGACAAGGCCTATCGGTGAGGCACTTGCGCAGAACTCACGAAGCGCCGGCGCGCTCTCGGCGGGATACTCCTTGGCGGCTGAACTAGCCACGTCCCGTGCGAGGCACGAACGTCGCGTCGGACAGCAGCCGCCACCTGCGTCGCAGGACGGACCATCCCGCCCTCGAGCCAACTTACGCCGGCCCTTCGATCATGCTCAGCCCCTCACCGACAGGCCTCGATTACACACCGACCAGAGATGAAGGACGGCATAACGGGACGGGCCACTCGGGCTCGGCCAGGACGGTGACCCAACCTCGGTCCTCCATGACAGGGTCAGGTCTTGCAATGATGCATAGGCTTGCTCGATCTGCTTCAGCCGGCATGAGTCGCTGGCTTCGCACGGACAGCTTTAAGCACTACAGATCGCCACAAGTCCACCAAGTGCGCCCTTTCCACGAGAATCGCCTTGAATCGACCTTGAAACAGATGGCCAACCCGACCATGCCGGCGATTGCAGGCCTGAGTGTACCGTCCATTGAATCGTCGCATGCCCTGGGAGAGATTCGCCTGGGCCGTTTCCAGCACAAGATGATAGTGGTTCTCCATCAGACACTACGCATGGCAGGGCCAGCCGTTTCGATCGATCATGTGGGGCAGAAGCGTCACGAACTGCGTCCAATACCGAGTATCGACCATGATCACGTGTCGCGCCTTGCCGCGGCTCATCACGTGATAGACGGCACCGGAGCATGCACTGCGAAGGGGACGCGTCATAGGCTCATGATAATAGGCGCGGGCATATATGATTGCAAGAGCTGACCCCTTTTCTGTGACGGTGAATCGCCGGAGCTGCGCCGCTGGCCGTTCTGCCCCTGAATGAATTCTGTGAACTCCTCTCCGTATGTGACCTGGATCAGGACAAGAGAGGTGCGGCGCAGATGTCCCGTATGTACATACGGGATCCTATATGGTACACCTTTCACTACGCCTCACCCCGCAAGGAAGGAATGACATCATGGGTACAAATCTCAGGAAACTGACGGTGGAAGTTCCTGCTGATCTGCTCGAACGGGCCACGACCGCGAGCGGAGAAGGGGTGACCCCCACGGTGAGACGAGGATTAGAGTTGGTCGCTGCTGGTGGTGCTTACGGTCGACTCCGGCGGTTTCGAGGCAAAGTGAAGTTCGGGATCAAGCTCTCGGAGCTGCGACAGGACTGATGCTCTGTCTCGACACAAGCTCTCTTATCGCCTACTTGCAGGGCAACGATGGGGCGGATGTGGAATTCGTAGATCAGGCCCTTGCCGACCAAGTAGGAGTGCTGTCACCAGTCACAGTCACGGAGATCCTCAGCGACCCGCGTCTCACGACGGCGTTGCGACAGACCATACTTGAGATCCCGACCCTTCCCGTGACGGCAGGCTTTTGGGAACGAGCCGGCCTCCTTCGGGCCAAAGTTTTGAGAACCGGGCGCCGAGCCAATCTGGCCGATACGCTGATTGCGCAAAGTTGCCTCGATCACCAAGCCACCCTCATCACCCGCGACCGCGACTTTTCGGTCTTCGCAACGCTAGCAGGCCTTCGCCTCGCCATTGGCTCACTGTGATCGTTCGACCCGTTCAACACACAACAATCTACAACCCTCACTATTCATGACGGTTCGTGACGTTCCACCCGTTGTGCTTTGACCGCGGTGGGTCGTACGGCGCTTGCAGTGCAGTGCTCAGGAGTATCGCCGACTACGGGGTTCGACTTGCGGCCGGTCGAGACCAATCGCAAAACCCAAATGTCATCAGTTTCGGCCAACCACAATTGTCAAAATCAAGACCTGACTCGAAGTTTCGGACTTATTTTAAAAGCCAAAACGGTGCTTGAGGTGCTCATTAATATTAGCGCCGCAAGAAATTGTAATAGCCTCATCATGAGACACTCCTTTTTGGTGTTCGATGGTAACTAAAGACCCAACACCTGAATTAAGCCGAGCCGCGAAGCGGCTTCGGCTTGAATGAATTGTTAGGGAGCATCCAGGTAAGCGCGAACTGCCACTACTAGCTTGTCCTGCGCCCCTAGTAGCTTGGACACTGATCTCCTCTCGGTTATTGCCTCCTGAACCGCGAAGCCTATATCCGAGGATGCTTGATTGATGGCCTGCTCAAGAGGATTGTTAGGGTTGAGGATGATCTGAATCTTGTGGATGAGCGTGACAACGGCTGAGTAGTCCAACGTAGCGTGTAGTTGTGGATCCGACGCGGCAAGCAAGGCCGGCGCACTGTCTAGAAGCCATTGTTCTTTACGAGAACGAACAGCTGACCGATTTTGGTGATCGAGCTTGTTCAGCTCAGCAGCAATCAAAGTGCTCGTGTTCTTGGCTTGTTGCCAAGCAACGATAAGCGCTGCCAAGAGGCCGCCCGCGAAACCAATTAGTGAAGCTGCGATGTCGTTCAACATACCCCCCAACAATGTTTAAGCCGATCCGCATAAGAGTCGGATCTACCACTCGCTGTCCGTGTAACACGCAGTGGATACGCGCAGAGAATAAGCCAGAATCGATGCGTGTTCAATGGGTTCCCCTCTCTCGACCTTGAATCCGTGGGGTGTTATGCGGGTCGGCCTACTCTTTCCTCGACACGTTTACATCCCGTCGAGCGGACTACGAACTCCCGCCGGTCCGCGGTTCAACACATGGGTGTAGAGCATCGCCGTTTTCACGTCGCAATGCCTCAACAACTCCTGAACCGGGGTCAAAACAAACGTGTCAGGACCCTTTCTACTGTGCCTGGTTGTAGAACCTCTGACAGTTGCCACGGCCCACAATTGCTTGATCTTTCCTGGACCGCCGGATAAGCTTTGCCCTATGGATTGGAAAGACCGCATCACCATCGATCCTCAAATGCGAGGCGGCAAGCCATGTATCCGTGGCTTGCGCATGACCGTTTACGATGTGCTGGAATACCTCGCTTCGGGCATGAGCGAGGAAGAAATCCTCCGTGACTTTCCCGACCTGACCTCCGAGGATATCCGGGCTTGCCTCGCCTTCGCCGCAGACCGTGAACGCAAACTCGTTTCACTCCCCTCTTCGTGAAGTTGCTTCTCGATCAGAATCTTTCTCATCGGCTCCTTCAGGCGCTGCGGCAGGAATATCCAGGTTCACTGCACGTCCGGGATGTCGGCTTGAAAGATGCCGCAGACACGGAGGTTTGGCAGTATGCCTCAGAGCATGACCTCACCATCGTGACGAAAGACGCTGATTTTCATCAACGCAGCTTCCTGTTCGGCCATCCTCCAAAGGTCGTGTGGATTCGGTTAGGGAGCTGCTCGACAGCCTTGATCGAAGACCTTCTTCGGCGCCATCGACGGGAGCTAGATGCCTTCTGGCAAGACGCTGAAGGAGCCTTTCTTGTAATCGGATAGCTCACAGACACCACGCCTTTCGTCTGTGCCCTGCCTTCTCACATGGCGAAGTAGACGACAGATAGCAAAGTGCCTCCCTTTTTCTGTCCACCGTCGAGTATGGTAACCTCTGATCGCCCGGATCGATCATGAGAGAACCGCAGCCGAGTCGAGTTCTTTCCCGTAAGACATGATGACCTTATCCCTAGCATCCTTGCCTTCTTCCGCTGAGTCGGCGCCGGAGTCCAGCCTACCGTTGTTCCACGAGCAGGTGCTGGCGCTTTTCTGGCCGAAGCGTACGGACCACGAGACCCACCGGACGCTGGCTGATCTTCTTGAACAGTTTGTCATCACGTCGGACGAGTGACCAGTGACGATTGACAGTTGACGCCTCCCGCCCCCCATGCAGTACGAAACCGTCTTCGAGATTTCGTGGCAGACGTTTCCTTGGCCGATCTTGATCGTGGGGGTCACTGGCTTCGTGCTAGGTGCCGTCGTGCTGGCGCTTCGCTTCAAACGTGGCTCTCGCTCCTGGAGAATCGTGGGTATCGCGCTGATGGTCATGGGTGTGTTCTGGTGTCTGCGGCAGATCGTGGATCACAACCGGTTGACTCAGGCCTTGGCGACGCAACAGGTACGGATCGCGGAGGGGCTCGTCTCCAACTACGAATTCCGGATGCATGATGGCCATGGGTTCGAATCCTTCTTCGTCAACGGCGCGGGATTTCACTACTCCGACTTCGTGCCGTCCGGCGGCTACCACCAGCCGGCCAGCCAAGGAGGCGTCATCCGCGAAGGCTTGATGGTGCGCCTGCACTATCTCGACAACACGATCCTGAAGCTCGAAATCGCGCGATGATCCGCCCCTCACGCTCGATGAAGTACGGGGGACTGGTCGAGGCTCACCTGCCGTTCTCAGCCGGAGCTGTTCTCATCGGAACACGGGGCAGGTTGATCGAAATCCCTTCGCTGGACAGAGCCGCGCCGGTGAGTGTAATGTCCCCCACACAGGCTGACGAACTTCAAATTCTGCGTAGGTGGCAGGCAGAGCGTCGCACCTCCTGCATTAGCAGGCTGCGGAAAAACCCTCCGTTCATCCTTCGAGAGCCTCAGGACGAACGGAGCGATCATTGACTATACTGGTGATTTCCGATCGTGCTGATCCTGTCGAAGCACACAAATCGAGTTCTTCCGCAACCTGTTAGAGCGTCCGACCGTCCAACAGTCTCCAAGGATGAGGGGCCATGAGCGTGTTGAAACAGGTCTTGACCATCGCCGGGTCCGATTCGGGCGGCGGCGCCGGCATCCAAGGCGATATCAAGGCGATGTCCGCCAACGGCGTGTTTGCTCTCTCGGTCATCACGGCCATCACGGCCCAAAATACCGAAGAGGTTACGGATGTGTTCGAGTTGCCCGTCTCAATCATCGCCGCACAACTGGACGCGGTGTTCGATGACTTCGAGATCGCAGCCGTGAAGACCGGCATGTTATCGTCGGCCGCCATCATTTCCACGGTGGTGAGCCTGCTCAAGCCGCAACGAGTCGGACAGCTTGTCGTGGACCCGGTCATGATCTCGAAGAGCGGCCATGCCCTCTTGAAGCCCGAGGCAGTGGAGGCCCTGACGAAAGACCTCTTTCCTTTGGCCCTGCTCGTCACGCCCAATATACACGAGGCGCAACAGCTATCCGGCATTGAGATCAAGACTCTCGCCGATGCCAGGCGGGCGGCGAAGGTCATCGCGCAATTCGGATGCCGGAACGTCCTCATCAAGGGCGGTCATCTCATCGCGGAGCGGGGCACGGACCTCTTGTTCGACGGCCGGTTCTTTCAGATCTTTACAGGCGAGTTCATCGACACGCCCCACACGCACGGCACCGGCTGCACCTTTGCTTCGGCGATTGCCGCGCAACTGGCGCACGGGAAATCCGTGTCGGATGCAGTCCAAGCTGCAAAGACCTATGTGACGGAGGCCATCAGACGGAGTCTGACCATCGGTCACGGCAAGGGGCCGACCAATCATTTCTATTTTCTTCAGGGGAACGGCGCCCAATGAGAGGTGCCTTGGGGCCGCTGGCCTTCCTCCTCACCGGCCTGGGCTGGCTGGTGTTCTCCGCGTTGCTGGGGTTCGCACTCTATATCGGGCTCGTCCGCAGCACCTCCTTGCCGGCCTCGCTTCGTTCGATTCATGTCCATGCCGGGATGATCGGCGGCCTGCTCCAAATGTTGATCGGCGCGCTGCTGTACTGGCTGCCCACGACCTTGCCGTCCGGCCGCCAGCGCCCAGCCTCTCGCCCGGGGCTCTATGTCCTGCTGAATGTCGGCACGCTCGGGATGCTCATCGGTTTTTGGCTCTCCCACCGGACAACCGTCGGCATCGCAGGGGTGGTCACCGTAATCCCGGTGCTGGCGCTCCTAAGCGACGCCCTGCGTCTGGCCAAGGATCAACAGGGATGGTTGCTCGCGCCGTCGCTTTACTATGGGGCTTCCCTGGCCGGCCTGCTCTTCGGGATCGGCGCGGGAGCAGCGATCTGCTTTGGCTTGATCCCGACCGCATTTGTCGCACAGGTACGATTCGCCCATGTTCAACTCACCCTGTCGCTGTTTGCCGTTCTGACCTTGATCGGCCTGACGCTGCACCTGATGCCGGTCCCGATGAAGCCTGGTGCCCACGGTCGAGTCTCGCGCCTCTGCCCGGCGTTGTTTGTCGTCGGGACGGCCTTGCTGCTCACTGGATTCGGAGTGGCGATGGTGCCGCTCCAGCTCGCCGGAGGAGGAGTCCTGCTGGTCGGCTCGCTGATCTATGTCTGGTCGATGGTCGAACTGTGGAAGACCGATACCGGACCACACAGAGTGGTGTCCGACCAACTCGCGCTGGGATCGTGCTTCCTGTCGCTGGCGATCCTCGGTGGGCTCTTGGCATCCACTAATTCGCTGGGGGAGCAACCCCTGTTCCCCTTCGGCACACTGCACGTGGTTGCCTACACGCACCTGGCCTTCATCGGCTTTTTCGCGCAAACCCTGTTCGCCGGCTTGATGCACCTCTTGCCGAACATGTTGGCCCTCCGACGCCTCTCCAGCGCCAAGAAGCGAGGAGCCTATGTCGCAAGCTTCAGCCCCGTGACGGAGCGATGGCACAGCCTGCAGGTCGCCGCCCTGTGTCTGGGCACGCTCGGCCTCGCGCTCGTCGCATCCCTGACCTGGCGCGCGTCGCTGTCGGATGCGCTGGTCCAACAGGCCATGTGGATCACGCTCGGCCTGCTGTTGATCGGCCTGACGATCGTGACCGCCAAGATCGTCCTTCTGTTGGGGCACCGGCCCTCTGAATAAGGAGGCCCCTTCATCGTCGTATCCCACTCCCATCCGCATCTCGCACCAAACGACATGAACGAGACCTCGCACTCACTCACGGACAAGGCCGGCCACAAGATTGCCGCGGTCCTGGCCGCGCCCTCCTCGCCGACGGAGCGATTGGTTCTGCTCTGCCACGGGTTTCTGTCCAACAAGAACAGTTCGACGAACAAGGCGCTGACACGGCTGTTGACGGAACGAGAAATCGCGACGCTCCGGTTCGACTTCTTCGGCCAGGGCGAGAGCGAGGGGCCGTTCGAAAACATCACCGTGGGCCTGGCGCTCGATCAGGCTCAGTCCGCCCTGGCTTGGGCCTCGGCCCATGGCTTTCGTGATCTCGGCCTGGTGGGGTCCAGTTTTGGCGGGCTGATCGCCTTGCTTGCCGCTTCTCAAAGCGCCTCGCGCACATCCACCTTGCGTTGTCTCGCCCTGAAGTGTCCGGTGTCGGACTTGCCCGCCATGCTACGGCTGGAGTTTGGTGAAAACGGAATGGACGAATGGCGGCGGAACCAAACGATCCCCGACGTAACGGGCAACCCCGGCCGCATCAGGCTTAAGTATCGCTTCTATGAGGAGTGCCTGGGGTATGACGGCTACATGGCCGCTTCAAACATTGCCTTGCCTTCCTTGATCGTTCACGGCGACCAGGATCGATTGGTGCCGCTTGCACAGAGCGAACGATTACTCGATTCGTTGCAAGGCATCAAGCAGTTACTGGTGGTGCCGGGCGCCGACCATGGGTTCACGGTCGGAGACCACTTCAACCAGATGACGCACGCGATCACCGAATGGATGGTCACGCACCTCGCCTAATTGAGCAGAGGGCGGTCCGTGCGGCTCTTCTCGTCCCGCCTCGATTTCCTCAATCAGTGGTCAACCCGAAGGTTCTTCGCTAGACTGCGGCTCAGTCACGCTACCGGATGGTCGGAGGCCGTACCGCAACCGCTTCCCGATTGTGCCGGATCATTCACCCACGCAACTTGTCCTGGGAGTCAGTCCATGGAATCGAGACATCGGTCCGGTATCGGAGTCATCGCATTGGGCGTCCTGACCCTCTGCTGCTGGCTTGGCCCTCAGACGGTCCCTGCAGCGGATCAATCGCAGGTGCACGTGTCGCCTTCCGTTGACAGCGCGCCCTCCCGGCCCAGTCTCATTCGTCCGCATCGGAAGCAGCAAGAGACGACGACTCCACCTCACGAGTCCCCAGCCACATCGATTCAACCCCAGTCGAACAGTCTCATCAAGAGACCGGCCTCGGATGAAACAACACACGAACGGGCTTCGACCGAACCGGTCGGGCCGCAGCAGAGAGAAACAGGAACTGGCGGTGCAACTGCCGGCCCGGCATCGTCGAACAGCCAGCCGCTCAAGCCCACCCCCGGTCTTCTCGCCTCCCCCTCCGCCGGCGCATCGACCGGCAATTCGACGGGGACAGGCGGGGCAGGGCCGACCCCACCGGGCTCCTCTCGCGGCGTGACCGGGCTCATGAAACGCTTTCCCGACATCGCGCCCTCACTGGCCGTCGCTCCGCCAGGTCCCACACCGAATCCCGTACCAAGTCCGTCCCTCCCCTCAGGACCGCCGTCGATTGCCGTCGGCTCCGTCACCCTGACCTGGCAGGCCAATCGAGAGCCGGACCTCGCCGGCTACAAGATCTACGTCGGTACCTCGTCAGGTTCCTATGGCTATGCCGGCTCCCCATTCGTGACCGGCGACTCCACTGCCTACATCTTGAACACCTTGCCGAAAGGTCAGACCTATTTTTTCGCCATCTCGGCTTACGACCTCTCAGGAAACGAGAGCAGCCTCTCCTCAGAAGTCAGCAAGACGCTTTATTGAGAACTGGCGGGGCTGGTCGAGATCCAACGTTCGACGGCCTAACCCGCATTACTCATGAACGCTTCCACAGCAACCGCCGTGCGACCCGTTGCGGACTGCGTCATCCAACGAGTCGCACATGCAATGGGTTCAACGCTTGGCGTCCGAGCGGATTCGTCACGACCGTCATCAATAATGCGGGTTACGGCGCGGTGGATTTCGCGCAACGAAATCCGGTGAAACTGTTGCGAGTGGTGGGCAACAGTTTGAATCGGCCGTACGTCAGCAGATACTTCGGCAGATCGGACCAGGACCCTCCGCGCAGCCCTTTGAACTGTCCCTGGTCGGGTCCCTGCGGATTCCTCGCGGGACTCACTTCATAATAGTTCCCTACATACCAATCGGAGACCCATTCCCACACGTTTCCCGCCATGTCCTGCACACCGTAGGGACTCTTCCCTTTCGGAAACTGACCGACCGGGAGCAAGACCTGCTCGTAACTGAAGCGGGCGCCGAGCGCAAAATTGGCCAGATCCGAAGTCGGCTTCTGATTGCCCCATGGGTAGCGGCGTTCGTCCGTCCCTCTCGCAGCCTTTTCCCACTCGGCCTCCGTCGGCAACCGCGCCCCTCGCCATGCACAGTAGGCGGCGGCATCCTCCCAGGAGACGCCCACAACCGGTCTCGTGCCGTGCTGCACCAGATTCACCTGCTCCCAAAACGCCGGGGATTGCCGTTGTGTGTCCGCAAGAAACCGTGCATAGCCTTCCGTGGTGACCTCATGCAAGTCGATCGAGAACTCGTCGAGCCAGACTTCGTGCCGAGGCCGCTCGTCCTCCAACGCTTCTGTTCCGTCTCGCCCCATCCAAAAGGAGCCGGCCTGGATCGTGACCATCGGCTGATCCAGAGGCTGCGTCGGTCCCGGCTCGGACCGGAACTTCCGTAGCCGATCGAGCTGCGCCTCGGCCGACGCGGCCATAATCACAACGACCAGCAGCGCCAGCGCCACGACCGTGCTCCATATCGGACCCAGATTTGGCGTCATCGCTCTACCTATCAAGATGATAGACCTTCCCGCTTATTCCCCCTGGAAGCCCGCATTGTACATGACGATTTGTCGCGAAATTGCGAAGTCGCGCCGCGAGACCGCCCGCCATACCAAGCTACGCTTGAACCGCCGCGTTCGATCACCTCGCGCGGAGAGGTACTTGGCCTTCGACTTCAGATGTCGGCATGTCGCAGCAGCGAATCCGCGATTGCAGCAGAAGCGTTCATGAATATTGCGGACTAGAAGACACGGCCGCCGACAATCCAATGCCGATCATCGACCACATCGATCAGCAGCCGCGTCAGGTTCATCTGGGTGAGCTGGGCCGCCACTTCGTCTTCGGTGAGAGCGGCCAATAGGGACTGGTAGAAATCCCGCTTCAGAATCGGCGCTTCGTTGGAGGCGTAGGTCTCGACGATCGCCTGTGCCGCTTCGGGCGAATCGGGCCGGATTAAGTCCATCACCAGGACGGCGCCGCCCGGCTTCACCAGCCGCCGGAGGGTGTGCCAAAACTGGAGCGGATGGGGAAGATGATGCAGCAAACTGTTCGAGATAATCGCATCGGCCTGCTCTGCCGGGCGAAATGACTGAACTCGTTCGTGGTGGAGTTGGACCCGTTCGGACAATCCGGCAGCGGCCACCGCCCGTTCCGCAAGGTCCAGCATGGGCCGCGACGCATCCACCCCAATCACCCGGCAGCCCGGATAGGCGCGCACAAAGCGAATGGGGATGTCGCCTGGCCCGCACCCAAGATCGAATACCTGTCCCCCTTCGAAGTCCGGAAAATATTCGCGGAACCGATCGACGAATCCCTGATTTTCCGACTCAAAGTTAGCACGCGCATAGGCCGCCGCCTGCTCGGGATCGTCCATGAGCTCCGCTTCGAGTGTGCGCTCCATCATGCGATCGTCTCCTGGCCAGGTCGGCACCTTCTCATCCAGACCACGCGATCCCCCTGACGGACGGGCCCCTCTCGGCAGACCCTCGCATAGACCCGGCTCCAGCCGGGATGGCTTTGGTGGGAAATACGCCGGTAGTCATTTCCCCGGAACCAGCATGCATTGTGCCGGCAGGGCGTTGTGAAGCTCGTCAGCTCCAATTCGACCTCTTCGCCGATTCGGAGGCGGTCTCCCGGCCCGACCGCATCCCAATCCAATCCGGCCAGCGTGAGATTTTCACCTGAGGCACCGGGGTAGATGTCATGGCCCTCCCGTCGCAGCGATTCGATCCGTTCGAGCGCAAACAGGCACACCGCACGGTCTCGGCCTCCGTGAATCGAACGGTTACGTTGCCGGTCGCCGGTCACTCCGTCCAGGGTGATCACCGCCTCAGACACGGGCCGTTTCGGCACGCCTCCATTGGAAATGTTGATTTGCCACAGCCGTCCTTCAGAGACCTGTTTGGACTGGCCCATTTGTTCTTCGCTGCCATATTCCTCCTTGCACATTCTGTATCCGATGGAAGGCTTCATGATGGTACATCACAAGACTCGGAAGCATTCATCCGTAAAGCAACCCAGCCTTCCCGTTGTTTCACGCCTGACACATAGACTCCCGTTTCAGCATAGGCGCGGCCGATCTCCTCCTTCTGGTCGATCAAAATGCCGGAGAGGAGAAGGGTCGCTCCCTGATGCACCAGCCTGGCCAGAGGCTCTCTGTTTTCAAGGAGCGTGCGACCATCCAGGTTCGCCAAGACCAGATGCCAAGGATGCCCCGCATCCATGAACTCCTCGCTGACCGTGCCCACGACGAAACTCAATGCCGCCTCGTCGAAACCGTTCTCCACGGCATAGCCCTTGGCATAGTCGACTGCCTGGGGATCGCAATCGAGGCCGACCGCCCGCCTGGCCCCGCAACGCAGCGTCACCATGGCCAAGATCCCGGTGCCAGTCCCGACATCCAACACCGACATGTCCTGTTCCGTCAAATCTTCAATCCATTCGATCAGCATGCTGGTCGTCGGATGGTGCCCGGTCCCGAAGGCCAATTTTGGATCGATGACGAGTTCGATGGTTCCCGGCTCACCGGCAGGAGGCTCCCAGCTCGGCCGGATGAGCACCCGCCGACCGATCCGCAGCGGCGTCACCGATTGCGCCCAGAACCGGTTCCAGTCCTGCGCCGGTTCTTCCCGGATCGCCAGTGAATCACCCGCCGGGCCATCACCGAGCTGAAGCAGTACCGTCCGCAGCCTGGTCAGTTGCTGATCGTTCCAATCGCCCGCCGGCCAGTAGATATGGACCGTCCCGTCGTGATCCTGCCAGGCGCCGGAAACGGACGGATCGTGCAAGGCGCCGATGAGTTCCCCTGCATCGAGGTTGGTTCGAACCTGAACATCGATCCAACCGGTTTGTCTCGTCGTTCCCATTGACGCCCTCGGATGGAACTCAGTAAGGTCTGCCCACCACATGCGAGAGAACCAGTCCATCCAACCCGTCGCCAGCCACTCTCCGTCCGGACGCGAGCGGACCCTCCGGCGGTTGATTGCTGCGGCGGACCGGCAAATCACCGGCCGTCAAGAGCTGAGTCGAAAGCTCACGACCGCTCGCTTCATCCTTTTCTTGGCCGGGATCGCGCTCTGTGTGACGCTGTTCAAGCTCGGCTGGTACCTGGCCGGGAACACGGCGCTCGCTCTGTTAGTGCTGGGATTCATCGCCGTGGCTGCCTATCATAACAGGCTCGAACAGCGGATGCACCGGTGGCGCCTCTGGCGCGCGATCAAACGGACTCACCTCGCCCGCCTGCATTTGGATTGGTCGGCGATTCCGAGGAAGGAGCATGAGCCCCCCGCCGACCACCCCTACGCCAAGGACCTCGACCTCCTGGGCGCGCATTCCCTGCTGCACCTCCTCGACACGACCGTGTCATCCAACGGACGCGAACGTCTGACGTCCTGGTTGCTAGCTCCGTCTCAGGACCGGTCTCGATGGGCCACCCGGCAACGCCTGGCCAGGGAACTGAGCCGCCTGACGCTCTACCGTGATCGGTTGGTGCTGGAAGGGTTGCTGGTCGGGGAACAGGAGATCGACGGACGACGTCTCCAGGCCATATTGCTAACCCCGGCGGGCTGGCCGACCCTGCCGGTGCTCCTAACAATCCAGGCGATGCTCTCTGTCGGCACGATCGGGCTATTGGCAGCTTCCTTAGCCGGTTGGCTACCCGGCTATTGGCTGCTGACCTTCGGCCTCTATGCGTTTCTCTTCCTCTCGATCGAACGGAGCCAACAGGCGTTTGAACATGCCCTCTCCCTCCAGGTGGAACTCGACAAGCTCGGCGCCGTCTTGGCGTATCTCGAACGCCGTGCGCGCGACAAGTCCTCGGCCCTAGGCGAACTCTGCGCCTCCCTGATACGGGCCGACCGGAGCCCCTCTCGGCATCTTCGCCAGGCGGCTCGCATCGTCTCGGGGCTCAGTGTGCGATCCAACCCCCTGGCCCATATTTTTGTGAATCTTCCCGGCCCCTGGGACTTGTACTTCATCTGGCGGTTGCAACGGTTGCAGACTCGCATTGCAGATCATCTTCCGAAATGGTTGGACATCCTGGCCGAGGTCGAAGCCACCAGCGCCTGCGCCAGCTTTGCCTACCTACATCCCAGCTATACCTGGCCGACCCTCGCTGCCGGCGAACATGAACCAGGACCGACATTGGAAGCCATACGATTGGGCCATCCGCTTATTCCTGCGAACCAGCGAATGAGCAATGATGCGACGCTGCAGGGCCGAGGCGAACTGTGGCTCGTCACCGGATCGAATATGTCAGGCAAGAGCACCTTCTTGAGAACGATCGGGATCAACGTGTGTCTGGCACAGGCCGGCGCGCCCGTCTGTGCTGAACGGTTCGGATGGAGCTGGGTGCGGCTGTACTGTTGTATCAGGGTAGAGGACTCGATCGAGCAAGGCCTGTCACATTTCTATGCGGAGGTCAAACGGCTGAAGCTGATCCTTGAGGCAGCCCGCGATCGATCCGCTGCTCCGATCCTGTTCCTGATCGACGAAATCTTCCGGGGCACCAACAATCGGGAGCGGCTGATCGGTAGCCGGGCCTATATTCAAGCGCTCGCGTCACACAACGGCTTCGGTCTGGTCACCACGCACGACCTCGAACTCGCCGAGTTGGAGACGGTGATCTCCACCCTCCGCAACGTCCATTTCCAGGAAACGATCGAGGACGGCGCCTTGTCGTTCGACTATGTGCTCCGGCCGGGCCCCTGTCCCACCACCAATGCGCTGCGGATCATGGCAATGGAAGGCCTCCCGGTCTCCTCCATGACCCTGCCGCCCGAATCTGAGCGAAGAAAACCTGGCACCCCCTCTGCGTCGTCGCAGGATCAGAAGCTATAGGAAAAATACTCGTCGTTCGCCGTCTGCCCCAGGGGAACCGCCGGTGCACTGCCGTCAGGAACGACGCTGAACAGGTCTCGGGGGCCGCCGCTCAGTGCATTGCCGGCCTTTCGTTCATAGACAGCGCGGTCACCGGCCGCCCCGGCAAATTCCTCGTGGTCGTTGCTGGTTGTCAGGGCCACGAGCCCCGTGCCGTCGGCGTTGACGCTGTAGAGATCGGCCGGTCCGAATGGCCCGCCTCCGATGTTACGATGGAAGAAGACGCGATTTCCGACTTGACCGGCAAAATCCTCATCCTGCGGAGCCGTGGCCAGAGCGACTTCGCCACCGGTCCCGTCCGCATTGATGCTGAAGAGATCATCCTGAACTCCGATCGTGCGCCGGAAAATGACGCGGGTGCCGACTACGCCGGCAGCATGCTCCTCACTCGTCTGAGACGTCGCCAACGCAGCCTCGCCCGTCCCGTCGACATTGACGCTGTACAAATCGGTCTGGCCGCCGACGTTACGGGTGTAGACCACCCGCGTTCCCGCGATCTCTTCGACCATTTCATTATCGGAATTCACGCTGAGCGGCCTCTCATCCGAGCCGTCGATGTTGACGCTAAAAATATCGAACTGCGAATTCACCGACCGCATGAAGACCACCCGGTTGCCGACCACCGCCCCCAGCACTTCGTTGTTGGGGCTGCCTCCCAACAGGATCGGCGTGCCGGTGCCATTGGCGTTTATAGCCACGAGGTTCGCCGGAGATGTGCTGTCCGCTCGAGTCATAACGATTACCTGTGCACCGACATTGCCGACGACAAATTCCTCGAATCCCGGGTCTGCGGCAAGCGGCTTGGGATCGGACCCATCAAGATTGACGCTGTACACATCCGGCTTGCCTCCGACGTTCCGTTCATACACAACCCGGTTGCCGATAACCCCCCGGAAATATTCGTCGTCGGGGCTGTTCGCCAACGGCACTTGGCCGGTTCCGTCCAGGCCGATACTGAGGAGATCCCGCGGAGATCCCAATGCCGCGGCCGTCTCCACGATCACGCGGCTACCGTCTACCCCGACCACATATTCGTCTGCCGGACTGTTCAGCAAGGCGGCTCCTCCTGTTCCATCCGTCGCGACACTCCAAACATCTCGCTGCGATGACGGACTCGCACGCTTGTGATACAGCACACGAGCACCCGCGGCTCTCGCAAAGACCTCGTTCTCAGGCGCGGTCGCAAGCGGCACCAGTCCGTTGCCGTCGTTTCTGATCAGGAAGAGATCGCTGTTTCCAGCGCTCGTGCGACCGAACACCACGTTGGCACCGCCGGGCGACGGAGGCGGCGTCACCGTGCCTCCACCGCCGCTTGGGGCCGGTGCTCCCGAGTCTCCCCCGCTGCTACAAGCGCCGATCCCGATCATGATCACGCCCAAGGCGGCAAGTGGCAGCTTGTTGCGGGAGATGTTCATCATGTGTCCTCTCTTCATTCAATATGGGGTGAGTTGCAATACTGGGATCACCGAGCACGATGGGGCTAGCCCGCATTATTCATGACGGTTCGTCGCGTTCCACCCGTGGTCGTCAAAGCGCAACGGGTACGCGGAAGTCGCCAGGCGTTGGACCCATTGCCGTGGAGAAGAGCGATGGGCCTGAGCAGCAGAAGCGTTCATGAATAATACAGGCTAGAGCCGATGAAAAAGCGTGTGCCACCGTAGCACAGCATCCCGAACAGATGAACCACCCTTTTGCATGATGGAGCGCGCCTCTCCATTCTCCACTGCACTTCCCTATCCCGCATTATCATGATCGCTTCCACCGCACCCGCAGTTCGACCTGTTGCTGCATGGGGAGACAGATCGCGCATGGAATGGGTCCCACGCGTACCGTCCTCGGGTACCGGTTTCTCTGGAGATGCAACGGGTGGAACGTCTCGAACCGTCATGAATAAGGTGCGATAGAACTGTTCGGATAGAGCCGTCTGTCCCGAGTGTCGTCTTGCAGTTCGTCGTGGGCACGCCGCGGCGGTGCCGCGCTCGCATGGAGGCGCATGATCGAAGCGGCCTTCCATTTGATCTTTCTTCGGCGTTAGGACAAGATGCCTCCGTAACAAATCGATCAACCGCAATGGGGAGGCAGTTTCGGTGAATCTCGCTGCTCGTGTCGTCATGGCCCTGCTCTCGTTAATTACCGGCTGTGCAACAGACCTTCCGCCCCGGGCTTTTTTTCACGAGGACCAGAACGGGCGGTATTACGAAACCCAATCCGGCAGGATCCTTCGTATCGAACAGGACGGCACCGTCCTTGACATCACCTGTGCTGAGCCTGAAATCGCCCGCGGCCTTCCGCGCGAAGACGTGGTGCGTGTCCTGTGTCCCACCGGCAAGGTCACGAACCTCGGGAAGGCCAAGAAGGTGGCTGGAGACTGGGACCTGCGCCCATATGACATCGCGCCGGAGAGCGGCACCTGTAAACCGCTGTTCTCGCCGCTGTCAGATTCGTGGACCAGCGAGAAACGCCACTCCTGCGCCAACCTGTTCTGGGAAATCCCCGCCGCCGTCGTCGTCTATCCCACCATTGCCGTGCTGGCGGTCGGCATCATCACGGCGCCGGTCTGGGTGCCACTCTTGATCTTGTCCTCAAAATAGCGTTGAATGCGACGATGAAGCCCTTCGGAGCATGCACGCATCCCCCTCACATCCCCTCCGCGGCCTCCTGATCGCCCAATTCTGCGGGGCGTTCAATGACAACGCGTGGAAATTGATGGTCGCGTTGTTGGCGATCCGCCGCGTCGTCGCCGACTCCCAATCAACCGGAATCGGCGATCTCGAATCGGCGATCCAGGCTCGAACCACCATCGCATTCGTGGTCTTTACGCTCCCCCTCGTCGCCTGTTCGACGTTCGCAGGTCTGCTGGCTGATCGAGTCAGCAAACGGACGGTCATTATCTCGATGAAATCGGTCGAAGTGCTGCTGATGGCGCTCGGCACCGCCTCCCTATGGTTCGATCCTACCGGACAGACGCTCCCGCTGGTCGTGCTCGGGTTGATGGGCGTCCACAGCGCGCTGTTCAGCCCGGCGAAATACGGCATCCTGCCGGAGCTGTTGTCTCACGAGCGTTTGTCTAGAGGAAACGGCCTGCTGGAACTATGGACCTTCATGGCCATCATCACCGGCACGGCCGCGGCCGGACTGTTGCTGGATCTTTCCGATCCCTTTCACTGGCAGGCCGGCGCCGCACTGACGGTCTTGGCCGCGCTGGGCTTCGTTGCCTCCTGGCTGGTCCCTCCCGTACCTCCCGCGCGGTCAGAAGGCGGGCTGCGTGACACCCTCCGCGGAGCCTGGTCCGCCTTGTACGCCGACCGAGTGTTGCGGCTCGCGATCAGCAGCAACATCTTCTTCTGGACCCTCGCCAGTTTGGTCGGACAGACCATTTTGATCTACGGCAAGAGCGTACTTCAGCTTTCGGATGCGATGGCCGGTCTGCCCATGACCATTTTGGCGGCCGGCATCGGCATCGGGGCACTCCTCGCGGGCCGTCTGTCGTCGTCCAAAGTGGAAGTCGGATTGATCCCCCTCGGCGTCATCGGCATGGCCGCCCTCCTCTTGTTGCAAGGTCTCTGGTCTCCCGAGCTACCCGGTACGATGGCCCTGCTGACGGTCCTGGGCCTCTTCAGCGGATTGTTCGTTGTACCGGTGAACGCGCTGATCCAATGGCGCGCCCCGAGCGACCGTCGCGGTGCCGTCATCGCGATGCAAAACACCGCCGTGTTCTCCGGCGTGCTTCTGGGTTCTCTCGGGGCCGGCCTTCTCGCACAGCTCGGCCTTCATGCCTCGGCGATCTTTTTGATTGCCGGAGCCGGCGCCGTGGTCGGAGCGATCGGCGCGCTGCGTCTGTTGCCCGAATCCTTTCTCCGGGCGCTCCTCTTACTCGCTGCCAACAGCCTCTACCGCGTGCGCGTGGTCAACCCCCAACACCTGCCGACAGAGGGCGGCGCGCTGCTCGTCCCCAATCACATCTCGTTCCTCGACGCCGTCCTATTGATCACCTGCGTGGACCGGCCGATCCGCTTCCTGGTGGACGCCCAATATTTCGAGTCCCCGGCACTCAAGCCGTTTATGAAACTGGCCGGCGCCATTCCGATCGCCTCGACCGGTGGTCCGCGCGCCATCCTCCACGCGCTGCGCGAGGCCGGCCGCGCACTCGACGGCGGCGAGGTGGTGTGTATCTTTCCGGAAGGCCAGATCACGAGAACCGGCGGGCTGTTGCCGTTTCGACGCGGATTTGAGCGCATCATACGGGATCGCGCCGTGCCCATCATCCCGGTTCACTTGGATCGGATTTGGGGCAGCCTCTTCAGTTTCGTCGGCGGCCGGTTTCTCACGAAGTGGCCGTCGCGCATCCCGTTTCCGGTCACGATCTCGTTCGGCGCACCGCTCGGCCCCGCAACGCCGGTCTCGGATGTGCGCCGCGCGGTGCAGGAACTGGGCGAGAGAGCTTGGCACCTTCGCAAGCAGGACCGCATCCCGCTGCACCGAGCGGCGATTCGCTCCATGCGCCGTCATCCGCTTCGCCTGGCCATGGCGGATGCCACAAGACCACACGTGCGCTGTTGGGAGGCACTCACCGGCACGGTCGTACTGGCCCGGCTGTTACGACCTCATTGGCAAGGGCAGGATACGGTCGGGATCATGCTGCCGCCCAGCGTGGCCGGCGCACTGGTGAACATTGCCGCCACGACGGCCGGCCACACCGCCGTCAATCTCAACTACACGGTCGGCCGCAGCGGTTTGGAATCCGCGATTCAACAGGCCTCGCTCAAGACCGTCGTCACCAGCCATCTATTTGTCGAGAAGGCCAAGCTGGATCTGCCGACCAACATCACGGTCCTCTGGCTCGATGACCTGGCCCAGGGGATCGGCGCGCCTCAACGGCTCCTTGCGATGGTTCTCGGTCTGGTCGCCCCGCTGCGTTGGCTCGAACGAGCCTGCGGCGCCGGCAAATCCGCCACGATGGACGATATCGTCACGATCATCTTCAGCTCGGGCAGCACCGGCGAACCGAAAGGGGTGATGCTCTCTCACTTCAACATCGATTCGAACATCGACGCCGCTTTGCAAGTCTTTCATCTGGATGCTCGCGATCGCCTGCTCGGCATTTTGCCGTTCTTCCATTCCTTCGGCTATCTGCTCGTCCTCTGGCTCTCGACCATCAACGGAAACGCGGTCGCGTATCATCCGTCGCCGCTTGACGCCGTCGGGATCGGCGAGCTGATCCACCGCTACCGGCTCACGGTTTTTGTCGCGACGCCGACATTCTTGCAGTTGTATCTGCGCCGCTGCACACCCGAACAGTTCGGTTCGTTGCGCGTGGTGCTGACCGGCGCCGAGAAACTCACCGACCGACTGGCGCAGACATTTGAGGACCGCTTCGGCATCCGGCCGCTCGAAGGCTACGGCACCACGGAATGCGCGCCGGTCATCTCCGTCAACTGTCCGGATTTTCGCGCTGCCGGATTTTTTCAGCCGGCCTCGCGGCGCGGCTCGGTCGGCCAGCCGTTGCCCGGGGTGTCTCTCCGTATCGTGGACCCTGATTCGTACCAGCCCCTCCCGGCCGCCGCGCCCGGCATGTTGCTGGTGAAAGGCCCGAACGTGATGAGCGGCTATCTCGGCAAACCGGATCTCACCGCTTCCGTGATACGCGACGGGTGGTACGTCACAGGCGATATTGCGTATGTAGACGAAGACGGCTTTTTGTTCATCACCGACCGGCTATCTCGTTTCTCCAAAATCGGAGGCGAAATGGTGCCGCACGGTCGCGTGGAGGAGGCGCTGCATGAGGCGGCTGGCGCCGAGACGATGGTCTTTGCCGTCACCGGCGTACCGGACGAGAAAAAGGGAGAACAGCTCGCGGTCCTGCACACGCTGGATGACAAGCAGATCCCGTTGGTGTTGGACAAGCTGGCCGACAGCGGACTCTCCAATCTGTTCATTCCCCGAAGGGACGCCTTCGTCAAAGTGGAGAGGCTTCCTATTCTAGGAACCGGTAAGTTGGACCTCCGCGAATTGAAACGACTGGCCACGGAGAGGCTTCGAGGGGTGAAGTAGTGCTGAGTGCGCCGGCTGAGCAGGTCCGATCGATGAAAGGCATTCCTCGTCCGGGAATGACGGTTGACGCATGACGATTGACGGCTGACGCATGACGACAGGCCAAAGGCTAATCGACTGCCACGTGCATCTCGCCGCATTGCCGGCCGGCAGCAATGGCTGCTTTATTTCCAAGAAGATGCTCGCTAGCCCGCTGTTTCGTTTTCTGCTGTGGAAACACAGCCTACCGCTGGCCCGGCCCCAGGAAGCCAATCACAAATACATCGAGGACCTCCGGAAGGAGTTGCAGACCTCGCAATTCGTGAAGCAGGCGGTGCTGCTGGCCATGGACGGCGCCTACGGGTCAAACGGCCAGCTCGATCAAACCCACACCGAGTTTCTGATCAGCAACCACTATGTCCTCGACATCGCAAGGCAGCACCCGGACCTGTTTCTTCCCGGCGTCTCCATCAACCCCCAACGGCAGGACGCCGTGGAGGAGGTCCATCGTTGCGCGGAGGCCGGGGCGGTGCTGGTCAAGGTCCTGCCCAATGCCCAACAGTTCGATCCTGGCAATCACCGATACAAGACCTTTTATCGGGCACTAGCCGGGCGCAAGTTGCCGCTCCTCAGTCATGTGGGTTACGAGTTCAGCCTGATCGGCAAGGACCAATCGGTCGGCGATCCGGCAAGGCTTCGAGTGCCGCTCGATGAGGGGGCTACCGTCATCGCTGCGCATGCCTGTAGCTACGGCTTGATGCTCTATGAAAAGTTTCTGCCGACGTTTCAGGAGTTGGCCCAGCGCTATTCGAATTTCTACGCCGACATCTCCGCGCTGACCCTGCCCAACCGCATGAAGATGTTGCTCCACCTTCGCCGCCATCCGGAATTGCAGGAGCGGCTTTTGTTCGGCACCGACTATCCGCTCTCCGTGTTTCACGTGCCGGCATGGGGACGGGTTGGTTTCAAGGCGATGCGCACCATCCTTGCCACCAAGAATCGTTTCGATCGGCAATACCGCGTGTGTCACGAATTGGGGCTGCGGTTTGGCTCGCTCGGCGACATCTTGACTGTACCCCGTTGACGGCCCAGGCAGACCGACTGAGCCGTTTCGACTTGTGGCCCGATGGACCGTGACCAGATCCTGATCACCCCGCGTGAACGGATCGTCGCTTTTTCGACATCACGAGTATCGAGGGATCTGGCGGAGGATCTCGCGCAAGAGGTGTTGGTTGTGCTGCATGACAAGTATCCCCAGGTTGTGGAGGTGACAGAGCTGGTGCCCCTTGCGTTCCAGATTCTGCGATACAAGATGGCTGACGCGCATCGGAAGGCACTCCGGCGCGGAGAGTATCATCAAGCATCGATTGACGACTTCCCGCTTGCCGACATGGCCGCCGATCCAGCCCGTGAGCTCGAACGGAAGCAGACGGTGGATCGTCTCCTCAAGGCGATGGCCCAACTGGGCGAGCGCTGCCGCGAGCTGTTCAGGTGGCAGTTGGAGGGCAAGACTTTTCCACAGATCCAACGGTTGATGGGAGGCAGGTGGGAGTAAGAGGTGCTGAGTGCGAAGTGATTCGTGTTCGCTAGTCGATATGGCTGAATCGGATCTGGGAAAACTGCTCGGTGGGTTCGCCACTGACACGCTCACGGCGGAGGAGCGGCAGGCGCTCTTCACGGCCGCACTGCGTGACCAGCAATTGTTCAATGCGCTGGCCGATGAGCAGGCGTTGAAAGAGCTGCTGACGGATCCGGCTGTGCGCCGCAGGTTGCTGCAAGTGCTCAAGGAGAGGCACGCCGCCTCTGGAGGCGGATCGTCCTGGTTGGGATGGTTACTGAGGCCAGCGAGGCTGGCCTGGGCGGGGGAATCGTCACGGCTGCACTCGCCGTGGTCTTGGGCACCAAGATCTATCAAGACAGTCTGCGGGAGGAGAGCAATTTGCGTGAGATCGATCAAATGGTTCCAGCCGAAGCACCAGGGCCGGCACCTCGATCAACTCCCGCATCGCCTCCACCCCTGCCCTCCATCACTGAGGAGGAGCAGAAGAACAAGGAGAAGGCTCATCCGAAGATCGGCATGGCGAAGAATGAGGCGCTAAGCGACAAGACAACCACCGCGAAGGACCCGCAAGAGCCACCGACATCGCAGAAAGTCACAAGAGAACCGCAATCACCGACCGCCATGAAAGAGGAGATGCGTCGATCCACTCCCGCACCGACACCCGGAGTCGCGAAGCCAAAGCCGATGATGCCATCCGCCGCAGCTCCGCAATCTGAGATTCGAGCGGACCGCAGAGATGCCCGTGCCCTCTTCTATGCCGATGCGCCGAGCCGTCGGGAACGACAGGCCTTGGCCAAAGAACGGAGGTTGAGATCAGCAGATGATACCCCTGCAGGGGCCCGGCCCGAAGCCGTGATGAAACCGTCTTCAGACACCGGCTTGACGGATCGGCCGGAGGCCAGACAGTTTCAGCCGCTTGGATTGCGTTACGGTTTCCTCGTGAAAGGACGTGACGGGCAGGACCACGAGGTGGATGCAGTGACGGCGGCACACAGCGGCGGGCAAGCCCGGCTGACTGTGGAATGCAATCAGGACGGAGACCTCCAGATTCTGAGGCCGACCGGTTCACTGGTGCCGCAGCTCTTCTTTCCTGCAGGAGAAACCGCACGACCGTTCTTCCGATTGATCGGCGGCAATCGAATCGACATTCCGCTCCCACCAGGCGATGGTGAACGCCGGATCATCCCCACCGTTCGATTGTCCCGAGAACCGTTCGAGGCAGGCAGGGAGCAGGAGGCTATATCACCGGGGTACCCCTCTCCCCCTCTCCTCACCGAATCAGTCTCCGCTGCCGGACCTACCGATCGAGAAGAGCAGGCCGTCTACGTTGTCAGCCAAGATCGATCAGCCTCCGCTCAAATCGTTGTGTCAATTCAGATCGGCCGATAGTCCAAATCTTTCCCCGGATCTCAAGCCTCTGGTTCGGCCCCCATCATTCATGACGGTTCGTGACGTTGCACCCATTGAGGACTCCTTCAACATCCTGCTAGACGGAGCGTGGCGCGAACATAATGATGGCCATGCCGGAAAGGCAGACCAGGACTCCCAACCAATCCCACGCCGACGGACGGATACCATCGACAGCCCAGAGCCAAAGAATCGCCACCGAGACATACACACCGCCGTAGGCCGCATAGACTCGCCCGGCAGCGGTAGGATGGAGGGTCAGCAACCAGGCGAAGAGCGCGAGACTCACCGCAGCCGGCCCCAGCAGCCAAATCGAGCCTTCTTTCTTCAGCCACAGGTAAGGCAAGTAACAGCCGACAATCTCGGCGACGGCGGTGACGACAAACAGTATGACGGTCTTCAGTTCAAACATTTTCAACGCTCGATTTCGGTCTTCGCATCCCGGAGTACATACCTGCAGGCTCTTTCTGATATGCGAGGCAAACAGACAAGGTGAACGGGTTCATCGCACCAATAGTGATCTGGGGTCAGGCTTATATACCATATTGCCACAGGGCTCACGAGTCGCTGCGCGACCGAGACCTTTCTGTGCGACAACGACGTGACACCCTCCGCGGCGTGTGCGGCTATGTTGGTGAGGCCGGCTGATGCGGCAGATCGTGTGATCCAGACGAACCGAGGGGAACGAACAATCATCGGTGATTTTACAAGGGATGGTGGTCTCAGTTAGGCTAGGAGCCTGTTCGAGTAATCCTTCGTGACGAGGCGAAGGAGGGGTAGGCAGATGCAAGGCCGCAGGCTCGAAAAAACCGGAGGCGTATTCGCTGAAATACGTTGAGGATTATTTCGGGCTGAGAACGACGCAGATATCTGCAGATCGTTCGCCGCAGTAGAATGGCATTACTCGGACAGGCTCCTACGCCTGCTATTCTGAACCCCTGAGTGAATACATGGATCGACTAGCTATCCTAGACACCGTGCCGGGGCTGCGAACGATCGCTCAACGCTTCGGGATCCGGTTGATTCTCCAGTTCGGATCAACGGTCACAGGAACGATCCACGACCGCAGCGACCTGGATCTGGCGATTCAGCTCGACACCCCGGACGTGTCGTTACAGACCGTCTTGGAAATTCAGGACGCGTTGCAGACGTTGTTCTCAGGACACGACGTGGACCTGGCGATCCTGAATCGGGCCGATCCGCTCTTTCTGAAAAAAATCGTCGAATCCTGCCGCCTGCTGTTCGGCACTCCTGAAGACCTCGCCCGCCTGCGTCTCTACGCGTTCAAGGCCTATCAAGATTTTAGGCCCTACTTGGATTTGGAACGCCAGTACGTCGCCCGGCGACTGGCGGCACTGGCGGCAGCGCCCTCACGCCCATGATTGATCACGCCTTGGTGACCAGGAAAATGACCCTGATCTTGCAGGATCTGCCGAAGCTCACCGAACTGGCTCGGCTCTCACAGGAACAGTATCTCGCCGATCCGGTGCACGAGACCTTGGCCGAGCGGTATCTGGAACGAACCATCGGCCGCATGATCGACGTGAACTTCCACCTTATCATTGAGTCCAGCCATGCGCCGCCCAGGGACTATCACGAATCCTTCATATTGCTTGGCACCCTCGGTGTCATGCCGGTCGATTTGGCCAAAGAGATGGCGATGGCCGCCGGGCTCCGCAACCGAATCGTGCATGAGTACGACGACATCGATCCCGATCGAGTATACGAGGCCTTGCCTGTCGCAGTCCGCCAGATCCCTGTCTACTTGGATCACATTCGGCGCTTCGCAGAGAAATTGCCGCAAGAGTGACAGCTCGATCACGCAAAGGAAGAGACGAATCATGAAACATGCGCCGGTTCAGAAGCGGTATTGGGCCGTCAGTCTCGCGCTCATGCTTTGAACCTTGGACCTTGCACCCGACGGCTAGGCCGTGCTGCACAGCACGATCACGTTTGAGAACAGGTCGGGGTACCAGACGGCGCCACCTATGACCTCATCCTCGCCCTCCCGCAATATGACAATCTCAATAGTCTTGCGTGCGCGTTGCGCGAGCACAGGAGATCAACAGGCCACCCTTCCACCCCCTCCTCATGCGCCCTCTGCGAGCACCGAGACCATACCCACCGCCTCTCACATCCTCCCCCGCGGCCTCCGGGAGCATAGGACTAGCAGGGGTGTCCTTCCTTTTCCCTGAAAGGATTTTCCCCATCGCGCCATACCGTGGGTAGAGATCGCGCGCCTCCGCCAAGTGCGCGGCAGGAACCCTCGCGAGGTGGCCGATGAATCCAGATCGTCTGAGCGAACGTGTCAACGCCCGGTTCTCCTCCTTCGATCCCCGCCTCTACCAAATCGCCAGCCTCGGCACCCTGCTGATCTACGGCCTATTCTGGCTGGATTTTGAACTCCTTCCTCTCGAAATCGTGGTCACGCTCGGAACCGCGCTCCTGACCCAATATGCCGGGACGAAACTTTTTACTCTACCGGCCTTCGATCCCCGCAGTCCCTTGACTCGACTCTCTCCCTCTGCCTGCTGCTCCGCACGAACGATCCGGCCACCGCGGCGTTGGCCTCGTTCATGACAATCGCCAGCAAGTTCATCATCCGGTGGAACGGCAAACATTTGTTCAATTCGACGAACCTGGCGCTGGTGATGATGCTCGCAGGCGGGCTCCGCTGGATCTCGCCGGACCAATGGGGGCACGTCGCCTGGTTCGGCTTCCTGATCGTCTGCCTTGGCGGGTTGGTCGTGACCCGGGCGGCGCACCGACGTGACGCTCGGTTTTTTGGCTTGCTATATCGGGCTACTCTTCGCGCGCACGCTCTGGCTGGGCGATCCGCTGTCGATCCCGTTGCATCAGCTCGAAACCGGCGCGCTACTGATCTTCGCCTTCTTCATGATCTCCGACCCTAAGACCACGCCGGATTCCCGAACCGGTCGCCTGGCCTTCGCCCTCTTGGTCGCGCTCGCCGCCCTCTACGTACAGTTCGGCCTGTCTCGTCCCAACGGTCCACTCTGGGCCTTGATCGCTTGTTCTCCCCTCGTCCCATTGGTCGATCGATTCTTTCCCGGCGCCCGGTACGATTGGTCTCGTCCTTCGACCGGTCATGTCTCCACATCACTAGGGGTTCCGGCCCATTCACCAGCAAGGGAGGTTGTGATGGCTCACACACTGGTGGTCGCCTCGATCTGTATCACCGGCCTGATGCTCTGGAGCGGCTCCGCCTTCGCCTTCTGCGGCTTTTTTGTGTGGCGAAGGCCGACACCAAGTTGTTCAACAAGGCCTCCGAGGTCGTGATGGTGCGACACAACGACAAGACCGTGATCACGATGGCCAACGACTTTCGCGGTCCCGCCAAAGAATTCGCCATGCTCATCCCGGTCCCGGCGATGCTGACTCGGGAACAGATCCACGTGGGTAATCCGGCGCTCCTGAAGCATCTGGCCGCCTATACGGCGCCTCGTCTGGTTGAATACTACGATCCGAATCCCTGCCGGCAGTACGAACTGATGGAATGCCGGAGCCTGGACGCCATGAAGAACATGGCGCCGGCTTGGAAACCTGTCTCAAGGAGAACGGCTACCGCATCCCGAACGGCGCTTCGGCCGTACTCCAGAGTTATCTGAAACAGAATTTGAAGTTCTTCGTCGCCAAAGTAAACCTCGCCGAACACAGCAAGCTCGGCCATGCCTCGTTGCGGCCGCTCCAGATTGCCTTTGAATCTCCGAAGTTCATGCTGCCGATTCGGCTGGGGACGGTCAACGTCGACGGGCCTCAGGAGCTGTTCCTCTACGCCATCACGCGGCGTGGGCGCGTTGAAGCCACCAACTACCGCACCGTCAAGCTTCCGGAAGCACAGTACATTCCGGTTTACGTAAAGGACAAGTGCGGCGATTTCTACCGAGACCTCTTCTCCCAACAGGTCAAACGGGAACGACAGCAGGGAGTCTTTCTGGAGTATGCCTGGGATATGGCCTGGTGCGATCCTTGCGCCAGCAACCCGCTCTCGCCCGAAGAACTTCGTGAGCTAGGAGTCTTCTGGCTGGAGGACCACCGGCCACAGTCCATCAGGCAGGGACAGAATGCCTACGTGACCAGGCTGCACCTCCGGTACGACGCCGCGCATGTTCCCGAGGACCTGTCGTTTCAGGAAATGGCCGACCGGTCGAATTTCCAGGCTCGGTATATCCTGCGCCATGCCTGGCAGGGCTCCGACGACTGCCCGGCAGCCAGGGAGTACCGTGATCGATTGCGGCAGCGATACGAGCGCGAAGCCCAGACCTTGGCGTCCCTCACCGGGTGGGACCTTGGGTCGATCCGGCTTGAGATGAAGCTGGAGGGAGGAGCCCCTGACCAGAACCGGCCTTGGTATGAACGGCTCTGGAAGAATTAGCGTGGAGCATTGGTTGTTCCGAGGTTGTCGAGGTCCGCCGGGGGCTGTCGTCACACCCCCAGAGCAGAGCATGACCCCTTCAGGGCTGCCCCCTCCCAGTCGCCGAGCGATCTCTCGCACAGACATTCCAATTTAAAAGAGACGGATTCTCAGACTTGCGGTATACCAATGGAGAACAGCGACAAGCCAGACCATCAGGACCGCGGGAGGGAGCCCCATGGTGGACGACGAGCGACAACCCGACTCGGAATCACGGCCGACCACCGTCCCGAACCAAATCGATATTGGAGAGCTGGCCCTCCAAGAAGGCCCTCGCACCTGCCCGGACATGCAAGATCATGTGTTCCGCCGCTGGGTCGGGGCCCAAAATACGGTACGCCGGGAAGAGGCGGACTCCCTTGTGTACCTGCTTCTGACCAGTCCCAACGGCTTCCCGGCCAGGCTTATCTATATCCCCACCTCGAATGAACCACCCCAGCGCGTCAAACGCTCCGGGCGGTAGAGTACCCCTCATCACAGACCCGCGCTGTGATGACCGCAGTGCCCTGGCCCTCTTCCAATCCATTGAGAGGGCTTGCGTGTTGAGACAGCCCAAGGCATCATAGGCCGTCATTGCCGGTTTAGGATCACCATGCCAGGATTAGCCACGGCCCTGCCGTTTCTGCACCGCCACATTTTCCATCCGACCGATTTCACCCAGGCCAGCCAGGCAGCGTTCGTCCATGCCCTCAAGCTGGCCTTGGTTCTACAAACCAGGCTCTCGATCATGCACGTCGATCCGGACGTGGCCCAGGAACATTTCGAGGATTTTCCGAGGGTCCGGCCCATCCTGACCCGGTGGGGTCTGCTCCCGAACGACTGTTCGAAGGAATCTGTCACGTCGCTGGGGATTCAGATCAAGAAAATCAGAGCTGTGGGAGATAATCCGGCACAGGCCTTTCTCGACCACCTGGCATTTCACCCGGCCGATCTCCTGGTGCTTTCGACCGAACAGCGGACGGGATTGGACCGCTGGTTGCATCGACCGGTGGCCGAGCCGATCGCCCGGGGCGCCCACCTCCCCACCCTCTTCGTTCCGTCACATGTGGAAGGCTGCGTCGCGGCCGAGGACGGCTCAACCAAACTACGACGCATCCTGATCCCGGTGGAAGGCTCCGAGAGCGCGCAACGCGCCATTGACGCGGCTACCGTGACGGCCGAAGCGCTCGGAAGCATGGCGCTCGACATGCAGCTCGTGCATGTCGGCGGCAATCAAATGCCGGCGTTCCGCCTGCACGAACGCGAAGGATGGACCTGGCACCAAACCCACTGCCAGGGCAACGTGGTGGATTGGATCATCGGCATGGGGGCCGAATACGACGTGGATCTGATCGTCATGACCATGGAAGGACACCACAGTTGGACCGACGCCCTGAGGGGAAGCACCACCGAACGGGTTGTGCATGAAGCCCGGTGCCCGGTGCTGGCCGTTCCGTCCTCCTAACCCGGCCGCGCCATAGCCGTCGAGAGCACCCTCCCTGTATGGTGATGCCGTTTCTCGACCGAGGATGCGACCGGCATGCCGTTACGGAACAGCACGAAATTGGTCGGCAATGCGGGAATCCTGGGTCCAGGAAGAATCACGCCCACGAGATTCAACGGATCGCAGGCGGAGAGACGGAGCTCCTGAGAGGCCACCGAGTCTGATCCGCCTCCCTTACGCAAGGCACGCAATGTCTCCACCGCCTCCGGTAAGGCGAACTGATCGCCCGTGAACCCGCCGACAAAGCGTCCGCCGCGAATCTCGCCCCTCAATTCCATGCGACGGTACTGGACCAGCAGATCGCGCCACACGATCGCGTCAGATTCCCGCCCGAGCAGATCACGGAAGACAACGCCGTAACGAGCCAACAGTTGCCGCGCGAGCGATTCGAGGGGAAGGGCTGAGGGCTCAGGGCTGGGTGCTGAGGGTCCAGCGGCGGATGAGGAGTGCGGCGCCACTGACGGCGGAATATGGACGTTTGACGGCCCAGATCGCCGCAGCAACGACCAACGGCCGGCACTGTGGCGAGGCCGTTGAGTCCGGCTCCGCCCCTCGCCTCGGCGCCGTCTGGGGTCCATGAGGGCTCGCAAACTGTCAAATCCGTCGGCGGTGACCAGGCCGGCCGCCACCAACTCCCACAAGGCCTGCTCGATCTCCGACGGCAGGTGACCGGTGGTTTGAAGGAGCTCCGAGAAGAAACTCGCGCCCCTGTTCGATAGCACTTGCCGTACATTCTGGGCTATTACACTCAACGACATCTGTGGGGTCGGAGAAACGGTCGATCCGGCCTGTGCGCTCTGGTGTCCCTGCGCCAGCAACCAGTCGGCGTCTTCCCGAGGGAACAAACTGATCGGCGCCAGGCTGGTCGGCACCACTCGGCGTCCACGCCCGGTCGAAACCTCCCTGGTCACCGGCTCATATGGCGAGAGCCGGCCCCATACCACCGAGCCGCCGAAGCAGAGGCGATCCAATAGTTCGGGACCATATTTCGATAGGCGCGCCCGAAGCAGTCCCGATTCCCAGGCGGAAGCAGCCGTTTCAAATCCGGCCAATTGCGTGATGATCTCTAGCAAGCCCCGCTCGCCATGCAGGCGAGAGCCCGGAGCCACGTGCTGCCAACGGAAGAGAAAACCCATGAACTCGGCGGCGGAGACCGGCTCGATCTCCCGGCGCAACGACCCGATCGTGAGGCGATGGATGCGGGCGAGCAGCCGGCGGTGACACCACTCGGGCGCATGGGCGCCAGACAGTGCTGAGTGCTGGGTGCTGAGTGCCGAGTCACGAACAGCGGCCACCGAGTGAGGCCGGAATTGGCCGCGCAGAATCTGCCCTCTCGTCTCCAGGCGCAACAGCGCTTGGTGGATGTCGCCTTCAGGAAACCCGAGTCGTCCGGCCAATTCGGCAACAGTCGTCGGCCCTGTGCTCTCCATCCATCCCAGCACCATCGTCTCCACCGCCTCTTCCCGATCGACCGGGGCGGACAGCATGCCGGCAGGCATGTGGATCAGATCCTCAAGCGATACAGAAGGAAAGAGGGCAAGAGCCAGCGGGACCTGTTCCGTGGCCACCCAGCCGGTGAGGTTGACAGGGGTTCCAGAAATCCGAGGTGTGATTTGATCGGGATGACCATCACCAGCCGCTTCTTCCTGCGGCACATTGAGCACGCAGGCTCGCTGCGCCGTCACCAGCTCCGACAGATAGGCTTCCCAATTTGGCGCTTCCGCTTGCGGCACCCACACGAGCGTGAGCAAGGCATCGTGCAGCTCGTCGGCATTCCGTACGACCGGCCAGGACTCCTGGGCGACTTCGGCAATGGCGGCCTGGTCCAAGGCTCCGAACTGCCCCGCCAGTTCAGGGGGCAGCGTGCGCCGCATGTCCACGGCGCGAGCCCGACGCTCCTCCAACGGGGCGTCGTCCAGGTACGCATAGGGGTTGGCGTTGAGGATCTCATGGCTGAAGGGGGAGGGCATGGGGGTCTCCACTGCCACGGCACGAATCGTCCCCTCTTCCAGCCGGCGCAACAATGTGATCAGCCCCTCCACGTCCATCGCTTCGGTCAGGCAATCACGCAACGTTTCCTCCACCAGCGGATGGTCGGGAATCCGCCGTTCGACGCCGCCAATCCCATCGCCGCGCAAATTCTCCTGACAGGCGATGGCGTCTGGGAAGACCGCCGCCAGAAGGTCCTCTGCCTTCATCCGTTGTATCTGCGGCGGCACTTTCTTACCCTTGGCAAACCGCAGCAGCGCCAGCGCGCGCGAGACATTCCAGCGCCACCGTGTCGTGAACATCGGCGCAGCCAGCACCGCCTGGACCAGCACGTCGCGGACAGTCGTGGCCTGGAGAAAGCTGAACACCGTCTCCAGCGGAAAACTGTGCTTTTCGCCGAGGGAGATCACCAGACCTTCATCGGTCGCGGCCGCCTGCAATTCGAAATCGAAGGTTACGCAGAACCGCTTTCTGAGCGCGAGCCCCCAGGCCTTGTTGACCCTTCCTCCGAAGGGAGCATGGATGACCAACTGCATCCCTCCACTCTCATCGAAGAACCGCTCAGCGACGACGGTCTCCTGCGTCGGCACCGTCCCAAGGACGGCCTTTCCAGCCAAGACATACTCCACCGCCTGTTGGGCTCCTCGTTCCGGTAAACCACATTCCTCCTTGAGCCAACGCAAGGCTGATTCCCCGCTCTGTGGATCGACCAACCGGTCGATCTCCCTTCGCACCCAAGCCACCTCCGCTGAGAGTTCAGCCGTGCGGGCAGGCGCTTCTCCCCGCCAGAACGGAATATTGGGCGGCGCACCCTGGGCGTCTTCGACACGGACCTTTCCCATTTCGATCCCTTTGATCCGCCAAGAGGTATTACCCAACAGCATGATGTCGCCCACCAGACTCTCGACCGCGAAATCTTCATCGACAGACCCGACGACCGTGCCTTCCGGCTCCGCCACCACCACATAGTTGGCGTTGTCGGGAATGGCTCCGCCAGAGGTGATGGCCGCCAGCCTCGCTCCGCGTCGGCCTCGCACGCGACGGTTGATGCGATCATGGTGAAGGTAGGCCTGCCCCCGTCCGCGCGAGGTCGCGATCCCTTCCGCCAGCATCCGCAAGACTTCATCGAACCTCGCCCGATCCAACTCGCGATAGGGGTAGGCCCGGCGGCTCAAGGCATAGAGATCATCTTCGCTCCAGGCCTGCGTGGCAGCTGCGGCCACGAGTTGCTGGGCGAGAATATCGAGCGGGGCCGGAGGGACTGCAATCCGATCGAGCAAGCCGCTTCGAATCGCACGGATCAAGGCGGCGCATTCGATCAACTCGTCCCGCGTTGCGGCGAAGAGACGGCCCTTCGGGATGGCCTTAACCCAATGGCCCGCACGCCCGACCCGCTGCAAGCAGGTCGCGATGGCTCTCGGCGAGCCGATCTGACAGACGAGGTCCACCGTCCCGACATCAATGCCCAATTCCAACGAGGCCGTGGCCACCACCACGCGGGTCCGACCCGACTTAAGCCGCTCCTCCGCCGACAGGCGAATCTGCCGGGAGAGGCTCCCGTGGTGTGCAGCCACGGCATCGGCGCCCAGATCCTGAAGCCGTTCCTCCAGATGATGCGCGACGCGCTCTGCCAGGCGGCGCGTGTTCACGAACACCAGGGTGGACCGGTGCGCCCGGACCAGGTCGGCTATCCGGTCATAGATGTCGCCCCAGATGGCATTGGTGGCCACGGCGCTGAGTTCATCCTTCGGCACCTCCACCGCGAGATCCATCGTACGGCGATGTCCGACATCGACAATTCGCGGGCACGGGCGATCGCCAACGAGGAACCGCGCCACCGTCTCGATCGGCCGCTGCGTGGCCGAGAGGCCGATTCGCACCGGCTTCATGTCTGTCAAGACCTCGAGCCGTTCCAGTGAAAGGGCCACATGCGCGCCGCGCTTCGTCGCCGCGACCGCATGGATCTCATCGACGATCACGGTGCGCACCGTACGTAGCAGCGCCCGGCTCTTTTCCGCCGTGAGCAGGATGAACAGCGACTCCGGAGTTGTAATCAGAATATGAGGCGGGCGGCGCAGCATTCGCTGCCGCTCGGCCATCGGGGTGTCGCCGGTCCGGACGAGCACGCGCAGCTCCGGCAGCAACAATCCCTGCGTCAGGGCCGCCTGGCCGATCTCGTTCAACGGTTGCTGGAGATTCTTCTGGACGTCGTTACTGAGAGCCTTCAAGGGAGACACGTAGAGAACTTGGGTGCGGTCCTCCAGTTCACGATCCAGGGCCTGTGTGAAGAGGCTGTCGATGCAGGTGAGAAAGGCCGCCAGCGTCTTACCGGACCCGGTCGGTGCGGCGATCAGTGTATCGGAGCCGGATCGAATCGCCGGCCAAGCCAGCTCCTGGACATCGGTCGGCGCGCCGAATCGCATCCGAAACCACTCTGAGATAATGGGATGAAAGGAAGAGAGCGGCATGAGCGGAAAATCCTACCACGCGGAAGGAACCGATGGACACCGAGAGCACGGCAGCGATGCGGACAAGGAACCTTGAGCTCCATGGTTGACACGGGATACGCGCGAGGTGGCTGGCGTGAATGGGGCAGCCCTACTCTTATCGGCGGCGCCGGATGTAGAACCGAACACGGCATGTCTGACAACGCCATGGATGAAGCGCCATGAACCGCAGTAGCCAATCGCGCAGGCCGCGGCGGCGGCTCCTCGCACAAGCGCCCCCACATTTTGGACAGTGGACATCCAGCATCTGCTCCAGTTGCTGAGTTCGATCGTCGAGCGACCATGGCGCATCGTCGGAGCGGCCTGACAGTTCGTCTTGAGGCAAGGTGTGTTGGTGCAATGCCATACATGACCTTTACGGCGATCGGCCTCGTGTGCTGGCTCTCGCGGAGTGTGAGGGTACCCGTGCCTCTCGATAGGCGCGCTGCAGAGGAATGAGCTATGGAAGAGGGGCGGTCATCGCTACCGGTCTCCCCTCGAAGATCTGCTCATCTTGGACTGGGTTGAGGAGATACCCTAACATGGAGAATTTTCTTTCTGCAACATGGTTCTTGGCGGCCGGGGCGTCGCTGGAATACACTGGCTCGATTTCATGGCGCAGGAAGTGACGTCTCATTTACCGATTGTGATCCTCGGGGCCGGATATACCGGTCGGCATCTATACGCGCTGCTGTCGCAGAGAGGCCATTCCCTACTCGCCACGAGCCGCAACCCCTTGGCAAATCTTGAGTTTGTTCCTGATCGTTTTCGTCTTCCCTTTGCCTTGGATAACCCAGCGCAATGGTCCAATTTGCCTGACCGCGCCGATATCGTCTGGTGCTTTCCCGCCCAACCGATTGAATCGGTTCAACGGTTCGCCGAATACCTGAGACCGCGAGTTCGAAGATTGGTCGTGCTAGGCAGCACCTCTGCCTACGACGTCGCTCGCACATCGACCGACTATCCGCCCCCCTGGATGGACGAAACTGCTCCCATCGATATGAGCAGCCCGCGCGTACAGGGCGAAGAATTCTTACGACAGAACTGTGGCGCGATCCTGTTGCGCGTGGCAGGGATTTACGGTCCGGGACGCAACCCGCTGAACTGGATCAGCAGTGGCAAGGTCGGTCTCTCACGCAAGTATGTGAACCTGATTCATGTAGAGGATCTCGCCGCCATCTGTCTGGCGGCGCTGGAGCGGGGGATCCCCGGCGAGGTCTACAACGTCAGCGACGGAATCCCGCGGACTTGGGAGGACATCTGTCGAGCGGCGATCGAATGTTGGGGTGTGACGGCTCACAGGACGCCATTGGATCAACGCCCCGGCAAGTGCATTGCGATCAGAAAACTACGCGATCAGATCGGATACCGGTTCCGGCATCCCGACTTCTTCGCGGCATTGGCCCAGCTTACTGCCCCTCGAAACCAGCCTGATCAGCCGTATTCCCTGTCAAGAGACCCGGCTGACACTAGCGAACGGCAAAGTTCTTCACATTCCCATTAGTCACCAACGCGCCGTTCTGCTTCACCGCGGTGGCGGGTGTGGCAAAATTGACTTGGAACAATTCATCCACGCCGGCGGTTTCAGACCCTACATAGAGAAGCCCTTTGCTGTCCGGTGTCACCTCCATCCTAACACTCAAGACAGGCCCTAACTGGTCATAGAAAAAGGTGAGCGGCGGGCCCTTCAGCAGAGTGGCTAGACCTGGCATTTCGAGGTCGACGTACCAGAGTTCTGTTCGAGGAAAACTGGTCACGACCACGTAGACCACGCTTTGCGAGTCCGGCGTCACCGTGAACCGGGGTCTGACCACCCTATCCGGATCAAAGGGAGAGCCGCTAACCTTGACGGAGGTACCGGGAGTCGCAAAATTTGCCCGATAGAGATCAATCCCATCACCCATGTCTTGATTTGTAAAATAGATGAGCCCTGTGCTATCGGGGAGCAGCTCAAAGCTGATGACGGCAGTAAGTCCCGCAGCCAACGGGCTATTCAATTTGACGTTGACTCCGGGCTTCGCGAACGTCACACGGTAGATTTCGTGGCCGAGACCGGGATCTCCCGGTCCCAGAAATACGACGCCAGACCCGTCCGGTGTGACGGCGGGCGCCAACACATAGTCATAGGACGATGAAGCAAAGCGCCCGTTGAGCTTCGTACTGCTCCCGGGCGCGTTGAACAGCACGCGGTACAACTCATACGACGAGAGACTCGTCTCCTTGGCAAGGTAGACCACCCCCCTGCTGTCTGGAAGGACCTGTGGGCCGTACACGCCCTTATCGTCTGCCAGCGGTGAATTGAGTTTCTGGCTCGTAGGTTGCGCCGTGAACGACACGAGGAAGAGTTCATCCTTCTGGTCAATGTTTTGGTCGGCCACATAGACCACGCCTGTACTGTCTGGAAGGGCCACGAACATCGAGACATCCCCCCCGGCGACCAACGGTCCATTCAGCTTGGTACTCGTGCCAGGGTTGGAAAACCTGACCCAATACAACTCAAAGACGTCATCCGTCTGCTGATCCGCGCGGTACACCACTCCTGAACCGTCGGGGACGAAACTAAACCCTATTACGTCCTGCGCCCCGGTCAGCGATGGATTCAGCTTGATGCTGACGCCGGGCTCGTCGAATTTCGCTAGATACAGATTCGTGAGATTGTCGTTATCCTGAACTGCCCGATACACCACACCGGAGCGATCGGGCAGGATCTGGTAATCATCGAAGACCTGGCGCCCGGCCGACAGAGAGGGATTCAGCTTGATGCCGGAGCCGGCCTCATAGATTTCGTAGACTCCATCGATCTCCTGATCCGCCAGGTAGACCAGTCTGGTGGCCGGGGTCGTTTCTCCTCCGCCTCCGGTCGTCTCCGGAGGGACTCCGCCATTGTCTCCGCTGCAGGCGGCAAGCCATGCGCCGAGAACCAATCCACTGAAACCGGCTATCATTCGAGGACTCCGGTGCACCATGGCAGCCTCCATATTGTGCCTGGAAGGGTGGGGAGTTGGCCCAAGGTCTTCTCTCAAGGCAAGCGCGATGCCGAGACGGGCTAGGTCTTGGTCTGATGGGCCAGGATCTCCTTGTGCGCGACGTAAGTACTCAATCGGCCAGGCCGGTCTGCATCAGACCGCAGAGCATCAATATCCACACGGATACGCCTAGGTGCATTCATCTGTGTGCCGGTCGATGAACGAAGCGTGTGGATGGGGAGTGGGCTACGACCGGAGCAGCGTGATCACTTTTCGCACGGTGTGCATGGTGCGGCATTGCACATTGATGAGGAGCGGGCTAGGAGCCAGTCCGACATTGCAGTTCGTGACGAGGCGAAGGTTTCACCCATTGCACGGCGCCAGGCAATGGGTACCCGGTCAGTTGCGAGGCCGCAGGCCCGGACAAACCGGAAGCGTAACCAGCTCATCCGCCCAACCCCAGGTACGCCGAGACACACCTCTTCCCATTGGAATACGTTGAGTATTCTTGCCGCCCGAGAACGACGCAGATGGCCGCAGATCGTTCGCCACAGCAGAAAGATCACTGTTGGAGAGGTCCTACGACCGGAGCAGCGCGATCACCGCAAGACAGACCAGGAGATTATTGATGCCATGGGCGACCATGCCCGGCACGAGCGACCCGGTCTTTTCATAGGCCCAAGCCCAGACGAGCCCGCTCCAAAACACGCTGGCAAACCCGAGGATGCCGTACCCATGCGCGAGAGCGAAGATCCCGGCACTGAGGATAGCGGCCGGCGCTAGAGGGAACCGTCGACGCAACAGCCCGAACAGCAGACCGCGAAAGGCAATCTCTTCGAAGACGGGGGCAAACACGACATACTCCAGCAAGCTGAGCGACAAGATCGGCGCAGGAGCCCACACGAGGTCGGCGTCGAACCATTCGGTCCAATGGCTGGACAGGTTCAGCGGCTCTGCGATCCGTCCCAAGATCCATTCGCCGAACAGTCCGGCTGCGACGATCGCCGGAACCGCCAACGAGAGTCGTGACGCTCGACCCGGTAGGGGTCTCAACCCGAACCCCTCGTTGAACGTCAACCCGGCCGGTTGCAAGAGATGTCGTTGCGCCAGCATCAACAGCGGCAGGTTTGTGAGCGGAACGGCAATCATCCGCAAGGCCGCATGTTCGGCGCTGAGAAAGATAAAGCTCAACATCAGGACGGCGCCAATCGCCCCTCCCCGCAGGAGCACGTGCGCGCCAAAGCTGCCGGGCCAAGGAGGCGGCAAGGTCGAGTGCCCGTAGCGGAGCCAGTGTGGTTCCGTGTTCCTCCGCCTCCAGACCATGATGAGCACTACTGCCCCCCCGACCATGGCTGCCAGCTCAATGGCTGTCAGCCATCGCGACCAGACAAACAACTCGTTAGATCGATCGGCCGCCGCCTGCTCCAGCGACCTCGGAAGCATGGGATCTCCTGCCTGTTCTGCCAGCCGAGACGCCAGCCGATCGTAGAACCATCCGGCCGGCAACAAGTCGGCCACCTCGGCCTGAAGCTCCATGACTGCTTCATGATCAGCCGGCTCCTTCAAATAGGCCACGGCGAGGGCTTTGCCGAACCACCGATAGGGATCGGACTGTTGAGCCCATTGGACGGTCCTGTCTTTGATTTTCGAGAGCTCTCCGAATTCCGCTTCAAGAACTGCAAGCTGGAAACTGACGAGCGGATCGTCCGAGACGGCGGCCAACTCGCGATACCATTGAATGGCCTCCAAATGAGCCGTCTGCTCGCTCCCGGTCAGCCAACGGTTCAGCATCTGTTCCCATTCCCACGTCCGCCTGGTGGCCTCCTCCAAATCCATCGTTCGGCCGACCATGTGGCTCAGCGCTCGTTCCGGCCACGGCACACGCTCCAAGCCGTCCATGGTCAACGCGATGTAGGCAACGGTGCCGACGCTGGCAACCAGCACCAGGGCTGCGAGCGTTGTAACAATCCAGGAGAAGCGAGGTTGGTACTGCCAGGAGCCGGGCGCAACGTGACGCCCCGTCACGCAAGCCTCCGACTCCTTCTGAGAGGAATCAAGCTCCGGTTGAATCGAAGCAGCCGTCGCGGGAGGGTCGAAGGTCATAAGCGCCTAGTCAGTATAACATGTGGCTTTCTCTTCGAAAATCATAGCTGTAGCCCACCCGTGACGCGCAGCCTCGTCTTCGTTATACTACGCCCCCTTATTCGCAGAGGCATTTGTCCTGGGCCCGGAAGGACACATCACACCCAGCATCCCACTCCAAAGGCTGAACGGCATGGCATCCACATCCATCGGGAACCTCATTCCTCCGCCGCGCGTCCTGCTCGGCCCCGGGCCAAGCCTGGTCCATCCACGGGTTCTTCGTGCCCTGTCCATGCCGATCATCGGCCATCTCGATCCTGCGTTCTTGACCCTGCTCGACGAAACACAGGTCCTGCTTCGACGGGTTTTCCACACAAACAATCGGTACACGTTCGCCCTATCCGGTACCGGCTCGGCTGGGATGGAAGCCGTCTTGGTGAATGTGATCGAGCCGGGTGATGTCGTTGTCGTCGGTGTAAACGGGCTGTTCGGAACGCGGTTGGTCACCATGGTCGAGCGCTGCGGCGGCAAGCCCTTGCTTATCGAAGCTCCCTGGGGTCATCCGATCGACCTTCAAGTCCTTCGGGAGGTGATGAGTCGCTCCGCGCCAGTCAAGGCGGTTGCCGTCGTTCACGCGGAAACCTCCACCGGCGTCCGGCAGGATCTTGAACCGATCGGCCGGCTGTGCCGCGAGGCCGGCGCGCTCTTTATCGTCGATGCCGTCACGTCATTGGCGGGCATACCGCTGGAGGTCGATAACTGGCAGATCGACGCCTGTTACAGCGGTACGCAGAAATGTTTGAGTTGCCCGCCCGGCCTTTCGCCAGTCACGCTGAGCGAGCGCACGCTGTCTGTTATTCGACGACGACGCACAGCCTGCCGGAGTTGGTATCTCGATTTTTCGTTGATCGCCGGCTATTGGGAGGAGCAGCAACGCCTCTATCACCACACGGCCCCCATCTCCATGATCTATGCCTTGAGGGAATCGTTGCGGCTGGTCCTAGAGGAAGGCCTACCCGCGCGGGTGGCTCGACATGAGCTTCACAGCCGTGCGTTGCTGGCCGGGCTGGAGGCTCTCGCCATCAGGCCGTTGCCGGCCCCTGACGTGAGACTCCCCATGCTCAACTGTGTGTCTGTCCCTCCTGAGATCGATGAGACCGCAGTGCGTACCGAGTTGTTGGATCGGTTCGGGATTGAGATCGGCGGAGGCCTAGGGGTGCTGAAGGGACGGGTCTGGCGGATCGGCCTCATGGGCGAGTCGGCAACCGCCGGCAACGTGCTCATGCTTCTGAACGCGCTGGGCGCGATCCTGTCCCGACGCCGTTGGACGGAGCGACCGGAAGCAGCGCCCGCGGCAGCCGCTGCAATCTACGCCAAAACCGAGATGGCTGACGGAGTCATCCCATGAGGATCACGCTACGTTGGTTTGTGGCCGGCCTGTTGCTCGGTCTTCTCGGGTCCTGGGCAGGCTTTGGCCTCTGGCGAAGCTCGCAGGCCCAGCCCACAATGGTCACGCCCGAGCGCACAGCGGAATATCTTCATGCTGTCATTGAAGCGGTTCGCACCAATTATGCGGAAAGCATCGTCAACCGGTTGCAGGACCAGGATATTATCCACGCCACCGAACATTGGAAACAGGAGAAGGGGCTTCCGCTCCCCGCCCAATTCTTGATGGACAATGGGCGGCTGGTCGCGCAGAAAGATCTGCAACTGTCCTATCGACTGGCGAGCCTCACGCCTATCTATGTATGGAACGGCCCCAATTCAGACCTTGAGCGGAAGGGATTGGAAACGATCGCGAAAAATCCGGATCGCCCCTTCACCGGCTATGTCAGAACCGCCAAAGGACGATTCTTGAAGGCCGTCTACGCCGACCGCGCGGTCTCACAGTCCTGTGTGAGTTGTCACAACACCCACCCCAACAGCCCCCGGCGTGATTTCAAGCTCAACGATGTCATGGGCGGCCTCATTATCTCGATTCCGCTTGAGGATTGACCGGATGATCGTTGCGCTCCGTCATGTCCGCCTGATCGACGGCCTGGGATCGGTACTGGAACGAGCCACCGTCGTGATTAAGGACGACCGGATTCTCGCTGCGGGGCTGAGTCGCACGACCAAGGTGCCCCGCGGGTCGGTCGAATTGGACGTGCGCGGCATGACCGTGCTTCCCGGCCTAATCGACTGCCATGTCCATCTCGGATTAGGCGGAGAACCGGATGTGGTCGCGGTCGTCGAGGCCGATCCTCCCGGGATGACACTCTTCAAAGCCGCCCATTATGCTCAACAGACAATTGACGCAGGCATCACCACAGTTCGCGACGTCGGGTACAACGGTCACGGCATTTTTGCCTTACGGCAGGCAATCGCCGCTGGTCTGGTGCCAGGACCTCGCGTCTTGGCGGCAGGCCAGGCCATCTGCATGACGGGCGGGCATGCCCGCTTCATCGGTCGTGAAGCAGACGGCCCCATCGAGATCGTCCGTGCGGTACGAGAACAGGTAGCCGCCGGAGCGGACCTCATCAAAATCATCGCTTCCGGCGGCGTGTTGACGCCCGGCACCTCACCCGACCAGGCACAGTTCAGCCTTGAAGAAATCCGGAGCGCCGTCCAGGAGGCGCAACGCGCCGGGAAACGAGTGGCCGCCCATGCCCATGGGGCAGCCGGCATCAAGCAGGCTGTGGCCGCGGGGGTCCGATCCATCGAACATGCCACTCTCATGGACGATGAAGCGGCGGCGGCCTTGATCCGGCACGGGGTCTTCATGGTCCCGACCCTCTCGGCCTTGGCGACAACCGCCGGCTGTCCGCTGGGAGCCGGAGTGCCGGTGTCGGCTGTCCGGAAGGCCAAAGACCTGTCGGCCCGTCACGAGAAAAGTTTCAAGACAGCGTATCGGTTGGGTGTGCGCATCGCGATGGGGACCGACGCCGGCACACCCATGAATTTTCATGGCGACAATGCGCAGGAATTGGAACGGATGGTCGCTCTGGGCATGAGTCCCATGGAAGCGATCCTCGCGGCGACAGCACACGCCGCAGCCCTGCTCGACCTCGATGACCAGATTGGAACGATTCACCCGGGCAAACAGGCCGACTTGATTCTTGTAGAAGGCAATCCGCTCAAGCGGATCGGCCTGTTGCGGGATCGAAAACGCCTGGCCGGAGTCATGCTGCAGGGACGCCTGGTCAGCGGCCCCTTGGCGGGAGATCGTTAGTCGTCAAACGTCTTGCGTCAATCGACAAGCCTCGCCGTCGTTTTCACGATCGGCGAATGACCGGCGACGATTGACGCATGACGGCACCGATCACCGCCGTTGGTAGAACAGCTCTAAGGCCGCGGCCAACCCGTTGAGCCGTCCGGCTCGAAGCCGCTCATCGAACCGTGCGCGCAGTTCCTGCGCCTGGCGCTCATCGGTGGCATCGATGACTCGCTGCGATTTCATCATTTGCATCGCGACGTCCAGCAGGCGATCCTTGCGTTGGTCCATTTCGGCCGTGATGAACTCCTCCAAGATCTCCCGGCCGCGGGTCAGCACAATATCGTCTCGAAACGTGTCGTAGCCCTGCACCGCCACCGTCCGTTCTCGAATGATGGCCAGCTCCACTTTGATCCGACCGACCTCCTTGATCCAGAGGGCGAAGATTTCTTTGCGACCCTCGTCCTCTAGCTTTCCGAACATACTGGCGAGGACCACATCCAGGTCCGGTCCCGTGTCCTGAGGCTCAGCACCCCAACGCAGCCGTTCGTACGACTTCCTCGCGTCCTGATCGCCCAACACCGCATAGGCCGCGTTGAGCTCCCGAATCTTGACCTCCGCCTCGGCGTTGTCCGGGTTGCGATCGGGGTGATACTGGAACACGAGCTTCCGGTACGCCCTTTTGATCTCTTCGTCCGACGCGTCACGCCGGACACCGAGCACCTCATAATAGTCGATCCGCATTCGCCATCCGCGCCTGTTCGGAATCGACTATACCATCCGGTTTTTCGGGGCGGCAAATCACGGCGCTACCGCAGATCACTTGACAGGGCATCGCGCGATCCCTAGCCTGGCGCAACGTTCGATCACGGAATGCACTTCATGCCGTCCTGGTTCCGATCCGTTACACGCTATCAATGGATGGTGCTCCTCGTGGCCTGGCTCGGATGGGTGTTCGACGCCATGGACGCCACGATTTACGCGATTGTGCTACACCCGGCGCTGGAAGAACTGTTGGTGGGACGGACCGTCATCGTCGCCGATGCGGAAAGCATCAGTTGGTACGGCGGCATCATCTTCTCGGTCTTCCTGATCGGGTGGGCAGCCGGGGGAATCATTTTCGGCATCCTGGCGGATCGATTCGGCCGCACCAGGACGCTCATCGCAACGATTCTGATATACGCCGGTTTTACGGGGTTGGCCGCGCTCGCGCAAGAATGGTGGCAGTTGGCAATCTTTCGTTTTCTCACGGCCCTGGGTATCGGCGGAGAATGGGCTGCCGGCGCCGCGATCGTCGCCGAGGTCTGGCCGGAAGAGAAACGCGCCAAGGCCGCCGGGATCTTACAGTCGGCCTGGGCCGTCGGATTTTTTCTCGCGGCGCTGTTGAATCTCCTGTTAAAGGGATACGGCTGGCGCTGGCTCTTTGTGGCCGGCGTGGCCCCCGCCCTGGTCGCCTTCTTGGTGCGGTGGTGGGTCAAGGAACCGGAACGCTGGACCCGTGTCCATTCCGAGGAACTGGCGCAGCAACGGGACGGCGTCTTCTCTCGCCTCGGCGAATTGTTTCAGCCGAGATTCCTACGATCCACTTTGGTCGGATCAATCCTGGCCTTTGTGGCCGTGTTTGGCCTCTGGGGGGCGACTAACTGGACCCCGACCTTGATCCACTCGTTCTCGGACATGCAGGGATTGACCAAGTCTGAGATCGCACCCTTCGTCAGCTACGCCATCATGTGCCTCAATGCCGGCGCTCTATTCGGCTATCTCAGCTTCGGTCTCCTCGCGGATCGTTGGGGACGCCGTCCTGTATTTGGATTGATGTGTCTCGGCAGTGTGGTCATGCTGCCGGTCACCTTCCTGTATGTGGAATCCTACCGTTACCTGTTGCTGTGCCTTCCAGTCCTTGGTTTTTTCAACAACGGCATCTTCAGCGGTTTCCCGATCTATTTACCCGAGCTCTATCCGACGCGCATACGCGCCACGGGAGCCGGCTTCTGCTTCAATGCGGGGCGCGTGCTGGCGTCGGGCGGTCCGTTTCTCACCGGTTCGCTCGTCGCAATGTTCGGTCAGGTGGGCAGTGCGGCCAGCGCAGTCGGACTCATTTATCTGGTTGGCCTGTTGGTCTTGCCGTTCGCACCTGAAACCAAGGGACGCCCGTTGCCGCCTTGATGACGAGACGCGGCTGAAGCGCATGGATTCATTTCCATCGAATGCCGGCACCGATTCCGCAAGGTAAACGGCAGGTTGCAAATCGTCTCGTCCGGAAGGCCCCGCAGAAACTTGACACCGTCCGATTCAGAGCTATTCATTATCAGTACCATGACCACTACACCACGCACATTGAGCTTCGATGAAAAGCTCGCGGCCGAGGCGGCATTTGCCGGCCGGCCATTCGAGCCTAGATGGTCGGCAGCCGCCCGCGCCGTCTACAACGGCATCAGGCAGGCGCTCGCGCCCGACACGGAACAACTCAATCCGGCTTCCATCCCTACTTCCGGAATGCCCCATGCCACAAGGGACGAGGGGTCAGACTTCGGAATAGGCGAGTCCTTTTTGGCAAGCCGGCAGGAGCGCAGTCATTCGTTTGGTCCAACATTCTCCGAATCATCCACGGCCGAAGACCAATCACATGTCGCCCTGCCGCACGAACAAGTGCTCCATGTCGGCGAGTGGATTGAAATCACGTCGATGGCGAGAAACCTCGGCGTCCCCTTCGCCGTGGGCATAACACAGCCAGCCTGGGACGCCATGGTGACTGCCTCCGCCAGCGTGCCCGAATCGGAACACGCAGCCCGTGTTCGAGATATTCTTCTTGCACTTCGTTTGCGCCTGATGGGCGCTCCAGCGAACAAGTCCGTCATCGATGTACCGGCCCTGTTGACCTTTCCTCCCGACACCGTCCCACGACCGCGGCTATTGCTGGCCGCGTTTCACCAGAGCCCCAACGCCACAACCTTCATCACCCTCCTCTTGCCCCGAGAACTCTCCGCCCTGTTGAGTAATCCGAAGGAAGACTAACTCCTCTGAGCAACTTCCCGCCTCCCCCACATATCCAAGACCCATCGGTCTCTTGACAAGAGCGACGAATCAATTGACAAGAACTCGGAACACGTTCAGATTCGACACAACAAGACCCTGAAAACCATTCGCATTTCCTGTCGGACATTCTCCCTGCTGAGGATCCATGCCAACGCACATGTTCTGGAAATCCACCAAGCCAGGCCATTGATTGCAGGCCCGTCGTCCCCCTTCCGGATGACGGCGGCCAGGAATGGAGCGTGCTGTGATGCCCTTTGCCACCTCTGTCCTACCAAGCGTGTCCTCCAGTGCCAAGCCGATTCCTCTCACCAATCCCAACACTCGCTTCCGGCCCGGTAAACTCATACCCGTGCGACCTTTTGGCCGGGTACGTCTTGGGATACCCGTACTGATCCATGTTGACGACCAACAGATCATCGGACATGCTGATCACTTCACCCCTGCGGGCCTCCACCTGAACACGGCAATCGGTCTTGGCGGACGAAACTCCCTGCCTCTTCGCTGTACCTTTGGAAACGTGTGCCATCTTAACTTCGCCGGTCGAGTAACCCATTCGTCCCCCAAGACGATCAGGGGGGTGCCTTATCATCGCACCCGCATCAAGTTTACAGCCCTGGGAGAATGTGAACGAGAAATCCTGGCTTCAGCTCTTCAGGAAATCCGCGGCGATCGAGCACGCAGACAATCCTTTCTAAATTTGTATGTCACGAAGGATGCCGCCGTTCACGAAGAGGCAGCGGCTGAAGGGACGCCTTCTGCAACGGATGAACGCGAACCCCGGATCGCAGCCCCCTCTGCAACGTCAGTCCTGTCTACCAGTGATCTGCTTCCCAAGATCAAGCGATACGACTATACGTCGGAGGCAGCGGATATCCGCCGAGCCTGGCTTTCCAAGAAGTGCGAAACGGAGTTGCCCCATATCGGCCGATATTCGGAGAATCCCGATAACCTGCGAGGACACATCGAACACTTCATTGGTTCCGCACAGATCCCAATCGGGATCGCCGGGCCATTGATTGTGAATGGGCAACACGCACAAGGCACTTATTATGTGCCGATCGCGACGACGGAAGGCACCCTGACCTATACCTGTACGGAGGGCATGCTCCTGGTTTCGTTGGCGGGAGGCGCTACCACCAGCATCCTTAACGATCAACTGGATATTTCTCCGATCTTCTCGTTCGGCACCTTAGGGGCCGCTCGGCAATTCTGCGAGTGGCTTCATGCGAATTTTCCCCTCATCAAGGAGCATGCCGAAAGCACGACGCGGCACGCCAAGCTCATGACGTTGGAACCTCATCTGCTCGACCGCAATGTCGTGGTGAAGTTCTCCTACGACACCGGCGATGCCATGGGCATCAATATGGTGACGTTTGCGACCGAGAAGGCTTGTCGATTCATCACGGATGCAGTTAAGCCTCGACGCTTCTATCTCCAACCTAATTTTTCTTCCATCAAGAAAGTGACGGCGCACCACTTCGTCAGAGGATTCGGGAAGACTGTGCTAGCCGAAGCGATGATTCCCGCAGGTTTGATCCGACGCTCATTTCACGTCAACCCCTCCGATGTGGTCGACTTCTATCACACCGTCAGACTCTGCGCGGCTCACGTCGGCATGGTCGGCATCAATGGACACACGGCCAATATGCTGACTGCCATTTATACGGCGTGCGGCCAAGACATCGCGTGCGTCGTGGATTCGCACGTCGGCGTAACCAACTTCGAAGTGACCGAGGAGGGAGCCCTCTATGTCAGCGTGAAACTCCCCAGCCTTCTCGTCGGCACGGTCGGGGGCGGCACAGGCTTGGCTACCCAACGCGAATGCCTGCAACTCATGGGATGTGCAGGGCAGGGGAAGGCGAAGAAATTCGCAGAGATCGTCGCGGCCTCGGTCTTGGCTGGAGAGCTGGCGATTTGCGCGCGTGTCGCAAATGGCACATTCGCCCGTGCACACCTCAAGTATGGTCGGAAATCGGCGAGCGACGCCCGCCCTTCCGAACATGCCTGCGCGTAGTACCCGCTTCGATCGGTCTTTCCCGACGCGTGGCCTGTACTGTCTCTTGCACATCAGCCTCATTTGCGTTCACAATCCCTCCACCTTGTGGTTCCCGGTCGGCCACGTTCCTTACATCCGCTCGTAGCTGAGGAACCAACCGACGGGGATGACGTTATACACCGCCACTCATCCGATCATGCGTCATTCTTTGTCTCTCCATCGGACGACCCGCTTCGTATGAACGCGTTCGCCCTGTCCGGCCTGTTGACCTGCGTCACAAGCAGCGTGCTTGGCACTCTGGTATACCTCAAGAAACCCTCTAGGGGACCGCATCGACTGTGGGCACTGTTTGCCATGGCGGTGGCCCTGTGGGGATTCGGATCCTACAAGATCGCTCTCACGACCGACGAAGCCGCTGCACACTGGTGGTGGAAGGTCACCCATGTGGGTGTCATCCTGATTCCGGTGCTGTTTGCGCACTTTGTCTTTGCCTTCCTGAACATCAAACGCACCCTTCCCCTCATCCTTATCTACTTAGTCGGATTCTCGATCCTGCTTATGAATCTTTTCACCGATCTGCTGATCCGACATATGCGCTTCGTGTTTTCTTCTTTTTATTATGATTCACCTCCGGGACCGGTGTACCCCTACTTTGTCGTGTTCTTTTTCTCCGTGATCGCCTATGGACATTACGAACTCTGGACAATCTATCGAGAGGCGTCGGGGATCAAGAAAGACCAAATCAAGTATTTCTTTCTGGCCACCGCGGTAGGCTTTGCGGGAGGAGGAACCTGCTTCCTCCCCGTCTTCGGCATCGATATCTACCCGTATCTCAACTTCACGGTTCCGCTGTATCCGATCCTTATGTCGTACGCGATCGTCCGCTACCGACTCATGGATCTCAACGTCGTCATCAACAAAGGTGTCGCCTATTTCGTTGTCCTCTCAGGAGTGTTGCTGGCGTCGTCGGTCGCCGCGTTGCTCAGCCAGCGCATCACCGCATATTCGGTGCCGCCTCTGGCGGTCTCGTTTTTAGTGCTGGCCTGTGGCAGTTTGGTTTTTCTTGATCAGCCTCGACGCTCCACCAATGTGAGCTTCGGCCTGCTCTCCCTCGGAGTGGCCTCATGGCTGATTGGCTGCGTCATGATGTACACCTCGGCGGATGCGGCCGCGGCGCTCTGGTGGAGCAAAGCCATCCATATCGCCGTCGTGTTCATTCCGGCCACCTTCTATCATTTTTGTTTGCGATTGGTCTCCCCAGATCGACGGGACCGACTTGTGTCCGTGAACTATGGCATCAGTACCGCGTTTGTGACTCTCTTGCCAACCTCATCGCTGATCAGCGGAACCTACCGCTACTATTGGGGCTATTACGGGCAGGCCGGCCCGTTGCATCCGCTGTTTCTCGTCTATTTTTATGTCATCTGTGCCCTTGGCTTAGCCCATTTGTATCGCGCGGCCCGCCCGAGCCCATTTCGACCGCAAGACCTGGTCGTCAGGATGCAGCTCACCTTATGGGCGTTTGTAATCGCCTTCCTGGGATCGGCTGATTTCATTCAAAGCTACGGGGTTGAGTTCTATCCGATTGGATACCTCACGACAGGACTCTGGATCGCCCTTGTCTCGTACACGATCGTCAAGCACGATCTCATGAACATCACCTTGCCGTCACCGCAAGGCTATGTGGTCCTCGCGTCGCAATTCTTGGTGCTGATTCCGGCCTATGCTGCCACGTTGACGATTGTTTGGCTGTTTACCGGCACCTCGCAATTTCTGATGGCCGGCGTTCTCTTGGGGGTATTTGTCGCGCTCTCCGGGCTCTTGGCGAACCTTCAGAGTAGGCTCGAGGATCTGATCGGGCATCGACTTTTCCCCGCTCGGTATGACGCGTATGACACCCTGGTTCAGTTTTCCCGTTCCTTGGTATCGATCGTCGACCTGCAGTCGCTCACGAAAGAGATGGTGGTGACCATCACCAAGGTCATGAAGATCACGACTGCATCATTGTACGTGCTGGATAGTGAGAGGCAGGTGTACGGCCCAGCCGCCTCGCACGGACTGCCGCCATCGATTTCGCTGCCGATCAGCATGAAAGCTGACGAAGCGTTTCCGGTCGCGCTCGTGCGGTTCAACAACGCATTGGTGCGCGGAGAGTTGGAGGATGGCCCGGTCGAAGCCACGACGCCCACGCTTCTCGACACCATGGAGCTCTTGGCCGCCGAAATATGCGTGCCCTTAATCAACAAGGAGCGCCTCGTCGGATTCTGTAACCTGGGCACCAAGGAGAGTCAGCGGAGCTATAGCGACCATGACCTGAGTCTGCTGATGACCCTCGGCCAACATGCCGCGATCGCACTGGACAATTCATTGCTCTATGAGGCTCTTAAGCACTCGCAGACCCTCATGAGACGGACCGACCGGCTCCGCTCGCTGGAGACCATCGCCGGAGGGTTCGCGCATGAGATCCGCAACCCGCTGACCTCCATCAAGACCTTCATCCAATTGGTTCCCGACCGGCGGGACGATCAGGACTTCGTGGAGAAGTTCAGCGAAATCGTCGTGGAAGACGTCCGGCGTATCGAGCGGCTCATTCAGGAGATCCTGGATTATGCCCGCTACATGGAGCCGAAACTCACGGAAGAGAATCTCAATGATATCGTGGCCTCCTGTCTCTATTTCATCCAAGTGAAGGCGTCAGCCAAATCCATCAGGATCGAGCGGGACTTCGCCTCCGACTTACCGCTGGTGACGCTCGACCGTCAGCAGATCAAGCAGGTCCTGCTCAATCTGTTCATCAACGCCATGGATGCGATGGCGCAACAGGGCGGATGTTTGTCCGTCAAGACCCATTTGCTCAGGAAGCCGCATCACGCCTCTTGGATCCAAATCGAGATTACAGACACAGGCAAGGGCATTGCGCCGGAGAACCTGGACCATATTTTTGATCCGTTCTTCACGACCAAGCATGCCAGCGGTGAGCATGAGGGGACCGGCTTAGGTCTCACGATCGTGCATCAGATCGTGCATGAGCATTGTGGGCACATCGAAGTCAAAAGCGAGATCGGTAAGGGCACAACATTCCTTGTCAATCTCCCGGCCAGTGCCGACCATCATCCATTATGGACACCTCCGCCCTGGTCTCCACCGCATCGATAGCGAGAGAAAGCCGGATCCGCCCACGCCTCCTCGCCGCCGGCATCCCCGACATCTGCTTCCAGCTTCCTCGCTCCCTTGCCAGCCATGGTCCGCCGTCGGTAGACTGATCATAAACACACAGCGCGGCATCGACCGCCTGCTCTCCGTAACGCCCAGTGGAGGCCTCGCATGAATTGCGCTCCTCATTCACGAGCCGGCCCTCAGGGCCAGTTCCTGCTGTCCGGTCTCATTCTCCTCATCGCCACGGTCACGGCCTGCAATAAGATTCCCTTCGCACCGGCCACAGTCGTCCCGACCAAGACCTCGCTTCCTTACGCGGCCACGGTGGAGTTGACCACGATCGGGGCGTTTCTCGTTCAACCGGGCGCAACGATGTCCCCCGACCCCAACCTGCAGAATCGGATCACCGCACCGGTGCCGACCCTCACCAACGATAAGGAGGCCTGGGAACAGGCCCTGATAGATTATGTGGCCTCGCGCGGCACGTTTCGCACCCTGGTGGTCAACCAGGGCCCTTCCAACGTTCGCCTCGCGATTCGGATGCTGATCTACATCGATCCGAGCCTGGGATTTAAATTCAACACCATTTATGTCGCCCGTGCCACCGGCACGCTCAGCGACGCCGTGACAGGTCGAGTCATGCGGGAGTACTCCGGCTTCGGCAAATCCGTCGGCGTGGTCCGGCGAACCGGCACGGACGACGATAAGGCGCCGGTCAACCAAGCGGTTCACTCGGCGTTGGGCGACCTGTTTGGGAAGTTGGAGGGTGATAGGCCGTTGAACGAACTCTAGCCCGTTGGTGAGAGATTGGGCTGATTCGGCGCAGACCTTCGCCGTCCGATGAAGGACAGGACCAAGCTCCGCTCGTCCTCCTCATTATTCACCACCCCATTGAGACGAGCTTCCAAGAGTTTCGAGAGAATGCGACGGTACAGGGGGCCGGGCTTGATGCCCATCCGCTTGAGGTCGTCTCCCGTCAACGAGGCTCTCGCTTTTTGATAGGTGGTCAAAAATGCTGAGATATGCTGTCTGACGGACTCTGACTCGCTCTTGGCCACCCAAAAAACCAGCAGCGCATCATCCTCCCTCTTGCTGAGGACGCGATATACCTCTGCTGGAGTCGGAGGTGGTGTCTTGGCCAGGTGCACAAGGGTCCTATATCCGGTCATTCTCCCATCCTGTATGATGCGCGCCTCACGCCCTGTGAGTTCAAGTCGCTTGAGTACCTGACTTCTGGCAGGAAGAGGAATCACCTCAATCATCGCCATCAAACACACCAGCCAACTGTCCATCGGCCGGTCGAGATACAGCAGCCGATACCAATCCAGAGCCGCTTCCACCGCCTTCAGCAAGGTATTCAGTCGCGACGTGAGCTTCAGATCCGGATGGAGACAGGAGAGAACATTCAACTCATCCATCAGAACGATGGCCTTGCGCGGCTCCCGTTGGGACAGGACCAATCGCAGTTCGTCCGTCAGCCGATGTTTGGAGAGACGCCGCAGAAGGCCCATCCTGGCGACGCCCTGGATCAGCGCGCGCGTCTCCCGGCTCAGAGCGAAATCAAACCGGACGGCGAACCGGATGGCGCGAAAGACCCTGGTCGGGTCCTCGACAAAACTCAAGCTGTGCAAGACACGGATGGTCCGGCCCTTTAGGTCTCGTTCGCCACCAAAGAAATCGATCAGCTCTCCGAACTGCCGCCGGTTCAGCCGTATGGCCAATGTGTTGATCGTGAAATCCCGCCGATACAGATCCTTTTTCACGGAACCCTGCTCGACCGTCGGAAGGGCGGTCGGATATTCGTAGTATTCAGCTCGAGCCGTGGCGACATCCACTTTGAACCCGTCGGCCAAGATCACCCGTGCCGTGCCGAATCGCTCATGGACCTTCACCTGCCCCCCTTGTACGCGGGCAAATACCTTGGCAAAAGCCAGCCCGTCCCCTTCCACCACGAGGTCAAGATCAAGGTTGTCGATCCTGAGCAACAGGTCTCGGACAATGCCGCCCACGACGTAGAGCCCGACTTCCAGACGATCCGCCAACTCACCGGCCTCCTGCATCAGCGCGACCACGCGAGCCGGCAGACGATCCTTGAGCACCCCCGCGATATTGCGGCGCCTGAATTGAACCGCCGGGTCCTCGCCGGGCCTGGCCTTGGCCCTGGCTCGAGCGACCGCGAGCACGTCTTCATGGAGCGTCCGCAGCAGGTCCGTGCGCGTGATCACCCCGACCACTTTGACTCCTGCCAGAATCGGGACGAACCGCTGGTTCAGCTCGATCATATGGCGCTCGATTTCATGGAACGATGTGTCCGGCTCGGCGACATACGAATCGGTCTGCATGAATTCCCGGCAGGAGGCCTTTTCCAAATTGTGAAACGTCGCCTTCTGGATCGTCTCGCGCGAGATCAATCCCTGATAGGCCCCTCGCTTGTCGAGCACGGGCAGGACATTGACGCCGTAGGTCGTCATGAGCCGGCCCGCCTCCTCCAGGCTGGCATCACCCGCTATCGCTTTCACCGGTCTCGTCATCACATCCTTCGCCATCAGCGTCGGCCGGTATCGCTCGGTCAGGAGCTTGACCAGTCGCTCCCGGACCTCGACGAGGGTTTGCCCCTTCACGGTCGCGGCGGCGGCCGCAGCATGGCCGCCGCCGCCGAATTCGCCCGCAATCCAGGCCACATCGATGATATCGGGGAGACGGCTGCGTCCCACGATCATCACCTTGCTGTCCATGACAAAAGCGGCGATCACGGCATCCAGCCCTTCGATCTGCATCAACTGCTCAACAACGCTGGGATAGTTGCCGCGATAGTCCTCTTTCGCGCTGGCGGCCAGCATGATCTTTCGCCCCTCGAGATAGTACGTCTCGCTTGAGTTCAGCAGATCGTTGAGCATGGCGATCTGCTCGGGCTCCAGGTGGCGACGCAAGGTTGCGGCCACGATGTTGAGGTCGGTCCCGGCACGCAACAGGTGCGCGAGCGCCTCGACATCGCGAGGGCCCGTCGAACCGTAGGTGAACGATCCGGTTTCCTCGTACAGGCCCACAGCCAGTATCGTCGCCTCGAACGGCGTAAGCGACAGGCCACCGGCTCGAATCGCTTCGATCAACACCGTCACGGTTGCCCCGACCGGTTCCAGTACCAGCCGTTCGACCTTCGGCCCAGGCGGACGCTGGCCCTCGGAGGTCTCCGACCTCGCCTCCCCCTGATGATCGACATGGTGATCGTAGATGTGCAGCACCAGATCGGGCTTGGTCCAGAGCGGCCGCAATTGCTCGATGCGGTACAGGTCCTGGGTATCGACGAGGATGACTCGCTGTACCTCCTCTAAATTCAAATCGCGAAGACGGGCGATATCAAGGTCGTGATCCTCAAGAAAGCGACGTACGCTATCTTGGGCTCCGCCCGCCAGCACCAGCTTGGCCCCTGGATAGAGCTTTCTGGCCGCCACCATCGAGGCGAGCCCATCCAGGTCGGCTTGCGAATGGGTAGTAATCAGATCCACGCGGGCATTCTAGCAATATTCTGGGAAACGAGGTACGGGGGCCACGGGCTGAGGCGACGGAGAGCCGGAACGGGTCAGCGAATGTCCTGAAAAAACGCGCGCGGCAAGACCGGCAGGCGGAATTCCACGTGAAGGATAATCAGCAGCACCCGGAAAAAGCTTCGCCAGATGCCCATCCGCACGAATTTTCTCGCATCGGTCACGACGGGCGAAGAGAGAAGGACGGGATTCGTCACCCTGAGAAGGCGTTCGCAGAAAGCGACATCTTCGAGAATCGGCCGTAGCGGGAATCCTCCGAGCCGTTCGAACAGAGACCGCCGGACAAAGAGGGCCTGATCTCCATAGATGATCTTGCTCCGGCCGCAGCGAACATTGTCCAGGAACGAAATCAGACGCAGGCGCCAATCGTCACCCGAGAACCGGTGGAAGAACCCGCCGGCCTGCACAGACGAGTCGGCTTCCATGTCGTTCAGGCGCCTAAGCGCCCCCGGCGGTAGCACGGTATCGGCGTGGAGGAATAACAGCCACTCCCCCCGTGCATGCACAGCCCCCTCGTTCATTTGGGACGCCCGGCCTTTGGCCGCCCTAAGAAGCCGCGCTCGGGGTTCGGCACACACCAACTCGCAGGTCCGATCCGTGCTACCACCGTCCACGACCAGGACTTCATAGTCACCCTCTTGGCCAAGCAGCGAACGCAGGGTCGCGGGGAGCGCCCGTTCCTCCTGATAGACCGGCATCACGACGGAGATCATCCAAAGCACCAATCCGGCACATAGTGTCGGACATCGGCAGCCCAGGCCGAGGCGTCCTCGTCGATCGTTGAAAATATCGAGGCGAGTGTCAACACCATGTCATGCGCCAGGCCGAGGTACTCCTCGCCCCGGCCGCAGAACCGATCGGGTTGGAACGTCCCTTCCGCTCTTGCGCGATCGAGCAATCGTCTCCCGAACGCATGGTGCGCTTCCTCTTGATGCAACAGGATTCGCCTCAATCGCCCGAAGGGAGCGCCGCGCTTCACCAGGCCGGCTTCGATCCGGCTCAAGATGGCCTCTCCCAACCCTTCGAGGATGAGCTGTTCCGCCATCAACGTTTCATGCAGATCGCGTCGGTTGATCGCATCCTCCAGTAATTCTCGATAGCTCTCTAGGGGCGATAAGAGCGGCGTTGCGCCAAGCCGCCTCGGGGCCAACCAAGCGATCGCGCCACGAAGGACAGTCGCATGAACCGCCTCCTGTCTGGCTTGCCCGAGTAAGAACCGGCGATGGTCGGGATCCGTCACAAGCGCGGCCTGCGCCGTCGCACACGCCTGCGCTATCCGTTCACCGTATTCGAGAAATCCCAGCAACTGCGCAACAGGTTCACGTTCATCCGGCAGAACGATCATCGTCGACGCTCCGTGGCGGCGTTCCGTTCAGGCTCCAGTCGTAGTCGAGGAATTCGATGGTGTAGGGGGACTGTCCGAGCTCATGGATCAGCGTCGAATCGTTCACATAGTGCATGACGTACTGCATCACCGAACCGGAGTGGGCAACGAAGTCATCGGTAAACCAATTGAAGATCATGGAGAGCTGCGCGACATGATTCTCCCGGTCGAACCGGTTCTTGGAGGGATCGTTGATGAAAGCTCTGGCGGCTTCATCCAATTGTCGGTCGAGTTCTTCTCCGAGGTAAGCTGACGAGCGCAGCTTGGGACAGGAGGCCGACGCGCAGACGATCGCAAAATGAATGCGCGGCTCCTTGAAACCGGGAACCAGCAACGACCGCTCGAGATCGTAGAGATTGATCGTCTCCCCACCGACACGATAATCACGCGCGATGAAAAATCGGTAACGCCTCCAGAGGGAACGGGGTGAATAGCCGTCGATGATACCCTTAACGGCAAAGGCGTTATAGGCATTGATCCAAAACGCGAGCCGGTCGGCTCGCGTCGGCAGCTCATTTGGATCGATCTGGTTGAGGGTGGCCAGGTACTCCGCAAACCGTTTGTCCTTGGCCACTCCCTGATAATCCACCTGCCCATCCGCCACATGGGCCTTCAATACCTCGTCCCAGAGGTGATGCGAGAAGGCGCGCGGCGGAATGGCCGGATTGGGGTGAAACGTGGCGGGCACCGTGGAGCAGCCGCCGGCAAACCCGAGCAGGATCACCGTCATGATTCCAAACCAGGTCATCTCGCCACGCCCGTCAGATTTCTGCAAGGGTTCCGACATACACTACCGAGACTCCGGTTTCAACGACCCGATCACATTTGGACGGACAGGTCCATTTTTTCCCTTCGCTTTCGTCTGCCGGTCTCTCCTCCAATAGAGCTTCCAGGCTAACCTCCTGATAATGCGGCTGAAACAGCTTGAACGCGTTGTATCTCCTACCGGCATAGGCCTTGCGAAGTCGCGCCACTGCTATGGAAATCCTGATTCCCGCGGCGATTGACAGATTGGCTGCGGACGCCAAGAGAAGGAGGTAAGGCAATGCGGCTCACGAAATCCATGATCGCGGTGGTACTGGTCGCGGGGTTCACCCTGGCTCTTCATGCCGAAGCGGCCGAAAAGAAGAACCAGCGGAAATTCGACAGTAAGCCGGGGAAGGCCCATCGCACGGTTCAAGGGAAACTCACGAAGGTCGAGGGCAATCTCTACGTCGTTGAGGACTATGAGGGCAACGAGGTTCAGATGTTGGTCAGTAAGGACACCAAGCACCTCAAAGGCTCCAAGAAGCCGGGCGACTCGATCCGGGCCGAGATCACTGCAGGCCATCACGCGAACTCGATTCAATAACCTCCCCTCCACGCTCCGCCCGTTAGAGTCGAAGGGCCGGCCACACACAGGCCGGCCCTTCGCGTTTCGACTATAGAGAGGGATTCATACGTTGCCGTCCCCTGCGAACTCCCGGCGAGCCTGCTCCGAGACTTTCCCCCAGAACAGACGATGGACGGATACCGAATACAGTGCGACCAGGGCGATCCCCAGGCAAAACCACCAGATCCCGATGGCCAAGCCATGGGGCGACGCGGCGGCATTGTGGATCGTCATACTGTTCCCCGAATCCCCACCGGTCGTCACCAGCAAATTAGGATAGAGGCCCCAGGCGGTCGCGGCAAGGAGGCCAACGATCAACAACGATGACCCGCCGAAGGCGGCGACCTCATGCCCGTGACGAGAAGACCAGATCACCAGGATGAGGCTGCCGACGGCGAGGAGTGGAAAGATCCAGCCGAGGGGGTGGGCGTCATAGTTGTCATGGATGGTCGGCTGCACGAACGGCACCGCGATCAATGCGACAAGCGTCTGGACGACGACCAACCGCCCGGCCACCCCGGCCAGGCTCGCTGCCCGGCGGGCTGTGTCTCCGCTGGTTTTCATCACGACATAGTTCGCCCCATGGAGGGTGAGAATCGACGTCGTGGTCAGCGCCATGAGCACGGTAAACCAGTCCAGGATGCCGGGCTCCGGCCCAGGGAGAAAATCCGTCCAGAAAGGCGTAAAGAAGTATCCCTCGGCATTGAGCGGAACACCCCGGATGAGGTTGCCCAAGGCTGCACCGAACACGATCGCCAGCAACAGGCTGGCCACGGCGAAGCCGGCGTCCCAGAAGCCGGTCCAGAGGGGTTGGTCGAAGTGTGAGCGGAGTTCAAGCGACAATCCTCGCAGAATGAACAACCATAGGACGATGATCAGCGCCAGATAGAAGCCGCTGAAACCCGCGGCATAGGCGCGAGGGAAGGCGAAAAACATCAGCCCTCCCGACGCGATCAGCCAGACCTCGTTCCCGTTCCACACCGGACCGATGGCTGCGAGGATCGCCCTTCGTTCTGCTTCTTCCTTTGCGACCAACAGGTAGACGATGCCCGTCCCGAAGTCGAACCCGTCAAGGACGACGTAGACGGTCAGCATGAACGCCAACAGGACAAACCATAATGTTTCCATGTTTATGTCCCGCTACCCTGGGGAGTGGGCGATCGCACCGGCTCCTGTTGCGGCGCCTGATGACCAGGCCCATGCCAGATGGTTTCGAGGAACAGGAAGGCGAACAAGAGGCCGAGAAGCAGGTAGAGCCCCATGAATCCTAGCAGCGTGAAGAGCGCATTGCCTGAGTGCACCAACGGCGACGATCCGTCGGCGGTTCGCATCAAGCCGTAGACGAGCCAAGGCTGTCGTCCAAGCTCAGCCGTCATCCACCCGGCGGTAGTCGCAATCCAGGGAAACGGCGCGAGGAGCATCATGCTCCACAACAACCATCGCGCCTCGTAGAGCGCTCCCCGCCAAAGCATCAGCAGCGATCCTCCCATGACCGCGATGAAGATCGTCCCGAGTCCGACCATCACGTGGTATGAGTAATAGAGCAACGGAATATTGTCGGGCCAGACCTCGCGAGGGAAGGCATCGAGCCCCTTTACCTGCGCATAGAGTTCGTCATAAACCAGAAAGCTGAGCCCACTTGGGATTTCCAGCGGGTTGTCGATGGTCATCGCTTCCATATTCGGCTGTCCGACCAGCAACAGACCGGCGCCCCGCTCGGTTCGGAACAGGCCCTCCATCGCAGCGCCCTTCACCGGTTGGTGTTCGAACACCTGCTTGGCATTACCGTGACCGGTCGGAAAGACCATGAGGCAGGAGGCGATGGCCCCGGCGACCACGCCCGTCTTCACGAACGTCCGCCCATAGGCGATCTCGCGACCGGACAACAGATAAAACGCACCGACGGCGGCCATCGCCAGGGACGCCGTCACAACCGCCGCCGTCATGTTGTGCGTGTACTGCCAGAGCAGCCATGGATTCGTCAGGAGGCCCAGGAGGCTCTCCACATGCACGCGGCCGTCGACCCCGGTGGTGTAGGCCACCGGATGCTGCATCCAGGAATTGGTCGCGAGAATGAAGAACCCCGAGAGCCACGACCCGATGAACAGCAATAGGGCCGCCAGCCACTGGAGCCGCTCGCTGAATCGGCCTTCTCCGAACAGGAGGACCCCGAGAAACGACGATTCCAGGAAGAAGGCGAACAGGCCTTCCATGGCTAAGGTTTGACCGATCACTCCGCCGGCATAGGTGGAGAATCTCGCCCAGTTCGTGCCGAACTGAAATTCGAGCGGGATGCCGGTCACAACCCCGAAGGCAAAGCTCAAGGCGAAGATTTTGGTCCAGAACCGAGCGACCGCACGATCGTGCGATGCGCCGCTCTGCACGGCCTTGGTCCTGAAGTACACAAGCAACAGCGCCAGCCCCATCGTGAGCTGGGGAAACAAATAGTGAAACGTCGCCGTAAAGGCGAATTGCAACCGGTCGTATACGAGCGCGCTTCCCATGGGCAGTTTCGGTCTCCCTCCTGACGAATTTCAGCCCTCAGGTTGCCTGAGGATGCACCGCCCGGCTTGCTTTTGTAGAAGCATGTGCTATTTCGCGATCGCGATGGCTGGGGTCGGATAGCGGGTCAAATCCGTCACCGTCATTTGAAATAGATTGGACAGTACCGCAAAGGCCTCCTGATTCCAACTCGGCGACATCCCTTCGCTGACGGGGAATTTGCGAATCGAGTAGTAGCGTCCGTCAAAGGACACGGAGAACTCGTAATCGCCTGGCTTCGACGTGGATTCATCGATTTCGAGTGTTCTGGCCGGATTGCGCACGACCGTTCTGGTGCGCGAGTCGGGCGGCACCATCATTTCCGGCTCCTCCTCGATGCTGCGAGCCACGAACCCGATGATCGCATTCATGCTGCGGAGCAAAATCGATCCGTGCAATGGATAGTCGCCTCCCGGAAAGCCTTGCCGGATGTCCACCATCATATAGTCCGGCGGGTATCGTTGGGCTTCTTCGTGCAGCCTGCGCCGTTCCTCGTTGGACAGCCGCTTGGTATCGTAGTTGGCGATGAGCAACCTGCCGACCGCCTTGCGGCGCACCGTGTGGATCTTCCCATCTTGGTCGCCCTCCCAGCGAAACCCTTTTTCCAGCGCGCCGACGACTTCGTCGGGATTCGGCGGACGGTTCGTTCTGACGGTCTGCGACTCTTCAAAGAGGATCGGTTCAACGAACAGCTTTCGCTCTGCGTCCAGTCCGGCCAAATGCAAGAGACGACGCCGAAATTCGACGTACCCTTCCCCCTGCGAGGGTTGGTTGAACAACACACGTGAGCCTTCTTCGGTCTCCACCGCGATGCCGCGAGCCATGAGCCGCAGCACCATGTTGATGTCGTACCCCTGATGGACGAGAAATTCGAACTTGTCCTCGTCGAGCGGTCGCAACACGCGTTTGGTGAATTCTTCGCCGGTGATCGGCACGATCGTGATCGTGGGGTTCTCAGCGACACTCGAGCTGTATTCGAGATTGATCGCCCGCTCTGCAGCTTCCGGAGCAGGGCCGAATCCGCCGCTGATCCCCGCGTTGGTGCGGAAGTCGAACGTGGCCGCCACGCTCGATACCGCAGTGAAATGTACTGGTCGATGATAACGAGCCCTGGCGATGTTCAACAACAGCAAATCCGCTTCGACGTAACTGACCGTGCGATCGTACTCGATCACCGCCCTGTGCATGGCGATGGGCGAGAGGCAGCCCGGCAGGACCGCCATCCCCCAACAGAGCAGCACGATGCTGGCCGATCGACGAGACACGCACCCTCCCCCATGAAGACCACCGTTTCATCGATTGGTCTGATCGCGCGGAGACTTCTTACGGAGAGCCTGACGGCGCTTTTTTGAAGGTGATGTCGCCGTAGTAGGCCGTGGCCTGCTCTTGGGTATTGTCCGTATCGGTCATGATGGCCACGCCCGAGACCATCAAGGGAGGCTCGTTGAAGGCCTTCTTGAAATCCTCGGCGAGATTCCGCTCTTCGGTGATCCATTCATTGAGACCGGCCGTCCCGCTTTCCACGACGACCATCATCGTCCAGTCAGTGTAGGGATTGGGGATGATGCTGCCCTTCGCCGCTTTGCTTTCCCAGATATAGTTCAGCGCGCGAAACGGCACATCGGGACCGAAGATGGCCTTCGCTGCCTGAAACTTCGCCTTCTCAAAAAGACCGGCCCGCTCCGGATCATATTCAAACGTGATGTATAGGCGCGCCGGATAGTCGTCGCCGCTTTTCTTCGTCACGTCGCCCTTTTTCAGCACGTTGGCCACCTTCCAGCGCCACTGCACGATCGGATACTCCTTTGGATCGATCTTGATTTCCCTGATCAGGCCGCTGGCCGCGGCCTCCGAGACAGCCTTAACCACGAGGGTCTCGCCGTCCTTCACCAATTGATATCGAGTGGGCTTGGGGACATTCTTAAACGTGAGGGGTTTCCATCCGGCAGGCAGCCCATCACTTGAAGCAGCCCGCGAAAACAGGCCGACCTCCAGCATGGCCGGAGACTGAGCTGAGACCGTCGCTGCAAGGCTGAGCAGGGCGGCAGAAACAATGGGCCACCTCACGCTCATGCCAGCCTCGCTACCGCCGCATCCAAGCAAACAGCTTCATGAGCAGGGCCTTGGTCCGAGGCGTGAAGTGGGCCTTGCGCCACAGATTCACCGCCTTCTTGTTGACCTCGGCCTGGGTCGGATAGGGATGGATGGTCGAGGCCAGGGTCTTGGCACCGGCACCGGCTTTCATGAGCACTGAAAACTCGCCGATCATGTCTCCGGCGTGGGCCGCCACGATCGTCGCGCCCAGGATCTTATCCGAGCCTTTCTGAATGTGCACACGCGCGAATCCTTCATCCTCACCATCAAGAATCGCCCGGTCCACCTCGTCCAATTTGTAGGTATAGGTTTCGATCTCGATGCCCTTCTTCTTCGCCTCTTCCTCATAGAGCCCGACGTGCGCCACCTCCGGCTCAGTAAAGGTACACCAGGGCATGGTGAGCGAATCCACGCTCGCATAGCCCATCCCGAACGGATGGGGAAACAGCGCATTCTGGATCACGATCTGAGCCATGGCATCAGCCGCATGGGTGAACTTGTACCGCGAACAGATGTCGCCTGCGGCATAGATGCGCGGGTTGGTCGTCTGGAGGCGGTCGTTCACCTTGACGCCGGCCTTGTCGTACTCGACCCCGACCGCTTCGAGGCCAAGCCCCTCGACGTTCGGCGTTCGGCCCACGCCGACCAGGATTTCATCCACCGTCACAATGTACTGCTGTCCGTGCGAATCCACCATCAAACGCTTCCCCGCACCGGTCTTGCCCACCTTGAGATCCTTCCCGCAGCAGAGCAATGTGACCCCGTCGCGCTGCATGGACTTGAGCACGATCTCCGCGGCATCCCGGTCTTCATTGGGCATGATGCCGTGCATCGCTTCGACCAGATAGACCTGGCTGCCGAACCGCGCGAAGGCCTGCGCCAGCTCGCACCCGATCGGACCGGCCCCGATCACGCCCAGCCGCGAGGGCAGCTCCGTCAACGTAAACACGGTTTCATTCGTCAAGTACCCGGCCTCGCGCAACCCGGGAACCGGAGGGTCGGAAGCCCTGGCGCCAGTGCAGATCGCCGCCTTGACGAACTGCACGGTCCGATTTCCCGCCCGTCCAGTGACTGCAATACGGTCCGCTCCCAGAAACTTAGCGTCCCCGACATACACATCCACGCCCAGACTCTTGTAGCGATGGGCGGAGTCCGTGCGGCTGATTCTGGCCCGCAACTTGCGCATTCGCGCCATTGCCGCGCCGAAGTCGTACTTGATGCCGGGGGGTATATGCAGGCCGAATTCCTCGGCACGCTTCACGTCGGTCCAGGCCGTTGCGGCACGGATGATTCCCTTGGAGGGCACACATCCCACGTTCAAACAGTCTCCGCCCATCAGGTGCCGTTCGATCAAGGCCACCTTGGCCCCGACCCCGGCGGCAATCACCGCGGTCACGAGCCCGGCGGTGCCGGCGCCGATGACGACGACGTTGTACTTCCCCTCAGGCTGCGGGTTGACCCAGTCCGACGGATGCACGTTGTTGACCAACGCGATGTTATGCTCATCCATCGGTTGAACAGTGACTCGCTCCTGGTTGGTTTCGGGAGTATTCATCAGTAAGGTCTGCATACTGGGCCTCATAGCACGTCTTGTCAATTGCATCAGGCCGTTGTCGATCCGGTCGGCTTACGCCCGCTTGGCCGTAAACTTCTTGTACAGGACCGGCACCATCGCCAGGATTCCCAGCAAGGTGAAGGCGAGCAGCACGTTCGGCGAGGCGATCTCTTTGAGCGAGTTGATCGTGCCCAACTGCCGGCCGGCATAGGCATAGACGAAGCTTCCGGGAATGATCCCCATGGCTGTGGCCGCCACGTAGGTGCCGACGCTGACCCTAGTCAGGCCCGAGACCATATTCACGAGAAAAAACGGAAAGAGCGGGATCAAGCGTAACGTCATCAGGTAGCTGAACGCGTTGTTCGCGAACCCCTCTTGGATGGAACCGAGCTTGCTCCCGAACTTCTGTTCGACCCAATCCCGCAACAGGTACCGAGCCGTCAGGAAGGCCAGAGTGGCGCCGGTGGTGGCGCCGATGTTCACCAGCATGGTCCCGAAGAGGCTTCCGAAGAGGAACCCACCGGCCAGGGTCAAAATCACCGCGCCCGGAAGCGACAGGCCCGTCACGACCACATAGATCACCACAAACAAGGCCGCCGCAATTCCGGCGTTGGCCTCTGTAAACGCCAGCAGGTGATCACGATTGGCTTTGAGTGCGTCCAACGACAGGAACCGTCCCAAATCAAAGTAGAAAAAGGCGCCGATGCCCGCCGCAATCAGCAGCAACAGGATCATCCTTCCCGAACTGGAGGGTTGAGCGGAGGACGTGGAGGTCGTCGGCTGCGCCGGCACATTGGTCATGGTGTCTTCCCGTATCATGGTGGCTCCTCCGTGAAGTGTCAATCGCCAAACTGGCACGATGCTGTAAAAGCCCGCTCGTTGTATTGGGGCACCCATTGCGGGTCCTCCGGGTGCGATGGATCTCCCCCGAAGAAGCTCTATGCTGAAGGACATTCTCCGTCCGTACCATCCCTTGGACATCAGGCGGTACTTATGGAGGAACCCGGCCGGAGTACTTTGCCCTCACGAGATTGACCGATGACTGATGACCAATGAATTGCTTCCTTCACTGGCCGGCCACGTTCACATACACCTTGATCGCGCCTTTCTCCTCGGTGAGCAGCTTCATCATCCGGCGGTACTGGTCCAACCCCTCTACCGGATGGGTCAGCAGCTTGGAAAGCCACCCTGGATATTCGAGCTCGGCCCGTGAGAAATCATAGACGCCGGCTTCGAAGTACTCCCGATTGGCGTTCACAGTCCCGATCGCCACCTTGTTTCCCAGTACGAAGCCCAGGTTGATCATGTCGGCCGGAATCTCGATCTTCTTCGATCCGCCCGTGACACTTGCCAGAATCAATACGCCGTTTTTGCCGAGACATTCCATGGCCTCGAAGACGATCGGCGCCGCTCCGGTCGCCTCGAACATGAGATCGAACGGACCATACTGTTCCGCAGCCGCTCTGATCGATTGATCTTGGGTGGAGACATACCGCACGCCAATCTCCTCCAGTAATTCCGTGTTGCGATTCGGCGCCTTCGACCGGCCAAACGCGGTCACTTGAAGTCCCTTCATCCTTAGCGACAGGGCCGCCAAGAGTCCCACCGTGCCGGCTCCAAGCACCGCGGCACGCTTTGGCCGCCAAATTTTCAACCGGCGTTGCGTCTCGTAGGCCTGAAGGATGCCCTTCTCGACGATCGACGTCGGCTCCAAGAGCACGGCTACGTCCTTGAGTCCCTTGGGAACCTTGACGAGATACTCCGGATCCTCCGCGAAGTATTCCGTCAAGTAGCCATGGCGAAGATTGATGCCCCTCTCGTAATAGATATTATCGGTCGTCATATCGTACTGGCCGATCTGATCGTAGAGGCTCAATCCGGGACGCCGCACGGTCGGAACGACGTAATCTCCCGGCGTCAATTCCGATACGTTCATCCCGACCTCCACGACCCGGCCAAAACATTCGTGCCCGATCACCAAGAATTCATCGCCCGGAGGCGCCTGCCCGTATTCCGCGGCGTTGATCTCCTTGTCCGTTCCATCCACGCCGACCCGTAGGACCTGCACCAACACCCCGCGCCCGTGCGGGATGTCGTGGACCGACGGTTTCGGCAAATCAGCCAGATGGAGGGAGTTCGGTTGTCCTGGGATCACAGCGACGGCTTTCATGATCGAACCTCCTGCCTGCATCGTCTTTTCTGAATGGTCTTCAATCCCCCTGATTCCTTACCCCACCAATCACATGGACGGGCTAGGCCGCCAACCCCAGCCTGTAAACTTGCCGGACGGTATTGTGACGACATCGGTCTCCCGCAAAGTACCCGTCCACGGCTTTCTTGACCTGATTCTTGCCTCGATGCAGCAACACGTGCTTATTGCTTTCGCTGATCTTCAGTCGCCGGCAGACTTCTTCGGACGTCAATTCCTCAAAATGATAGAGTTCCATCACCCGTCGCTGGACAGTCGGCAAGGCCCTCATGGCCCGCGTGATCTCACGGCGGCACTCCTCGGCCAACATTTGATCCTCTGGTGTGTCCTCGTCCGCCACGCCCATCGTCCAGGAACCGCCGGCCTCGCGAGCGACGGCCTCGCTTCCCCGTGCTTCGGAGGGCATTCCGTCCGACTCCTCATCCTGATCGGCCATCGCGGAGAACGGGATCTGGCGAGATTCCTTGACGCCCGCCGATTTGGCCTTGTGGATCAAAATCTGATAGAGCCAGGTCTTGAACGAGGACCGGCCTTCAAATCGCTTGATGCTGTCCATGACCGCGAGCCAGGTCTCCTGGACGACCTCTTCGGCTACCGCTTCGCTCGACACATAGGCCAAGGCCTGGCGAAACAAGGGCTTCTGGTATTGATGGACGAGCTTTGCGAAAGCGGCCTCTTCACCGGCGGCCAAGGCCGAGACCAGTTCCCACTCTTCCGGCAAGCCGTGCGAGGAAGCGGGGCCGGAGTCGTCCGGATAATTCGTCCGGCTTTTCGGAGAACGTTCCGGCGTACTTGCCTTCCTCTCCACCGCGTATCCAAAACCTTGAGCCGCCGTTTCCTTAATGAGCGTGAGCATGGCCGTCCCCCTTCGTTTTACAGAGTGCCGCGATGAATGCCGGGCACTGAATGAATGGCACGTTGAGTCGGTCGAGTTGTCTCAAGAGTTCGATTCCGTCTTGATCCGCAAACGCTAAGTCCGAGAGATTCAGGGAGAGCGCCCGTCCCGTCTTCATCAGCGCCGTGCACTCCTCGTTGAGCACCTGAACCCATTCGCCAACCAGCCTTCCTTCGAGGACCACCAGCGCCCTCCGGTCTGTCGTCTTGCTTGTGATTCTGAACATCGCCCTGTCAACCGCCAGATGCTTCGCCGATCCTCGTGACGCAGGGGGATACAGCAACCGCAATGCCACAGGTCGGTGAATCGATCTGGAACTGTCTAAGTACGCGCGGATTGAAGGACTTCGGCTTGGAGGTCGGGGCGAGATACAGAGCGGAGGAGACGAAGGGATTCCTAAATTATTGGGACCCTCCCAAAATATTGGGAGCGGAGCCCGGCCTGCGACATGCGCCAATCGTCAATCGAAACACGTACCGATGCGGAGAGACCTCAACGCTCTTCCACGTGCGACCCTTGACGAATGACGAAGGCTACCCCCATGATTCATCACGGTTGGTTCATCACAGCAGTCAGCACTCCCAGCAGCGCAGCGGCGGGGCCGGCGGCCTAGCCGACCGGCCACGATCGCCTCACCCCAGGCCCTCTCTTTGGCGTTACCGCGTCAGCGGGAGGCCGGGAAACGGGCTCATGGACACCCGCTGCCTCACCCGGCCGGTCCGTGGACCGTCCGGCTCCGGGCCGGCACGCTGTCGCGTACCGTGCGGGCGGACTGGACGAGACGGAAACCAATGTTGTTGTTCCGGTTATCCGGGTTGTTCCTGTTCCGGTTTGAAGCACGCAGGTTCTCCGGTTTGTTGTTCCAGGCCCCGCCCCGGATCACACGCTGGCCGTCTTGTGGCCTGTTCCCCTTGCAAACACAGCCTGGGAGAAGATGGCTCGGCGCAGCCCCTCCGTATCCGCATGCTGAGCGTGGCCGACCCAACTTTGCGTCGAGGCCACAACCTTAGCCCATTCCAGACGCCCCGATCGATAGGCCTGCGCCATCGCTCGGAGCTTGCGAGCAAAGCGGTGACCGTTATCGTTTCGCAATCGCCGCCGACCCGGATAGACCACATAGCCGAGAAGGTTCAGTCCGTCGGCCGTTCGCGTCACATGCGCCTTGTCAGGATGAAGCCTGAGTCGGTCGGCCGCAAGCCGCTCACGGATAGCCTCGCGAACGTCGGCCAGCCTGGCTTTGTCATGGTCCAGCACTACCATATCGTCCACGTAGCGGAGGTACGGCCGGACCCGCAGGACCTGCTTCATGTGGTGATCCAGATCGTCGAGATAGAGATTGGCGAAGAACTGACTCGTCAGGTTGCCGACGGGAATGCCCGCACGCCGTTCCAACGGGGTGAAGAGATCGTCACCGGGAAAGTAGCGGGGGCCTGACTCTCCGCTCGGAGAGCTCTCGATAATGCGATCCAACAAGTCCAGCGTGCGGCAGTCAGTGATCCGTCGCCGGAGCTTCGCCTTGAGCAACTCGTGGTCGATGGAGAGGAAGTAGTGGCGCACGTCCATTTTCAAGACATAGCGATACGTTTGCGCCCAGGCTTGATAGCGATCCACCGCCGCATGGACCCCCTTGCCCGGCCGGCAGGCGTAGGAGTCGGCAATGAATGTCCGGTCGATCGGCGATTCGATCACGTTCATGATCGCATGGTGCACGACTCGGTCGCGGAACGGCGCCGCGGCGATGACGCGCGGCTTGCGCTCGTAGATTGTGAACAGGCGATAGGCTCCAGGTCGATAGGTGCCGTCTTCAAGCTCGCGCTGGAGCAGGAACAGCTCGCGTTCGAGGTGCAGGCCGAACTCGGCAACGGGCCGATTGCTACCTTTGCCCCGCCGCGCCTTCCGATAGGCGGCGAGCAGGTTCTCGAAACTCACGACTCGCAGCCACATGTCATCGAGTCTGGTCATGAGCGCGGCTCCGGCGGCGGCTGGCTGCGGAGCCAGCCACCGATCTGCCGCCCAAGGCCATCGATCAGCTTCGCGCCATGCTCGTACTGCCGGGTCGCCATCACTTTGAGTTCATGCGCCAGCCGCCACAGGTGGCGGACGACCTCCAATCGCAGGTTCGCGCGGTGCAGGAAAACCGCTTTATTGTGGGTATAGGCCGCCTCGACCAACAGCTCCAAGACCGTCAGGAGTCCGGCTTCCAATCGCTCGCCCAGAGTGAACCGGCGCGAGTGCGGGAACTTGTCGAGCTGGGGTATCAGCCAGAGCAGTAACTCGTGACAGGATTGCACCGCCTGGGGAAGGCTGGTCGTCATGTGTCATCAACCTGAGCTATCAGAATTCTCTGAGCCGGCCCTCGCCCGATTCGACATCGGGCGAGGGCCGGGTGTTTCGGAAGAGCTATTTCGGAAGGGTAAAGGGTCAAAGGACAAAGGACAAAGGGTTATTCGGAAATGTCCTGGACCAGACGGAAGCCGATGTCGAAGTTCCGGTACACCGGGTCGCCCCCGTACCGGTACGATGCACGCAGGGTCCCCGGTTCGCTGTTCCAGGACCCGCCCCGGCGCACGCGCCGGCCGCAATCCGCACCGCCTGCTTCGAGCCAAGCGGAGCCATCCGTCGGCGCTCCTTGATAATTCTCATGCCAGCAGTCCTCAACCCACTCCCAGACATTGCCGCTCATGTCATACAGGCCGAGACTGTTGGCCTCCTTGCTCCCAACCGGCTCCGTGCGTTGTGCCTCGTACACCGCATACTCTTTCAGTTGCGCCTCCTTGGATGTCCCCGCCCAGATGTCGTCCTTGCCCTTGGCTATGCTCCGAGCGGCATATTCCCACTCCGCTGCCGTCGGCAAGCGATAGCGCTTACCGGTCGCTTCCGACAGCCACTTCGCATAGGCCGTCGCGTCCTCCCACGAGACGTTGATCACAGGTCGTCTGTCACGACCCCAGCCTTCATCGTTTGGGAGTCGACCACCAGTCAAGGCCACATACCGGTCATACTCGTGAAACGTCACTTCATACTTGCCGATCTTGAAGTTCTTGACGGTGACTGGCGACGATTTCTCACCCTCAGCCGGATTGCGGACCTCGCCTGGCCGATACGTTCCTCCTGGAATCTCGACCATCTCCGGTTCAGAGACCTGCACAAGATGCAACCGAGCCAGCGCAATCGATCCGGCATATTGAACGTTCACTCCCTCCTTCCACAGCCACATAACCAACCCGGACCCGAGAAAGAGGATCAGGAGCGCCAGATTGAGGTACCATTGTCGTCGCTGAGCTCGCTGCGCTGCTTCACGTGCCCGCTCCGCTTCTTGCGCTCTGGCTTGCTCCGCTTGCCGCGCCTTCTCTGCCGCCTGGCGTGCCTGTTCTGCCGCGGCAGCCCGCGCCCGTTCCGCTTCTTCCCGCTTGGCCGCTTCCTCCGCCAGCCGCCTTGCCTGGAGGAGTTCTTGTCGCTGGATCTCTTGTTCCCGCTGAACGCGCTTGACTTCCGCTTCAATGCTTGCATCGACAAACGTACATTCAGTGGGAGAAAGCCATCCTCGATGGTTCTTCAAGAGCTGCGCGAACGTCTCCCGTTCGACGCCTGCTGCAAGCCAGCCGCTCTTCTCGTTGCCGTCAGCCACCTTGCTCCATCCTGCTGCTCGTTCGATCAGTGCGTCCAAGGTGCGCTTTTCGGGCGCCGAGTCTTGTAGCCACCGTTGAAACCGTGGCCACTGCGTGACCAGCGCCTCATGCGCAATTTCGGCGGCCTCCGCGTTTTCGCCCCCGCTGATTAAGACGAGACGATTGCCCTTCTCACTGGCCAACATCTGGAGCAAGACCCATCGCCCGTCATCGAACTCACCGCGCCGAGCCACACGCCGTGTCGCCCCGCCGGTATCACCCAGCCGCACTAACCTGATGAAGGCCGCTTGGATCACGTCGTCATGCGCCTCACCGCCAAGCTCCTCGAGGTACACCCGCTCAGCGGCCCTCGCGAGCGCGCCTTCCACACGCCCCACCGCGGTATAGGCACGCAGTAAATCATCCCCGTATTCTCCTCGTCGCCGCCATGCTTCGGTTAACGCGAACTCCACGAGTGCAAGATCGCCAGCTCGGTCGCCGACGTCCTGCAGCACGCTCTTCGCCAGCGCCTCGCGGTCCCCCTCCACGACGCCGGCAAGCTTCAGCGGCTCGGTGACGGCACGATGCAACTCTTCGGGTTGCATCCGATCGAGCAGGTAGCGGGCTGCCCGGTCATCAGCCTCGAGAGTGTTGTAGAGCCCCGGAAATTCCGAGCACAGATTGTAGTAGTCCCGCCGCATCGTCAGCACCACCGCGAAGCGACGATCCAACGGATCTGCAAGATCGAGCAGCAGCGTCACAAATGACGCCCGTTGCACCGCGGGGGTCAGTGTGAAGAGCTCCTCGAACTGGTCCACGATGAGCAAGGTGCGGGTGGTGCGTGCGTCGAGGCCGCACCGCAGACCATCCCGTCGCTTCTCTGGGTCATCACCCATGGCCCATGCCTTATAGATCCCACGATCCTCGGCGCTGCACCCCAGCTGTGAAGCGGCGCTGAATACCGCATCGCCAAGCGCGCGACGAGGATTCGCGGTGGGGCGCATTCCGACCACATGCCAACTCTCTCCATCCGGGCGACGACCTTCTTGTTCAGCCAACGCCCCGCCACGCCAGCGGGGAACCAAGCCGGCGCGGACCAATGAGGACTTGCCGCACCCGCTATCGCCCGTCACCATCACGAGGCGTCCCTTTCGGAGCCGCGCAAGCAACTCCTGAGTAGCCTTTTCACGACCGAAGAACAGGTGATTGCGCGTTTCATCGATGGCGTTCAAGCCGAAGAACGGCTCAGCTTCTACTTGGAGGTTGCCTGCCCCGGCTCTTCCTACTACTGCGGCCAGCAGCTTTTGAAACTCATCCGAACGGTTCTCGACATCACGCACGCCCTGGAACTGTCGAACAAAGCCAGGCAGCGCAGCAGACGCCTCTGCTTGCGCCGCAAGGATCGGGATGAATGGGAATTGACCACCGCTCGTCGTCGCCCGCGATACGGCCAGCCGTACTTCCTGCTCAACCCAATTCACCAGCCCACGCGACCCGACATAGACCGCGAAGGCGGTCGCACGCTTCTCGATGGTCTCTTCAAGCTGCACTTGCCATTCCTGTCCAGGTTGCAGATCATCCTTATCGAACCACACCTTGAGACCAGCCTCGATCGCGGCCGGCGCCGCCTCGATACGCTTCTTGAGGGTCCGGGCCGCGTCCGTATCTGTGCCGGCATGGCTCAGAAAGAGAAGGAACTTCGGCTGCGTCTTCGCGGGCAACATTTTGACAAGTGGAGCCTTAGATTTCTGGCGCGGAATGGTGACAGGCTACTTCCTAGTCAGGAGCCTGTCAATCTACTCGCGAGCGGAAATACCCGTATTTTCCCAGGTGGAGAGTTGGAGTCGTTGGCTGAGCGATGAGGTCATAAGTGACCGAGGTACGAAAATCATTCTCGCAGGATCAGTGACTCGCGGCGGGATGGGTGGTCGATTCAAGCGGCCCTGGAGAGGGTAGCTCGCGCAGAGATGGAGCAAGAACTACTGGCGCCAACATCGCGGCCACCGGCCGCATTCTCGCAGGCGCAGGTAACGAAGCAGAGCACGCCGGAATCGGCTCCTGCTTGGTCTTGATGCCCGGTGCCGGGGGACTAATTCCTCTCCTACTGAAATGAGTCGTGATGAGTCACTGGATCGTCTTGGGAGATGTCAAGCTCACGCCGCTCACCGCATCCTGAACTCGGTGAGACACGACTCGTCATCCGTCATCCGTCATTCGTCAATCGAAACACGTACCGATGCGGAAGGACCTCACGCTCTTCCTCGTGTGGCGCGTGGCGATTGACGCTTGCGTTTGACGAATGACGTTTGACGGATGACGCGTGACAGGGTTCAGGCAGGCCTGACGATGCCGAGTTTCTTCATGCGCGCTTCGAGCGTGGTGGCTTTCAGGCCCAGCAACGCGGCCGCGCCCTTCTCGCCGCTCACGCGCCAGTTGGTCTGTTCAAGCACCGTCCGGATGTGCTCCCGTTCCAATTCTTCGAGCGTCGGTACCTTGTCGATGCGGGGCTGCGACGCGCCCGCGGTCAACCACTCGATCGGCTCCAGCTCGGACCCTTCGCTGAGGATGACGGCCCGCTCAACGACATGCTCCAGTTCCCGAATATTTCCCGGCCACTGGTACCGGAGGAGTGCCGCCATCATTCGTTCCGGGATTCGCTCGATCTTCTTGCCCTGCTGGACGGCAAATTTTCGCGTGAAAAACTGCACCAAGAGCGGAATGTCCCCCTCGCGCTCCCGAAGCGGAGGCACGTGAATCGGGAACACATTCAATCGGTAATAGAGGTCGGAGCGGAAATGCCCGGCCCGGACCTGCTGCTCCAGGTCACGGTTCGTCGCGGCAATCACGCGCACCGCAACCTTGAAGGTCTGCGAGCCGCCGACGCGCTCGAATTCACCTTCCTGCAGCACCCGAAGCAGCTTGGATTGGAGATCCAGCGGCAACTCGCCGATCTCGTCGAGAAAGATCGTGCCCTTGTCCGCCAACTCGAATCGTCCGATCTTGCGGGTCAAGGCGCCGGTGAAGGCTCCCTTCTCATGGCCGAACAGCTCGCTCTCGATCAAGCCGGCTGGGATCGCCGCGCAATTGACCTTGACGAGCGGCTTGGCCTTACGAGGGCTCACATTATGGATCGCCCGAGCGATCAACTCCTTCCCCGTGCCCGTCTCTCCAGTGATGAGCACGGTCGAGTCGGTCGGCGCGACCCGTTCGACGTTCTTCAACACCTTCTTCAGAGAGGGCGAGGAGCCGATCAACTCTTCAAAGTTGTGGCTTCCTTTGATTTCCTCCTGCAGATAGGTGTTCTGCGCCTCCAACCGAGCCCTTTCCTGCTCCATCAGCACGCGCTCCGTAATGTCCAGAAACATCGTGCGTGTGTAGGTGCCGCTCGGGTCCGGCCGAGACCACCATTGGATCCAGAGGGGCTTGCCGTTGTCCTTGCGCCGCAATTCCAGCACGACCCCGCTCGTATCGATGCCCTTGCCGATCGACTCGAACGCGTCCTTCAATCGGCGCTGCGCATCCGGCGTGTCGGGAATGAACGAGAATCCATAGGTCTCTTCCACTTGATCCGGCGTGATACCGAGGGTCTTCATCGCCGTCCGATTGGCTTTGATGAATCTGGAGTCGAGCCCTTCGTTCACATAGGCAATGGGCGCCTCGTCGAATAGGTCGCGGAGTCGCTCCTCACTCTCCTTGATCCGGGCTTCCAGTTGCGCGCGCTCCAACTCGGCCCCGGCCCGGACCCCGAAAATCTTGAACACGGACAGCACACGGGCGTCATCCTGCATCGGTTTAGTATCCATCACCGCGAGATGCCCCATCACCCCTCCGGAACGGTCCGAGACCGGGATCGCGAGGTAACTCTCCACCCCCAGCTTGGCGAGGTCCTCTCGATGGTGAGGAAACAAGTCCTGGACGTGATCGGGAAACAGGCAGACTTCCCCAGCCAGGACTCGTTCGCAGGGCGTATGAAGCAGGTCATACTCGAAGTTGTCGAGAAAACCGTCCCCTTTCCAGAACGCAAGCGTGCGAACGCGCAATCGACTGCCTTCGACAAATTTCGACACAAAGGCGTATTGAATCTGGAGCGCTTCGGCCAGGCTCTTCACTAAGGAATTGAAAAAGTCGGCTCCCGTCGTGGCGGCGGTCCCTTCGTCGATCTTCCGCAACATGAGATCGCTCTTCCGAAGCGCCCGTTCATAACACAACCTCTCGATCTCCGCGGCGGCCCTCGTCGCGAAGATGCCGAGTATCGACGTGGCGCGCACCGGATCGGGCATCGGCCGCGAATCCATGATGGCCAGGTGCCCGACAACTCGATCCGACGTATCGACGATCGGCACCCCGCAGTAGCTGTCCACGCCGATGTCTTGGATGAGTTGGACCTGCGGGTAGAGCGAGCGCAGCCCATCCGGATGGTGGACGACTTTGCGAGTCAACACGATTTCGCAGGGGCCGCGCGCCGGCACGTCGAACGGTGGGAGGGGTCGGCCTTTGCCCCAGCCCGCTCGCGAGCGAAAGGTCGTGCCGTCGGGGCTGAGGTGCGAGAGATAGGCGTAGTCGACTCCCAACGCCGTGGCAAGCCGTTGGACCAGTGACGAAAAGAACTGTTCACCGACTTTCGCCTCGACCCCCTCGACGATCTCACGCAGGACGGCGCTGGTTCTCTCCAGCTCCTCATTGCGCTTGAGGAGTTCCTGTTCCAATTGTATGTGAGATGGGGTGAGGATCTGTTCGGCCTGCTTGTGAGACGGAGGAGAACCGGCTTCGCGGTCTGGGCCTTCGGGCGATGGGGCCGATGTCATGTCACCAACTCGTAGAGTTTGCTACGATGTCGCGCCAAAAAAGCACCGGGATTATCTCACCGTTCCGGACCGGCCTCAACCCCTGATGGGCTGATGCCATCCTCGTCTTGCAGTCAACACGGTTTCGACTTCGAGTCTCACTGCTGTAAGATGCGCAGGAGCACTGCGACCCATCCAGAGGAGAAATGAAACCCGTGGACAGCAACGACCGTCTGATCCAAAAGAAGCAAGCCTGGGCGAGGGAGAAACGCGGTCTCGGCGGGCGTGAGGTCGATGACGAGGCGCCGGAGCCGGATCGTCTGCCGCCCGGCCAGCATCTCGTGAACAACTGGCCCGTGCTCGACCTCGGCCATAAGCCGGAGATCCCGCTTATGCAATGGAGCCTGACCGTCGGCGGCTTTGTGGCCCAGCCTCTGACCTGGACCTGGCAGGATTTCCAGGCCCAACCACCGTTCCGCTCCGTCTCCGACTTTCACTGCGTGACGACCTGGAGCACGTTCGACAACGAATGGGAGGGCGTGAGCTTCAAGCACCTGATCAGCCTGGTCAAGCCGCTGAGCCTGGCCAAGTTCGTTCTGTTCAAGTCCTATGACGACTACACGACCAATCTCCCGCTTGAGGCCTGCGACGACGACGATGTCCTGCTATGCCGTTCATGGAACGGCAAGCCGCTCACGAAGGACCACGGCGGACCGGTCCGCATGATCATTCCCAAACGCTACGCGTGGAAGGGTGCCAAGTGGGTGAAGGAGATCACGTTCTCGGACCGCGATGAGAAGGGTTTTTGGGAAGTCCGCGGCTATTCGAACAGCGCGTTCCCGTGGAAGAACGATCGATACGGTTAATCGGATCGTGCATCAGCGACTGCGCACCTCCTCTCGGAGAGAGGCGCTCATCACCTGGAGCGCAGCGGCTGAAGCATAAGTGCTCCATTCCTGGGACAAACCCGGCCACCCTCACGAGATCGCCTTCTCGAACCAGTCCCGCAGCATCAACTGCTTTGTCAGAAATACAGTCATCCCAATTTGGACCATTGTTCTGGCGCCGAGGATCATCAGGTGTCCCAGCTTATGTAGGAGGAGCCGCCTCATCGAAGACCTCACACACCATGGACATAAGCAACTTCCAGGCCACGAGCTTGCCGAGTGATCGGCTAGGCGTTCATTCGATCTGTGACTGTTGAACGGAGATTTCTAGCAGGATGCTGAAAAAGTCCGCCAGCGGCGTTCTCGCATCGCTCAGAGGCTCAACGTACAGAAAAGAGTACGATTCGCCCCTTCGCTCGCTGCGGCCTTGCTGGACAGCCTTTTTGAGCATCCTGCATGGCTTTCCGCTGTCGTCTGAGTCCTCGATGACCATGACGATTTCAGAGGCCGAAAACAGTTTTTCCGCAGCCTGCTAGTGTTGTGTCCCGTAAGTTCCGGTAATAATCCGTTCGCCCTGAGCCGGTCGAAGGGCGCCCACTTTCAAGGAGTTCCGTTCATGGTTCGACAGGCTCACCACGAACGAACTTCTGGGACGCAACACTAGAGGGATTCGAACGAAGGATCAGGGCGAGGGCCATCGACCAGGAGGTGGCGCCCACCGAGTCGTTGACTGCACTGTATCTGTTTCTTCAGCCGGTGTATCGGAACGTATACGAAGGGAGGGCGGCGACGATCGACCCTCGTCATTCAACCGAGGCGTGGAATGCGCTAGCAGCACCCAGAGAATTGCTTGCTCGGGAAGAGGCGGCAGGGCTTGTCGGAAGAGGAGGAGATCGCTACTTCTTCATCCACTGCCCTGAGGGTGACTGTACGAAATGGCCGGGCTTGGTATTCTGGATGGCCTTCTCACCCGCAAGGGTTTCGACATCCTTGAGATCGGTCTTGTTGCGACTCGCAATGTCCCCATAGGCCTGGCGGCGCTTCTGATTGATATCGTTCACCAGGGCCTGTACGTCTGCGCCGCCCGAGACAACTCCCAGATACCCGCTCGGTTTTTCTCCTACCAATCCCTTGGCCTTGGCTTCGTCCAGCGACAGGGCCCAAGCCGAGACACCCCACACCAAACCCATCAGCACAAGAGTCATTAACAGGACGGTTCGATTCCATCGGCGCATGATCATGCTCCTCATTAATATCGCATTCAGAACAACCCACCCTTATCGGATAAGACCTGGTCCAATTCCTTATCGACCTTGACCCGGATTTCGTGGTCGATCTTCACGTTCAGGTTGATCGTGATGGGCTTTTCCGGCGGCGCGACCTCCACCCGAGGGGTACACCCGGCGACACCGCTTCCAAAAGTCATCATCCACATTCCCAAGACGACCATGCGCATCTGCATGTTCACCGCTCCCCTTCCGCCTCGTCTGATCCGGGCGCACCTCGGTTGGCACCACCCTCCGTCTGGCCGCTACTACCGCCCTCCCCCTCCAATCGCTCGGTGAGGGCGTCCTGAACCCTCGTCACCGTATCCAGCGTCTTCAACAGAGCCGGGATATTTTCCTGCACGTTCAGGTTGAAGTGAACCGGCCGTCCGTTCTGCCAACCTGGATTGCGCCCTTCAAGCCGCGTGTTGAGCGACAGATTCCCTGCTTCCCGGTATTGCACGGACATCGTCAGCACATTGTAGTGAAAATCCGAAAGGGCTTGCAAAACCATTTCCATTTGCGGATTCGTCGAGGCAACCGCTTGACCGGCGACGGCCGGAGGCCGATACCGTATCACGCCGCCCGGAGGGCGAGCTTCCACAATCCCATCCTCAACCACCACCGTCTTGCCGCTGATGACCATGGGCAACGTGCCGTCTAGGATGCCGGTCCCCTCCAACCCCTTCTGTTGCTCCAGGCTCAGGAGCTGCTGTACGTCGAAGTCCTGAAGCTGCAACGTCAACCGGTGTGTCGGCTGAATCGGTTCATAGCGCAGCCCGTCACTGACGATCTGGCCGCCGAACAGGCCCGCGCGCAGATGCCGGAGATCGACCCAGGCGATGGTGGAAGGATCGGTCCATCCGACCTGCACTTCGCAGGAGAGCCGCGTGACTTCGACAGGCCCCTTGACTGAGGCCACCCCGACTCGTGCCGGCTCCGGCATGGTGAGGCTCTCCGTGCCTTTGAGATGTACCGTCGCATTCGTCGAGAGGCCGCGGATGTCATAGTTCCGATAGCGTCCGTCGAGCTGGTTCAGCGCAAGTGTCACGGTGGCCCGTTGAATTATCGGCGCCTCATCGGTCAGCCGTGGATCTCCCGTCCAAACGACCTCGATGTCGGACGAGGCCTCCCCACCAACGATATCGAACGGATAGGGCCATGGGGTCGCCAAGGCGCTGAGTACGGCCTGCGAAGGCTCGAACCGGAGCGGTCCCAGATGCAGCCGGGCCGAACCCTGCTTCTCGGACCAGCGCTGAGTCCCGGAGCCGGTCATTGATATCAGATTGTTAGACGTCTTCCCCTCCACCTCGGCCATGATCATCGACGGCTCTGTCGCAACATGGATCTGCCAATCCGACGAAGGCAGGGCCAACGTGGTCATGCTGGGTGCCAGACGAGTAACGGCGAGCGACAGGTCCGCATTCCAGCCGGTCTCAACCGGTTCCAATCGCTTGATCCCAAGATCCGCCCGGTCGAGCGTCAGCCTCGTCTCCTTCACCGTGAAACTCGGTACCCGAAGCCGAACCCGGCCGTGATCGATCACCCAGTGTCGGCTCGGCAGATCAACCAGCAGGTGAAGCGGCTCCGCGACGTTCAGAATCACGCTCGGCACCCTGACCTGGGCCGTGCGAACTCTCGACACCTTCACCATCGAGGTGCGATCGAGCTGGACCTGCGCCCGAGCCGCCTCCACGGTCGCCTCTCCGACCACATCCCACGTCGCTTCAGCCACCTGGACTGCGTCCTGTGCGACCGGTCTCGCCTTACCCGCCAGACGAACCTTTCCCCTCCCTGACAGATCCTGGATTGGCGACTGCGCAAGAGTCGTGGCGATCAGTTCAGCACGCATCGGTGTGGTGGCATTCCCGTACCGGGCACGGACCGGTCCCTCCATAGCCCAAGATGGTGATTCGGCCGATGGGATGAGGTGGCCATGCGCACCGGACGGCAGATCTATCGTCAAGGGTGCGAAGCTCCTGGTGAACGAGGCCGCCAGCCAGCCCGGCATCTTGAACGTCGCAAGCGAAACATTGGCTCCAAAGAGGCTGTCTTGGTTCAGCGTCCAATCCAGGCGATGGCCGTTGCCGGAAATCTGCCCGCTGAGCAACAACGCGACGGTTTGCGCCAGGCCCGGCCATTCAGGAAGGGACAGCCTGACTTGCACGTTTCCTTCGACCTTGGTGGCCGGATCGAGCCAGAGTGACTGCATCGTTGTCGATCTTGATGCGGTGCCCGACCATTCGGCCGAGACGGTGCCGGAGATCTGTTCGATCTGCGGCCCCAGGGGAACCAGCAACGCCAACAGGGGTGCCAATTCCTGAAATTCCGTCTGGAACGTCCCACGCAGATGGAGGTCCGAATCGGAGGGCAATTGCTCCGAACGAAACGAGACGACCGGGGACCCCTGGCGTCCGAGCCGATGCAACTCGACCGTCATGGCGCCGGCATGCCTGCCCATCCATCGCAATTGATAGGCGCTCCCCTGGAGCCCCTTGAAGGTCAGAGCCCCTGTGAGCACCTGCGCGTGCTCTTGGATGGTTCCGGAGATCGTCATATCTCGAAAGGGCCCGCTCGCGCGATCCCGATGTACCGTGACCTGATCCAGAAACAGTTGGGCAAGCGGCAACTTGGGGATTGGTTGGAACAGCGTTCCAAACGCCAGCGTCGGCGGTTCCGGTACATCGGCGGGGTCGGAGCTCCCTCGCGCATCTTGCAGCACAATCGACGCACGGGGGACGACCACGGTCCCGAGCCGTCCTCGCAGCAATTCTCGCAGGTCGTACTCCACCTGTACGTCTTCCAGGGCGAGCCGCAGATGCTCGGAACCGAGGACTTTATGGACGGACAGGTTCGGGATATGAAGGGAGGTCAACCCCGGCCGGTCCACTTGCACAACGACCTGGTCAAACCCACGCAGGACCAAGAGCCGGACCAGCAGACGGGACGTGAGGTCCGGCAGAATGCTGTACAGCAGGAACAGCAGGCCCAAGACAATCAGCAGCAAACCGGCCAGGATTTTCGCGAGTCGGGTCAGCACGGATTCCTCAGAACCGTCTCATGAGCGTGGAGCAAACTCAGTAGAGGAGATCGGCAGTCGAGTCAATTGGCTTGGCGGGTGAACGACAGACGGTCGAACGCAGGTCTACCCGAAACCGCAATCAGTCTGCCCCGAAGGGATGGTCCAGCACGAAGAGCCAGGTCCCGTCCGGCTGGCGGCGTAGGACCTCGACGCTCTTGCCGGTCATTTCAGCAGCCGTTCCACCCGGTCCTGTGCCGGTGAGCTTCCATTGCCCGCTGATCACCGCTGTATCTCCGGTTGCCAGCACATAGCGGGTGGTCATATCCAGATGAGGCATCAGTGCCAGGAAACCTTGCAAGCCGGCCCGAACGGCTTCTCGTCCCTGGACTTCCTGCCCCGGTTGCGGAACCAGCTTGGCGTTGGGTTCATAGAGGGCGACCAGCCCGTCGAGATCCCCGGCGTTGTACCGCGCACAGAACACCGCATGCATCTCTTCCGGTCGGCGAATCGACATCGGTCTCCCTCGCTATTCAGCTATCGTCCGGTTATCTTCCTCTGTCAGCGATTGTCATTTCAAGGCCCGGCAGTATCGTTCGAACTGCCAGACAAAGGCAACACCTTCCGCTCCCCTCGCTCCCAACACCGATTCGACGACACGTTGGCTCGGCGTTCTCTCGCCACCTGCCGGCCGCTGGCACAGGCTCCGTTCGTCGTCCGGCCGCCGTAAGGGCTACGGTCTAAGAGAAGCCGAGCATGATGCCCCAAACCCATGACCAATTGTTGACGATCTTGCCCTTTCAACCGAGACGAATTTCCCGCTGCGCAGGAATCTGGTCGATCAACCGAAAGTCGGTGCGCACCGATGTAGTCGTTTCTCCCCGCTGCTCGATACAGGTGTCCGCAATCGAACCCAGCCAACGATCCGCTCGATCCAGATAGCCGATCTTGTGCGGATCGATCCCCATGATCCGACAACAGGTGGCATCCACGGCCGGAAGATTGCGCCCCATCACAATCACTCCGGCCTGTTTAGGATCGCCCATGATCGGCCCGTCGCCTTCCATGCCGATGATCCCGTCCACAATCGCAAACTGCGGCCTGAGTGTCGCAGTGATGTCCAGAATCGCATTCTCGATTCCCGCATGGTGCAGCACGTTCTTCGGCCAGCCGTAGTAGATGCCGGGCATCACACCGAACAGGTTCTTCATGGATAGCGTCACTCCGGCCCAATGGTGCGTCTTCATCTTGGCCACGGAAACGATCCAATCGACTTCCTTGAAGAGAGCAGGGAATGTCAACGTCCGCAAGGAGGTCTGTCGGCCGGCATTCCGCATCTCATACCCCGTGAGGTAATTCAGATCATGAAACGTGATGCGATCTTCCGTCAGCACCTCCGCCAAGCCGGACTCTTCATACACCGCCAGGGTGTCCCTCCGATGGCCTGGCCCCTCGGCCACCATGACGGAAGCCGCCCCGAGTCCGAGAAGGGCTTCGATCGCCGCCCTCAACACCAGCGGATGCGTATTGATGTGCGGCGCACCGGAACTGGTCTCGACGAGGTTCGGTTTAAGCAGAATCCGCTTACCCTTGAGTTCCCCAGGCTCGATAGCGAGTTCGTGAAACCCTCGCCGCAGCAGACCGACCAGATCCATCCCATAGTTGGCTGCCTTCCCGACAAACGTGGCCGGAGCCGAAGGGGTCGCGTCGAAACAGTCCGCGCGCAACAACCCGGGGCCGAGCACCATCCCATAGACCACCGTCCGCAGGAAGGCTCTGCGATTCCACCCGATCGGGGAATCAAAACTGCTCGGATCCGGCATCAGACTGTTCTCCCGCATCATTCGAATCGGCCGGCGCCAGCAGGGACAGCAACAGCAGACTCAACGACCCCGTGTCGTAGAGACCGTATCGCGCTTGACGGGCCAGACAGTGTCCTACCATCGCCCCCGTATCGACCGAGCCCTCGACCGCATTCCATGCGCGCAATCCCAACAGGCTCCACCCCAATGCAATGGGAGTTCGGATCTCCACCAGATGACGCTGCAAATAGGCAAGACTGGCCGAAATCTGCTCGCGTGCCACACAACCGGCCAACGCATGGAGCGCCGCTCCCGTATGCTCAGGAGTCGGATCGAGCATTCGCCCAAAGACCTGTGTGTTGCCGTAATTCCATCCCCCCTGCGGCAGTTGGCGGTCCAAGAGCAGTCGAATCGCATCCTGCACGCGCGGATGGGCTCCTTGCCCGACGGTACGCAATGCCCAGACGGCCACCGCCGTCGGCTCCACCCAGGAATGGGTGCCATCCACCCACGGCCACCCTAGAATGAGCGTGTCGTGAGCCACTGGATCGTCCGGATCACGCCGATAATGCACCCCGGTGGTCTCAAGCAAGAACCGAACAGCCCTGGCTTCCGCCTCACGGTGTTCGGGTGATCCTTTCCACGCTAAGACCGACAAGGCCGTCGGCCAATGAGCATCGGGGTGGGCCCGACTCACACAGACCCGCCCATCCGCCCGCTGCTCCTCGGCCAGTCTGGCACGGGCCCGTGCTAATGTTGCGATATGTGTTCCACTGGTTCGAAGCACCAGTATGGCCCACGCAGTGGCGTCGGCTCTTGTCGAGGCGCCGGGACGCTCCCCGAAGCCGCCGTCCGGGGCCATGCGTGACAACAGATCGCGGTTGATCGTGCGGAAGGCCTGTGTGCGTGCATCCACGGAGGCAGGAACATCGACCGACGAGGGTCGTTTCGGTGGTTCATCCACAGACAGGGTGGCGACCGAACGCTGTGACCCAAGCCTGTCGACTCTCTCGTGGGGGTCGTGGAGTTCGAGGGCGACTCACAATCGTTCGCCGTATTTCTTGAAATGCTCCTGCTTCGCGCCCTTCACCCAGTTGTCGCGCAGAATTCTGCCCTTGAACGTGTCCAGCTTGGCATCGATCAGGTTGACGTCTTCCTTGGTCCAGGAGGCGATTTGCCGGAAGTAGTAGACGCCGTTACGATGCAGCAACTTTTCGAGCGTCGGCCCGATGCCGGCGATGCGCGTGAGGTCGTCCTGGGCGCCATTGTCCGGCACGTGGGCTCCCCATTTGGGGAGCGACGAATCGGTCTCCCTCGCCACATCCCTGTGCGGTTTGAGCGTTTTGCCCTTGGGTTGAGATTTCTCCACGTTCACCGGCGGAGCGGTCTCTTCCATTCGAGCGCCCATGTTCTGAATTTCGTCGTCGCTCGCCGCCACCGTGCGCTGTTGCCGCTCCGCATCGGCATGCCAACGCTCGCCTTCCTGAATCGGGATCTCACGGCCGGTAGGGTGTTCCCGCGATTCCTCACCCTGGTGATCGGCGTTCGAAAGCCTTTGCTTCAACACCGACAGTTCACGATCTCGTTGCTCGGCCAAACTGCGTAACCTCTCGCGATCCCGCTCCACCTGTGCCAACCGCTCGACCGAGGCAGCCAGCTTGTCAATCTCTCGTTCCCGTTCCGCCACAATGTGCGTCAGCACGTGAAGTTCCCGTTCTTGCGTTTGAAAACGCGACAGCTCCTCATGCAGGCCCCGTATCGTCGCGTCCCGTTCATCGAGCAATTGACGAGCCCAGGCATCTTCCTGTTCGGCCGCCGCTTGAGCGGAGACCAACTGCTGGCGCACCTCGTGGATTTCGGCTTGGAGCCGCATCCGCAAGTCCTCCACGCTACCCCGGGCGACCATCTCGCCCAGTTGTGTCTGCAAGGCCGTCACCTCCGCATCTCGCTGCGCCAGGTGCCTCGGCAACTCCTCCATGGAGACGAGCCTCGCCCGTAAGTCGGCCAGCTCGGCCTCCTGTACGGTGAGTTTCGCGGGCAAGATTTCTAGAGAAGCCAATCGCCCTCGCAGTGTCCGGATCACCTCGTCCCGGTCCGTCACCTGACTCCGCAATTGCGTCGTGGCTTCCTCGATTTGCGTCATCAATCCGGCCTTTTCCTGCGCCGCCTGCTGCGCGGCGTCCAAATCCCGCTGCAAGGCGTGGACCTTCCGCTCGGCGGCCGTCAGCTTCACTTCCAGCTCAAAGCGCGTCACGCCGATCTGTTGCTCTTCCAGCGAGAGTTTCTTGAGCATCCAGCCCACGATCGCCCCGATGGCCGCGGCGGGCAACAGACACAGCAACAACTCTTGAATGACGGGTCCCATCGAAAAGATCCTACGGAGACCGGAACCGGTCCCGCCTACAGCGCCTCGAACGTCACGCGCCGGTTCTGCTTGCGCCCATCCTTGGTTTTGTTACTGGCGATGGGTTTCGATTCGCCATAGCCTTTCGAGACCAGGCGACGCCCATCGACGCCCTTTGATGCCAAATACTGAGCCACCGCGGCCGCACGCGCGTGACTGATCAACTGGTTGAACTTCGGATCGCCGTAATTGTCCGTGTGGCCGCCGATCTCCAGCTTCACATCCTTGTCCGATTGAATGATGGGCACCAGCTCATCCAGCACCTTCATCCCCCTCGGCGCCAGGGTGGCGGAGCTGACCTCGAACTCGATCGTCTTGCCGGCCAACGCCTCATGAATTTTCGCCACTATCGGCGAGGGCTTGGGCTGGTCCGGCAACTGCATGTGGTTCTCAACCTTCAGCACTGGACCGAAGACGCCGACTAGGTCCTCCGTCCGCTTGGTCTTTTCGGTCTCATTTTTCGCGTCACCTTTCACGATCACCTGCCGCCCTTCGAACAACAGCCCGCCGCTCCCCCACGATTTGAGCTTTTGGATCGACTCGGCCGCCTTCAGGGACCACTCCTCCGCCGTCGCGCCCGGCACCACCGTCAGATGATTGGCGACATATCCCGCGCCGAACGCCTGATAGGCCTTAGCTACGAGCAACTGTTTGACCGAATCCGCAACCGCCCCGCGTAGGACGATCTTGCCGTCCTCCACCGACAGGGACAATTTACCGGCCTCGGCGCCACGCACCACACCGCCCGCCGTGGGCGACGATGTCCGCTGTGCGCAGATGAATGCGAGCAGGAACAAGGCCGCGAGCCCGAGCGCCACCACCTTGGTCCGCGTCAAGACCAGGCCGGATGAGGAAGCATGGTGCGATAACGGATCTCGGGCAAGCCGCACGGGTGTCACTCCGGAGGGACAAACGAGAAACGGGAAATCTTGGGGTGAAAGCTACAATACTTTTGGCTAGGCCGTCAATTTCGCCCTTCGTGCAAGGAGTGAGACCGGCCGGGCAGCCCTATAGGGACGCTGCCACCTCTTGCGATAGTCTGGAGAACACGGTATTTAGCCCACAATATTCATGAATGCTTCTACTGCAACCGCCGGGGCGACCCGTTGCGATCAATAAGCAACGGGTCGCCCCGGCTGCGACCAGCTTGGGAGCGAGTGCTCGGCTCCCAAGCGGCCAGGCACGCCCCGCGTGGCCTCGACATACTGCTTCAAGTATGCCTCGCCCCCTCGGGACTCCGTGTGGGGGTACCCGTTGCTCTTCTCCATGCAATGGGTCCGACGGATGGCGTCTGAGCGGTTTCGTCACGAACCATCATGAATAATGTGGGCTAGCCCATGCGATTCGATGTCATGACCAGCTTGGAGACAATTGTTTGATGCACGATCCCGCACTGACCGTCACCCGTATCGAGCTCTGGCCGGTCGATCTCCCCCTCACGGACCCGTTCGTAGTTGCCACCGGGGCCAGGACCTTGGCCGAAAATATTTTCATGCGCATCACCCTCGCGAGCGGCGCGCAAGGCTATGGAGAGGCGGCCCCTTTTCCGGAAGTCGGCGGCGAAACCAGAGAGGCCTGTTTGATCGCAGCCACCGACCTGGCGACAACCCTGCTCGGGCGGTCGGCAGCGGACTATCGGATACTCGACCATAGCCTGCACGCGCAGGCCTCCGCACACCCCTCGGCACGCTGCGGACTCGAAACCGCCCTCGCCGATGCCTACTGTCATGCAACTGGACAGCCCCTCTGGGCCCTTTGGGGCGGCGCGGACGTCCGGCCACGTGAGACGGACATCACCATTCCCATCGCGGACCTCGACAACACCGTGAGGCTGGCCCGACATTGGCTCGAGCGAGGATTTCGCCTGTTCAAGATGAAGGTCGGTCAGGACCTGGATGGCGATATCCGTCGGCTCGAAGCGGTGCATCGGCTGATGCCGGATCTCACGTTTATCGGCGATGCCAACCAGGGCTATTCGCGGGAAGCTTGCCTAGCCTTCGTGACCGGCGTGAGACGGTTCGGCGGACGTCTGGTTCTGCTCGAACAGCCGCTCGTGAGGGATGATCTGGATGGATTGGCGGCCTTGCGCCATCTCACCGGCATTCCCGTCGCGGCCGACGAATCGGTCCGCTCGCTCGAAGATGCCAAGACCGTCCTGTCCAAACAGGCGGCGGACTATATCAATATCAAGATCATGAAAACCGGCGTGGCGTCGGCGCTGGACATCGCCTCGTTCGCGCGGGCCTCGGGCCTCCGCTTGATGATCGGCGGCATGGTTGAAGCCAGAATCGCGATGGGTTGCTCTTTCAGCCTGGTCCTCGGATGCGGCGGATTCGATGTCTTGGATCTCGACACGCCGCTGCTCCTCGCCGAGGACCCGATACGGGGTGGCTACCGGTACGACGGCCCGTGCCTGCAACCCTGGCACGGTGCCGGCCTTGATATGGTTGTTGACCTTCCGACGCAGACCACCGTTATTGAATAGATCACGTGCCTGATGCTCGCAGGCAGTCGGTCGTCCTGTCCTCTACCCTTCTCCGTCGCATTTCTTGCAGTTCAGGATAGTCCCAAGATGCGATCGCCGTCCCTCTTCCGTCAATACCCAGGGCCGGCTCGTCATCGGCGGTTGATGGCGCACATGCTGCCCATGGCCGCAGGCCAGGTCGGCCACCCAATCTTGATATTCGTCGAGATGATACCCCACGATCGGCTGATTCACCGTGTCATTCCTTTCGTCCCGCAGCTCGACTGAGTCATCAGTGCGAATGTGCTAGACTGCCCGCACGATCGTCTCATCGCATCCATCATTTCCGGGAATTCTATCAACCAAGGAACATCCCTATGGCGCCATCATCGAGCTACCGCATCGGGTTTATCGGAGTCGGACGCATGGGGGCCAACATGGCCCGTCGCTTGAAGGACACGCAGCATGTTCTCACGGCAGTCTATGACACGGATCGAGCAAAAGCCAGCGCACTTGCGGGCGAACTCGGGTGCGCGGCGGCTGCTTCGCCGGCTCATGTGGCCGAATACTCAGATACCGTGCTGACCGTCGTCACGGACGACGCGGCCATGCTCGGTCTCTTTGACCCCGGCCGCCCGGACAGCCTGCTCGTCCATGCCAAGGATCGTCTGTTCATCAACTGCGCCACACTCACGCCGTCGATTCATGTGGAGGTGGAACGGCTCGTCGAGCAAAGCGGCGGCCGGAGCCTTGAGGCCTGTATGGCGAGCAGCATTACACAGGCCAGAGAGGGCCGCCTCTATCTGATGTGCGGCGGTCGAAGCGACACGTTCGAGCGGGCCAGACCGTTGCTGGAGGCCATGAGCGAACGATTGCGTTATATCGGTGCGGCCGGAGAAGCCGCCAAGGTCAAGGCGCTTGTCAACATGGTGATGAACTGCAATACGGCGGCGCTGGCCGAAGGGCTCGGCCTGGGCGACGCACTCGGGCTCGACCTGACCATGTTGCGGGAGGTCTTTGCTCAAACCGGCGCCCATTCGCGGGTGCTCGAAACCGACGGCGAGGATATGCAGCAGCGGGCGCACGACTGTTATTTCTCCGCGGCCCACGCGGCCAAGGATTCCGGCATCGCCCTGAGTTTGGCCGAGGTGGCGGGATTACAACTGCCCTTGGCCAAGGCCGCTTACGACCAGTATCGGCGGCTCGTCTCCCTTGGAAAAGGCGAGTTGGACAAGTCCGCCGTGGCGGAATTGACTTTCAAAGACAGACTCTCCGTCAATTGAGGCACGATCATAGTCGATCTTGTGCGGTTGCCGATCGTTCAATCGCGATGTGCGGTGGAGGGAGACCTGCGGTCTCTCGGCCGCAAGATCATGGGAAGCCCGTACCTTGGCCGTAACGTCACGGCCAATTCCATCTCCACTCTTGCGTCAGGGACCAAGTACAGCTCGTAACGTTGCGCGATCAGCGCCAGCAGAAGCACTCCTTCCACCATGGCAAAATGGTTGCCGATGCAGGTCCGAGGTCCGGAACCGAATGGGAGAAACGCCGCGTGGTGGTCGCTGTCGGCGCGATGGCCCGCAAACCGATCCGGATCGAACTGCTCCGGCTGTTCCCAGAACGCAGGGTGGCGATGGATGTTCCAGAGACTCACGAGCACGATCGATCCGGCCGGCAGCGGCTGGCCACCGACCGCTGTATCCCTGGTGGCTCGCCGTTGAACCGCCGGAGCCGGCGGATAAAGGCGTAAGGCCTCCTCAAACACCGCACGCGTATACGAGAGCCTGGGCAGATCGTCGATCGTGGGAGCGCGACCGCCAAGTACATCGGCCAATTCCTCCCTCAATCGGAATGCCGCGGTCGGATTGCCGGCGAGCAGATACCAGGTCCAGGTCAACGCATTCGCGGTGGTTTCGTGGCCGGCCGCCGCGATCGTCAGCAGCTCGTCCCGCTGCTGTTGTTCGCTCAACCCCTTACCCGTTTCGGGATCGACCGTCCATAGCAGCGCATCCAGCAGATCATCCCGTCTTGCGCCGGATCTGCGCCGTTCCTCGATCAAACCATAGATCATCCGATCGACCAATTGCTTGGCCCGGAGAAACTCACGGTTCGAGGCGGTCGGCACCCAAAGCGGCAACCGAACGGGATTGTGAAAAGACCGAAAGGCATAGCGGATCAAAACGAGCAACGACGGTCCCAATGAGCCCACATCCTTCAATAGGCTGGTGCTGAACATCGTGCGAGTCACGACCTCCAGCGCCAACTGCATCATCTCAGCGGCCACGTCACATGGTTCGCCGGGGCGCCGCTGCGCCCATCGCGCCAGCATTTGCTCAGCGGCCTCGACCATTTGTATCGACATCCGCGCCACCCTCGCGCGCTGAAACATCGGCTGAATCAGCCGGCGTTGCCGCCGCCAGAGTTCGCCTCCGCTGGTCAATAGACCGTTGCCGAGCACCAGCGCCAATCCGGTCGGCCTGTTCGGGTCGTAGACCTTGGCGAAGACATCGGCTTGCTTGACCAGCACCTCCTCGGCAAGGACCGGATGGCTTAGGAGGTGTAGATCTTTGGGCCCCAGCGAGAAACGAACAAAGTCGCCGCAGCGCTCCCGCCATCTCGTCATCGTTGCAAGAGGGCTGCGTTTGAACTCCAGCACATGGCCGAGAAGCCACCGCTTTCCCGGTGCATCAACGATCGAAAATTGCTGAGATGTCTCGGGCATCGCCAGAGATTCCCGTGAAAACCGTCCAGGGACAATACTGGCCAACGTGACGACTGGACTGCCCGGTCAGGCAGCGGGAACTTGCAGGATACACGGCTTGCCCGTCCGATTCGAGCGGCTCATCGTGCGCAGACCGGACGGCGACCGTTGTCTGGATCGCCAACTGAGCGAACGGAGCACCGAGTTGGTCGGAACCTTCCCGGAGTCGTCATGCGGAAGAGTGAATGAAATGTGGCGTGGAAGATTCAGTACAAGGTGCGTCGGCTTCGGCGATCGCGATCACAGCAGGGCAAGGTCCTATCGTTCGACGATCTCGCTCCTCATGGGACCGAGGGCCGCGAGCAGCTCGTCCTTCTCAACCTTCCCGACTTTGTAGAAATCCAGCGCGGCCACCAAGTCCTGGACCAGGGCGTCAAAATCCGCATTGGTCAAGCCCATGCCGGCATGGGTCGCCTTCATCGTTCGGCCCTTGTACTTGCACGGACCGCCGGTCGCCTCGCAGACCTGATCGACCAGATGGGTCTTCAGTTTGGGGATATCCGTGCTCGCGAAGAATTTGTTAATGCGGTTGTCGGCAGCGACGTTCCCCACAAACTTATCGACCACCGCGGTGATCGCCTCCTTCCCACCCAACCGTTGATATAGGCTTGGCTTGGACGCCATCTGGGTTTCCGCGCACCCAACGAATCCCACAAGACCGATCACGCCCATCAGCACCAACGACGCGGCCCGAGATGACTGCTTCATCCTGATTCCTCCATGCTGTGTAGGTATGATAAACGACCATGCACGCCGCCTTAGGCTCGACTCACGACCGACCGAATCTCCCTGCTTGATGTGAGGTCAAAAAACTCTGCCAACTGCTCCGTTGTCACGAGTCCACTGAGTAGTTCCCCGTCGCGGCGGACCAGCAAGGGCACACTGTTCACCCCCACCTCTGCCCACTCCTGCTGCCATCGCTTCGTCAACGCATCAATGTCGGAGCCGATGTGCAGTTCCGGCAGGCCCACCCCGCGCACGCAAGCCGCAATGACCTGTTCGTCCGAAATATCCGCGTCCGACTGCCAGAGGCTTCGATACACTCGTCGCTTCAGTGCATGTCCCAGAGCGGGATCGATGTGGAGCGCCGCCGCAATCGCCCGTATGGCCGGACCGGTATTCGGCTTTCCGCGCAAGGTCCGAATCGGCACCTCCGGCGCCAGTCGCCCCACGAAGTGCACTTCACGGCCGATCTCAGCATTCAGGCGAGCGTTGCGTTCGTCCCGCGGAATCGGTAGATGCGGCGCATGTTGAACGCCACGCCATTCGATCTCATGCTCCACGCCGAGGAGCAGCAGACGCTCCCCAAGGGCATAACAGAACGGACAATTTGGATCGCTATAGAGCATCGCCACGATCCGTTCATGCTGCGTCATGCAGACCTCCCTTTCTTCCTCCTCACCGGCTTCACTCTTTATAGTTAGGTTACCGAATCGTATCAGCGGCCCGCGGCCGCGTCAAGAGTGACCCGTCGGGGGGAAGACTCTTGGGAGGAGAGGAGTGCGCCGCATGGGGATGGGCGGCCGAGAACGAGTCGCTGACAGTCACCTTTGGATGAGTAATGTGCCGCAGCCTGCACAGAAGGGAGAAGGCGATCGCTCTGGACGAACAGGTGTGGACGTCCTGGAGGTGTCGAGTTCGGCCACCGGAGGAGGTCCCAGGAACAACCGAGCGAAAGCGCTCCTCCGATGTCGTGCGAGCAGCTTGGGCATCAAGAGGAAGAACAACACCATCAGGCCGCCTGCCATGATCAACGACCATTGGGCCGAGGCCACGCTGCTGCCCAGATAGGTGAAGGCGAAGGTCGGCGGGATCATCCCGAACAACGTCGCCAACGCAAAGGTTCTGAGGGAAATATTGCTCAAGCCGGCGCCATAGCTCACCACGTCGAACGAAAAGACCGGGATCAGCCGCGCGAAGAACGTGAGCCCCATCAGTTGATGGTCCGTGCACATCTGGCAGAACACTGCGTCGGTCTTGAGATACCGGGACAGGGTCTCACGCCCGGCTGAACGGGCGATGAGAAACGCGCCGATAGCCCCCACCTCCGCTCCCAATACCGCATACACAGTACCGAGGAACGGCCCGAAGACGGCTCCCGCCGCAAGATCGAGCGGCAGACTCGGAATCGGAGGGATGACGACCGCACAAGCCATGCTGCCAATCAGGAGTAGTGGCGCCAGGGGACCGGCATCCTGCAACCACTCCGTTATGATGGTCGGAGAAAGATACCGCTCATAGTCGACCGAGGCGACACCCCACCAGCCGACGACGATCGCTGCCGTTCCAAGGCTCAGCTTGACCCACGTCGATATCATCTTCGGCAATCCGATCGCCGCGACGGTCGTCGTGCTCATGGCGACACAATCTGCATGGCATGCCCATCCGAATCCCGGACGATAAAGCCTTTTCCAAATCCCAATGCCTTCTCCGGGAACGTGGCAACCCCGGAGGAAATCATTTGCCCCATTCCCTGCAATTGAGCAGCCGCAGCCTCGATGTCAGAAACGACCAACGTGGTTTGCCAATGCCAGAGATCCGTCGGGCGCGAATCGGTGGGAAATGGCCGGCCGGCTGCGGGCAATTCATATTCGAGAAACTCCAGGCCCGGCGGACTGGCCATCGGCGTCAGGCCGGTCACGCGCGTCCGGGCACCGGGCAAACTATCGAGATACTGTTGGGTGGTGCCCATATTGAGCGTCCCTCCGGCCACCGTCATGCCCAACAGATCGCGATAGAATTTTGTACTGCTTTCCGTGCTCCGCACGGTCATGGCCGTATGGTCGATGCCCATGAACAGGTCCGATTCGGGTAGAGGAGCCGTCTCGGCGGCTCCGGGGTGGGCGGGTGAGAATGATCTCTTCCAGATGGGGTTCCCCTTGTCCGCCGGAAACCAGAGGAGTTCAAGATTGTGGCCGTCCGGATCTCGAAATTTGATCGCTTTGATGCCGGCGGCAGGTGGATTGGTCACGGGAATCGTTTGCGGCCTCGGCGAAATTTGGCGGACGTGATGCTTGCGCAACTGCGTCCAGGCGGCTTCCATATCGCGCACGACGATCGCGAAGTGCTGAAACCACAGGTCATGACTGTACGACGGCATCGGCATCGGCCGAAGATCCGGCGGCGAGATGAACTGAGTCAGCTCGATCTGTTGCTCGCCGAGCTGCATGCGCACGACACGCGCCCGTACGCCGAAGATGCCATAGAGTTGATCGTACTCCGGTCCATCCACCTCCACATCGCTGACTTGTTCAAACGTCAGCACATCGCGGTAGAAGGCGATGGACCGGTCCATATCGGAAACGGTGAAGCCGATGGCCTTCACCGCGGTGACTGCGACATAATGCTCTCCTGCTGTCGCCGGCATTGTCGGCAGACACAGGAGGACTGCGAGGATCGCAGAGCAGCGGGTTAATCGGTTTCTCATCAACATGGATCAGCTCATACTCGAACCCACCGGCTCTCCGGTAACCTGAGCCGCCGGCCGAGTCATCGCAATGGCCGCCGGAGCCTCACCCCGTACCGTCTGGAACTGCACCAGATCCTTCGAGAAAATGACATCGAGCATCCAATCGAGCGCCACGCGCACTTTCTTTTCGATGCGCGGGAGCTTGCTGAGGTAAATCCCCCGCCACAGAGACCAGGCAATCACACCGGAAAAATTGAAGCCAAGGATTCTGGCGACGCCCGTGCGCCGGCCGATGGCCGCAAGCTGGCCGATCGTCTTGAACCGGAACGGCTGCCGTGCCGTCCCACGCAAAGCCGCCGTGACGTTGCGGGCGACGATCTTTCCTTCCCGCAGCGCATGTTGGCCCGTCGGCGGATGGTAGCCGCCGGTCACTTGATCCGGAATCAGCGCGCAGTCGCCGAGCGCCCAGACGCCGGACCAGCCCGGCACCTCCAGACAATCGTTCACGAGCAATCGCCCGCCTTTAGACTGACATGGCAACGAGGAGAGCAGTGGATTGGGCGCGGTTCCCGCCGTCCAGACGACGGTCGCTGTGGTAAGACGCGTCCCATCGCTCAAACGCACTTCATGATCCGACAGTTCGACCACCTTCGTGTTGGTCCTGATCTCGACGCCGCGTTCCGACAGCTTCTTGTGGGCATACCGGCCCAATTGCTCGCCGAGTTCCGGCAGTATGACGCCGCCTGAATGCACCAGCATCAGTCGAAGCATATCGGGCCGGAGGTGTGGATAGAACGACATCGCCTCCCGAAGAAAGTCGTTCATGCCGGCGATCGTTTCCACTCCGGCGAACCCGCCGCCCGCGACCACGAAGGTCAACAGCGGCTTCCGCAGCGAGGCCGAACATTCGAAGTCGGCCTCCTCCATATGGGCGATCATGCGATTACGCAGATAAATGGCGTCGCCGAGCGTCTTCATCGTCAAGGCCCGCTCCGCCAGACCGGGAAGATTGTAGAAGTTCGTGACCGATCCGAAGGCCAGCACCAGATGATCATAGGGCAGCGTGTGTCCGTGGGAGGTCCGCCCGTGGACCACGTGGACCTGCTTCTGTGCCAGATCGATCGAGTGCACCTCACCGTGAAAGAACTCCACGCGACGCAGCAGCTTGCGGATCGGGTTGACGATGTTGGTCATATCCAGGTCGCTGGACGCCACCTCGTGCAGCATCGGGGTGAAGAGAAAGAAGTTTTCTCGGTTGACGAGCGTGATCTGCACCCCAGGGTCACAGGCCAGCGTCTTCTCGAATTCCAAGGCGGCAGAGACTCCGCCGAAGCCTCCGCCCAGGATCACCACGTGCTTGCGCTCCGGATCGATCCAGCAGGCCGCCTCTTGATGCTCGCTCTCGTCCATTCTGGCGATCATGCGATAGCCTCCGGCGACCTTGCGCCGAGTCTTTGCAACAGGTGGTCTCCGACGCGCAGCGCATTGGCCATGATCGTCAGCGACGGATTCACCGCGCTGCTCGATACGAAGAAGCTCGCATCGACGACGTAGAGATTGTCCAGGTCATGCGCTTTGCAGTTTATGTCGAGGACGCTGGCCCTCGGGTCGCGCCCGAACCGGACCGTGCCGCACTGGTGCGCCGTGCCGGCGATGGGAATTTTCTTCCCGAGGTACAAGTGCGTCGGCAGCAGATGCTTTTCGCAGCCCAGATGGTTCAACATGCTTTTGAGCTTGGCGGCCAGGCGTTCGTGCGCTTCCAGGTTGTTCTCCGTATAGCGCAGCGCGATGTTCCCTTCCTTGCCGACCAGCACGCGATTGTCGGGATCGGGCAGGTCTTCAGAGGTCATCCAGAAATCGAGCGAATGTTTCGCCATCTGATCGAGCGCGAAACCCGGCGCGAAGGCCGGCGCGCCGGCCCGCAACGTCTCCATGTCAGACTTACCGATCATCGAGATATGGCCCATCGGAAAGTCCCAGTCGGCGGAGGAATGGTAGAAGTCGTTCAGGCCGATCGTCTTCTGAAAGACCGTCGGGTTGGGCGCCTTGGAGATCGCGAGCATGGCCGAGTTGTTGTGACACATGTAGTTGCGGCCGACGAGATCGGATGAATTGGCCAAGCCGTTGGGATGATTGTCGTTTGCAGAGCGCAGTAGCAGCGCCGCCGAATTGATCGCCCCACAGGAGACGACCACGATATCGGCCTTGTACGTCTCCATCTGGCCGTTTCTTTCCACGACCACCCCGGTCACCTCTCGCCCCGCGCCCCTGGCCTCGAGCCTGCTGACCAGAGCATTCGTCACCATCGTCACGTTCGGGTACTGTAACGCCGGATCGACACAGACGACTTGCGAGTCGGCCTTCGCATTCACCAAGCAGGGATAGCCGTCGCAGGTGTTGCAGCGAATGCAGGCGCTCTTCTCTTTCTGGTTTTCGTCCAGCATCACACCGACCGGCAAGTGAAAGGGGTGATAACCCATCTTCATCCAGTCATCGTGAAGCTCTTGAATGCGAGGCTCGTGGCTGAGGGCCGGATATATGTAGGGCGCGCCGGCCTTCGGTTCGGTCGGATCTTCGCCACGATTGCCGTGCACGTAATAGAGATGCTCGGCCTGGGTGTAATAGGGTTCGAGGTCGTCATAGCGGATCGGCCATTCGGGTGAAATACCTCCGTAATGCTTCACCTCGCCGAAGTCCTGTGCCCTCATGCGCAGCAGGGCCGCGCCATAGACTTTGCTATTACCGCCGACGTTGTAGTGGATGCCGGGGTGAAACGCGTTGCCGTCTTTGTCGCACCAAGTTTCTTTGGCTTTGTATCGGTTCTCGATGAAAACAGTTTTGGTGTTCCAGTTGTCCTTTTCACGTGGCAAGTACCCGCCCCGCTCCAGGAGGAGGATCTTTTTACCCGACGGCGCCAGCTTATAGGCCAGCGTGCCTCCTCCGGGACCGGTGCCGATAATGATGATGTCGTAGTGATTCGGCGTACACATCGAAGACCTCCCGTTACGGAACAGAGTCGTCCACGACGGCGAGTCCTTACACAGCACGGCAGAAACGGAAATCGACTCGTTCGTCGAGTGGAAGCGGCAGAATGCCTCAGCTTGAGAGAACCGACATGTTAAGATGGGTTTCGTGATGAGCGCTTCTCCATGCCGACAGTTCTGAGGGTTGTCCCCTATCGGTTCTTCTTTTACGCCTGCGATCGAGAGGAGCCATCCCACGTGCACATTGAACGAGAGGACAAGGTTGCCAAATTGTGACTTGCCCCTATCCGGTTGCAGGATAGCGGCGGCTTTTCGCGTGCTGAAAGCTGAAATCGGTCGCATTCATAAGCTCGTGACCGAGCATCAGGACACCCTTCAGGAGGCTTGGGATGAATACTTCGGCCGTTGAGATCGCAGTACCCGCGGCGGAAGCGGTGACGGTGACGGAAGACACACTGACGGTAGAGCTCAGTGACGGGCGAAGCCTGTCAGTGCCGCTCGCTTGGTTCCCTCGATTGGTCCACGCGACACCGGCAGAACGCAAGAACTGGAGATTGATCGGACGGGGGCACGGTATTCACTGGGGCAAACTTGACGAGGACATCAGCGTCGAGGGCCTCCTCGCAGGAAGACCGTCCGGCGAAAGCCAGGCATCGTTCAAAAATTGGCTTATCGCTCGCAGATCGAGCGGAATACGGAGTTCAACTCGACGGACCAGGAATGGCCGTCACTAGCTGACCGCGTCTAGATTCTCCCCTCCAACCGCGATCTGTTGCCTACTCACCAGCCGCAGGATTTTCTTTGCCAGATGGTGCGAGCTTCCAAGCGAGGATGCCGACGCCGGGACCGGTGTCAATCACAATGATGTCGTAATGAGATGGTATAGCGGGTAGTCGTCTGAGAAGGGGGAGTCTTACAGGATAGTGGAGCGTATGAGGACGGCTGGCCCGCTCTGCTCCGGCGAGGGGTGCGACCGCACGGCCTCGTCGGCGCTCGGCTGTGCAACTTGTTCCGTCTGGGACTGCGTCCGAACGGAACTGCGAACAGTGCTCGCCGTCTCACCTTCGGCGGACCAAACCATCGAGACCATGCAACCTCTCGCAAGTCGCACCGAAAGCCCGCCATCCTCACCCCGACGAGGATTGAGGAAACGAGCGAGCATGGAAGGAGCATTAGACGGACAATGTGACGAGGTCACAATGATTGGCGATTTGCTGAAACTCTCTATCGGCCGTCAGGAGAGGATAGCCGTGCTGGCAGCATGCCGCTGCAATCAAAAACTCGATCGGGCTGGCAGTGACGCCTTTTGAGCGGCACAGAGATCGGAGGCGGGCGGCATCGACATAGGTCTGTCGGTCCAAGTCGAGAAGCGGGTACGGGTCAAGCAGAGTCAATAGGTGGTCGAACTGTCTGGTGGAGCGGAGCCCGTCGAGGAGTTCCTGAAGAATGTTGCCGATGAGAAAGAGTCCATCGCCGAAATCAAGATGCCGGCGAAAGGCTCGTACATGGGCGTCGTCTTCATCAACCCGAGGCCGCTGCAGCACCAACGATCAGACGGAGGTGTCAACGACCAGATTCACGATCGCGACGGTCCTTCTTGTAGTCCCATCCCTTTCGGAATTCGATCGTGCCGAGCGCCTTGAGAATGTCCCGCTGCCGGCGGCGCTGGATGAATTCGGTCAGGGCCAGCGTGACCGTCTCCTTCTTCGTCCGGAGCTTTCCCACACGTCGTGCCTGCTCCAACAACACATCGTCGATCGCAAGGTTGGTCGCCATACCCTCCTCCATGTGTAGGCGTCACACACGCAGAGTACGGCTTCCGGACCGTCGCGTCAAACCGTGCGCAGCAGGACCAGAGCTGATGGCCGGCATGCCCGCCCCGGTGCGGAGCGCGGCTCTATTCGGGTGAAAAGGCAGAGTCTTACAAGAGCAACATGAACGGCACCCTGTTGGTTCTTCGCTCCCGGAGTGTGCACGCGAGGTCAATCGGATTTCAGTGAAGGGCGGTGCTCACTCCACGGCCGTAGTCGGACCAACAGGGATGCCATTGCTTCGAATGCAATGATGGTCACACCCATGTCTGTGGAGAAGAGGAAACGAGCGAGCATGGAAGGAGCGTTAGCCCACATTATTCATGAATGCTTCTACTGCAACCGCCGATACGCCGCTGCGACGAGCTTGGGAGCCAAGCACTCGCTCCCAAGCTCGTCGCAGCCGGGGCATCCGTTGCTCTTCGGTGACAACGGGTCGCACGGCGGTTGGGATAGAAGTCATCTTGAATAGTGCGGGTTAGGGGCTCACTGATTTCGTGTGAGTACTACGACTACGGTGGGAATCTCGCCTGATTGTCGGTTCCGCCTCATGCCCATTGTGAGCTTTCTGGAATGCAACCGCTCCGTCCACCAGCAGATAGACGGCGAAGACAATCAGCGCGGTTCCAGCAGCAAACCAGTCAAAGTCGACTGGTCCAGCGATCTGAGTGGTCGGAGGCATGGTGAAGCCCACTATGCCACAGACACAGCCGGCTCCTGCCAGAACCCGAGCGACAAGGGTCCGCTTTCTTCCAGGCATCATCGATCACCTCGCGTCTAACAGGCTGCGAAAAAACTCGATTTGTGTGCTTCGACAGGCTCAGCACGATCGGAAACCACCGGTCTATTCAATAATCGCTCCGTTCGTCCGGAGGCCCTCGACGGATGAACGGAGGGTTTTCCGCAGCCTGCTAAGACGTTCACCCACCAGCGGGCTCTCTTCACCGTATCTCATGCTCCGTCCCAGGCTACGGATTCTCTATCAAAAGTAACAAGATGGACCTATCTCAAAGTGGGATTCATGGGTACACCGGCTGAACTTCATGGCCTGCAATCAGAGTTCGGCCCTAAGACCCTGCGTCGGCCTCGCTCCTCGGCGCGTGGAGGTGGTCTGTTCCAGTATTGTGTCCCGCTCGTCGAAGCTTTTGAAAAGCTCTCGTCAATACCCCCGCCCGCTCCCGCTTCGGCCCATTCGATCCATCGGCAAGGCGTCATAGCGCTTCTTGAGGTCGGGGTGTGCTTCGAGATATCGCTGGACGGCAGCTTCATCCCCAAGCACTTCGCGACTCCGGCTACGGTATTCCTCCGCCGTCAGACCGTAGGGTGCGAGCACCTTCGCCAAGCGGGCATTGATGTCCTCCCGCATTTCGCGCATCTGCTCGGGGGACGGCCGGCCGCCTTCTCCGGAAGACATGCCACCGCGATCCTTGAAATAGTTCGTCATCATCTCGCCGATGTCGATCCGCGCACGAATGAACTTGTCCAGATCCGACTGGTCGGCGCTCCACGCCGGCCCGCATAGTCCCAGCACCGCCAACAAACCGAGCATGGTCATCGTCCTTCTCTTCACAATCATCATCTATTCCTTTCTCCAGGTGACGTTTCTAACGATCGACTGTTGCGTCCGCAGTGCTTACCTTAGCGGCTCCGGGTGGCACTTTTCAAACCGACCACTCCAATCCCCCATCTGCCGACAGAAGATCTTGTTGGGCTCGCCTCTCGACAGGGTCTTTCTCGGCAGAAAAGGCCTCCGCGGCCACGCCTTCCGGACACGGGGTCATTCTCTATCCGAAATAAACGGGATTCAGAGTCCCTGCCGGAGACAACAGGAGTACCGCCCGGAAGGATCGAGCCGATCTCGCCACAATCTGTCTCGCCGATCCCGGCTGCAGCATTTCGCCGGAGTACTTGCCGCACCTGTTGGTCAAGTCTTATCGAGTCACGGCTTTACAAGAAGAAGCGCGAGGGGCGGGTTTGAGGCTGGCAATCGTCAAACAGTTTGTGGAGTGACATCGCGGCCGCATGTGGGTAGCAAGCGTCACCCGGCAAGGTGGTCGCTCCCTCTTCATCAATCCGCATGCTCCGCGACCCGACTCGCCGGCCTGATGGTCGCACGCCGATGACAACCGAGTGCGGATCCTGCAGATCAATTACAGTGCGATTCGTTCTCACCGGCCAGAGAATGGTGAGAAGGCGGCGCGAGCGACATTCGAGTGGAGGGCGAGAATCGGACGGTCACGAGTAGGACGAGCGGTCGTTCGTTTACAACCAGGGAGCGTTACTCCCCGGTCCCCGCGTCATCCTACCAGACATTCCGTTTCCAGGACGGGCTCACAGCACTCCGCCATCTCTCGTTTACCCATTGCCGCCAGGATGCCGTCATAGACCGCCTGCGCCGCCGCCGACCAGGAAGGATTGAACGGCTCGCCGCGAAATGCGGCCTCGGCGGCTTTCTTCTCGTCATGTGTGAGGGCGCGAGGTTGCGGCACCGACCTCTCTGTCACCTTGTCGGAATTTCGGCTGGCATCGCGTTCCATCATGCTCGGCATCATGGGTCACCTCGTTTTTAAGGGTCCTGCTGTGGCTCAGCGATCTGATACGTCCTATCCTCCCTACGTTTCGAACCCCTTTTTCGGGTTTCTACTCCTCTATCGGTCCACACGCCCTTGAATTGAGCAAGCTTAATGCCAGCTTTGCTCTCACTGATTGGTCTCGCCACACATTTTGAACTTTCACACAAGTTTCCTTCAGTTACCAGCTTTTCTACGATTCGGTCGCGCTCATCGGCCTATGGTCTTTTTGGATACGCTTGTATCGATTCCGATACGTTGGAGCGTGTCGATCGTGAAGACGCCGCCAAATCTGCAGGAGCCTCGGTCTTCATCACCCGGACGGTGATAGGAGGCACGATCAGCTCCGGGCGACGGAGTCGCTTCGCCGGATCTAGCTAGAAGTCATTTCAAAACGCTCCGTTCACCCTTCGGCCGGCTCAGGGCGAACGGATCTGCTCATGAAAACAGGATATTCCTCCGTTTGTGTTGAGCTTGTCGAAGCACGGTCATGGGGTTTTGAAATGCCTTCTAGTAGCGGGTGTCTTTGGTGGTGAGTTTGATTCGATAGACGGAGTCTGCACCGGTGATAAACAACGTGTGGCCGTCCTCGCCCCAGGCCCCGTTGGACGCAGCCTGACCGATTTCGATCATGCCCAGCAGGGCACCGTCCGGCGTGATCACGCTCAGCCCTCCCGGCCGCGCGCCGAAGATGTTGCCATGCTGATCCACCTTGAACCCATCCGGTCCGAAGAACGGATCTTTTCGCCAACGGGTAGCATCGAAATGAACTCGGCCGTTGGTGACCGCCGTCCACTCGAAGATCATAGGCTAGCCAGGCAGCACGTGCGGAATCAACATCGGACACATAGAGAGTTTGCTCATCCGATGAGAAGGCGATGCCATTTGGCGCCTTGATGTCGGTAACCAGGCGCGTCACGGTGCCATCCTTCGCGATACGGTACACACCTTAAACCGCTGCCTTCTCTGGATCGTCGAAGCCTCCTGGAAGTCCGAACGGTGGGTCGGTAAAGTACAAATCGCCGTTGGATTTGAAGACGAGATCGTTCGGACTGTTGAATCGATGTCCGTTGTAAGAGTCGGCCAAGACCGTCAGTTGACCGTCCTGTTCGAGTCTTGCGATCTGCCGATCGCCGTGCCGGCAGAGCACCAGCCGCCCCTCTCGGTCAAACGTCAGGCCGTTGGAACCCGGTTCCTTCCCGGTGAACGGCACGACTCCGCTATAGCCGCTACGCTCAAGATAAACGCTGACTCCATCGCCGGCCTTCCACTTATAGACTCGGTTGGCGGGTATGTCGGAAAACAACCAGAAGCCACCTTCCTGACTCCAGACTGGCCCCTCGACCCACGTAAACCCGTCTGCAATGGTTTCAAGCTCGGCATTCGGTGGAACGAGCAGGTCGAAACGCGGGTCCAGAGACTGAATCCGTACGGTCACCGCTTCCACCGCATTCCCCGAAAGACTTAGCAGCGTGAGACAGCCGAGAGCGCTGCTCAGGACGAGTATGAACCAGCGTGGAAGAATCACGTGCCAGAACCCTCCTTGACCACGAGTCAGCGAAGGCTCTAGCTTCTTACAGTCCTCGACATGGGGCAACGATGGCAACTTTTCACATCTCTCTTGCGTCATTGCTGATCCGGTCTAAGCTTCGTTTGTACAAGCGGACTATCGGCTGCCATTCCATGTCCTTCGAGCGCAAGCGGCACGTCCCGCAGCGGCGGCCCCTGACGACAGCAGAGTGCGGCACCAGGAGAAGTACGGCGATCGCATGATAATTCTCATCCCCTTCTACGCTGGAGTCGTGGCCATCCTCCTCACCCTCCTCTCGTTGTACCGGCTGGCCGCCAAGCCGGACTTCCCATCCTTCGCCCTGAGTCTTCCAGGCTTCGCGCTCTGGTGCTCCATCATGATCCTGATTGGCTCCTCGTATTGGATCCGCCGCCTCACCGCTCAAGGACCACCGTCTCAGCATCGCATCCATAGGGCAGCCCTACTAGTGAACCTTTCTCTCACCGTGATGGTGACAGTGGGTGCCGAGCTGGTGATACGGGCGCGATCGGTTGATACTCTCGAAGGTACGAGAATCGGGCGAGTCCTGCTTCATCCCCTGGATTGGTCACAGGTTGTGGCTCATCACCAGCCGATTCTCGATCGCATATCCCATGAACGCCCATTTTTTCAGTACGATCCGCTCCTCGGATGGGTCGTCACTCCCAACCATCACAGTTCCAACGGCTTGTACCGGAGCAGCATCGAGGGACTACGGAGCCCGGAGATTGGGCTATCGTTCGCGGACTTGCGTATTCGTCTCACGGGTCAGACCGATCGTCCCGCCCTTCACCGGATTGCCCTCCTCGGCGATTCCATGACATTCGGCCATGAAGTGCGCTGTGAGGAATCGTGGCCACACGTCCTGGAGCGCAACCTCACGCCAGATGTACAAATCTTGAACTTCGCTGTCTCCGGGTACAGCCTGTCTCAGACGTTCCTGAAATATCGCCGTGATGTTCGCCTCTGGCATCCCCGCGTCGTCGTCATCGGAGTCACTTCTTCGGACATTCTGCGCATAATGAGCATCTATAACTTCCTGTACTCTCCAACGGGCGTCGAATTCCCATACGCTCGACCACGACTCGTCACGGCGGCTTCGAACTGGCAGCCAGTCAATCTCCCCCTTCCCACCCCTAAGGAGATTTTCGCTCATGCGTCCGTCCGGGATCTCCCGCATCTGAACCATGACCGCTATTTCCACGAGTTCGACTGGCCGCGGCGAGATAGCTGGCAATTACTGGAATGGTCGTATCTCTTTCGCTTTCTTTCTTCCATCAGACCCGTGGTGACCCCCCTCCCCTCCTCTCATACCGACAATGCGCTTGCAGATCTCGCGAGCACGGTGCTCGCCGCCTTCGTGGAGGAGGTCCATCGAGACGGAGCCGTCCCTTTGATCGTTCATCTTCCTTACCAAGACGAGTTGCTGGCCGAAGCGGAAGGCCGCTCCATCGCGCCACCTCGCGGGGCAACCCTATTGCGTCGTACGGGAATTCCTTTCGTCGAGACAACCCCCTGTCTCATTGCGGCCAGGTCGTTTGACAGCTTTGCCCCTGGCGGACACTACACGGCCCCGGCCAATGCCGCAATTGCTGGATGTCTCGCCGACACTCTGCGGCCGATGCTGAGAGTTGATGGAGAGAAGACGCGTGGCTAACAGTTGCAGATTGAAAGTAGCGGCCCTGATCGGTCGATGGTTGTCGTTTGCCGCTCGCCGCCAGCCTGAATGGCCGGCGGCGGTTCCATCCAGGCTGGCGGGTTAAAAGATCGAATAGATAGCCGGTGCCAACACACTACCTTCCAAGAAGAATCCCAAGGCGCCCAAAAGCAAGATTGCGAAGATCAGAGGAGCGAGCCACACTGATTTTCGCTCGTTCAAACAGACCACAAACTCCCTTACCAGATTCGAATAGTCATGCACTCTGGACAAGCTGCTCATGGGAGCCTCCTTTGCGTTCCAGATGACCGTGAATCTCTCAAAACGCGGATTCCTCTACTCGATCGGTGCCCTCGTCACTGCTTCCTTCCCTGCCCGAAGTCGTTTCCCGGCATAGAGGGCACATTCACGAAATGCAATGAACGTGATGATCGCGCCGGGATAGAACCAAAATCCGCCAAATCGTGACGTGATACCGCCGCCGATCAGCGCAAGGATGATCGACATGAAATCCGCAACCGGCCCGAGCGGTTCAAACAGTTGCATGTGTTTGGCGTTCGTCAGGAAGCCATCCTTGCGAATAACTTCCTGTTGCCATGGGCGTTTCTCGTAGGGCTTCAAGCGATCGGTCTGGGGCACGGCCGGAGCTGAGGTATCTTTCAACACTCCATCATCGCAGGCATCGATGCAGTGGTAGCACTTGATACATTCGCGATTAATGACTTTGCCGTCGAAATGAAAGATTTCCCGACTCACGTCGATTCCCTGTGGGCAGGCGTTACTGCAGTCGCGGCACCCTGTGCACTGCGCCACGCGCGTGATCTTCGACTGCACGGGAGAAATATTCATGAGCGGCGTCATCATCGGAGCATAGGGGCAGAGGATCCGGCAGAAGGCGCCGTGCCCATACCGCAGGTTCAACACGACACTCATGGTGAATTGGATGAACACCGCCATCCCGAAGGCCAGAATCGCGTCGTTCCAGGTCGGCTTAATTGAGAAGTTGAACGGCGCCGTTTCCGCAAAGGCTTTGTTTTTGTACCCGGGAAGATCGGCCAGCGGCGGTGGCGACATCACGTCCACTTTGGGACTGAACCCGACATTGTGGATGAGGATAATCACGGGTAGAAGGAGCACAAACAACGCCCCAATCCTGAGCAACCAGCGGTGCTGGGTGTTGATCAGGACGTTTTTTTGAGTCAGTTTGAGATACCGCTGCACTTTGAGCTTCTTGAGAATCCAGTCGGCAAACTCAATGGCCCCGCGCATATGACAGACCCATCCGCAAAACCCTCGGCCGAAGATGAAAATCGAGCCCAGGATCAGCAATACCATGATGGCTGCCGCATTCAGCATTCCCTTCGCCAACGACGGCACTCCCATCATCGCCGTCTTCCCCCAAATTTCGATTCCGAAGACGTGCCATGAAATGAGATGGAAGGCGATATACACGTGCACCGACGCCAGGGCGATCATGCGGTACTTGTGACGCTTGGTGGCTTGTTGGCCTGCTGGACGAGGAAGGTGACAGGATGGCCCGGAAGGTTCCGGTTTGCGGGCATCAATCGTAATGAGTTGAGGCCGCGATACGACCGGGTTAGTCGTGGCAGTCATGCGTCCCTCCACGATGTGCTTGACAATGGTGCCCAGGATAACGATGAGACCTCCGCTGCCGGTATCGTTCATAGGTGTTGGTCAACCAGTCAGAAGCAGGGGAATCTCGGCGATGAGCCAACCAATTCTTTCTTTGTAGAGGCAGACCGCATTTTCATAACCTGCTGTGATTCTTCACGACGGTGATTCCTGCATCGCATCCCAGGCAACTGACCGCGCCATATGCAAGAATCGGCGAGGTCGAGGATGTCCCGCAGTATTGGATCATACTTTCTTTCTGAAAATTCAATCACTTCCACATCTAAGCCCCTGATGTGTCCCATGATGTTGGCAGTAGAAAAGGCCTAGATATGGTTGAATGCCGTGCGGAATCACACGTCACGCACTGTGCAAAACAATACCCCACCTGCGAACCGATCAATTGTGTTGCCTATGCCCGTCGCCAGATCATTCTCGCCTCGGGTCAGATCGCTGTGATACCAACACTTCTCCTTCCTGCCGCATAGCCGTGCATTCAGACGGAGTGCGTGGCCTCGATGAGATGGCTTGACGAACCGGGAGGCAGAGGGACGGAGGTCAGTCGATTTGAGAGGAAACTGCAGGGAATTGAATATTCAGTTGCGTTGAGGGACCAAGAACATACGGGACCGCCTTTATATTCCTCCTGTGACATCGTCGAGGGGCCTCGACGCAGTTGCGGAACTCCAGCAGGTCGTGAAATTGAAAAGGTGGGACGCAGGATGACAGTGCATCGTGCGGACCAAGGTCGATCGGATTGACATACGGCCTAGCGCGCATTATTCATGGACGCTTCTGCTGCGTATGCCCATTGCAACGAAAGAGCAATGGGCACCCCGATTCGCTGCTACGACAAGCCTGTCGGCGTGGGTACTCGCCGCTCAGTCGGTCAACGTACTGTTTCAAGTACGCCTCCCTCCCTCGCCGCTGCGCCCGCCCGTCTCGCGACGCGACTCTCGGGTACCCGTTGCGCCTTTCCCGGCAACGGGTGGACGCGACGAACCGTCATGACTCATGTGGGCTGGAGGTACGACTGATCAGTACCAGGCGCCCTTCGTGGTGAGTTTCATTCGATAGATGCCTCCGCCTCCGGTGATGAACAAGGTCTGAGCGTCCTCGCCCCAGGCCACGTTGAACATAGATTGACCGGCTCGACACGGTACAGGCCTCGAACCGCCGCCTTCTCTCGATCCTCGAAGCTCCCCGACGGTCCGAACGGTGGGTCGGTAAGGTGCAAGTCCCCGTTGGATTTGAAGACCAGGTCGTTGGAGCCATTGATCGTCCAGCCGCCATAACGGTCGGCGACCGTCGCAGCGCCGCAAGAGCCGCTGCGTTCAACATAACCGCTGACTCCCTCGCCGGCGTTCCATTTGTAGATGCGGTTGGTCGGGATGTGGGAGAAGAGTGAGAACCCGCCCTCCTTACTCCACACTGCCGTCTTCATCTAGGTGAACCCTCCGACAGTTCTTTCGAGCGTGACCTCCCTGGCACGAGCTGGTCGAAGCGGGGGGCAGCGATCGAATCTCCATCGTGACAACTTCTGCCTCGTCACTCAGAGGAACCATCCCGGTCGGACAGTGAAGAGTGACTCCCAAAGTCAACGAGGGCTCCGGGTTCTTACAACAGGTGATCAACAAGCTTCCAGCATTATCGCGGGAACTCGGTGGGAGCCGTGACCGCTTGCCACCCTTCCCCGTTCAGCGACCGCAAGAACGCGATCAGGTCTTGTTTCTCCTGTCCCGTGAGTTCCAGCGGAATCACATTGTTATCGAGATAGGGATTCGCGATGCCGCCCTGACTGTAGAAATCCACCACTTCTTCCAGCGTCCCAAATCGTCCGTCATGCATGTAGGGGGCCGTCCTGCCGATCTCCCGGAGCGTCGGCGTTTTAAACGCGCCGATCTCTTCCGGATCTTTCGTCACCATGTAGCGCCCCAGATCGACGGTATTCGTATCCCAGCCGATGCCGAGATTATGAAACCTTTCATCCGTGAAATTGAACCCGGAGTGGCAGCGAGTGCAGCGGGCCTTACCGCGGAACAATGCCAACCCCCGCTGCGCTTCGAGAGATAAGGCCGTCTCCTCTCCGCCGACATCAAAGCGGTCCGCCGGGCTGTTGCCGGAGATGAGGGTGCGCTGAAATGTCGCGATGGCCTTGCCGACGGTTTCAACAGAGATGTCGCCGTCGAATACCTCCTTGAACAGTCTCCGGTAGCCTTCGATCCTGTTCATCTTGGCAATCATTTCCGGATAGTCGAGAAATCCGTGTTCGACCGGATTGGTAAACGGCCCGACGGACTGTTCTTCCAAGGTCGCCGCCCGGCCGTCCCAGAATTGCCCCTTGCTGAAAGCCCGGTTAATCGCGGTAGGCGCGCTTCGCCCTCCCAGTTGGCGATGAATTCCGGTCGAAACAGGCTGGCCGTCCGTAAATGCCAGGGCCGGCATGTGACAGCTCGCACAAGCGATCGTGTTGTTTTTCGACAGTCGCTTGTCGAAGAACAACAGCCGACCCAATTCGACCTTCTTCTCCGTGATCGGATTGTCGGCCGGCACCACAAACATATCCGGCTCCAGGCCCAAGGGAATCGCCGGCATCCCTTTCGCCTGCGGTATCGACGATTGATCCGTCTGTCCGTTCTCTCCGCCGACCTGCGCCGCAAGACCGATCCCGGCCAGCGCCACCAGCCCCACAGCTATGGTGATAAAGAATCGTCCGCCGTTGCGCCACTGCATGTGTCGTTCTCCTTTCTTCTAAATATGGCTCTGTCAATTGAACTATCCCCTCTCCTCTTCGTTCTCCCTCACGTCAACGAGGTAACGTCGCACCCAGAGAGTTGCCATGGGCCGCACGCTGTAGGGTGGGCGTCGTGCCCGCCATGTTGATTTTGCACTCTTCTCCCATTGGCCTCTCATGCTCTCCGGATGATTCACTCTAGCGGCTGACAGGACATCAGTAAAATTGATTGTGTATGGTGCCATCATTTACTATTCTTATTATCTCCATGACCCTCACCGAGCTTCGCTACATCGTCGCCGTCGCGCAGGAGCGGCATTTCGGCCGCGCGGCGGAACGCTGTTTCATCACCCAGCCGGCTCTCAGTCTGGCCATTCAAAAGCTGGAGGAGGAGTTGGATACCACGATCTTCGAGCGAAAGAAGCACGAGGTGACGCTGACGCCGTTGGGCGAACAGATCGTGCAACAGGCGCAACGCGTCCTGGAGGAGGCGGAGCAGATCACGATCATTGCCGCGCAAGGGAAGGACCAGTTGGTCGGACCGCTGCGGCTGGGTGTGATCGCGACCGTCGGCCCGTACATCCTGCCGGATCTGGTCGCGGCCCTGCACAGGCGGGCGCCGAGGATGCCGCTGGAGATCGAGGAGAATCTGACCGCGAACCTCTCCCGCATGCTCAAAAGCGGCAGGCTGGATGTCATCCTGATCGCGTTGCCGTTCGATGAACCAGGCGTCGTCGCGCAGCCGCTTTATGATGAACCATTCAAGGCGGTCGTGCCGGTCACCCATCCCTGGGCCAAGAAGACCCGCATCAATGCGGAGCAGCTCTCACACGAGCAGGTCCTGCTGCCTCATGCGGGCCATTGCTTCCGCCAGCAGGTGCTGGATAGTTGTCCGGAGCTGAGCCGGTCGGACACGGAGGGGATTCAGGGAAACTCGCTGGAGACGATCAGGCAGATGGTGGTCTCAGGTCTGGGCATCACCGTCATGCCCAGCAGCGCGCTGACGGCCAAGCATCAGAACAGACGCCTGGCCGTGGTGAACTTTTCTGATCCGGTGCCGCAGCGCCGCATTGGAATGGCTTGGCGAAAGGGCTTTACCAGACCTGCCGCGCTCAAAGTGCTCCGTGACGCCGTGCAATCGTTGAAGATTCCGGGATTGATTCCGATCCCATCGTCATGAACCGGCCTGCGGATCCGGCCGCACCTCGGTGACGCGCGTGCGAATCTTGTAGATGCCGGAAAGGCCGATGATGTAGAGCGTCTTGCCGTCGTCATCGCCCCAGGCCAGGTTGTGAGGGATCTCCGGGAGCGTGATGGTCCCAAGGTGCCGTCCTTCCGGCGAGATGATCCAGATGCCGCCGGGGCCGGTGCAGTAGACGTTTCCCTTCACATCGACTTTCATCCCGTCCAGCGCATCATCGCTCGCGCCTCCGCCGCAGCGACGATTTGGTTGGCTCCTTCAAGCGATAGCGCCTTCTTCTCGATCACCTGGGCCTGAACCGAGAGCGCAACGAAAAAGGCGGCACGCGCCAGGATGAGTTGTCGCATCAGTTTCATCGCCAATCTCCTTCTCAACATCACATCCAAGCCAGGAGCGTCCCAGCCCGGCTGGGACGGTTCGGTCTTTTCCCCATCCCAGCCGACTGGAGATGGTGTTACCGCCCCATCGCCATGCCGTCGTGTTTCATGCTGTCCTGCTTCATGTTGTCCTGCTTCATGCCACCCTCGGCCCGCATGCCGTTCTCGAATCCGGCCATCGCGATCGGCTTGGCAAACGAGGCTTCTCCGAGCAGCGACTCGGCCCAGGCACACCAGATCTGCACCTTCGCTACATCGTGCACGTAAGACGGGACGGTGATCGTGCGATTTTCCTTGTCGCCGCCCAACAGACCGCCTTTGATCTTCAGACGGTTGAGCAGGTAGACGTTGCCTTTGGAATCTACCACTTGCCAATGCGGAGCCGGTGTGTCCGGAATCTTGAAATCATCCGACCAGGTCAAGGTGTCCTGGTTTCCTTGCCGGCCGTGCGTGGCAGTCCCGCTGTTGGCCTTCGCCCCTTCGAACTTCGATGTGGTGTGCGCATCGGCTGCAAAGGCACCCGACACACCGACGAAGGTGACCGCCCAAACGGCCGCACAGACCGCCACGGAACCCATTGTCGACATACGGTCCCTACGCATGGAACTCCTCCTTGTGTGATGGTGTTGGTTCGTCTCGCGAGCCTGGTGTTACGCCGCCTGACTCGCCCTTGACGCCCCTGTAGTCCGCGGCCCGCGCCCGTCCTTACATCCGTTGAACCGAGGCAATGAATCGCAGGGACTGCCACGCACGATTCATGAAATTCATTGTGAGAGGGTCGGCCTTGGGCTATCTGTACTGGAGGCGACGGTTCCCGGCGCCCTGTCTATCCATCTGTAAGGAGGTTGGCGATGCGTCACGTTGCAATCCCCGTCGTGGCACTGTCGTGTTTGTTTGGATTCGGCTCACTGGCTCTCGCTGATGAGCCCATGGACCTTGGAACCCCCATGGCACCGGAGATGGGACAGATGGCAGACGAGATGAAGGCCTACCAAGATGAGGGTCAGGCACAGAAGGAACAGATGAAGAGCGACCTCAAATCCAAGCAGGGGCAGATGAAGGCCGAACACAAGGCCAAGAAAGGTGCGATGAAGGCCGAAAGGAAGAAGACGGCCAAGGCGGCGGAAAAAGCAAAGAATCATCAGAAACAGACGAAGGCTCACGTGAAGGCCAAGAAGCAGAAGGCCCACTCCAGCGCCAAGGAAGCGGCCGAGGCATTACAGCATGAAGGTGAGGGGATGAGGCAGGACCTGCCCGTGATCGTGCAGTAATCGCGACCAGTCAGAGGCCCTTTCGACATACACCGGCCTGCGGAGGCGCCAGCCTTCGCAGGTCTTGTTCTGTGAAGCGTCGGCCGCTCGCCCGCCCGATTCAAGCCGTTCACCACTCGCGTAAGAATCACCCTCCTGTCCCGACTCATCGGCAGGAGGACCAGCGATGAAAACCACACTGGAGCACGACGCAGAGGCGATCGTTTCCCTCGACAGGATCGAACCGACAGAGTGTGCGGCTCAGGCCGACCCGGTTCAGGCCACGCCACAGACTCGACCCGATCGCCGCATCTATCGCCACACAGCGCCCGTGCGACTCAGCCATTGGGTCAACGCTGTCTGCCTGTTCGTCTTGATCGGGAGCGGACTCCAGATTTTCAATGCGCATCCAGCCCTGTATTGGGGCGACCGCTCCGATCGCGACCAGCCGTTGTTGGCCATGCGGGCGGTCAGATCCGATTCGGGGGAACCGCATGGCATAACCGCCGTTCTCGGGCACGACTTCGACACGACCGGCCTGCTCGGCTACTCCGGTGGGCGTGCAAGGGGCTTTCCGGCTTGGGCCACCATTCCCGGGCCGCAATGGTTGGCCATGGGGCGTCAGTGGCATCTGTTCTTTGCCTGGCTCTTTGTCGTCAACGGCCTCATCTTCTGGGCCTACGGGTGGCTCAGCCGGCATTTCACCCACGAGGTGATCCCCAAAGGGCGCGATCTGCGAACGATCGGAGGCGCGATCCGAGACCACGTGCGCCTGAAGCATCCGACCGGCGACGACGTGAAGCACTACAACGTGCTGCAGAAGCTGGCCTATGCGGCGGTGATTCTCGGGCTGGGCCCATTGATCGTGCTGACCGGCCTGACCATGTCGCCCACGATCGATGCGGCAGCGCCGTGGTTGCTGGATCTCTTCGGAGGCAGACAAAGCGCCCGGACGATTCACTTTCTCGCCTGCTTTGCCTTCGTCGGCTTCATTGTCATCCACGTCTCGCAAGTCATCCTGACGGGATTCGTCAATCATCTCCGTTCCATGATTACCGGTTGGTACCGACTTCCGGTGGAGGAATCCATCCATGAACTTTGACACACGACTTGATCGGCGTCGCTTTCTCACCCACACCATGCAGGCGGCCGGCCTGTTGGCCCTCGCCGGATGCGACGGGCTCTCCAGCCGAGAGGACATACGCAGGTTTCTGGGCAGGACGGAACGCTTGACGGACCGTATCCAGCGGGCCCTCACGCCGGCGCAAGCCATGGCCAAGGAATACGAGGAGGCCGACCTGTCCGCCGTCTTTCCTGCCAATGGCAACACAGATCCGAACAATCGGCTTTATGACGCGCTCGCCGTCGACAATTTCAGAGATTGGAGGCTCATGGTGACCGGGTTGGTGAAAATGCCTGCCGGCTTGTCCCTTGAGGACCTGAAGTCGCTGCCCTCCCGTACACAGATCACGCGACACGACTGTGTCGAAGGGTGGAGCGCGATCGGCAAATGGACAGGCGTCCCGCTGCGAGCGATTATGGAACTGGTGCAGCCACAGACATCCGCCCGTTTTGTCATGTTCCATTGCGCCGACCTGGACGAGGACAACGTGCCCTATTATGAGAGCATGGCGCTGGAAGACGCCTACCATCCGCAGACCATCCTGGCCTATGAGATGAACGATCGGCCCTTGGACATCCCACACGGCGCACCACTCCGGCTCCGCTTCGAGCGACAGCTCGGGTACAAGCAGGCCAAGTACCTGATGGGGTTGGAGCTGACCGACAGCCTGACCGGCTTCGGCGGCGGCAAAGGCGGGTACTGGGAAGACCAGGGCTACGAATGGTACGCGGGCATCTGAGAGGGTCTGTCTCACAGGAAATGCCTACGTGTTTACATTTGCCTTGTACCGAGTTTTCTTTCCGACTGACAAACGATCCCCTTGCCCTCTCCCAACTCCACCCATGGTTCGGTTGCGTGAGCCCAATTATTCTGGGTTCTTCCTGCTTTCGTGTGGGGAGCGAGGCTAGCCCTTATCGCCTCGGCTGACGAAGGCCGGGCGTCTCCGGGCCTTGCCCTGATGCGATGGTGTCGCCGCCCTCTTCTCATGTCGTCCTGGTGGTCGCCGCGCCTCTGAGGCCGCGTCGGAGCGCGAAGCCGGCGCGGCGACACCCGAGCCCGGCACCTGACTGGCTTGCGCCCGCCCGGGCCGCGGCCCTCCGCGCGCCGCCCTTCCAGCCTCGCCTCACGCCTGTCCCGGGGAGCAGAGCGAGGGAGGCCCGCTCGCATTGCCGGAGGATCGGGGCCCTACCGAGGGCACGGCAGGAAGGAAAGCGGGACCTGGCCGATGCCCCACGGTCGCCAGACCGTGGCGGAGCGAATTCCAGAAGGGGTCCGCCTGCGGAGCCCCGCACGGGTCGATCCGGGAGGCGCGAGAGCGGGCGTCTCTTCGCCCGCGCCGAGGGTGTGGGTCTTACAAGCAACCCACCCGATTTCCGGAAGAGCCCTATTCTGTTTCGATGGCCCGAGCCGGGCAGTCACCAGATTCCGTACAGATTCTCAGATGCTGCGCGGTTTGCCGCAGAAGATACAGCGTTGTCGGTTGGCATGATGCAACTTGGGGCAGGCCAGTTCTCTGTTTCGATGAACCGGCATGAAGAGCGCGGCAGCCGCCAACATTCCAGATGACGGCGCGATGAAATAGACCCAAAGAGAGGTAAACACCTGGGCCGGGATTGCCGAGGCCAGGGTGCGAGCCGGGTTCATGCTCATGCCCGACAGTGGTGCCTCAAGAGCGATATAGAGCGCGACCAGACCGCCTGCGCAGACACCGGTCAAAGGAGCAAGTGTCTTGTGATTAGAAAAGGCCAGCACGACCAGCATCAATCCGCAGGAGATCACCGCCTCCGCCGCGAAGGCAATGATCAGCCCCGATTCGCCTGGCACGGTCACCACATAATTCACCGCCGGATCGGCGAGATACTTTCCGCCGACCGAGGCCGCCAGGACAAGGCCGATCCATCCGCCGACAAACTGGGCCAGGATATAGAACGCTGCATCCGTCGGCTGTATCTTGCCGAGTCTGAGGAACGACAGGGTCACCGCCGGATTCAAGTGGGCTCCCGACTGTTTGCCCCAGGGGGAATAGATAATTCCGATCGCGGTCAGTCCCATGGCCAGACCGATGAGGACGCGGCGGAGGATCGGATCGGAAAGGGCATGATGGAGAGGCGACCCCGGATACTCCAGTAGACTTGTTACAGCGGCCGCCGAGATCATGAAGAGCCCAAGCCCGGCGCCTTCCATCAGATATTCGGGCCAGTGCTGACGCACCGTCGAACCAACGGACCGTGTCATCGCCCTGTCGGTCCGACGGGCGGTCACCTCAGGGCCAACCTCGGTCGTCCCGTTCATCTCCTGTTCCCCTGAGGTCGAGAGACAACCCGCGGCATGCTCCGGATGGCTGGGACCGGCCCAACAGGGGAATATCCTGTCTCCTCTCCCAGGTTTCTCACTTGCCCCTGGGCCAGATCGAGATAGAACGCATAGTCCGGTTCGGCATAGTGCTCGGCAATTAAACGGACGACCCGCTCTGCTTCATGCCCATCGCCGGCCGCTAGGGCGAGCGAGGCGACTCGCGCCAGACAGGCCGCCGCCACCGCCTTCGGATCGATAGCGGTTCGCACCGGCGGCGCCGTGACCAGTGATCGCAACAGCCGGGGAACGGCCGTGCGTCCCGCCACCTCCTGCAAAGCCGCGCCATGCAATTCATCTGATAATTGACGCACCCGGTTGTGATCGTGAGTCGTCCAGCAGACCCGATGCCGGTGCCACAGCCTCTTCATTGTCAGATCCTGCTGCTAGCGTTGGTCCTGCCCTGAGATCAGAAATTGACATCCCGCAAAGGATAGACACAGGAGAATGATCGTTACTCTCATGCAAGGGAGTCGTATCGTTCGGGGCGTTCTTACAGTGGCTCAGATGTTGGCAGTGGGAGCGGTGGGGCTGAAGTGTGAAAGCGCGGGGAACCTATTGTCGGATTAATTTCGTGAAGCTATCCAGTGGTCTCTGGCCACACACACAAGCCTGGAGGGCCTTTCTTGACACTCGATCTCACATGCTTGATGATGCGCGCAACTTCATCAGACTGTGAGGGATGGAGGCATTCTCCCGTCCCATCCCTTTACTGAAGTGACCGTTCAAGCGTTCTTGTTTCGTGCACTATCAAGGCGGACATGGGGCTGTATCTTTTTCGATAACTGTTCTTGATTGAAGCCAGTGGCAACCGTATGGAAATGCTCCAAAGATTGAACATGTTTTTGGGGAATGCAGTGGAATAGGGTCTGCATGACACGATGGTGTCGGCGCAGTCGGTGCAAGAACATGGTTCGTGAGAAGTGCTGTAACTTCCAAGGTGATCATGACCTAGAATACAGGCACACCGTACCCATTGCCTCCTCCATGGCCGTTCTGGCTTACGATGGCCGGGCAGTGGATCATCCTCATGCCTGAACCAAGAAGGAGGATCGAAGCGATGCAAAGGCATTCATGCTCGATTACCGGAACAGTCAGCCTAATCGCGCTCATTCTCCTCGGACAGGTTCTTACATCTGGAACACATCATGGAATCGCCGCTTCCCCCGGTTCGAGCGAATCAGGACACTATAGCGACATGGTCACTCCGCACGGACATGCGGACTGGACTGCGGGCGTGGTGACGGCAAAGGGTTTCGGCATTCCGCCAAAGAATCCGGCAAACGCCCTTCAGGCAAGAGAAATGGCTCGGACGGCCGCCTGGTCTGTGGCCCTCCGAAATCTGCTCGAAGTCGTCAAGGGCGTCTACGTTGATTCGACAACAACCATCAATAACTATGTCACCACCAACGACGAGATTCGCACCCGTGTGGAAGGGATGGTCAAAGGGGCGAAGGTGGTGAAAGAACAAGAACTCCCGGACGGTTCGTACGAAACCACAGTTGAGATGAAAATTGCCGGAGACCTCTCATCGCTCGTGCAACCGAAAACGATGCCAAGATCCGATCCGCTGCCGCGTTATCAACCCAAGGCACAGCAGCCTAGCCCAGTCCAACCCAAGGCCTATACAGGTCTGGTCATCGATGCACGAGGCATAGGAGCGAAGGCCGGCATGTATCCGCGCATTGTGAATGAGGAAGGAGAAGAAGCCTACTCCGTCGCCTATGTGAAGCAAAAACCCTCGCCTGATGATCGAATCGTTGTGTATGTCCCAGATCCGATCACAGCCCAGGCCCACCCCCGTGTCACCGCCGTTCCGCTGACCGTCAAGGCCTTGCGGAGTGAAGGAAATAATCATACCGATCTCGTGATCAGCGATGCCGATGCCCAGACTATCCATGGCGTTCCGGAACACTTCCGATTTCTGAAGCAAGCCAAGGTGCTCATCATTCTGGATCAGAAATAGCGAGGCGCACTTTGTATAAGATAAGGTAATGGGCCTTCCTCCTCCCACTTAAGTAAGCGGGCGAGCGTGCCATGTCGCAGCTCATCTTCGCCGACAAATACATCGTCCAGGAAGAAATCGCCCGCGGCGGCATGGGCGTGATCTACAAAGCTCTGGATCGCACCCTCAACCGCGTTGTGGCCATCAAGCTGGTGCACGCGCACCTGAGTAGCGACCCCTCGTTTGCCGAACGGTTTCTGCGCGAAGCCCGAGCCATGGCCCGTCTCCATCATGAGAATATCGTGACGATCTTTTCGGTGGAGCAGGACCGAGGGACCCAGTTGCTGGTGATGGAGTACTTCCCCGGGATGAATCTCCGAAATCTCCTCCGCGAGCGGACCCGGCTCCCGCCTCGCGAAGCCGTCACTATTGCGCTCCAGTTGGCCCATGCCCTGGCCTATGCCCATAGCCATGGGATCATCCATCGGGATATCAAGCCCGCCAATATCTTGGTCGGGCCGCAGAGCAAGACCAAGCTCACGGACTTTGGCATTGCCGCCGCCTTGGACGAGATCTCCATCACCTCGACCGGCCAGGTGATCGGCACGCCCGAGTACATGTCGCCTGAGCAGGCTCGCGGCCTCAAGCTGGACGGGCGCTCGGATCTCTATTCGTTTGGCATGGTGTTCTATGAAATGCTGACCGGGCACACCCCTTATCGCGATATTCCCCAGACCTCGATATTGGGCAAACTCATCACCGGACAGCAGGAACTGCGGTTGGAGTTCCCCCCTGATGTTCCGTCTTATCTGCAAAGCCTGATTCGAGAACTGACGCAGCGTGATCCGGCCGACCGGCTCCAGGGCGCGGAGGCACTCGCCGCCCAGCTTACGGAACTGCTGTATAGTCTGCCCGCGACCGCCCCCCTGCCTCCCCCTGCGACCGAATCGGAATCCACGACGATCCTCACAACTCCCCAGGCAAGGGGACCCGAACCCATGGCGCCCGATCGCGATCGCACCCTCGCGCAGCCTCCAACCGGGACCGCCCCTCAGGTCCTGCGCCTGTCAGTTCCAGATGCCACCGTCCTGAATCCAGTATTGGCCCAGCGTGGCAGAACGGAGGAGCCGAGCCACGCCACGGAGCAGGTGGCGCCACCCCGGGCACAGGCCCCCACTGCACCGAGTCCCCCAAGCCCGGCGAGGCCATCTCCTCGACTCGCATCCCCCCTTGTGCCGCACCGCCTCCTCATAATAACCGTGGCGCTCCTCGCCATCGTGATCGCAGCGGCGGTGTATTATTTCGCCCCCGCCCCAGACAGAACGGCGCTTTCCGCGAAGGCTTCCGCCCCTCTGGGACGTCCAGAAGGTCAGCCCTCGTCACAGGCCGTGCCCTCCGAACGGGTTTTTCCAATAACGACTTCGGGGACGGACGGAGGTACACCAACCGCCCCGGCCGGCCCTTTCGTAGATCAAGACAAGTCTCAGAACCAGTCCACAACGAAGAATACCCAGGCGCAACTCGAAGCGGAACGTCGACAACTTCAGCAGGATCAATCTCGACTGGAGGACAAGCAGAGGCTCGCCAAGATCCAACGGGAGAAGGAGCAAGCTGAGAGCGACCGCTTACGTCAGGAGCGAACCAAGCAGAAAAAGGAGAAAGCCCTGCTGGCGCAACAAGCGTTGCAGGCAGAACAACAGCGACAGGCTGAGGCCGCTGCGAAGCTGGAACAAGAGCGTCGGCAATTGGAAGCGCAGCAAGCCAGCATGGAAGCTGAGCGCAAACGACTTACAGAAGAGCAGCAACGGCTGGCCAAGGAAAAGGACCATGCGATCCAACAGGCGACTATCGAGGAGCAACAGCGGAAGGCTCAAGAGGCCACTCGTCTGGAGAAAGCACGCGAGGAAATGGAAGCGAGGCAGGCCGATCTGGAGGTGACGCGCAAGAAGCTCGAACAAGAACACGCGCGTCTGGACAAGGAAAAGGAGCTCAGCCTCCAAAAGGCCCGGGAAGAAGAGCAACGGCGTCTGGATGACGAACGGGCCGCGCAAGAACGGGCCACGCAGGAACGAGCCTTCCAGCGTGACAAGGAGCAGGCAGAACGTCAGCGGCTCGATGAGGAACGCCGGAGCTTAGAGCGAGAACGAAAGCGCATTGAGGAAGAACAGGCGCGCCTGGCCAAGGAAAAGGAGCTCAGCCTCCAAAAGGCCCGGGAAGAAGAGCAACGGCGTCTGGATGACGAACGGGCCGCGCAAGAACGGGCCACGCAGGAACGAGCAGAAAAGGAAAAGACCGTCCAGCGCGCAAAGGAGGAGGCTGACCGCAAACGGATGGAACAAGAGCGGCTACGCGACGCCGAGGAAGCAGAGCGTCAGAAGGCCATTCAAGTTGCAAAAGCGTCGTCCCAAGAGCAGCTTCGTGGGCTCCTTGACCGGTTTCGCTCGGCCTACGAGCAACGTGACCTGGCGGACCTCCAAGACATGTCGCGCATGAGCGAATCACGTCTGAGGAACATTCGGTTGATGTTTAACAATTACGCGACGTTTAAAGTCTCATTGAAGAACCTCTCTGAGACGGAGACTGGCGCCACAGCGGTCCTGGTTTTGGAGTCGGCGGCCACGCCGGAGGGCGAGACCGTCGATCTGCCTCCGATTGCCAAAAACATTAAGGTCACCATTCCGCGAGAGGGATCAGGGTGGGGTAAGATTATTTGGTAATCGAATCACAGTAAGGGCTTTGGACCGTTACGGAGAGGAGGGAGCGAAGGGGTTCCCAAAATCGAAGCCGAACAATCTCGGATTCTCACCGATCACGGCTGCGGCAATGATTGAAAACACATAATCGTAGGTTTCTTTCGGAATCTTAAAATTCTGGAGCAGCTTCCAAAAATTGCGTTCCTGCGGGTTCTGCGGCAATTGTCTGATCATCTTGATCACATTCCCCTCTCCCCAATTATAGGAGGCGATCACCAGCAGACCCGACGCCTGCGCATCGGTCGTATAAATGCGCTTAATGTACCGGGCGGCAGCTTCGGTGGCTTTGACAAAATGAAAACGTTCGTCCTTCGGATCATAGTCTGCTGAATCCTTTAACGGTCCGGTCTTGAGCCCATACTCCTGAGCCGTGGTGGGAATGAACTGCCAAATGCCTTTGGCATAGCCCAGTCTTGTTTTCGGCCCCACCGCCTTGGAGTCGAATCCGCTCTCCTGGAGGGCCAGGTAGAAGAATTGCGGCGGGAGATTCCGGGTGAACATTTGATTCGCCACCACATCAATGTATCCGTTCTCCTTGGCCCGGCGAATGCTGGCCGACAGTCGGTCGGTGGCCTTCCACCGCCGAATATACTTGTTGACTTCCCTCAGGAAATCCTTCGGCATGGTGGCTTCGCATTCGCCAAACAAACGAGCCACGTGAAATACCGCACGCTCCTGCTCGCTCATGCTGGGATCGTAAATCCCTAGCTCTTTAATGAACCGATCGTATTTGGCCTCCAGGCTCTTGATGAGCTGCCGCTTGGCCACGATGTCTTTCAGTTGCTCCTGGCGTGTCTTTTCCTCCAGATATTCGATTTTCCCCTCAAGCTCGGCGATCCGAAGTTCCACCTGTTTCATCGCGTAGAAAATGTCACCAGCCTGCTCGCGAATGGCTTCGATGCGGAGATATTGCCTGTAGGCATAAAGACCCGTCCCGACGAGGAGGACCATACAGAGGCCGATCAATATTGAGTACCGGCGGGCTTGCTTTGTCTTAATCCGTTGGACAGCCTCTCGGTATTTCTTGTGCCCCGCTTCATTACCTGTCTCTGTACGCCCCTCCAGCATCTTCACCAGAACCGTGACAGATTCAGGCTGCCCGACCGCGGAAGATATCTCCTGAGACCGTCCGGTCTCTCGTTCTCCTTCCCCCACTGTGATCCATAGGGTAGCGCCGTCAACCCCCAGTCCCACTTTTCCAGTCGCGGGCAAGGCCACTCGATCGATTCGCTCCCCGTTGAGGAACGTTCCGTTCAGGCTTTGCGCGTCATATAGCCACCAGCGCCCCTGTTCGTACGTGACCTGCGCATGCACCTTGCTGACAATCGGGTCCGGAATATGAACCTCACACTCGGGCAGCCGGCCTATTCGAAAAGCAACCGTGAAAACCTGTTCAGCAGTCCAGTCCAGACCTCGTTGGACACGGACCCGAACTGGAGGAACCGCCTGAGTCATATCATCCTGGGAGTTGAGCATTGTTCTCTTCTGTCTCGCGACGACCGGTGTTACGGATGAACAGGCAAGAACCCGCTACACAGCAATGAATGACCGGTTCCTAGCGGTGGCTATGGGATTCCATTGTTTTACAGAGTCCTGACAGGTAGACGGAAGGCATGGAACGGCAGCAACCGGAATAGCTCGCAGATTCTCGACTCGATGAGGTGCTCCAGGGAGGGGGCACCACCGCCCGTTCGATGGTACCCTCCAGCTCTCATTCGCAACTTGTCAGCGCGAGGATCGTTTAGAATGGGGACGCATTCTAGCAGGGCAGGAGCAGTGTCTCAATGGCCTACTCGTACATGACACCGTCCGCAACTGTGATCATCGACCAAGGCGGCTCTGCAATGATTCCATAATCGCGTCCACAGGAGCACGCACGAAAAACGCCAACGGCCGTGACTGAGAACGGCCGCCCCGCGCCGTTTCACGGCCTGGTCGGTCTTCGTCTTGGACTTTCTTCAGAGACTTCTCCTGGGCACAGTTCCACATCCCCTTGCGCTTAGTGCATATAGAGTCCAGATCATATAGCTAGGTATTTGCATGTGTTGACATTTCGCATTACCGGGCGTATAGGCGGCCCTCACAAGGACAGTGCTTGCGGTCACAAGGGAGAAAATGGTCCTGTTTCTGGGGTCGTTGCGGGAACCATTCATGGCGCTCTCCTGTGAAGAAGCCCCGACCATCGTCCCCTACCTACCGGTGGCTGCGTCATCGCCCCCGGCTCTCACAAGTCTTTCAACCGGTTATCCCTGGTCGCGTCAATACGGTTTCCGCGTTCATGGAGGCTGTTATGGCACCCTGGAACTTTGATGATGGATCGGCTGCATACGTTCATGTGAGATGGCAACCTCTGGGTTGGCTAGGGGCCTGGGTGGTGGCGGCCCTCTTGGTCACCGGCTGCGCGAGCGGGCCCCATGTGGCCAAGTTTGAGGAGGGGGTGGCCTTCGAGAAGGCCGGCAAGCCGGATGAGGCGCTACGGGCCTATTACGCGGCACTCGAGACCGCCCCCGGCTTAGTTGAGGCGCGGCAAAACGTCGGCACGATCTATTACGAACAAAAAAAATACGACAAGGCTGAACGGGAGTTCCGCCTGATTCTCTCCCAAGATGGCGAGCGAGTGGCAGCCAGGGAAAATCTGGCGGTGGCTCTCGAAGCCAAAGGAGGGCAGGAGGAAGAGGCCCTCCAACATTGGCAGACGGCACTGGCCAAGGAGGAGCGGCCGGAGTGGAAAAATTATGGTCGAGCGTCGGTCACGCGCTTAGAGAAAAAGATTCAAGCGGAAGCCCTGGCGCCACCGAGCGACGTAGACCGGATCCCGGCCTTTGCCGCCAAGGCGCGCCCGAACGACGTCGCCGTCGTCATCGGCATCGAGCGCTATCAGAAGTTGCCTCTCGCTCGGCATGCGAAGGCCGACGCCGAAACCGTGGCCAAGTACCTCCGGGCCCTTGGGTATCCCGCCAGAAACGTGGAAGTTTTATTCAATGATCAAGCCACACTGACCGGCATCAAGGTCGCCCTGGAGTCCTGGTTACCATCCCGCGTGCAGAGCGACAGCCGCGTGCTGGTCTATTATGCCGGCCATGGATCCCCTGACCCGGTCACGGGAGAGGCCTATCTGGTGCCGCACGATGGAGACCCCGCCTTGCTCAAAGACACGGCCTACCCGTTGAAGACCCTCTATGCGAAGCTCGCTGATCTCAAGGCCGGGCAGGTGGTTGTGACCTTGGATTCTTGTTTCTCGGGCCAAGGGGGGCGCTCGGTGATAATGGAGGGACGACCGGCCATCGCCAAGATCGACGACCCGGTGCTCGCCTCGCCGAGGTTGGCGGTGCTCTCGGCCGCCCAGGGAACCCAGATCAGCACCTCATCCCGCGAGAAGCGGCACGGAGTCTTTACCTACCATTTCCTCAAAGCCTTGCAGGACGGAAAAACACAGCTCGGCGACATCTACGATTATCTCGGCCCGCGAGTGGAGGATGAGGCCAAATTGCAAAATGTCCAGCAGTCACCTGTCCTAAGACCCTCCGCGTCGGACGTCCGCCGGTTCACCGTGTGGGACAAGGAAACAGGCTCCCCATGACCCGTGCCGTGCGAGATCACACCCGTCGGATCGTTATGATGGTGGGTCTTAGTCTGCTGCTCGACATCGAACTTTCTCACTCTGCACAGGCCGAGGACTGTCGTTGGGGAGAAGGAGTCGGGCGGGTCGCCGCCGATGTGCTGACCACCGCCGAGGCCCGGCAACTGGCCTTACGCCAAGCGCGATCCGCTGCCATCGCCGATGCGCTTGGGGTCGAGATTACCTCCGCCACACTCGTCCGCGACTATATGCTGGCGGCCGATTTTGTGCGAACGCTCGTCAAGGGCTATGTGAAGCGGGAACAGGTGGTGCGATGGGACCAGGACCGGTATCAGCCCGCTCCCAAAGATAGCCCGATCCCGATCTTACGGGTGATCCTGCGGGCTTGTGTCGCACCGGTGGCCGAAAAGCGGGACCCTGGCTTTGGGCTCAAGGCCACCTTGAATAAGCCGGTCTTCACTCCGGGCGAGAAAGCGAAACTGGAAGTCAATAGTACCAGGCCCGCGCACGTGACCATTTTTAATCTGACCGACGATGACAAGGTCCGCCTGTATGGAGGGGCGGCCATGGGGCTGCCATTGCAGGTACTGCCCGGAACACCAGGCCGTTTTCCGCCACCTGGCGTCTCCCTGGTCATGGAACTGCCTCCGGGCCAGACGCGCGCGTCAGAGGCGTTTATTATCGTGGCCACCAGGACCGAAGACCGGATTCGACTACCGTTGGCGGCGAATCCGGAGGGGCTTCTCCCCCTCGCAGACTTTTACGATCGCCTGTCAGTGGTCCAGGCTGACATCATCGAAGAAGTTGTCCCCTATGCCATCATCGGGAGGTAAGACGATGCGCATCAATGTGACATGGGCCCACCCTGACCACCTCTGGCCGCGAGTCCTCATCGTGGTGGTCTTGGTCGTCTTCTGCTGCGAGTTCGTCTTCCCAACCACCACCATGGCGCAGGGGCCGCCGAATCCCTCGCTGGCACAGAACGGCGACGCACTGCCCCCCATGCAGAAGGCGGAGACAATTGCCACACCGCCCTTCTACAAGCGCTGGTGGTTCTGGACGCTCGTGGCCGTGGTGGTCATTGGAGGTGTTGCCGTCGCCGCCGCGGGCGGGGGCGGAGGTAATGGGGGTGGGCCACCTCCCACGGGCGGCGCGGTCGTGACCGGCCCTCCGCTATAGAGTGACAGGCACAGGACCACAATGGATCAAGTATCGTAATTGAGTCACGGAGGCTGAGATGACAGCCGCAAGATTGCTGAGGTCGCTGGCAGTGGGTTTGTTGTTGTTGAACGGGAGTTGCGCGGAGGAGCCTAGCCCAAGCGGTGGTACCGCAACGGTGGTGCTTGGGTCACCTGCCGGGTTCGAATCGATCAAGGCGGGAGTACCCGATGGGAATCTCTCCGCCACGCTGCAGATCGGCCCAGATACCCCTAGCTCGATGCAGGTCAATCAGGCTACCGGTGTACCAAGTGCAGAGGTTCAGCTACCGGCGGGCACCCATACCTTCGTGATCCGCTATTGGGTCCCCCACCCGAACGTGCCACCGCCAGGGTTGCTTCAACTCGCGGAAACGAGTGCGACAGCGACGATTAATGCGAACGTGCAAAATCAGCCCGTGACTAACTTCACAACACTGAATACCAATTTTCATAACGATACAGATGGTTTCACCAATCTGGACGAGACCCGAGCTAGGACCAATCCAACCGATCCGACTTCGAAACCTTCAGGGGCCAGGAAGCTCGCGATTGGCGGTGGCTCCAACTGCGTGGTGGTGGGCGATGATGACAGCGTGCAATGTTGGGGCTCCAACGGATTCGGGCAAGTTGGCGATAATACGTTTGGTCCAACTGCAGATCGCCCGACCCCGGTGTACGTGGTGAGCGAGAGCGGTTCGGGGAAACTGATCAACGTAAACCAAGTGGCAGTCGGGGGCCTTTTTGCCTGTGCCCTCATGAACGATACCAATCGCACTGTCCGCTGTTGGGGCGACACTAGTGCGGGTAGGCTTGGTAATCCGTCGGCAACGGGTGAGGCATGGCCGAGACCGATTCAAGTTCAAAACTTAAGCAATGTCTCGGCTCTGGCGCTCGGCAGTGGGCACGCCTGTGTAATTATCGGAAACGACAACAGTCCTGGCGCAGTCCGGTGTTGGGGATCGAACGATAGGGGGCAGCTCGGCAACGGTACGTCATCGGGGGGTGCAAATCTTATTCCGCAGCCTACGGTTCCGCCTATAACCAACGCAAGGTCGCTCGCGTTGGGAGGTGAATTTAGCTGTGCGATCCTGAGCGATGACACCGTCAAGTGCTGGGGGAGAAACAGTTCTGGCCAAGTAGGGAACGGAAATCGGAATGGGGCAAATGTCGTAAATCCTACGATCGTCGTGAGCGAGAGTGGCACGGGGTCGTTGAGTACGGTGGACAAGGTTACGGCTGGTGGCGTACACACTTGCGCAGTCCGGCGTGATACGAATCTCCGTTGTTGGGGAAGCAACAGTAATGGGCAACTCAACAATCTTGACGTTCCGAAGACGACTTTCACAGCCACACCCGTTTTCTCAGGGTTGAACGGTACGAAGGAAGTGCTGCTAGGAGGAGAATTGGACAGTCAACCCTTCACTTGTGCCCTATCGAATGGTGACACCATTCGGTGTCTGGGACATAATGGAAATGGTCAACTTGGCATTGGAACGGCTAGTGAGGCAGATTTTCCGCTGGGGGAGCCGGTACAGAATATATCGAATGGAAATACCTTCGGGGTGGTCGGTGCGGGAAAGGGCCATGTCTGCGTGCTGCTCGATTCAACCGGCGTCCGCTGTTGGGGCAGAGGCGACAAGGGCCAACTTGGCAATGGTGGTACGACAAAATCGCCGAGTCCTGTGCAAGTAACTGGATTCCCATGACAGACGGCAGTTAACCCGACGGCAGACAACAAACTAGAATCTATCCCAGGAACGCTTGATGCCAGCGCTCTAACTTGTGGACTGGGACGCGGTGCAGCGGCTTCACGATATAGCGCAGCGTCCTTCGACAAATTCGATGATGGTCGAACTATCTTTTTCCTCCTCGGACCGGATTGTGATCTAGGCCAACGTTAAAAAAGCCGCGTCCGATTTACTCGATCCTGATCAGATTTCCCTTGCCGTAGTTGCCATTTTATGGGACTCGACGGGTAGCACACTACGTCAGTAAGACAAACGGACTCGCTCTCGCCATCAAGCGGGCAAGAAGGAAGCTGGTTTGAAAGTACCACCCCAGATCGATCTGCGCACAGGCCGCGAGGATTTCGCCGCCAAACATGAAAGGCCAGAGTCTCTGTTTGCACCCACCTGGGATCCCTCTCATGGTTCACCAGGCTTGCCTGAATACCTCGATTGATCTCATTGCCAACGCGCTGATCGGTGCGACAACGGAACACGCTTGCGCGTAGTGGCGGTTTGGTCCGGATGAGCCCGCTCGAATGACGCTATTGAGCAGCGCGGGTGCTCATCAGGAGGTCTTCAATCCAAGCACGCCTGTTCGCGCCTTGTCTTCTCGACGAGTCAACCGCTCGTTCTGTATACTCCTGGCCGCTCGGACAGCATGCCCGATGCACGTTCGCTCGTCGCGCATCGTCATCTCCTTCACTCGATGTCAGAGGGGAGGGCTATGACAACCCATCGTCCCACCAGCAAGATCGATGTTGTCCTGACTGTCGGAGAACCGCGCCCGCTTGGGCGGCCGGAGCCGGAAGTGCCATTCCGCATGTTGATCATGGGAGATTTCAGCGGACGGGACATCTTGCGAGATCGAACTCAACAGCATACGCCGGCCAAGTGGCGCCCGATTCGCGTGGATCGCGACAACCTTGATGAGCTTCCGGGCAAACTCGATATCGGCCTTCACGGTCCCCTCCTTGGGGACCATGCGCCTGCCATCACGCTCAGGTTCGGCAAGATCGATGACCTTCATCCGGATGGCTTGGTTCGCCAGATCGAGCCCTTACGGAGGCTCTCTACTCTGCGCCAACGTCTCGCCAATCCCACCACATTTCCGGAGGCTGCCGATGAGGTCCGCACATGGGTTCAACCTGGTCCGTCAATCGAAGCCCGACCGCCTACAACCGCATCCCCGCCCCGGCAGGCGGACGTGAGTGACCCACCTGCGACCGGTCTGCTCGACCAAATACTTGACCAAGCTCCCACATCCGATCGCGATCTCGGCGACACTGAGTGGCAATCGTTTCTCCAATCGCTTATCAGGCCTCACCTGGTCCCGAGAGAGCATCCGATGGCACCACAGCTCATCGCCCAAGTCGATGCAGCCATGGGCCAGATCCTGAGAACCGTGCTGCACCATCCGGCATTTCGGGAGTTGGAAGCAGCTTGGCGCGGGCTCTCGTTTCTCGTGGATCGGCTTGATACAGACGCGCAGCTTCAGCTTTACCTGCTGGATCTCTCAAGGAGTGATCTGACCACAGATCTGCTCCACGGCGACGATCTCCGTGCAACCCAGCTCTATCGACTGTTGGTCGAAAAAACCGTTCGCACGCCGGGGGCTCACCCATGGGCTGTGGTCGGAGGCGTATATACCTTCGACCGAACCAGTGAGGATGTGGCGCTGCTGGAGCGGCTGGCCAAACTTTCGCAGGAAGCAGGAGCGCCGTTTGTGGCCGCCGCAGCACCCTACATTGTAGGCTGTTCTTCATTCGGAACAGTGCCCGATCCGGATGCCTGGGAAAACCCAGCGGACCGGGAGGAGGACCACCGACGATGGCAATTTCTGCGGCAGTCTCAGGAAGCATCCTATCTCGGGTTGTCCCTCCCAAGAATGTTGTTGCGCCTGCCGTTCGGGCGAGAGACGGATGCGATCGCCGCTTGTGCCTTTGAGGAAATGGTGGGCGTCCCCGAGCATGAGGACTATTCCTGGGGCAACCCCGTATTCGCCTGTCTTGTACTCTTGGGAAAAGCCTTCTTGGAAGAAGGTTGGCATCTTCGCCCTGGATCAGTCCAAGACATCGAGGGGCTCCCCTTGCATGTCTATCGGGATGAGGCGGGAGACTCCGTGACCAAGCCCTGTGCTGAAGCCTGGCTCACGGAAAAGGCAGCCGAGCGTCTGCTCGACCAGGGACTCATGCCGCTCCTCTCCTACAAGAACCAAGATCGCGTCCGCCTGCTCCGGTTTCAGTCCATCGCAACGCCCTTGTCACCGTTGCAGGGACGGTGGGGTTAAGCCATTTTATCTCCGTTGGGGAGCAGCCGGACTGATCGTTCGTACCCCAGAATCCCTTCAAGCCGGCGGCGTGCCCAAACTCGTCCCCTGTTGAATACAAGTCCGTATACGAGATTCCCACTCTGATTGCACGTTGGCATTCCGGCCGTGATTCGTCTCCTCGTCATACTGGTCGGAAAGCCGTTGTCCCCAGGCGTTATAGGCCTCGTACAGCCGTGACACTTCCCGCTGCAACTCGTCGGTTGTACCCACCCGCAAAGCACCCAGCGCCTTGACCAGGTCACGGGCCACCAAACCGGTGATGTCGAAATGGCCCTGCTCGTGAGCCAGTAGTGTCTCGCTCTTTTGACCTGCCACAACCCACGAGTTGTCGCGGACGACCCTGAGCCGGACTTCAAAATCCCCCAGCCGAAATCGGCCTTGCTCACGCGCCACCCCGACCCGCTCCGGCTGCGTGGTCTGGGTCTCGATCTGCGCATCCTCGTTCTCCCCGGTCGGGCGGGTGGCCACATCCTTAAACTCATTCCACGAGATCTGTCGTGGCCATCCCGTCAGCCGCGGGCCCGAGATCGCGCCCTCATTCAGGCCGAGCGGACCGGGAGTTCCGAACCCGCCAATCGGGAGATGCGGATCAAAGGACCCGTGCAATGGCCTGGTATCTGACCCAATCGGTCCTGGTGTGCGTCCTGCTCCCATGAAAACCCTCCTAGCTTGATGCGCCGACTTTCAAACACCGGATGCCTACTCTTTTCGAGGTTGCACGAGCGTCAATTCCGTGCGCTCTTCGTGGATCAACCATCCCTTGTGGCGAGCATTGCCGCTTGATCGATATGGATCGACAAGAAAGTAGGAACCGACGTGCACTGCGACCACCGAATCGCCACTAATCCACCCGGTCTTTTTTGCCCTTCCTATCTCCTCAACCTGCCAGATCTCATCACCCTCTCTAGCAAGAACGCGCTGGGTGGTTCGCGCGATATTCAATGCCGTGGACGCGACCGTGAACAACAGCCCTGCTCCCGCCGAAACAGTCCCAACGAAGGTGCCCAGCACCGCCTCCAGAATTGGATAGCTCGCTCCACCAAGGAGTGCGGTATTCAGGGTCCCGGTAAAACTCTGTTCGGAGTCGGTAGAAAGCGTCATCACCCTGCGTATGGCTTGTGAGTTCGTCGATACGGAGGAGGCGCCCAGAGTCGGTTCATAAATGAACCCCGCACCAGATGGATTTTTCCGACTTCGGATCAATTGATATCGTGCACGAGTGAAGCTCAGCGTCATTCCGGTTATGACACTATCAGGAAGGCGCTTATTGGAGTCCGGTTGCAGGTCCTGAAGTTGGTCTGTTGCCTGTGGGCTGGGCATCGACTATAGTCCTCCTGAACTTCGGCGATTGAATGTGCCGGAAATCATGCTGCCTACGGCCGGAGCCGGAAACTGGGTGACAAAAAACTATGTCCGTGATTGGCGCAAATCAACCAGCAAAGGCACGACCTCTGCTACTTTTCTTGGATATGAACTTAAACTCACCGTGACAGTTCATGGGACGTTCGCTGAAGGCGACCTAATTAGCGCAACTCCGGCCAGCCCTTCGAGACCGGCAGTGGACTGTATTCCAGAAACTTGAAGGCAGATCCAAAGAGCGATCCCCCGCGAACAATGCCCGGCACATAGAGCTGGTAAATTTCATGAATGCTTTGCATGGGCGTCATGGTGGGCAGGTCACGCGGATCTCTGCCTGCACTTCTCACCTGTTTCCCTCTGCCCTTCCAACACCGGAGGGGCTGGAGGACCCTCGCCCGCACGTATCCGTTCACCTCGCTGTATTCATAGAGGATGGCGGCAAACAGCCGGGCGGCATAGCTCAATGAGTACCCATGCTGTAAGGCAAATTGTTTGATCTTCATAAAATGCTCATACTCTAGCCACCAGGGACCATTGGCGCCGGTTTCGGGGCTACCGTTAGATGTATCAATGAACCGATACAGCACAAGGTCAGGGGCCAGATCGTATTGCCGCACCATACTCATGCCCTCTAACGCTTTGTGGTAGCCCTGACTCATCAACTCCTGATTGATCCACTTGGCCGTGTTGCGTGGCACAATCGTACCTCCCTTTGCCCGATTTACTTCTCCCACACCGGTAGCGCCTGATGACGACGAGCCCGTTGCCTGGGCTCAATCGCGGCGGGCCTGGCTGGCGCATGACGTCATAGGGGTATGCCTCGCCCGCTCAACCCTTCACCGGGAAGCGTTGGTGCTTCAAGAACAGAACGGCGTCCCGTTCGGCCAAAATGATCAACCGTGCCTCTGAAAGGCATGAGTCTCGTGCGAGAAATCGACTACTCGCCTCAGATGCCACCACGGCAGCCTCCTCGCGTGAATAGCCATAAATCCCAGTCGAAATCGACGGGAAAGCAAGCGTTCGCAATTTGTGCTGCACCGCGAGCCGCAGGCTATTGGTGTAACAGGAAGTCGACAACGATGCATCCTGTTCGCCGTGCACACCTTTGATAGGCCCAGCAGTGTGGATCACACACCGTACCGCCAATAAGCCGCCGGATGTTAGGACGGCCTCACCGGTCGGGAGACCGTGCGGATATCGCACACGCCGAATCTTCTCGCATTGTTCCAGAATGGCTGACCACCCGCGTCATGGATCGCCCCGTCCACGCCCCCACCGTCGAGTAATGTGGAATTAGCAGCGTTGACGATGGCATCGACTTGTTGAGCACAAATGCCCCCGCCCAGAAGATGGAAACGTCCAGTCCAAAGGTTCCCTGTACCGCCGCCCGTTGTATGCGAGGAACTCTATTGTTACTCATCAGAGCATGAAGAATGAATGCTGCCCGTCGCGACCTTGTTCACACTGTGGCTCGGCTTGAAGCGCGGACAGGTGAAAGCCATGGGATCTCTCTTCTGTCTCAGTTCCCTATTTCAGCAACTCCTGCTACCGGAACCGGGGGCGCTGTGGTTGAAGAGCGACCATCGAATGAGAGCGCACTCGCAAGTATTCCCTATCCCGTCCTCAACCCCAGAGCGCGTCGACCTTGACAGAAAATCTCATATTGAGATACCATGCACACTGTGCATGTCATTACTCGAAGGAGGCTGATCGAATTCGCGCACAAACATCCGGCTGCCCGACCCTCGTTGCTTCACTGGTTTGCCATTGTCAGGAAGACCGATTATTCCTCCTTCGCCGACTTGCGGATCACATTTCCTTCCGCGGACCAGGTCGGGCAGTTCACGGTCTTCAACATCGGAGGGAATAAATACCGTCTGATTGTTGCCATTCATTACAACCGAAAGAAGGTGTACATCCGGCACGTACTTACCCACGCCGAGTACGACCGTCGCACATGGAGGAAATGACTCATGCTGGCAAAATACATCCATGAGGCCAACGCCGAATACCGCCGGATTCGTAAACGGGTTCCCCTCGGCGTGTTACACACCGCGGAAGAATACGACCATGCGGTTGCCGTCCTCGATGATATTCTGGACGAAATCGGCCAAAACGAGAATCATCCCCTGGCCGACCTGGCCGAGATGTTGGCCCTGTCCATTGAGTCGTATGAGGAAGTCCATGTCCCCGTTCCCGACGCTTCCGGACCTCAGATTCTTCGATGCCTTATGGAGGAACATGGGCTCAACCAATCTGACTTACCCGAGATCGGAAGCCAAGGCGTGGTTTCGGAAATCCTTTCCGGAACTCGTGAACTGAACGTTCGCCAAATCGCCCACCTGGCTGGACGGTTCGGCGTCTCGCCTGCTCTGTTCATTCCGATCCTAAAAACAAAGAAGCGAGCGATGGCCAGAAAAAGACAATGAATATGAGACCAATCCTGGCCCCCGTCACTGGGACATCTTTTCCCGTCTGTGCAAGACCGCCGACATCAAGGGCAATCTCGTCCCGGATGCCTTCCTCGCTGCATTAGCCATTGAGAGCGGCAGTGAATGGGTGACCGCCGACCGTGACTACCATCGGTTTCCTGGCCTACCTGCCCGGCATCCACTTGGCAAGCCGCTCAGCGAGTCGCCTTGACAATTCAGCACTCGTCACTTACCTTCTGAGTCAAGTCGCAGTCGCATTGAGGACAATATCATGACCACCATTCGCGCGGCACAGGCCAAATCAAAATTGCGCCAGCTCATAGATCAAACCGCACGTTCCCATGAGCCCATCGTCATTACCGATCAGCGAGCAAATGCGGTACTCATCTCAGAAGAGGACTGGCGCGCTATTCAGGAAACCGTGTATCTCCTCTCCATTCCAGACATGCGGGAATCCATTCGCAAAGGTCTGAAGACCCCCATCTCGAAGTGCTCGAAAGACCTGCGCTGGTGACGTGGCAGGTCGTCTACACGAAGCAGGCATCAACGTGATGCCAAGAAATTAGCCGCCAGCGGTCTCCGAAGCAAGGCCGAAGCATTGCTGACTCTTATCGTGGAGAATCCGTTCCAAACTCCGCCTCCCTATGAAAAGCTGGTTGGCGATCTCGCAGGAGCCTACTCTCGACGGATCAACATCCATCATCGGCTCGTGTACCAGGTGCTCGAAAAGGAGCACCGCGTGAAAATCCTTCGGATGTGGACGCATTACGAATAACGTCGTTCTCATCGCATTCCAGAAATCGAAGCGTCATCTTCTTCCAGAACATTCACCATAGATATATAACCGCCACTCAGAGTGAAGATCCCCTTACTTAAAATGCGCCTGCTGCCGGAAGCCGAGTGCGCTAGTGTTGAAGAGCGGCTGGCCGGGTTCGTTCATTGGATCTCGTGAATTCGCATATTGGCGAAAGTGGAATTCCTTGCAGGACGGTGTTGATCGACTCATTCGATCCAGCAAATTCTTGTGGCGGAGAGCATCGTTAGCGCCATACGCATCTGTCATTTGAGCGGTTGAGAGAGATCAACACCGTTCTTACGAAGCACTTCCAATAGACGCACTCTATAGGGAGTCCCGTCCGCCGCAAGTTCAGGGGGTTGCCGTGCTTGTGTGAACGCTGTGTGGATGAACCCACTCCAGCTGCGCTGCTGCTCAGGCCGCTGCCCGTTTTTGGTCTCGTTTTCATAGCGACTACCAATGACCTCTATGTTGTGGACACAGTCATCGTTAAGCGCTGTTACCCTCTCATCTAACGCTCGTTTTTCCTGATAGGCATGGTTCTTGAGGGCAAACAGGTCGGTGAAAAGATCCCGTGCCATTAGGGCCACAATGTCGTAGTGACCTTGCTCATGCGTCAGCAGATCATCCTGAAACTGTTTAGGGCACTGAAACACCCACGAAGCCACCCAACTCTTGACCCGGTTAAAGGTAATGGTGATGGTTATATCGCCAAGTGCTATATCCAGGGGTAACGCTTCGCCAGCGACCTTGGGTAGATTATCGTAAGTATAGGTAAAGGAATAGTCCGCATGGGTGAATGCCGCCTTCGCTGTTTCGCTCGGTGCAGGCGCGGGTAATTTACGAGGCTTGCCGTAATCTTGCCAGGTAAGCGATCTATTCAAATTAAACAGGTGTGATGGCATAAGGACCGCTCTTGCCGCTTCTTGAATCGAAACGGAATCATTTTCCTTACCGTCGCTCTCGAGGTATGCTCATCTTCATGAAGCCTTTAATATCTTGGTCTGGCGGAAGCCGGGGGCGCTGGTGTTGAAGAGTGGCGTGCCGGGTTGGCGCATGGCGAGTTCGATCGCCGCAGCGATGCGCTGGCGTTGCTTGCCAGTTCGCAAAACTTGATTGAGTGATTCGACGGTCATCGGCTGGCCGCAGAGATAGCGGGTCCCGTTTGTAAAGCGACTCTTGTTCTGGCTCCACCATTTCTCGATCAATTCCGGATGGGGCCAGGGCAAGTCCTCATCCGGGTCCATTTCCACATTCTCATCTTCTGGGTTCTCGGTAGGGCCGGCTTCGAAGCCCTCCGGCTTGTCACGTTCAAGATCGTCATAGGCCAGGTCGATTCCAGTGATGAAGGTGAATGATTCGCCTGCAACACGCGCGACGTTGGGGATCGCCATCTGTTCAACCAGCCAGGGGATCTGCGCGGGATCGCCGACAACGCCTACTCCGATGACAGCCATGCGCCGAGTTGCTGGTCGACCGGCCAATTCCCTCCCCCAGGCATGGGCTTCATCCAACGACAGCCGGCGTAGGGCCATCCCACAGGCCTGTTCGGCATACGAGTTATTAGGAATCGCGAACCCTTGCAGAACTGGAACTGCGCTCGGTTCGCCGAGCAGAGCCCCGGACCAGGCCGCCCAGTAGCGGACGTTCTCATCCTCTGCGCGCAGATGATCCTTCACGGCGCCGAGCAAATCTTTCCGTCCCAGCTCACCGACCGCCTTCAGGGCACGCGCTCGTAATGGCAGATTCCGAGAGGTCACGGCAAGGTTCAGGGCTTGACCAGGATCGGCCCGATGCACCGCACAGGCCGCGAGACCGATCTGGCGATGAAGGTGCACTTCCGAACCGAGTAACGGTTGAATGTGTGGCGAAGCTTGTTCGAAGGAAAGCCATCCAAGGGCCGAAACCATCCCATACAAGAGTTCCGGTTTCGCAGCTACCACATCCAACACCGCCTGGATGCGCGACTCATTATCCGACTCAAAGGCCATCACGGACGCGGCGAACATTTCGCCGGGCTCTTCGCTCCCCAGCGCGGCCTTGCACAGCTCCCAGCCTGGTTCCCCTGCCACGCGCAGCCCATCAAGATGGGCCTCAACCCGGCCATCCAGCTTGGCCAGATCTTTCAACGCATAGTGCGGCTGCCGCGTTGCATTCGACCGCAGTAACCACAAAAAAGCTGCCTCCTCAGCATGCTGGGAGACAATATCGGCAATAATCATAGACTCTTCTCGACTTGGCAGCGCACCATCACGTATGATGAGCCGATAACAAGAACCCACATTTTTTTCGAAAGAGTGTCACTATGGAACGAATCGTCAATCTCCATATTGAAAAGCTTCCAGAAGGCGTTTATCTGGCGACCTCTGACGCCATACAAGGCCTCGTCGCGCAGGGGCGGACGATTCAAGAGACAATCGACATCGCTCGTGATGTCGCCAAGAAAATTCTCGAGGCCAAACAGGAACGTGAAGGAGACTCCCCGCTTCCGCCCGCCCGCGATGAATTCGATTACCCCCTCATCGTCAACGCTTAATGGGACGACTAGCCGGATTCCGTTATCGAGAAATCGTTCAACGCCTCAAGACGCTCGGATTTCAGTTCGACCGTCAGGCCGCCGGTAGCCACGAGATTTGGTTCAACTCATCCACACATCGGTATACAACCATCCCCAACCATCCTGGCGACATGCATGAGGGCACCCTTCGTGCCATTCTCAAGCAAGCTGGAGTGACAGCAGACCAGTTCCTCAACAACTGACATCTATCAGCAACGCTGGCACTCCAAACCGCACACAATTAACTGCAGACACCTTTCTGTCAGCCCTCTACCACCACGGAGCAATGCACGATACAAGACCTGACCTTATTCTTGGCCCCGTGACCCCATATTTTCATATTTTTCCCTTCGGAATGCCGTCGCCAAATGTTCACAGCACTTGCGTAAGGCTATGCCCCGTCGTTGCCTGGATGGAATCCGTTTGCTATAGTTCAGAAAACCTGTGAATTGTGAGGTCCTCAATGAAACTTCGAATTGTGCTCGAACCCAGCGAGGATGGCGGCTTCACGGTATTTGTTCCTACCCTTCCCGGCTGTATCAGTGAAGGGGAGAGCAAAGAAGCAGCCGTAAAGAACATTCGCGAGGCCATCGAGTTATATCTGGAACCTGTCGAAGACGACCTGACTCTCAGTCCTGATGCGGAGCAGATCGAACTCGCGGTATGAGCAAAGTTCCCAGCCTCTCCTACACAGAGGTGATTCGGGCATTGCAGCGAGATAGCTGGGTGGTTGTCCGGCAAAAAGGCAGTCACATCCGACTTCAGAAACATCTCCCCGCCGAAGTGTTGAAAGTCACGATTCCGGCACATCGGCCTCTTAAGCGGTCGACACTGTCACACATACTGAAACAGGCTCGTTTGTCTGTCGACCAATTCAACCAGCTATTATAAGCAATGTTGCCCCACACTGGTTGAACAGGGCCTTCATAAGAACTGATCTCATTGGTTCATCCCCGGATCATGCTCCGCTCCTATTCAACCGCCTGTCGTATTACAAGACATGACCATGTCTATTCAGACCCGGAGCAATGCACGATACAAGACCTGACCCTATTCTCGCTATTCTTGAGTGACTCCATAGCTATGCATTCATCCTCACAGATTGGTTTGTCTTGAGATACCCTCCAGGATTGGAAAAAGCTAGCAATGCACAAGACAAGATCTGAGGTGGCCCCGGAATAACAGACACGTGAATTACGCACCACTCTCCTGCCGTTCGAACTCCTCTGGACTGCGATAGCCCAGTGCTTGATGTAACCGTTCTTGGTTGTAGAACACCTCGATATACTC